>CAVTJJ010000001.1:0-16019 GCA_963735035.1 uncultured candidate division Zixibacteria bacterium
CTTGGTCGTATATATGAGAATCCTCGTCAGACCGGAGTCGCTTCGGTAGATCATGTCCACATCTTCTCCGTGCAGCACCGGGATGACCTCACCTTCCACCACCAGTGAAGCGACACCAAGCGAGTCAACGGTGTCGAAGTACACATTTCCAGACTGCGAGTACCAGTACACATGTGTCGGGTAATTTGCCGGAGTAATCTGCTGACCTGGCTGAAGGCCTCCAACTATAACGCCAAAGAGATACTGATAGTCCTCAACCGTCAGAGGTACTTTGTCCCCATTGACATCAGAGGCCTGAGTGGATCCCTCGACGTGTTCGCCGAAAACCGCCGTTCCGTCGATAAAATAGTACCTGAACATGACAGCGTCGGCGATTTCGTAGGAGATGCCGTTCAGATTGATGTCGCCCACGGTTTCGACGGGATCAACGCAAATGAAGCCAACCACGCCGTTGAAGTAATCAACACGACGAAGCGTCTTGTTGGGAAGTGGCGGGTTGTCATGAACACACTCGTTCTGCGCACCACGATAGGTTGGGAACGGATCTTGTCCCGAAGACAGCGCGTAAACACCGTCAACATAGTCATATACCGACGATGACAGATACATTTCACTGCCATTGAAATTCGCCAGGGTGTTGTCACTGCAATCCGTCCAGAAGAAGCGGAGCGGCGCCCGCCAGCAATCATATCTCTCGTCATTCACAGTCAGGAACCTGAGAGTAGTAAGCGTTACGGGAACTGACGACACCCACCCTGGATTATTCGCGGCGCAGGCGACATTGGGATGGACGTCACCGTTAACAGTCTCAGCAAGGCCGATAACGCGAACCCGCCCGGTGGGACAGGTCAGCTGGCAACCCGTGTCGACAGCGAAACGATAGGTGAAATACTCCCAGGCGCAGGAGTCATAGAGGGCTCCTTCAGCGGCCAACTGGAATGTCAGCATTGATACGTCAAACCCTATCTGAAAATCAAAACCGCCCAGACCCTGAGCCTGGTCGAACTTATTCAGAGTGACCGGCACATCAACGATGTTGCCCCGGGCCAACGCTTCAACCGCCCCAATACGCACCGAGTAAGGAACCGTGGGAGCATCGCTCCCGGTGATTTCCAGCTTGGTCGTCACCGCCCTACCTTCGCGTGTGGATGCCTGGATTTCGACTATCCCGGTGGCGCCGAGGATCTTCTCAATTGGTCCCGACACAATTGCAGTGGTGCCATCATTCGAGAAGATCACTATTCTCGTCAAGTTGCTGTCTATAACAGAAACCGTCTCTTCGCCTGACAGAGCCATGGGTGTGATTCCACCCTCCACAATCATGTAGACTGCACCAAGCGTATCTGTCGTCGATACACTCACGACGCCGGTGACGGTATCCCAGGTGAACACAGGCCTCGTTGGGCGACGGTAGCAGCGGCGCAGGAAGAGCATCGCCTCGCTAATTCGGTAGAAGATAGACAATATCAGCAATTGTATTTTGTCCGTCCATGTTGATATCGGCGCACTGGAGGGTATCGGTTGTGCCAGGACCAGAGTATACATTAAGTAGGTAGTTGGTCGCAAAACGCAGCATCGGCGATTTCGTAGGGGATGCCGTTTTGTTTATGTCCCGCCGACAGTCAATTGTGTCACGCCCATTCAACTCCAGAGCACCATTATAGAAATCGACCCAACGCGTGGAACTTCGGCCCGGACACGAATTGTCAAAGACACATTCCGGCTGGGCTCCCCGATAAGTCGGAAAAGACCCTTCCTGCGAGATCACTGGTCCGTAATAGTCATACACGAGCGAAGACACATACGTCTGGCTGCCATCGAAATTGGAAAGCGCGTTGTCCCCGCAACCGGTCCAGAAAAAGCGAATCGGCACCCACTGACCGGCTAATTCGACGTCACTGCTGACCAAGAATCGGAGATTCGCCAGCGTCACCGGAACCGACGACACCCAGCCGCGACCGTTCAAGGCACAGGACGGATTGGGATGATAATCACCGTTGTTGGTCTCAGCCAGACCGACGATGCGGATCATGCCACTCGGACAGGTGGGTCCACAACTCGTGTCCGGGTTGAACCGGTAGGTGAAATACTCCCAGGCGCAGGAATCGTAGAGATCGCCTTCGGATGCCAATTGAAACGCCAGGGCCGAAGCGTCGTAACCAAGAAGCAGGTTGAACCCCGCCAGACCCTGAGTCTTATCGAACCTTTCCAAAGTAATCGGCAGGTCGACATAGTCACCCTGCACGACTGAGTCCTTGATGCCGATTCGCACTTCGTACGGAACTTTCTGGGAACCGGGTATGTCAATTTTCGTCGTAACCGCCCGGGCGTCATAGGTTGCCGTCTCAATTGAGACGATTCCTGTAGCGCCGGAGATCGATAGTAAATCGCCGGATACTATCTTCGCTCCTTCCAGCGACCAGATCAGAATTCTCGTAACGACATTGTCGGTCTGGCATTTCATTTCCATTTGGGAAGCATGAAGACTCGGGACTACGTTGCCGCTGACTACGAGGTACACGGCGCCCAACGTATCAAGTGTTGACAAATCTACGACGCCGCTTCCAACATTCCAGGTAAAGGTCGCCACATTCGGCGATGGTGTAAGCTGGCTGTATGGCTGAGCGTCACCCACGATGACGTCGATCAGAAAGACCAGGTCGGCAATCGTCAAGGTCTTGCCGTCTCTGGTCACGTCTGAAGCGGCAATCGATCCATCCACGTGTCCTTCAAAAGCAAGTAGACCTGAGACGAAGTAGTTGCTGAACATGACAGCATCGGCGACTTCGTAGGCAATGCCATTTATATTGATATCGCCGGGTTCGTCAGGATCATATGGGCAAATAATCTGAACCCCGCCGTTGTACAAGTCTACTGCCCGAAGAGCGTATTTGTTTGTCGACGCGTTAGTGATACACACACTCGTCCTGCGAGCCGTTGAAGGTCGGGAAGTCGCACTATCGGTCAGTCGCTGTATTCCCAAAGTCAAACACGTCATTCGAGAGATACAACTCGCTGCCATTCAAGTTTGCATAGTGACGTTGTCACCACAGTCGTACCAGAAGAAACGCATCGGCACAAACTGACACTCCAAAGTGCGGTCGTTGCTTACCAGGAATCGCAGATTGGCCAGGGTGACCGGTACCGATGATTCACATATCCGAGATTGTTCATGATTACATCCCGGATGATACGGGCCCGTTGTTGGTCTCGGCCATTCCGATGACACGTAGCTGACCGCTCGGACGACTAGAGTCGCTGGCGCCACGCGGGCCAAAACGGTAGGTGAAATATTCCCAGGCGCATTGAGTGTATAGATCACCCTCGGCGGCCAATTGAAACGCGAGCGCTGAGGCGTCATAGGCAATCATGAAATCGAAGCCGGCCAGACCCTTGGTAGAGTCGTACTTTTCGAGCGTAATCGGCACGTCGCAGTACTGCCCCTGGAATTGATCATTCAAATATCCCAGGCGAACGATGTACGTCGGCAGCAGGGGCGCGACCTCGGCAAAGATCCTACACTCACGGGTAATTGAATCCGAAGTAAGGGCAACGGAAATGACAAAACGAATATTAGCGTCCGCAGAATCGGGTCTGAACACCACGGATTTCCCAACGGAATCATAGGCGAAGAATCCTGAGGGTGTGGGGCTCACGAAGACCGAATCGATCCTTGCTTCATCACAAACATCCGGATCGAAGGGCGTGAGCGGCGCAACCAGGCTGTCACCAACCGTCAAGGCGAAATGACGGTAGCATCCCTCTTCAAGCATCGGGGACTGGTCTTCAACGCGTACGCTAAATCGGCAGTTCTCATCTGAAGTAGTGGTATCATTCCCTTTGTAGGCGGCAATCTCCACGGAATCGTAATAGCGCGGAGGCAGGTCTTCCTTCTCAGGATGAAAGCTCCACAGTCCCGTCTTTTGATTAATTGTCCCCGGACCGGAAACCAGGATGTATTTCATCTCCGGACATTGTTTACCGGTCGACAAGTCGATCGCCACCACCTGGTAGAACATCGAATCGCAGTGAAAGCCCCGAACATATGGCGGGCAACCGGTGAAGAGTATTCCCGAAGTGCTGTCCTGGGCGGAGATATCCCCGGCCGACAGCCCCATAGCTAAGCAGCTAATTCCAACGAAAAGGCAGGTACGCCACATCGCAGACCCCTGTGTGAAGGTTGACACAATTTACTCGACCATCCGATATCGTACGACACCGGATTATCAGAGCGCCTCTTTGAGAGCCTTTATCGCAGTGATCAATACTCGCCAGCAACCAATGGGTTACGCGGGTACAATGAAGAATCGTCGAGCCAACCTCGGCAACCGGAGGCTTTTGCCCAGCGATCGCTACATCTTAATATATCACGCAAACCGGCTTTGTCAATCCCCGATTGAGGATAGAGATAATCCCTTGGATACAAGCGAGTTAGTGTTTATTTTGGACGGTCGTCAGGTCTCGCGGGAACTGTCCGATTATGTATATGTTACCCTGATTGGAGCAATGATGTTCACCCGACTTCGCTGGCCTTCTTTCACAGTCGTTTTATTCCTCTCGATCATCACGGTCGGAACGGCGTTCGGCAGTACCAACTGGCAGTTGGTTTTTCGTTATGATGCCGGTTCGCTGCAGCTCCTGAAGGCCGACCCAATCAGAGCTACCGAAAAAACCGTACAGACGCCCGGACTCAACTCGGCTGCGATTCGCGTAGCCTATAATTGCGACTGGCTCGACGCCTCCGGCAAGGCGGTCTATGCTTCGTCCACCGAGCTGCCCCTCGGCGTTCTCGTCCCGATGAGGGATTCTCTCCCCTGTCGTTGGTATGTTCCCCAGACTGGAATTATAGTAGTCCGGCTAAGCGGGCCCGACCCCAAGGCAACTTTCGGAAACATTCGTCTGTCTCAGACCGGGGTGGTTAATCGAGCGCCCGCAGCGGTATCGCTCCCGGGCGCGTTTCAAACTCGGAACTGGAATTTCGATGCCACAAGCGCTATGGCTGTCGCCGCCCCTACCGTGGGTCCCGTTGGGGTACAGAAGATTCGCGATACCGGCCCGGACGCCAATCGGCTTGTGATCGTTGTCATGGGTGACGGTTACACGGCCACCGATTTGGGCACCGGAGCATTTACTACCGCAGCTGCGTCGCTCGGATCGGCCATTGAGGCCAAATCACCCTGGAATCTCCTGTTCGGGGCGACCAATATGTACCGGGTGGACATCGAGAGCAACGAATCGGGAGCAGACAATGAAGTGGTCGGTGTCATGAAGGACACCTATCTGAACTCGTCGTTTTGGGTGAACGATATCGAGCGTCTGCTGGCGCTGACCGGCGACGGTTACTATAAGGCGATACTGGCGGCCGACGCTCAGGTGGGAGCAGGCGTCTGGGACATGATCTTAGTGCTGGTCAATTCCACCAAATACGGCGGCTCCGGTGGGGGCATTGCCGTATCATCGATAAACTCCGCTTCCTCGGAAGTCGTCATTCATGAGACCGGGCATACCATAGCCGATCTGGCCGATGAGTATGAGACGGCCTACCCCGGCTTTCCCCCGGGTGATGCCGAGCCCAATGTAGACTATGACTCCGCAGGTACCGGTTTGAAATGGCTCACATGGGTGGACGCCGGCACTCCCCTGCCGACACCCGAAAGTTCGCCATATCTGACCACGGTCGGCGCTTTCGAAGGGGCTCGCTACCTCACGACCGGGATCTACCGCCCCTGGTACAATTGCGAAATGCGTTCGCTCAACCGTCCGTTTTGCCCGATTTGCCAGGAAGCCCACGTGATTAGCTTCACGAACCTGGTTTCGCTTACCGATGCGGTCACACCGGCGGTTGGAACCTACATCAGTGTCGGTGTCACGGGCGCGACATTCACCGCTACGCCTATTCCCGTAAGTGGTTTGCAGTACGAATGGCAGCTCGACGGCGTCCCAATCCCCGACTCTGTAAGCCCTAGTCTCAATATGACTCCTGACTTGATGACGGCCGCCATCCAGACCCTTCGTCTGAATGTATCGCTGGTCACTCCGTTGGTACGGAAGACGACTATTTCGAGAAGTTATACCTGGCCGGTCCATAAGCAGATGCCTTCGTGCTGTATCGGCATTGTCGGCGACGCCAACAACAGCGGCGACTATGAACCGACGATTGGTGACATCTCGGCCCTCATCGAACACATCTTCATTTCTCAAATCCCTCTCGCATGCTACGAAGAGGCTGATATCAATCAATCGGGTGGCGCCAATCCGAGTACTGCCGACATCACGATCGGAGATATTTCTGCTTTGATCGACCACCTGTTTATCTCAGCTTTGCCCCTGCCCAACTGTTACTGATTCGGCCTGCTCCTTTCTCCGACGCTTGACAAATCGGTCGTTCCGGGCAACATTGGTGAGGTCCGGCGCCGCACTCGGCTATTGCGCCGGTCCTGTCATTCTGTCCCGGCGAAAGGAGCCGTCCCGTGAGACCGAGAGTCCAATTTCTCACCGAAGAACTCAGGAATCGGATCATATCAGAGGCCCGCGAACTGATCTGTCGGCTCGGCGTGGAGATCCACAACGACGGTGTGGTATCATTGTTGCACAGCCACGGCGCCAGAGTCGACCAGAACAGTAAGCGAGTATTCTACACCGAAGAGATTATTGACCGGAGCCTCAACGCGGCGCGCCACGGGTTTGCGCTCTACGATTCTATGGGACAACCAGCGGTCGATCTTTCCGGAGACAATGTCAACTACACGCCCGGTTCGGCCGCGATAAATCTACTCGACAGCGTTACCGACCTCCAGCGCCGCCCCACGACTTCTGACTATGTCGCCTATGCTCGCCTCATGACGGGGATGAAATATGTCGCGTCGCAATCGACCGCCATGATCCCGTGCGACGTCCATGAGCGGATATCGGACAGCTACCGGCTGTATGTCAGCCTGATGTATTGTGAGAAGCCGGTAGTAACGGGCACGTTTACGGTCGAGGCGTTCGAGATCATGAAGGATCTCCAGGTTATCGTGCGCGGATCGGAAAAGTCTCTGGCCGAGAAACCGCTGACGGTATTCTCCTGCTGTCCGACCTCACCGCTGAAATGGAGTGATGTTACCTCGCAAAACCTCGTCGACTGTGCGAAATATGGCATCCCGGTCGAGTACATTGCCATGCCGCTCTCCGGATTCATGGCGCCCGTGACACTGGTAGGCACGCTCGTGCAGCATACCGCCGAGACTTTGAGCGGTCTGGCGATCAGCCAGTTGACCCGCCCGGGCACACCGGTACTTTGGGGCGGCTCGCCGGCCGTGTTCGATCTTCGCTACGAGACTACCCCCATGGGGGCGATCGAGACGATGATGATCGACTGTGCGTACAGTGAAATCGGTAAGCATCTCGGACTTCCAACTCAGGCGTATATCGCCCTTTCCGATGCCAAACTGCTCGACGCCCAGGCCGGACTCGAAACGTCGATGGGCGCTACGCTGGCGGCACTGGCCGGCATCAACAACATTTCCGGACCGGGTATGCTCGATTTTGAGAGCTGTTTCAGTCTCGAAAAGTTGGTACTGGATAATGAAATCTGCGGCATGACCGCCCGGATGCTACAGGGCATCGAACCGCGCGAGGATTTCCCTTCCCTGCCTCGTTTCGAAGAACTTCTCCGCGAACAACACCTGCTGATTTCCGACCACACGCGAAAGTACCTTCATCAGGAGATCCTCTTCCCCGGGCCGGCGATCGACCGTGCCAATCGTTCGCGCTGGCAGGAAGAAGGCAGCCGGACGTTGAAGCAGCGCGCTACCGACATTGTCAACAAACTGGTCGCTGAAGCCCGCCCGGTGCAACTGCCAGAGCAAGTGAAGAGAGAGCTTACCGCACGCATGAGCGCCGAAGCCCGAAAGTACGGTATGGAAAGATTGCCGAGCCTGTCGTGATAACCCATGAGATCGACATAAGCGTCGAGCAGGTGACCCCGACGGTAGAGGCCATCCTGGAAGCTCAGGGGATGCCGGCTCATGCCCATACCGAACGGAATACCCGTTTGGCTGCACAGGCCGTAGAGGAGTTTTGCCGTCTGGCCCATCCGGAGGCAACTACCTGCGAGATCACGCGTTCGAACTTTCAGAGTGTCTATGAGGGCGAAGGACACAATGCCGTTCCGGGCGTAATTGATCAAATACTTCCGGAAGCCGAACATTTGACTTTGTTCGCCTGCACCCTGGGACAACTAATCAGCGATGAGATTGCCGACCGGTTCGAAAGAAATGATTTCGCAGCGGCGACTATGCTCGACGCGGCGGCATCGGCTGGGGCTGATCAGGTAGCCGATTTGGTCGAGCGCTTCTGGGCGGAACAACTGAAAGCGACGGGTCATCTCGACGGCGACAAGGACATACTGCGGTTCAGCCCCGGTTACTGCGGCTGGCACATTTCGGGACAGAAGAAACTGTTCGACTTCCTGCAGCCGGAACGGATAGGTATCAGATTGAACGAGTCATATCTGATGCATCCGCTGAAATCGATCAGCGGCGTCCTGATTGTCGCGCCGTGGCAGGCATTCGACATTGACGACACATTTCCATTCTGCGCCGATTGCAAGACCCGTTCATGTCGCGATCGGTTCGCTGAGATTAGCAAAAGACATTCGCACTAATATAGGATCAGATGTATGGACCTAATTCAGCAGATTTCCGAGGAACTTCAAAAAGGTAACGCCGAACAAGTGGCCTCGCTCACACGCCGGGCCATCGACGACCGAACCGACATCAAGGCGATTCTGGACCGCGGCCTTATTGGCGGGATGTCGGTAGTCGGTGAGAAGTTCAAGAATCACGAGATCTTTCTTCCCGATGTACTCATGGCGGCCAAGGCCATGTATGCCGGGCTCGACCTGCTCAAGCCGCTCCTGATAGCGGCCGGAATTCCGAACATCGGCAAAGTCGTGATCGGTACGGTTCAGGGCGATCTGCACGATATCGGCAAGAACCTGGTCGGTATCATGCTCAAGGGCGCCGGGTTTGAAGTGATAGATCTCGGCAAAGACGTCCCGCCGGAGAAATTTGTAGATACCGCCATCGCCGAGAAAGCCGACGTGATCGGTCTCTCCGCTCTGCTGACTACCACTATGCCAATGATGCAGAAGGTCATTGAGATCGCCCGGCAGAAAGGTATTTACGGCCGGACTCGCGTAGTGGTGGGCGGAGCGCCTCTCACCGCCGAGTACGCCCGCCTGATCGGCGCCGATGCGTATTGTTTCGACGGCGTCAAAGCGGTGGAATGTATCAAAGGCTTTATGGGAGTTCGCTGAGATGTCTGCGCTTCTCGATCGCATTTCCGCCGGGACTGTCGTTCTCTGCGACGGCGCCATGGGCACGATGCTGATCGAACGGGGCCTGAAGCTCGGCGACTGCCCGGAAGCCTGGAACCTGTCGCGTCCGGAAGTCCTGACCGAAATAGCCCGGCAATATGCCGAGGCGGGCGCGGATATGGTCGAGACCAACACTTTCGGAGGCACCCCGCTAAAACTGGCTCAGTATGGATTGGATTCACGGACAGAAGACATCACTAGAAGCGCCATCCGAGCCGCCCGGACCGGAGCCGGCGCCAATGTTCTGGTTGCCCTTTCCTGCGGACCGACCGGTCGCTTGCTCAATCCCTTTGGCGACACCGAGCCGGAAGAAATTCTCGCCTCTTTCGAACGACAAATCAAAGCGGCGGTTTCTGAAGGAATTGACGCTATTATTATCGAGACGATGACCGACTTAACCGAGGCCACCCTGGCCATTCGGGCGGCCAAACAGTGTGCCCCTGGAATTCCGGTGGCAGCCACGATGACATTTGACCCGACTCCCAGAGGCTTCGTTACGGTCATGGGCGTCACAATTGAACGAGCCGCCGCCGGATTGATTGCGGCCGGAGCCGACCTGATCGGGTCCAATTGTGGCAACGGAATCGACCAGATGGTGCAGATAGCCAATGAGTTCCGCAAACAGTCCGCGACGCCTCTGATTATCCAGGCCAATGCCGGTCTTCCGGTGCTGAAAGACAACCGAGCGGTCTACACTGAGTCTCCCCCATTCATGGCCGAACGGGTGAGACAACTGCTTGAAGCGGGCGTTGCGATCATGGGAGGGTGTTGCGGGACCACCCCGGACCATATTGCGGCTTTTCGACGAGAAATCGACCGTGCACATGCCATCTGAAGGTGAAAGATCATCGCGAAATCGCTCGCCTTATCACCGGCTATCTTCAACCGGGACAATGGACAAACACTAACGAGCACGGATCGTGGCGTATTCTACAGGATTTGGCTCTCAGATTAGTGTCGATTAGCTTGTGCAAAAAATCACTTGCAAAGAGACCGGAAATGTCCGATATGAGGATTCTAAGTGACCCGCCTGGCGGGTAGCGGATGGGTCTGTCGTACGGCCTCCTTTGCGACAGCGAAAATGGTTGGGTTTCTATGTTAATTAATAGACTGCTTGGCTTTGCCATACTATTGTCGGCTCTCCTCGGGTTCTCCGGATCATCTGTCCGGGCCGAGAATCTCGAGCCGCCTACGAAGAAAAATTGTCTGAGTTGCCACGAGAAGGACACCCAGAGAAACGAAGAACGTGACCTGGCGTCGTTACTGGACTCATCATCGCACGCCGGGCTGGAATGCGTGGACTGTCACGCCGCCATCAAAGGTCTCCCCCACGACGAGACAGTCGCGAAGGTCGACTGCGGAAGTTGTCACTCTGACATAGCGACAATCTATGATCGTCACGGACGGAAGAAACTCGGCACTGATCCGGATATTCCGGAATGCGCCGATTGTCACGGCCATCACGACATACTAAGTTCCCAGAACCGCCGTTCGAGCACCAGCGCAGAGAACCTGCCTAACACCTGCGGCAGTTGCCATGAAAACCTCGACTTGACCACCAAGCATGAGATTTTGTACGGCAATGCCATATCCGCCTTCAAGAGTTCGGTTCACGGACGCGCAATTACGGGAGGTGTTCTACTCGCTGCATCGTGCAACGACTGCCATTCCGCCGGAGGCACCGCCCACCGAATTTACGCTGCAAGTGACGCCCAATCGACGATCAACCACTTCAATATTCCGAAGACCTGCGGACGGTGCCACTCGAGTGTGGAGCAGGAGTACTGGGAAGGTATACACGGCAAGCTGGTGGCGCGCGGCGAAGTCGATGCCCCGGTCTGCACCAACTGCCACGGTGAGCACGGCATCATTGCTACCTCCGACCCCCGGTCACCGGTCAGTCCGACCCGCGTGGCCGAAGCTACTTGTTCCCCGTGCCACGAATCGGCCTACTTGAACGACAAGTACGGCATCCCCGGCGGTCGTTTGCGTTCATGGTACGACAGCTATCACGGATTGAAGAGCCGGGCCGGTGACGTGACCGTCGCCAACTGTGCCTCGTGTCACGGAGCGCACATGGTACTCCCCCGAGCCGATGCTCGCTCGTCGGTCAATCCCGACAACCTTCAAAAGACCTGCGGCCATTGTCATCAGGGGATTTCTTCGGAAGTGGCCAGCACCCCCATTCACGGCGAACCGGGGGTGTCACGGACTGAGGCCGCCAACGTCATTCAGAAGGTATATGTCATTGCGATTATAGTCATTATTGGCTCAATGCTGTTGCATTGGCTGATTGATCTAAGAAAACAGATCAAAAAGGTTCGCAACAAACTTCGCTTCAGACGGATGACGGTCAATGAGGTCGCCCAGCACTACTTCCTGATGATTACATTCATCGTCCTGGTGGTCACCGGCTTCTCGCTACGATACAAAGAATCCGGCTGGGTTACCTGGCTATTCGGCTGGGAAGGCGGCTCGCAGCTTCGCGGTGAAATTCACCGAGTGGCAGCCGTTTTGTTTACGATCGCGTCTTTCTGGCACATGTTCTACCTGATTTCTCCGCGCGGCCGCCAGTTCCTGAAGGACATGATGCCGACCAAGAATGACTTTGTCCAATTCCTGGCGATGATACGCTTCAATCTCGGAATGATTCCCGAGAAACCGGGTTTCGGCCGTTTCTCATACGTCGAGAAAGCCGAGTACTGGGCGCTGGTCTGGGGGACGGTTGTGATGGCCGCAACCGGCTTCTTCCTCTGGTTCGAGAATCTGGCGGTGGCCTGGTTCCCCAAGGGAGCGCTCGACGTCATCCTGGTTATACATTATTATGAAGCCTGGCTCGCCACGCTGGCGATCTTGATCTGGCACATGTACTCCACCGTTTTCAGCCCCGGAGTATATCCGATGAATACCGCATGGATCGACGGCCAAATGCCGCTATCGGTATATCATCACGAGCATTCGGATGATCCGGAACTCAAGACCCCGGAGATGGCCGCCAAAGTGGCCGCGGCCAAGGCCGGAGCGGAAGAACCAAAGATTGATTACGGCCCTGCGGCGAGGATGTAGTTATCTGATGTATTGGAATGAGGTCAGAGCTTGAGTCGTCAGTCGAACATACATCAGATTCTTTTCGCTGCGCTGTTCGGCCTGGCGCTGTTGCTAATCCCGGCCGTTGCGACCTCGCAGACCAACGACGACTGCATGGGCTGCCATGCGGACAAGGAACTAACCGGTGAACGCAACGGTCGAACCTTCTCGGCTTATGTCGACGCCAAGCGTTTCGCCCGCTCCAGCCACAAAGACCTCGATTGCATCAATTGTCATGCGTTTCTCGAAGGCGTAGAGGATTTCCCGCACAGCGACGTCAAACCGGTGCCGGTGGATTGCTCTACCTGTCACGATGACGTCGCCAAGCTCTACAATCAGAGTCTGCACGGTAAAGCCGCCGCCGCCGGCGAGGCCCTGGCGCCCCGATGCTGGGATTGCCACGGCTCCCATGATATCGAGCCGCCCAGCGCCGAGGATTCGCGGGTAACTAAGTTCAACATTCCCGTTATGTGCGGTCGGTGCCACAAAGAGGGTTCGCCGGTAGACCGCACCTATAATATCCCACAGGACAGCATCCTCGATCATTATTCCATCTCGATGCACGGCGAAGGGCTCTACAAGCGCGGCCTGACCGTAACCGCCGTCTGCACCGATTGCCATACCGCCCATTTTGTCCTGCCACACACCGATCCCAGATCGAGCATCTTCCGCAACAATGTCGCCACGACATGCCAGAAATGTCACGGTCGTATCAAGGAAGTGCATCGGAAGGTCATTCGCGGCGAGATGTGGGAAAAGGAGCCGGACAAGGTTCCGGTCTGCGTCGACTGTCATCAGCCACACATGGTACGGCGCGTCTTTTACGACGAGGTATCCGACACCGAATGCATGAAGTGCCATGCGGATCGCAATCTCAGCATGATTCGAGACGGCGATACGATTTCCCTCTTCGTTGACACGCTCGAAACGCACAGTTCGATTCATCGGGCCAAGGCCTGCGCCCAGTGCCATACCAACGCCGATCCGGGCATGAAGCGACCCTGCGCCACAGTGCCCAACAAGGTTGACTGTGGCATCTGCCATACCGAAGTCGTGGACATGTTCGCTACTTCCACACACGGTATCCTCGACGATCGCGGAGATCCAAATGCTCCCAAGTGTGTAGATTGCCACGGCCGACACAACGTTCGTGGTCGGCGCGACCCCAAGTCACCTACTTTCCCGACCAATGTCCCGGCCATGTGCGAGTATTGCCATCAACACGGCGGGCAGGCGGCCATAAGGCGCGAAGCACGCGGCTTGACGGCCGATGCCGGCAAGTATCCCGAAAGTATTCACGGCAAAGGCTTGTTGGAAAGCGGTCTGGTCGTGACGGCTATGTGCACGGACTGCCACACGGCCCATCATGTGCTCCCGAAAGATAACCCGGAATCAAGCGTCAATCATAAGAACGTACCGCATACTTGCGCCAAGTGCCACAACGGTATTTACGAAAAGTACGTCAAGAGCGTCCATGCCGATACGCTGGGAGTCTCCGACAAGAAGCTGCCCAACTGCGCCGACTGCCACCGTTCGCATACCATCGTCCGCACCGACAGCCAGGGCTTCAAACAGCAGATTCTGAATCAATGCGGCAGTTGTCAT
Source organism: uncultured candidate division Zixibacteria bacterium (assembly GCA_963735035.1). Lineage (GTDB taxonomy): Bacteria > Zixibacteria > MSB-5A5 > GN15 > FEB-12 > JAGGTI01. Next base: position 14,054 of record CAVTJJ010000001.1, read on the forward strand.
ATAGATGTAACCGAGACTTATTTCCAGACCTTCCACGGCAAAGTAAACCAGCTCGGTGGGACGGTGGCGGCCAAGTGTCACGATTGTCATGGCTCGCACGACATCTTGCCACCGGACGATCCTAATTCGCACCTGTCACGTAATAATATCGTGGCCACGTGCGGCCAATGCCATGAGGGATCGCACCGCCGGTTCGCCGGGTACCTGACCCATGCGACACACCACGATCGGATCAAGTACCCGATTCTGTTCTACGTCTTCTGGTTCATGACCTGTCTGTTGGTCGGTACGCTCGCAGTAGCGACTGCCCACACCCTTCTTTGGTTGCCGCGCTCGTTCCAGATGATGCGCCAACACCGGGCGATGCTGACCGAAGGTCATGATCGACGAATATATCGTCGCTTTACTCGGCAGCAGAGCGTCCTGCACATCCTCATGGTCACCAGCTTCATAGGCCTGGCGATCACGGGCATGACGCTGAAGTTCTCCTATCTTGGCTGGGCCCAGTGGTTATCCGAACTGTTGGGCGGTTTCGAATCAGCCGGGTTCATTCATCGCACCTGCGCGGTGATTACGGCGATCTACTTCTTCTCTCATATCTACTCCCTTATTAAGATGAAGCGCCGCGAGAAGAAGACCTGGATGGGCCTGCTGTTGGGCAAGGACTCCATGCTGCCGTCCTTGACCGACCTCAAGGAGATTTGGGGCACATTCAAGTGGTTTATCGGCCGAGGGCCGCGCCCCAGCTATGGTCGCTGGACGTACTGGGAGAAGTTCGACTACTTTGCGGTCTTCTGGGGCGTCGCGATCATCGGCTCCACCGGCCTGATGCTCTGGTTCCCTGAGTTCTTCACTCATTTTCTGCCGGGTTGGATGATCAACGTGGCAACCATCATCCATTCGGATGAGGCGCTCCTTGCGACCGCTTTCATCTTTACGGTCCATTTCTTCAACACGCATTTCCGGCCGGATCGCTTCCCTATGGATACGGTTATCTTTACCGGTCGCATGACGGTCGAGGAACTGAAAGCCGACCGACCGCGCGAGTATGAGGAGCTCGTTGAATCAGGCGAACTCGACAAGAACCTGACCGAGCCGCTGCCTGATACCGTGGTCAAAGCTATGAAAGTTTTTGGAGCTGTGGCCCTCATAGTAGGGCTCTCGCTTATTGTATTGGTCATCTACGCCGAGGTGTTCGGCTATCGTTGACCGCGGAACCGGCGCCTCGGAGCGCCGCACGATCCGCGCGTCCGTTCAGAAAGGATGATAAGGGACATATGGAGCGCAAACTGCCGCTTGCCTATTATAACTGGATCAGTATTATCGGCGCCTACATTGCATCGGTATCACTTCTGCTGATTGTACTGTTCCTGGGCATCAGTATATTCTTTGAGTTCGCCTCAAACCCGTATCTGGGCATCGTCCAGTTCTTGATTCTTCCCGGGAGCTTGATGCTCGGGCTGGTGCTGATCCCCCTCGGTGCCTGGCGTCAGCGTCGTCGAATCCGCAAAGGTGTCGGCCAGGAACGCCGCCAGTGGCCGCGCATCGATTTCAACCTGAAGAGTCACCGGAACGCAGCAGCTATCTTTGCTTTTGGCAGCGTACTCGTCGTGTTTGTCTCGGCCGTGGTCAGCTATCAGACTTTCCATTACACCGAGTCAGTGGAGTTTTGCGGGACCACCTGTCATCAGGTCATGAAACCGGAGTACACCGCTTACCAGAATTCTCCGCACGCTCGTGTTGCTTGCGCCTCGTGTCACATCGGTTCGGGCGCCAACTGGTATGTAAGATCCAAATTGTCGGGTGCATACCAGGTATATGCCGTCATTGCCGGCAACTATCCACGGCCGATCCCCACTCCGGTGGCGAATCTGCGTCCGGCGCAGGAGACTTGCGAGCAGTGTCATTGGCCTGAGAAATTCTTCGGAGCCCAAGCAATACGCAACGGAACCAAGCAACGCCAACA
>CAVTJJ010000002.1:0-164962 GCA_963735035.1 uncultured candidate division Zixibacteria bacterium
ACGAGGAGGACGATGAGGAATTCCCCTGTCTCGCGACGATCACCGTGCTCGGGCGCGAGATCGGCTGGCGACGCACGGCGCTGGTGTGCGTGGGCACGATCCTCCTCGCGCTACTCGTCGGCGGCATCGTCGCGCACGGGCTGCCGCTGCTCGTCGTCTGAGATCGCGAGGGCGGTCGCCTGGCGTCACCCGGCGCATGGACGGCCTGCTAACCCTCAAGCACGCGCCTGTAGATCACTTCGTAGTCGTCGATCATGCGGTCCACGGTGAAGCGCGTCTCGACGGCGCGTCGGCAGGCGCCGGCATCGATCTCGGCGACGCGCCCAATGGCTGCGACGAACTCGTCGAAGGTGTCGCAGATGAAGCCCGTCTTGCCGTGGTCGATGATCTCGGGCACCGAGCCGTGTCGCAGGGCCACCACCGGCGTGCCCGTCGCCATGGCCTCGATCATGACCAGGCCGAACGGCTCGGGCCAGGTGATCGGGAAGAGGAATGCCTTGGCGTGCGCGAACAACTCGCGTTTGCGCGCGTCGCTGACCTCGGACTCGTAGATGATCTGCTGGCCGTCGATGTGCGGCGCGACCTGTGTCTCGAAATACTCGCGGAAGGGCTCCTGTAGCACGCCGGCCATGATGAGCCTGTGGCCGGTGCGCTTTGCCGCTTCGATCGACAGATGGAAGCCCTTGGCCTCGCAGACGCGGCCGAAGGCCAAGAGGTAGTCGTCCTTCTGGGCGACGAAGGGCCACTGCCCGACAGCGATGGCGTTGTAGGCGAGACCGGCCCAGGACATACCCGGCGGCGCCATCGACTGCTGGTACCTGCTGATAGCGATGTACCCGGCGGCGTCGCGGAACTGCTCGTAGAAGGGGTACGCGTGTGTGTCGAAGGCGCAGTGCACCGTGTGCGCCATCGGCGTCTGGAGATAGCGGCTGAAGGCAACGCCGAGGAAGCCCGAGTGGTCGTGCACCAGATCGAAGCGGCCGCGCTCGATGTCGGCGAAGGCGAAGGCGACCTGGCGGGCGTCGTAGCTGCCTTGCCCGAGGACCTCGGGCAGCTGTACCGGGAAGATCGCACGCAGTTCGGCGCGCGTGTGCGAGTCGCCGCTGGCGTAGAGCACGACCTCGTGTCCGCGCGCCGTGAGCCCATCGCACAGTTGCTGGACGACCCATTCCGTCCCACCGTAGCCGGCGGGCGGGACCGTGATCCAGGGGGCGGCGAGCTGGGCGATGCGCATGTCGGCAGTCTACAGGCAGGCAACGGCGATGCCGTTGGCGATCGCCGTCACGTCATGGCGGGCTGGGCATCGTCGACCCGTCCCGATAGAGTGACCGCCATGATCCTCTTCCTCGACTGCGCCAACGGGGTCAGCGGCGACATGCTCGTGGCCGCGCTCATGTACGCTGGCCGCGGCCCGCGGGGACGACCCAATCGTCGGCCTCGTGCGTCCGGCATTGGCCGCCGTCGGCGTGGACCCGGATCTCGTCGCCAGTGGGGAGGTCCGGCGCGGCGGCATTGCGGCCCGCGCCTTCACGGTCGCCGACGCCCCGGGCTTCGCGACGTTCGCCGAGTTGATCGAGCGCGTGTGCGGCTCGGCGCTCAAGCCGTCCGTCGTGGAGGCGGTGGTCGCCGTGGCGCGCCGCATGGCCGCCGCGGAGGCGCAGGTCCACGGGGACGCCGACGAGCATCTCCACGAGCTGAGCGGCGTTGACACGGTGGTGGATCTGGTCAGCGCCGCCATCCTGGTCGTACCGGCTGTCGCCGGACACGATCGTGGCGTCGCCGCCGGCGTTGGGGAGCGGCATGGTGCGCACGGCGCACGGCCTGGTCTCGGTGCCCGCGCCCGCCGTGCTCGCCTTGCTGACGGGTTCACCCGTCGCCGCCGCGGCCGGCGAGTCCCTCGGCGAACTGACGACGCCCACCGGCGCGGCGCTCCTGGTTCACTACGCCGCGATGTTCTCCGCCATGCCCGCCGGTCGTCTCGCCGGGGTCGGCTACGGCGCCGGGCAGCGCGAGGCGCCGGGCCGCCCGAACGTGTTGCGCGCCCTGCTCATCGAGCCGCCAGGCGGCCTGGAGGGCGCGGCGCCGACCTTGCCTGGCCCTGAACCAGAGCATGTTCTGCTCGAGACCAACATCGACGACATGACGTCCGAGCTGCTGGCGCACGCGGCGGACGCGCTGCGTTCCGCGGGCGCCCTCGACGTGTGGTTCACGAGCGCCCTGATGAAGAAAGGCAGGCCTGGGGTGGTGCTGCACGTGCTCGCCGTGATGGCCGACCGGCAGCGGCTTGCGGACACCGTCTTCGCCGAGACCACGAGTTTCGGTCTGCGCGTGCTCCCCGTGGCGCGGCTGTACGCGGACGACCGTCGTGGGACGGTCGTTGTGGAGGGCCACGAGATCGGCGTCCGCCTGGGCTACGACGCCGGCCGCCTCGTCACCGTCTCGCCCGAGTACGAGGACGTGCGCCGCGTCGCGGTCGCCACCGGACGCCCGGCGCGGGCCGTCCACGCGGGGGCGCAGGCCGCCGCCCGTGACCGTTTCGACGGAGGCTGATCGCCATCCGGGGGCGCTGCGCTGCCGGTATGGCGCCCGTGAGCACCCACCGGTACAATCCGGCGCACAGTGCCGGAGAACCCCGGCCACGCCCTCGGCGCTCCGTCGCGCGCCCGAGGGGCAACCAAGGAGGACGCCTTGACTTCCAGCGCGAAGCCCGTTCGCAAGTCGCCCGTGCCGAGCGACATCGCCATCGCCCAGAGCGCCACGATGCAGCCCATCCAGGCCATCGCCGAGAAGGCCGGCATCCTGGAGGAAGAGCTCGAGCTCTACGGCCGCTACAAAGCGAAGATCGACTACATGGCGCTGCTCGAGCGTCTCAAGGATATGCCGGACGGCCGCATCATCGACGTCACTGCGATCACCCCCACGCCGCTCGGCGAGGGCAAGACCGTGACCTCCATTGGTCTCACCGAATCGATGAACGCGATCGGCGTCGACACCATGCTTGCGTTGCGTGAGCCCTCGCTCGGTCCGGTGTTCGGCATCAAGGAGGGAGCGGCCGGCGGCGGCTACTCCCAGCTGGTGCCGATGGAGGACCTCAACCTCCACTTCACCGGCGACATCCATGCCGTCGGTGTCGCCAACAACCTGCTCGCGGCCATGGTCGACAGTCACCTGATGCATGGCAACGAGTTGGGCATCGATCCGCTCACCATCGCCTGGCGGCGCTGCGTCGATCTCAACGACCGCGCCATGCGCGAGATCGTCAACGGCCTCGGCGGGCGGCTGAACGGCATCCCGCGCCAGACCGGCTACGACATCACGGTGGCCAGCGAGGTCATGGCCATCCTGGGCCTCGCCACGAGCCTCAAGGACCTGCGCGCCCGGCTCGGTCGCATCACCTTCGGGTACAGCGTCGCCGGCCAGCCGCTGACCGCCGAGGAGATCGGCGCGGCCGGCGCCATGACCGTCCTGCTCAAGGACGCCCTCAAGCCCAATCTGATCCAGACGCTCGAGGGCAATCCCGCGCTCGTGCACGCCGGGCCCTTCGCCAACATCGCGCAGGGCAACAACTCGATCATCGCCGACAAGGTCGCCATGAAGCTCGCCGACTACGTCGTGACCGAGAGCGGCTTCGGCGCCGACCTGGGCGCCGAGAAGTTCATGGACATCATCTGTCGCTACGGCGGCTTCGCGCCCAGCGCCGTGGTCATCACCTGCACGATGCGCGCCCTCAAGATGCACGGGGGCCTGCCCGTCGACGTGGAGCTCCTCAAGGCCGAGAACAACGCCGCTCTCGAGAAGGGCTGCGAGAACCTCGTCAAGCAGATCGAGAACATGAAGCTCTTCGGCCTGCCCGTCGTCGTCACGATCAATCGCTTCGCCTTCGATCGCGACGGCGAGATCGAGATCGTCCGCAAGGCGGCTATCGCCGCCGGCGCCGAGGACGCCGTGCCAATCAAGGTGCACGCCCGGGCGGCGACGGCGGCCAGGAGGCGGCCGAGGTCGTCAAGGCCGCGGCCGACAAGGGTGGCGACTTCCACTTCCTCTACTCGCTCGAGGCCTCCATCAAGGAGAAGATCGAGACGATCGCCACCAAGATCTACGGCGCCGACGGCGTCGACTACCTGCCCGAGGCCGAGGCCAAGATCAAGCTCTTCACCGAGCAGGGCCTCGACAAGCTGCCGCTGTGCATGGCGAAGACGCATCTCTCGCTCTCGCACGACCCGGCGCTCAAGGGCCGCCCGCGCGGCTTCCGCGTGCCGATCCGCGACATCCGTCCCGCCACGGGCGCGGGCTTCCTGTACCCCTTGCTCGGCGAGATGCGCACCATGCCCGGGCTCAGCAAGAGGCCGGCTGCCGTGAACGTCGACATCGATGTGGAGACCGGCGCGATCATCGGCCTCTTCTGAGAAGGGCGAACACCGTGGCCGCAGAAGGAGGGGATCGATGAGCGACGCGCCGGTCGTGTACGCGACCAAGCCTCTGTGCGTCTACCTCGACGACGCCGCCAGCAACAAGCCCGCGCCTGGCGGGGGCAGCGTCTCGGCCCTCGTCGGCGCGCTGGGCGCCGCCCTCGTGAGTATGGTCTGCAACCTGACACGAGGGCGGGAGAAGTTCGCCGGCGCGGAGGGACAGATGCAGGACCTCGTGGTGCGCTCCGAAGCTGCTCGCACCACGCTGGAGGGGCTCCTGCAGGACGACACCACCGCCTACAACGGCGTCATCGCGGCGTATCGCATGCCCAGGGAGATGGAGGCTGAGGCGGCGGCCCGCAAGGCGGCCATCCAGGCCGGCCTGATCGTCGCCGCCACTGTCCCGCTGGAGATCTGCCGCGCGAGTCTCGAGGTCTGCAGGCTCTCGCGGACCGCGGCGGAGCTCGGCAACCCCCAGGCCGTCACCGACGCCGGCATCGGCGCCGTGCTCGGCGAGGCCGCCGTCGTCAGCGCGGCGCTCAACGTCACGATCAATCTCGGCGCCATCGAGGACGCCGCATACGTGGCTGCCACCGCGGCCGAGATCGAAGCTCTTCAGGCCGAGGCCTCGGCGCTGCGCGCCGAGGTGCTCGGCATCACCCACGCCAAGCTCTGACCATCAGCGCCTGACGAACACGAAAGGGACCCATGGCAGCTCAGATCATCGACGGCAAGGCCATCGCCGAGCAGATCCGCCAGGAGATCACGGAAGAGGTGGGAAGACTCGAGGCACGCGGCGTCAAGCCGGGCGTGGCCACCATCCTCGTCGGCGATGACCCCGGCGCCAAGTTCTATAGGGGACAGATCGAGAAGAACACCGGTGCGGTCGGCTTCGCGTACTTCGATCACCAGCTGCCCGCGGGAACCACCGAGGCCGAAGTGCTGGCGCTCATCGCCGAGCTCAACGCGGAGGCCCGTGTGCACGGCATCCTGGCGCTCATGCCGATGTCCGCCGGCATCGACCAGAACAGGGTCTTCAACGCCATCGCGCCCGTCAAGGACCTCGACTGCGTGAATCCCGCCAATATCGGCCACGTGTTGCTCGGCGACCAGCTCTTCGCGCCGGCCACGCCCTCCGCCTGCATCGAGATCCTCGATCGGGAGGGGGTCGAACTGCAGGGCCTCAACGTCACGATCGTCAACCACTCGAACATCGTGGGCAAGCCCGTCGCTCTCCTTTGTCTCAACCGCAATGCCTCCGTGCACGTCGTCCATGTGTTCTCGAAAGACGTGCCGGCCGCGTGCCGCGAGGCCGACGTCCTCATCTCGGCGGCGCCCGTCCGGGGTCTGATCAAGAAGGAGATGGTCAGGCCGGGCGCCATCGTCGTGGACGTCACCACGATGCGTGGCGAAGACGGCAAACAGGTGGGATCGCTCGATTTCGAGGCCGTCTGTGAGGTGGCCGGTCGCGTCACACCGGTCCCCGGTGGTGTAGGCCCGGTCACCAACGTCATGCTGCTCCAGAATGCGCTGGTGGCCGCCAAGGCGCAGACAGGTGGCGGCTGAGGGCTTGCGCGCCCCGCTATACTGGTGTCCAACAGTCCGGTTGAGAGGGTGAGCGACCACATGCCACGACGCATCCCGAGCGACACGCCAGGCCATCGTCCCTCCTCGACGGAGGCGCCAGTGTTCGATCTGTCGCCGCTCGAGCAGATCGTCGCTGCCTGCTACACGTCCTCGGGCGACCTGATCCCCGTGCTCCAGAGGGCCCAGCGCCACTACGGCTACCTGCCCGACGAGGTCGCCGCCGAGACGGCGCGTCTCACGGGCCTGCCGGCCTCGCGCGTTTACGGCGTAATCACGTTCTATGCTCAGTTTTCGACGGTGCCCACTGGGCGGCACACGGTCCGCGTCTGTCAAGGCACCGCCTGTCACGTCCGCGGAGGGCACAGCGTCTTGCGCGCGGTCGAAAGCGAGCTCGACATCAAGGCCGGCACGACCAGCGACGACCTGGAACACACGCTCGAGACCGTCGCCTGTCTGGGGGCCTGCTCGCTCGCTCCGGTGATGACCATCGACAGCCACTACTTCGGCAGGCTGACAGGCGCCAAGGCGGCGGCAGCGCTGGATCATGTGGGCGGTGACGGTGGTGGATCCGACGATGACTGACACCGAGTACACTCGACCCATCGGCGCGTCGACTGGACTCGGTCGCATCACTGCAGGGGTACCGCGACCGGGTGCGCGCTCGTCCGCAGGCCGACAAGACCGTGCGCGTGTGTATGGACACCGGCTGTCGCGTGGGTGGCGGGAAGGACATCATGCGCGCCTTTGAGCGTGAGCTCGAGGACCGGGGTCTGAGTGACTCAGTGGCCGTCCGGGCCACGGGCTGTCACGGATTCTGCGCCCGCGGCCCGATCGTGGTCGTCGACCCCGATGGTGTCTTCTACCAGATGGTCGAGCCGGGTGACGTCCCCGATATCGTCGCCCAGACGATCATCCGCGGGGAGGCCGTCTCGCGTCTGACCTACCACGACACCGACGGCGGCTCGTGTCTGCGGCAGCCGGAGATCCCGTTCTTCTCCGGGCAGAAGCGCGTGGTGCTGCACAACTGCGGCACGATCGATCCCACGGACATCGATGCTTACATCGCGAGCGGCGGATACGAGGCCTTGGCCACGGTTCTCGCCGAGATGTCGCCGGCGGACGTGATCGAGACGGTCAAGGCGAGCGGGTTGCGCGGCCGCGGCGGGGGCGGTTTCCCGACAGGCCGCAAGTGGGAACTGGCGGCCGCACAACCAAGCGAGAAGAAGTACGTCATCTGCAACGCCGACGAGGGCGACCCCGGAGCATTCATGGACCGCGGACTCCTGGAGGGCGACACGCACGCCGTGATCGAGGGCATGTTGATCGGCGCCTTTGCGATCGGCGCCGATGAGGGCGTCGTGTACTGTCGCGCCGAATATCCCATCGCCATCAAGCATCTCGGCATCGCCCTGGAACAGGCCGGGGAGCTGGGTCTGCTGGGCGACGATATCCTCGGCAGCGGGTTCGACTTTCACCTCAAGGTCAAAGAAGGCGCCGGCGCCTTTGTCTGCGGCGAGGAAACGGCGCTCATCGCCAGCGTCGAGGGCCGGCGTGGCATGCCACGCGCCCGCCCGCCCTTCCCGGCGGTCAGTGGCCTCTGGGGCAAGCCCACGAACATCAACAACGTCGAGACGTGGGCCAATATCCCTCCGATCATCGATCATGGCGTCGAGTGGTATCGCTCGGTGGGCACCGAGCGCAGCCCCGGGACCAAGGTCTTCTCGCTGGCTGGCAAGCTCAAGAACACGGGTCTCGTGGAAGTCCCCATGGGGATCACGCTGCGCGAGCTCATCTTTGACATCGGCGGCGGGATCACCCGCAACCGGCACTTCAAGGCCGTCCAGATGGGTGGACCATCCGGAGGTTGCCTGAGCGCCCAGCACCTCGACCTGCCGGTCGACTACGATTCGCTGCGCGACGCCGGCGCGATCATGGGCTCAGGCGGCGTGATCGTCATGGACGAGACGTCGTGCATGGTCGACTTGGCGCGCTTCTTCGTCAACTTCACCCAGGCCGAGTCGTGCGGCAAGTGCACACCCTGCCGCCTGGGCACCAAACGCATGCTGGAGATCCTCACCCGCATCACCAGCGGTGAGGGCACCATGGAAGATCTCGACCGCCTTGAGAAGCTGGCGCGCACGATCAAAGCGACGAGTCTGTGCGGGCTGGGCCAGACGGCTCCCAACCCCGTATTGTCGACGCTCAGATACTTCCGTCACGAGTACGAGGCTCACATCCTCGACAAGCACTGCGTAGCCTGTCAGTGCGAAGGCTTGGTCAAGGCCCCCTGTAGCCACACCTGCCCGGCAGGGGTGGACACGTCCAGTTACCTCGCCCTCGTGGCCGCCGGACAGTTCAAAGAGGCTATGGCGGTACACATGGAGCGCAACCCGCTGCCCAGCATCTGCGGCCGCGTGTGCCATCATCCCTGCGAGTCGATGTGCAAGCGTTCCGAGCTTGACGACGCCGTGTCTGTGGCGGCGGTGAAGCGTTTCATGGGGGACGAGGTCTCCGCAGCCGACATCCTGCATCCGCGGCCGTTGAATCAGGCCAAGCGAGTCGCCATCGTGGGCTCTGGCCCTGCAGGCCTCTCCTGCGCCTATCAACTGGCCCTGGCCGGCTTCCCGGTCACCGTGTTCGAGGCTCTGCCCGTGGCCGGCGGCATGCTCGCCGTCGGTCTCCCCGCGTTTCGCATGCCCAGGGACATCGTGGCGCGCGAGATCGAGGCCATTGTCGGGCTTGGGGTGGAGATACGCCTCGACGAGGCGCTCGGGCGCGATTTCTCGCTGGATTCGCTTCTCAGCGACGGCTATGACGCGGTCTTCCTCGCGTTGGGCACGCATGTCTCCAGCCCCCTCGGTGTCGCCGGCGATGACGCTCCGGGCGTCCTGCCGGGCATGGACTTCCTCCGCGACGTCAATCTCGACAACGAGGTCTCCGTGGGCGACAGGGTCGTCGTCGTCGGCGGCGGTTCGGTCGCCATGGATGCGGCGCGCTGCGCGCTGCGCCTGCAGGCCATCGACGGCAGAAAGCGCGATGTCACACTCGTCTATCGGCGCTCCCGCCAGGAGATGCCGGCCTACGAGTGGGAGATCGTGGAGGGCGATGAAGAGGGTCTTGGGCTTCGAGTATCTGGCGGCTCCAGCCCGCGTCCTGGTCGGTCATGACGGTCGGGCCACTGGGCTCGAGTGCGTGCGTATGGAACTCGGCGAGCCCGATGAGAGCGGTCGCCGCCGGCCCCTTGCGGTCCCGGGCTCCGCCTTCGTCATCCCCTGCGATACCGTCATCCCGGCGATCGGTCTCTCGGTCGACGTGAGTTGGCTTTCCGGCGAAGTGGAACTCAGCTCTCAGGGGACGCTCGCCGCCGACCCAGTCGACTTCCAGACGTCGCTCGCCAACGTGTTTGCCGGCGGCGACGCCGTGCGGGGCCCCGCGACGCTGATCGACGCGATCGGCGACGGCCAGCGCGCCGCCTTCGCCATCGAGCGCGCACTCACCGGCGCCGACACCAGGGAGGAGTACCTGAGCGCGGTCGAGAGTTCCCGCATCGTGCCGCGCCACGTGCCTCTCGACGACTTCGAGGAGGAGATCCCGCGCGCGGTCGCCGAGCACGTTTCTGCCGATTCACGCGTACAGGGCTTCGTCGAGGTGGTCCAGACTCTGACTGCCGAGCAGGCGTGTCGGGAAGCCGGACGCTGTCTGCGTTGCGATCTCGTGCACTGACGCCCGGTCGATCCGCGCCAGTCGCGCGAGCCGGGATGTGAGGCCGACAAGGGCGGCGCCCATCTCCCTGCTCCCATCGTGTTTACAGCCGTAGGAGCGTGGTGTACGCTGCCGCCGTGCGCGCGGCGTCGCATGGGGGGCGCCGCTGGCCGCAAGGCCGGCGCGAGAGCATTCGCAGGAGGATTCTGCTTTGGCGCAGGGGACCGTAAAGTGGTTCAGCAACGAGAAGGGGTATGGCTTCATCGAGCGGGAGACTGGCGACGATCTGTTCGTGCACTTCTCCGAGATCTCGATGGACGGGTACAAGACGCTCGTCCAGGGGCAGCGCGTGGAGTTCGAGGTCGCTGAGGGGGACAAGGGACTCCAGGCTTCCACGGTGAGACCGCTCGCCTGACGGGCGCGACCCAGCAGAAGGGGGCCCCAGTCGCAGCGGCTGAGGGCCCCTTTCTTGTTCCCGTCTTCGAGGCTGGGGTACTATAGCTGTCCGGCTTTTCGCGGTGCGCGGCAGGAGGCAGCCCAGTCATGATCGGCGAAGACGATGTCCGCTACGTCGCCAAGCTCGCCCGGCTGCGCCTCGAGCAGGCTGACGTCGAGCGCATGACCGGCGAGCTTTCCAAGATCCTCAGCCACATCGACAAGATGAGCGAGCTCGATACGGCCGATGTGCCGCCGACCGCGCATGTGCTCGATATCGTCAGTGTCATGCGCTCCGACAAGGTGCGTCCCGGTATCTCGCGCGAAGAGGCGCTGCGCAACGCCCCAGCTGTGAACGCCGATTCGTTCCGCGTACCCAGGATGAGATGACGATGACCGCCCTCGACCCGCTGCGCCTGACGGCCAGGGTGGCCAAACGACTCCTGGTTGACGGGCAGATCTCCTCAGCCGAGCTGGCCAAGGTATATCTGGACCAGATCGCCGCCGTCGAGACCCGGGTGCAAGCGTTCATCTTGGTGACCTACGACAACGCCGCCAAGTACTCCACCAAGGTCGATCGCGAGATGCAGGCGATGCGTGGGCCTCTGGCGGGGTTGCCCATCGCGATCAAGGACAACATGGTCACCGAGGGCGTGGTCACGACCTGCGCCTCCCAGATCCTGCGCAACTTCATGCCGATCTACACGGCGACCGCGGTCCGGCAGGTTTGGGACGACCACGTCGTCATGTTGGGCAAGACCAACATGGACGAGTTCGCCATGGGCTCCTCCACCGAGAACTCCAGCTTCCAGACCACGCGGAACCCCTGGGACCTCGCCACGGTGCCGGGCGGCTCCAGCGGCGGCTCCGCCGCCGCCGTCGCCGCCGGGGAGACGCTGTGGGCGCTCGGCAGCGACACGGGCGGCTCCATCCGCCAGCCGGCTGCCCTCTGCGGCGTGGTGGGGATGAAGCCCACCTATGGCGCCGTCGAGCCGCTACGGGCTCATCGCCTTCGCCAGCTCACTGGACCAGATCGGTCCGCTCACACGCTCTGTGTACGACTGCGCGCTGCTGCTGCAACACATCGTGGGCCGCGATGCGATGGATTCCACCAGCGTCGACCTGCCCGAGCCTATCGCACTGCCCGACGCGCAGCGTCTGGACGGCCTGCGCGTGGGCATCCCGGCGGAGTACTTGGCCGCCGGCATCGAGCCGGGCGTGCGCGCTCGTTTCGACGAGACCGTCGCGCGCATCGAGGAGTTGGGCGGGATGTGTCGCGAGATCAGCCTGCCGCACACCGAGTACGCCTTGCCGGCGTACTACATCATCGCCCCGGCCGAGGCCAGTGCGAATTTGGCGCGCTTCGACGGCGTGCGCTATGGGTTCCGCTCCGAGGGCGCCACCGACCTCCTCGACATGTACGAGCGCACCCGCGGCGAGGGCTTCGGCCCCGAGGTCAAGCGGCGCATCATGATCGGCACGTACGCGCTGTCGGCAGGCTACTACGACGCCTACTACGGACGCGCTCAGCGGGTGCGCACGCTCGTGCGCCGCGACTTCGAGCGCGCGTTCGCGGAGGTCGATCTCATCGCCTCGCCTACATCGCCGTCGGTCGCCTTCGCCGTCGGGTCACGGACCAGCGACCCGCTGGCGATGTACATGTGCGACGTCTGCACGATTCCCGCGAACCTTGCCGGCCTCCCCGCGATCAGCATCCCCTGCGGGCTGAGCGACGGCCTGCCCGTCGGCTTTCAGCTCATCGGCCCGGCGTTCAGCGAGAACCGGATCCTGCAGGCGGCCCATGCCCTCGAGGGCGCCATCGGCTTTGAGCCGGCGCCCGCCTTCCGCGACTCGCGGCAGCTCGGCGTCGCCATCGAGGCCCAGTGATGAGTGGCTGGGAGCCGGTGATCGGCTTGGAGATGCACGTCGAGCTCGACACGCAGACCAAGATGTTCTGCGCCTGCGCCGTCACGAAGGGCGACGCGCCCAACACGCATACGTGCCCGGTCTGTCTGGCGCACCCCGGCGCGCTGCCTGTACTCAACGAGCGCGCCGTCGAGTACGCCACGCGCATCGCGCTCGCCCTGAACTGCACGGTCGCTCCGCGCAACATCTTCCATCGCAAGAACTACTTCTATCCCGATCTGCCCAAGGCGTATCAGATCAGCCAGTTCGACGAGCCTCTCGCCAGGGCCGGGGTGTTCGAGTACTGGGTCGGCGACGAGAAGCTGAGCTGTCGCATCAATCGGGTGCACATGGAGGAGGACGCCGCCAAGCTGGTGCATGCCGGCGGCGAGGCCGGGCGTATCGCCGGGTCCGAGTACTCCGTGGTCGACTTCAACCGCGGCGGCACGCCGCTCATCGAGATCGTCAGCGAGCCGGACATCCCCTCGCCCGAGGCGGCGCGGGAGTTCCTGCAGCAGCTGCGCAGCCTCGTCATGGAACTCGGCGTCAGCGCCTGCAACATGGAGGAAGGGCAGATCCGCTGGGACGCCAACGTCAGCGTGCGTCCGGCCGGCAGCGGCACGCTGGGTACGCGCACCGAGCTCAAGAACATGAACAGCTTCCGCCACCTTCTACAGGCGCTTGACGCCGAGATCCCCCGCCAGATCGGCATCCTCGAATCTGGCGGGTCGATCGCCCTGGAGACGCTCCACTTCGACCCCGACACGGGCACGACCACGCCGTTGCGCTCCAAGGAAGAGGCCCACGACTACCGCTACTTCCCCGAGCCCGACCTCGTGCCGCTGGTCATCGATCCTGCTTGGGTCGAGGACCTGCGCGCGATGCAGCCGGAGCTTCCCGAGGCGCGCGTCGCGCGGTTCATGGAGCAGTATGGGCTGCCGCGCGCCGACGCCCTCGTGCTGGGCAGCTCAGGGCCCCTTGCGAGGTTCTACGAGGACGTCGTGGCCCAGGGGGCCGAGGCGAAGCCGGCGGCTAACTGGACGATGGGCGAGTACCTCGCCCATCTCAACGCCGCCGGCCTCGAGGCTGGGCATGGTCACGTCACCGCCGAGCGTCTTGCCAAGCTCGTCGAACTCGTCGCCCGCGGTACGATCTCGGTCAGCGCCGGCAAGGACGTCTTCGTCAAGATGGTCGAAGCGCGCGCCGAGCCCGAGGACGTCGTCGAGAAGTATGGCCTCGGCCAGATCAGCGACAGCGCCGCGCTCGAGGTGGTGGTCGCGGAGATCGTCGCCGCCAATCCGGCCCAGGTCGCGCAGTACAGGGCCGGCAAGCAGCAGGTCCTGGGTTTCTTCGTCGGGCAGGTCATGAAGGCCACGAAGGGGCGCGCCAACCCGCAGCTCGTCAATGAGCTGTTGCATGGCGCGCTCGACGCCTGAGGTTGCTTGCCTGCCCGCGATCGGCTGTGGAACAATGTGACCTTGCCGTCGCGTCCTTCGTCGCGGCGTCACTCGGTTCCCGTGCTCGCTCATTTGCCCGCTAGCGTCGTCTTCTGGGCGGCGCCGCATGGCGGCTCTCGCGTCGACAGGTAGGTGCCTATGACCAGCGACCTCTCCAGTTTCGTCATTGCCCGAGCGATGCCAGCCGAACCCGCGGTGCGCATCGACGACACGACCCTGCGCGACGGCGAACAGACCGCGGGCGTCGTCTTCTCCAACGAGGAGAAGATCCGTATCGCCTGCTTGCTCGACGAGGTCGGCGTCCATCAGATCGAGGTGGGCATCCCCGCTATGGGCGGCGACGAGAAAGAGACGATCAAGCACATCGTCGGGCTTGGGCTGAAGACTTCCATCCTCGCCTGGAACCGCGCCGTCATGTCGGACGTGCAGCATTCCCTCGACTGTGGCGTCGATGCGGTCGCCATCTCGATGTCCGCCAGCGACATCCACATCGAGCACAAGCTGCAGAAGAGCCGGCAGTGGGTGCTCGACCAGATCCGCTCGTGTGTCGCCTTCGCCAAGGAACACGACCTCTATGTGTCGTTGAACGCCGAGGACGCCTCGCGCGCCGATCTCGAGTTCCTGCTGCGCTTCGTCCAGGCCGCCAAGGAGGAGGGGGCGGACAGGCTGCGTTTCTGCGACACGCTCGGGATCCTCGACCCCTTCGACACCTACAACGTGATCAGCTTCCTCAAGAAGGAGGGTGGTCTCGACATCGAGATGCACACGCACGACGACTTCGGCATGGCCACGGCCAACGCGCTCGCCGGCATCAAGGCCGGGGCGACATATGTGAACACCACCGTGAACGGCCTCGGTGAGCGCGCCGGTAACGCCGCCCTCGAAGAGGTCGTCATGGCGCTCAAGTATCTCGGCAAGGTCGACATGGGCTTCAAGACCAGTCGTCTGCGCGAGCTCAGCGAGTACGTTGCCGCGGCATCGGCGCGGACGATCCCGGCTTGGAAGAGCATCGTGGGTACCAATGTCTTCGCTCACGAGAGCGGCATCCACGCCGACGGCGTCATCAAGAACCCGCTCAACTACGAGGCCTTCGCGCCCGAGGACGTCGGGCTGGAGCGCCAGATCGTGGTGGGCAAGCACTCCGGCTCGCGCACGATCTACCGCAAGTTCCAAGAGTTCGGCTTGGAACTCAGCCAGGAGGAGTGCGACGGCGTGCTCGCCCTCGTGCGCAGCACGGCGATCGAGCTCAAGCGCGCCCTGTTCGACAAGGAGCTCATGTACATCTACCACGACTATCTGCGCGGCCTGAAGGCGCCTCCGGCGGGCGCCACCGAGTCGCTTTCCGCGCCGCCGCCGGCGATCAAGCCCGGAGACGGGGCGTGAGCGCCCTGACACTGGCCGAGAAGATCCTCGCCGAGCACGCCGGCCTCGCCACGGTCGTCCCGGGGCAGATCGTGGTGGCGGATGTGGACGTCTCCATCGCCCAGGACGGCACGGGGCCGCTCGCCATCCAGCAGATCGAGGCGCTGGGCGTCACCGCGGTCAAGGCGCCCATCTGCGTCTTCTTCGTGGATCACGCGGCGCCGGCCCCGCGCCGCGAGCTGGCCAACGCGCAGGCGACGATCAGGGCCTTCTGCGCGGCCTCCGGCGCGACGTTGAGCGACATCGAGAACGGTGTGTGCCATCAGCTGGTCGCCGAGCTCTACGCCAAGCCCGGCGACCTGGTCATCGGCGCCGATTCCCACACCTGCACCGCTGGCGCCCTCGGCGCCTTCGCCACCGGGATGGGGAGCACGGATGTGGCCGTGGGCATGGCCAGCGGCAAGACCTGGCTGCGTGTCCCCGAGACCTTCCGCATCGCGGTCGAGGGCGCGCTGCCCGAGGGTGTCGAGGCCAAGGATCTCATGCTGACGCTCATCGGCGTGCTGGGCGCCGACGGCGCGACGTACAAGGCGCTCGAGTTCGGTGGGCCGGGCATCGACAGTCTGCCCATGCCGGGCCGTCTCACGCTCAGCAACATGGCCGTCGAGGCCGGCGCCAAAGCCGGCCTCATGCCCAGCGACGAGGTCACGCGTGAGTTCCTCGCGGGGCTTGGCCGGGAGGCATGCTGGCGGCCGCTAGCGGCCGACGCCGGCGCCGCCTACGAGCGCGTTGTAGCCATCGACGCCGGTGCCCTCGTGCCCGTGGTGGCGCGGCCGCACACGGTCGACAACGTCGCCCCCGTCGCCGAGCTCGCAGGGACGAAGGTCGACCAGGTCCTCATCGGCACCTGCACCAACGGGCGCCTCGAAGACCTGAGGGCGGCGGCGCGACTGCTGCGCGGGCGCCGCCGCGCCGCGCACACCCGGCTGATCGTCACGCCGGCCTCGCGCGCGGTGGCCAAGGCCGCCGCCGCGGAAGGCCTCCTAGACGTCTTCTGGGATGCCGGCGCCGTGGTCACCAATCCTGGCTGCGGCGCCTGCGTGGGCATCCACGAGGGGATCCTCGCCGACGGCGAGGTGTGCCTGAGCACCGCCAACCGCAACTTCCACGGCCGCATGGGCAATCCGCAGGCGTCCATCTATCTGGGGTCACCCGCCACCGCGGCCGCCACGGCCGTCTGCGGCGTCATCACCGACCCCCGCGAGCTCCTCTAGAAAGGGGACATCATGGCCAAGCAGTACCAGACGCCGCCGCCCATGGTTATCGACCCGGCACAGCGCTACACCGCGACGATCGCCACGGACCAGGGCGACATCGTCATCGAGTTGTTCGCCGACAAGGCGCCGAAGACCGTGAACAACTTCGTCTTCCTGGCCCGCGAGGGCTACTACGACGGCGTCACGTTCCACCGGGTCATCAAGGGGTTCATGGCTCAGGGGGGCGACCCCACCGGCACCGGGATGGGTGGCCCCGGCTACTCCTTCGACGACGAGTTCCACCCCGAGCTCACGCACAAGGGACCCGGCATCCTCTCCATGGCGAACGCCGGTCCGGGCACGAACGGGTCGCAGTTCTTCATCACGTACGCAGACACGCCGCACCTCGATCGTCGCCACGCGGTGTTCGGCCGGGTCATCGAGGGCATGGCTGTGGTCGAGGCCATTCCCGAGCGCGATCCGGGCAGGGCGCGCGAGCCGGGCGTCGCCATGAACTCCGTGGTGATCACTGAAGAGGCGCAGGCGACGTGACCGACGACTCGCTGCGCGGCAGGGCTTGGCTCTTCGGCGACGACATCTCGACCGACCATATCGCCCCGGGCCGCCTGTTCCACCTGCGCACCGATCTGCCCGAACTCGCCAAGCACGTGATGGAGGACGCGCGGCCGGAGTTCGCCGCCGAGGTCGGCCCCGGCGATCTCATCGTCGGCGGCCGCAACTTCGGCATGGGCTCGAGTCGTGAGCACGCACCGCGCATCATCAAGCTCGCCGGTGTGGGCGCCGTGCTGGCGCAGAGTTTCGCGCGCATCTTCTTCCGCAACGCCATCAACGTCGGCTTGCCCGTGCTGCAGTGCGATACGAGCGGCATCGGCGAGCAGGACCGGCTCGAGATCGACCTCGGCGCCGGCGAGGTCCGCGACCTCACGACCGGCGTCACCATCCCCTTCGTCCCACTGCCCCCCGTGATGGTCACCATCCTAGACGATGGCGGCCTCGTGGCCCACATCAAGAAGCACGGCGGCTTCGCGCTGCCGGGGGCCTGAAGGCTCCCCGTCAGCGGAGCCGCCGCCGAACCTCAGACCGCAGGAGCATCATGACCTACACAGTCACCCTCATCCCGGGCGACGGCACCGGGCCGGAACTCGCCGCCGCGCTCGAGACCGTGGTCGCCGCTACCGGTGTCCCTATCGTCTGGGAGGTCCACGACGCCGGGCTCGCCGTCATGGAGGAGTACGGCACACCCTTGCCCGAGCATGTACTCGAGTCGATCCGGCGCACCAAGGTGGCCATCAAGGGGCCCATCACGACGCCGGTGGGCACGGGTTTCCGCAGCGTCAATGTGGCGCTGCGCAAGCAGCTCGACCTCTACGCCTGTCTGCGCCCAGCCAAGTCGCTGAAGGGCGTGCGCAGCCGCTATGACGGCATCGACCTGGTGATCGTGCGCGAGAACACCGAGGATCTCTATGCCGGTATCGAGCACATGGTCGGCGAGGACGCCGCCGAGAGCATCAAGATCATCACGCGCAAGGGCAGCGAGCGCATCGTGCGCTTTGCCTTCGAGTACGCGCGCAAGCACAACCGCCACAAGGTCACGGCGGTGCACAAGGCCAACATCATGAAGTGCACCGACGGGCTCTTTCTGCGCGTGGCGCGCGAAGTCGCCGAGAAGTACCCGGAGATCGCGTTCGAGGACCGCATCGTCGACAATATGTGCATGCAGCTCGTGCAGAAGCCCGAGCTCTACGATGTGCTGGTCCTGCCGAACCTCTACGGCGACATCGTCAGCGATCTCTGCGCCGGTCTGATCGGTGGCCTCGGGGTGGCGCCGGGGGCGAACTTCGGCGTCGACACCGCGGTCTTCGAGCCCGTGCACGGCAGCGCCCCCAAGTACGCGGGGCAGGACAAGGTCAACCCCATGGCCCTGCTACGCTCCGGGGTGCTGCTGCTCGAGCACCTCGGCGAAGACGCGGCGGCCCGGCGCATGGACGAGGCGATCGCCGCGATCGTCGCCGAGGGCAAGGACGTCACCTACGACCTCGGAGGCACGGCCGGCACGCAAGGCATGGCGAACGCGATCGCGCGGCGCATTGCGGGATAGCGCGGGGAGGAGTCCAGATGGAGGAGCAGGAGCGGCATATCAATCTGCATGCCACGCCGGAGATGATGGGCGGCGTGTACGCGAACTTCGCCAACGTGAGCCACTCGGACTACGAGTTCTCGATCACGTTCGTGCGGCTCGACCACGAGAGCGAGGAGTCGGGCGAGATCAATGGCGTCGTCGTCAGTCGCGTCAATCTCTCGGCGCGCTTCATGAAGGAACTGCTCCAGGCGATGACCGACAACCTCAGCAAATGGCAGGCGACCGAGAACATCCGCGACCTGCCGGAGGCGCCGGGGCGCGACTGACGTCGGCCCCGTTCCAAGAGAGTAGCGTGTCTGTGAACGAGCGCAGCAGTCGCGTAGACGGGCTCTGTCGCCGCGCCCTTGAGGGCGCGGCGCTGTCTGAGCCCGAGCTCCAGGCCTTGCTGGAGGCGCGCGGCGAAGAGGCCGAAGCGGTCTACGCGGCGGCCCGCAAGATGCGCGCCCGGCACTGGGGCGACAGCGTCTTTCTCTACGGCTTCGTCTACTTCTCCACCTACTGTCGCAACGGCTGCACGTTTTGCTTGTATCGTGCCGGCAACGCGGCAAGTCCGAGGTATCGCAAGACGCCCGCAGAGGTGGTCGCGGTCTGCCGCGACCTGGCGGCTTCGGGCGTGGTGCTCATCGACCTGACGATGGGTGAGGATCCGCAGATCCACGATGAGCCGGGGTACGCCGGCCTCCTCGAGCTGGTGCGCGCCGTCGCTGACGATGTGGGGCTCCCCGTGATGATCTCGCCCGGCCTCCTGCCGGAAGACGCCTTGGGCGGCCTGCGGCGTCGCGGCGCCGACTGGTACGCCCTGTATCAGGAGGTCCACACCTCTGAGTTGTACGCGCGTCTGCGTCTGGGCCAGCCGTTCGCAGCGCGCGTGGCCGCGCGTGGCGCGGCCCGGCGCGCCGGCCTGCTGGTCGAAGACGGCATGCTCACAGGGGTCGGCGACACCGGCCGCGATCGGGCGCATTCGATCGCCGAGATGCGCCGCGAGGGCTGCGAACAGGTGCGCGTGATGAGCTTCGTTCCTCAGACGGGTACCCCGTTGGCGGCGACGACCTCGCCGCGCGACGAGGCAGAGCTGCTCAGCATCGCGGTGCTACGCCTGGCGATGCCCGAGCGCTTCATCCCCGCGTCTCTGGATGTCGCCGGCATCGACGGCCTGGAGCGGCGGCTTCAGGCCGGCGCCAATGTCGTGACCTCGCTGGTGCCACCCGGCAGCGGGTTCCTCGGCGTCTCCCATGCGGAACTCGGCATCGATGAGGGCGAGCGCAGCGTCGCCAGCGTTGTGCCTCGCCTCAGGGCTCTGGGCCTGCGCCCCGGCTCCGTACAGGAGTACTGCGATCGCTTGGCCGCACTACGCGAGGGCGCGGGAGGGATGGCTCCTTGAGGTTGCTCGTCCTCGGAGGCAGGCTGCAGGGCACCGAGGCGGTGTACTTGGCCGCGAAGGCTGGGTACGAGACGCTCCTGGTGGATCGTTCACCGGCGCCGCCGGCAGCTGGCCTCGCCGATCGGCAGGTCGTTGCCGACATCACAGCAGATGAGAGAGCGAGCCGCTCGCTGGCAAACACGTGCGACGCGATCCTCCCGGCCTGCGAGGACGAGGCGACCCTCGAATGGCTCACCGAGCGTGCGTCTCAGTGGGGCGTGCCGCTGCTCTTCGACATGGCTGCCTGGCGGGTCACGCGGTCCAAGGCAGCCTCCCGGCGTCTCTTCGAGAGCCTGGGCGTCGCGCGGCCCGAGCCCTGGCCCGCCTGCGGGTTCCCCGTCGTCGTCAAGCCTGACGGGGCGAGCGGCAGCTACGGCGTGAGCATGGCCGCCGACGAGCCCGCGCTGACGGCGGCGAGTGCGGCGCTGGCCGCCGCCGGCCACGAGGTCGTCGTCGAGGAGTACCTGAGCGGGCCGTCGCTCTCGATCGAGGTCCTCGGGTGGAGCGGCCGTGGTCTGCCCCTCCAGGTCACCGGGCTCGAGCTCGACGGCGTCTACGACTGCAAGCGCGTGGTGGCGCCGGTCGGCGAGGCCGTGGCCGGAGGGCCTGCGGCCGCCGGCCTGGGCAGGCCGTCATTGCGTGCGGGGTCTGCTGGCTCCTGGGACTGGGAGCAGGCCGTGGGGCCCGGCGTTCTCGCCCGCTTCGCCGCGATGAGCGTACGCCTCGCCGAGGGTCTGGGGCTGAACGGCATCATGGATGTCGAGGTCGTGGTGCGTGATGGCATCGAGCCACAGGTGCTTGAGATCGATGCCCGGCTCCCGAGTCAGACGCCCACCGCGGTCTACTGGTCCAGCGGCCTGAACATCGTCGAGTTGCTCGTCGAGACGGCGCGGCGCGGCGACCCTCACGCGGTGTGCGGCTCCGCTCGCCGCGCCTGCGTGTACCAGCACGTGTCCGCCCGGGATGGGCGGCTGGAGGTCGTGGGCGAGCACGCGCTTGCCCAGGCCCGCCCGCTGCAGCGTCTGCCGGGGTTCTTCGGGGCGGACGAGGCGCTCACCGATCGGGCGCCAGGGGCTAGGACGTGGGTCGCCACCCTGATCACTACGGGTGGCGACGTCGCCGCGGCGCGCGCGCGCGGCGCGCGCGCCATCCAGGGGCTCGCCCGGATGGACGGCCTCGAGTTGCAGCCGGAGAGCGACCCTGGGGCGCGGGCCGCGGTGAACAAGTGACGCGGCTCAGCGCCCACCACGTGTCCGGTCCCGAGCGGCGTCTGCGGCTGCTCGATCAAGGGCTGCTCGAGGTCGCCGGGCTGGATCTGCGCGCACTTGCATTGCGGGCCGCCGGTGAGGCGCCGGCCGGCGATCCCTTCGCCGGTGCGCGCGTCGCGGCCGTCCCCATCACATCCGGTGAGGGTCTCATCACTGGGTTCTGCCAGGGTGTGGCCGCCATCCTCCAGCATCTCGGGTGCGATGCGCTGGTGACCGAGGGCGTCGACATCCGGGGCATCCAGGAGGCGACGCAGATGGGCGTCGAGGTGCTGTTCCTCGCCGACGACACGCGCTTCGTCGCCCTCAACGTGCGCCGGGCGCGCTGCATCGATAATGATCTGGCGACTGCGGACGGCTACGCGGCCGTGCTCGCGGCGGCCGCGGGTGGCTTGGGGGGACGAGCGGTGCTGCTCCTCGGCCTCGGCCCTATCGGACGGGCGGCGGCGCGCCGCCTCCACGAAGGCGGGGCGGACGTGCACGTCGTCGAGACGGACGCGGCGCGGCTGCAGGCGGCGCTGACCGACGTTCCGGAGCTTCGCCCGGTCACCCTGGCGGAGGGGCTGCAGCATTGCGATCTGATTTTCGACGCCACCCCCGCCTCCGGTATCATCCACGGCGGGGACATCAGTCCCTCGACGATCGCCGCCGTCCCCGGCATCCCGTCGGGGTTCACGGCCGCAGCGCAGGCGGCCCTCGGCCTGCGCCATATCCACGACCCTCTGGCCATCGGCGTCGCGGTCATGGCCGCTCTCTCTCTCGGCTGATTGGCCCGCGTCGCTCACGCCCGACCCCATCCCGTCGCCCTGACGTAGTAGGATGGTCGCTACGCGGGGGGTCGATCGGAAGGATCAGCGCGGGCTCTAAACCCACGCAGGCGGGTGTGACTCCCGCACTCCCCGCCATTCTGCCTCGATTTCGCCCTATCGCGTGAAGGTCACCGGGATCCGTACCTCGTCCTGGCGCGAGCCGTCCTCCATCGACTGAGCGTAGACGATCAGGGTGCCCTTCGTCGCCGCCGTCGTGAACGCGACCGTCTTGCGGAAGTCGCCGCGCTCCGGGGCGCCGCGTGTGGCTTGGACGACCACGCGCACGATGCGGCGGCCGCTGTTGTCACGGAGCTCCGCAAGGAAGGAGCCCTCAAAGACGCTCGCCGCACCAAACAACACGAATGGGCTGCCCAGGGTCGCGCCGACCCCGGGGACTTCCACGAAGATCGGCGGCTCGAAGTCGACCCAGTCGTCGCGGCGCTGCGGCGGGGCGACCGCGACGCCTTCGCCTCCCAGCGTCGAGATCGGCTCATCGTCCAGCGCGAAGCTCACGGCCTTGATGCCGGGGAACTGCGTGAGCGTGTACACGACCTGAGCGATGCGGGCGGTCATGGAGAGCGAGCCGCCGCCGCTGTCGTAGGTTGAGGAGAGGTCCACCAGGGCCACCCCGTCACTGATGCGGACCCCCCCGAACGCAGTCCCGGACGGGATCGCGGTGCTGAGGCCCGCAGCACGCTCCGCCGCGGTTGGGCCCCCACACAGCTCGCGCATGGCGGCTGCCGCGACGGCCTTCGTCTGCGGTACGCGGCGCTCGGCGACACCGAGCTTTTCGCCGCGCAGGAAGTAGACGGAGAGCTTGGTCGTGCCGACCGGAGAGCTTGTGGGTGTGGGCGTGGGAGACGGCGAAGGCGAGGAGGTCGCCGAGACTGGCGCTGTCGCCGTCGCCGGGGACGAGGGCTCGCCGCCGCCGCAGGCGCCGAGGGCGGCGGCCGCGACCAGGACAAGGACGGCAATGAGGTGCGCTGGCAGAGCGCGGGCGCGCTGGCTTGTGCGACGGGGCAACATGGTCCACCTCGGATGGTCACGGGTCGGGCAGATAGTTGACTTCGGTGCGCCGTGCCGGGCTCCTGCCGGCGGTGGTACACTCGACTGCGTCGATGCCGACAGACCCGAACAAACCGCGCTACTACCGCAAGCAGGTCCCTCTCTTCCGACTCGTCGAGAAGATGAAACTGTGGCCCTCACGGCGCGGCATCCTGCACGGCATCAAAGAGTTCGACGAACGCGGCTCCTACGCAGTCGTGATCACCCACTGCAACAAGCATATGGTGGTGCACGACTCCAAGACGAGCCGCGCGGGGCGATGGCTGCGCAACAAGTGGTATGCCGAGGCCTGCCCCGACTGTCGCATCCCGCAGTGGAAGCTCGAGAAGTACGCAGCCACCCATTTCCGCCGGGGCTACGGCTCTCACCTGCACAACTGAGCCTCCGCCGAGGTGTGCCTCCCCGGGGGTCGCGGAAGGCTACAGGTTGAGGCGAACACCGTCCACGTAGGCGAGGCTGCGGCCGGTGCGCTCGATGTTGGCGTGGCCCTCACGCACCATGAGTAACCGCTCGAGGCCGAACCCCAGACCGACCCAAGGGTCGACGATGCCCCAGTTGCCGTCGAGCGGGTGCGGGCCCACGGCCGCGGAGCAGACCTCAGTGCCGTCCACTTCGACATCGAGCATCTCTCCGTACACCTCTGAGGTGGTGCCCACGATCTCGTAGTCTTCGATGCCGACGGTGTGCATGACGATGCCCGCCAGCTCCTCGAGGCGTGCGCGGGCTGCCGGCTCCTGCCGGCCCAGTTCGACCAGGTTGAGCATCGTGAACTCGTTGAGGTGGCGGGCCCCCTTGCTGTCGCGGCGGAAGCACGTGCCCACCTCGAAGATGCCGAAGGGCTGCCGCCAGAGGCGTCCGAGGCGCCGCATGAGCGTGTAGAGGTTCGGCGCCAGCATGGGTCGCAGGCAGCGGCCGTCCTCGAGCCAGAAGACCTGCTCGCGCAGAGGATGACCGTGATCGATCCCCATCTTGCGCAGCGCCTCCGCGGCGACGATGTGCGGGGTGACGACTTGCACGAATCCGATCTCCGAGAGGGCGGCGCACAGGGCTCTCTCGAGTTCGACCAGCGGCGGCGGGCGCTCATCGGAGCGCAGCGCCTGCAGACGGGCGCGCCCTTCGCGGGCGAGCCCGTCCTCGGTCTGCTTGAAGGCCGCGTCGCGCTCGAGCGCGCTCCCGAAGGCATGCTCGATCTGCTCGGCGCTGGCGCCGAGTTCCCTGAGGCGTTGGGCCTGGGTGGCCGTCAGCCGGACAGGGCCCGCGGGGGCCTTATCCGGGGTCATGTCGCGGCCTCTCGCAGGGCCGTCGCGCAAGGTAGTCGCTGAGGCCGCTGACGACCGCCTGAGCCAGCGCCTCCAGGTGGTCCGGCCGGCCGGCCATTGTCTCTTCGACAGGGCTGCTCAGAAACAACGGCTCGACCAGCACGGCGATCGCGCTCGACTCGCGCAACACGCCATAGTTGCGGCCAAAGCTGCCGATGTGGCGCGTCCCGGTGGTCGCCAGCCGGGCTCCGATGCAGGCGGCCAGTCGGCGTCCGTGCTCTGAGTAGTAGTGGCTGCGCTGGAAGAAGTAGCAGGCGGAGCCACGGGCCTCGGGCGCCTCGTTGCCGTTGCAGTGCAGCGAGACCATGTACGTCGCGCCGGCGGCGTTCGCCGCCTCGGAGCGCGCGTACAAGGGCATGTCCTCGTCGGCCTCGCGGGTGACGTGGACGCGACAGCCCTCGGCGCGCAGCAGCTCGGCGAGGCGCAGACCGAGGGCCAGGTCCACGTCCTTCTCGGCGAGGCCGCCCGGCGAGACGTACCCGGTGTCAGACCCGCCGTGGCCCGGGTCGATGACGATGCTCTGGCCCGCGAGGCTGCGCGCCGCGACGTGGCCGCCGTCCCGCTCGGGGATCTTCTTGCCCTCGCGGCCCGATTCGGCCTTGCGCAGCGCCTCGAGCTTCAGCAGTGTGCTCTCGCCGACCAGGCCATCGAGCGGGAGCCCGGCGTTCTGCTGGAAGTCCAGCACAGCGCGCTCGACGTGTTCGTCGTAGACGCCTCGTTCGGCGCCGGCGTTGAAGCCGAGGAGATTGAGCTTGACCTGCAGAGCGAGCACGTCGTCGCCGCGGAACGGCGGTTCGCGCAGGTACAGCAGGCGGTCACCGAGGGCGTAGCCGGCCTCGACCAGCTCTCGCCAGGCGTTGGCGCCCACCACCGCGTCCACGAGCAGGCCGCGCGCCTGCTGAAACGAGCGCAAAGCCAGCTCAGTGCTGGGTCCGAAGAAGCCATCGACACCCTCGGTGCCGAGCTCGAAGCCTTGTCCGCGCAGGCGCGTCTGGACGTCGAGGACTTCCTTGCCGCGGTCACCGCGAGAGAGGTTACGCACTGAGACTCCTGGTCCGCTGGGCCGACGCTGGGCCTTCGATTCTATACGACTCAGATGGCGGCGGCCGACCTGCTGGGCGGCGAGCGCCACGCTTTCGCACTACGCGCGCCGTGTTTACAGGTGAAGTGCCGCCCTGTACTATCGGGCCGATGGACGTCCGTGAAACGAGACGCGGGGACAGCGATCATGAGGCGTCGGTCGTCCTTGCCGACGATACGCGCTACCGCATCTATCGCGCTATCGCCGAACACCCCGGAGAAGATGTGACCGTCGCCGATATCGCGCGGCGGTTCGGCCTGCACCCCAACGTGGCCCGCATGCATCTCGGCAAGCTCGAGCGCGGCGGCTTCGTGGCCACGGGCCTGCGGCGCTCCAGCGGCGGCGGCCGGCCGGCCAGGCTCTACCGTCTCAGCGATCGGGTCGTGATTTTCGGCTTCCCGCCGCGACGCTACGAGCTGCTCTCGAGATTGGCCCTCGAGGCTCTGGCGGCGGGAGGCTCACATGTGGACGCGCTGCGGGTCTGTCGTGAAGCCGGTGTCGCCGAGGGTGAGCGGACGCTGGCAGACGCGGGTCGTCCGCCGGCCAACGCGGCTGACGCCGCCGAGATGGTCCTGCGCATCACCGAAGACCAGGGCCTTCTGCCGGAGATCGCCTTGCACGGTGATGCTCTCAAGGTGATCCTGCACAACTGCGCTTTTGGCGTACTCTTCGGGGGCGAGCCCGACCTGGTCTGCGCCATGCACCGCGCCTTTCTGGAGGGCGTGCTCGAGGTCGCGACC
This sequence comes from uncultured candidate division Zixibacteria bacterium, assembly GCA_963735035.1. Lineage (GTDB taxonomy): Bacteria > Zixibacteria > MSB-5A5 > GN15 > FEB-12 > JAGGTI01. The sequence goes on from CAVTJJ010000002.1 coordinate 25,974, forward strand.
ACTGGGCTCGGTCATCTTGATCACAAGGGGGCGTGCAGCATCAGCCGCGGCGACGACCGTTGCGAGCTGCTCTGTAGCCTCCCCGCCCGGCGGCAGGAGCCGCGGGGGACACGGCGCCGGGTAGAGGAGTAGCTGGTGGACGTCAGGACGACACATCGCGATCTGCTGCAGCGGATCATCGCCCGAGCTTTGCGCCGCGGCGGCGATTTCGCCGAGGTCTACGTGGAGGATCGCGAGGGCTTGGGGCTGCGCCTCGAAGACGGCCGCATCGAAGCGACAAGCGGCGGCCGTGAGGCCGGCGCCGCGGTACGACTCCTTACGGGCGAGCGCACCTACTACGCCTACAGCGACGGAGTGGACGAAGCTGCCTTGACCGCGGCCGCCGATGCGGTGGCGGCGGCCATGTCCGGCGGCGGCGCTGGCCCATCGGTCATCGAGCTGGGTGACGTGCGCAGCGCGCCGCACAAGCATCCGGTGAAGGTCCCCCCGGAGTCGGTCATCATCGCGCGCAAGGCCGAGTTGCTGCGGGCAGGCGACGACGCCGCTCGATCAGCCGGCGCGGAGATCGCTCAGGCCACCGTCGGTTACGGCGATAGCCGGCGACGCGTCTTGATCGCCAATTCCCTGGGTGAGTGCGTCTACGACGACCGCACGAGCGTACGCTTCACGGTACAGGTCGTGGCGCGCCGCGGCGAGATCATCCAGACGGGCCTGGAGACATTGGGCGGCAGCGCGGGCTTCGAGTTGGTGGACGAAGCGGCCGCGAGGGATGCGGCGACGACGGCTGCCGCCAAGGCGCTGGCGATGCTCGACTCGAGGCCGGCGCCGGTCGGCGCGATGCCCGTCGTGCTCGCCAACGGTTTTGGCGGCGTCCTCTTCCACGAGGCCTGCGGCCACGGACTCGAGGCAGACGCCGTCGCGAAGGGGGCGAGCATCTAGCAATGCGCGGCACCGAAGAGGAAGAGCGCCGGCGGCTCGACGAGATGACCGCCTTTCAGGTGCTCAATCCCCTGGGCAACCTGAAGCCGGGGGCCGTGGCGATGGCAAACTTCATCGACGCCGACGGCACGGTTTGGCCGGGTCTGGCCACGCAGCGATTTGGAGACGGCCGCGCCGCGGTGTTTGCGCTGGGAGACGCCTGGCGCTGGGCATGCGCCGTGGAGACCCCCGAGGCGGATCTGGAAAAGTTCTGGCGGCAAGCCCTGCGATGGCTCGTCACCGACACGCCCGACCGCGTGTCGCTCGAGGTCGAACCCACCAGCGACGCCGGCGGCCCGGTGCGCCTGGTGGTGCGCGCCGGCGATAAACGTTATCAACCGCTCGACGGCGCGGCGGTCGAGCTCACGGTCCGCACGCCCGAGGGCGGATCGGTCGAACTCGACGCCGAGGCGTCGGACGACGAACTCGGCGCCTACACGGCCCAGTTCGTGCCGTGTGCGAATCATCTTCCTGCGACCCAGCACCAACAATAAAGCCGATACCGCATTAAGCAACGCGTTGACAGTGGGCAAGAACGGTACGTCTATCACAGTTCTTCAATCCATTCGTTAGTGATCGACGGAGAATGTGTGGCGCTGCTTCGGTCCGGCTGGCGAGACTCCCGCGCCTGTGCAATAACCCACCAGGAGCCGATCCCCATCAATATGACGACCAGAGCAACAGCCACGGCCGTTTTCGTGAAACTTCCCTTCCACTGTGTCGCCATTGTCCCCGGTTGACGGACTGCAACAAACAGCACCAGCAATAGGCCGACAAACAACGATGCAAACCAGAGGTGAAACAAATCGGTCAGCGCCGGCAGACCGGACAAGAGTAGCATCAGCCCCGATCCTGCTTGCAATACTACCAGAAGCAGCAGACCCAGAACCGACTGTCGCACGATAGGAAAGCGTCCACCTTCGGAGCGAATAACCGCGAGACCGGCGTAAAACGTCAACAGTGCTACCAGAATTCCCAAGATTAGATGAACGTCATTGATGACGCCAACCTCGGTAAACCATTTCTCCGGTGAACTCGACGGCGACTGCCGGGACACTACTTCCAACCCCTGCCGTACCTGGCTGCCGAGGATGATCTGCACAATGGTGGCCCCCCACAGCCCGGCCACGAGTCTACGGGTGTGCCCGGGGAAATCCGACAACTCCACACTCTCGGCATGCGAGACAGAATAACTCTCCAGAGTGGCATAGATCAGGAGCGAGGCGATGACCAGCGCCAGCACCATGTGAATCGTCACGATAAACGGCTCCAGCCCCGACGCCACCACGTGCGAACCCTGCCACCCTTGATACGCCACCAAGACAGCAGCCGCGAGCGATGGATACAGCACACGGGGCGTTTTTCGAAAGTGCCGCAGGGCCAGAATCGCCACACCAAGGATCAGGAATCCGACCGTCATTCCGACCAGGCGATTGAAGTATTCGATCCAGGCGAGTGTGACATTGAACGATGACGGATCGATGTTCGGCGGTAGTTGATCCAAGGATAGCGGGGGAATCCATCGTCCGAAACACTTGGGCCAGTCCGGACACCCAAGTCCGGCACCGGATACGCGCACCAAGCCGCCCACAAAAACCAGAAAGTAGGTTGCCGCCGTAGTCAACAATGCAAGTCGTCGAAAGGCTTTCATAATTACCTCGGACGAAAGAGTGTGTGATCCGTCGCTTTTCGGCTCCAATATGCGACTTGTTAATGACTGCTGTCAACAGGCGGTGGAGTCGGGTGCGATAATGCAGCGGTCGAGTCGGTCTTAGCGCCGGGGACAGAATCGTGTTGATAGATTACGGCTTCATTCCTGAACGGTCGCGCCTTGATTTGATCGATGTCGCCGCGATTGAGCGTGTCGAACATGGTGAATACGATAAATATCGTGAGGATCAGCAACGCTCCGACAAAGATCGTGGCAAACAGCTTGTTCGCGTATTTCAGGTGCATGAAATACAGTGCAACGAGAGTTCCCTTAGTCACCGCGATGGCCATCGCCACCACCATGTTGAATGGCCCCAGATGATACTGTGCCACCCACACGGTTATGCCCGTCAGCACTATCAACGTGATACCGATCTTGAGATACAACTGGAACGGGAGGATGTGTTCGTTGTGAGTCGCGCTTTCCACGGTGCCACCTCAGCCGATTAGATAAAACAACGGGAACAGGAAGATCCAGATCAGGTCCACCAGGTGCCAATACAGACCGGTTAGCTCCAGCGGCGTGTAATACGCGGCCGAGAAATCGCCCCGTCGAGTGCGGCGGATCATCCAGACAATGATCCCTATCCCCCCGATCACATGCAACCCGTGCAGCCCGGTCATCAGGAAATACACCGAGAAGAAGACGTGTGGGTTCGTCCCTTCAATCCCGGTGAACGTGTAGTATTTCCCCGGAAGTTGTCCCAGTTCAAACTTGTGTAAGTATTCGAAGTATTTGATGACCAGAAACACTCCGGCCAAACAGACCGTGGGAACCAGACCGTAGATTGCCTCCCGTTGCCGTCCGAGTTGCATGGAGCGAATCGCCAGCGCCATGGTCACAGAGCTGGAGATCAATACCACCGTATTGGTGGTGCCCAGAACCACGTTTAGCTGCTTGTGGGCGTTGAAGAACATATCCGGATACCACGAACGAAAGATCGCATAGAAGCAGAACAGCCCGCCGAACAAGAGAATCTCAGTCAAGAGAAAGATCCACATGCCGAGCCGGGCGGCGTCCAACTGCTGCTCGGAGTCGACAAAATGGTGCTGCAGATGCTCCGGATGAGCAAGAGTCGAATCGCCGCTCACGACTTAGCCCCTTCTTCTGCCTCGACTGTCACGCTATCATAGTCGTAGGGGCCGTGTTCCAGCTTCATATCTTTTTCGAAATTATGTGTCACTGGAGGTGATCCCGCTTCCCATTCCATCGTAAGCGATCCCCATGGGTTCGGCCCAGCCGGCTCTCCTCTAAAGAGGGAATAGATCAGGTAGATCGCCATGATCAGGAATCCGGTGCCCAGGATGAACGCCCCCACCGAGGAGACATCGTTGAGCATTTGGAACTGCAGTGGGTAGGCGTAATAGCGACGCGGCATGCCTCTCGCGCCCAGGATGAACTGCGTAAAGAAGGCCACGTTGAAGCCTACGAATATAATGACGGATGTAATCTGGGCGATTAGCTCGGGATACTTCTTGCCGAACATTTTGGGCCACCAATAGTGTATTCCGCCCAGCAGCGCCATGACCGTCCCGCCCATCATCACATAATGGAAGTGCGCGACGACGAAATAAGTGCCGTGCAGATGGACATTCACTGCCAGCGCTCCAAGGAACATCCCCGTCAGCCCCCCTACCGTAAAGAGAAATAGAAAGGCAATAGCATAGAGCATGGGGGTCTTCAGTGAAATGGAGCCTTTGTACATCGTGGCCAGCCAATTGAAGATTTTTATTCCCGATGGAATGGCGACCATGAAAGTCAGGAACGAGAAGATCGTCGCCGCCAGCTCCGACTGACCCGAAGTAAACATGTGGTGTCCCCAGACGAGGAAACTGACTAGCGCTATACCGAGTGACGAGAAGGCAATAGCCCTGTAGCCGAAAATCCGTTTGTGCGAGAAGGTCGAGATCAACTCCGAGATGATCCCCATCCCCGGAAGAATCATGATATAAACCGCCGGGTGCGAATAGAACCAGAAGAAGTGCTGATACAGCACCGGATCGCCCCCCATGGCCGGGTCGAAAATACCGATACCGAACAGTCGTTCGAAAATAAGCAGCAACAACGTAATGCCCAGCACCGGTGTAGCCAGAACCTGGATGATCGCAGTCGCGTACAACGCCCATACCATGAGTGGCATCTTGAACCAGGTCATCCCCGGGGCTCGCATCTTGTGAACCGTCACAATGAAATTAAGCCCGGTGAAGATCGAGGAGAATCCCAGCACGAAGGCCCCGAATGTCAGGCTGACCACAGCGCTATTGGATCCGGTCGAATACGGTGTGTAGAAAGTCCAGCCGGTGTCCACTCCACCCTGCATGATAGAAAAGACCGCCACGAGCGATCCAAAAATGTAAACATACCACGAAGCCAGGTTGAGCCGCGGAAAAGCCACGTCCCTGGCGCCGATCATCAGCGGAAGCACGAAGTTGCCCAGGGCCGCCGGAATGGACGGTATGATAAACATGAAGATCATGATTGCGCCGTGTAGCGTAAACAGGCGGTCGTACCACTCGGCGCTTACCAGGTCCCTTACCGGCGACAACAGCTCGACCCGGAGTAGCATCGCCATCAGGCCGCCCACAAAGAAGAAGAACATAATGCTGGCCAGGTACATCACGCCAATCCGCTTGTGATCCCTGGTCAACAGCCAGGACTTGAGCCCGCGCGGTTCAGTCAGATAGTTCACTTGCGGTTGAGTGTTCACGTCCCACACACCTGTCTTCACTTCAATGTCTTTATATACGCAATCAAGGCGTCGATTTGACGGGACTTGAGCACGTTCTGGTACGTCGGCATCACCGGCTGAAAGCCGTTGACTACTTTGGCCTTCGGATCGAGTATGGATTCCCTTATGTAGTTCTCGTCGGCAGTTACTTTTGCACCCGTCTGTAGCAGAACTTCCGAGCCGTACAGATTACGGAAACTTGGGCCGGTCTTGACCGATCCGTCGAGCGCATGACAGGTCACACAAGCCTTCGAACTGTATAGCTGGGCCCCATAAGCTTCGAGCGACAACCCTTCCCCCAGCCTGGCGCCGGCGTCCACCCAGGCCTGATATGCCGAATCACTCACTACCCGGATCGAGCCGAGCATTTCAGAGTGCCCCTTGCCGCAGTACTCGGAGCAATAGAGTGGGAAGATTCCTTCTCGGGTCGCCTGGAACCAGGTCTCGGTATATCTATTCGGAAGAACATCCTGTTTGAGACGAAAATTGGGGACAAAGAAGCCGTGAATGACATCGGTCGAGGACATAAGCAGTTTGATCGGCTTTCCCACCGGTACTACCAGCTCGTTGACAGCCGTGGCCCCTCCCGGATGGTCGAACGTCCAGAACCAGCGCTGGGCGGTGACTTTGATTTCGAGAGCGCCGTGAGGAACGATGTAGAGCCGCATGTAAGCGCGAAATCCCCATACAAACACTATCATCATCAGGATTACCGGAATGACCGTCCAGGTTATCTCCAACCCCAGGCTGTGGTCTTTTCCCGATGTCAGCCCTGCTTTGCCCCGGCGTCGATATCGGAAGACAAAGACGATAACGCCCGTCGCTACGATCAGGAAGAACGCCAGACTGGCGTACAAGATGAAATTGAACAGAGAATCAAAATCCCCGGCCGACGTCGAAACCGCTGATGGCAGCCAGGGTGCAACAGCCGTATCCATCGCCCTAACCTTTCGCTGCCTCTTCAGTCTTAACCGCCGACGTCGAATCCAGAGCCCGTCGGCGCTTTCTTTCACCAAACCAGAGCAGGCTGACAAAAATGCCCAGCGCCAGGACGCTGGCCACTCCTCCCAGCTTCATGAGATTATTCGCCGCGACCGTATAGCCGCGAGTATCCGGATCATAATGATAGCAGTACAAGATCAGCCGCTCCATCGGGGTCCCAAGGTGTCCGTTCGATGCTTCCAAAAGACTCAGCTTGAGATCGGTCTTGGAGAATTGTATACCGTAAAGATAGCGGGAGATGCGCCCGTCAGGAGTAAGCACATACGCCCCGGCCGGATGAGCATATTGTCCCTGGGCGCTGTCATAGAAATACTTGAAACCGATTGCATCGGCCAAAGCGCGCGACTGCGTTGAATCTCCAACCAGGAACGCCCAGCCGGACTCGTCAATCGGGCGATTGATGGACTTGAGGTAGTTCGCCTTCTTGGCGGCCGCCAACTCGTACTTCTCTTTCGGATTTATGCTGACCGTTACTATCTGAAACTGTTTGCCGGGATTCCAATCGAGCTGATTGACACCATCGACCATCCCATTGAATACCAGATTGCAGAGCATCGGGCACTCGTAATAACCGAGTATGAGAACAACCGGACGTTGCCCGCTGAAATACTTGCCCAGTTGGACCGTGTCTCCGTGGTCGTCCACAAAGCGCAGGTTCTCAGGGATCGTATCCCCGATCTTCTCCACGATATCGACTCTACTCAATTCGGCCGAGGAGTCAAGCACCACCTGGCTGCGCACCGGTCCCGAGGCCATAAACAGTATCAGAACGAGCCATATGGCCCGTGTCCGATAACTGGCCAAGCGGATATTGTCAGTTAGTGGAGTCATCGACCCATCCAACAACTATTTGTAGGTAGTGGTTCCCGTCGAATCGGCCGCTATCAGCTCCATGGCGCGCCTGATCGGAACCCGGTAAGTACCTGCAACGGAATCGACTACGCCGTAGCTTTTTAGAATCGAATCTTCGGCGTGACGAAGCGCCGGGAGTTCCGGCGCGACCGGCTTCAAGGTCTGCTCGAAGTAGATCTCTTCCCGAGTATTGATGAAAGCGTTGTAGAGCACTAATCACTACGATGACGATGAATATCACCGCCGCCAGCGCGGTCAGGAAGATCCGGCGGATGTTCGTGTCGCGATGCTCGTATTCGGACGGGTGGTCATTCATCGAAGTTCTCACTGATTCACGAAATTTGATCGACTTCTCCAGCCAGGGATCGCCTACCGGGACGGTCGAATGCGAGCTGAACGAGCGCCAGAACCCGGCCAGGAAGAGACCGCCCAACCCTACCACCGGAGCCAGTTCGATCCAACCGACTGACGGCCCCGATTCAAAATAGACTGGATAGACTAACCAGTACATATCGACCCAATGCATCACGACCAGCAAGACGGCTCCCAAGCCCAGCCACGGGATTCTTCGCTTGACGCCCTGGAAAATCAGGTAAACAAATGGAATTATGAAATGACCGAACAACAAGAACAGGCTAAACCCTTTCCAACCTCCTTGCCAACGAGCCAGGAACCAGATCGTCTCTTCCGGGATGTTTCCGTACCAGATCAGGAAATACTGTGAGAATCCGATGTACGCCCAAAATATGATGAAGGCAAACATCAGTTTCCCAAGATCATGGTAATGCTCCACCGTGATGCTCTCACGCAGGATACCGTTTCGCCGCAGGAACATGCTCAAGAGTGCAATGGCCGAGACTCCAGCCAGGAACAGGCCACCGAAATAGTAGACGCCGAAAATGGTCGAGTACCAATGGGGCGCCAGTGACATCAGCCAGTCGAAAGCGGCAAACGTGATTGTCACAGCGAATAACAGCATCCCCACGGCGGAGACTTTGCGTAGCCCGCTAATATGGTCTTGCTGCGGAGCGATGTCCTGCGCCAACGACTTCTTTCTCAAAAGATACGCCAGGAGTCCCCAGATGCCAAAATAGACCACTGCCCGAATGATAAAGAAAGGTACATTCAGGTATCCTGACTTCCATTTCAGAAGATGATCGCTCGCCACAGTTTCAGGGTGCGACCATTCAAACAGGTCGTGCATTCCGAGAAGCACTGGGACAAACGCCAGCGCCAGCCATGGAAGCTGAAGCATCATGGCCTCAGAGACGCGACGCAGCACTACGCTCCAGCGTGCCGCGGTCAAATAATGCAGCATCGTGAAGAACAACCCGGCCAGAGCCAGCGAAAGCCAGAATAGAAACGCAGTCAGCCAGGCATGATAGAACCGGGGGGCATCGGTCATCCAACCCAGACCGCTCACCACAAGCCCGAGCAGTCCAACCGCCAACGCGACCGGCATGACCCGTCCGCGTTCGAGGATTACATATTTCAGTGCGTCGTACTTCACGATCCTATTACCGTCTAATGCAAGTTCTGTCGTTCTGCCTGCGGAATGTCGTTAATCGTCGACCGGTGGCTCTTCTGCAGCGCCCTGACATACCCTACAATCGACCAGCGATCATCGATCGGGATCTGATACCTGTAGGGCGGCATGTTGCGCAAACCGTTCGTCATGACATTGAAGATGTGACCGTCCTCAATGTTTACGAGGCGTGGATCATGGAAACTTGGCGGCGGCAGCATCCCCTTTATGACCATAATACTCTTCGCGTTGCCCACCCTTCCGTGGCAGGGTGCACAGTATATATTGAACCGTTCCTGACCGCGCTGAAGCCTCGCCATGGTCATCATGACCGGGGCCTTCTTCACCAGTTTACCGCCGGCGTCCATACCTTCATAGTATTCTGATGAATCCGCGCGCAGCCACCCACGGGCCACCGTGCCCTCGACCGGCTGGCGCATTGTTGAACCATCCGCAAAATAATCACTCGAAGCCTGTGGTTTGTACTTGGGTTGATCGGCCATGTTCTGTTGGACGCGCATCGGGGGCTTATCCGAAGGTTGGTGCCGCGAACATCCTGACGCCGCCAACAAAAGGATAGCCATGACAACAAGTTTCTTCATGCGCCCCTCACTACTTCGATACGGCAGCCGCCGATCGATTCGAGAAACTTACCGGTTGTCTCGGCGTCGAACTTAGGATCTTCGGCTTCGATGCTGACAAAGAAGGCGTCGTCGGAAAACCGCTTGAAGTTCTCCGAATAGAAATTGCCGTGAAACCATTGCGGCAGACGATTCAGAATTAGCATCCCGAACACGGCCCCCAGTGCTGCGCCAAGTATTGTCAAGCCAAAGGTGACGATTATGAACGCCTGCCAGGAGAAATAGGGTTTGCCGGCGATTACCATCGGATAATCCACCGCACTGGTCCACCACTGCAACCACATGGCAAACGTTCCTCCCAGGGCGCCACATATTCCGGCAATGAAACCAACTTTCGACCGATTCAGCCCCATGGCGGCGTCCATCCCATGAATCGGGAAAGGTGAATGACAGTCAAATTTCTTATAACCGGCATCGCGTACCTTTTCAGCCGCCTGGAGCAGCTCACCGGCAGAACCGAACTCAGCCAGCACCGAATAGATTCTCTCCTTTGCCGCCGTTGCCATCAGTGCTTCCCTCCATGATGGGGATCCGCTTCCGGCAGTACCCCTTTCACTTCTGACATAGCGATCATGGGCACGAACTTGGCAAAGAGCAGGAAGAGCGTAAAGAATAGTCCGAACGTTCCAACGAAAGTCGAAATGTCCCAAATAGACGGCTTGTAGTACTCCCAGCTCGACGGCAAGTAGTCGCGCGAAAGCGACATGACAATCACAAAGCGTTCAAACCACATGCCGATATTTATTAGAATCGAGGCTACGAACATTATCCAAATTGTACGTCGCCATTTCTTCACCCAGAATATCTGCGGTACGATCACGTTGCAGCTGATCATGATCCAATATGCCCAGGCATACGGCCCGAAGGCTCGATTGATAAACGTGAACGACTCGTAAATATTGCCGGAGTACCAGGCAATAAAGAACTCACAGCCATAGGCGTAACCGACCATCATGCCGGTGACCATCATGATCTTGTTCATCTTCTCAAGATGGTCAAGAGTGATGAAATGCTCCAGACTGAGAATGTTTCGCGCGACAACGGCCAGGGTCATTACCATAGCAAAGCCGGAGAAGATCGCACCGGCTACAAAATAGGGAGGGAAGATCGTTGAGTGCCACCCCGGCACAATTGACGTCGCAAAATCGGTAGACACGACCGAGTGAACTGACAGCACCAACGGAGTTGAAATACCTGCGAGAATCAAATAAGCCAGTTCGTAATTCTTCCACTGTCGGTTGCCGCCACGCCACCCAAAGCTGAGAATGCCCAGCACAATCTTACGGACCCTTGTGACGGCGCGGTCTCTCAGTGTGGCGAGGTCCGGTATCAGACCCACAAACCAGAATAGAAGTGAACAGGTAAAATAGATCGAGACCGCAAACACGTCCCACAGCAAAGGCGAGCGGAAATTCGGCCACATGCTCATCTGATTCGGGATCGGGAAGACCCAATAGAGCAGCCAGGCGCGGCCGACATGGATCGACGGGAACACCAGCGCACAGAGAACTGCAAACAGAGTCATCGACTCGGCGAACCGGTTGATGGAAGTACGCCAGCGTTGACGAAATAGAAACAGAACGGCGGATATCAGTGTCCCGGCGTGACCGATACCGACCCACCAGACGAAGTTGACAATCGCCCAGCCCCACGCGACCGGAACGTTGAGTCCCCAGATACCTACCCCTTCCCAGAATAAGTATCCAATCGAGCCAATCAAGAGCAACAGCCCGGAAAAGGCCGCACTGAATCCAAGCAACCAGTTAAGTGGAATCTTGCGCTCGGTGATCCCTGCGATCTTAAGACTGATCGTACCGAACGTTTGACCGCCGGTAATCAGTGGCGCGTCGGCGCCGGGTGGTAAGCCTGTCTTCTCGAGCGTGCTCATTTGAGTTTCAACCGTTATGATCTTCTTCGCTTCTGCCCGATTCGACCAGCGTCGGATTAGGATTACGCAACTTCGCCATGTACGTTGTGCGCGGACGGGTATTCATTTCTTCAAGTACTCGATACTTGCGATCGTTCTGCTTCAATTGTGCTACCCGGCTCTTCGGGTCCCTGATATTACCAAACACAATCGCCTGCGCCGGACAAGCGGACTCGCAGGCCGTCTTGATCTCGCCGTCCGCGACCGTCCGTCCATGGGTCTTGGCATTGATCTTGCCCAGAGCGATGCGCTGGATGCAGTAGGTGCACTTTTCCATGACACCGCGCGAACGGACCGTCACCTCCGGATTCTGCGCCATCTTGACCAGTTCCGGGAAATCCTTGGTATAGTTGAAGAAATTGAAGCGCCGGACTTTGTACGGACAGTTGTTGGAGCAATATCTTGTCCCGATGCAGCGATTGTAGACCATCACGTTGAGGCCTTCGGGATCGTGATTCGTGGCCGCCACCGGGCAGACCTGCTCGCACGGCGCCATCTCGCAGTGCTGGCAGTTCATCGGCTGCACGACCACTTCCGGGTCGGCGACATCGCCGGAATAGTACCGGTCGATCCGTATCCAGTGCATCTCGCGGGCACGGCGCACCTGCTCATGGCCGACAATCGGGATATTATTCTCGGACTGGCAAGCGATCACACAGGCGTTGCATCCGGTGCAGGCGTTCAGATCGATCGACATCCCCCACTGATACCCTTGGTCATACTTGTGCTCATCCCACATTGAAGTCAGGGGCGGGTGTTCGATTTCCAGCGGAAAGAACTCCGCTTTCTGCTTGTAACCGGCGAGCGTGTTTTCGCGAACTATCGGCCGCCCTTCCATGCTGCCGTGATCCTGGGTGCAGGCGAGCTCCGCTTTCGCGCCGGTCTTGCGAATCTTGACATTAGGTACGAACCACATGTAAGCGGATATACGCAACTTGTTGGCATCAACTCCAACACCATTACCTACCCGTCCGGCGGCGATGCGACCGTAGCCGAGCGCTAACGAGACGGTGTTGTCCGCCTGGCCGGGCGACGTCCAGATCGGGGCTTCTAGTGTTCGTCCGTTTGCCTCGACCTCGACGATATCTTCGTTTTCGAGACCGAGCTTCTCGGCCAGTATCGGACTTACTAATAGCGCGTTGCCCCATGTCAGCTTGGTAATCGGATCGGGAAGCTCCTGAAGCCAGCCGTTGTTGGCAAAGCGGCCGTCGAAAAGTGGCCCTACCATATACGTTAGTTCAATACTGTCTGGCGGATTCAGGGATCTGCCCGTACCAACTGGCTTCACAGCAAACTGCGCATCAGCAACTTCATCGGGTCGATAGACGCCGTCATGTAACACTCGCCGCCAGGCGCTTTCGGAGCCATCCTTAAGGAATCTCTCATTCCATGTGTCACGGACCAGATCGTGCGCCGATTTCTCTTCGCCATAGGCGAGGAGCGCGAACATTTCAACGTCGTTGTGCGAGTTGTGCAGCGGGAGGATATTCGGCTGAATGACGCTGACCGTGCCGTCAACCGAAGCCGCATCACCCCAACTCTCGAGATAGTGAGAGCGGGGTATGTGCCAGGGTGACCGAGACCCGGTCTCATCGACGTGCGAACCAAAATGCACCCTGTTGGGGACTTTCCGGAATATCGCTTCAAAGCCGCGATTCGCGGGCATACTCAGCATCGGGTTACTACCGAGTACGACCAGGGTACTGACTCTGCCCAGCTCGAGGTATCTGTTCAGCGGGTAATGCCCGGCGACAGTAGAAATGGCCGCGAATGGCATTGGCCTATAGGCGATTGGAGCCTCGCCGCCGATGTTTCCCAGCGCCTGATTCAGCAACATCACCATGTGATGCACTTCCGGAGGCTGACGCCGCCCGGCGATCACAAGCCCTTTGCCGCGATGCGACAAGAGATCATCAGCCAGTGATTTGGCAACTTGCAGGTCGAACGTTTCTCCATAGTAAGGAACAAGACCGACGTCTACATCGTGCGCAATTAAGCCTCCGGCGACGGCTCTTAGAAACAGCCCGACGTCGGAGGTGCAACTTCGCACCCGGTGGTCCGCCATCATGCCGGTCACCGACATATTCGGCTCAACCACATAGAGCCGATTCATGTCATCTTTCTGACTCTCTACCCGCCGACCTTTGGAAAACGCGGTCGTATGCTTGACCGACTCACTCTCACTCCCGAGAAAATCACAATCGAGTGACAGAATAACTTTGGCCCGGTCAAAATGATAGATCGGCTGCAATTTCTGGCCGGTCGCATCTTCGATTCCACGATAGATGTTCTCATCGGAGATCGGCTCCCAGGGCACCCAAAATGCTCCGGGAAACGTTTCTTCAAACTGCTTCTTGAGTCGAGCCAGAGTCGGTGAATTGAACGTCTCGGAAAGTACCGCCAGCCCTACCCCGCCGTTCGCTTTGAATTTGGCGTGCTGGGTCTTCCACCATTTGACAAAATCTTCCCAGGTGGAATCGGCGCCCTTGTGAAGCACGGTCTTCGAGCGATCAGGATCATACAGATCGAGAATTGACGCCTGTATCTGTGCGCTTACCGCACCGCCCGACGATGGATGCAGAGGATTGCCTTCGATGAAAGTCGGGCGGCCCTCGTAATTCCTGACGATCACACCGTAGGCTGACAAACCAATCGGTACCGTCGTAGCGTAATAATTCGGCACACCGGGATCGACATTTTCCGGCCGAATTACATACGGCACGATCTTTTCTACCGGACGGCGGCATGAAGTAAGCCCGGCGAGCGCCAGCGATGCCCCCATCGTGGTGAGGAATGACCGCCGCGTCCAGGCGTTATCGGCAAGTTCAATTGTCCCCTTCGGGAATTCCCGATGCAGGAATTCCTTGAACTCGTCGGTCTGCGACAAGTGGTCAAGCGAACGCCAGTAATCTTTGCCCTTGGCTTCCATCATCTCGATCTATCTATGACACCCCGAGCAGGCAGTCGGGGGCTTGATGTTCTTTTCCTGTTTCCACCGGACGACCCACTCGCCGAGGTCGGCCGGCTTTTCCCAATTCATATTCGTGACTTCGCTCACCGGCCGAAGGTATTGATCGGGGTTCCGATGGCATTCCAGACACCAACCCATGCTGAGCGGTTTCGAAAGCGTGATCTCCTCCATCTGGGTCACATTGCCATGACAGGAGATGCACCCTACCCCGGCGCTGAGGTGCGCAGAATGGTTGAAATAGACGAAATCGGGCAAGTGGTGGACGCGAATCCATTCGATCGGTTGCCCCGATGCAAAACTGCTGCTCACGAGTTTCATCTTCTCAGTGTCCGGCTTGACCATTGTGTGACAATTCATACAGGTCCGGAGCGGCGGCACATTGGCGTGAGCCTGACGCTCGACCGAAGTATGGCAGTAGCGGCAGTCGACCCCCAGATCACCCGCGTGGACTTTGTGGCTGTACGCCACCGGTTGATGCGGTCGATAGCCGACATCGGTGTACTCCGGCGAAAAATAGTACCAGACCAATCCAACCACTCCGATCAGGGCACAAACACCGCCGATCGCGATGGCGGTCGGTATCCTATTGGACCATTTTGGAAAGATCTGCGCCAAGAGTCAATTTCCGTACTGCTGAAACATCTCAATTATGTTCTGGTCGAGCCGGCGTTGCCCTCAAGGGACCAGGACCAACCTCGCACCCGATTTCGTCCCACATTCTACTTACTGAGCGATAGAATAGTTATCGACCGTCAATGTCAACCTTTTCCTATTTCAACAACTTCATACAGCATCGTTCCGCATTCCGTACCCGGACTCACGATGCTGCCGATATAACAAAACCGGCCATTATCGCCACAAACAAACCAAAAAGGTAATAGATCGAATACCGAAAGAGTCCTTTGACCTGCTGCAACTCACCAGTCCGATAGGCCACCACATTACGCCTTAACAGTTCGAATCCCAGGACTGCTGCAGCCAGCATATAGAGCCAGCCGGCACCGAGAAATCCCAGAGACAACGTCACCGCCACTAGAATCGCCGCATAGACCAGCATTTGCCGAAGAGTCGAGTGATCTCCCTTAACCAGCGGCATCATGGGAAGGCCGGTCACCCGGTAGTCATCTTTGAAAGCGATAGCCAGCGACCAGAAATGGGGCGGAGTCCAGAGGAATATGATCGCGAACATGATCCAGGGAATCCAACCGGTCGACCCGGTCGCCGCCGCCCAGGCTCCCACTGGAGCCATCGCTCCGGCCGCCCCGCCTATTACGATGTTCTGGGTCGTGCTTGGTTTCAGTACCAGCGTGTAAAACAAACCGTAGAAGAGTATCGTTGCGAGGGACAGAAGCGCCGCCAGCCAGTTGAAGAAGAACGCCAGGATCACCAGCCCGACCGCCCCAATCCCAATCGAGAAAGTCAGCGCCTGAGCCGGAGTGAGTTGCTTCAAAGGCAACGGTCGTCGTCCCGCTGTGCGGGTCATCTTCGCATCGAGGTCCCGTTCGAAGTACTGGTTCAATGAGTTGGCGCAGCCTCCTGTCAGAAACAAGCCGAGCATGAACAACAGGAACCGTCCCGGATGGCCCAGCATGCTTCCCTCGACCACCAACGCCGCCCCACCGGTGAACAGGACTAGCAGCATGATGGTCGGCTTAGTCAGCTTCAAATATGTCGAAATTGTAGCGCCCATAACACCCGCGAAATTTACAGAAACAACGGCGGATGATCCGATTGGTTCCCCAAAACGTCGGTCGAGCGCAATCTTCTTCTCTACCCGACGATTCCCGCCCAGAGCATCAATGACAGGACTTGATTTCAGTCTGACCTCCAGGGTTGTGATCTATCTTTGGGCTCACGTAAGGTATTCCGAGCGACATGCCGCGCATCACGAATAGCAAACCCAAAACCACCGCCCCCACGGGTACCAGTCGCCGCAATTTCATTCGCAGCCCACTGCCGATCAGGCGTCCGATTAAAGAGACTGCCAACATGGCCGGAAATGTCCCGGCCCCGAACACGGCCATATAAAGCGCCCCCGGCAACGGCGCCCCGGTAGTAGCCGCTCCGGCTAATGCGACATAGACCAAACCGCACGGTAAGAATCCGTTCAGCAGCCCGATTACGAACATGGACTTCACCGAATTCTGCGCGAACAGCCGCCCCCAGAATCGACGGATCGGCTCGAACAGCCGGGCGTGCAGCCTTGAGCCGAACAGCACTGCCCCGAATCTGCCCGGCAGAAACACTGAGAGCAAGATCACAACGCCGAGGGCGATAGAAAGCACCTGCTGGTAACCGGAGACTCGGATCGTCTGCCCCACCAATCCGGCGGCAAGGCCTAGCACGCTATATGTCAGAATGCGTCCGAGATTGTAAGTAGCCCGACCTGCGAGATGCCGGGCGCGCGAGATGCCACTCACCGGCAACGCCACCGCAATCGGACCGCACATACCTATGCAGTGAAGGCTGCCTGCAAATCCAATTATGAATGCCGTCCAGATTTCCATATCTCCCAACCTACGGAATTATCAGTTTCGACTGATATAAGTAAGTTGTCGAATCGACCGCCCAGTCAACTTCGATTCGCCAGAGCCCTCTCGCCAGACCGGCCAGCGATATTTCCTGCGATCCGGAAGAATCGAGACTCAGCGTCCAGTTCCTGTCAAACCGTTCGTTAGAAGGCCGCATCAAGCGCACTTGGCCTTCCACCAGTGCCCTGCCCCCAAATCCGGGAATTCGAATCGTCATATTCTGGGACGAAGGGTTCGGCTCGATTGTCACACCGCTGTCGAGGGCGACTGTCCGGTTGACCTGGTCGATGCGTCCCTGGTAGTTCAAACCCTTTTCATACGGATGGTCCTCTACCAATTCGACGTCTTGAATCGAAGCGTACAGGACAAGCCCCAGCACAAACACCACAAACCCACCGTAGAAGACAAATGATCCTATCCCCCAGGCCGATTTCCAAAACGATTTGCTCATTTGCGGCCCCCGGGGTCCGGTCCCATAAACGACGTAGTCAGTCTTTCCAGAACATCGGTGCCACTCAGAATTTCGATTTGTACTAGGGTCGAAGCGCTGAACAGTTGGGTGCGAGGGATGTCAACAAAGAACGCCGATTCGATCACACCTTCCGGGGCGATTACCAGATCGCCGCCGACCATTGAAATAGCCCCACCTTTGGGAGCTGTCAGTTGGAGCTGCACGGGAATTTCTTTGAAGGTCTTGTTTACCAGCCTCAGCGTGTAGAGATTTCTGATCGTTCCCGGCACCGTTTCATAATAGAGCGTTCCCGGCGGACGCAGGATAGTAGCCTGAACATCGGACCGGGTCACGAGTAGAGTCGTCAGGATAGTCGCGAGCGCGACGAAAGCCAGCGAATACACGACCACCCTGCCAGTCAGACGGAAACCGCGCTGCATTTTCAGTCGGGCTTCCGAGGTGTATCGGATCAATCCCTCGGGCAGGCCGACCCGGCGCATGATGCCGTTACAGGCATCGATGCAGGCCGCACAATTGACACATTCGAGCTGGGTGCCGTTGCGTATATCAATACCGGTCGGGCAGACCGCCACACAGGCGCTGCAGGCCACACAGTCGCCCAGTCCGGACCGATCTTGTCCTTTCTGGAATTTCGTCCTGGGTTCACCCCGACCGTAATCGTACGCCACCTGAATGGAATTCGTATCGAGCAGGACCCCCTGCAGCCGCCCGTAGGGACAGACCATAGTACACGCCTGTTCCCTGAACCAGGAAAACACGCCGAAGAACAGTAGCGTGAATACTACAATCGCAATAAACCCAACCACGTGTTCGGCTACCGGCTGGCTCATGATGTGGAACAGGACATCAACACCTATGATGTACGCCAGAAGAAGATTACAGATCACGAACGAGAGGACAAAGAAGATCCCCTGTTTGAGTATCCACTTGGCCAGCTTGACTTCGGTCCAGGGGCCTTCGCGCAGTTTGCGTTGTTTCGCCGGACCTCCGTCGATCCAATACTCGATTCGACGGAAGACTATTTCCATAAACACTGTCTGAGGACAAATCCAGCCGCAGAAGAGGCGCCCGAAGATCGCCGTAAAGAGCACTATGAAAATCAACAGCGTCAGGATCGCCAATACGAAGAGATAGAAATCCTGCGGACGAAACACGAGTCCGAAAATGATGAAGTTTCGGCTGAGTAAATCAAGCAAGACTAACGGCTGGCCGTGGAGCTTAATGAACGGCGCAGCAAACAGAAATACGAGCAGCCCGACCGCCACCAGCGTCCGCGCGGTGTACAGACGCCCTTTCGGCTGAAGCGGATAGACCCAGAGCCGTCGACCAGTGCGGTCGGCGGTGGCGATCTTGTCTCTGAAGCTATCCGGCTCTTTCCCGGTGTCAGCGGTCACATTCCATCCTCAATAAGTCACTAAATCACCCTGCGGCGCGCGCGCATTCGGTGGATTGGAGCCGCGCAGGGTCAGGATATAGCTGGCGACGTTGATAATTTCGTTCTCCTTGAGTGTGCCCAACCAGGCAATCATCCCCTTGGCGGGCCAACCGTACTTGACGGTCCGCACGAGGTCAGAAATCTTGCCTCCGTGAATCCAGTAGTCGTCGGTCAGGTTCGGTCCTACTCCTCCCTCACCCAGCTTGCCGTGACATTGGGCGCAAATCGTAACGAAAGTCTTGTGCCCGCTCGCCAGAAGATTCGGATCGGTTACCGCCAGGTACGTGACCGTATCATTCTCGCGGGTCATGAAGACAACCGCTTTTTGCGGTCCGGCCAGAAGGTCCATGCGAGGCGTTCGGTCACCTCCCGGTTGATACAACGGTGAACGATACTCCGGCAGCACTCCCAGCACACGATTGTCGGCCGTGGACACTCTTCGATAGTTCGGATCCATCTCCTGACGGTATTGATCGTCCTGAAGATACCCAACTCGCAAGACATGGTAGTAGGCCATGTAGAGCACGGCGAATACTATCGTGGCATAGAATAGATACAGCCACCAGCGCGGCAGGAAATTGTCCAACTCCTGGATGCCGTCGTATTCGTGATTTATCGGATCGTCTTTAGGTTCGTTCATAGTTTCGTCCTTCCGATCTCACGGGCAGTGTCTACTGGAGTCGGGGCGCCGAGTTCCCCACTCGGACTATCAAGCGGTAGTCGGCTCGCGTGTTCGACCTCATCGGGTCGCATCCGCCAGGTGGTAATGAGTATCACGAGAAAACCGCCCAGGCAGAGAAAGAGACCCAGCAGCGGGAAGATCGCCACACTCTCAATCGATTTGAGTACTTCCTGAATCATCGTATCTCCAAGTGACTCCTATGGCACCGCCGGCGTCTGAGTCTTGATATCGATTCCTAACCGCTGCAGATATGCGATAAGCGCTATCAGTTTCGACTGCGGATCGGCCGTAATTTGGGCGGCGCTCAGACCGAGAACTATCTTGTCCGCCTGAGCTTTCATGTCGGCGACCGCGAGAGTGTCATAGCCGTCCGGGTACGGCACACCGAGCTTCCGCATCACCCTGATCTTAGTCGGTGTATCGGACGCATCTACCTTCTGCGTGGCCAGCCAGAGGAAACGAGGCATGATCGACCCCGGCGACATCGTGGTGGGATCGATCAAATGATTCCAATGCCAGGCATCGGGGAACTTGCCCCCTTCGCGATGCAAATCCGGCCCCGTTCGCTTGGAGCCCCACTGGAACGGATGATCGTAAACATACTCACCGGCCTTCGAATACTCGCCGTAGCGCTCGGTTTCGGAACGGAACGGCCGCACCATCTGCGAATGACAATTGTAGCACCCTTCTGATACGTAGATATCCCGTCCTTCGAGCTCAAGCGGTGTATAGGGCTGCACGGCTTTGATACTCGGTATATTCGATCGTATCAAGAAGGTGGGTATGGCCTCGACCAGACCGCCAAAGGCCACCGCCACCAGCGCCAGGACCAGGAACAGAACCGGCTTCCTTTCCAGAATGCGATGTCTGTACGGATCGTGTCCTTCGTGCGGGGCGAGCTTCTCCAGTGCGGGGGCTTCAGCTGCTTCATCTCTAATCAGCACCCCCTGTCTCATTGTCTTTGACAAGTTGTAGACACCGATTACCGTTCCCGACAGGAAGAGAAAGCCGCCGGTGGCACGAATGACGTACATCGGGATTATCTGAAGCACCGTCTCAAGGAAGTTCGGATACTGCAGGAAACCTTCGGGAGAGAACTGCTTCCACATCAGACTCTGAGTAATGCCGGCAAAGTACATCGGCAGCACGTAGACCAGAATGCCGAGAAAACTGATCCAGAAATGGTACTCAGCCAGCTTCTTCGAGAACAGTTGGGTACCGAACAATCGTGGTACCATCCAATAGAGCATCCCGAACGTCAGGAATCCGTTCCATCCGAGCGCCCCGACGTGTACGTGGGCGACGGTCCAATCGGTATAATGCGATATGGCGTTGACCGACTTGATAGCCAGCATCGGTCCCTTCGAACGTAGCCATCCCGTAGGCCGTCACGGCCACTACGAAGAATTTCAGAGTGGCATCATCGCGCACTTTGTCCCACGCCCCGCGGAGCGTCATCAGGCCGTTCAGCATGCCACCCCATGAAGGGGCAATCAGCATCAAGGAGAACACCATACCCAGCGACTGCGCCCAATCAGGCAATGCGGTGTAGAGCAAATGATGTGGCCCGGCCCAGATGTAGATGAATATCAGCGACCAGAAATGAACTATCGACAGACGATACGAAAACACCGGACGATTAGCCGCTTTCGGCAGGTAGTAGTACATCAACCCGAGGAAACGGCGTGGTCAGGAAGAATGCCACCGCGTTGTGACCGTACCACCATTGTACAAGGGCGTCCTGCACCCCGGCGTAGATCGGGTAACTCTTGAGAAATGAGACCGGCAGTTCGAGCGAATTGACAATGTGAAGCAGCGCCACTGTCACGAAGGTCGAGATGTAGAACCAGATTGACACGTACATATGTCGTTCGCGCCGTTTGAAAATTGTCCCGAACATGTTCCACCCGAAAACGACCCAGATGACGGCTATAGCAATATCAATCGGCCACTCCAGTTCGGCATATTCTTTGCCGACCGAAATGCCGTTCACGAGTGTCAAAGCGGCGGCAACGATGATGATCTGCCAGCCCCAGAAGTTGATTTTGCTCAGGAGATCGCTGTACATGCGGGCCTTGCACAGGCGCTGCAGCGAGTAATAGACACCCGCAAAGATAGCATTGCCCACGAAAGCGAAAATGACCGCATTGGTGTGCAGCGGCCGGATACGGCTGAACGTGGTCGGCCCGAAACCGAAATTCAACTGAGGCAAAAACAACTGCGTAGCCGCGAGCAGCCCCACGGTCATACCTACCACACCCCAGACAATCGTGGCAATGCTGAAATTCCTTACGATCGTATTGTCATACTTGAACGACTCTACCGCCATGCGATCGCGCTCCTACTGATGTTCTCGTTTATGTCTCTCTGTTCCAGATCCAAATAGCATCCTGAAAGCGGGCGTGCTCAAATCGTCGAACTGGCCCTTTCGAAGCGCCCAGATAAACGCCGCCAGGAAACCGGCTGCCGCCAGAATCGAGAAACCTATCAGGACAACCATTACTTCCATGTTCAGATCACCCCCCTGCGACGCGCCAGGTAACCGGTCGCGAGCGTTGAAAAAAGCACCACCGTAGCGGAACTGGCCGGCATGAGCACCGCCGCCAGCACCGGCGAAAGCCGCCCCTGAACCGCAAAGGCCAACCCGATCAAATTGTACGCCAGTGAAATCCCAAAACTGATTTTGATCACGGTCACCGTGCCCCGCGCCAGACTGATCATGTCAGGCAGACGGTGGAAACTTCGCGCGCCAAGCACGGCGTCAGAGGCCGGCGTGAAAGCAGCATCATCTTCGACCACGGTCACACCGACAGCGGCCGACCTGAGAGCGCCGGCGTCGTTCAGCCCGTCCCCCACCATAATCACCCTTTCGCCCGCCTGAACCATACGATTAACATAACGAAGCTTATCCGACGGCGACTGCTTAAAAAACAGCGCCACATCGGGCCCGACAACTTCCTGCACCCTGACCCGATCCCCCTCATGATCGCCCGAGATCAGCGAGAGCTTCAGTTTGGTAGCCAACTCTGCCACCACTTGTTTCAGCCCGGGACGGAACTGGTTAGCGAAAAGAAAGTGACCTCGTACGACACCGTCAAACGCGACAAACACGGTATTGGATTGGACTCATCGTCGGCTGGACCAAGCCCCAGATATTCAGCCGAACCGATTCGAACGCTGTGACCGTCAATCGCACCCCCAAGCCCCATTCCGGGCACTTCTTCAAAATTGTCCACCGCGCTTCCGTTGCTGTCGGTCAGCAAGGCACACAGGCGGATTGACAACGGGTGCGACGATTGACGGACCAGAGCGTGTATGGCCGCCTTCTCCTGCGCTTGCAGCGGTTGCCCGACAAACTGAGGCTCGGACGCGCCCGACTGTGTGATCGTGCCGGTCTTATCGAATACAAGCGCCGTGCATCCCGCGAGAGATTCGACGACCGAAGAATCCTTGAGAAAGAATCTCGCCCGTCCCATCAGGCGCTGAGCGGTACCGAGAGCAAATGGCGAAGCCAGCGCCAGCGCGCACGGACAAGCCACGATCAGAACTGACAACGCGGCAAACCAGGCTTTCGACGGATTAACCGCCAGCCAGAACACCGTTGTGGCCGCAGCGACGATCAATACTGCGGGGGTGAAATATCGTCCGGCCCTATTGGACAGCGTGCCGAGCCTCGGCTGCTGTGCGACCAGCGATTCGGCTTCTTCCCAGAGTTGAAGGAGATAGCTTCGCGACGGTTCCCGGGTCACTTCGACTTCAATCACCGATCCGATCTGCCGCCCTCCCGCGTTAAGCCGATCGCCGGTACTGAGCCTGATCGCCTCGGATTCGCCCGTCACAAAACCGTAGTCAATTTCTGCCACACCGCCTCGAAGAATTCCGTCCGCCGGGACGATCTCCCCGTTTCGAATTATCAAGGTGTCGCCGATATTGATTTCCTCAAGCGGGACACTTTCCTCGCCCGACTCGACTTTGCGCATTACGGCGATGGGAAGATAGGATCGATAACCCCGGTAGAACGACAATGCGAAATACGTCTTCTTTTGATACAGCCGCCCAATCAGCAGGAGGAATATGAGCGCACAGAGCGAGTCCATGTACCCCGCGCCATTGACAACCAGAACTTCGTAAACCGAATAGACAAACGTCACCGCAATGCCAAGCGCAATGGGCACATCCATGTTGAGCTGACGCTGCTTCAGACCGCGCAGGGCGGGCCGGAAGAATTCGAGCGCGCTGTAGAAAGTCGTTGCCGCCGCCAGAAGAATTTTCAGATAGTCCAGAACGTGACTTACCGGTATTTCAGTTGTCCCCTCCAGACCCAGATAACGCGGGAAGCTAAGAAGCATGACATTTCCGGCGGCGAATCCGGCCACGGCAAGACGACCATAGAGTTGACGATAAGAACGGTCCGGCTTGCTCTTGTCCAGATCGGACAGACTTATTTCTGGCTCATACCCGATTGATGCCAGCAACGTTACCAGTCTACTAAGCGGGAGTTTCTCAAGCTCGAACGATAGGGAAACCTGCCGCCTCCCAAAATCAACTCGCGAAGATATCACACTAGAATTCAGCCTATGCAGGTTTTCTATCAGCCAGATACACGAACTGCAGTGTATTTGTGGGACGGAAAAAGTCACCCGTGCCGTCCGGCCATCGTTGAAATCGAGCAGGCGATCCCGCACACTATCGCGGTCGAGATAGGCGAACCGCTCCGTCTTGCGAGCCAGATCAGGCTTTAGGCCGGGGCGCTCTTCGAAACTGTAATACGTCCCCAGCCCGCTCGTGTGAAGTAATCCGTATACCGTCTGACAGCCGGCACAGCAAAAATATAGTCCGTCAGATTCGAAACTCCCTTGCCCGCACGGATCACCGCAATGGCTGCACACCGCCGCTACGCCGGATTCTTGAGTCTCAATTGTACTTGCCGTCTTGCCGGACATTTCTGCTCTCTTCACGACAATACGCGACTACAGATTACCGTCCCAATCTCGTACACGTGCCCGGCAGATGCCAACTCGTACACGTGCCCGGCAGATGCCTACATCTGCCGGGTTCAAGTACGACACCGGGCGATCCACTTTCCTGGCTCGAAGGATCCGTCAATACTGTACTATTCCAGTCCATCATATCCAAACATACGATATTCTTGTCTGTTCGGCAACCTTTGCCGTTGATCCTTGTTCGACATCCTATTACGATAGGCTTCAGTCAGGCCCTGAGTCAACGAAAAGGAAGCTCACATGAAAGAACGAAAGCTGACGATCCCGGAAGGTTATAACCCGTCCTCACAGCGCATCATAGCCCTCTTCGCGGCGCAACTCGATGAACAGCTTCGCAAGCTGAAAGAAGCCGTAGCAGAGCTGAACACGACCCAGCTCGAATGGCAGCCGCACCCCGGTTTCAATACGGTCGGAATGCTTCTCGCCCACCTGGCTGTGGTGGACGTCTTCTGGATTGTTGTCGCTCCCGCCGAGATACCGCTCGAATCGGACGGCGACAACCTAATCCTGAAAACCATCGGCATTCGGATGGACGACGACGGTCTCCCGCTGGCCGCCGACGGCCGTCACCCCGCAAGCCTGTCGGGCAAGAGCCCGGGCGACTATCTGGACATGCTGGACAAAGCACGCCGCTCAGTGCATGCCACCCTGAAGGAATGGAAAGACACCGAGTTGGATTCCCCTTACAAGAACCGCGACTTTTCAATCACACGGTCATGGACACTCTATCATGTGTTGGAGCATTTCGCCGCGCACTTGGGGCAGATTCAACTGCTTAAGCACTTGATGCGAGACGCGGGGGTACTGGAGAAGAAGACGGCTTAGCGAAACTGGGTTGCTCACCCTTTGTGCGTGCTGGCAAAGCCTCTTCGCCGTCATCGCAAGTCTCGGTCCGGGTGGGATCGTACCTTAGTCTGACTCAGGCTTCCGGGACCTCACCATGAATGGCCTGTTGAAAAAGCCTGTCTAATCGTCATTGCGAGCGGAGATGGCCCGCCGCTAGGCGGGACGCCGTAGCGCGGCAATCTCAAGCACGTTGTGGCATCGTCATTTGAGATCGCCACGTCTCGCCCGCGAAGCGCGGTCGAGACTCGCGATGACGGGGAAGGGACTTCTTCAAAAGGCCATGAACGGTGGCCACTATACAAGTCGCCGCCTAAATGCAATGCGGCAGGTCACACGCCGCCTTCGGCGACGCAAGACCTGCCGCAACAAAGTTCCAACCCCACCATAAATGGTGGGCCACCAGAGATAGGCTTTTCAACAATCCCGCGGAGCGCCAGACCTCGCCTAAACCGTCCCCTCAGAAGGAACAGAGCCGCCGGCAACATCAATATCCCGCGTGCGATGACCGGTGTCGTGCGGCGACTCCTCAGGCATCCACGGCGGCAAAAGCTTGGCCAGGCCCCAGAGGATGAACACCGGCAGCAAGAGTAGTGCGACCGCTACCAGTAATCCTTCCACTCCGAAGAAGCCCAGCTTGTAGGTCGTAAGGCCACGCAGAGATTTCGAGAAGAGCTGCCCACCGATA
Organism: uncultured candidate division Zixibacteria bacterium; assembly: GCA_963735035.1. Classification (GTDB taxonomy): domain Bacteria; phylum Zixibacteria; class MSB-5A5; order GN15; family FEB-12; genus JAGGTI01. Next base: position 51,963 of record CAVTJJ010000002.1, read on the forward strand.
ACCACATTCCAGCGAGTAGCGAAGATACCCACCTGCACCAGAACGGCCGCGATCAAATAGAACATTCGGCGCATCTCGTCGGGTATCCGGCCAAAACGGGCAAAGATAAGTGTCAGCACCGGCAGGGCCGAGCCGATCAAGAGCTGCGTAACGATTAGACTGATAAACAACCGGCTGGAAATCATCTGCGACAGAATCGTTATCGATTCCTCTGATTCGTAAAGCCGGTGAATGAAATCCAGCATTTCAAGCGAGAGATCGACAATCATCGCATAGAGCAGCAACTCCGCCAGTTTATTCAGACACGGCATGCTGATACGGCGCCACCGTACAAGCGACGTTATCACGTAGACCAGAAGCACCAGCGCGATACCCGAAACAATCGCGGAGAACAGGAACACGATCGGCATCAACACCGAACTCCACCAGGGGTTGGCCTTCACCGAACCAAAGATAAAGCCGACATAGCCGTGCAACAGAAACGCCGACGGAATCCCCAGGATCGTAATGAACTTGCACACCTTCTGGTCCAGCGCGACTGCCTTGTCGGAGATATCCGTAACGCCGAGGGTCAGGGCTTTATAGACATAGCGTATGAACCCCTTCTTCTCCCTCGACCAGATTACGATATCTTTCCGATAGTCAAACCAGACTTCCAATAACAGCACTACCATCAGATACCATGCGTAGACGAATCCAAACATCGCCATGGCTGACGACGTGTGAGGCGTCAGGAACATCTCCGGTGAGCGTTCCGGATGGCCCAGGTGCGCCAGAAGCGGCAGCGGGGCGGCGATGAGAAAAGCCAGCGACGTAATCAACGCCAGGCGATAGATTGGCTGAAGCACCTTAACATTGAATACCTTCTCCAGCGACGCCAGGATAAACGCGCCCGCCACCAATCCGGTCAGGTACGGGTAGAGAACGATATGAATGGACCAGTGCAATTCGTATTCGTTGGGAAACACATAACCTTCAGCGCCAGGTATGGCCTGAATGATCATTGTAAGAAGCATTGTCAGGGGCATGGCCTAGATTACCTCCCCGTCAGCGCCCGCATAGAACACGTTGGGATCGGTGTTCAAGTAGGGCTTTAGACACGTAATTTCATTGAAACGCAGGAATCGATGCAACGGTGAGCTCTTGTGACCAACCTCGCCAAATACCCGCGCCTTAGTCGGACAAACTTCCACACAGGCCGGCTGCAAACCTTTCGTGATGCGGTGGTAACAGAACGTGCACTTGTCGGCTACCTGCTTCTCCGGATGCAGGTAGCGCGCTCCGTAAGGACAGGCCTGGATGCAATAGCGGCAGCCCACACAGTAGGTCTCGTCCACCAGCACCACCCCGTCCCGGCTCAGGAAAGTCGCCCCGACCGGACAGACTTGAACACAGGGGGCTTTCCGGCAATGATTGCAGAGTTTCGGCACGAAGAACGACCGGAGCACGTCGCTGCCTTCGTTCAGCGGCGGGAAACCGTCAATGCCGCCGTTCGGGCTGTCGACTTCGGTTTCCCGGTCTGACGATATGACATAACGCTCCACCCAGGTTCGAAAGAAATGCGGTTCGCGCGGTACTTTGTTCTCGGTCTTGCAGGCGTCCGCACATCGACCGCACCCTATACACTTGTGAATGTCGACCCCCATCGCATAGCTATGCTGAGTGGGGTCGTAACCGGAAGCTTCTTCGCCTTCTACGCCTTCAACGCTGGTCGCTTTCGAGAGCGCAATCAGTGCTATTATACTCGGGACCTTGATCGAAACGTTCTTCAGGAAGTCCCGTCGGGCCATTCCCGGCTTGTTATCTTCAGGTTGTTCGTTCTTCATAGATTCGCCTCCGGATGGTGCGGATAGTGGCAGTCCCAGCAAAGATATCCGACGCCGTGAGTCTGGAAATCGATCGTCGGTGCCTCAAGTTTCCGTCCACCGGTCTTACTGTGACACTGGGCGCAAGTGCTCGAATTGGTCGGCTTCTCCGCCAGCGCGGTTCGCGGTGACGTGCGGTGTTCGGTCGGTACCACGTGACATTGCGTACAGGCCAGCATCGCATGCGGGGAAACCATCTTGTCGTTGGCTATCCCGCGATGGCAGGCGTCGCACTCTTCCGGCACATTCGGCGTCGTCGGGTTGTGCGGGTCGTGGCAGGCAATACACGGACGGCCGGGATTGTGCCGATCCGGCATTATCTGCGGGAAACCCGACGGGCGCGACGGGTTATACCCGTGGCAGATGGGGCACTGCCCCCGCCCCTGCGGAATGATCGGCTTGGCTTCATCGGGACTCTCGACATGCGCCTCGGCGGGACCGTGACAGGTCTCGCACGCCACACTCTGGTGATGCCCGCCGGCTTTCAGACTGACCTTATCGTCGTGACAGTCGGCGCAGGCTTTGGCCCCGGCATATACGACCGGGCGGGCGGCGATTTCGTCAACCGCGTCCGCACGATAGAATCCGTACTTGCCGAACGATGCCGGTACCAGAAAAGCTCTGGCCAGGATCAGCGCGGCGATTGCGATGACGAATATGATCGTCAGGGGAACGAACTGTTTAGGGAATTTGCTCCAGAACATATTTCTCTTGCCAACCAGCAAAAATGATGTACCTTTAAGAAAACAACAAAGGCCGCCTTAGTCAAGGTTCAATATTGAAGAATTAGCCGTCGCCGAAAAAAATTCCAGTTGGAACACTCTGAATTCCCTCCAACCTGAATCCCGGCGCGGAAACATATAGATCGACTAATTGAAGCATCTTTCGGACTCCTAACCGGACGGAAAGGAAAATGCCGATGAGTCCCTGGCTTCTTACACTAGTCATAGTCGTGGTTGGCCTCACGCTCGTCGCAACGGTTCTGGTAGTGCCCTTTCTCATGGACCTGAACCGGCATCGCAAGAGCAAACTCGCGGACCCGCGAGATTCGGAAGGTGCCGGCTAAACCAGTCCCGGGCCTCAACCTTCAAGTTCGTCACTTCTTCGACAGAATCCGACTGTCCACATCACACCCTTGAAGGGGCTAGCAGAAGATTACGCCTCCCTTCAAACTCTTGTCAATACACAAATCGCTTGCGTCAGAGTAGGAAATTCTCGGGTGGCCCACCCCGCTTGCGGGTGGGATTACCAATAGCAATTTGCTGGTGATAACGATTCTACCAGTTCAATGTAGGTCGGTGTTCCGAGGTTCGGCCGCTGGAAGCGGACGAACCGAGAAACCCGACATGGACTGGGTTGGTGAAGAAGGTACACCACAGCTTGCTTTGTGGCACTGGGCTGCTCGATCTCAGTCCTCTACAACAGTGAACCGGGCAACATTTGATTCTGCCCGACCTAACCAGATATCCGAGATACCCTTCGTGTCCTTCCAACAGTAATTCGACAAACATAACTTGATTTCATATGTGCCGGGTGTGACTTGCTGACGATGATCTGCCTCCATGGCCAGGAATACATCTATCATTACCGGATACGTCAAGGAGCCATTTGGAGGTATACTGCGCATCTCAAGGTCGTCACAGGGAGACCACGGGCCTTCAACGAACAGTGTCTTAGGGCAATCGCTCATGTCTTTGCTATCACGCAACAGTCGCAGCAACAAATCAGGGACGTAGGTCTCCTGGCTACACCCACCGATCTTGTCTGCTGTGAAGAATGGAATAAACAGTTCCCCGTTGGTCGCGTTTCGAAAAGTCAGTCTAATCTTGGGACCTCGAAGAATACTCGACCTTGAAAGATACTCATCCATACCCCAGTACCATGTGGACTTTATGGTATCGTAGGCGTATATGTCATCGAGGCTGAACAGGCTGTCGCTGATTGTAACCTCGAGACTCAGTCCCTTGTCTGCTTTGGCAAAGAGCGGCCCGACATATTTAAGAGAATTCGTGCAACAACCGGAGAGCCACACACACGCAAGCAGCAGCGTGCTCTTGGCGACAATACCTGCAAATCGAAGAGATCCCATCTTCAGCTCCTTACTCTCCCACCTGCGAGCAGGTGGGCCACCACCCCTACTTCACCGCCGCAAGCGCCTCTTTCGCCGCCGTCAGCATCGGCTCGGCCGAGATACTCGCCCCCACCGCCCGCTGCATCCAGAGATCGGGCGTGATCGAACCCTGAACACACATCCGCTCCATCTCGGCCCCGAGACTATGCGTCTTCAAATACTGCTCAATCTGGAACGCGATAACACAGCCGATCGTGTAGTCCGGTAGATACATCGCCGCGTCGATCATGTGCGAATAGACCGCCAGAATATCGGCGTCACGAATTCCAAACGCGGTCGCGTAGTACTGATTCCAGATTTCTTTCGCGATTCCGATCACCGCCGTTTTCAATTCGGCCGGTGTAGCATCCGGGTTATCGTACATCCAGTGCCAGACTTTCATGTCGACCAATGACACCGCCGCGATCTCGCAGGCTCCCCAGTAATCATCGAGATTGCTCAGGTACCTGGCCTGCGACGCCGTATCCGGGATGCCGAGAAGTTGCAGGTCACGTGCCTGGAAGACGAACGCCAACGCTTCGGTAAACGCCGTGTTCGGCACTCCGGCCAGCAGCGTGTAGTCGATCTTACAGCCCGAGAACACCTGCTCGACATTGTGCCCCAGCTCATGGCAGGCGATATTGTAGCCTTTGTAGTTCATGCCGTCTGATTCGACCCGCGTGCGGAGATGCGCTTTGTCTTCGGGACCCGACGGCCCCGCGGCATGTCCTGCGCCGCGCGACGGATCAACCACGATTCTCGCCGTCACGTACTGTGTCGTGGCGGAATCGAAACCGAGCTGTTTCAGAATCGACGGGATCCCCGCCCAGAACGCCTCGGCATTCGGATACTTTGCCCGCACTGCGCTATCGAGCACCGCCTGCGGAATCGTGGAGCGCGGTTTGAAACCATCGTACCAGATATCGAACGGCTGCAACAGCCGCCCCAGACGTTTCTGAATCAACTTGGCTGTGTTGGCGAGCTCATCCGATGACAGAATGGAAACGCATAGCTTCTCGACTTCCGCCTCGGGCATCTCGCGATCGCGCTCAAAGCGGCGCTGTATCAAAGTCGGCATCGACGGATAGTACTTATCTGTCTCTAACTGAGCGCGAAATGTGCCGAGCAGCATACGATACCGCGTGTCCAGTTCAGGTGAGTTGTCTACTCGGTCGCCTTTCTTCCCGGGATTGTTCCAGTCTTTGCGGGCTGGGCCGTCCGACTCCCGCGAAATCGTAACCTCATTCGTGGACATCTTCCAGTCGACCGCCGGATTGTTGATCACCGCCGCCGGTACTTGCTGACGAATGATCCGGCACATCACGTCGTATATCATCTCCTGTTTCGGCAGGCCGTTCGGATCGGAGTACCGCGCCTTCAACTCGTCGCGCAGGTTCCAGTGGGTGATCAACCTCAACCCCGCCGGGAATAACCGCTTCCCCCTGGCGTCGAGCAGGTGGTGCATCCAGATGTTGTAGTCGCGGATATAATCCCCCGCTGCCTGAAATGCAGCCTGATTGACCTGCGAAACTTCGGGCGGCACCCGCTCGCGATACCGCATAGCCATGCGAGCCTGCGCCCACTCGTCGCGGTTGAGCGCGGGCGCGAGCTTCAGAAGTTCATCGAGCGAATACAACGGGTAGTTGAGCAGGATGATGAACGCGATTTTCGTCTGAAACATATCGTCGCTCAGATGCGCATAGGGCGAATAGCGGCCGAGCGCATCGTCGATCGGCAGAATCGGCCCGGTCTCGACATCGAGATTGAAACTCAGGTCACGACCCATTTCGCCGAGATGGCCGTCGATGCTCTCGAACGCCTTCTCCAGATGGTTGGCGGTCTGCTGCAACAGGACCGGGTCCGAGATGTAGTTATCGTGACAGAACGCCGCGAACTCGTCGAGGGATCCGTCGCTCTCACGCCAGCGTTGGGCGACCTGACGCACCCCGCGTTCGAACCGCTCGGCATTGGGTCTGCCGTGTTCTTCGGTGAATTGGTTGAGCAGTGACTGTATCCGTTCCTCAGGAACAAACGCGGTCTGCGCCATTACCCCGCCGACAATCGCGATCATGGCGATTGTGAGAAGCATCGCACCGCCGAACCGCCACCCTATGTTTCTATCTGTCGTGTTTAGTTCTCTTGATTTTGAAAGGGACGTCCTTTGAAGCATCTATCACCACCTGGTTTCAATTTGTGGCAATCTAATGCCAAGGACTGCGCGGGAACAACCTGTTTCTGGATACTCCGTGCCCGGCAGATGCCCACATCTGCCGGTTGACGCGATAGGTACCCCACAGCTTGCTGTGGGTTCGCCCGATAGTGAGAAGGTACTGTAAGTTGTAGGTCAGGCGGACTTGACGCCTGACATTCCTGCGTAGGTTGCTCAGGACTGAGATATAAGTGTGGGCCTCTGCCGGTCTATTAAAGAACGCCAACTCCACTCCCCTACTTCATATGCTTGGAAACCAACTTGGTCATTTCAAACATGCTAACCTTGCTATTGCCACCGAAGACGGCTCTGAGTCTGTCGTCTGCATTAATCATCCGACGATTGACCGGATCCTGGAGACCATTCTTCTTGATATAGTCCCACAGCTTCTTTGTAACTTCAGTGCGGGGCATCGCCATCTCGCCAACTACAGCCACAAGTTCAGGCGACAGCGTCATCGGTCTCGTGAAAGCCGGGTTTGGTGTCTTCTTGATCTTAGTCGACGAGCTTGATTCCCCCTTGACACTCTTAGATGGTTCAGCCTCTCCGAGTCCTTCGGCGCACTTGACGCAACACTTATGTTCCGAATTTCGACACTCAAGACAGTTCAGTTGTCCGCAAATGCGGCATTTGAAGTACTGCTCACCAAGTATCAGTCCACAATATCCGCAGAATTCCTTATCCATTAATTGCTCTCCTTGAATTAGTTTGGACGGATCAGTATCGTGTCGTTCTTCCTCAAACTTGTGACGTTAATGATGGAAAATATCGAAACAATCTCAACCCAACGCAAGCGTTGGGGCACCCGGCGGATGGGCCACCGAGCGATTATTCTCCCACCCGAGGGGTGGGCCACCAGGTATTTATTCTCCACCATAAATGGTGGGCCGCCCCAATCATGCCAATTACACCACTGCGCGTACGCGCACACGCGTACGAATGACTTTCGCCAAACGTTCGATCCCCTCCACAATTTGCACTTCAGTCGGATACGAGAAGTTCAGCCGCATCTCGTTACGCCCCGAACCGTCAGCATAGAAACCGGCGCCGATCACATACGCCACTTTCATCTCCACCGCCGCATGAATCATCTCCACCGCATCCATATTCTCCGGCAACGTCACCCAGAGAAACATCCCGCCATCCGGCTTGGACCAGGTCAATCCATCGATACCCGTGAGATTTGCGTCGAGCGCCTTCAACATCACACTCACTTTACGAGCATAGAGTTCCTTGCTCACCTGAATCTGCTTCTCGACCATGCCGTCCTTTAGAAGATGCGCGCACAGGATCGACGAAAACGCCGACGTGCACAAGTCGGTCCCCTGCTTGGCCATGATAAGTTTGTCGAGAACTTCGGGCGGAGCGACAACCCAGCCTAGTCTGAAACCGGGCGAGAAAATCTTCGAAAACGTCTTCAGTTGGATCACCCGATTGTCCGAATCGAGCGAACGCAACGACGGCAGCAATTCACCCTTGAACCGAAGTTCCCGATAGGGACTGTCCTCGATTATGGGAAGATCGAAGCGAGCCGCAAGTTGAAGCACTTTCTTCCGCCGTTCGAGCGAGAGGTTACGCCCCGACGGATTCTGAAAATCGGGAATGAGATAGATGAACTTCGGCTTGCGACCCTCCGTCGTGAGTTGATCCAAAGTCAACTCCAGCTCGTCGGGAATAATGCCATCGGCGTCCATGGACACGCCGTGGAAATCGGCCCCAAACGCACGGAACGCCTGAATCGTGCCGACATAGCTGGGCCGCTCGATTATGATCGGGTCGCCAACATCAATGAAGATCTTTGAGAGCAGATCGAGCGCCTGCTGCGACGAAGCCACCACAATAATCTCCTCGGGCGCCACTTTCTCGCCCTGCCGCGCCGTGAAAGCGGCAATCTGTTCTCTGAGAAACGGCTCGCCCTCGGTCGGGCTATATTGCAGCGCGAGCCTGCCGTTTTCGCGCACTGCCTTGACCGCGGCCGCCTCGACCGCCTCGTAGGGAAATATCGCCGGATCGGGCAGCCCACCCGCAAAAGAGATGGTCCCCGGGGTACGGGTCAGTTTGAGAAGTTCTCTGATTTCACTTCGCCTGAGCCGACTGGCCATCGTAGAAAATCGAAAATCTGTCATTGCCGGACTCCAATTTCAATTCACAAACCACATTTGTCTTGACTCATATGATACAGTACATTATCTATTACAATATTGTTACAGTTTTGTTGTAACTATGACAATAAACCTGTCAACGACGAAACAAAACCAGCCATGGCGTCGTATGACAAACATAATATGCTCTACAAGAACGGATTGAATTGTCATGAATACAAACTGGAAACCATCGTTCGACATCAATAGCGAATTGCTCTATCTGGCCATCGCCAATGCCATTTCCGATGATATCGATCGCGGCGAACTGGCTATGGGCTTCAAGCTCCCTACCCAGAGAGACCTGGCCGACCAGCTTGGCGTGGCGCTTGGGACCGTGACCCGCGCCTACTCCGAGGCCGAACGTCGCGGTCTGATTCGCGGCGATGGCCGGCGCGGTACGTTTGTCGGAGCACATCAGACCGGACGGTCATTTCTGACTGCCATGTCGGGCCAAGTTCAACCCGGTATCGACCTAAGCAAGAATCACCCGGCGTACGGTCTCGATCCCGATTTGGGAGCCGCGTTGCGGACATTGTCGCGAAGCCCACAGGCTCAGGAACTCTTGCAGTATTCACCAGCCGCCGGGATGATGCGTCACCGCGAAGTCGGCGCTGCCTGGCTACGCTCTTTGGGCGCGCAGTCTACCGCCGATTCGGTGTTCGTGACCACCGGGGCCCAGCACGCACTGTCGGTGATCTTCGCCGCCGAAACGCGCCGTGGTGACATTATCGCCGCCGAGCAGTACACTTATCCGGGTGTCCGCGCTTTAGCCGAACAGCTCGATCTTCAGGTTGTAGCGGTCCCCACCGACGAGTTCGGCATCCTGCCGGACGCACTCGATTCGATTTGTCGTCAGAAAGCTGTCCGTCTGCTCTACTGCAACCCGTCACTCAACAATCCGACCAACGTGATATATCCTCTCACGCGTCGGAAAGAGATTGCAGCTGTCGCGGCTCAGCATGACTTGATGATCATCGAAGACGAGATCATGCGACCCCTGCTGGATGACCACCCAGGCTTCATCGCCGACATTTTGCCCGACCAGACCCATCTCGTCCTGTCGGCTTCGAAAGCGGTTGCCGCCGGGCTGCGGGTTGGGTTCATTCAGGCGCCGCTCAAATCGCACCAGCGTTTGATCGACAGTCTGAACGCTTCCTGCCTGGGAGCTCCGCCCCTCATGACTGAGCTATTTGCCCTTTGGTTCAAGGACGGCACCCTGGAAAAGACCATTGAACGCCGTCGTCATGATTCGGCAGCACGCCAGAAAGTGGCTGAGGAGACTCTGGGCGGATTCAGGCTTCACACTCACCCCTGCAGCTATCATGTGTGGCTGGAACTGCCTGAAAAATGGAGCGGCGAACGTCTGGCCGTGGAAGCGCAGTTGCGTGGCATCGCGATTACCCCGGCTGAAGTGTTCGCGGTTGACCGAAAATCCCCGCTGGGCGCGGTTAGACTCTCACTGGTCTTGCCTCCCAATTTGGAGATTCTGAGGTCAAGCCTCAAAATAGTGGCCGATTTACTCCACGGAGCCGCCGGGCATCACATGGCAACCGTGTAACATCCTGACTCATATTCAGTTACCGACGGTAAGTGGATTGATGGAACAGATAGATTTGTCCTGTGTAAACAAGAAACTGATACCTTACGGAGTTGCGCATTTCGTATAATGCCAATCCCGTGTCGCCATATCCGCATAGATTCGGCGGGAGACGACCTAACAGCGATGTGTCCGCGAGATATTGAATATGAACGAACTGAACGCCAGCAATAGTGACCTGTCCGCTCTCAAGATAGACCGTTCCACACGATCCGGTCCGCCCGGACGTTGGAAGAGATGGCTCCACCTGCTATGGATTCTCGTGCCGGTGGTAGTCTATTTCGGCTATGACGTGGCCATTAAGAAAGTCACGCCTTCACTGAAAGTGAAGACCGATCAGGTGAAGTACCTGACCGGCGCCGAAGCGTCCGTTGAACTGGTAGCCACAGGTTATGTAGTCGCTCAAGTCAAAGCCGATGTTTCTGCCAAAGCCACCGGCCTGCTCAAGCGGCTGACAGTCGAAGAAGGCGACACCGTTCATGCCGGCGAAATTCTTGGCGAGTTGGACAACGAAGACTTGAAAGCCGCCCTGGATTTGGCAAAAGCTAATTTGAGGCAAGTACAGGCCGATTCGGTAGCCGCCGATTTGAATTTCAAGCGCCAGCAGAGCCTGGTCGAAAGAGGTTTCGCGTCCGAAGAGGCGCTGGAAAACGCCACCGCTACCTGGCATCGTGCTATCGCAAACATTGAGGCTATGAAAGCCGGCGTAAAGGCCGCCGAAGTTGCTTACGAAAATAGCTTCATCCGTGCTCCTTTCAGTGGGACGGTCCTGACCAAACAAGCCGATATCGGCGAGATGGTTGCCCCGTTCGCAGCGGCAACATCCTCTCGTGGAGCGGTTGTCACAATCGCCGACATGACTTCGCTTGAAGTCGAAGCCGACGTCTCGGAATCGAACATCCAGAAAGTGATCGTGGGCCAGCCTTGCGAGATCGTCCTCGACGCCTATCCGCAGGTCAAATACGACGGCTACGTGAAGAAGATCATTCCTACCGCAGATCGAACCCGAGCCACGGTCATGACCAAGATAGGTTTCAATGCTATCGATGGTCGGGTACTGCCGGATATGTCCGCCCGTGTGAATTTCCTCCCATCAAAGAACGCGGCCGCGCCCGCCGTACAACCGGTGTTGGTTGTCAACAGCGATGCGGTTACGCAGCGACTGGGTCAGTCCGTGGTGTTCAAAGTCGAGCAAGACCTGGCGAGGCAGATTGTCATAGGGGCGGGACGCAAGCTCGGTGACGTCCGCGAAGTTCTATCCGGTCTCAAGGCCGGGGACAAAGTCATTCTCTCTCCCCCCGGCGGACTTCAGGACGGGGATAAAGTCGAAGAGTCACAGACAATTTAGTTCAGGTTGAGAAATATGAGTGATGCAATCGTTCAGGTTCGAGAGTTGTTCAAGTCGTACTACCGTGATTCATTGGAGATTCCGGTTCTACACAATATCAATCTGGAGATTCCCCAGGGTCAGTTCGTAGCGCTCATGGGGCCTTCCGGATCAGGCAAAACGACATTGTTGAACCTGATAGCCGGCATTGACAGACCAACCTCCGGCAGTCTCTCCGTAGCCGGTGAGGAAGTTGCAAGCCTGAGTGACGGCAATCTGGCCAAATGGCGGTCACGCCACATCGGCTTTATCTTTCAGTTCTATAATTTGCTGCCGGTTCTGACCGCATTCGAAAATGTCGAGCTGCCATTACTACTGACCAGCCTTTCGCGTAAAGAACGTCGGCAGCACGTGGAATCGGCTCTCGGGGTTGTCGGCTTGTCCGACCGGGTGAAACATTATCCCCGCCAACTCTCGGGTGGTCAGGAGCAGCGCGTAGCGATTGCCCGCGCTATCGTGTCCGATCCTACCCTCTTGCTGGCCGATGAGCCCACCGGCGACTTGGACAAGAATTCAGCGGAAGAAATCATGACCTTGATGACCCGACTGAATAAGGAGTTCAACAAAACCATTGTAATGGTTACCCACGATCCACGGGCCGCAGAAAAGGCGTCCATCATCCGCCATCTTGACAAAGGGGAACTTCAATAATGAAGCTTCTCAAGCTTATTTGGAAGAACGCCGGTCGCCACAAGCTACGGACTTTTCTTACCGTTCTTGGGTTAGGACTCGCCGTGATGGCGTTCGGTTTGATTCGATCTCTCGTCGATGCCTGGTATGCTGGCGCTCGGGCCGCATCCCCCAACCGGCTGGTCACACGGAATGCGGTCAGCGTGGTTTTTCCCCTGCCTCTGGCCTATCGGGATCAAATTCTCAAAGTGGACGGCATTGAAGACATCACTTATGGCAACTGGTTCGGCGGCATCTACGTGGATCCCAAGAATTTCTTTCAGCAGATCGGCGTGGAACCGGAGTCATTTTTCAGAATCTGGCCGGATTTCGTAATTTCCCCCGATCAAAAGGAGGCGTTTAGAAAGGATCGACGTGGCGCTGTCGTCGGCCAGGCTCTCGCGGATCGTTTTAGCTGGAAGGTCGGCGATCAAATAGCTCTAACCGGAACGATCTTTCCCGGTGACTGGACGTTCGTTATCGACGGCATCTACCACGGCGCCAATCCCGATGTTGACGAGACCACCTTCATATTCAATTTCGCCTGTGTTGACGAACGAATGAGACAAGATTCGCCGGGGCGAGCTGGTCAGATCGGGTGGTACACACTCAAGATAAGCGATCCGACACGTGCCGCCGAAATCGGCTCTAAGGTAGACGCCCTCTTCGAAAACTCCTGGGCCGAAACCAAGACCGAGACAGAAAAAGAATTCACTTTGAACTTCATCGAAATGAGTAGTGCCATTATAGTCAGCCTGCGCATAGTCTCTTACCTGATCGTCGGTGTTATATTTCTCGTCCTTGCCAACACGATGGCCATGACGGCGCGCGAGCGAGGCGCCGAGAACGCCTTCATGCGCACGCTCGGATTCCGAGCTCATCACCTGGTCGGCCTGATCCTGGGCGAATCAACGCTGGTGGCAGTGTTCGGGGGACTGGTCGGGACAGGACTCCTTTTGCTCGGCGGCAATTTGGTGGCGACAATGGTGAAGGACTACTTCCCGTCGTTCGCGGTCGCCCCCCCGACCTATATCGCCTGTCTTCTGATCGCGCTGGCCATCGGCGCGGCGGCGGCAATCTTCCCGGCCGTCCGAACCCTTCGGGTGAACATTGTCGACGGACTTCGAGTGGTCGACTAAGCGAAATCGAGGCTTGAAGATGATTCCTCCGAACTATGCAGTACGAAATATCTCCAAACACAAAGTAACCTCGCTTCTCACGATGGCCGGGCTCAGTCTCGTGGTCTTTGTCTTTGCAGGGTCTCTGATGTTGTCAAACGGATTGAATGAAACCATGGTGGCAACGGGACAGCCTGACAACGTCTCGTTAATCCGCAAGTCGGCTCAGACGGAAGTCATGTCGATCGTGTCGTACGAACAGGCTCAGATAGTCAAGGCGGATCAGGACGTAGCCCGCGACCAGGACGGCAATCCGCTCGTAGCCAGTGAAATATACGTCCTGATTAGTTTGCCCAAACGTGACACACAGGATGAAGCCAATATCGTTGTACGTGGCGTTGGCCCCACATCCTTCGCGCTTCGCCCGAATGTGAAGTTGGTCGAGGGTCGAATGTGGACAGATCCCGGCTCGGAAGTCATCGCCGGATTATCGGCTTCGAAACGCTACACCGGCTGTGCCGTGGGTGAAAAGCTGAGATTCGGAGCCCGGAATTGGACCGTAGTGGGGATTTTCGAGGCCGGTGGCACAGGCTTTGAATCGGAAATCTGGTGCGATATCAATCAGGCCTCCGATGTCTTTCGGCGCCCGGTCTATTCATCGTTGTTGGCCCGCCTGACCGACACGACGCGGTTCGAGGCCTTCAAGGCCCGGGTAGAAGCCGACCCGCGCCTGACGCTCGACGTGAAGCGGGAGAAGGATTACTACGCGGCACAGACGCAGATGTTGGGCACCTTCATCAGTATCACTGGAACGGTCATCAGCATAGTCTTTTCTCTCGGTGCGATTGTCGGCGCCATGATCACCATGTACGCCGCTGTCGCGAACCGTACCCGGGAAATCGGAACCCTTCGGGCTCTTGGCTTTAACCGTTGGAGTATCCTGACCGTCTTTCTCTTCGAATCGCTGTTGATAGCCCTGGCGAGTGGCCTGATTGGGATAGGCGCCGCTTACTTTCTGAATTTCCTGCAAATCTCGACGACCAACTGGGGCACCTTCTCCGAAATTGCCTTCAACCTCCAACTTTCGACCGGAATCGTCCTGAAGACCCTGGCGTTTGCCCTGATAATGGGGCTGGTCGGAGGCTTCCTGCCATCGGTTCGTGCCTCACGGCTCCGCATTGTCGATTCTCTGCGGGGCTGATAGGTCTGTGCGCCGTTGACAGATAGCTGTCGTGCGAGTCGCACGTCCGGAGTGTGCGGCTCAATCAGGACGTTTTTGATGTCTCATCCATGAGACTTTTCTTGACATTTTGGTCCAAATGGTTGTATAATCACCAAAGAGTTGCGGAATTTGCGGTGGTACGACTTCTCGCCTATACACCCCGCATAGATTTACTTAATTCGTTCTGACCGTTTACGGTATCCGTCATCGGGGGTCAGACAAATGCATCCAGCGGACTGCTTCGCCCAACTCAGAACAAGAAGTGGTTGCTGGATATGTCTGACTTTATCAGAACCTGGTCAAGAGTCTCCTTCACTGCCGGAACTAATTCCATTGACGGCTTCTGCCTCCAGCAATTACCACCCTTCTGCTTCCTAACAAACAAGACAGATTATCCCGAAGCGCGGGCTAAGACTTCGCTTCCGCATGATGCGGTGTGCGAGGTATTGGCGCCGCAAACCGCCCAGTGGGCCTCACACCCTTTCACGGAGGTTCGTGATGATTTTCTTGATTGAGCCGAACTCAATCCGTCCCCCCTTCTGCCACAAGTGCTCCTTGTTCTGCAGCAAGGAAATTGGACTGTACGGCATTGACCCGACCTAATCCGGGTAGATCGCGAATTCAACTTAATTAGAAGAGTTCGCATGACTTGTGAGGGAGCGGTCCTGCCGTTCCCTCACCCTGATAACTATGAGTAAGTTGCATTGATACTGTACCATCTGGGATGGGTCACGACTGAAGAGCAATTTCAGACGTGAGCTTCCCAGCTAATCGGCCACATGGCCCGCACCCTCACATGGAGGTCCGTGATGATCTTTTTGATTGAGCCGAATTCGGTTAACCCGCCGAACTGCACAACCAAGTGCAGTCCGAAGAGATACCCGTTGTATGGTATCGATGTTTGATGAGTGCTTTTGAGTACGCGGGGAACGGCCCAGCCGTTCCCCGCCTCTAGAATCCGAAGACATTTGATTTAGGTAGAAGCAACTCCGGAACGAGTCACGATTGAGCCAATGGTTTCAAGATTGGCTTGGCCCGGCTAACCGGCCCAAAAGGCCTGAACCAACCATAGGAGGTTTTTCAATGATCTTCTTAATCGAACCGAACACGGTCAATCCGCCTTGCGTCGTTAAAGTTTGTGCGAGAATTGTACCGCTCTACGGCATCAAGCCGATCGAGATCTGATCTCGGTAGCTGATTTCTACCGATCTCGGTAGATAAGCTGTCGTTAGGGAGAACGATCTTCGTTCTCCCTAACGCTGAATACAACATTTAGTGCGACCAGTATGCTGACTTTATCTTCATATAATTACTTCGCCCCCTGGCACGACGGTTATTTCCTTGCGTACAATGCCCGTTCGGGAGCAGTTGCACTGCTCAACGAAGAGAATCAACGAACCTTTCAGGTACTGCTTCAAAAGATTAGCGACCATCAGACGGAACAACTTAACCCTGAAGAGCAGGAGTTGTTGAAACAACTGCAGTATGGCAAGTTCGTTCACACGGTCGAACCGCCTGAAATCGACGTATTGAAGTTCGAAAGCCAGCGCGCCAGGTACGACATGACCTCGCTGGGGCTTGTCATCGCCCCCACCATGGCCTGCAACATGGCCTGCACGTATTGTTATGAAAGTTCGCGCGGCGGTCGCATGACAGCGGCGACGATGGACTCGGTGGCGCAACTGATAGAAAAGCAAGCCAGGAGCCTGAAGGATTTGGCCCTGACATGGTATGGCGGCGAACCCCTCCTGGCCATGAACATCATAGAAGATTTGACTTCAAGGATCCTCCGTCTGACGGAACAATACGAAATCAAGTACACCTCGGCCATTATTACCAACGGCTATCTCCTGGATAAAGAGACCGTCGATCGTTTGCGACAGCTCCACGTGACTGCCGCCCAGGTCACTCTTGACGGCCCGGCTGCAATTCACAATCGCAAACGGCCCCTTGTGAATGGCCGACCTTCATTTGACACTATCGTTGAGAACTTGAAGTATGCGACCACGAAACTCGGGATAGGCATCCGAGTCAACGTCGACAAGGAATTCTCACTGGACACAATCGGTCAATTGCTTGATGAACTGGACGGCGCAGGGCTTCGTGATCGTCTGGGCGTACATTTCGCCCTGATGGAGCCCGCCACGACCGTGTGCTCCAATATCAGTGAAAATTGCTATGATACGGCCGGATTTTCAGCCGTCGAGACCGAATTCTATACCCTGCTCCTGGAGCGGGGCTTCCGAATAGAGAAACTCCCGTCACCCATGATGGTGGCCTGCATGGCGCAACTGGTTAATGCCTATGTGGTGGACCCCGACGGTGACCTGTACCGGTGCTGGAATTACATCGGCGACAAGTCGCACGCCTGCGGCAACATCGCCCAGGAACTTAACCCCGTGCACCCCGAGTTCATGCGCCTGTTCTCCTTTGATCCCTTTGAAGATAACAAGTGCCGCGAATGTAACGTTTTGCCTCTTTGCCAGGGCGCGTGTCCGTCGCGACGCTTTGACCGTAATGTCACAGCCGATCAGCAGTGTGAAAGCTGGCGGTACAACTTGGAGCCGATGCTCGACCTGATCGCCCGGTCGCGCTGGCGGCAAATGCAAAACGCCAACCAGGAAGCGAAGAAACCAGTATGAGCGATTTCAAATTCTTTCCGCACTACGTAGTCTGGGAGACTACTTTTGCCTGCAACATGCGTTGTGTTCACTGCGGCACGTCCGCGGGCAAGCAACGCCCGGATGAACTTACCACCAAAGAGTCACTCGCCCTGATCGATGAACTGGCTGATCTGGGCACGGCGCACCTGGTTCTTTCCGGTGGCGAGCCGCTGCTTCGCAAAGACTGGCGCGAGTTGACCAGGAGATCCAAACAGCGTGGCATCGGCACCTACATGATCACCAATGCCTTCGCCATTACCCCCCAGATTGTCGACGACATGCTGGCCGCCGGGATGGACAAGATCGGCATCAGTTTTGACGGCACCGAGAAGACTCATAACTATATCCGCCAGCGCGATGACAGCTATGCCAAAGTCATCAACGCGTTCAAGTGGTGCAACGAACGTAAACTGAGATTCCAGGCGGTGTCGCAGATCTCCAATATCAACATCGGCGAAATGGATCAGATGCGCCAGATTCTGATCGACAACGGCGCCGTCGATTGGCGCATCCAGATGACCACGACCACCGGTCGCATGCGCGGCCTGAGCGACATGGTCCTGTCTATTCCCAACTACACAAAGTTGATCGATAAGTGCATCGAATTCCGCAATCTCGACGGCGTGAAGATCGATCCGGGCGAAAACATCGGCTACTTCGGCTGTAAGGGTACCGAACTTATCGACGGCGGCATTTATCTCGGCTGCTACGCCGGCACCAGAGTCGCCGGAGTGGAGTCCAACGGCAACATCAAGGGATGCTTGTCGATGCAGGAAGACTTTGTCGAAGGCAACATCCGCGATTCCTCGTTCACGGAGATTTGGAATCGGCCCGACGCTTTCGCCTACAATCGCCAGTTCACCCGCGAGACGGCCGGTGGACCGTGCCGTAAGTGCCATTATCTTCCGTTGTGCCGGGGCGGCTGCACCACGACTTCGTTTGCACAAACAGGTGAACGAGCCAACAACCCGTACTGCATTCATCGCATTGAGCTCGAAAAAGGTATACAGGCGCCGCCGGATGAACCATATATTGCGGAAATACTGGCGCGGTTCGAACCACCTGAGGCCGTAGTGACCGATGCTACGCCGCGCTCGACGCCTGATATACCGTCATAGCAGACAGACTATAATGCCACTTCGGAACTGTCACGACGTCAGACTTCTTTGCACACCCGGTTCCGGGTCAGGTGTATCGGAATGACCAGTCTGATCGCCAAGTTCGGACGATTGTGGGGTTACATTCGTCCGTATCGTTATCACCAGGCGCTGATGCTCCTGGTGATGGCTATCCTGGCCGTCCTGGTCATAGCCTTGCCGGCGGCGATCCAGTACATGATCGACACCCTGATCCCGGGGTTGATCGCATCGAGTTCCAACGGGTTCAATTTCCGGCCGCTCGTTCTCTTCTGCCTCTTCCTGGTATCGGTATATCTTGCAGACATATTCTTCGCCTGGGTGAGGGACTACCTCTCAGGCTACATCGGCGCCCGCATCATTCGCGACCTTCGCTCCCAGCTCTTCGCGCATCTCGAACGCCTGTCGCTGAAGTTCTTCCAGGAACACCGGGTGGGAGAAGTGATGTCGCGGCTGCTTTCTGATGTCGGCCGTGTGCAGGACTTGTTGTCTTCCACGCTCATGGCCTTGATCACCCAGGCCCTCATGCTGGCCGCGATCCTCGCATACCTTCTGTCGATCAACTGGATGCTCACTCTGGTCGCTGTGATACCGGTTCCGCTTTCGATCATCTTGACTAATGCGTACGGCATCCGCTTGAATTTCCTCGCCCGGCTCATTCAGGAGACCCAGGCCGCTCTCTCGGGCCGTCTTCAGGAATCCCTGATGTCGGTCAAGACCATCAAGGCGTTCGGCCAGGAAGACCGGGAAAAGAAGAAGTTGGACGACGTCCTCGAGACGCTCACCCACGTGCTGGTCAAGAACAGTTGGATGAATTCGCTGGCCGTCAACGTGGTCAATTTCTTCAACCAGATCGGCCCGATCGTGGTCCTGGCATGGGGCGTTTATCTGGTAGTGGCGGGCGAGATGAAGATGGGCCAGTTGATGGGTTTCTACATCCTACTGACTTTCCTTTATTCCCCTATCCAGGGTTTGGCTCAGTCGTTCCTGCAAATCCAGACCGCGATGGCCTCGGTCGATCGCGTGTTCGAATACCTGGACATTCCCCCAGCAGTGGTCGAAGACCCAAACCCCGTCACATTGTCGCAATTCAAAGGTGACATTGAGCTCTGTCAGGTCCGGTTCGTCTACGAAGATTCCCATTTTAGCGTCGATGACTTCTCCTTGTCGATTCATGCCGGTGAAAAAGTTGCGTTCGTGGGGCCTTCAGGCGCAGGCAAGACCACCATTGCCAACCTGATCCTCAGGTTCTATGACCCCGACCGCGGGCAGATAACTCTGGATGGTGTTGATCTTCGAAGGCTCCCAATCAAATTCCTTCGCGACCAGATCGCCCTCGTAGATCAGGACCCGCTGTTGTTCAAGGGAAGCATTCGAGAAAACATCGCCTACGGCCGACCTGAGGCGACTCAGGACGAAGTCGAAGCGGCCGCCCGGGTGGCAAACATCCATGAATTCATCATGTCACTTCCGCGGGGGTACGAGGCTGAAATTGGCGAGCGCGGCGTGACCGTATCGGGCGGCGAGAAACAGCGCCTCTGCCTGGCACGGGCGATTTTGACTGATCCGAAGATTCTCATTCTGGACGAAGCCACGTCGGCGCTCGACTCGATGTCGGAACGATTGATTCAGGATTCACTTGCGAAGATTCTAAAGGGCAAGACGGCGATCATTATCGCTCATCGCCTCGCGACGGTCCAGAATGCC
This sequence comes from uncultured candidate division Zixibacteria bacterium, assembly GCA_963735035.1. Classification (GTDB taxonomy): domain Bacteria; phylum Zixibacteria; class MSB-5A5; order GN15; family FEB-12; genus JAGGTI01. The sequence continues at coordinate 71,790 of CAVTJJ010000002.1, forward strand.
GACCGGATCGTGGCGCTTGAGTCCGGCCGCATAGTAGATCAGGGCACGCACGACGAGCTGACCGCCCGCTGCCCGCTCTATCGTGACCTCGCCGCGAAACAGTTGTTGGTTTAATCGATAGATGCCATGCGGACACCGTGCCCGGCAGATGTCCACATCTGCCGCGTTAGAAGATTCATCCGGTACCCCACAGCTTGCTACGGATTGTCTTAAATTGATCGGCAGGGTTCCACCCCTGCCGTATGACTGGTTGGCCCAGCTGCTTGCAGGTGGGTTGAAGACCGGGTGGTCCATCAGTGTGACCAGATCATGGGCACCGCACTATTCCTCCATCTACTAATCTACGGACTCACGCTGGGCAATTTCTCGAACGTGTATCTTCTGCCGCTATCAGGATCATCCACGTAGAAGAACAGCCGAAGTGGACCAAAATTGAGATCCATCAACCCATACGACATGTAAATGTTGACTACGCACCGGTCCACATGGTCGTTCAACTGCTCAAAATCAAGTTCAACAGAAGACCGTTCACTGGCCTTCGTGATCAGAGACCATGTTCCAAAACCTGAGATTGATCGCGCGCTATCAAGAGTAAGTGGTAGAAGGATCGAGGGGAGATGCTCCGCTCTGAATTTTCCATCTCCCCTAATCTCGATTAGTGGCTCCTCCGTCAAGAACAAAGTATCGCCGAATGGCAGAACGACGAAATTGGACGTCTCTTTTGAGGGCATCCACATACCAATGATCTGACTCTTGTCAGGGGAGCCGCATCCTATCACCACGATTCCTGAAATCGCTATTGCGGAAAAATGGGCGCGATACGATTGAATATCCATATGTTCTTTCCTTACCGACACTCGCACGGGTTGAACTTTACAGTTTCACTCCAGTTGAGCACTTGTCGCTTCTCCAACATGGGTCCAGATGAAAACAGTGCCGGGTGACCCACCTGCTTGCAGGTCGGTTATAAATCCCCTCGAACCCCGCCGATGCCCCCCACCCGACAAGCGGGTGGGCCACCAGCCAAGTACGGCCCTGTGTCCCGTGACATAGTCTGATTGCATGTCGCAGTATAATTCATACTGCCCGCTCCTGTCAATCACTGCCGGGGAACAACCGCCCAGGCCACTATCTGAGAATTATTGCGCACTGTCGGACGATGTCATAAATTAGCCGCCAAGAATCGCGAACTACTGAGACACGGAGAACCGATGGCTGAAGAATCAAAAACCCCCTGGCTGAATTACCTCGCCCTTACCACCGTTGTCCTGGCCGTGTGCGCCACCCTCTCGACCTTCCGGGGAAGCAGCTACTCTACCAAGTCGGTTCTCGCCCAGTCACAGGCATCGAACCAATGGTCGTATTACCAGTCCAAGAGCATCAAAGGGTATCTCTACGAAATCGGACTGGAAAAGCTTGAACTGGAACAAAAGGAAAAGGCGCCCTCCCTGTCTCCGGAGTTGGCCGCTGACTACCAGAAAATGATCGAAGAGTATCGGTCCACCATAGCCCGATACGACGGGGAAAAGAAGACCATCGACAGTACCGCCCGATCCCAGGAAGAACGCCGCGATTGGGCACAGGGTCACTCGCAGACCTTTGGCGTGGCGGTGATCTTCCTGCAAATAGCGATCCTGCTCTCATCGATCGCCGCCCTTACAAAGAAGAAGCCGCTCTGGTATCTCGGAATGGCTGTCGGCTCGGTCGGTATGGTTTACTTCATTATGGGTGTGTTCTTCTGATCAAGTGAAGCTTCACAAATTGCTTTACTTTGGCAAGTCCCGATAACCCGCCAATGGCGCGGCTGTGCGGCCCTTGACCGTCCCCTATTGCCGTACAATCTTCGCAAAGTAATTACGCCACTCAACCCCAGATCGTTGGGGGGACGCCGTCTGAATTATTGCGCGCTCCCCCCCGCACGGGAACCGCAGACGCCCGGAAATTGTTCAACCAGTCTGTGGATCAGCTAAGATCGACAAGTTGGGTCCAATATTAGGACTACTTCAAGGCGCATAGAAATTTCAAGCTATTTCAACTTTATATATAACGGAAGCATAACAACTAATCAGTACCTGCTCAAAGTCAAAGGAGATGAACTTATGGTCAGGAGAATCACACTAGTAATGGCCTTAGTTGCCATGACCGTCGCGGTGGTCGTTGCCGGCGATATGCAGAAGGCCACAACCGGGACACCGTCGATGGAGGCAATGAAGGCCGGATTGATGAAGTGCTACGTGTGTAAGAACATCGCGGCACACATGGACGAGTATGGCCCCATGGGCATGGAGGCCGTCAAGCTCAACGACGGACTTGCTATTCGTCACTGGGTCAGAAGCGGTGACCCGAAGAGCGTGGCGGCGTTACATACCGCTTGCATGGCCGCTGGCAAAGCCGGCGAGGAGGCCATGAATTTCACGGATGAACAGGCCAAGACGCAGTTGTGCGAGCAGTGCCAGGCGATTCGGGCTGCGGCCAAAGCCGGCGCCCGTGTGAGCAATGGTGCGACGTCCGACGGCGATATTATGGTGCTGACCTCCCCAGACCCCGGTGTTCAGATGCAATTGTCGTCGCTGGAGCAAAAGTGCGCCATGATGGCAGTTATGATGGACATGCCGGCCAAGGGAAAGCCGACGGCCCAGAAGAACTAGTATGCGAGAATCAGCGGCTTAGAGAAGCCCCCTTGACCAGGGGGCTTCTTTCTTTGCCAATTATTCGTAGATTAGAAATCGACGCCCAGCCGGGTCAGAAACGTGTCGCTGTGGTCGGAACCTGTCCGGTTGGCTCCGACCGGTGTGCGATAGGTGGTACGATTAAGCTCCATCGCCACATACGCAACCGTTCCGGCCTTCTCCACAACCGTGTAGCGACCACCCAGCGAATATCGACCCCTGGTGACTCGTGCGGAGAAGTACGACGCCATCCCGTCGTCCTGAAAACTCTCAAACCGAAACGCGGTCGTAAACGGATGCGACCGGGCAAACAACCTTCGAGCCCGGTACAAACCCCGTCGCGTGAATTGGCTGGGTCGATAGACGAACGAATACGCGGCCGTTAAACTTAGCACACTCTCTCGGAATTCGCGATCGGCGTCCACATACCGCTCCCGACGCAAGGCCTTGATGTACTCGGCATCGAAAGAGATGCTCTTTGCCATTGGAACAACGATGTTGGTTGCTAATTGAACCACCACGTTGCGTCGAACATGCCCCGGCTCGCTGAGAACCGCCGCCATCAGGGTTACGGACGAATCCACCGACGAAAATATTCCCGAAGCCACCCATGAGCTGATCTGAGCGGCCGTATCCGGCGCTCGCATGATTTCGGCGGTATCGAACAGCCGGGATTGGAACAGGTGGTCGCTCGACTCGGCGCCCTTGTAGACCGTCAGCGATGCGTCCAAAGTCGGACCGGCTTGAATACCGGCCGTCAACCCCACTTTGTTGACCTCATAAGCGTCCTTGGCCATCGGGTCGCTTATCAGTTGATTCTCAAAGACGCCAAAAGGCTGACTCCTTTTGCCAAATACGGCATAAGGTCCTGAGGCAAAGCCCTGAACATCGATGTGCGCTTCGTCGATAGCTACCCGCTGATCGCCTTCATTGACAAAGTCATCCAGCCATTCCGAATTTAGCACGACGGTCGATGAAACATTCTCGGCCAGAGGCGATTCAAGAGCAATTTCGATAATACGCACGTAGAGGTCGGATGTGGCTCGCTTTCCCGAAGGCCGAATGGGAGTACCGTTGTTCCACCTCAGTTCCCCCTGAAACGTTCCGGACAATTTCAATCTGTCTGTCGGCGACGTGTTCTTAGTAGTCGTAGAGTCAGATGCGGTGGCTCCAGCCACAGGACTTGCCTTTGCCGTGTAAGCACGTGCCCCAATTAGAAACGTACACGTCGCAACTGCGACCAGTGTAGTGGACCTAAACAACAACATCTTCTCTCTCCCATCCAAAGCGGCTGCAATGTAATGTGCAGGATACTATCCACGCAATGCTCAAACCGCCTGGCTACTCGCGATTGCAGCCCTACCTACGGGCTATCTGAAAATGCGAGATCAAGAGCCGGTAGAACAACCGTTCTTGATGAACATCGTATCCGACTTGTCGCGATACCAGGTTCGATAATCGTTGTCGTGCATCCACGACTGGATATCCGCAAGATACGGATTGTGATAGCGCTTGCCGTGCGTTTCGAGATAGATAACTACGGACGCTCGAAAAGTCGCTCGTTCATCATATTGATGCAAATGAAGTCAATCAGATTGTCACTCTAATTTCTTGACCGACAACATATTGACTTGTGCTTGGGGACTGGCGTGATGTCCGGGTTCTTCCTAAGTCCTATAAAGTTACAGAAAGACAAACACTGATAAGACAGCCCCAAATAGGGTCTTGACAAATACGGGATACTCGGTATATTGGGTCTGACATGTCCAACTTGGCTTACATAACGGTCGCCCTGATTTCCCTCAGCTCAGTTTTTACCTATTGGTGGTATCGTCATACCCTCGATAGTGGGCTTGTGCCGGTATAGCCGTTACAGGACAAAGAAATTTGAAGCCCGCTATCGAGAAGATAGCGGGCTTTTTCGTTTCCGGAGGAAAACTTGGAAATATTCGAAGCTCTAAACGAAAGCCCCCGCAAAGGAAAATTGACCCTCGACCTCGAGGAACTTGATTTCCCCGGAGATCTCGAAACCCCCGTCTCAGCCTTCATGAAACTACGAGGAGCGGGCGCCCGCTTTCTTCTTGAATCAGCCGAAGACCCCAAATCATCCGGCCGCTACACATTCATAGGCATAGACCCCTTGCTCCGGATCGAGATACGCGAACAGGATACCCTGATCACGTCGGGCGACGGTAGCCTTACGGTACCACATACGTCATCCAGCGCGCCCTTCGACGGGTTGAGATTGGTCCTCGATCGATTCCAGACCTCCCCCCATGTCGAAATGCCCCTGCTCGGCGGCCTGGTCGGGTTCACGTCGTACGACATCGTCAAGTTCTTCGAGCCGAAGTTGGTAAACCTTCTTGCCCCGTCTGATTGGCCGCTCGGCCTCTTCTACTTCGTCGACAAGCTTCTCGTTTTCGACCACTACATGCGGCGCATGAAATTGGTCCGCCTGCTTCATCAGGGCGAGACCCTTCGCTCCGGCGGCGAACCGATCGGGCTGGAACAAATCAGAGCCAACCTCGACGGCGCCCGCGTGCTCGCCTCAAATGGCAAGACTGCAGCCGACAGTGACTACATCTCCAATTTCACACAGGCCGAGTACGAAGCTATGGTTCTGAAAACTCAGGAGCATATTGTGAAGGGAGACATCTTCCAGACGGTAGTCTCGCAGTGCGAACAGCGTGAGTCAGCGGTAGATTGCTTTCAGGTCTATCGGGCGCTCCGCATGCTCAACCCTTCTCCCTATATGTACTACCTGGATTTTGGCGAGATCGAACTGATCGGGTCCTCGCCTGAGGCACTTGTCAAGCTGCGCGACGGCCTGGCTACAGCCCGACCCATCGCCGGCACTCGAAGGCGCGGCCGCACTCCGGACGATGACCACCGCATGGCTGAAGAACTAATCCGCGATGAAAAGGAACGCGCTGAACATGTCATGCTGGTTGATCTCGCCCGTAACGATCTCGGAAGAGTATGCGAGTTCGGCTCCATCTCAGTACCATCCATGCTTCAATTGGAATACTACTCCCACGTCATGCACTTGACATCCACCGTTACAGGACGACTGCGAAGCGGCTGTGACCAATTTGATCTATTCCGCTCGGCCTTCCCGGCGGGGACTGTGTCAGGCGCTCCCAAGTTACGGGCAATGGAGATTATTGCCGATCTCGAGAAGTCGGCACGTGGGCCGTACGCCGGAGCAGTCGGTTACTTCTCGCTCTCGGGCGATTGCGACATGTGTATAACGATCCGCACGATCATCAAGCGTAAGGGCAAACTCCTGCTGCAGGCCGGGGCCGGCATTGTCGCCGACTCGATTCCCTCGCAAGAATACCTCGAAACCAGAAACAAAATTGCGGTTCTCAAGAAAGCCATCAGCGACGCCGAGGAGGGACGGCTATGACGCTCTTCATCGACAACTACGATTCATTCATCTATAACCTCGTCCAGTACTTCGGCGAGAGAGACCCCAACCTGCGCGTGTGTCGCCCGGAGCAGATCACTCTCGAGGAAGTTGTCACTTTGCACCCCGAGAGGATCATCCTCTCCCCCGGTCCCGGGCATCCCCGCGACGCCGCCCTGTGCCTTGATATCATCAAGACGCTCCACACTCAGATTCCGATTCTCGGCGTCTGCCTGGGACATCAGTGCATCGCGACGGCGTTTGGGGCCGACGTAATTCCGGCCGAACGGCTCGTGCACGGGAAGACATCGGAAATCTACCATCGCGGCCGGGGTATTCTATCCGGTCTGCCCAACCCGTTTCGCGCCACCCGCTATCATTCACTGATTGTCAGCGAAGAGACCCTGCCCCCTGAACTTAAGGTTGTCGCCTATACCAACGACGGCGAAGTCATGGGGCTGATGCACGAATCTTCGCCCCTGTTCGGAGTTCAGTTTCATCCGGAGTCGATTCTCACCGAAGAAGGCAAGCAGATCATCAATCACTTTATGGAATGGCGCTCATGACCAGAAACGTCCTTAACAAATTGACCGAAGGCCGCTCACTTGGCCTGGCCGAAACCGAAGCGTTCATTGATGCGATCGCCGGCGGCAGCGCTACCGACGCCCAGATTGCGGCTTTCCTGACCGGCTTGCGAATCAAAGGCGAGAGCGCCGAGGAACTCGCAGGATGTGTCAGCGCCTTGCGACGGCACGCCGTTCATGTCCCCCATCATCAGAAGATCGTCTTCGATTGCTGCGGCACGGGCGGTGACGGTTCCAACACCTCGAACATTTCGACCGCAGCGGCGTTTGTGGTGGCTTCTTGTGGCGTTCCCACAGCCAAGCACGGTAACCGCGCGGTCAGCTCGAGTTGTGGCTCAGCCGACATCCTCGAAGAAGCGGGCGCGAAAATCGACATCAGCCCCGAGCATTCCGCGCGACTTCTCGATGAGATCGGCTTCTGCTTCCTCTTTGCCCCGCATTATCATCCCGCTACCATGCGAGTTGCCAAAGTGCGTCGAGAACTCGCCTTCCGCACGATCTTCAACCTGATCGGCCCCCTCCTCAACCCGGCCCGCGCCACTCACCAGATCATCGGAACGTCGTCCTCGAAGTACGCCGCGCTGCTGGCGACGGTAGCAGGACACTTCACCCAGCAGAGTATTGTCAGTTTTCACAATTCACTCGGCGTTGATGAAATCCTGCCACTGGGTACGAATGTCCTGTACCGCTGGTCGGACAATCACGCCCGACCGGAGATATTATCTGTCCCGGCTTTGTTCGGCGACGGCTTCACGCTTGATGCCATTCGCGGCGGCGACCGCAAGACAAACCTTGTCATTTTGAAAGAAGTTCTGGCAGGCACGATTTCGTTCCACACGAAAGTAACCGCGCTCAACGCCGCCCTGGGCCTTCTCTGTGTGGGCAAGGTGTCGGATCTCGAAGACGGCTATGATATGGCGATGGATTCTCTCCGATCAGGATTAGCCATCCGACTGTTCGAACGGTTTGTAACAATGTCGCAAGAGGCCGACTGATGCTGTTCACCATTGCCAACCGGGTGCGAGCGCGACTCGAGGCCCAGGATCGTGCGGCATGGGAGCGCGCCATCGAGTCCAAATTACAGTTGCGGGGTCCATGTCTCGGATTTCGACAGGCGCTTGTTGGTGATGGCGAGCATTTCATATTCGAAATCAAGAGAACCTCTCCGAGGAGCCGGGGTACTACGATCTTGTTGGACGTAGCCACGACCGCCAGAAGCCTGCAGGACCATGGCACTTCAGCCATCAGCGTCCTGACAGAAAGCGACTACTTCGGCGGCAGCCTCTCCGATCTCGATACCGCCCGTCAATCCGTGTCTCTGCCATTACTGCGCAAGGATTTCATTGTCGATAAGCTTCAGATCGCCGAAGCCAAAGCGTTTGGCGCCGACGCGGTCTTGTTGATAGCCGCGCTTCTTCCAGATGGACTGTTGAGGGAGTTCGTGGCGTGCGCGTTTTCGCTGGGTATCGACGCCCTGGTCGAGATTCATGATGAGTCCGAGCTTGGCCATGTCGTGGACTCGGGAGCAACGATTATCGGTGTCAACAACCGCAATCTACACGCTATGACAATCGATCTTCCTGCGGGCGCGCGACTGCTGCAATTGGTTCCCGATCATTGTGTTCGGGTGGCCGAAAGCGGCCTGGCGTCCCGTGCCGACGTAATTATGATGCGCGATGCCGGCGCCAATGCCTTTCTGATTGGCTCTGCGATCATGCGCGCTCCCGATATGACCGCCGCTATCAAGGAGTTGATAGGTCATGACTAAGGTCAAATTCTGCGGCATTACTAACGTGCGGGACGCTATCGCCGCGGTCGACGCCGGCGCTGATTTTATCGGCCTGGTTCTGTCGCCTTCTCCCCGACGTGTCGACATTCAGACGGTTGAGAGTATCGTATCCGCCGTGGCTGACAGGGTGTGCACTGTCGGCGTGTTTGCTTCGGAAGCGGATCTCCTGTCGTTCGATCGAACCACTGATAGTCAGCTCGACTACTTTCAGGTGTACTTTGACTACCGCGGTCTACCCGTCCGACAACCACAGAGGGATTGGATCAGGTCGTTCTGGATCACTGACTCGGTCAATTGTGAACACCCGAACCACTCCGGCTTGTTTCTATATGATTTCAAGAAGCCCGGTATCGATGCTATGCGCGATCTGTGTTCTGAACGTCAGGACGAAATCACACAACGGACATTCATAGCCGGCAATCTGACAGTCGAGAACGTTCACGACGTAGTAAGCGAGTTTCGGCCGTTCGGTGTTGATGTCGCGCGTGGCACCGAGCTGTCGCCGGGTATGAAGGATGTGGCCAAGATGGAACAGTTTATTCAGAGAGTAAAGAATGTCTAAATCACTACGAAAAGGATACTACGGCGAGTTCGGTGGTCGGTTCGTCCCCGAGACATTGGTCGCGGCTCTGGATGAACTGGAGCGCTGCTTTGTCAAATCGCGAGGGGAGAAACAATTCAAGGCTGAGCTGCAGGGTCTGCTTCGGGATTTCGGAGGCCGTCCCACGCCACTCTACCTGGCTACCAATCTGACCCGACGCTGGAAAGGGGCGCGGATCTATCTCAAACGTGAAGACCTCAACCACACCGGCGCACATAAGATAAATAACACAATCGGCCAGGCACTGCTCGCCAGACGTCTGGGCAAGAAGCGAATTGTCGCGGAGACGGGTGCCGGACAGCACGGAACCGCCACGGCGGCTGTGTGCGCCATGATGGGGCTTCGCTGCATCATATACATGGGCAGCCACGACATGCAACGTCAGCAGCCCAATGTTCTGCGCATGCAATACCTGGGCGCCGAAGTACGCGAGGTAAAAGCCGGTCTGGCCACGCTCAAAGAGGCAACTTCCGAAGCCATTCGCGACTGGGTCACAAATGTCAATGATACTCACTACATCATAGGCTCGGCGGTCGGCCCTCACCCCTACCCCATGATCGTGAAAGAGTTTCAGTCGGTGATAGGCCGAGAGACCCATCAACAGATCATGCGCCGTGAACACCATCTCCCAGACTACGTCGTAGCCTGCATCGGCGGCGGTTCGAACGCCATAGGCATATTCTCGTCATTTCTCAAGGACCCCAAAGTCGCGCTGATCGGTGTGGAGTCGGCCGGCGAAAGTCTGAAGCCGGGACGGCATGCGGCTGCCCTCGGGATGGGTACGCCGGGGGTGCTTCATGGATCGCGCAGCTACATACTTCAGGACAGCGAAGGCCAAATATCGCTGACCACTACAATAAGCGCCGGTCTTGACTACCCGGGCGTGGGCCCGGAACACGCCTCGCTCAAGGATTCCGGCCGGGTGCTCTATCGCACCGCGTTGGACCGGGAGGCGGTTACCGCGTTTCGAGAGTTGTGCTGCTACGAAGGCATCATTCCTGCACTCGAATCGAGCTTCGCCCTGGCCTATGCCCGCAAGCTGGCTCGCAAGACGAAACCGAATCAGATCATAATAGTCAACCTCTCCGGCCGGGGTGACAAAGACCTGCAAAGCGTGATCGATTATGAACGACAAGCTGAATAAGACCTTGGCCGATCTGAAAAAAGCCAACCGGAAGGCCCTGATGCCGTTTATCACAGCGGGCTTTCCGAGCCAGGAGCGCTTTGCGGCAGCTGTCGATGCTATCTGCGAGTCCGGCGCCGACATCATCGAGATCGGCTTCCCTCATTCCGATCCGCTCGCCGACGGCCCCGTGATCCAGCATTCGTCGCACCGGGCCATCAACCAGGGCTTTACTGTTGCCAAGGGATTTGCAGCCATCAAATCGATTACGACACGTCACACGCTTCCTGTAGTGATAATGTGCTACAGCAACCTTATCGAAAAGGCTGGTCCCGCCCGATTCCTCAAATCGTGTCTAGATTCGGGTGTGAGCGGCTTGATCGTCCCCGACATGACTGTGGAAGAAAGCTCCCTGCTACGGAAGCTCTGCTCCGACGCCGGTATCGCTTTCATTAATCTAATCGCACCCACTACCCCGCCAAAACGAGCCGCAACCATAGCCGCATCAGGGTCGGGGTTCCTCTATTTCGTGAGTGTGGTCGGCACCACCGGACCGAGAGCGCGCTTCGACAAGTCCATCGAGCGCCGGATACGACAACTACGAAGCCACACCGCTCTGCCGATATGTATCGGCTTTGGCATCTCATCCTCGGAAACCGCAGCCGAAGCTGCCCGATATTCCGACGGGGTCATTATCGGGAGCAAAGTCATCCAGCTCATTGACTCCGACGGCGACAACGATCATTTCCCCCACCTCAGAACGTTCCTGCTTGAGGTGGCAACCACATTAGGAGGCAAACAATGATGCGAGGCATTCGCGGCGCCATTTGCGCTGAGGCCAATACGCGCGAAGCTGTCTTCGGAGCGACCAGAACACTCCTGACCACGATGATTGAGCGCAACGAGATCGACATTGAACGCATCGCCTCAATCTTTCTAACGGCGACTCCCGATCTGACAGCCGAGTTTCCCGCCTATGCGGTTCGTGATATTGGGCTGTCGATGGTACCTCTACTGTGCGCCTCAGAAATAAACGTGCCCGGAGCTATGAAGTCTGTTATTCGCATTTTGATACACGTGGACATCGACAAAAGCCAGGCCCAGATCAAACATTGCTACCTGGGCGAGGCCGCTCGTTTGCGGCCCGACCTGGCCGGAGGAGTGAAATGATGATTATCGTACTCAAGAAGGGTTCATCCGTCAAGGATATGGCCGGCGTTATAAGACACATCGAAAGTCTGGGACTCAAACCGCACATCTCGGAAGGCGAGGAAAAAACGATCATCGGGGCGATTGGTGACGAACGCGTAATCGACAAGGAGAAGCTCCTCGCCCTGGACGGTGTCGAAGCTCTCATCCCCATTCTCAAGCCCTACAAATTGGCATCCAGAGAATTCAAACCCGACTCGACCCTTGTCAGTGTGAATGGAACCAAAATCGGCAACGGCTCCGTGGTTGTGATGGCCGGACCCTGCGCCGTGGAAAGTTACGACCAGGTGCTCGAAGCGGCCATACGGGCTAAAGCGGCCGGCGCGAAGATCCTGCGCGGCGGCGCGTTCAAGCCACGTACTTCCCCGTACGCTTTTCAGGGACTCGGCAAAGCCGGACTTGAGATTCTCGCTCGCGTGCGCGATAAAGTCGGACTCCCGGTCGTATCCGAATGTCTGTCCCAGGATGATGTATCGCTTCTATCCGAGTATGTGGACATCATTCAGGTCGGCGCCCGCAACATGCAGAATTTCGCCATGCTGGAACAGGTGGGCAAACAATCCCGACCAGTACTCTTGAAGCGCGGCATGATGTCAACCATCGAAGAACTACTCATGTCGGCCGAATATATCCTGGCCAACGGCAACTATAACGTCATTCTATGTGAGCGTGGTATCCGCACTTTCGAGAAGCTCACTCGAAATACCTGCGACATCACCGCTGTCCCTCTGCTTAAGTCACTGACTCATCTCCCGGTAATCGTAGATCCTTCTCACGCGACCGGAAGCCGATCGTTGACTACGCCGGTTTCTCTGGCCGCGGTAGCGGCCGGGGCTGACGGATTGATTATCGAGATACATCCCAATCCCGAGAAGGCGCTGTGCGACGGCCATCAATCACTCTACCTCGACCAGTTCGACGAACTCATGAAACAAGTCCGCACTGTCGCCCAGGCGGTCGGTAAGGCGGTATGATGTCGTTGTCGGCCCTCAGAATCGGTATTGTCGGCCTCGGACAGATCGGCGGATCTATTGCGACCAGGCTTAGTATGATGAAAGAGCCACCGGCAATTCTCGGCTTTGACCTGAGGCCGGACCTGCTGCATGCGGCTCAGGAACGACACATAATCGCCCGTATCGCCAGATCAGAAGCCGAACTGGTCAGAGACAGCGATCTCATTGTGATAGCCCTGCCGATTGGGGAAATTCTCGCCTTCTTGAGAAGACAGCAGGAAGGTCTAAGACAGAAAGTCGCAGTTACCGATACCGGATCACTCAAGCTGGCAATCACACATCTCGCCGCTGAACTTGGTATGAACAACTTTGTCGGCGGCCACCCGCTCGCCGGAACAGAGAAACGCGGCATTGCCTCATGGAGCGCCACGCTCTTCGAAGATGCGAATTACTTTCTCGCATGCGGAGCCGATGCTGACAGAAATGCTCTCAGAGTGGTAACAGACCTGGTTGGTGTCCTGGGAGCCAAGGCGCTTCCAGTCGATCCGGAGCGGCACGACCGTATCTTCGCCTTTACCAGCGGTCTTCCCCATATCATGGCTTATTCTCTGATGCGTACGTTCGAGACAATCCCCGATGGTATTCCCGACAAAGCTCTCTTCAGTGCGCCCAGCTTCAACGGTGCAACTCGTGTGACCAGCTCAGACCCTGAGATGGTATTTCAAGCGCTCTGGAATAATCAGCAGCAATCTCTCCACCGGGCTGGAGTCGTTGCTTGAGTGCCTGAATGCTGCCAAGAAAGCCCTGGACGACAACGACCCGCAGAGCTTCCGGCGACTGCTCGGACTCCTATAAGAAATCGCTCGATCAGCGTCGTATCAACCGAGAGAGTGTGCCCCGCTAAATACTTGGCGGAGCCCCGGGGCGATTCCGTATATTATCAGCGTTATGAATACCACGCCGGTCCTGCTAATTGAAGGTCTCACGAAGCGGTACGGTTCTGTCCGGGCCGTCAACGGAATCTCATTTGCCATACAACCCGGCGAGATTCTGGGTCTGCTCGGTCCCAACGGAGCCGGCAAATCCACGACCATCAACATGATCCTGGGTATTCTGCGGCCGACCTCCGGAACCATTGAGGTTTTCGGGAAGGACGCCGCAATCGATCGCGCTGAAATCAGCCAGAACATCAATTTCGCTGCCGTCTATGCCCACCTTCCCCTCAATCTGACCGTTCGCCAGAATCTGCGTATATTCGGTCTGCTGTACAACGTCAAACCGCTGCAAGAGCGTATTTCGACCCTGCTGCGCGAGTTCGAACTGGAGCAATTCGCCGACACCCGAGCGGGATTGCTGTCGTCAGGAGAGTTGAGTCGACTCAGCCTGGCGAAGGCGATTGTGAACAATCCCCGTCTGCTGCTCCTCGACGAACCCACTGCGTCGCTCGACCCCAGCATTGCCGGCTTCATCCGGGAATCAATCAAGGACTACGTGGCGCGAACCAGGACAGCGGTCCTGTGGACTTCGCACAACATGCGCGAGATCGAGGCAGTCTGCGACCGCGTGCTGTTCCTTTCGCATGGAAGCATTCTTCTTTCGGGCAATCCGCAAACGCTCCCGGGCGAATACGGGAAGAGTGACCTGGAAGAGTTGTTCATCACGGTAGCCCGCGAGCCGTTGTCGCTGAGAGAATAGGCTATGATAGCGTCACGTACCTACGCCGTCTTTCTCCGTCAGCTCTATCTCTACCGGGGCAATCTGACTCGTCCGGCCAGTGTCTTCATCTGGCTCCTTATCGATATCATTCAGTGGGGCTTCATCAGCAAATTTCTCGGCGTAATTGGACATACGACTTTCGATTTCCTGAGCGCCATTCTGGGAGCGATCGTCCTGTGGGGATTCTTCAACCGAATTCAACAGGGGATGATGACCAGCTTTCTCGAAGATGTCTGGAGTCTGAACTTTGTCAATTTCTTCGCCTCCCCTCTCAGAATATCCGAATACCTGAGCGGCATGGCTTTGACAAGTATTGTCACGGGCATGGCCGGTTTCATTCTGGGAGTTCTTCTCGCCGCGGTGGCTTTTGGCTTCGACATTCTCAAGATAGGCCTGCTGTTGATTCCGTTTATGGGGATACTGTTCCTTTTCGCGCTGGCGATGGGGATCTTCGTGTCCGGCGTGATCTTTCGATTCGGCCCCACCGCCGAGTGGCTCGGCTGGCCGATTCCGCTGGTTCTGTCGATCTTCTCCGGCGTCTACTACCCGATCGCCACTCTACCGCTCGCACTTCGCATGGTCGCCAAAGCTATCCCCGCCTCGTATGTCTTCGAGAGCTTGCGAAGCCTGATCCAAACGGGCAAGTTCTCGGCTGACCTCGGTGTGAATCTGCTGATCGGCGGCGGGCTCGCGTTATTGTACGTCGGCGCGGCGTATCTATTCTTCATCCGCGTCTATCGCCGCAATCTGGAAACAGGCGCGATCGCACATTACAGCGCCGAATCTTAGTATAATTCTGAAGGTGTAGAGCATGACTAACGAGAACGACGGACTATCGCACCACGGCATCGATGATTCCTCGACAAAGAGCTTTGACAATGATACTCTTCGCCTGCTGCTCAACCGGTCCAGTTGTCGGAGCTTTGAGGATCGAACGATACCCGAAGATATTCTCACGACTGTCCTCGAAGGCGGGACCCGCGCCGCGACAGGCGGTAATCTTCAGCCATATTCCATAATTGAAATCAGGAATCCGGAGACCAGGAAGCGTCTGGCCGAGCTGAACGAGGATCAGAGCTTTATCGAGACCGCCCCGGTCGACCTGGTATTCTGCATAGATTGGCGACGACTGAGCCGGTGGGCCGCACTCGAACGCGCGCCCTTTACTGCGGACAAATCCTTCCGCCATTTCTGGATCTCGTTTCAAGATACGATTATCGCCGCGCAGAACATATGCACGGCGGCCGACGCACTCGGCCTGGGCTCCGTGTATGTTGGCACGATTATCGACCGGCTACGAGAACATCGACAAATTCTTCAACTACCCCGTGGCGTCTTCCCGGTCGTATTGCTTTCACTTGGATATCCCAAGTTCCGACCGGCCACCAAGAGGAAACTCGGCCCGGACAGTATCGTTCATCGGGAGGTGTACCGCGATGCCTCGGATGAGGACTTGCGACGGATGTTCGAGGAAAAGTACCCCGCGTGGCGCAAGGAGACTACTCCCGAACGCCTGGAAGAGATCGCACAAGTCTGCCGGTTGGTCGGCGGCGAACGACTTGCGCGCGAGTGTTTGAAGCGGATCGATGAAAACGGCTACATCAACGCCGCCCAGAACTACTTTGGACTGCACTATCGCGCCGATTTGATGCCGCAGGGGAACGAAGAGTATCTCTCACTTATGAAGGAGTTCGGGTTCGCCTGGTTTGTAAAGTATACCCCACCCGGAGGTAGCGAATCATAGCAGCGATAATGGATTGTGTGCCTGTGTCTTGGAAAACAAACGGTAGAGAACTCTTCCATAACCAGTACGCATTGCCCTGTAATAGAAATAGCCCGGCGCTGCAGGTGCAACACCGGGCCATTGTGCCTCAGTCAGCAATAGTGCCGACTGAGCCATCCTCCCTCATCTCACAGTTTACTTCATCAATATCATCTTCTTCGTTTCCACGAAGTCACCGGCGGTCAGGCGGTACATGTAGACACCGCTGGCCTGCGCGATTGCGTCCCAGGTGATACTGTGTTGACCTGCTTCGAGTCGCTGCTCGACAAGCGTAGCGACCTTCTGGCCGAGCACGTTGAATACTTCCAGACGTACATCGGCCGCCACCGGCAATGCGAACGTAATTTCCGTCACCGGGTTGAACGGGTTCGGGTAGTTCTGGGCAAGACCGAAGGTGATCGGAAGTGTCTCGGCTATCAGGTCACCGCCGAGCAGCACTACCGACTCGCTCAACTGATTGTCAACAACCACACCAGAGATGAGCGTGTACTCTCCAGCCAGTTGAACAACTTCAGTCACCCCGGCACTAACGGTCTGACCACCGTCGACATCAATCATCCCCAGGCGGACAAGATCACCGGTCTGTCCGTAGAATTGGTTCAGCTTGTCGTTGACCAGATTGACTGGCGACGCGTTCTCAGGTCCACTTAATTCCACTTGCAGACCCCGGAGAGCTACCGGGGAGTTGACACTGATTGTAGTCACACCGTTTTCGAATGTCGACTGCAGTGAGACTCCTGCGAAAGAACTCTTGAGAGCGGGTCCGCCCTGGTTTATGCAACCGCACTGCAGTGGCACTGCTCCACTGACAAACAGGGTATCGATCAGTAGGGCCACGTCACTGATGGTGGCATCTGCGCCACAACTACCATTCACGTCGGTAGCGTTGAGGTTACACAACCTCACACCACTGATGAATAAGTGATCGATCAACTTCGAAATGTCACCGATAGTAACATCTCCGTCGTTGTTTGCATCGCCGGGGCGGTAACCAAGGATCTCGGTCGAGTCACGGCCGAAATCGAAGGTCGGCACGAATCCCTGGAAATTGATATCAGCAAACTCCAGCCTGCGACCTGCCGAAGCTGATAACGCGGTATCCCAGTGAATATAGTAGCTATCTCTGCATGAGCGCGGCGCAATGTATTCAATATTGAACAAGGTGGTTGCTCCGACTGGAATGCGCTGCCCAAGAGTGTTCGCCAGCCCAACTGTCAGAAAACCGGAATCCGCTTTGATCGTTGTGACTTTGTAGTCCCAGCTCTCAGTGATTAGGCCCGTGAAGGATACATCGCACACCTCGACGCCGTCAGGAATCTTGAGCGATACGGTGGCGGCGACCGCTTCCTGGGCTAGATCGCAGGCGACCGGTTGAACGGCATATCCTTGGGCGGGACCAGGTTGACCAAACTCGCATGAGTCGCAGGGCCGAGCCGCCAGTGACGGAACTGATAAAGAAGAGGGCAACACAAAAGGGGCGACGCAGATGTCGTCAACTGCAAATACTGCGTCGCTTGAAGTCGCGTATCCATGTAGCTGAACGTCGATTGACGCCGGACCACTCACGGATGCCGTGACAGTTCCCTCTACGAGGTGCCACTCAGATGAAATTGGCAAGAGGAACGGGGCTACCCGAGGGTTGGAACCTCCATCTAGTAGATTAATGTCCAAGATGGATGCGTCGGGGTCCGACGTATCATGTGTGTATTGCTCGCGGATCCAAAAGGTCACGTGATACATGACACCCGCTTCCACATTGAACTGCCCGGAAGTACTCCGCATGGAGGCATCATAGTATCCTGCTCCTGACGGAAACGTGAAAGCGGCACAGGTTTGTCCCGAATGTGGGTTGAAGGTCATGGCCGTCCATCCGCTGGGATACTGGTAAGCGGTCCAGTTCACAAGTCCGCCTTCAAAACCGTCACAAAACTCCTCTTCTGAGCTGATAGAGATGTAGTCCATATCGCAAATGGCGTCCCAGTTCTGAACAAAGCGAAGTTTGACAAGTAGATCGGGGATTGACCAGCTCTTTGATACTATCAGTGCAAAATCGGGATCAGAATCGCTCTTAGCCCATAGTTCACCGCCGTCGGGACGGATCACCACTCTAATTGTTGTCCACTGATTTTCTGTAGTCGGGCCATTTGTATGGACATCTGTCCACTCATTCCCGAATCGCCAGCCGTAACCCGCGCCTGGGAGATACGTAATATAGTCGTAGTCGGCTTCGCTGTCTGTCGCACCCCAGAATACTCCGAGGGTTGGCAAAGTATAGTTCCAGCCACCGCTTATTAGTCTGGACCGGGTCTCTATAGTAATGGGGAGCCCAAGTTCAAGAAGCTTGTCAGCGCAGCCGCTGTAGGACCCATCTGATCCGATGTGGAGCCAGCCGTTTACAGTATCTACATAGATTGAATCGTCGCTGGCTATCCATCCCCCGGAGCCGATGACATCGGTACTGAAATCTTCGAAGTAGACTATATCTGCCTCAGACCGTTGTGCCATAACGGCCGTAAGGAAGAATGCGACAATGATCCAACACGCCCTTCTCAGAGTGTTCATTTGAGCCTCCATAACACTGAATGACCTTGTATCGCCATGTCCATCCTTACGCTAATTGGAAGGCTTGGAATGACGACTCGTTCTAATTCTCTAGTAGAGTCCGAAAGGGGGAATTGTAGAAGACAATGTGCTGGTTATCGGAATTCTATCGGGGGCAGACAATAGAGAAAGACGACTTACTGTGCTGCATTATCGAATATGATTCCGGCCGCCTCGTGGTGGACTATCGAGTCGCCATGATAGACAACGACCTCACTCTTGAGTGAATCAAGCAGAGCTTCGGGCTCTTTGAGCGGCTGCATCCCAACTACGCGCATGAGATCGGTCAGTTGCGACAGTGCTCCATCAGAAGCTACGACTCGGATTGGTATAAAATGTTCATCCAAATAGTAATAGAAACTTACAAGCTCCAGTGGTTCCATAAGACGGCGGCCGTCAACGGAGAGCCCGTACCCTTCACCTACCCGAATCTCCCAGGTCATACTTACCGAGTCAAAAGAGATAAAAGTGCACACGCTCCTGACCTCAGGCGCGCTCGATAGGGGTGTCTCAGGAAGCAACACGTAGAATAACTGGCTGCCGCGCGGCATGCCGGACGCAAGGAAGAGTTCGTTGTCATATGGGGGACTCACCCCCTTCAAGTTGAGCGGATCCAACACGACGATGGCGACTCCGGCCTGGCGGTTATTTGTGCCAGAAAGCACAAGTTCCTTTCTTCCGTTGCCATCTATGTCCATCGAAATGCCGTCAGTTACTCCCAATGCCCCGGTATGCAAATAGGCCTGGTTATGTACGGCGCCAGCAGTATCGAATAGCCTAATTTGTGACCGTGATGGCAACGATGCCGTGGCGGCAGTCAACACAAAACAACCCGCCATATCTGGCAGAAGACGCAACTGCGCCAGCAGATAGTGGAGGTTCTCTGCGACACCTCCATATGCAACGTCTCCAGGGTAATTCGTTCTCTGGTAAGCAGGCTCTTCCCACATTAGCTTACCTTCGTCATCATAGAACTGCACGTTTCCGAGACTACTTTCGCTGCAGGGTGCAAAGAACAACTCATCACGCCCATTACCGTTCACATCAACAGTGACACGGTAATCGTGCCAGGCGGCCTTATCTTCCGCTAAAGGGACTGCAAATTCGGGGCTTTCCCAAAGCACCTGCCCTTCATCGTTAATTGTGGAGAACGTTCTCCCATGAACTTCAATATTGGCAATGTGCCAGTCGAACCACCACGGTGCAAACGTCTTGGTACTAATTACCGCAAGTAGCCCCCAGATGAGCACCAGCATTATCGGCACCTGGATCTTCGTTGCCCGGCTGTATTTATACGCCTTGCGGGCCACAAACTGCCCCATGCAGACCCGCTCCGCACGTACAATGTTCAGGTTGTCAATCACTTCACGAAACGTCGTCGCTCCCACCAGTGTCAGTTGGCGGTGCGGGAAAGCGCGGCCCATTTCTTCAATGCACCAGCGGGCGGTCTCGAGGTTCTCCTGCGGCAGCACCAGATACCGTATAGGCGAGAAGAAAGCCCGCTCGATCTTCCGTTTCAGACTCTCGGAACTGACAGGGGTCAGCCGGCCGGATTCATTCAACCCGCCTGTAAACACGGCTTCCATCGCCACAAATCGTTCATGCTTGTGCACTTCCGGGTGAAGCAATTGGGCATACGCCACGAGCCCCGCCGCCAGGCCGACTGAATCACCCGTGAAAGTATGATCGCTGTCCACCACTCGGTAGCGAGCCCGAACAAATCGCCCCCTCGTCGGGCCCTCGCCGCTCGTGCCAAGTAGCCGCACTGTTGCAGACAGAGACTTGTGGATACAACCCACCAGGGGGTCGTCCGGGGTCTTGATCTGGTTGTCCACCGTCAACTCGTGGTTGGTTGCCCCGGAACGACGATATTCAGCACTCCCCTGTAGCGACCGGAGCCTCCCCCGGGTGTGTTCTCCACTCGAGTTCTTTTCGACAAACAGGCAACGGACCTCGTCGAAAGACAGCGCTACGCGCTGGATTTCCCAATCGCGAAGAATTCGGCTCACTACGGGCACAAGAGGGCTGTCGGTCTCGACAAGCTTGACGTGAACAGCTCTCAACAGATCAAGTTCTGTTAGATCATCTACCGCGTTCTTGTAGGTCGAAAGGCTTGTGTCATCCTGAGCTTGTCGAAGGGCCATCCCGACATTGTCTGTGTCGGGACCGCAGTTGTACCCTCGCGCCAGGCAGTCCAACGCGTCATCGACCGCCCCTACATAGAAGAACTTGCGGGCGGCTTCTGTAGCCAGGAGTTGGACCGCGTTACGCAAAATGCCCGCCTGTTCATTCCCCTTGTGGTAACTTCGAAGCTCAAGAGTCATTGATAAGGTCTGCCGAAGTTCGCTGGGAAGGAGGTCAGTAAGGCATTTCTCGCTAATGTCGCGTGTTAGAAGCGAAGGATATTCGTCGAAATAACTTCTGTATGATTGGTCGTCCCGGAACTCACTCAGGCTCGGCCAGAATTCGGCCAGCAGAAGCAATCTCAGATCGGCGGCAGGCTGGCTTTCCAGGCGGCTGCGTAGCTGCTCAAAACTTCGGGCGAATGTGAGCGGCGTAGGTTTCATCTACTGATACAGACGAATATTAATGGTTGAGTCAGGGTCGATTGGCCCTATCTGCACGGGAACACCAGCCAGCGCCGACACAAGGTCGGACCTGGTCTTCTGGGTAACGACCACTTTCACTGAATCGAAATCAGTGCGGCCGTCGAGTTCGACCACCCGAATTGAGAGTTGCTTGCCCTCGGTGCGGCCCTCGAACCTGATCTCGATTCGGTCGTGACGGTCAGTCTCAAGAGTGAGTTCCGTGGCGTATTGCACTTTGTCCGGGTCATACGCGAGCGGCTCCAGCGCGAAGACCGCCTCGGGCATCTTGATCTGCCATTTGAGCTTTTCGAGATTCTCCGTCGCGCCAAGGTCTATGTCCGTGCGACCGTCAGCATCGGTAATGAACTCCTTCCCCAGTTCCGGTAACCGTACCATTACATGGGCGATATGGCGGATATCCTCGGCCTGCACTTGAAGGTAATCAGAACCCTTGCTCGTATTGCGCATGACCTGCACTACGATTTCGGGGTTCTCCGAATAGAGCGTAGCGATCCTGCAAATAGCGGGCTGCTTCTCCGGAGTCCCATCGGCAGCGAGATAGGAGACAGACGGGCGCAATGTGATGAGCGGTTTGAGGTCGACTATGCTGCCCCGCATGGCTGACTCGTAAAGTGAGTCGCGTAGGGTCAGAAAGCTCTCGGGAAGCGGTTCTGTGGCGCCTGATTCAGTCGGTATTATGGCATGTTTGTAGTTGTAACAGAATTCTACGCAGAACTCGCAAACTTCAAAGTGTCGGGAAATTTCTTCCCGGCGCGCCGAGTCTAACACGGTGTCGTTCAGGTAGTCAATCAAGTCATCCCTTGACGGGTGCATACTACGCCCTTCCTCATTCATCTGGTATATAGTCTCCAAGCGACCAGATTGTAGAATCTTCTCTGAGCCTCCGACGGACTTCTTCTAAAGCCTTGCGGGTGACAGAGTCCATAATATTCTTGACCCGGAGCTGGTATTCCTTCTGGTCAACCTCCGACCGGAAGTGAAAGAAATATGACGGAATCGAGTCAGCTTCGCCGCAGAGGCAAAAGTCCCTTAGCCAGTCGTTACATGCCTTGATCATGGCTGCCGCTTCGTCCGGTGTGATCCGGCCTTTGTGGAGGTATGGGGCTATACCGCCTGTCTCTATCCATGCGGAGACATGGCGGACGGCTTCTACAATCTTCCGCAGCCGAAGTTCACCCAGGGGACCCGCGGGGCGTTCTTGCACATATTCCAGGGCGTCTACATACTCCGCATTCACGGCTATCATGGTGGAAATAAGTATTGACCTTGGGATGGCATTTCGGAAATCGGCTTCCTGATCGAGAAGCTCGAATATCTTATTGCACCAGTCGGAGCGGTTGACCGTTTCAAGGAATGCTGTCAGGACCAAGCGTTGCAAGCGGTCATCGGGAATGGCAGAGAGTTCATTTCGCAATTGGTATTGGTTAGCCGATAGATAAATGGATTCTCTATGATCGCCCGGCAACAGTTTCTGTTGGTAAGTAGGCGATCGCAACACCTCTGCAATGCGCCTCTTCAATAGCGTAATTTCCGGTTCGTAATCGCCGGCGAGCTTTGTCACCTTCTTCCTGATGAACCCGCGCAACAGGATATGGAAGTGATCCGCCAGATCGCCGGCCTCTGACGCAGTGAAGTCGCTGATTCCGTGCCGTCGGTAGTATTCGAAGATAATGTCAAAAGGCCTACCCCTACGACTGCTTAGAAAAAAACCTATGACGTCGTTCGTGATGTCGATCAGCGGCTGTTCCGACTGAACTTGATCAACAGGCAATCGCCACCCTGCAGATTTCAAGCACCGAAGGTAATGGATAGTTTCACCAACGCAGAGACCAAAGAAATCGTTGAAACAGTTCCGACTCAGCGGAGACAACAGAAATCTGCGGACAATCTCTGCCTGGTCCTTGTAATCCTGTGCAGTCAATCCTGTACGATACTTTCCCTACGACAGTATTTGTCATCTTAATCTTGCGCAACGGACTGTAAAGTACGGCAGCTTTGGCCTACTGGCAACGGCTTTCCCCGGACCATTACAAGCTCTTATTGCTGGAACTCTATGACCTTGCCTATTTCAGGCTGGCCGTAGGTTGCACCATCCGTTAGAACCTCTATCACGCGTTCATACGAACTTGGAATCAGAGTTGTCACAAATTTATCACACCGGGATAGACCGGTTCATGGACTCTGATGGCCTACATAACATCAGGAGGCGTCGACACCCACTTTGCGGCGATGGTCACGAGTGGGCCGCAAAATGGAAGCGGCTATACCTGTCGAGGAATAACCGCCTCACACTTAGGTTCTGACCGTTTCTACAAACAGTCCGGGAGTCCTAACGACGGACCCGTGATGAACAAATAATCGATCAAATACGAGATGTCGCCAATCGTGATGTCATCACAAATAGGGGTGATGCCGCCGGACTGGTTTATGTCGGCCGCAAGCAGGCAGGGAATGATACCTGTGCATGTGCCGGTGACAAACTTGGCGTCGATCAGCGAAGCAACATCTCCTATAGTGGGCTCCGGATTGCCGTCGCCGTTGACATCACCGACGCGGCCCACACAGCAACGGGTCGTAAAGCTCCAGACGGTTGAGTTCGCACTCATTCCGCCGGCGTTCGAAGCTGAGACGCGCCAGAAATAGGGTTTGTTGCCGGTGAGCCCGGTCACAGCCAGAGACGTTGCTGATATATTGCTCTGATTTACAGCCGTGGTGCCAAAGACCGCGTCAACTGACACTTGAACCCGATATGATGTTGCGCCGGGAGATGAATTCCAAGTCAGCGTCGGGCTGGTGGATACTCCACTTGCTCCACTTGCCGGGCTCGCAAGGGTTGGCGGAGCGGGTGCAAGTATCAGCGTAGCACGGTTCACAACGTTTGAGATTGCCGCCCAGTTGGGAACTTCGTCGGCCGCCTTCACCGCAAAATAGTAGGCCGTGCCGGCGTTCAGTCCACTGATCACAAATGATTCAGCACTACCGGCAATTTTCGGAGTTGGCGCCGAGGCCGCTTTCGTCGCCGATGCGAAGTTGACTGCTGTGATTGCAGCCAAGGAATAACGAATGTCGTACTGGCTGGCCGTACCGACATTGCCGTCATCGCCGGAAGCAGTCCAGGCGAGCGCCACACTGGTGGAAGTTGCGGTTCCGGCTGACAGATTGGCTATGGCTGCCGGAGCAATAGTCTCCTGCGTCGTCGACTTCTGAGTGACATTGGATAGCGCCGACCAGTTAGCAGCTTCATCCCCCACTTTCAGCGCGAAGTAGTACACCGTGTTTGGTGCCAGACCGGTGACAGTGAATGTCTCGACGCTGCCGGAAACCTTCGGGACGGGTAGCCCAGTTGCTTTCGTGGCACTGGCCCAGTTGGCTTCCGTGATCGTCGAAAGGGAGTACCGGATATCGTAGGTCGTGGCTTGTCCAACATATCCGTCATCTCCCGGCGCCGTCCATTTAAGTGTTACAGAGGCTGCACTGACTCCAGAGACACCTGACAGAACTGTCATAAGGCAGAAAAGCAGACCAAGGTAATTTCGCATAGACAACTAGCTCCTGCGGTAACTCACTATACTGTTTGAAGTTGACTTGGCTGGATGGTGGGGTAACGACGGAACGGGGACTGCTTACTTAAGCGCCATTCCATTGGCACCTTGCCTCTCCAGGCAACGAGCTTAACCGCTACTCTTATACGTGAGCGCTCACGCATAGTCGAAAATATGCGTAACCGCTCAAGAATAGATGATTGTGGGAGCTTTTCTTTGGAGTTAGGGATGGGTGGTGCTTAAAAGAAGAGTCCGCTCAGATGGGTTACTTAGGGGGGTAAAAGGGAACGTAACCGACCACTTCGCGGACTCATATAGACGGTAGGGAGTGGTGGAGGGGGGATGCCCGACAGTTACGTCAGGTGGCTGGAGTTCCAGCACACACCACTCCCCATTAGCTGACCGATCGATGGTCCGGCGCCCAAGCACCGGACCTTGATATCATAGTCGCCATACGTTCGGCCGAGGGAGGCAGCCGTCGGGTAGTTGCGACGCCACGGAAGATTGATTCTTCCGACGGCTGCTCATTCGCGGCCTCATATTCTATCTGCCTATCAACGATTGCAGATTAGTGTTTCATAACTCACCTATTATACGTGACCGGTCACGCATAGTCGAAAGTATCTGTGTGGGTGATCAAGAAATCTCATGAAAGGCTTTCGATGGGTACGGACTTGAACGTCGGAAGACTGGGGAAGCTCGGCTATCGGGTGGGATAGATGCCTGTCTCGACCCAGTGCAAGTTATTGGTAAACAAATCGATACCCAGTTAGACGAACTGGATAGTGGGATACGGCGGTAGAGTAATAACCCGGAGCACTTAATAAGAAAGGCGATCTAATTCGTCTTCTTCGTCTTTTGCCATCTGGCGGTCGCAGCCTTTCGAGCGGCTTCGCTCCGCTCGGCTTTGCTGAGAGTCTTAGCCCGCGCCCTACCGCCCTTGAGTCCGCCTAACCGGCCGAGTGCGACCGCTGCCGGGTTCTTCGTAGAATTCCCCGAAGCTGGTTCTTCGGGCGATTCTTCACTCGCGGGCTCATTAGCTGTTGTGGTCGCCGACTCGCCGGCCTGGTCAGTCGAGCCGGGCTTCTCGGGTGGCTGCTCTTTCGTGCGGTCACTTGGCGCGGTCGTTGATTTGTCGGTAGAGTTGCCGGAGACGGCATCTTCCACCTGCTGCTCATTCGCGCCCTGATCGGCGTTTGATGATTGCGATTCGTTTTGGCCAACGTTCCCCGTGGACGACTGCTTTTCCATGCTCTTACTCATTTGCGGCATCGCCGCCTATTGCTGCCGGGCTACCTTTGGTGCGTCACCATCTCTTGAGCTTATCGCCTTGCTTAACCAGAACATAAGGAGCGGCTACCTGTCTGTCAACAAGTACGAGGGGAACAAGAGTTGACACCAAGTCGATCCACTCTCCCCCCAGTGTGTCATCGGCAGTGACTACTCCCTCAGTCTCGTCCCTGATTGTTGATATAGCACACACCTCTCTTCGTTCCGACGCTGTGACGCTCCGCAGGTTTGTCCGGACCAAGGATCATCTATGCCGCATCGAACCATGTGAATTCCCATGTCTTGCGCATGCGAGCGTCCGAATATTCAGCAACCATAACTTGAGGTTATGGTGCCACTTCTTGATTCGCTCAAGCGATGTAGATCCCTTTTCATCCCTTTGGGTGATGGACTTGTTGAGGCTCTTTTCGTACCTACGTATAGTACTTGGTAAGTACATGAAGCCTGTTGTGACGAGCGCTTCGGCGTATCCATGTCCACAGGCAAACTCGACATACAAAGGAGAATCACGTGTTTAGAAAAATCAGTGCTGGAATCATCCTTGGTGCACTCATCCTGTTGCCTATATCTGCGCGCAGTCAGAGTGTATACCTGGGGCCGCACCTGGGCATTCAGAAATCACCCGGGGCCGACAAGCCGAACTATTTAGTTGGGGCAACGCTGCGCTTGAAGCTGTTGCCGGTACTTGGTGTGGAAGGGGATATTGGCTATCGCCAGGAGGAGTTTGGTTCAGGCGCGGTAACAATCAAGACCTGGCCGGTGACGTTCACCGGGCTGCTGTATCCACTGCCGGTGATCTACGGTGGTATCGGTGGGGGCTGGTATAATTCTACCATCGACTACTCGACCCAGTACAACCAGTTGGGTTTTGCCGATGAGACTTCCCGTGATTTCGGCTGGCACCTGGCGGCTGGAATTGAACTGCCGGCGTCGCCTAATATCAAGATTTTCGGCGATGTACGCTTCGTGTTTCTTGACACCAAGTTACGTGACTTGCCGGGCAACGTGCTGCATGGCGCCAAAGCGAACTTCTATTCGATAAACGTCGGGTTGCTGTTCGGCTTGTAGCCTGGGAGTGCACGCCGGCACCTTTCCGGTCAGATATCAGAATGAAGTAGTCGTCGATAGACTAATTGCCTAAGCGCTGCTGACCGGTACACAGATGCACCGGTCGGCAGCGTTTCGGTGGCACACGTGGCGTAGCATTTCCCTTGAAGGCGTTCGCGTACCTTCGCCGATCCTCACAAAGAGCACAGGTGTTCCATGAATGAATTGACAGATTTTCTCTCCTGGGTTGGCGTTGCGCTTGTGACACTGCTCCCCATCATCAATCCCGTCAGCACGGCCGTCCTCCTCCTCAGTATCAGCGAGCATCTGAGCAAGAAGGAACGACATCGCCAGGTTGCCTGGGCGTGCATCTACATGACTGCAATACTGGTTATGTTTCTGCTGGCGGGTCACCTGATAATGGTAACGCTCGGCATTTCGATCCCGGGTATTCGCCTAGCGGGGGGAATAGTGATAGGCGTTATGGGATTCCGAATGCTGTTCCCCGGCGAGAGTCACATAACTACGCAAGGCAAGCTCGAAGCCCGGCAGAAGGCAAACATTTCGTTCAGCCCTCTGGCCATGCCGAGTCTGAGCGGGCCCGGCTCAATTGCGGTCGTCGTCACAATGTCCTCGACCATCGACGGCAAACACGGCGTTGATCAGGCCGTTGCATATTCCGGTGTGGTAGTTGCGATTGTTCTCAGTGCCGTCATTTCGTGGCTGGTTCTACGTGGGGCCAGTGTCTTGCCGCGCCTCCTGGGTGTCAGCGGGATCGACAGTCTTACGAAAATCATGGGTTTCCTCCTCATTTGCATTGCCGTGCAATTCGCCATTGTGGGCGTGAGGGATCTGGTTGTCGACACCGCATTCTGGTCGGGATAGAGATTGTCGACTATCCGTTGCCTTTGCCACCCCGACTCCACCTCGTCTGTCTTTCCAACAGCCACTCGTCCATGGGGCAAAAAGAAAGCCGGCCTAATGGCCGGCTTAACTTGCCGGGGACAAATCAATCCGCGAGTTTGCGAAGTACTTCAGTTGCTCCGGTGAGCCGCATCCATCGTTTCTCCGACAGAAGTGTAACCAAAGCTGCCGCGGGTACGAGTAGATAGAGCGCACCGATCACAATGCCGACGGTCGCCTTTGTCGACGGTTCCCAGGGCATAAAGATGAGCAGTGCCAGAGGGACCATCACGAGCCCCGCACCAATCAGCGTAATCACAAAGACCAGCACACAGACGAGGATAAGGATGCGGTGAGCGCCTTTGACTCCCTCAAGATAGTAGATCGCGGCACGCAGTTTGAGCTTATTGAGAGTCGGCTCGACATAGGTGGACCTGAGCCAGTCGAACATCCCTTGAAACAACGAGTTTATCATTTCTCAATCCTTGCGCGATTTGCCAAGCAGGAAGCCGAACACCAGCGCCGCCGCGGCCGTCCCGCCGATATAGGCCCACGGGTTCTTGTGAACGCTCTTGTCGATATCCGTTGCGACATCAACCACTTTCTGCTTACCGGCCTCGTAAGTGGAGGTCGCCCGTTGCTTCAACTGGTCCGTGATCGAGCCAAACACGGACGAGAGATCGGTATACTTGCCTGCCATTGCGGCTTGAAGCTCCTCTTTCTTATCGCGGGCGGCCGCATTCAGTAGCTCCAGCGCCTCGTTAATTCGCTTGTCGTCAAATCGGTCCATCTCAGTGTCCTCCATCATTTATGTGCAATATCAAGTTGCTTCGATATCTCACTTGAGGCGGCGCCGACCCCGGGGTCGCCCGGGGTCTTGCGCCGTCTCAGATGTGAGCTACTTCAATAACACCATCTTCTTGCTTTGTGTGAAACTGCCGGCGGTGATACGATAGAAGTAGATGCCCGAACTGACCTGGCGGCCACCGTCATCCGTGCAATTCCACGTTACCTTATAGCTACCGGCCGTTTGATCCTCGTCCACCAAAGTGCGCACCGTTTGACCGAGGACGTTGAAGATCTGTATTTCTACGCGGGATTGAGCTGGCACACTGTAATCAATGGTCGTCGTCGGATTGAACGGGTTGGGGTAGTTCTGGCCGAGCACAAATTCAGTCGGGAGCGTTGCGTCGTTCGAAGTCTCATCCGGTTTATAGACTACGTTTGGCGTAGACAACGGTATAACCCCGGCTGGAATCATGATTCTCTGGTGGATTCGCCCGATATTGGTCACTAACGCGGCGTCGACGGTCACAGCCTGGAACCGGTCGGCGAAATACCTGAGAGCCTGCGTGGCCGTAGCGCCGTCAGTCGAAACAATTGCAAGCTGGCTTAGCCGCGTGGCACCTACGTTCAGCAGGTCCGCCAGCAAGTACTTCCGTCCCAAATGCAGCGTACTGTTGTCGACCAGAACATTCCACTGATACAACACGTCATTCAGAGTCATCGCCCGGGCGGGTGACCCTGTATAGGTGATATTGAGAATACGTATCTGGAGACCGTCGTTACGGTTGTAGTAGGCGTCGAAGATCGCCTGGAGGTAGCCGTCTATCTGGGCGCGAGTCATGTGATAATCACTCGCAGCGCCGGTGCTAATGGCCACGATCTCCCGCTTCCAGGTCCAGAAGTCTATGATGCCTGACATGTTGGTGAGGCTGAGTACGAAGTCAACCACGAGGTCAGTACCAGCCACGGTGATCGGCACCAATTCGGCTGATACCGCAGCGAAGCCTATCGGAAGCTCAACCCTGACTGTGTACGAGCCCGGCAGGACTCCCGTTATCAAGTATTGTCCGTCTTCGGCCGTGATGGCCTGTTTCACGACTGCTGAAGCCCCGTTCAACAGTGTCACCTGGACACCATAGAGTCCGGCAATATCGGTCTGAACCGTCCCTCGTATCGAGGCCGTGGCCAGTCCGCTTTGAATCGTCATTTTCGCCGTGTTGTTGTCCTCGGAGCACTCCGCGAGCACTCCCGCCGGATCAACTACCGCGTAGATATCCCTCGGCAAGGGTCCTA
Organism: uncultured candidate division Zixibacteria bacterium; assembly: GCA_963735035.1. Taxonomy (GTDB): domain Bacteria; phylum Zixibacteria; class MSB-5A5; order GN15; family FEB-12; genus JAGGTI01. The sequence continues at coordinate 101,697 of CAVTJJ010000002.1, forward strand.
CGACATAGTTGACTTGTACGGTAGCCGCACTGCCGGCAGCCAGTGAAGGAATAATCTGATCGGTTCCGATCTGTACTCCGCCCGGCAGAGCGCCGTCGAAGAATCGCACGACCACGTTTGAGGCCGTAACCGAACCCACCGCGTTATGCACTACTGCAGAGACCGTTACCGTCTGGCCAACCTGCGGCCCTGCTGGGGCCAGGCTGAGGTCGGCGTCTGCCACATAGAGATCCAGAGGAATGAGGGATACATTGACATCACACTCGGCGGAATCCAACCCCACTTCCGTTGGTCTAACCTTAATATGGAAAGCATAAGTTTTTGCATCGGTTAGATCGAAACACAACTGACCGTCCAACCAGGTGGCCGGAGCCGGTGTCACTATTACCTGGCCGTAATCCTCGATGACCAGTGGGACACAAACGTGGGCCGGACTACAGACTTGAACGACTATCGGTCCTGTTGGACAGTCAATCACAGGCGACCGAGTCAACTCGCCAAAACCGCCATACATGATGTTCGGCGTGGCCGGATCCACAACCCCGGCCGCAATTATCTGATTCTGATGAATCATGGAGATATTATCAACCAGCGCTGCGTCGATCGGGCCGGCGATGAAACGCTCCGACAGATAACGCAGAGCCTTACTGGCCGTGGCGCCGTCGGCGGTAACAATCGCCAGTTGGCTTATCCTCGCCGATACGATATTCAGAAGGTCAGCCAGGAGGTATTTCCGTGCTATCGAGGCGCTGCTGTTGTCGGCCAGGACATTCCATTGGTAGATAATGTCGTCGAGCGTCATGGCCCGCGCCGGATATCCCGTATAGGTGACATACAGCATGCGCGTTTGATGGCCGTCATTGCGTAGATAGTAGGCATTGAATATGGTCTGTAGATATCCGTCAATCTGGGCGCGGGTCATGCCGTAAGCACCGGCTGCACCAGTACTAATGGCCACAATCTCCCGTTTCCAGCTCCAATAATCGATCACACCCGGCGATACCGCTAACGTCAGGTCAAGATTCCGGACCACCTCACTCCTGGCCACGGCGACAGTTTGTTCTACCCCACCAATTACGCTGAACCCAATAGGTGACTGAACCACCATTCGGTAATTGTCGACCGGCAGGTTGATTAAAGCATAGTACCCGTACTGGTCGCTGATCGCCCTGGCAAAGGGCACTCCGGTCGTACTGTACAGATCAACATAGACGCCATTCAGACCGATGGCACCGGCTTTGATCAAACCGTGAATGGAGCCTATTGTGCTGGCGGCGCCTGTGAAATTGGCGGTCACAGTCTTGTTGCTATTCATGACCACGGCCGTAATCGGAGAGGCCGGGTTCTCGACGTCGCCTGTCCACGAAGCAAACGTATATCCAATGGCTGCCGAAGCTGCAACGCTCACACTGGAGCCCACAAGATAGTGGATAGTGCCGGCGAGTGGACTAGTAGTGCCTCCGGTGGTCGGAGAACTACCAATTGTCATGTCATAAACCAACGTGGGCACAATCGAGTCGACAGGGACAACAACTTTGGCAAAATAGACATCGAATGGCCCAGTGCCGGAGCGCCATGTAACAGGTATATACGGTGAATTGGCCGGCACATGAAAGGCGGTATTGGGATCACGCGCATACGCCTGGGTCGATACCTGGTATTCCGCACTCCACGTCAACGTCACTTGTGACCAACGCTTATAATATATTCGCGATGAAGCATCGTCTGCCGACGTCTTACGGCAGTAAAACACATACATATCGTTGCCCCTGACCGTCGTAATCGGATACCAGGCAATACTGCTGTTGCTGGCATCAGTGGCTATAATAGTCGTGTGCCAGGCGCCGGTTCCGTTGGCGTAATTCTTCCAGACGTGACGCAAGTTCGTTCCCTGTCCGAAGACCAGGTGCATGATCGTATCGTTGATCTGGTTGTGGGAAAAGGAACGGTCGTTCACCGGGTTAATTGGATAGATCGAATGATCCGACATCGCCTGGAAACTAAATCCGTTCCACAGGTAGTATTCGTAACCTCGAGGATCGTTGAGATAAAGCACTACCAGAACTGGGTTGCCGTTCACATACGGCATGGATCCGATTCTGACATTGAGTGCGCCGGTAGCAACGGCTACTCCCCGGGTCCAGGTCGAGCCGCCGTTGTCGGAATATTGATAGCGCACGTTTTCGGTGGCGCTTCCCCCCAGGCGCGTAAACACCCAGATTCGGCCGGTGTTCTGCACCATAATACTGGAGCGATGATTCGCCGTGGTACCGCTGAGGTTAACGAGAGCGCCCGCATCCGATATGGATTCCGCGGGAGCGTTGAAGTGCCTGAAAGCAATTGCCGAGGTCGAGGGGAAAGTGAAGTACAGATCGTCGCCGGAACCCGATAGCGACAGATGCATATCCAGGTAGCCGTTGATCGTGGTTGTATTGGTACTCCAGGTGGTTCCGGCGTCCTGTGTATAGATTAGATTATTGGAGCGAGAGCCGTTGTTGGCGTAACCGATCCACATCTTATTGGGGTCGGTTGGCGACATATACGCCTTCCAGCGCGGAATCCCCAGCGTGGGGCCGTCGGTAGCGGATGATGTGGCTATCCGAATCGGCACTGTCAACGAATCTGCGAGGGTGTTGACGGCCATTATCCCAAGTACTACCCCTGCCGTCAGCAACACTCTAATTGAATTTAACTTTCTCATATGACCTCGATATCACTTATCCGACTGAGCGACTATTGCGACCTTCCTCAATCTTCTCTTGAGTAATTGCAATCGCTCGTTACATGTTAATTGCCAATCACCATCTTCACTCGATCACCGGACTTGAAACCCGTAGTCGCCTGAGTCTGGTTGATGATCGCTAATGTCTCGAGTTGTATTGAAGATCCTTCTTGCTTAGCCAACTCGCCTAATGTTGATGCATTTCTAACGGTGATGATCTTTAGATGCATCGGTTGCATCCTAAGAATATTCTGATCGGTCAAGCGCCGGAACGTTCCCATGGCGCTGACTATCGCATTTTGATACTCAGCCCAGAGTAAGTCGGTGGTATAGCCGAGCAGTTGGTAGGTATGTCCTTTGTAATCTACAAACGTCGCCTTGCCCTGCAAGACGCCCTGATCGGTCTGCGCGCGGAATAGTGCTGAAATAGCCGGAAGACCATTGAGATTGCCGGTCTCCTGGTGTTCCGCCTGCAACCCTTGCTGCCCAAAAAACTCACTGGCTGCCTGTGCTCTGGACGTGCCCTGCGCCAGAGTGATTTGCAACACGGCGTCCTGGTTGGTACTGAGCGCAGCCACAGCTTCCTTCTGGTTCACCGTCTGCCAGCCTGAAGGGAATACGAAATCGAACTCCAGCTCGGGCTGATAGAAGTGATTGTCGCGAAAGAATCCGTCGCGCGGATTCTGGCCGAACACCATGCCATCAATGAGACGCAGATAGCTGTCCTGGTTCACCGACAGGCTACTCATATTCAGGCTGAGCGTATCAATTTCCTTTTGGAAGGCCTCACTGCGGTTGACCGGGTTAGGATGCGTTTCGAGCCATACGGGTACGCTCCCCCCGCCGCCGGCCTCGCTGACCCGATTCAGCATATCGAACACACTGATCATCTGGCGTGGGTCATTCTGCGCTCGCACCATGTAGCGAAACCCCAGATGGTCCGCCTGACTTTCGTCGTCGCGGCTGTATTTTAGATACAGTAATCCCAGCCCGGCGTTCAGATACTGACCATAGCGCTGTAGCTTTGGTTCGATCATCATTCCGGCGGTCACTCCCAACTGCGTGACCTGTTGGCTGGAGATAGTATGTACCGAGTGCTGCGCTGTTACATGGCCGATCTCGTGTCCCATGACTCCTGCCAGTGCCGCCTCGTTCTCGACGTATGCCATCAGGCCGCGGGTGACGTAGATGAAGCCCCCGGGGAGGGCAAACGCGTTAACTGCCGGGTCATCGACTACTCTGAATGTCCACGGTAGAGTGGGGCGTTCGGAGGTTGCGGCGAGTCTGGCGCCAAGCTTCTGCACGTATTTTTGCAATGCATCATTTGGGTACAGCCCGATACTGGCCACAACCTGTGAATCCGCCTGGCGGCCCATCGCGATCTCGCCGGATTCGCTGATTAGATTGAGGTGCTTTTCACCCGTGGCGCGATTCACGGCGCAGCCTCCAAGAGCCACGCCTACCGTCAGCCCAATCAGAGCGAGCCTCGCAAGGAGACCAAAGCCGCCACGGCTTACATCGGTAGGCACGTGACTGCGGCTTCTCAATAGATTACTGCGTGAGTTCATTCTATCATCCTCCGATCAATGTCGCGGGGTAATAGGCTGTACTCATAGGGAGCTCCCGCTTCCGCCGCGCTTCCGCCCAGCGACCATCAGAACGACCCCGAGGACTATCGCAACGCTCCCGGCAATCGGTGATAGTGGGATGTGTTTGGTCTCATCGACCTGGACATGCATCGCGCCCATGTCAATGACGTGCTCGGCGGACGTATAGGTTATGCCACCATAGATGAGCCCCAACGTACCGAGACCGATTAGGATTATGCCGATAATGGTCATGTTCTTCATAGCTACTCCTCTCGTGATGCGGGCGACGTCATACTATTCGTCGGCCGGAAATGATCCTGACCAGTACCGCCACAATGGCAAGCACTATCAAGATGTGAATGAAGCCACTTATCGTATAGCCCGTGACTAAACCCAGGGCCCATAACAGCAGCAACACTACGGCTATTGTCCACAACATATGATTCTCCTTTGTATCTGCCCTTGAGTCGCTGCCGATCGGTGCCTGTTTGCATCAGCCGGCAGCGCTCCGGCAAGTCGACTGGTCGCCGTCTACAAAGACGCAACCGTCATCTGGTTATTTACACTCTTCACACCATGCACATCATTGACGCGCTTGGTCGCGAGGTCTTTCTCGGCCTGGTTCTTGGCCGAGCCTGTCAAAGTAACGACCCCTTTGTTGGTGGATACTTTGGTATCGAACCCGTCCATCCCGTGATGATACTGGAGGGACATCCTGACCTGGGTGGTGACGGAAGCGTCATCAACCTTTTCGGCTTTGGTCCTGGCCGGACTGGCCGGTGGTTCGACCACCGTCATCAGGTTATCTACGGTCTTGACGCCGGAAACATCGCTGGCGTATTCGGTCGTGAGTTGCTTCTGAGCGTCACTGGAGGCCTTGCCCCGGAGGGTCACGTTACCATCCTTGACGTCTACTTCGGTGTTGGCGTAGCTCACACTCCGGTGGAACAAGAGTGTACCGCGTACTCTTTCGCTGACCCACGCATCGGAACTGGCGCTGGCAGGTGCCGCCGTAACGGTGAGCTGGTTGTGTACTATCGTGACACCCGGCAGACCCATCACGGTCTCCTCGGCCATGGACTTGTGAGATTCCTGGGCGACCGTGCCGCTCAAAGTAACAGCACCGTCAATGGATGCGATCTTGATCGCATCGCCGCTGAGATATGTTTTGAACACATACGAGTTCTTGGCGGATTTCTCAATACGATTGTCCATTTGGGAGGCGCTTAGCGGCACAGTGGTCAGCAACAGCAGTGCTGCCGCGGCTAGTGCCGTCAAGTGATGCTGCAATTTGCTTTTCATGTTGTTCTTTCCTTTATTGTTCTGCTTAATAGTTGATTGCTTGTAACCGATACATGCCCTAATGCCCGAAGGTCCAGCCTACGGTAGCCTTGAAGTCCGGCGCATCCACCAGACCAAGCTTACCCTCTATGAAGAAATGCCCCGACTGGCTGCCGGCAGATCCCTTACCTATACCAAACTGCATATAGAGCCCGAGATCGGTCTGGTTGTTGTCGTGCCCATGGTTGTACCAATAGTCATGCTGATAGGAGTAGAATACCGGACCAATGCCGCCGCCCAGATAAGGTGTCCAGGCGCCCCAATCGGAACGGAAGCGATAGTCAAGCTCGAATGAAGGGGCAATCGTAGTCAAATGATCACCGATGCCAATTTCCAGGTTGGGCAGCATCATTAGATTCTCAGCAAGGTCGCCGAAATCGATATGACCACCGAAATGGAACTGATCGGGGTTGACCGTCATCCCGAGTCGCGGTCCCATGCCGTGAAACCCGGCAGTACGTTGACCGCCAAAGGCCGTGACAGTACCCAACAGGCCTATTATCAATGTTGCGAAGAAAATGCGTCTCATATGTCAATCCTTTCATAATGCATTATGTGCGCCATGCGACGTACCGTACGTCGCGATGGCCTGCCGCTATTGCAGCGCTACCTGGGTCGCCTGGCTCGAATAGAACGTGATTTCAGTACCCACCCCGTGGAAGATGTCCTGCTTACCGGTGGCAGCGGCCAGACCCGTGCCGGCGGCCGCACCCGCGACGGCGCCGATTTCGGTGCTGCCTTTGCGGTCAACTATCTTGCCAATTATGCCGCCAACTATAGCACCGCCGCCGATCATGGCGACTTCGCGGTTGGTATGTGACGCCTTCTTTTCCTGGATCGTCTTGGTAGCCACGCTGACCCAGTGTCCGTCTCCGTCCTGAATGGCCGTCAGACTAAAGTCCAATTCGGCCGGGGTTTTGAGTCGGCCGGACTCGACGACTCGGCTTAGCACGCCTTTCGCCGCAGCGCCACTCGCGAAGAGGGTGTTGCCGTTTACGATAATGGGACTTGAGAGGGTGGCGCGAAATCCCGCACCGGACCCTTGCACATCAGTGTCGATCGAATCGACGAGAGTAACCGTAACTGACGTGTTCGCCGGCATCGTTGCATAAGTGATCGCCGGCGCTGCGTTGTTGGCTACCTGTTCGGCCGTGTTGCCGGTGCCGCAAGACGCGATAAAGAGCGCCAGTGACAGCGAAAGCAACAGGATGATTATTCTGAACATATGAACTCCTAACGAAACAAAAAGGTTAAATTTCACTCTTATCTAATTACCCGACCAAACGACCCATAAGGCTTCTCCGGACTCTGCCATCGGGCCGGTCACACTCAACCACGCAGGTGTCCTCAGTTATCAGCGATCCCCGCATCAACCTGCGACCCCGATGTAGTTTGGCCTTCGCCTTCTCGACCGTGATGCCTGCAATATCCGCTATCTCCCGGTAAGAGAACCCCTCCAACAGAGAAAGAACTACTATCTGCCTCAGGTCCTGGGGTAGATTCCGCACAGCTTGTGAGACGTCGTCATCCGATATCGCCGACAAATCAACGTGACCGGAGCCGTTCGTAGCATGTTGATTCACCGCTTGTAACGACCGCCCTATGTCGTTCTGCCGGGCAGCGCTGTTTAGCACTATTGAGGGATTCGCAGAAGATTCGCACCTGACGGCCAGAGCGTTCACCATGATCTTGAAAAGCCATACACGACTGTTGGGGCTGACCTGCTCGTTCAGCCAGGATCGGTATGCCCTTACAAACGATATGTTGACTACTTCTCGCGCGTCGCACTCGTTGTCGAGCACGTACCAGGCTACTCGATAGAGGTTGTTTATCTGCGGCAAGGCTTGTGCCTCGAAATCTGATCTTCTCGCACTGTCGTTCAACATCGATCGTACCTTCTTATTCTTCACGGCGACTGAGGTCTCATCGGGATTCAGAGAATTGATGGGTTCGGGCTACGGTCGAGAATCAGCCGTCTCTTTTGATTCCCATGATCAAGATTGTCGTGTCTTGAAGGTCCTTGCTTCCTGCAAGGGAGAGTTCTCTGCTCGGTATCAAGTTCGACAACGTGGCGGTCTGAGTCAATCCGTCGAAGGATTGGAAAGAGAGCTAGTCCGTTGGAGTGAGGGTCTAATCATGTCTGATAGGATCGGCAAGAGCATGACGTAGCAGGGATCCTGTAGGTATACCGGCGACCATGTCTGCTTCCGGCAAGAACGAGCCTGCCCCACCGCAGGATTCATAATTCAAGACGCCCGCGAGGTATCGCGGGCGTCCTGGCGCACATGCGCCGAATAGAGAATGCGATTGGCTATTCATTCGCATAGCCGGGATAAATTCGTTGTTACGGGGTCGGTCTCACTATGGTATTGCCGTTTAGTGTTACCGCACCGATACGGGCGAAGGCTCTGCCTTCCAGCGACGCACCGGTATTCAAGGTGATCGACTGGTCAGCCATAATGGTGCCCTTGAAGACGGAAGTCGTCCCCAGAGTAGCCGAGGTGCCAACCTGCCAGTAGACGTTGGCCGCCTTGGCTCCGCCGCTCAGTATCACTTTACGACCTGCGGTGGTAGTAAGTGTGGACGCCATCTGGAATATCCACACCGCGTTGGCGTTGCCCTTGGCGTCGAGCGTCAGGTCACCGGACGAAACCGCCAGGCCGGAGGTAGATTTATAGAGACCGGGCGGAAGAGTCATTCCACCAATGTTACCGGCTACACTGACCGGGCCCAGGGTGCGCCCGGCGGCGTTGTTATAGGCAACTGTCAAGTCGAGCTTGGCCAAAAGCGACGCGGGATCGTCAACATGCTTGGTGCCGACAATTATTCCAGGTGGGAAACCGGTCACCGATGAGCCAGGGCTCAAGCCCAGGTCACCTGTGATGTTGGTAGCACCGGTGTTAGTAATTGCCGCTCCGGCCAGGACCACGTAATCGGAAGTCGAAGCAAGTACCACCGACAATTGGACAGTGGCCGCGGCCGCGGTCGTAAAGTGCCACACATAGTTACTGGCAAGGGCATTGCCATCACTATCCTTGGCGACGGTCGTAATCGTGGCAGTAAAGACAGTGCCTACGACGAGGTCACTTGTAGGGACAAACGACGCACGGTCAGTGGCGGAATTGTACGAGACCGCTCCTGCCACCGCAGTCACGCCGGGGCCGCTTACTGTGAACGAAGTCGAGCTGATGGACGAGGCCTGCATCCGCTCGCTGAAGGTTACATTTATGAGCGCCACACCGGTGGCGTTGTTGATCGGGTTGGTGGATAGCACCGTCGGCGGTGTCTTATCCGTTGATCCACCGGTAGGACCGTTGTCGTTATTGCCGCTGCATCCGACAATTAGCACCGCGAATAGCAGTGCGGACAACATCGTTGTCCCTAACTTCTTTGTGATATGATTCTGTATGTTCACTGAGTTACACTCTTTCTTGAATGAGAATTCATCTCATTGTTCTTACTGTTTAGTTTCTATAGTTCACGACTGACCAGGCGACTTTAGGATCCCTTCTCACAGTTTCAAGGCAGTATCACAGTTTCTTGTGAAAGTACTGCAACACGTCGGTCGCGGCGGCGTTGGAAGTGTCGGCGGATGTAGTCGCCGATAGACTCACTTAACGCTCACGACCTTGAGCGGCTTTTCCCAGATACACTACCCTTGGATGGGAGAGGGAGAGTCTTAAGCTCGCTGTCAATCTCGATGTAATTAGCGGCCGGGTCAATCGGCCAAAGGATTGGAATGATAGCTAACTCGTCGGAGCGATGAGCTGATCGCGATCATGCATACTACGACGAAGTATTTGTTTGTGTGAATGAGGCCAGTTCGAGCCGCGTGTGTAGAGCCAGCTTGTCAAGGATGTTGCGAACATGGCCCTTGACGGTATAGACGGCAATCTCTAGTTTGAGAGCTATCTCGGCGTTGCTTCGGCCTTTGGCCAATAGCTTAACCACTTCGTGCTCACGCTCGGTCAATTTGACAGCAGCCATCACGTGATCCACCGTCCCCTCCTGAATTGCGCTCTCCACGATCTTGGAAAAGAGCGAATCGGCCATGGTCGGAGGCAGAATCCTTACTCCCTTGATAACCGATCTGATGGTGTTCAGGAAATCGTCAAGAGTCGCGTCCTTGGGAACAAAGCCGGACACTCCCGCCTTCACGAATGCGACCACGTCGGCATGTGACGGGATCAAGTCCATGACTATCACTTCCGCTCGAGGGTACCGCTTCTTGATGGACTCGAGCACTTTCAGACTGCTCTGACTCCTGAGGCCCAGGTCGAGCAAGACTACGTCCGGTACCAGCTTCTTGGCTTTCGCGAGGGCACTTATATTGCCGGCAGTCGATACTGCCGTAATGTCCTCTTGCTCGTTGAGCATTGCGGTGGTTCCATCGCGTAAGAGGGGATTGTCTTCGATCAGCAAGACCTTAATCTTTGCCATTGCGAGCCGTTCTTTCATAAATTTAGCCGGGGTCCTTTCCGGGCCGGTAAAGGCCGTACAGAGAGACCACGGCATTATGTTTACCCAGTAAAGCTTACGACCGATTCCCTAGGAAATCAATCGCTCTAAAGGATGAAAAAGGGATTAGCTCTTCGGACAGCAGTATTACTCGCTATCTTCGGGGGATAGCGGTGGAGTCTGCTTGTTCATACCCCGTGAATGGGCAAACGTCGCCAACTCCAGTCGAGTGTGGAGAGCCAGCTTCTCTAATATGTTATGCACGTGGCTCTTGACGGTATAGACGGCAATATTGAGCTCACTGGCGATCTCTTTATTGCTCTTTCCAGCGGCTATATTATGAATCACATCCTGCTCCCGGCTCGTCATCTTGATAGCGGAGATTAACTTGTTCACCTGGCCACCCTGAAGTGCGTGCTCGACGATTTGAGAGAAAAGCGAACTGGTCATCAACGGCGGGAGAACCTTTGTTCCCTGCGACACCGCCCTGATAGTGTGCAGGAAATCGTGAAGGGACGCGTCTTTGAGAATGAAACCGGCAACCCCGGCTCTGACAAATTCAGCAACCTCGGCATGTGCCGGAACCAGATCCATGACGATTACGTGCGTCTTGGGAAATTGGCGTTTTACTAATTCAACCGTTTCCAGACTGTCTTGGTCCTGGAGACCCAGGTCTCAGCAGCACCACGTCTGGTGACAGCTTTGCGGCCTTTTCGAAGGCGTCGCCATTGCCTGAAGACGACACCACCTTCATGTCCGCCTCGGAATTGAGCATTTTGGCAATTCCTTCGCGAAGGAGGCGATTGTCCTCTATCAACAGAACTTTGATTTTTGCCATATCACGATTCCTCCATCGTCAACAGAAGCCCCGGCCTTGCTGAGTGATTCCACAAGTAGCGGCTGAATTTGGGGCGACTCAACCCAGTCATAGCATGGACAGAGCCATGCTATCGTAAATAATTATAGCGTTTACTCCCAGAGAGTGCAATGGGAAAATGTCTGCAGCCTCTCAGGAGCGTACTGGAACACAATGCGTACCAATCACTTCTTGGCACGAAGAGCCGCCGGGGTAGCGTTTGACATCGGCGTATCTAATCGAACCCACCTTCTCTGACATCTGGTCTTATAGTCGAGACTGTCACACCCTGTTGAAATCAATGAAACCGCGCTCCACGTCCACGTGAACCAGTTGAACGTGCACCCGGTGACCTACGTCGATATTTCCCGTTGCCTGCTCCAGTCGGCCTTCAACCGGTGGACGGAAAAGACGAACCCAGGTTCCCTTCGGTCCTGAGCCGGTGACAATAGCGTCGAACTGTTCACCGATACTTGATTCCAGCAGCATGGCCGCGGCGGATTTCGTGACCTGTCGCTCCACCTTGTTGGCCGCATCCTCTTCTTCGGTGCAATGGGCAGCCAGGGCTTCCAATTCATCGATACCGTACGGTACCGGTTTGCTTTCTATGGCAGCCTTCAGCAAGCGCTGTGTGATAAGATCGGGGTAGCGACGGTTGGGGGCGGTGGAATGAGTGTAATCCTTCACGGCGAGTCCAAAGTGTCCCGGGGCAGTCTCCCCTGGCAACTCGGCCACATACTCGCCCGGTCCCATAAGTTTTATGACTGAAAGAGAAAGGTCAGGGAATTTTACCGGATCGGCCGCCTTCTGCTTCGTCAAGAATGCTTCCAGAGCTTTGGAGTCCGGAACATCAGGAAGGATGAATTCGTGTTCTTTGGCAATCGCCACAATCCGTTCCCATCGCTTTGGGGTGCGGACCACGCGGCGCAAAGACGGGAACCGTCTGGCGGCGAGATAGCGCGCCGTTGCTCCGTTGGCTGCAATCATGAAATCTTCAATAATATCCTTGGCACGGTTCTTCTCTTCCACGGCGAGTTCGCGGATACTGTCGCCATCAAAGACCGGCTTGGCTTCGACAGTCTCAAAGCTAAGGGCGCCGTGAGTATGCCGGAGATTCTTCAAGCTTTGAGCGACTCTGTCCTGCAAGCGCAGGTTCTCTTCAAGACCCTTTACGGCATTCACAGCCTCAGGCACGCTCCCACTACCTTCCAGCCATGACGCTACGCCGTTATAGGCGAGCTGTGCTTGATTGCGAACCCGAGCCCGATAAATGTCAGAGTCGTGCAGGGATCCGTCCGCACCTATCACCATCTCGATGACTACCGACAGCCGATCCTCATGGACATTCAGTGAAGTGAGGTTGGTGGAAAGATTTTCGGGAAGCATCGGAAAGATTTCGGCGGCGGTATATACCGAAGTGGTATTGTGCCGGGCGTGTTGGTCGATAGCCGTGCCGGCCTTCACCAGCGAATCTACGTCGGCGATAGCGACCAGTATCTTCGTCATGTCTCCGGGCATGGCTTCAGCGACCGTCAACTGATCCAGGTCCCTGGAATCATCGTTGTCGATGGAAGCCCACAGCAGGTTGGTCATATCTCGTACTTTCCCGCCGTCGACGGTGGCGGGAGTCTTGATCCCGGCGAGCTGCTGCAGGGCTGCCGGAGAGAAGTCGGGGAGTAATCCCCTCTCTGTCATGACTCTTCGGGCGATTCGCTGAAGAATTGCGCGATGATGACTATCTGTCGAGTTCATAGATCTTGTCTCTGTGTCTTGATAATCGTTTATTGTTCACATTCGGTGATTCGGTTCTATCGCCCTGTGGCTATTCTCACACAATTTAGTGGTTGAGCAGGACCGTGTCCATTACTCCAAAGGTTGAAAAGAGATTTAGCCCATTCGATTGAGCCGTTTAATGTTAGTTCAAGTCAGGCGTAGAATAAACTCAAGCGCGGACTACGAACTACTGCTCGAAACCTGGCGGAGACGTCGTGTGCCTCACCGCTTGATGCCTGTTGACTAATCTCGCCTTCTGCGACGCCCCCCTCACCTAGCCGTCTCAAAATAAAAAATAGCGGTGCAGGGACTCGAACCCCGGAGTCGATCAGGCCAGCTCGCGCAATCTTCCTGAAGTACATAGAATTGACGAATAACACCTTGATACGTATGGGGTTGGGTCTTTTGAACTGGTTTAAACTGTTTTGAGTTGTTTTGAACTGTTTGGAATAGAAGTTGTCACAAACTTGTCACACACCCTTGGATCCGATTGTCGACTGTTGTATCCACGTCGTTCCACAACCCTGCCTGATCACACGTTGCACCTTCCGCCTGTCAAAGTATGAATGCCGCCAATTCTTAACATGCGCCCGCTTGCACTGAGCTAAACAGTGCCAATTGGTGACCGCTCAGCACTATTCAAAATCAGGATACACGAAGCTATACTTACCAGTTTGCATGCGCTTGACAATGTCCGGCGGGGATACGACAATACCAACCTCAGCTTTTCTGTTCTCCCCATGCAGTTTTCCTACACGCTTGAATTCCTCACCAATTCGCCACACATACCAGTTGTGCGATATTGCAACCGGTGTTTCGCCCAGCTTACATCCGTAGTCGTTCGTGTCTCTGAACAGAACTCTAAGATCGCCCGTCTCGGATACATTACCGACTCTCTCCCAGAGCCCCATCCTAATTCCCCAATGAATGACCACATGCGCATAGAATGCGACATCGTCGTCGATTATGCTTTTCAGAACAGGAGAATCCGTCACGGGATGAGCCCGTGCGAAAGCTCTAACAACGTCCGCATTAAGTTGTGTGGGATCGTTGGCCACATATTGAAAGTACTTCCGCGATTGCTCATTGATCCTCACCGAGAACACGTCGCCAATCACGATCCGGGAGTGTTTTGTGCTCATACGAAGTCAGCGCACTGATCGTTCCATTCTTGAACTCCAACGGTAAGCGCCTTCTCGACAGCCTCCTTGAACGAGTTTCCCACCGGAATCGGAATGTGCTCTTCGTTATCTATGTAGTACAATCCGGGCTCCCGATTGCGAAGAAGACACAAGGCTCCGTAGCCTACAATGTCGGCTAACTTGAGGACATACTCGTGTGGCGTCACGTAGACCCATGCTTGAGAAGGTCCAAGTATTTCTATCAGTTCGTCACATTTCAAGTATTCGCAACAGGCTGTGAACTCGAGATAATCCTGCGGAAACGCCAAGTCATAGTAATCTACTATTCTGCCGCGGTTCTCCTCGCTGAGAGGTCCCCAAATAGCGGCACATTCGCGTGAGCACAATAGGCTCCTGATCCACACCGGCAACGCTTCAATAGAGCTAGCATGTTCACATGGAAAAGGATTTGCATCCATCGGGTCAAACAGTACGTGAACATCTGAAACTTCAATGTCTGCCGGACGAGGGCTACTTGTTCCGAACACCTGGCGCGGAGACTGTTCGAAACTCATCTGGCACAGACAACCGCGAGATATGTACAAGTCCGCACGTACCTGGTGGTTCTCGGGGTTGTGGTACCCCCTCACGATTGCGGAAGCGACCGGCTGGAGCAGGATATCGCTGAAAGCAAACGGAGCTGACACGATCGGTGTCACATGCCACAATTTGCGATACGATGAAAACGTTAGCGTCTGTCCCTTATCCCAATGAGAGGTAATATTCAATTGCGACATTTGCATCCGCATGCAGTTGCGGGCGAGGGGCGGTAAGGCATCACAAATTCTGTCAAGAACAAGCGACTCATACGGCCTGCGTCTATGCCAGCACACAAGCTTCCCAATTCCAAAGCAAATTGATGACTCGACTTTCGACAGGAAATCGGTCACGTTGGCTTCACTCATGTCACATCCTTTCCATAGACTCAGATCAACAGAGGTGACCGGGTAGATCAGCTACCGATGTGGAGTTGTTCACTTGCTCTGACATGATCAGACGTTGACTGATTGCGGGATATCGCTGCATTCCGGGCGACAACGAATCATCTACGAAGCCCATACCACGATCTGATAGTTCCATATTGGGCAGCCAATCCAAGTGGTTATTCAAGCGTCAAACGCTCCTGTAGTTACACTATTCACACTGCAATCAGTTCTGGTCGAGCCAGTCATTGATAAACATTCCGAGCGTGCCATAGGCGGCGCCAAATATTAGTCCCCTGTATGGAAGTGGTAGCCTCGTCCATTGGCGCATTGCCCACGGCCACTTCATATCTCTGGTAATGCCTTTTACGAAGTTCCCTCTCGGGTCATGCATTGTGTGCACCCACTTAGACACGTAGTTGCCGTTCCAAATCGTGTAACGATTGAACCTCGCAATACCAAGTTTTTCGAAGTACCTTGTCGGAAACCAGTGTGAGAACTGTAATCCCGACCTTGTTGAGCCCAGCTTCCAATACCTGGCAGACCGTGCCAGAGACATTCTCACTCCTCCGGTTAGACCTGTGAATGTACTAGCGGCGAATCCAGCCCATTCTCCAATCTTGTAAGCGTTCGAGCAAACATCGGTATAGTAGTCTCCGCCATAGAGTTCCGTGCGCCTTATTATTTTGGTGATGCCCAGTGATGCTACATCACCAAATCCTATCATGAATTGAGCGGCATCGTCACCAAACTCACCCAAAGAGTACAACCCCATAGGGTCTATATAGTTTATCGGATTCTGGCCGGCGTAGCCATACAAATTCAACCCTCCAGCAATACCAATCGGGTCCGGCGTTATATACCGACCCAGGGTTGGCTGGTACTGGCGGAACATGTTGTAGTACAAATCGGTCGAACGGTCATGGTATTGTCCAGGGAACCGCGGATTACTAAGCGTTGACGCGTTCTCACTTGCCAGCGCGCCAAACGGGTAGTACTGCGCACTCCAGCGGATAGTCTTTGCAGAGTCGGTCACGGCCTGTGGCGTCCCGAGATGGTCGTTGTGGTACCAGCCAATGTCAAAATGGGTCACGGTTGTAGTGTCTACTTCCTCGTTGTACGCCCACACTCGCGCGATCGGCTGCCCGTATAAGTAGACATAGTCGGTCTCCCAATCCCCGGAGTAGTATTCGGTCAGCAGCAGCCCGTTGGCGGCATGAATGTACCGGCTTGTCCCACCGGGCGTGGTCAAGGACGAGCGCTGGCTCCTCGAGTTGTAGGCCTGCTGGTAGGTCGTGTCGTTCTGAGTCACCGACACCAACCGGTTCGCTTGGTCATACCCGTACTCGGTGGTGTCAGACCCGACTACCTGCGTGACCAGATTGCCAATATCATCGTATACAAAACTCGCCTGTGTGAACCCGGACAAGCCGGTCAGTCGGTTGTTCGCATAGGTGTAAGTCGTTGTATCATAGCCCACTATCTCTCTGCGACGGTCGCCGTTGTCATAATACTCGTACCGGATTGTGTCCTGCGCCAGTGACGATCGAATCATCCGGGTCAAGCGGTTCTGCTTGTCATAGGAATAGCTCGTGCTATTCCCCGTATTGAGCGAATCGTAGTACGACAGCACGTTCCCAGTTGTATCGTACAGGTACGACCGCCGCAAGACCGTGTCCGCACCAGTACTGATCCCCGTAAGAAATCCCCGGGTGTCATAATTGTACTTAGTCTCTATCCCGTTGCCGTACCAGACCGACTTGATCCCGCCGAAAGGCTCGTAGGCAATCGAATCCGCAATGACTTGAGATTGTCCCTCGCCGAACTGAGCGCTCACCCGGCTCACACGTCCCTCGGAATCGTACGAGTAGGTGTACTCTACACCCGACGGATAGGTCACCGAGGCAACCTCACCATTCTTGGTGTAAGTGTATGCTATGACGCAGGATGTGTCGTCAAGTTCGTGGGCTTCCTCGATCACCCGCCCGAAGGCATCGTACTCATATTCGATACCCACTCCATCTTTCGCTTCCCTCACCAGCCGACCCCGGGCATAGGCAGATGTCGAGTCGCCGTCGTACTCATAGGTAACATCCAGCGTGCTGTCCGGGTAGTCAGCCAAAGTCACCCGCCCCAGAGCATCGTATTCGAACTCAACCGTCGTCCCGCTGGCATCGGCGTGACTGACCAGGTTACCCGCAGCGTCGTAAGCGTACTCGGTCACCCCAGTAACCGCGCAGCTATCTCTTAGCAAATGGCCGCGATCATCGTACCAGAACGCGAACACATTGCTGTCCGGATCGGTGACTCGTGTGAGGTTGTCCTGGATGTCATAAGCCAGATGGGTCGTCAGGTGAGAGCCGTCATCTGCCACTTCTACAATCTCCGTCACTCTGCCAAATAGGTCATACTCTATGAAGGTGGAGTCATTTAGTGCTGAGACTATAATCGTATCAAGCCACCCCATCGCGTCATAGCGGTACTCGTACCCTTCCCGCTCGGTCAACTGGGACTTCCAGTTGTAGGTGTATGCCTCTTGCATGCGAAGCTGATTGGCAGTGTCGTAGTAATTGACGCTGCTGAGGTTCGACATGTTGTCGTAGTCGTACGCTATAGAGTCGCCGCTACCATTGAGGAGATATGTCAGCCAGTTGTGCTCATCATAGTTCAACGAATAAGTGTTGCCCATCGGCGAGGTGATCTCAGTGATGGCTCCCTTGCAATTGAGAGTCAGGTCTGTGGACGCACTATCGGCGCTTAGTGAGTTCTCGAGGATGCGGTTGACACGCCCCCGTTTGTCGTACTCGTATTCTGTCTTAACGCCATTTGGCTCAATGACATACGGCATACTTCCCGGCCCGATGTCGCGTGCTCCGAAAGCCACGGTATCGCCGTTTGGGAAGATCGCATAAAGCAAGTCTGCGGTAGTCGAGTCGTATCGAAGAGCAATCGTATCAGCAATATTTGTACGTGGACCATCAACTTTGATGAGTTGACCTCGAGAGTTGTAGTCAAACCTGGAGGTGTCAGCGTAGCTAGTACTGGAATCGATCCAGCCGGTTTCAATCCGTTCTAAAGCGTTGCCATTGGAATCTCGAACCAATACCGTTTCTCGATACCCCGACGGATTGGCGACACTGGCCATTTTGATGCGAGTCGGCAGATTATAGGTAGCGTCGTATTCGAAGGTCGTAGTAATTGAGTCTCCGTAATAGGCGTCACGAATAAGAGTATCGAGGTTGCCGTAATCGTCATACTCCGTCAAGTCAATGCGCCCATTGGCGTACTCGACTGAAGTTACGCGCCCCTGAAAGTCATGGTGGAAGTGACGACCGCAGCTACCGCAGTCATTGTCAACAACATCTTCCAGGTAACGTCGCCAGTTTCCGGTGTTCTGTCGGGAATAATAGGAGGTTGTTAGAGAAGTATCGTGATTCTGAGTCACTTCCGTCTCGTATATGCGAGCCGTGATGACGGTGTCGATCGTGGTATCCACACCGTCGACAATCGTATCGACATAGAACTCAGTGGAATCTTGCGTATAGGCCAATGATACGTGCTCCACGTCAGGGCCAATATCGTTGTACGCTTCTACTACCATGCCACATGAACCATATCTAAAATGCCACGAAGCACCGTCCGAAGTGGTGGTCTGCACAATGCGGCGGCGATCTGCGGACGCTGTCCCGGCCGTGTATTGCTCCCACGAACTGTCCGGGTAGGTCACTTTCCTCAGGAATCCCGTCGAGTCCACGTATGCGTATCTAACCAACACATGGTTGTCCGCGTCATTGACGCTGTACAGCACGTACTGTCCTCCTGCGGTGGTGTACTCCAAATCAAGGTGTCTAGTGCTATCAACAGCAATGCGACGCAGATAACCGCCCGACCAATCTAACTTGATTTGATTGCCGTTACGGTCTGTGATCTTGGTCAGGTTGAACAGTAGTGTATCCCCGTAGGAGAATTCGAGTAGGGTACCATCGTCGGTCGTAACGACATATCTGTTACTATCCGCATTGTAGTCCAGAGCGTATTCCGATTCGACCGGACTGAACGACCGATTGCCCACACTCCCCTGTCCCTTGAAGTGTATTGCCCTGCCGGTCCCCTCTACCATGACAACCTCATTCACAATATACGCTTCAGAGAGATCATTGTAAGGGTACCACCGATCTGCTTCATACAGCCTGGCGTTGTAGTTGTAAGTCCACATCTTGGTGGGATTTGGCTTGCTTTCATTGGAGTAGCTGTTGTAGTAGCGCGTAAACGAAATGGGGAGCCCTGCATCATTCTCCACCACCGCGTCAGTCCGGACCAAATTGAGATTCCCGTTGACTGCATTAACCGGATCACTTATAGCTGACGCGCATGCCATAGGGCCAAAATCCGCCGCCACGTCCGGCAGAAACGGCACGCTAACAGCAACATTGGACTTGCTCCTGCATATCACCACAGTACTGTTATTGTCATAGGATGAGGCAGCAGTTTCAAATGTGACAACACGGCTGCACCAACCCACGGTCAGATACTTGTCGCTGATGTTGCAATGGACACAGCCTGTATCGTTGGGTATTCCCGCAGTACATTCGACCGAACTACCAAACCCATTGCCCCCTGCAACGCACTTCACCGAGAAACGATTTGTCGCGCTTGGATAAGCATCGAACATAGTGCCTGATCCGTTAACGCGAAATTTGTGGGTGCGAGTGGCAGCGTTTACAACCGACGAGTGCTGCACCGAGACACTTGCTCCGTTTGCACAGTCACCATTACAGCCAGAAATAATATCGCCTTGCCCGAGCGTATCAGGCGGGCACAACAGAAGCGCGACAATGACGATAGCAGCCAACAGCAGAGCATCCATAGTGCATAGTGAAAGTCCTCTTGGCCAATTGCATTCATAGGTTGACTTGCTTTCCCGTGGATGATCAGTGTAGTCGAACATTTCGTCCTCCCAAGACGACTCTTTGCATTGCGTTATACCGCAACTAATTTGTTGAGTCTCGTCGCTATCGCACATGCCGGCCCCAAGTTCATATAGTAACACAGTGTACCTTATTGTCAATCGTGCAGCACCCACAACAGCAGGTTAGGTTCCCGCACATTGTCATACGCACGAACAGACCAAACCGCACCTTCAAGTGCTCTCAGATAGCCGATCTATCAACGACAGATACACACCTGTACCAGATGATCAGTTCATCCCTGCATGCCTTATGTATATGTACAATACTCCTTGACGCTATTATGTCGTACAAAGGATCATATGTCAAGCACTTTCTGAACAAACAATGTCACATTCTCATGAACTGACCACCACGTATCTAATGAGATCATGTAAGCGATGACTTTGAAGCACCCGTCTGTTCGTTCAAAGCGTGTTGACGAGTTCGAACAGAGGCAAGTACATCGCAATGAGGATAAAAGCCACCAGGATGCCTGGTAAGACGACAATGATTGATTCTATTAATGATGTGATCGTCGTAATCGCTCAGTGGTCCCACAGCGTCGTGTGGTGATAGACTCATTCATCCGGTGCTCGGCGCGATGTCGCCTCATCGTCGATCCAGTTCTCTTCCCAGATCATTCCATTCCGGCCAGGCACCTTGCGAGTGGCGCCAGCCCGATAGATCGAGCAGCTATTCGGCCCGTAGCAAAACGTTTCGAACCGATATTTCGTCTTTGACGGGTTCCTCTGATCAAGGATTGCGCGACTATAGCTCTCCTACAACGTCGTGTCGGACTGAGCGAGACACCTACTTTCGGGTTGAGAATTGTCACGAATATGACACACATGCGTGAGAAATTTCAACGAACAGCCGTAATGGATTGTGTATCTTTGGCTTGGATAAAATAGCGGTGCAGGGACTCGAACCGAAGGTACTGGTGGCCATCCCTCTTGAACTGACCGTAAAGAACGGGAAACGGGCCAGACGGAACGTCATCTGACGGTTGGGACGAACATCTGAATCCTGACCGTAAGTTCAACGCTGCCATGGGTGTGCATCTTGAAAGGTCAAGTTGGTCAGACATTACAACATTGGCGCCGGGATTCAGCAGTATTGGCGCAATACACATACGACCCAATCCCTGGCGTCTTGTACCACAGCGGGTCCGGTGACGTGAAGATCTTCAGCGCCGGATCATAGTACCGCTGGCCGTAGTACGCAATGTCCCGGCTCAGGTCTTCGTCGAGGTACTGACCCGTGTACCGGAAGTTGTTCGCACTGGGGCCGATCACTTTGCTGCTCAGCATCTCGCCCCACGGACGGTACAGGTTATGCGTCTTGACATTGCCGTTGTAACCTATCGTCGCCAACACCGAACCGAGGTGATCCGTGATGAAATACTTGATGTCACTGGTACCTCCGGTCGTGAACGTCGCAATCCGCTCGCTTGATCAGCCCACCCGAAGCGTGGGCTGTACGGCTATTGGTCAGCCACACTGTCCAGAATCTGGGGGTATCGCTTGTCGATCCAATACAGCGAGGATAGCTCGCTGATACCACCGGTAAGATTAGTCTTAATGTGATCACCCGTACCGAGATCGTATAACCACACTCGTTTCCGGTCGTCCAAGACGCCTTCTACCTTTGTGTATACGTAAACCTTGCCATCGGGTGCAAAGCAGCCCGTATACAGGCGCTCCTTATCGCTGTCAACATCTGTCCAGACGCTGTCTCGGAGGCTGAGTATCCGCACATGTTGATCGCGGTCGAATCCATCAGCCACAGCTATCTTCTCGCGATCCCGCGATATCGCCACCAGTACACCGCTGCACACTTGCCTCTTGTCACCGGTTGTCAGTGTTACAGCGTATACACCATGCTCACTGATGAGCACAGTGCTGTCTGTAAGAAAGAACCCCGTCGCGATCGGCCCCTGGTGAGTTGGCTCCTTCAACGATCCGTCGGCAACCAGAGTATCTACAGTTACGAAGTAATGAGTCACATCCTGAATAAGTGTGAATATTGAATCCAGACAGAAGATGCCTCGCTTATTGTTGAATCGCCCGCAGTATAGGAGGTGGCCTGTTGTACGGTCACGGTCTATTGACCAGCAGGCAAATTCGGGGGTCGACAACTTGGCCTCAATAATAACTGCTGCCGACATAGGCACATAGCGACCGACCGGTGCATCCGAAAGTGGGAGGCTATCCGCCGTCCAAAAACCCTCATAGCCAGCCTTGAGTACCGTGAATAATGAACCGCCCGCATCAGCGCATTGCATTTGCGCTTTTAGTTCTTTCGTTTCCCATGGAACGAGCTGCTGTCTACCGGTCGATAAATCCAAAGCCATTGTTCCGTGGGTAGTCGACATAAGTAGTGTACCGCTGTATTGGGGCAAAGCTTCCGTCGTGCCAGTGGACTGACAACCCGTCTGGACTGTCATGCCGACGATCATCAGCAACACCCCACGCGACAGCATGCTTCGTCTACGAACTGTATTGTTCTCAGCCATAAGAAGAGTCCTAAGGTTCCAGCGGTGGCATTCCATTCTCAGGATCATATGCGTCTATCTTGACTTCAGAGTTCCATCCCTTTGGCTTCTTGTCTCCTGATGCCTTCTGCGTTGGAGATTTCAACGTCTTGTCGCCCTTCAGAACTTTGAAATACAAATTTGGCAGCGCCGGACCAGGAATCTCCGTAGGAGCGATCCCAAAGAGAATATAGATCGCCGCGTCAGCGCAATTGAATCCGAAGAGAGCATAAGCCGGGTCATCGCCGCCATTCTTAATTTGATTGATACGATCCATGACTTTCTGGTCAAATTCGGCCGACGTCTCCCACATCTTTGCTTCGTCGGCTACATAGCCATTCTGAATCTGCAACTCTGCATCCATAATATCCTGCAACGGCTCTCCAAATCGTTGTACATCCAGATCTCCCCCTGTGTACAATGGGAAGCCATCCCCCCCTTTTCGCTCGAAGGACAACACCGTCCAGCCAGTGCGATCATTACCAACTGCTCCGAACATGTGACCTGCGCCGTAGGCCCTATCATGATCTATGAATAGTGTCACAGAATCACCTTGCCGATCCACGAACTTCACCGGGTTGTTCCGGCAGTAGACATACGAACCCGTCCCGGGATCCTTATACCACAGCGGGTCCGGTGACGTGAAGATCTTCAGCGCCGGATCATAGTACCGCTGGCCGTAGTACGCAATGTCTCGGCCCAGCTCTTCGTCCAGATACTGACCCGTGTATCGGAAATTGTTCGCACTGGGACCGATCACTTTGCTGCTCAGCATCTCGCCCCACGGACGGTACAGGTTATGCGTCTTGACATTGCCGTTGTAACCGATCGTCGCCAACACCGAACCGAGATGGTCGCCCACGTAATAGGCCACGTCCGTCTGAAGGCCGGCCTTGAACTTCGCAATCCGCTCGCCGTTGGCGTACACATAATTGCCATACAGAGTTGTACTCGCTCCGGCCTTAAAATAGTCGCTCAACATATCGCCGCCAAGGTAATAATATCCCCACCGGGCCGTCTCCTTCTCCGGACACGGATACCAGTACCCCTCACCCCCGCCTCCGTCACCAGGAGTCTTACCATTTAGCGTTGGTGCAACCTTGGCACGAGGAGCCGCCTCCGACTCCAAAGACAAGGCATCGCGAGACCGCATCATAGAATCGAGAGTCGAGCCACCCGGAGGTCTCATCGACTGTCCCGAGACCGGATCGTCGTTGATTCCGGTCGAATCACCTTCCGCCCAGCACTGCATATCAAGGACTTCTTCCGTCTTCTTGGCTATTCGCTGACCTGACGTATTGTACCAGTAATGTACCGAATCCCGCAATACCTGCCCTTGCCTCACCCGACCGGCCAATTGTTCCGCATAATTGTACGACATGTCCATGTCTTCACTCTCGTAGCGGTAGATCGAGCCGGAGGGCATATACAAGAAATTGTCCGTGCTGCAGTTCAGCGAAGGCCCTATACATCTCACCTGATTGGTGCCGGGATAGTAACTGTAGCCCTGTAAGAGCAGGGAGTTGCTGGCGCGCCTCACATTGGTTAGATTGCCGTTGCGATCGTAACCGTAGAGTTGCGCTGTCGGCGAGGGCAAAGTATTCCCGGTAAAGTCCTCGCCCGCCATGCGGTCCAGAGGATCATAGGCGAACTTCTGTACCGTAGTTCGTACTCCTCCCGTCACGGCCGCATCGCTTACCCGAGCCGTATAAGAAGCGATGTTGCCATTGTAGTAGCCGGCAGGAAACTGAGACTGCGGTCCCGCATATGCGTTAGAGTTGTAGGTCAGTTCCAGACCAACATGATCACCACTACCGCTTTCGACATTTGTCACCTGACCGTCATTGATGCTTACCAGCCAGTCACGAGCATTATACTTGTAGTCGACTATCTGGGCGGTACCGGTGCTGCCGAATGCTTTCTTCCTGACCTGGCCGGTGGGCCAGTAGTCAAATTGGACTCTCATCGACGACACGCTGTCTGCCACCTGGGTCACCTGTCCGGCCCGGTTGTACGAGTAGTTGACGTACTTCTGGTTGGGGTATCTGACCTGGAGCTGCTGACCAATGCTATTGTACGTCATTGCGAAATCGCGCGTAATTGAAGCTGTATCGATACCACAAATGTACTGTTTCTTCTGTGCCACGCGACCATACGCATCGTAGACGTATTCCTCCCATGATGCCGAATCTGAGTGTCCAGACGCGTAGCTTACCGCCTTTGTGAGGCGGCCGCGACCGAACTCTCCCTGGTCGTAGAAATACCGGGCTGTCACGCGGTACTCGGCCGTGTCATGCGTGGACGGACTAGGGTACTCCGGGATGAACGCATTGAACTGAGTACGGTGTAATACACCCAGAATGACACCTTCTTCTACGGGTCGGCTATGCGGGTCGTACTTCATGTAATGGAATCTATTCGGATTATAGAAGCCGTCCGAAGCAGTCAGTGTGAATCTAGGGTTGCCATTCTTATCGTACAAATGCTCTTCAACGCCATAGTCCCCGGCCGAGTCTAACGTTAGCCAGCCGTGATTGTTGTAGTGACGGTGGATGCCTTGTTCCTCCGGCTGAACGACCAGCGTGTCGTTGCCGAAGAAGTTCTTGTAGAACTTCGTCGTTGTATACACATCCGCCGTGTCCAGCGGCACCAGCGCACCGTCGCAGACGTCGAACTTGAACCTCAGGTCAACATAACCCCAGGGCCCATAACCTTCAGGATAAGCGGCAATAAGAATTATATAGTCGCCTGCCTTTACGTCGATCGCATTGTAATCCGTCCAGTCGCTCAACTGGCACATCCCACCCGCACCTGTTCGGTGAACTACCAAGGTATCATTTCGGTATACACTTGTATACAACGCCGAATCACAGAGTTCATCAGCGGCATCAAAATGAAATTTGCTTTCCACTTGAGCTACCTGTGGGCTCGGTTCGGTGTGCTGTGGTATCGTCAGCGAGTATGACTGATAGTAGACGCCCTCCTGGTAACCCGGATATTCACCATGGCAGTTGATTACCACGCTGGTGTCTTTGGCAGAACCCGCACAATCCACTTCTTCCGATGCGAATGACGTTCGCGATGATCCGATGACTCGGTTCAACTTATCCCTGTAAGTGTGGACAACATTGTTGTTCTCATCAATAATCAACTCATCGAATACGCTGTCGGCCGCATAACTCGGCGCAGAATAGCCGTACATAGTTGTATCTGAGCTGCGGTAATCTTGAGTGATTGGATAATCCCTGAATGCCCCTGGGGGACTCATCACCCACGGTCGGCGCAAAGGATCATCACTATATTGCGCGTACGTGTACGGTACTTGAAGCCCGGCATCGTACACATCCGGCATGACAACCGAATCTTGATAATATGAAGTCAAGTAGCACCCTGCATCAAGGGCCGTCCCAGGCTGCCAGGCAAACATCGACTCGCTATTCAAGTATGAAGTTACGAAATCAAAGGGATTCACTTCATCGTTTATCCAACTGAAGCACCCGTATGTAGCTGACGGTGTAAGCCATACGGGTTTGAATCCACACTCCTTCTGACCGTCGAAGGTGTAGGTTGCGCCGGTTATGGCAATCCGCGATCCATCAAACGTCTGCGTTTGCTTAACCTTGCCAAATGAGTTGATGAAATCGGCCGTGACCGTAGGGTCGCTGACAAATACAAGATTGTCTACCCAGCTTCGGAGACTGCAGATTTCATCGCTGCCGCGCCGCAGGCGCAGGTGTAGAGCAGTAAACTTAGTGCTTCCGAAATACGTATCCGTCAGCCTATAAACGCAATCGTTGTTGATGAAGAAATACAAGTCGTTGCCAATGCGCCCCACCCCAAGTCTTTGCTTGCCTTTTGACACACGCACTGAGTATTCCATACCCCAAGCGTCGTTGCCGCTTGCATATCCGCAATTACCCAATCCACTATCGCCAAGGAGATGCAATTCTATGTTCGCCAAGTACTGACGGCTGTTCTCATACTCATTTTGGTTTGAGTAGCGGAAGACCATGAAATGATGGCTGTCCGTGATACATACACCGTACCCCCCGCCCTGATCATTCTCACATCCGTACCACAGGTGGCTCCAAAGCTCGTCGCCACCTGATTGAGTATTGTCACACGCACCGAAAGTGTATTCTATCGAATCAAGCACATCAAAGAACATGATGCCATCGTTGAACGGTTGGACTGGAACGACCAGGTCACCATGTCTCGCAAAAGGAGAGCTATTATTGGCTTCGAACCATAGTCGACCGTTCGCAAGCGAGAGCGTTGTATCGTACTGGTACTGGTGGAGACGCGATGACGAAAAATCGTCGCAGATACCGGTGCCGCGACCCTTAAGGGTATAGACTGCGTTGGGCATATCAGCTCTATAGCGCAGTCCTTTGTCAAATTGCGTCGTAGGAAGATCATAGCTGGGCCGTGTCAACGGCTCTGTTGATTTGTAGAACCACTCTCTGTCTTCAATTGGGCTGTACTTGTAGTCAGCCACGCATGACAGATCACCATACTGGTTGTAGAATGCGCGTGAGGGCACATTGTCCGGACCGGCTGCCGTCGTCTTTCTGAGCAAGGGATCGTAGGTGAATGACGACGCCAGGGAGCCGACGGGATAGACTCGGAAATTGTCTACGTAGGCGCTATCCATAGTAGCCTGCGTGCCGACAGAAAGTAGCTGTCCCTGAGTTACTTGTAGCGAGCATACCAAATGTTGCCATTGGTTCGTCGCGGTCATGGCGGCAGTAACGGTTTGACTCTGATTAGTCAAATATAGCTGAGCGGTACCCCCGCTGCCGGGCGATATGACCCAACACTCGGCAACGTACATCCCAGCAGGCGGACTAGCCCAAAAGGCTCCGATGCCCTCGACTTGCGTAGCGTTTGTCGCAGGTATCAAGCAAGATCGTGCGCCTGTGAAGGTCGGCGCGACAGGCCCTACAATAGAACTCGGCGCATGCAGATGCAGCCTGGGTGGTTGATTCGGCGGAGTGAAACCAGGAACCGTCTCGTCTTCAGAGAAATATGCCCAATTGTCTCCGTCCACATTGGCAAACGATGCCTCCAGGCCGCGATGGCTATAAACGCCACCGGTTTCTGTGCCATCCGGCATTCGGACTGCAACAGGATTGCCGAGTCGGTCAACGTCAAGTACTTCGGTCACTAGATACTTGTTAGGTGCGCTGAAGTTGTCAACGGAATCTTTGGTTTCGTGCAGGTAGAAGACTGCCTGTTGTCCCGATCGATTCTGGGACGGAAAATCGCTCTTGTAAGTAAATAGTTGCTGGGCTCGTACATCTCCGGGGACTTCCCGGGTAACAGCCTCGGTCTTTAATGACAGATAGTGACGATTGTCGAAGACGGTAGTCTGTCCAGCTATGCCGGTGGCCGCGTACTCATATTCCGTAATCCGCTCTTTGCCATTGGCTACCTGGCTGGAAGAAATCAAACGAGCCAGAGGACCTGTTTCGTAGGTGAAATTGGTTGTAGTGCTGACACCGTCTTTGCGTACGATGTTCTTGTCCAGCCGCAGATTGTAGCTGATAGCAATTGTGTCACAATCAAATCGACTTGATTGAAACGTGAAGCGAGAAGTCTCAAAACCGTCGGTTTGAGGAAAGAGCGACGCAGTCACTATCGGCCAGGAGTACACTTTCTCGTCGTACGACACTTCCCTCCGATTCGCGTCCCTCATTATAGTCTTGTAGTTTACTCCGTGCAGGGTCGACCGATCGAGCCAGAATGCATTGTAGAACGAGATATCACTCCTTCCCATCGTATTGACAACGTAGTTGTTTGTTGTGGTCCGAAACTTCATTGTGACGCGCCTATGGCTCGGCATCGTATCGGTCGTTAGATAATATTGTTCTATTGTCCCATTATTGCCCGGTAGGTGCCAGGTAATCCGAGGATACTGAATAACATGATCAGCGTTGTCTCCGAGAAATCTCAGGAAGAGACCAGGACGTTCGTGATTGACCCAGGGACTCATACTTGAATCCGAATACTCATGTCGGAATATTTCGTAATTGTCAGGCATGCTTGTCGCATATCCGATACCATCATCGTCATTGCCATATGTTAGCCTAATAGTGTCAGTACGATCGACATCACGCCAGGGATACTGAGCATGTACAGGTACAGTGTCGCCCCAATTCTTTGTAGTGTCTGTTGGAGCATTGACAATGATGTTCTTAACTCGACAGCCACCACTGACCCAATGATTGGTGCCAATATTAAACTCATCCGACTCATAGTCGTAACCGTATGTCACCCCCTCCGGTGTAGTCATCTTGGTGAGCGACCATGCCTGTGGATATTGATAGTGGTAGCCGAAGAACTCCCGGAACGTCCACGCCCTGGGGATTAACCGAGTAGTATTCTCGAACCAACCCTGGTTCCTCAAATCAGCGTTGTCCCAAATTCTGTTAGATAGAAGGTAATGTGGGTATGGTAAGTCTTGTCCCAACACCCAACTACCGTAATTGTCAAAACTGTGCCAGAATCCATACCCACTTGTGTCAGACCATCGAAACTTCGAAAGTGGCCCATTTGGATCTTCCAATTTTAGGTCGTACGCAAAAGTGTACCGTTTCTTGTACCCAAACGGCGCAAGCTCAGTAGCAGAGTACAGTGACGGTTCGTAGAAGGCGCCTTGTAGCCTATTGTCAGTACCGATGACAACGCTCCGCAAAGTAGCTTCTCCATCGCGCATAGGAAGATCATCCTGTTGTGAGAAACCGCTCCCATTGTCATAGAAGAAATTGTGCCACTGCTTCTTGAGCTGCGCGCTGTCTCGATATTCTTGGCGTAGTACGCTATCTGGACATTCGTAATTGAATGTCGCTGCAAAGATAGGTTCGCCTCTCTCCGCGTCGCCAATCCAATTCCCCACCGGCTTGGTACTGTCGCCGCCGTATTCGAATACCCTTATCCTAGATAGCACATAATCGACTGTCCTGTCGCCCGGATTCCAACCGGCATAGACCGGACTAGAAAGATCACCTCTCCCGGAGCGCCAGTATCGTATGTTGCGAAACTTATTCGCCAGGGATTGCAGACGAAAGTCCACGACGACCGTGGGTGTGACAATCTTACGTAGATAAGTAACTTCAGTAGTATCAGTCCAGGATTGACCGTCACCGTTCGGACTGTTGATCCATTTGCCGGTTAACCGCGCCAACTTCGTGTTTTCGGGATTATTGTTATACCCGTCTCCTGGCTGATGACCGGTGTAGACGAACTTCACCCAGGCACCACTATTGTATGCGCGAGGATCAACTTCGCAGTTTGGACTCCCGCAATCCAGCGGATCGAGCGGGTCTCCGCCCCCGTCGACATAATCATGACTGAGAATAGCTGAAAGCATCCACTCCCCATTTTCAATGAGGCTCTCATCATATGCCACGTTGCAGGTGCCACCGAATATTTGCCCCGACGGAGTTCGGTAGAAATCCTCCACCGGACCTCCCGTGGCCGATCGCCGCAGCGCGAACTTAAATACATACCGAGTAGCGTTTTCATCCACCAGAACAAAGTAATTGTAGCGTGTATATTCCCACTGCGGTGACCAGATGTCGGGGTTGCCGATTTGATAGCTAGGCATGCCTTCGCAGTGTAGATAGTAGATAGGGAATCCATAGATATATGTCGTATCAACCCAGCAGGAGTCACACACTACGTGCCTCACCGGATCAACATCGACATATAGCGAATCCAGCGAATGCTGCATCGGAACGAAATGCGGCTGCTCGATCGTCCCGGTGTTGAAGAACCTTAGCGACTTACCCGGGATGTCGACCTGATATACGTCGTGCACAAAATACCGGGACTGATTGTCCCGGTCATGGTACGTAAATGATTGAATATCATCACCGTTGACCGTAACCCTCTTGACTGACCACCCTCCGAGATTCCAACCAAGGCCAACCCAGCTGGCTGACTGATCGAGTTGAATTCCCGACTTGTATGAAAGTGTCAAAGGCACCGGTATCTTACCGGGAACCTCAAACAAGGGGATTGATACACGCAAGTCTCCGTCCGCACCCACCGTATTATATTTCTGATTCATTTCCAGAAAACTCGTGCCGATGGCTCCGGTTTCCCTTGGCAGGCTAAAGACGTAATTCGTGGGCGCATCGATGGGCCCGCTCACTTCGGACATGGCGTCCAAGGCAATGCACACCGAAATCGCCGCCAGAATAGTAACGACCAACAGAGTGTTACGACTGTAGGACATAACGCCCCCTTGTATATATGTAATGTTATTCTAATCACTGCAAATCTTCCATACTTCACCACGGATGTCGTCGTTGACATCAATATGACTGATGAAACAATGGCGGTTGCGCCTGAATCAGGCGTTCAGTTCATCCCAAAACGATACTGGGTATATGTTAGATTTCTTGATGCTAATATCACTAATGATGGGCCATTTTGTCAAGGAAAATCTGACAGAATCTGTCATCACACGCAAATTAGTTCGTGTGTGTGATCAATCACATCATGTGAATGATTGATATCATGTAAACGATTGTTCGTTCAAAGCGTGTTGACGAGTTCGAACAGAGGCAAGTACATGGCGATGAGAATGAAAGCAACAAGGATGCCAAGGAAGATGATGATGATGGGTTCTATCAATGATGTGATCGTCGTGATTTCCGAATCGGTCTCGCTATCATAGTAATCAGCGGCGCGGGTGAGCATGGGACCAAGTTGACCCGTTTTTTCGCCGGACGCGGAGAGCTTCAGGACGGCCTTAGGAAACAATCCGGTGGACCCGATTGCTTCGGTAAACGTCTTGCCCTCAACTAATTGCATGTTGGCCGGCTCCAATGAAGTAGACACGTATCGGTTACCGGTGGTCTTGGATGCTATCTCCAACGCCTTCAGAATATTCACACCGCTTGTCAACAATGTCCCCATGGTCCGACAGAACCGGGCCGTTACTATCTTAATAGCGAGCCTGCTGACGAGAGGCGTGCGGACCAGCAGCTTATGCACCCTGTACTGAAATCCTTGAGTTGTGCTCAACCACACACCAGTTGACACGATAGCTGCAAGCGCAAGCAATATGTATACCAAATTGGTTCGCATTGTGTTTGATAGGCCAACGATCAAGCGCGTGAGAGCTGGAAGTTCGGCGTTGAAGTTCTCATACATGGACGAGAACACCGGCACGACATATAACACCAGAGCGAAGACCACCAGCATCGCTACAACTATTACCAGCAGCGGGTAGGCCATGGCGGTCCGAATCTTGCGAGTTGTAGCCTCCCTCTTTTCACGATAAGAAGCAATGTTATCAAAGGCGAAGTCCAATTGCCCAGAGGACTCACCGGCCTCGGCCATGCTGGAGTACAAATCGTCAAAGAGCACCGGATAATCTCGGAACGACTCGGCCAGGCTCCGGCCCGACTCCACCTGCGCGAGCACGCCCTCGAAGACAGATCGCAAGGACCGGTCCTTTATCTGGTCAACCACGAGGTCAAGCGCTTCAACCACAGTCACTTTGCTTTGGAGCAGGATATGTAGTTGGCGTGTGACTCTGGTCAGTTCCGCTGAGCGGAAGGCACGGAGCAACCATTGCTGCCAGTCGCTTAAGGCTGGCCGAGCGGCCTGAAGATAAATGCCTTGATCTATCAGCCGCCCTTCAAGATCAGTGCGGTCAGAAGCCACAGCAAAACCCTCGACCGTAGCTCCGTCAATCCTCTTTCCAGAATACCGGTATCGTGTCATGGCGCTTTACAAACGAATGATTTGCGTTTATAATATATGGAATACTACGCGATTAGGGAACTGAAATTCGTGGCTGTCACTGAACACAACACTCTGGACCAGGGATTCTGCTCCCGATTCCGTGTCTGTCCGGACAACTCTGGCAGCGGCAGGATGTGGATCAGCGACCAAACCGACATTGCCATTCTCAGCTTTGTCCACAAGTCATTGGTGACCGGGATAGTGCCTATAAGGGTGTCCGATGCCGAGCTTGATTCCAGGATTGCCAGCTACTTTGGAATTGAATCAGGACCCCGCAGTCCTAACCACCGAGAGCCCGGGCAGGATACAATCCAGGATCAAATCGTCAGCGATAGTCAGATCGTGCGTGATATCAATACCATCATTTCCGACTGCATTTACTCCCGAACCTCTGACATTCATTTTGAACCCCGTGAAAAGGAATTGATCTGCAGAAAACGGATCGATGGCATCCTGATTGAACACAGACGTATCCCCAGCGAGTCGCAGGCGGAGATGATCTCCCGAATCAAGATCATGGCAGGGCTGGACATTGCCGAAAAACGTCGCCCTCAGGACGGTCGCATTCGCTTCCCGATAGATGGCCGGTCGGTTGACATTCGAGTGTCGGTGATCCCTACCGATTTCGGAGAAAAGGCTGTCCTGCGTCTGCTTGACAAAGAAAGCCTGCGACTTGACCTCGGTGATCTCGGATTTACAACCGGGCAGTTGGCCTTGTTTCGAGATCGGATATCAGTCAAGAACGGCATAATCTTGGTGACAGGTCCGACCGGTTCGGGGAAAACGACAACTTTGTATGCTGCCCTGCAGCACTTGAAGTCGCCAGATGTGAACATCTCTACAGTGGAAGATCCGATTGAGTACAATCTGGCGGGAGTCAACCAGACCCAGGTTCAGCCAGAAATAGGGCGTACCTTTGCGGCCATGCTCCGGGCAATGCTTCGCCAGGATCCGGACATCATCATGATCGGTGAGATACGAGATCGGGAGACGCTTGACATTGCCATCCGAGCGTCGCTGACAGGCCACATAGTTTTGTCAACGATTCACACGAACAGCGCCGTGGCCACTGTGCCGCGACTTCTTGATATGGGTGCAGAGCCGTATTTGCTGGCCTCCTGTCTCAAGCTCATTGTCGCCCAGAGATTGGTTAGGCGGCTGTGCACAGACTGTTTATCTACCGCCTTTGATGATACGTACACGGCGTCAGCACACAAGCTGAGCATTGACCTAGACCCTCAGGCTCGTTCCAGCACCGGCTGTAAGGTCTGCAATCAAAGTGGCTATCGAGGCCGCACGGCTATATACGAAATGCTTTCAGTCGACGACAAGCTTAGCCAGGCCATTACCAGCAAAGCCACCGAACTGGAGCTTCTGACCATGGCGAGACAAAGCGGTTTCCTGACCATGGCGGATACAGCTTCTGGATTAGTGAACGAAGGCATCACCTCGCCGACTGAAATATTGAGGGAACTCAGCGCTTAAACCTCGGGAGAGATCGAACATGAGATATTCTGCCATCTTATTACTTGCCGTCGTTTTGATCATTCCCGTTGGTACCCCAATCTTCTGTCAGAGCAGGCCAGCAGTCGCTGATTCTACGCACACAGCCGAAACCGCGGGATCGGTCGATACGGCTGCAACCGCAGTTGTTCCCACTCCGGTTGTAGTGGATACCGTTGTGTTGGTACCTAAGCTGGATTTCGCCAACATCAGGCTTTTCGATGCTCTTACGGCGTTGGCTCGCGCCTACAATCTATCTCTGTACATCGATTCATCGGTAACCGGCAACATCTCGTTGCGTCTTGAGAATGTGCTGCTGAACGATGCTTTGCTGTTCATTATGAAAGAGCACCACCTGACCTGGGAACGAACCGGAGATATCATCAAGATATTCAGACCGGCACCACCCGTACCCAAACCGGCCCCTTTGAACATACAGTACGCAGACGGACTGCTGTCCGCCGATTTGGACGACGCCGATCTTAAACGGGTGGTCGATACTCTGATTGCGATGACCGGTCGAAACATCATAATCGAGGATCGGCTTCAAGGGAAGGTGACTGGCAAGATCAATCAACTGGCAATAGGCAAGGCGCTTCAAGTACTGTTGCCGTCCAACGGCTTTGCCATACGAGAAATTGATAACGTCACATACATAGGGCGCCGGGATGGCGAGCCGGGTGACAAAGTCCAATCTCACAATCTTCGCGTGACATGTGACAGCGGGCTGGTAACTCTTGAGGCCGCGAACGTGCCGCTGTCCGACGTTATCTCGATGCTCTCATCAGAATGTGGCGTGAGTATCGTCATGCAAGCAAGACTCGAAGGTACGGCGACAGCACAGCTATCGCAGAAGTCGGTCGAAGAGACTCTGACCAGTCTGCTAATGAGTTCCGCGTATACTTTCAAGGAGACCGACGGCGTATTATTTGTCGGTAATCGTGATTCGCAGGACCTGTATGTATCCAAACTCGTTTCCATGGACAACTTGGTGGCGGCGACTGTAGAACCTCTCATACCGGTGGCCCTGTCCCAGCAGTTGGCCGTGAAAGTGGTTAAGGAGCAGAACGGTCTCCTGGTGACTGGACCGCTGACGGCCATTGCCCGGCTGGAGGACTTTGTTCGAGAGATCGACATCCCGTCAGCACAAGTTCTCTTCGAGGTACTCGTTGTCGATTACCTGACTTCGGAGCAGGCCACTTTCAAATTGACCGCTAACAATTTCGGCGGTGATTCGGCTATGCCTGGTCGCACCTATTATCCGGGTTGGGACTACAGTGTCAACGGCGAGGAAGCCAATGAAGGTTTGCGGTCAATGGAGCGACGTCTGGACCTGCCAAACCTGGGAGTGCTTGACGCCAATTTCTTCATGCGCCTTCAGGTGCTCGTATCAGAAGGAAAAGCCAATATACAATCGCGCCCCCAAATCGCCGCCCTTAACGGGCACACTGCCTCGATCAGTATCGGCACGACACAGTATTACCTTCTGAAGAGTGAGACTATATATCCGTCGTCACAGACTAACCTATCAACCCAGACCAGCCAGCGGTTCGAGACCATCAAGGCCAACATGAGTTTGGAAGTGACACCCTATGTAAGCCGCAACCGAGACGTAATTGTAGATGTAGCGCCGGAGTTCAGTACTCCATCGGGAAAACTCAACCCGGACATTCCCCCGACGATAAATAGCCGGGTATTGAAATCGACTGTCCGTCTTAAGGACGGTGAGACTATCGTTCTGGGTGGGCTGGTGCAGGATACCAAGTCAGCCAACATTGACAAGGTACCGATCCTGGGATCAATCCCAATCTTGGGTCGGTTATTTCAGAACCGGACTTCTGAAGACAGTCGATCCGAGTTGATGATCTACATCACTCCGCATGTGTACTTCGGATCGGAAGGGGCTCTTAACCGAGACAGTCTCATTATTAAGCGATGAAGGTCAGAAGCGTCACAAGAAGTCGAGCTATTCTCACCGAATTGTTGTCGGTGAGTACCCTAGAATACTACATCGTAGCCACGGAAGATGAGATTGGGTTCTGGATAGTATCCCGCTCCCGGATTGATTATCTCTACCGTGAGCCAACGTTTGGGGTTGAAGGAATCGACTTTGAAGGCTTTTGCCGCAAGCTGCGCGATCACCCGGCATACTTTGGCCAACCGTTGCATATTCTCGTCGGCAACCACAGAGCCTGGACCTATATCAAACGGCTTGAAGGAACGTCGCCGGCTCAACTCTTGGAGAAACTGCAGACTATTCCAACGACTCACCTACAATTGCTGCAGAAGACAATTCTGCTGCAGCAACAAAGAATCTTCGTACTCCAGGCTATTGAACGTGACTACCTGAAGACTATCGAATCAGCGACCAGAGTGAACGGAATTCAGGTACTCGACATAGCGACCTTGGGGGCCCGGCTTCTGGCCGGTTGTCCTCTTCCACCGGTAGGCAAGTCATCCACTTATTTGTACCGCTTCGAAGGAAACCATGCATGGTTTACGGTCTTCACGGCCAAAGGCGATATCCTCATTGACCCGTTGCCGACTGAGTTGTGCGACCAAAGTAGAACTGAAATAATGGACACCCTCGACACCGCCTATCATGGAAAGACTACCGAGAACCGTTCAGTCTTCGAAGGTCAGTCAAAGGTCGCATCTTCAGCGGCCCAAAAGGCTCTGAGGCTCGGCCAGGTCTTGCGATCCGGAATAAAGACACAGCAGGTCATCCGTACATTGACCTACCGCGTAGCCTCTTCGCGTCCGGCTCTTGGACTTAACATAGTCTTGAACAGTGCCCGTCTGCTGGCCATGTCGCTGATGGCAGTTGCTCTGCTGCTGGGAATGGCGACCGGGGTTACAGCGCTATGGTCAGCGGGTGTGGAACGGCCCTTGGAGGATTTCCAACACCGCTACAGCACCCGCTTGCAGCTTGCCAACCGTCTGGAGCAACTGAAGACCGAGGAATCCAAGTTGCGGACCGTTCAAGGAGCTCCTCGACAAACGGCTGCACTGGTCAGCGCATTTTGCCAGAAAGCTTTCGGCAGTCTCTTTCTTTCAGAGTTGACCGTGCGATACTCATCCGAAGACTCGGTCATGGTCGAAGCTAAAGGCTCGGCCCGACGTGAAGCGACCGTATTTGCCTTGCGAGATCAACTTGCGGAGTTAATGGCGCCAAACCCGGTGACGGTCAATTCACTTCGGCCGCGCCAGAGAACAGGCCAAGCAGGAATTGACTCACTCTTCAGCTTTGGCCTTACGGTGACACTGCATGAATAGCCTAAAGTCACGTCATCTTGTCTTCTTGCTCGTTGGAGTCTACTTATTGATCGCAGCCGGGTGTCTCATTCTGTCCGACCGCATGGTTGTGATGCTGATGGAGAGTGCTCGGACTATCGGACTGTCCGGCGAGGTTGAGAAAGGTCTGCCCGCCGTGGAATCCGAGATCAAAGCCTTGGAACGAGAAGTGGCGCAATTGGACTCGACCGTCGCAATCAGTGCGAACCGGCTACTGCCAACGCTTCAAGACCTCAAGGAGCTACAGGGTCGTCACCGCCTGAGTCTGCTCCAGATGGAAAGGGTATCGAAACCGGCTGATAAGAGTTCTGGGGGACTGGAATACAATACCGTTCTAACCGGATCTGTCGGGGGTTTGATCCGATTCCTTCAAGAGTTGGAGTCGGCCTACATAGTGAAATCGGAACAAGTTATATTCCGACCCGCCAACGAGGAAGGATCAATCGTAGCAATTGGATTGACAGTGACAGTGAGGGAAGAGTGAAGAAATCCTCATGGAAGTGGTGGCTGGTGGCCATTTTGGCCGTCGTTATGATCTATGTCTGGTACGATGCCTTCAAGATGATGTCCCCGGAGGCTACTCCTCTGAGGTTTGTTGAACCTTCTGCCTTACCGCGATCGGGTCGTCGGGCTGCCAACGGACCAGAGTACCAACCGCCTAAGACCAACCCGTTTCAGCAGCCCGCTGCGAATCCAAACGCTTCACAGCAGCCAGGAAGATCGCGTCCCCCCGAGCCTCCTCCGAAACTGGATGACAAATACAGAATCACAGGAATACTCCGTCGTGACCGCCAGTCTCAGGTTGTCGTGACAAAACAGGACAGCTCGATTGTGCTTTCAGTCGGTGACTCTCTCGGTACCTGGCGTCTCCTGGAAATCGCCGACCGCTCAGCCCTGTTTGGCCAAGGTAAGCAGCGTGACACCCTTTGGCTCTACGAGAAATAGGCGCCTGTCCTGTGAGTCAGGTTCGGTCCTGGCCACCGTTCTGGTGGTCATGGTCATCCTGCTGACCATCTTTCTGTCCGCCATGACTTATGCCCTTTCCCGCTATAGTCATCATATGGCGCGCCAGAACTCGCTGATCGCCTCGCATCTCGCCGACGCCGGAGTCGCTCATTCAGTAGCCGACCTTGAAGAAAGCGGGTTCGAACCTGGTGACAATACGTTGACAGCCCCGAATGGCGGCCGGATCGATATTGATGTCAGCGCCTGGGGGCCCTATGTCAGAGTCTGCTCGTCCGGTAAGTACGGCAACCAATTAGTCAAAACCGAAGCTCTGGCGGGTACATCGCGTCTTCCGTTTCAGAAGGCTGCTGTCACCGTCGGAGACGAAAACAACCCCCTGGTAATTGCTGGACACACTCGCGTTATTGGGGATGTCAACACCGGCTCTCAAGGCATCATGGAAGGACAGTTTCGGGGTGAGGGCGTTACTTACACCGACTACCATATCGGCAATCTCTACAAACACGAGTCCATCGAAGTACCCTCTGTTGATACAACTGTATACGTTTACTATAGACGGGAGCTGGCGCAACGCAGGCGCTCCGATCCCAGGCGACTGCCTGGCTCGGTTGTGCTAACCGCTTCTGACAATCACTTCTTGGATTCGATGTCGAACATCAGGATTGAAAACGACCTGCTTCTAAGAGACGTATCCCTTAAGCTTTTCGACAAGATTAAGACCGTTTCTGTCGACGGTACCGTCGAGATAACGGGCCACACGCATCTATCCGGTTTGATTGAGATTATTGCCGAAGAGGCCATTTTCATCCGCGATTCAGCCGTCATTGATAATGTGATACTGATCGCGGGCGACTCCATCGTCGTCTCAGGCGCCGCTTCCTCCAGCGCCGTACTCATCTCTGAAGGCAAGATCGTGATTCGCGACCGCACGACTCTGGTCTATCCCTCACTCCTGCTGGCCGACGTTTCAGACGGACCGGACCAACCGGGTGGTGTCTTTCTGCTGAGTCGGGCGCCTCTGGAGACAACTGCGTGCGTGCGGGTGAAGCCTTTCCAGACCCCGTCGACTGATCGACTTCTGTACGTGGACACTCTGACGACAGTCAAAGGGTCGCTACTCTCACAAGGATATGTAGATCTAAGAGGGCGGCTGGAAGGTTGTTGCATCACAGAACGCTTCC
Organism: uncultured candidate division Zixibacteria bacterium; assembly: GCA_963735035.1. Taxonomy (GTDB): domain Bacteria; phylum Zixibacteria; class MSB-5A5; order GN15; family FEB-12; genus JAGGTI01. The sequence goes on from CAVTJJ010000002.1 coordinate 140,728, forward strand.
ATTTTGACTATCCGCCAACCACTTATGTCAACTGGCTCAAAGATGCTTATATCGACCGCTCGAAGTTGGATTACACTCCGGTCCTGCCGGCGCTGACTGCAATCGACTCAGTGGCGGGCTATTATGTGATGCGACAGGAGCGTGCCGAATGAGTCGTAGCATCTTGACGTCCCAGTCCGGTCTAACCGTAATCGAAATCCTGATAGCCGCTGTGATCTTTATGGTCGGGTTCTCGACTTTGATTCTGCTCATGAATAGCTCGTTAGTAAGATTCTCCGCCAAGGAACTCATGCAGGCCGACCAACTCGCGCAGGAAATGATGACCAGAACTCTCGCTGATCGGGATACTACTTCAATCGACACCGTCATAACCAGGTCCAGAGTGGCGTTTCGCGTTGAGCGACGCGTGTCTATCGCAGAACACCTGGCAGGAGTGAGTCTGACCGTCTATCGGGAGAAACAAAATCGCAAGATCGTCGAGTTATACGATGCATTTGTGCTACGTTGACAATGAATCGGGCATGACCCTGGTCGAACTGGTCGTTGCGCTGGGTTTGACCGCGCTACTCATGATCCTCGTGGTCACAGGGGCGCTGTTCGTGAAGAAATATGTCGCCGACTGGTCGGATCGCGACAAAGTGACCGAGGAACTCGCGTTTGTCAGAGACGAGTTGACCCCGCCACTGGACGCCGCACTCAAGACCCAGATATTCGAAGACAGTATTGTCTTTCGCTCTGCCGAGGGAACGACGACGCGTTACCAGGCTACGGACGGCGTCCTCTTGAAGAACGGCCGGCAGATCAGCCGCACGGGTTTGACTGTGGCCCTACGTCCGATCCCGAAAAATCCTTTGCTTGAAGACAATCTGATAGATACATTAGAGGTACGCGAACAAGTCGGCGTCTACGGTCTTGCCGTGGTCGTATCGGACCGACGCGGCAACGTCGACACCCTCCGACTTGTCGGGAGAAACATTTATGAGTCGCTCAAATATCGACAGGATTAGACAGCGGATTCGGAACCAGCAGGGGTTTTCGCTGGTCGAACTTCTGATTGTACTGGTCATTATTGGCATCATCGCCGGAATCGCTGTCCCCCGTTACATGGCGTCTACTGTCAAGGCCAAGCAAACAGAAGCCAAGGGTCTGCTTAATCAGATATACCTCTTGGAGCGGTCGCATTTTCAGACAAATGACGAATACTGGATCCCTGCCTCCGGTACCATGGCTAATAAAGAGAATCCCTTCGCATTCGATACCCTTGGCGCCGAGATCATGCCCTCGGCCAGGTACACTTATACTATTACCGGAGACCGGGATCATTTCCTGGTGACAGCGATTGCTGAAAGATTAGATGACGACCCGGCTATCGACCAGTGGGAAATCGACCAGACCGGTATGCTCCGAGCTGTTATCGACGACGCCATCGCCCGGTAAGCCAGGTTGATCTACTATATAGCCAACTGGTCGCTGAAGTCTCTCAAACATGATCTGGGACCATTTACAGCCGCTTATCTGGCGCTTGATCTGCTGGCCGTAGCCGGGGCGGTTGGCGCTTGGTGTCTATACGGCGCATCATGGAAAGCTCTGATTACATTCGTTCTGGTGCTCTATGCGGTGCTGATCTCTATCACCGACTTCCGTTTTCAAGTCATTCCTGATCGCATAGTCTTGACGGGGATTGCTATCGGCATGATCGTCGCTGGGTTTTCAGATTATGTTAAACTTTCTGATGCTTTGGCAGGCGGAGCGGTTGGTCTTGCCCTCCTCCTTCTGATAGCTGTACTGGACGAACGGCTGCTCAAGAAACAATCAATGGGTGGCGGAGATATCAAACTCGCGACCATGATAGGCATCTTTCTGGACTGGCAGAAGCTCGTGCTGGTTATCTTCTTGGCGAGTATACTTGGATTGGTCTTTGTGTTTGGCCGCAGACCGTTCACTGGGGCTTCTTCAAAGTCCAACATCTCATTTGGCCCGTTTCTCGTCTATGCGGCTTTGATCGCATTCATCGCTGGAGACAAAGTGATCCAAGTCTACCTCAGTTGGTTCGGTCTTAGGTAGTACCTAATACAGAATGGTCAGATGCACATGTGAATTATTCGCCCATCATGCACGTATTGTGTAACTCTGGTTCTCTTGTGACTGCCCGACAGAACGTTATGATAGAACTGGCCCAAGATAGAGAATCGTCACGATCCTGGCACACTATGCCGAGAAATCACGAATGGTCGCCGCAATAGATTGTGTGTCTTGGGCTTGGATTAAAATAGCGGTGCAGGGACTTGCGACATTATGGATGTCTCGATCAGGCTCACCTTTACCGTCGAGTCACCCTCACAAAAACGACAGAATTGAGCGTCGGAAGCTGTTGTCAATCTGATTGAAGCCGGTCGCAAATGGCACTAATAGTAATAGTTCCAACCACTTACGCACACACACCTGGGATTTATTCCGAGCTAGGTCGCATTTTCCTCAGCCCACACTCTCAAAGGGAAATTCGATGCACAATAATTGTGCGTAGACCCTTCAGATTTTCTGCTTACGAGCATGACAAGGCGCGATTGATGTTATCAACGTCTTCTCTGCGTACGAGCACTGCACTACGATATTATCTCTCAGACATTGTTGATTACTTAGGGTAAAGCAGGCTGTGGCACCCGTTGGCCAAAAGTAGGCTCAGAAAGATTCCTGCTGTCACAAAGAGCATTATTCGAGTGCCGATAGGCGACTTCTTCGGCACTCCGAGTTCGGCCGGTCTCATAAAGAGCAGGACAACTATAGTTATCACACCGAATATGACTCCCCAAGCGAAGCACTCGTCTCTGGGGCGTCGCTTCTTGTCTGCGAGGCTGGCCGCAACCATACCGAAACAAAGAACGAATGCAAGACCCACAAACCCCACGAGAACACCTCACTTCCTTCGCTGGACAGGAACATCTGTCTCCCGTCGGTCCTTATTGCCCACAGCATTTTACTCCCCTGTGGCTTCTTTGGCGTAAACTTCCTCCGACATGCAACTACCAACAAAGAGGCCAGAATCAAATTGAGGATGGTTTCGCTTACCAGAATACCTTTCTGTAGGCTATCAGATGGCCAATACTCCTTCAAAAGCATTCCTTCAAAAGCATTCCTTCACAAACACTCCGCCAACCCTGCAGTCTGCCCCGATATAAACAAGTAGTCTATCAGGCTCGAAATGTCGCCAATCGTTATATTCTCCGGTGTGACATGTGACCCGCCCGACTGGTTCACATCTGCCTCGAATAAACAAGGGAGTGTGACACCCGATATGAACAGGTGGTCGATAAGCATCGATAGATCGCCGATAGTCGGCTCGTCATCGCCGCTCTGATTCACGTCCCCAACCCTGTCCGAACAGCAACAGGCATCGCCCGTACCGTTGTGATCGGTGTCCGCTTGGTCAGGGTTTGCATTGTGTGGGCAATTATCGCAGCCGTCCGGGTGGCCGTCGCTGTCAGCGTCGGCGCGGTTGTCAAAGCCGGGGCACAAATCACAGACATCGCCAGTCCCGTCGTTGTCGGAATCCGCCTGACCGTAGTTGGCGACATCCGGACAGTTATCGCAGAGGTCTCCCCGTCCGTCGTCGTCGCGGTCACTTTGATCCGGATTGGCGATCAACGGACAGTTGTCCGTCGGACAGGCATTGCCTGCGTAGCCGGGATCGCCAAACCCGTCATGGTCAGTATCAATACAAACGTCACAGGCATCGCCGATTCCGTCGGCGTCCGCGTCCACCTGCGTCGGGTTGTAGTTATTTGGACAGTTATCGAGAGCGCAGGTATTCGCCGAATAGCCCGGGTTGCCGAACCCGTCAGCGTCCGTGTCGGTGCAAATATCACAGGCGTCTCCGATCCCGTCACCATCGGCGTCTTCTTGCCCGGGATTGGCGAGGGTAGGGCAGTTGTCAGTAGAGCAAGTGTTGGTCGCGTAACCCGGGTTGCCAAAGCCGTCGCTATCGGTGTCAGTACATGGGTCGCAAGCATCGCCGATACCATCTCCCTCAGCGTCTTCCTGTCCGGGGTTAGCAATATTCGGACAGTTGTCGAGAGGACAGGTATTCGCCGGATAACCCGGATTTCCGAATCCGTCACCATCGGTGTCAGTGCATAGGTCACAAGCATCGCCGACACCGTCACCGTCGGCATCCTCCTGCGTCGAATTGGGAACAGAGATGCAGTTATCGGCAGCATTGGCCACGGTGTCGTTATCAATGTCATCGTCGCATAGGTCGCCCATACCGTCGCCGTCTAAATCCTCTTGTCCGGGATTGTCGACAGTTGGGCAGTTATCTATGTGGTCTGGCACACCATCACCGTCCGAATGTTGATCCCTGACACAGCGAACTGAGAAACCGAAACGTCTCCAATAGTCACTGCGTCCTACTCCTGCGCTAACGTTGGTCAGCAATCGAATCCATGCACCTCCCGTGTTGATACCAGTCGATGACCAGAAGTAGGCCGTGTAGCCCATGAATGCATATGCTCCCCCATTCTGGCGACAACCGCCGGGCAACGCCGAAAACCCGTACTCGTTCGTCGCCCCGGTATTGGGACTGAACCAATGCGTGGTCCCAGACTCTTTCAGTTTGTTACCCGCAATTGCGTCGCCGCCAAGATATTCAACCAACGTCTGCCATTCAACATCATTTGGCACATGCCAGCCCGCTGGAGCTATGGTCCTGCTGTCGCTTCCCCAAAAAGAGTACCAGTTGTATAGCCTGCCATAAGTGGCAGTGCTATTCACATCATTGTTGTACTCACAGTAGGCTCCCGTAGTTAGATCACTCCATGTAATGCCATAGGTTACATTCGGTATGGCGTCACCATTGCGGTAATGAGTCACCTTCAGGTTCTCCGCCATCCACTCCTGGTTACCAATGGTCACGGTCTGATATACATTGCCATCAATGTCGGTCACGGTACTCTGTTCAGCGTCCCTCACACAGCGGACCGAGAAGCCGTTTTCCTTATTGTAGTTGTTACGGTAGACTATTGACACATCATAGTCCATGGCCCTGCCCCATACGCCGCCACTACCTCCATCCGTAGAAGACCAAAAGACTGCGGTTCCCCCCATTGTAACGAAGGACCCCCCTATTGACGCGGTACGATAGCCGCCTGGCAATGCGGCAAAACCACTTTCGTTGGTAGCACCTGTATTAGGGCTGATCCAGTGGGTTGTGCCGCTTTCTTTCATCTTCCCGCCAGCGACAGCATTACCGCCAAGATAATCAACCAATGTCTGCCACTCAGCATCTGTGGGTATACGCCAACCTGTCGGTGCGATATTGCGGCTGTCATTCGCGGCATACCGATTATATAGCCTGCCATAAGTAACAACGCTATTCACATCATTATTGTATTCGCAATAGGCCCCAGTGCTAAGACCCGTCCACAGCACACGGTCGGTTACGTTCGGTATGACGTCACCATTGCGGTAATGGATCACCTTTAGGTTCTCTGCCATCCACTCCTGAGTACCTATAGTTACCGTCTGATACACGTTTCCGTCAATGTCAGTCACGGTGCCTGCCAAAGCTACTGACGAGCAAAGAAACAATAGCACGAATAGCAAATAGTCTCGTACCCTACGCATACAATCCTCCCGAATTAGCGAAGTGTAGTACCTGCATGCACGGCTCTACCGGGCCAATCGTGAACAGAGTCTTCATATATTATGCCTCATCAAATCTCTTCTTTCTCTGCATCTACTCACACCCCACCTTGAGCTGGGCACCTGAGATAAACAGGCGGTCGATCATGACAGAAATGTCGCCAATAGTAATGTCGCAGCTCCCGTTCACATCGCCCGTTTTCGGTGGATCAATAGGTGTACCAGCAATGAACAGATGATCTATCAGGAGGGCAATATCGCCAATCGTGCAGTCGTGCGAGCGGTTCACGTCGCCGAGCGTCCATGTCCAGAAATCGGAGGGAGTCGACGTGCTGAATAACCCGCTCTTGTCGATAGCCTTAACTCGCCACCAGTAGCGTTGGCTGAACAAGAGCGAATCGGCCATGAAATAGGCTGTGTCAGTTAGGTTATCAAACGGCACAACCAGCGTGAAATTCTGATTGAGCGACAACTCCAGTCGGTATTTCACTTCGTCGAATGGGTCCGGGTCGGTCGCCTTGGTCCAGCTAAAGGAGGGCAGCATATCGTAAAGAATCAGGTTTGTTCCAACAGGAGCGGTCACTGTGGGGGTGCTGGGAGCCTCCGGACTACTATTGACCGCAAAGAAGTTGTAGACAGACCAGTCAGAATATTCATACCCGTCCCAGGCCCGTACACGCCAGAAGTAGAACGCGTTATCAGGCAGAATAGCATTCACGGTCCAACCTGTAGAATCCTGCTCCTGAGTAACCAAATCACTTACAGCGAGGGGAATCTGCGAATTGGGATCTGTGTAGACTTCAAATTGGTAGGACAGTGGGTCGGCCTCAGAGTCTACTGAATTGTTGGCATAGAGAGTTGGTTGTTGCCCAGTAACGGCACCGTTTTGGGGCGTCGCCATGGTCGGCTTTATAGGCAGTGAGTTCATGCGGAAGGATGTTTCAGTCCATGCCGTCCAAATACCGTTGAGTTTGGAGCGCACACGGGCATAGTACGTTGTGCCATCGACGAGCGCCGCCCCTGCATAGACGACAGAAGTATTCGTGCTTACAAACGGTGCCGGATTCCACATTTCCGCATAGGCCCAGTTGTTGTCTGTACCAACAGCGATCTCAAAATCGGTCTGAGTCCAGCCGGGAGCAGGTTCAAAGGTCCAGCCTAACGTTGGCGTGTGGCTCATGACATTTGTGGCAGTCGACTCATTTGGTAGCGCAAGAGTAGCGGCGAGTGTACAGCCGACGTCATACGCTCCGATCAACTGCCCGCATGAGTTATTGGCTGCTGCACATGGCGAGAAGCTGTACAGCGAGTAATTGCCATTAGCGGTATCGCAGAAGAGAGGATCGAGAGATATGTTGCCGTTCTGGCCGTATTGACCTTCGATGCAGCCGACCCAATCCTGATTCTGTCCCTCGTTGTAGTTACTGAAACAGTCCGAACAGCGAACAAATACCGAGTTAAACCCATCATTGCACCGAACAACACCAATGCCTTGGTTACTTTCAAAGATACATCTGGAGACCGATACATAATATGTCGCAAGATTTGTACCTAAATACAGCGCGCTACCCTCAATTGCAGTATTAGAGACAAATGTACACGACTCAATTTCTGGAGTGTCCCACCAAGAATCGATCGCTATAGCTCCACCGCGGGAAGCGTTATTGCCACGAAATGTACATCGCACGATTCTATATTGACCACTGTAGCGGCCATCGGTGCTAATTGCGCCTCCCAACTCAGCACTGTTGTCTTCGAACAGGCATTCGTCGACAACAAGCGATCCACCCGAAAGTCCTTCATCTTCGCCAAAGTGCACTCGCATGCCACCACCAGCTGAGTCAATTGAATTATTCACAAAACGACTGCGCGACACCTCTATGGAGAGACGTCCCGCTTCGGTAGTACCATCCACACCTCTTAGATTATCTGCGAACACGCACTCGTTGATCACAGCGGTCCCATTTTGCAGGTAAAGGCCCGGCCCGTTGTTCGCAGAGAAGAGGTTCCTATCAAATTGAAGTGAACACCCATTACCGACTGTACCTAATCCTCCGAGCGCGTTGTTGCTTATAACGCAATCTTTCATCTGCAACCAGCAGCTACGATCTGCCGTGACCCCATAGCCATAGTTGCCCGTTGAAACACACGAGAACATCACTACATCAGACTCAACAAAATAACATCCACTGACGTTGCCGGTGAAAATACAGGAATCAATCTCTACTACAGACTGGCTTCCACAGATAGCACCGCCATTGACTGCGCGAGCCCCCGTGATGGCAAATCCCTTTAACGTAACCTCTGCGTATAAGCTCTGCACATAGAATCCGCCATGTTGATCTGTCTCGGTTGCCTGACAGTCGATTGTCGTACTTGCCGGACCGTGCTCTGACATGACAACAATAGTCTTATTGCCAATCACAACGTCCCGATTACCATCTCCGGTGTACGTCCCATCTGCCACAAGCACCGTGTCGCCATTGAGGGCGGCGTCAATTCCTGCTTGAATGGTTGGCTGTTCACTTGGAACACGTATTGTTCTTGGTTGACGGATATCGCCGTCATTGATAAGCACAGATACGGTGTTGTCGGCAAAATTCGCTACCGCGAGGTCGAGGTCGCCATCATTATCGAAATCCCCAAGTGCCGTTTCAACAGGGTTGCTGCCAGAGTAGACGGTCAGGGGACTTGACAAGTTGCCATTCCCGTCATTGTGGCATAGAAGCGCATCAGTGCTACCATGTGCCGCGGTGATGGCGTCGATTGCACCGTCGCCGTCGAAATCTCCCATGGTTATGCGGTGTGGTGCGGAACCAACCGGATACTTAGTGGGATTCCCAAACCCGCCGCTGCCATCATTTAGTAGGACAGATACATCGTTGGAAATCTTATTTGCAGTTGCGATGTCCAAGTCTCCGTCTGAATCCATATCAGCTGTTGCCAATGAATGCGTCCCGCTGCCAGTTGTTGTAAACATCGGAGCAGAAAACACGCCAGAACCATTGTTAGCAAGCCAGCAAATGCTACCGGCGTCCCTGTTGGCAGTAGCCAAGTCGACCGAGAAATCCCCGTTCAAGTCCGCACCTATCACATACGTGGGGAAGTCGCCTACAACATAGGAGGTTGTTACCATTAGTTGGCCATTGCCAGCATTAAGGAGTACGAATAGTTGATCTGTTCCAGTGGAGGTTGCGCACACGTCAAGATCTCCGTCCGAATCAATATCTACTACGGCTACTCCCTCCGTGCAAGTTGAAACATCATAAGCAACGTACGGTTGAAATGAGCCATCACCATTGCCCACCAAAACCGAAACAGTCTCGTGGCTACAATTGCTTGTTACTAGGTCCGATACACCGTCACCGGTGAGGTCGGCAGCCCGTATCACGTATGGGAGGGCACCTGTACTGTAGGAGGTTCCGGCTGCAAACGTGCCATCCTGTTGTCCCAGAAACACAGATACGTTGGAACTAACTCGGTTTGCAGTGATCAGGTCGATAGAACCATCCCTGTTTAGGTCTGCGGCGCAGATGGAATTTGGGTCGCTGCCGCAAGGCATGGTCACTGGCGATCTATATGACACGCTGCCCTGGTACGCGGCAGTGACAACAAATCCCCAGTTTCTGCCCTGTACTAAAGGAACTTGAGCCGCTGATCGTATGGACTTAGTAACCACGACCCCCACAGTTTCACCTCTGGCAAAAGCGCGATTCGACACGAATCGTACTGTCATAGATGGGACATCATACTCAATGTCCCCGCTGTGGCGTCCGGTAATTGTGCCATTTACTACAAGAGAAGTAGGGGTGATACTGCTGGCATCCATGTCCTGATCAAAAACGATCGATATGGCAGAATTTGGAGCTATGTTTAGTGCATTCAGTGATGGCGTAACTGACACCACATGTGGTTCTTGGGCAAACGTCCCCGACGCCGTGGCGGCAAGTATTACTGCGATGAGAATCGTCAGTCGAGGCATATTGCCCCCCTGTGTTCGCGTTAATGTATGACCGAGATTATTATACCTAAATGCGACAGTATTGTCAAGGATTCGTGGCTGACTTGGTCCGGGCGGTCTCAGAAGTGCAACTTTCCGTTATCCTGGTCGTAAACCCGCGTTTGGCAGGTTGGTCCGCTCCATCGAGCCATGGCCCTTGGTCTAAGTCATCGAAGCAAGCCTAACCGCCCGTGTTGTGTGAGAAGCAGGGACCGTATTCACATGACGGGGGGCCTGTTTCTTTCCCCCGTCCCCCCGTGTGCGACGCGGTCATGTCGCATCCATACGTGCATCCATCGCACACCAAACAGCGAACAAGTTACGGCCAAACAAGCGACAGGCACCCAGTCAAGATTTAATATTTGATACGTAAGAAATAACTTGACATGGGTGATTGTATATGGTATCATACTCCCGCAACAAATAACCCATCAATTGACGGGTTATTACGGACAACCCAAAGATAACCGGGTGCCATGAACCGGTCAAGGTGATACGGAGAACGTGACAATGCGACTCGATGAAAAATACCGACCGACCAGGCTGTCGGACGTGATCGGAGAAGCGGGAGCAATGCTATGACATCGCATACAACGATGGAATTGCTCACTACGGAGCCGCAACAGGCCCCTGTGGAGCTTGCAGAGGCTCAAAAGGTCTTCGACGCACTGGATGTGTCCGAAACCACCAGAGCGGACTACAAGGCCCGGATCGGACGGTTTCTGCGGCTGGTTCGCCGGACCGGACTGACTCCGGATAGCTTCCTGAATTACAAACGGGTCCTGGCCGCACGGACCGACCTGACAGCGGCCACCAAGAACAAGTACCTGGCCACCGCACGGGTCTTCCTGAGAGAACTGCACAGGCGTGGCCACCTGCCGGTAGACCTAACCTTGAACGTCAAGTCCTTTAGCCAGTCAAAGCGACACAAACGGACCGGAATCACAGACGAGGAAATGGTTCGCTTGACTGAGTGCATTCGGGGGCTTGAACCTTCCCGGGAGAACGCCCGTTTGCGAGCTATTCTCAGCCTACTAGGCCTTCAGGGATTGCGACAGGTGGAGATATGCCGTCTGGACGTGACCGACCTGGACCTGAACTCCCGGACCGCTATGATTCGAGGCAAAGGGCAGGACGACAAAGAGGCGATTGACCTGCAGCCGGAGACTGTCAAGGCTCTGGCCGAACACATTCGGGCCAGCAATGTGGCCGATGGTCCGTTGTTTGTGGGTTACACCAATAACAGCAAGCGACTGACCACCGGGGGGCTGCGAGTGATTGTTGACCGGATTCTAAAAAGCCGGGGAATCTGCAAGACCGTACACGGATTCCGGCACTACTTTACGACCAAACTGATCGAGGCTTATGGCGGGGATCTGTTGATAGTCGCCCAGTACACCAGACACCGCTCGCTTGAAATGTTGCAGGTTTACAACGACGGTATCAAGCGACAAGCAGACCTGCCACGGTTTTATCAGACCTTTGGAGGAATCAAGTTTGGAGCGGAAAAACCCCTCCACACAGTATAATTGTAATTACACGTTGTGGAAAAGAATCAAAGTTGACGCGAGGGAATCTGATCCAGAAATTGGAGGCATATGGCGGAACGTAAACGCAAGCCTTTGGGACGACCAGCCGACGGCATCAAGCGACGGCCAGTAACGATCAACCTTCCGGTTGTCGTCATTGACAAAATGAAGGACTATTCAGCCAAACACGGCGAAAGCGGCAGCGGTCTGATCGCCCGCCTCTTGGCTGAGTTCTTCCGTACCGACGGCCAACCGCCGGGTAACGTCCGTTCAACCCTGAAGGCCAAGTTGGATCAGTTGGAATAAGCCAACTGGCCATCCTTCGATTTCTTAGCGCTCCAACCAACTCATCCACCCACCGCTCCATACCTATGGTCACTTCCGAGCTATCGCATAGCCACAGCATGCTGAGGTCGCGTTGGTGTCCTTTCCGCGCCAGTCGCCACATGCCGGGAGAGCGAAGTCGGATGGGGGTACCCCCGACAATTCAACAGCAAGAAAGAACGGGTCCTGCGAGTAGACGAAGTCTGCACTGTTCTGTTTGATCCGTCAATTGGCCGAGTGGCGGCACTACTGGCTGAAATAGTGGCTGCATAGGGGGATTGCTTAAGCAATTGAAGCAAGCACAGCTACAGTTTCACGGGGCGTTCGTTCTGGATCGAAGCAGTCGGCCTGTCGGCACAAAGGGCAGGACGGACGACGGTGCGGGGCCAGGCCGCTCACGGGCTGGCGATACTGCTTCTGGCACGATCCAGCCAAGGCGACTGCCCGGAAAGATGCGGGGCGCACAGGAGGGCGTCAGGGACGCGCAAGGACGCTTCCAGGCGACACAGCGGACTTCAACGTGGTTGATGTCTCAAGCGTAGTCGAATTGCTGTCCAGAACCGTCAATCAAACGCTCAGCGGCGAAATCGACCCCGAGGTGGCCAATGCGGCCGGTACCTCTCGGGTGTGATCCTGCGAGTCAGGGAGCAGATAGAAGTCGACCGACGCTGGCCAACAATCAAGGGCTCCTTATGCTAACCTATTGGGCCGTTTATAGAAACGCGTAAATTGACGTTGACTCAAGAACGATGTGACTATAGATTTGTTTAAGGAACGACGACTAATATAACTGACGATGCGAGATTGCGCGCCTTACTGCGTGCCCTGCAGCAATGAAAGGCGTTCCACGGTTGGCAGGAGGTGAATGGTGCCAGGTACTATCAGATTTCGGTTTTCACTCGACAAGTTCCTGAATCTTGTCACGTATTTGGCGAGTAGTGTCCCGAACTTGGACATAATGAAAGCCGTTAAGTTACTATACTTCATTGACAAACATCATATTGTCCGATACGGGAGGCCGATCACCGGAGACACCTACTATCGTCTCAACAGGGGCCCTGTACCAACCGCTGCCTATGACATCATGAAGATCCCGGACCCTACTTTTGATAGCACGGGTTTCCCTGATCGAGAAGCATTTCTCACATATATGGCCTCCGATGACTCTCGCGGTTATCCCGTCTTTACTGCGCTCCGTGCTCCTGAACTGAATTGCTTCTCCACTTCGGAAATGGAGAGTATCAAGGCAGTAACAGAACGGTTGGGACGCCTCAGCGGGTATGATCTTATGGTACTTTCTCACGAAGATGCCACTCACAAGAAGACGGGACTTGGCGCGCCAATCGATTTCAGGCTCTTCTTTGAAGATGAGCCAGGCGCGTTGAGCGATGCCTTCGAACTCATGGAAAGCCAGCAAGAAGACAGGGATTTCGCACAAGGTATGATGGATGATTGAGATCCCGCGAGAGACCCTCGAATCTCATTTCGGTAGGTTCTTCCGAACGGGTTCAGTCTGGAAGTACCACAAATTCCACTTTCAAAGTACCGGTGAGACAAGGGATAAGTACTTAGTTGTACTGAGCCCGCGAGCGGCTGATGGCAACGCATATTTCTGCTTCACGACGACCAACGAAGTATTCTTCACCAGGAATACTGTTGCCTGTCGGAATATCTTCGTGATAGACGCAGGTAACTGCGATTGTTTCCGGGAAAGAACCGCCATAGATGTGAGCAATTTCTTCGACGAGACTTCTGACGTGCTGCTCGACCGTTACTGCCATTCCAAGTTCTCACAACGTATCGAGTACATAGGCGACTTGCCGGACCGTATTATTGAGCAGATCAGACTCCTGTTTCTTGCCTCTGCGGACGTGCCCATCAAGATCAAGAACCTTGTCTTTCCGAATCCCGTTCAGCCAGGGTGAACGCCCGGCTGGTACCAGTTCTTAATCGCTTCAATCTTGATGACAGCCGTTCTGGAGCCGTGCCTTACGATGAAGGCGACGAAGAGAGATTGGTTTCAAGGATGGGGGTACCCCGACTGACCCTCCCTCAAAGAAACGGGTCCCATGCACAGCCTCCTCACCCTATAAAGTAACCAAACTCACTGCTACAGAGCACGTTAAGGCGATCTTTCGGAAGCTGTCAAGAAAAGCGCTTCGAGTCGGCAAAAATGCACTACTTTTGTGCATAAAACGCTATGAAATGCACTTTCGCCAAATATCGCTGTAACGGGTTGAACAACAAATGATTGGCGGTATTTCCGTGGATTTTCCGTCGCATTTGCGTGCAGTCTTTTCGGATTATCGCAGCACACCTTTGGTTTGCGTTAAGTCATTGTTAGATATACATTTTAGCGGCATATCCGATCACTATGCCAGTGCGAGTTAACATAATGTTCGCGCCAGCGGCCGGACAACGGAGATGCACAATCACGAACATGTGATGAGTCACCAGAGAACGGCCTATTCAGGACAACGTAACTGAGCGACATTGGAGTTGCATCGCAGCGCCCTGTCTCTTGCTCTGCCGTGCCGTACGCTCTCGCTGTACTCAGCCGGGTACAGCTCCAGCTTCAGATTGAGCATCTTTCAGCGCCCTTGGTGCGTCTGGTTTTTGGGCGCTGTGTTCACTGTTAGGGTTCTGTCGTTGGGACCCCCGGTTTAGTGCTATTCCGACGGGTTCCTGACTATATCCGATCCGGTAGTCAGTATTCCCAGGTCACGGTTCACATACTTGACACCGTTGTACCTTGTCCGTATCCTTACCAAAAGCCATTCTTGCGGCATTATCAGGAGGCACAGCTGGATGGGTTTAGATAAGGTGTCCGGCGGAGACCTTTTCATAGTCGACAACAGCGATAGCCTGTGGAAGGTACAGCAGTACCTACACGAATGGGCCGATATCGCCACCAAGTTCGACATCGCAACGGGGTATTTCGAGATAGGGGCACTGCTCGCCCTCGACGGTCAGTGGCAGAAACTGGAACAACTCCGCATCTTAATGGGTGACCAGGTTTCGATGCGGACCAGAAAAGCCCTACTCGCTGGGGTAGGTAAGGCAAAGGAAGTCCTGGATCAGAGCCTTGAACGGGAAAAAGAGGGGAACGACTTCCTGCATGGAGTCCCTGCAATCGTGTCGGCCATCGGCGAAGGCCAAATCTGTTGCAAAATATACACGAAGGAAAAGTTCCACGCTAAGGCGTATATCACACATGCCAAGCAGGCCGTTGTCGGTTCTGCCGCTCTCGTCGGATCGAGCAACTTCACACACCCAGGGCTGACCACAAACATCGAATTGAACATTCAGATTCGTCGGGAGGTCGAGCAGCTTCAGCAGTGGTTCGAGAAGCACTGGAATGAAGCAGAGGACGTATCCGACGACGTCCTGAAGGTCATAGAGCGTCACGTACGGGAATATCTGCCGTTCGAGGTGTACGCCAAGGCTCTGCAGGAGTTCTTCCGGGGACACGAGCTGACAGTCGGCGAGTGGGAGAAGTCAGGGAAGGAAAACGGCGGTTCCCACGTCTATCCAGTGCTGGACAGATACCAACAGGAGGGCTATCGCGCCCTAATGAAGATTGCCAAGCAGCATAATGGGGCTTTCTTGTGCGATGGCGTTGGCTTAGGCAAGACCTTGATCGGACTCATGATAATTGAGCGTCTATGTATGTTTGACAGGAAGCGGGTAGCGCTGTTCGTGCCGAAAGCTGCTCTCGGCCCGGTCTGGAAGAGGCACCTAAAGCGTTACCTGCCGCACCTGGGTGGCGACTTTACTAACCTGGCGGTCTTCAGCCATACGGACCTGTCACGTGAGGGCGAGTATCCCCAGCGTTTCATGCGAATTGCCGAACAGGCTGACGCCATCGTGATCGACGAAGCGCACCATTTCCGCAATCCCGGCGTCAAAGGCGAAGCGGAGACCAAACCATCTCGCTACCGGAAAATGTTCGAACTCTGTGAAGGGAAGACGGTTTACTTCCTGACTGCGACGCCGATCAACAACAAGCTGATTGACCTTCAGCACATGATCGAGCTATTCTCCCGCCGCGAGACCGACTATTTCAAGGACGCTCCTCTTGGCATACACTCTCTGCAGGGACATTTCCGCAAGATGGAAAACGCCCTGAAGAAGCTCCTGGGTGACAAGGACACTGATGGCGCTGAATCCGAGATCAACCAGGCTGAAGCCGAGCGGATTCTCAAAGATGATTCCCTCTTTCGGGCTCTCGTCGTACAGCGAAGTCGCGCCTACGTTCGCATGAGTCAGGAACAGCACGGGGAGTCTGCAGCAGCGTTTCCAGTGCGCGAGCAACCAAGGGTAGTCAACTACTCAATCAAGAAGACCTACGGTCGTCTGTTGGATTTGGTGGAGAAAGCTTTCTCCAAAGAACAGCCGCTTTTCTCGTTGGCCAGTTACTATCCCCTCGCCTACTATGTCGGCCCCCGTACGGACATTGATCCTTTGCAGGAGGGGCGACAGAAGCAAGTAGTTGCTCTAATCAGGACGCAGTTCTTGAAGCGGTTCGAGAGTTCGGTCAAAGCTTTCGAGATATCATGCACACTTCTGTTGCAGAAACTCCTGGCGTTCCAGAGTGTCAACTGCACGAGCAAGGCGGAAAAGTCTCTTCTGGAAAAGTGGAAGTCGAAGAACAAGGAACTTCTGGAGTATGCCCAGGGTGTACTACGCGACTTCGCGGAGCCAACCGACGAATCGGACGAAGACGAGGACTTCATCCCTGATGAAATGCTCCAGAAGATCGCTGAACTACCCCGCGACGAGTACAAGGTCACCGATATTCTGGCTGAAAATTACTTCGATCTGGACCAACTCGTAGAGTTCCTGGCCGAAACCCGCAAGTTCAAGCCCTCTCATGACGACAAACTGGCAGCCTTGAAGAAGTTGTTGAAGTACCGAACCTCGACTGAAGAATGGCAAAATCCTGATCTTCAGCGAGTATATGAACACCGCTCGGTATCTCCGAAGGGAGCTGGAGAAAGCAGGATTTGACCATGTGGATGAAGTCGACAGCTCCGATAAGCGGGATCGCGGCGATGTCATCACCCGCTTCGCGCCTTATTACAACGATTCTGACCAGGCTACGCTTCCGGGACTGAGACCGGAAGAGACCAGAATCCTGATTTCTACCGACGTGCTGTCCGAAGGACTGAACCTTCAAGACGCTACGTTCATGATCAACTATGATCTCCACTGGAATCCGGTACGTCTTATGCAGCGAATTGGTCGTGTTGACCGCCGTATGAACCCGGAAATCGAAAAGCTAATGCTTGCCGATCATCCCGAGCGCAGAGAAACGCGAGGTAAGATAGCCTTTTGGAATTTCCTTCCGCCTGAGGAACTCGACGACATCTTGAAATTGTACGCGAAAGTGTCACACAAGACTCTGCGCATCTCCAAAGTGTTTGGCATCGAAGGCCGGAAGTTACTGACGCCCGACGACGATTTCGACGCGCTAAAGGACTTTACGCACTTGCATGTTGGCACCACGAGCACGCTTGAGGAAATGCACCTGGAGTTCCAGCGTCTGCTCAAGGATCACCCTGACCTGGAGAGTAGACTGAATCTGTTGCCGGGTCGGGTATTCAGCGGCAGGAAGCACCCTGCACCCGGTACGAAAGCGGTCTTCCTCTGCTTTGCGCTTCCAGCTCCGGAGGAGATCGAGCAGGAGGATGGCACCAAGGAAAACGTCTGGACTGAGGAAGCGGGGCATACGAGATGGTATCTGTACGACTGCGCCTCGGGCGCGGTCACCGATGATCCGGGCGATATTTTGGACATCATTCGATCTGAACCGACCACTCCGAGACATCGTGCAATGCCAGACGCGACCCTGTCTGACATCAGGGCGAAGATGGAAAAGCACGTCAAGAACAGTTACTTCAAGCAAGTCCAGGCCCCAGCAGGGGTAAAGGCAAGCCTGAAAGCCTGGATGGAGCTGAGCTGAGCTTATGAGCACGCCAGATATCGAACGACTTCGGTCTATAAAGACTCTCCCCTCGCTGATAGCCTATCTCCGGGACGAATTGAACTGGCCCATAGACAGGGACATGGTCGAAGACGACCTGACTTTCGAGTATTCCGCCGAGGAACTGGGTGTCGCACCCGGCAGTGCCGTCGGCATCAAGGAGATTAAGCAACTCCGCCCAATGGACGCGAAGCAGCCGTGGGGCATCTTCTGGGTGAACTTCGAGAAGAAACAGCTTCCGGTTGTTCTGCTCCGCCGGATCTTGGGCCACCTTGTAGTGAAGAAACGCGCTTCGGCCAACAAGTCCACTCTACGCTCCTGGCATGCGAATGATCTCCTGTTCATCTCCGCCTATGGCGAGGAGGGCGACCGAGCTATTACTTTCGCTCACTTCTCTCAGGATGCGGCAAGTCCCGGCGATCTACCCATCCTGAAAATTCTCGGCTGGGACGGTGGTGATACGGTAATGCACTTGGTGGATGCCCATCGCAACTTGACCGATGGTCTGCGATGGCCGGATAACCCCGTAGATGTAGAGTCCTGGCGCAAGCAGTGGGGCGCGGCCTTCGTCCTACGCCATCGTGAAGTCATCAGTACAACCCAGGAACTCGTTGAGGAACTGGCACGGCTCGCCACTTCCATTCGCAAGATGGCTGATACTATTCTCGCTCGTGAGTCCGACCGCGGCCCTATGCGTCGCCTCTATTCCGCATTCAAAACTGCCCTCATACACGACCTCAGTGAGGGCGATTTCGCCGACGTAATTGCCCAGACCATTTCTTACGGCCTGCTCGCCGCCCGCTTCTCCAGTCAGGGCAGCATATCCATGACGACCCTTGTGCGCATGATCCCGGAAACCAATCCTTTCTTGCGCGAATTGCTGGGGGAGCTTCTCGTTCGCGCTGGCCGCAAAAAGGGCGCGTTCGACTTCGACGAACTTGGCATTCAGGACGTGGTTGACCTGCTCAACTGCGCCAACGCCGAGGCCGTGAAGGCAGACTTCGGGAACAGGACCCGCAACGAAGACCCGGTCATATACTTCTACGAAGTCTTCGCAAGGCAGTACGATCCATCGGAACGTATCCGCCGGGGCGAGTTTTATACTCCGCAACCGGTTGCCTCCTACATCGTCCGCAGCGTCAACGAACTCCTGCAGACCGAGTTCGGCCTCGAAGACGGCCTCGCTGACACGACCACTTGGGGGGAGATGGTCAAGAAGAACAAGGTCCTGAAGATTCCAGACGGCGCGGAGGCTGGTGATCCTTTCGTCTTGATCCTCGACCCCGCCACTGGCACGGGTACCTTCCTCGTGGAGGTTATCGAGGTCATCTTCACCCACCTCAAGAAGAAGTGGACAGACCTTGGGAAGAAGCCGGTCGAGATTTCCAGGCTTTGGAACGTGTACGTCCCGGATAACCTGCTCCCGCGCCTCTACGGCTATGAACTCAAGATGGCCCCTTACGTCATCGCTCACATGAAGCTGGCGCTGAAGCTCCAGGAAATCAACACCCGCCTCGGTCAGCCAGGCTACCAATTTAGGTTCCAGGGGCGAGCGCACATCTATCTGACGAACAGTCTCGAACCCCCCGATGACAAGCAGATCAAAATGGTGGGCTTTGATGCCCTCGCACACGAGGCCGCAGCTGTGAACGAAATCAAGAGGCACAAACGCTTCACCGTCGTCATCGGGAATCCGCCGTATGCGGGGCATTCAAGGAACAACGAGATTCGGTGGATAGTTGACCTCGTCAAGGACTTCACCCGAGATGAACCAAGCCTCCAAGGCCCCGGCCAAGGGAAATGGCTCCAAGACGACTACGTCAAATTCCTCAGGATAAGCCAACACCTATTGGAGCCGACACAAGCGGCAGTCTTGGCGATGATCACGAACCATCGCTATCTCACAAACAGAACATTCAGGGGGATGCGTCGTCTTTGGAGAGACCAGTTTCCGCTTACGCGGATTCTGGACCTGCATGGCAACCGGGTTGTTCACGAAGTTTCTCCGATCGGGCACGATGAAAACGTCTTCGACATTGAACAGGGCGTCGCCATTGGGATTTTCGCGAAAGGCGTAGCTGCATCTTCGAGCATCGGCTTCTGCGAACTGTGGGGTTCACGAACGACCGCAGCCAAGAAGGGGAAGTACGACATTCTCGCAACCACGTCAGTTGGGACCACTACTTGGGCAGAACTCAATCCCAGACCGCCCGATTGGCTCTTCTCGCCCCGCCAGGAAACTACCGAAGACATTCAGTCCGAGTTCGACAGCGGAATCAAGATGATAGAACTGATGCCCGGCGCTCTTGGTCCGAACGGCAAACCTCAGAGCGGACTTGCGACGATGCACGACGCTTTCGCTCTCAGTTTCACCACAACCGAGGTTGAGGACAAGATCCGGCAGTTTCTAAAGACAACCAGTCGTGATGAGGCGAAGGAGCTCTTTGGAACGCTCTGTAATCCACAGCAATGGGACTATGCGACTGCAAAGCGGACCTTGGCCTCTCCCGCATGGCGGAAGAAGGTCTCGCGTATTTGCTTCTCGCCTTTCGATAGCCGCTACACGGTTTACGACAAATCAGTAGCAGTGCATCTCCGCCGACGACTATCGGACAACTTCTTCAATCGCACAAACCTCGGATTGGTCATTGGTGAAGCCGGACAGGAAATCAGCGGGGACGATTGGGATGCGGTGTCGTGCGTCGATTCGATTCTCCAGTTGAACTACTTTCGGCGGAACGGCTCCCCGACATTGCCACTCTATCTATACGACGACGACCTTCTAACAGACGGAGCCAACGGGCGTCGCACCAATTTGTCGGCACCACACCTTGAGCAGATTGCAGAGCGGTTGAGGTTGAAAGTCGGTAAGGATGGTATGCCCGCTGGCTTGGCGCCGGAAGATATCTTCCACTACGCCTACGCCGTCTTCTACAGCCCTACGTACCGCACCCGATACGCCGAGTTCCTGAAAATCGACTTTCCCCGCCTGCCTTTGACAACCAGCCTCGAACTCTTCCGCGCCCTGGCGAAACTCGGCGGCGAACTCGTCGCCCTGCACCTGATGGAATCGCCGAGACTCGACAATCACATTACCAAGTGGATAGGCGGCAAGAGTCCCGATGTTGAGAAGGTCACGTACACCGACGAGACCATCTGGACCGACAAGGCACAGAGCGAGGGCTTCCGCGGCGTCCCAGAGAACGTCTGGAACTTCCACATCGGCGGCTACCGGGTCTGCGAGAAATGGCTCAAGGATCGCAAGGGCCGGACCCTGACGGAGGACGATATCGAGCATTATCAGAAAGTAGTCGTAGCTCTAAACGAGACGATCCGCCTAATGGCCGAAATCGACGAAGTCATAGACGCCCACGGCGGTTGGCCCGGAGCGTTCAAGTAGACAATTGCCCGCATGAAACAACAGACCATACTCATCGGCGAATCGGACGACGATTTCGTTAAGCTGATCAGCGCGCCACCAGACGGTCCATATGCCAGTGACCTTGGCTTTGCGGAGTGATTGCTGAGGGTCGAACGGTGCCTTACGAACCACTTACGCAGGATCCAATCAGTGTCGGGCTTAAAGACGCGGCACCTGAAGCCGTGCGCATACTGAAGCTGTTCGTTGCAGGCTTGAACAGACACATGTTAAAGGTAGGCAGGGAGAACATATGGTATCAGCCGGATAATTCAAAGTGGCCTCAGCGGTACTTCTGGATGTTCCTCTGCAAATCGGAGAAGCGGGATTTCATTACGCGTATTGAGTTTGCTGGCAAATATGCTGTCCAGGTCGACTTCTCGCATTTTGGAGCGAAGAAACCCAAGCCAGTCGAGTTTATGTCGCCGCAACTGTTCGAATCATTACAGTACAAAGGATTTCCCCCACACGTTAGGATGAAGACGGCAGAAGATCTGGAGAGGTTTCTTCCTCTTATAGCAAACCACTATGACCGGATACTGATGCACCTTAAGAGCGGCGGGATACTGCCGCCGCGTGGATGGAGTCATATCGAAGTCGCATTGAAGGCGTACCTTCGGGTACATGACCGCGGTAATTGGACAAGCTGGGACAAACTGGATTTTCTCGGGAGGCGGGAAGTTGATATGATCCCGTCCGCGGTGACTGCGACCGTGGCGCACTCGCTTCGATGATCGCTACGGAACCAAACCCCGCGGTTTTCACCGGCTTCGGCGGAAGGATCGCCGGCGGCGCTTCGGCCGCGGGCACGCGGACAGGAGGGCCCGGCAGCTGTTCGGGAGCGGGGAGCGGGGGCCGGAGCCGGCGTCACCAGCAGCGGCACAATGATCGTGGGCGCCTGGGCCAGGGGTTGAGGGGATGCCAGTTGGGACCAGCAGCTTGGGAACGGGCCGGGACGCGTTGCCCGTACGGGCGGAGCCGCCCTGGGCCGGGGTGCCGGGACATACAAAGTAGTGACCTGAAGTCGATCCGGCGGCCGCGCCCGGGGGGAACGGTGAGGCTTAGAACGGCCAGCCCCAGGCAGCCGTGCAGCACGGCGCTTCCCCAAAACGCCGCTGGAGACATCCTGTCGCCGCGGTTTGTGAGAGGCGTTTCAAACATGGTGGGTGAACATCGGACTACAGACCCTGTTCCGGTTCGAGCCGAATCTGGCGCAGCAGCATCCTGCCCTCCTGGCGCGTTGTCCCCGGGACGCGATGATAAGCCAGCACCAGACGCTCATCGGTATCGGAACGGAAGCGCCATTCGCCAGCCGACCACTCCGGCGACGCCTGGAATTTGGGCCCCAAGCCCTTTCCCACTGACCATTGAAGGCCGGTTTCCTCCGTCAGGTCCCGCGTTCGGTACTGGAATCGCAACACGTACCGTGCCCCCTTGGTCAGCGGGCAGGAAATGGCCGAGGACCTCGCAGGCTTCCGGCTGCTTTCCGGAGAAGAAGATCTCGAGCGCCGGGCCGTCGTTATAGGTCTGGGCCGCAACCGCACACCCGGCGGGCGGTGTGCGCCAGTCGAAGGCGTGATTGAGAATCGGCTGCCGGAAGTCTCCATTCACGAGGACTCCGGGCTTCATCGGTGGATAGGGCACTATCCTTCTTTGGCACATCCGGTTCCAGATATCGAGTGCGTCCGGGGTTCGCCGAGCTTCCAGGGCGCGGTCCACATAGTCCAGCAACAGGTCGCGATCGTCCGATTCCCCAGTGGTCGCGATGCGTAAGGCGGCGGCATGGGACCCTGCCAAACGACCCTGCCCAATCAAGTAGGTCAGGTACTCCCGCTCGACGATACGCCGCGGCGCCACTACGCGATCCAGGACCGTCTGCGCGTCGTCTGTGAGCAGGAAGCAAAGATCGAACAAGGGCCGCAATTCGCCGTAGGAAATCTCGGCTGGCTGACCGCGCCGCCCGCCAGAATTCGTCCGGTCGATTGCCGCGGAAATAGAAATTGGCCAGCGCCCACGCCGGGGCGTATTGTTTGTCCCGGCGAACAGATTCGAGCAGTGCGGCCTCGCTGCCGGCCATGTCCCCTGCCGCCTCCAGGCGTGACGCCAGGGCGATCCGTGCGGTGGTCAGGAACGGGTTGAGTTCGATGGCGCGATCGAGGTGCTGGCGGGCGCGGTCCGGGTCCGTTTGAGCCAAAGCCAAATGGTATTCGGCCCTTTCGGGATGAGGCTGGCGGCGGCCGCGATAGAGGCGGGAGTGGCGCGGCGGTACAGCGTGTCGGCCCACCCCAGCTTGGCGGATTGATAGATGCCGAACGCCAGGACGGGGATCGCCGCCGCGGCGAAAGCACGCACCCGTAGCAACCGAGGGCGCGGGTTGGCTTTCTGCCCCGCTCGATGTGCTGCCGCTCCCTTGATAGCCGGACAGGGCGCCCATGAAAACAAAGATCCACGCCGCCAGTCCGAGCTTCATGAAGGGGTAGTCCACGAGGGAGTGGAGGAAGACCGCGACGACTCCCAATCCCCAGACCGAGCGCAGGGCCGCGGGCAGGCAGAACGCCAAGGCCGCCAGCATGACGGCAGCCGCCGGTATCCCGCCTTCGGCGGCCCATTGCGCCCACTCGTTGTGCGCGTGATTGGCCACCGAACCGGTGTCGATGATCGCGAATGGCTGTAGGCGGACGGCCAGTGCCGGATCGAATCCATGCAGCGGCTTGGCGCGAACCATGGCCAGCGACGATTCGGCGAGCTCGCGGCGGGTCTCGTAGGGGTCTTTACCCTGGCTGAACCGTTCCCAAAGGTACTGGTAGCCCACGATCAGCGTGAAGGCCGCCGTCAGAACGGCGAACGTGACCCAGCGGCGCCGTGCGGTCTTTTGGCGCGCCGCCGCAGCACGAACGCCAGCGCCGATTCGGCGATCACGATCACCGCGCCGGCGCGCGATCCGCTGGCGATCACCGACGTCACCATTGCGGCTGCCACCGCGAAGTAGGCCTTGGAAGTCCGCCGGTTGTTGAACGCCAGGACCAGCGCTACGGGGAGCAGCAATTCCACGAAGGCGGCGTAATTGTTCCGCGAGACGAATGGACCGATGACGTCGGACTCGTAGCCGGACGCGAACAGCCAGAAGACCTTTCCGTCGGACGTGAATCCCGGACGATGCCGAGGACGCAGATCGCGAAACCGGCGGCCACGACCGATCTCAGGAAGGCCCGGCGTTCGCGCCGCGCGCCAGACGCCTGGAGGCCACCCAGACAAGGCAGGCTGCGGCAAGCCAGTAGAGGACAGCCTCGGCGGTGTCCGCCGCCACCGCGGTCCATCGGGCGGCCAGTTGCAGCAGGCCC
>CAVTJJ010000003.1:0-989190 GCA_963735035.1 uncultured candidate division Zixibacteria bacterium
CGCATCGTGAAGGTTCTCAAGCCCTCCGACACGGTCAAGATAGGAGAGCTCGGATCTGAAGCGGACGACCGCGACAATTCTGTCACAGACTCGTACGCCTCGGGTCTTGAAGAGCCGAAGCGCTTCGCTCGCCGGAAGGTTACCAAGGACTTTCCGGAATCCGGTAGAGGTGAGCACTCAGACTAACAGATTCTCAAGCACAAGTTACGTCATCTAAATTTCCGCCCGCGCGTCATTTTTCGCACAGTAACCCCTGTCCCATCAATCACTTACTGTCATCGGTTGCGTCATTCGTCATTCGTTTCCCTTGGGTAGATAGCGCCCGTCCCGAATGAAGAGCGCAGACGATCACGACCTATAGGTATCCCAATCCTCTGGGCCTCATTCGGGGCAGGCCCGGAGGTTTCTTTTTGGTGGCAGACGCGGTGACCAAAGGCAGATCAGAAAGTCAGGCAGGCGACGGATCGGGATATGTGCCGCATGCCGATCCAACCATTGGAACTGCCCCCGGGCGTATCAGTCCAGCTCTTAACTCCTTCCTGCACATTCTGGCAGGACTTATCGCAGATGAAATCATAAGGCAATATCAAACCAGTGAATTGGAGGCAAATAATGACCGTCAAGACAGAATCTCCCCCCTACCAGACTGAAAAACTGATCTTCGCCGCTTATCTGATCGCTTCGAAACGCGCTGATTTGATCGGGACTCAGCCGAACGGTCGCTCGAAGAACGTCTGTTTCCTCCTATCATCCGCTCCCACGGATGAGGAAATCACAGCTTTCTTCAACGGGACCGCCCCGGTTTCTGCACTCAGATATGCCGAGGCCATCGGAACACTCAAAGCTGTTGCCTACGAAGGGAGGACTAAACATGGTTCCGTTTGAGCATATCATGGCCAGGATAACCATCAAAGACATCTTACTTGATGCGGGTATCCCGGCGACGAAGAACAGAATACCCTGTCCAGTCCACGGGGGCGAGAACCCAACGTCATTTGCGTTCACTGATTCGTCTTTCTTCTGTCATTGTTGCGGGGCAAAGGGTGGCTTGGTGGCGCTAACCACCTATCTCCATGAATGTAGCAAGCGCGAGGCCATGGAGCGGCTCTACCGGCTGGCCGGATTCCCTCCGCCAAGTTCCGAGACGGCACCCAGTGGGTCGAAGCTGGTACCCATTTGGATTGCTACATCGCCAAAACACTCTGAGGAATATTACGAAGCTGAAGACAAGCTGGCATGGCTTGAACTACGGCATGAGGCTTTGTCGTGTTGTCTGCGCATGGCACGACGCGCCGTTCGTGAAAGCAGAATGCCTCTAGACCAGTTCTACCTGATGGAGCAAGTCTACCTCTATGAACTTGAAGAGCTTGATCCGGTCATAATTGAAGCGAAATACAGACTCAATCAATTGAAGAAGAAGGAATACAAACATGACAACCATACCCCAAGCGATAGTTGACGAAACCTTTTGTGAAAACAGTATACCTCGCGAGTATGAACAGCTAAGGGACACTATCGTTTCACGGTTCGACGAGCGGGTGTGGTTTATGACAGAGGCTGCCCTCTCCGTCTGTGTATCCTGCTTGCTTAATGACATAGCCAACCCCGTCGCCCTGATATTAGTTGACGGCCCCTCAACGGAGAAAACCACCGTCCTGGATTTTCTCGATGGTCTGCCCTACTGCCATCGAGTGGACAAGTTCACGCCTGCAAGTTTTCTCACCCAGTCAGGCAACGTCAAGAAGAAGGACCTCAAGAACGTCGACCTTCTGGCCAAAATCCCCTATAAGACAGTCCTCATCCCAGAAATGGGACCCCTTTTCAATCAGCCGAAAGAAATCCTGTTGGAGAATTACGCAACTCTGGCCCGCGTCCTGGACGGCACTGGTCTGTCCAGCGCGGGAGCCGTGCATGGCCAGCGATCACTAACCGGGGACTATATCTTCGGCCTACTGGGTGCCACAACCCCTCTCGGTCAAACGGCATGGAACACGATGGGGAAGATCGGCTCCCGATTGTTGTTCTTGAACGCTCCAGCCCGCCTATCACGCACAGATCGTCAACAGCGGGCAAGGCTCATACTTACGGAACCGATGCATTACAAACGTAAGAAGCGCCTTGCCAAAGAAGCAGTAGGGAAATTCCTGTCGTCGTTCTTTGATCGATTCAAACCCAACGATTATCAACCACCCGAGGAAGCACCAGCTGGTCTCGACTCGCGTGATGCACTGCTTGTGCATTGTGGCTATCTTCCAAGGTCAGTTAAGTGGAACCAAGAAGACCATTGCGGAGAGACAACTGAAACCATCGCTCTTCTGGCTGAGTTTGTCACTACTGCCAGGCAGGACATAAGGGTCTGGACTGAACGGGGCGAGGATGGTCACTCGGAGACCAATTCTACCGGGACCGTCAATGAGGGTGTTGATCGATTCACGGCAGTTATTTATAATCTGGCTCGGTCGCACGCCTTGCTTGAGGGTCGCACCAAAGTCACAACAGAAGACCTGCCGCTGGTCATAGCAGTAGCTCTCTCCTGCTTACCCGATGACCGACGGAAGGGAATAGAACTCGTGATCGATCCGAGCATCCCGTGCAAAAAGTCACCGCGGGGTTCCTTTACGCAAACCGAACTTGAGGAGCTGATGAAAGTCAGCGACAAGACTGCAAAAATGATCATGAGGAAACTGGATCTACTGGGATTAGGCAAAGTTGAAAATGGGGTGGGAACAATCGAAGCTCGGTTCATGCTGAACCTCGATTACGAATGGCTACTAACCGACGAGTTCTACCAGCACTACCGCCCCTGGGATAAGAAGAAGGACGCAGAAAGCACAATCCAAATCCCTTTTTAGCTCGGAATATTTACCAGGTGTGTATATGAATATATATATGTACCAATTAGTTATGAGTGTTTCAAGGGCTGTTCAATGAGGGACAGAGTTCAAGAATGTGGTTGCGATTGTCATTGGGGAGTGTACTTTCATGAGTGATATGAACGCCGCCATCTACGCTCGATACAGCAGTGACGCACAAAACCCGAGATCGCTGGACGATCAGGTGAACGAGTGCCGGGCCGTTGCAACCAAGAGAGGATGGCTGGTAGCCGATGATCATGTCTTTCTCGACGCGGCTCTGTCCGGATCAGACACGCATCGCCCAGCTTATCTGCAGCTGAAACAGGCAGCACTTCATGGACTATTCGACCACATAGTTGTAGATGACCTCTCAAGACTAGGCCGAGACATGGCTGAATCTGCCACGATTTTCAGCGAGCTGTCGGAGTTTGGGGTAACACTCATTTCTGTTGCAGATGGAATCGATACTTCCAATCCATCAGCGAAAATCCCCTTCTACTTCAAAGGGATAATGAACGAAATGTTCTTGGACGACATGCGGGCCAAGATCGTTCGAGGACTCAAGGGTCAGGTCCTGCGCGGCTACTCTGCTGGTGGACGGGTCTACGGATACAAGACTAACCAGATTCTTGATCCGTCCGGTGCCACCGACAAGTTCGGAAGACCCAAACGGCTGGGCTGTGAAGTCTTGATCGACCAGGAACAAGCTAAGATCGTGCGGCGAATCTTTGAAATGAAGGCGTCAGGCCACGGCTACCGCAGCATCGCTGACGTTTTGAATCAGATGGGCGTCCCATCCCCTCATGCAGGCTGTGGGGGCCGTGCGGGCTTCTGGTCACGCTCGACCGTTCGAGCGTTGGTCCTGCAACGCAAATATCTGGGCGATTGGACATGGAACAAGACCCGCTGGCTTAAGAAGTCGCGGGGAGCCAAGAGGATCAAGAAGGACAGACCCGATTCGGAGTGGGTGAAGCACAACTGCGAGGCACTTCGTATCATCTCCGATGACCTCTGGGATTCAGTTCACTCGACAGGTGTCAGAACCTACCGCACGTCGCCAGGACCAAGGGGTCGCTATCTTCTATCCGGTGTTTTGAAGTGTGATCGGTGCGGCGCGTCTCTTGTTGTTCAGAACAGCGGCAGGTCGTCAGTTTATGTTTGCGGCAGCTTCCGTAACAGCGGCACGGCAGTCTGTTCAAACAACCATCGACTGTCCCGATTCGTGTTGGAGGAAAGGTTCTGTAATGAACTCAGTCAGGTATTGATAGATCCGAGCGTACTTGGGGAACTTACCAGAGAAACCAAACTGGTCCTTGAGGAAAAAGTGGCGAGCGACAAAGGCCAATCTCAAGGCTTGGTACAGCAAAAACAACAGATTGAACGCGGACTTGCCAACCTCGTCAGCTTGGTCGAAGGCGGGGATATATCTCAGACTATCAGCCGCCGCATATCTGAACTTGAGAAGGAATTGGAAGCTATTGCCACCAAGCTTGCCAAAGCGTTCCGCTCATCGAGCAGGCAACCAGTTGTCACAACCGACCTGGTGGCTTCTATACTTGGAGACTTGCAGGGGTTGCTTGGCAAATCGACTGGCGACTTGGGGAGCCTCAAGCAGGCAATAAAAAACCTCTTCCCTGGGCATCTTTCGGTGGCCCAGGAAGAGGCTGGTGCTGGCGTCAGTTTCAGGGTCAGTGGGAGCCTTCACCCATTCAAGTGGCTCACAACTCCCACTTCCCTAATGTCAAATAGCGGTGCAGGGACTCGAACCCCGGACACGCGGATTATGATTCCGCTGCTCTAACCAACTGAGCTACACCGCCATCTCATCACCGAAATTTGGGACGTCAAAATCGACTAATTCCCTCCCGAAGTCAAGCGGGATTCAATCGCAGGCGACCATCCCCGCCGTCCACTACTTATCTCGTGCTTAATACCCCCCTGACAACGCGGACATTCGACTCGACTGAGCTCAACATGTCAGTCAACCATCGCCTTCAGACCACCCCGACTAGAATCAGACACAAAAAGAAAGGCGGCCTGCCCTGGCCGCCTTTCAGAGTTGGTAAAGGAGTTCTCCCTCACAAAGAACCCCTTCGCCCCGTCTCTTAAATACCCTTCACCGCCATACTGCGTATATTTAAGAGTAACTAACTGCATCCAGAGTATACTCAAGCTCCGTGCCAAACCGATCGTTTGTGTCGGTTATACGTCATAACTCCTTGCTGTAAAATATCATGCAACTATCATGACACTCCCATGACACACAAATTTGATTCGTCGAATCGCAGGTCCTGCGCGAAATCCGGCGTCACGATGAAGCCCTACTCTCCCACCGCCTATACGGCAACGACTTAGGTGACGCATCGACTGCGCCAGCACGACGCCGATTCTGCCCTCTTTCTGTGCCTTGTGGATAGAGAATCGTCCAAAATGAAGAACCGGCGCCAGATCGACGCCGGTTCAGTATCATTATACCACGAAATTCATCGACTATTTGCTGGCCGACACGGTGATAATGATCTTACCGTTGGTCACCAAGAATTCAGAGTCACCCGTGTCACCGCAACTCTGGCCGTAATAATCAAATCGGCCGGTCTTTACGATGGCCTTGAAGGCGGCCAGATTGCTGATATGACCGAGGGATTCGGAATAGGTGACAGTAGTCGTTCCACCTGCTGCAACAGACAGACCATTGATTACCCGGACAGTATCGGCGGGCATAGAGCTTGGCACGGCCGACTCGTCCGCCGCTCCTGTTGCCGCCGCGAACCAGACGTTGAATTCGCAGTCTGACGCGGAGGTGTTCTCAATCTTGAACTCAAATCCTAGCGCGTCGATATTGTCGATCTCATCCTTATGATCTTCCCAGGTGGAATTAGTGGTCAGATCTATTGGACGCCAGTAGAACGGATCGCCGGCGCGAAAACTAAAGTTGATGTCCTCTACCACCACAAACGTCCCGGACACCAGACAACCGGCAACGACCAGACCCGTCAGGATCAGACCGATCAATCCAAGTTTCTTATATAGTGTATTCATGGTCGTCGTCTCCTCACTTGGCGCCGAAGCTGCCGAAGCTATAGTTTAGGCCGACCGTGCCGCCGACCGCTTTCTTGGACCCACCGGCTTCCTGCGGCGCGACAATCGCCTTGGCCCGGATATCGATTCCGAGACTGGGCATCAGGCCGATCCCCGAGTCCGAGACCTGCCGACCAACCGATCTTCGACGATTCATAACCGGTAGCGTCGTTCTTCACTTTGTACGAACCAAAGCCGGCCACAAAGAACGGCGAGATACCCATCGATCCCGGAAGGTTGCCGAGAGTTGCTTCGAGACCGAACGACGTCACCTTGGAGCCGTCGATTCCCAGAGAAATATTATCAACCGGGTCCGGTTCTCCCCATTTAACGAAAGAGATATACGGTTCAAGAACTGCTATCGAGCCTACGACCGAGCCGACCTCTGAAACCGAATTCAGTACCATTGGCCTGGTCGTCCTGAAGGATGGGGTAGCTGAGGCCCGCGAAGGCCCCTGCTCCCAGCTTGAGGCCGCCCTGAGCGAACGCTGTGGGCACCGCCGCCAGGATCAACAGGCACCCTACCATAAACGCTTTCTTCATCAATTGTCCTCCTGTTCAAGAATCAAAGACTTCACTGTACGCACCAAAAGCTATTCGGTCGACGATTACGTGTCAACCAACATACGCGTGGCGAAACCCAACTGTTGGGAGCCGCCCATAGCTCCGCGCGAGTCTCTTTCGGCTGAGCGAAGGTCGATCCGGCGAGCCGCTCGAAAAAAATCGGCCACTCGAATAAAAAGGCCTTGACATTTTTTCGCAACTTTATATACTGGTCGGCGTTAATTAAACAAAAAGGTAGCGTTTATTAAACACGCAAAGACAGGATCGATACTTGGAACTGAAACTGGGCCAGAAAATAAAAACCCTTCGACTCGCCTCGGATCTCACCCAGACCGAGCTGGCCGATCGCGCTTATCTGACCAAGGGTTTCATCTCCCAAATCGAAAACGACCAGTGTTCCATCTCGGTGGACTCCCTGGCCGATATCCTGGAAGCGCTGAGCGTCTCCTTTCAGGAATTCTTCAGCGATAAATCCGATCCGGAAGTTGTCTTTGCGCCGGGACATCGGATTCCGGTCGAAGGCAAGGGGGCCAGCCGTTTTGAGTTGCTAGTGCCCGGTTCGACCAACAACGAAATGGACCCGATCCTGGTCGAAATGAAGCCGGGGGAACGCCTCGAGGCTTTCGACCCTCATCCGGGAGAACAATTCGGCTACGTCCTGAAGGGCGAAGCCACTTTGAAGCTGGGCAAGAAGGAATACCGCGTGCGCGCTAATCACTGCTTCTATTTCGAGGCGGATCAGCCCAGCCAGATAATGAACAAGAGTCGCGCGATGGTCAGGCTGCTGTGGGTTACCGCCCCGCCGCAGATGTAAGACCGGAGGAGTATGAAATATGAAAATTCTAGGACGTCACCTTATCGCCGAGTACGTTGACTGCGCCCCGGACAGGCTGGACGATGCCCCGTACATCGAAAAGTGCCTGCTGGAGGCGGTCCGTCGTTCCGGTGCAACCATTATCAATTCGGTCTTTCATCGCTACGCCCCTCAGGGTGTCTCCGGGGTGGTGGTAATCGCCGAATCGCATATGTCGATTCATACCTGGCCGGAATACAACTACGCCGCGGTGGATTTCTTTACCTGCGGGCAGGCAGTCGACCCGTACAAAGCCAACGAGTACCTCAAGGAGATGCTGGGCAGCTCCAATGCCTGGGTCACCGAAGTCAGCCGCGGGATCCCGTCGGATTCCGACGAAATCATTCAGCACAAACCGACGGCGCTCAAGGCGACCCGTACGGCGGCCGGTTAGCGGGAGGAATGAAGTGACGAGCACCTTCTCATTCAAAGAGATTGTTACATCACCACTGTTGCGCGGCCTGGACACCGGACTGGTCAACGACCTGTTCGAACGTGGCCGTCTGGAATCCCCGCTGATGCTCCTGTCGAGGGCGGAGATCCGGCGCAACTATAAATCCCTGGCGGAAGCTCTGCCCCGGGCCGAGATTCATTATGCCGTCAAGTCGAACAACCATGATATTTTCATAGACGAGCTTCGTCGCGCCGGCAGCAGTTTCGAAGTCTGTTCGCGCGGTGAAATCGACTCAGTCGTACGGGCCGGAGTCAAACCGCGTTCCCTGATCCATAGCCACCCGGTCAAATCGATTCGCGAATTCGACGCCGCCATCGGCGCCGGATTGCGCACGTTTGTGGTGGACAACATCGATGAAATCCGCAAGCTGCCCCGCTATCGCGGCAAGCGGCTCAAGATCATCATTCGCTTCCGGGTTGAAAACGCGGTCAAAGCCGTGGTTGACCTGCAGTACAAGTACGGCTGCACGGTCGAAGAGGTTCGTCCCCTGGCCGACGAAATCCGCAAGGTCGGCCATGAAGTGTACGGCCTCTGCTTCCATATCGGATCGCAATGCGTTCACAGCGAGAATTACGTTAACGCGATTAACGCGGCCGGCGGCTTGATTACCGAGTTGGAGCAAGCCGGGTTTCATATCCGCCTTCTCGACATCGGTGGCGGCTTCCCGGTGGCGTATGTATCGCCGGTGCCCCCGATCGACCAGTTCTGCCAGCCGATCCGCAAAGCGCTCGACGCCCGCATTCGGCCCGACATCAAGGTTATCTGCGAACCGGGTCGCTTCATTTCCGCCAGCCCCGTGACGCTCGTGTGCACGGTCATCGGTAAGGCGCTCCGCGACGGCAAGCTGTGGTATTATCTCGACGACGGCCTCTACTCCACCTTTAGCGGTATCGTCTATGACCATTGCCAGTACCCGGTCGTTACCAATCGCCCCGGTGACGGCCGCCTTTCAGTACTGGCCGGACCGACCTGCGATTCTTTCGACGTCATGTACGACGGGCTGATGATCCCCGAACATAACGTCGGCGATTCTATAGTTTTCCCCCTGACCGGCGCCTATTGCGCCGTCTCAGGTTCCGATTTCAACTCGCTCAAGCGACCCGATTACGTAGTAATAGACTGAGGCAGAGATATGGACCCGAAGCAGCCCTCAAACGAGAAATACATCACCGAGACCGCGATGAACGATCTCTGGAATGTCTGGTATTCCGAATTGCACAATTTCAATTCGGGCCTGACGCTCAAGATCAATCGCGTGGTCGAATCGACTCAGTCGGAATTCCAGCGTATCGACATCATCGAAAACAACGACTTCGGGAAACTGCTCGTGCTGTACGGTTCGCTCATGTGCTGCGACCGGGACAACAACGCCTATAATGAGATGATCACGCACGTTCCGTTGTTCAGCCATCCGTCGCCCAAAGAGGTGCTCATCATCGGCGGCGGGGATTGCGGCGCGCTCACCGAAGTGCTCAAGCACCCCGAAGTGAAACGCTGCACCATGTGCGAGATCGACAAAATGGTGGTCGAGGTTTCAAAGCGGCATTTCCCCCGCCTGACCGCCGGGCTGAGCGACCCTCGCGCCAATGTCGTCTACCAGGACGGCAAGAAATTCATTGAGGACGGACGAGAGAAATTCGACATAATTCTGCTCGACCTGTCCGATCCGGTGGGACCGGCCGCTGATCTGTTTCAGAAGTCGTTCCACCAGAGTGTCTACGATCACCTGAACGCCGACGGCATCATGGTGGCGCAGTCGGAATCGCCGTACTACAACCAGGAAACGGTTCGGGACATCTACAAGAATCTGCGCGAAATATTCCCGGTCGTGCGCATGTACACTTGCTTCATGCCGATCTACCCCTCGACCTACTGGTCGTTTGCCTTCTGCAGCAAGGGGATTGACCCGATCCGCAATTTCGATCAAGCCCGCTGGGATAAGATCAAACCGCAGACGCAATACTACAACGACGAGATCCATCTCGCGGCGTTTGTCCTGCCGCAGTTCGTACGCGCACTGGTCGGCTGAGCCATGAAACCGGTCTGTATCGTTCAGAACTGGGCCGCCGAGTCGGCCGGTAATCTGGCCGATTACCTGATCGATCAAAATATCCCCTGCAATATTGTCCGGGCTTACGCCGGTGAGACTCTTCCCGCCGTCGCGGACATCGAGGCCGCAGTTGTTCTCGGTACTCCCGTGTCGGTCCGCGACTATCTGAAGCACGAGTATCTCAAGAGAGTATTCGCTTTCACGGCAGCGGCAGTGCACATTGACCTCCCATTTCTGGGCGTCTGTTTCGGCGGCCAGTTTCTGGCCCGGGTGCTGGGTGCCGACGTTCACCGGAACGAAGTCCGTGAGATCGGTATCTACAAAGCGGTTCTAACGGAAGAGGGCCGCCAGGACAAGCTGTTCGCCGGTATCGAACCCGAGTTCGAGGTCTTTCACTGGCACGGGGACACTTTCAATATCCCGTTCGGAGCCACGCTGCTCGCGACGGGTGAGACTTGCCACAACCAGGCCTTCCGCAAAGGGAACGCGGTCGGAATTCAGTTCCACATCGAACCGCGTGTTGACGAGATCCCTTCTTGGTGCGATGAGTACGTCGCCGAGTTGGCTGAAGAAGGCAAGACGAAAGCATCAATTGTCGCCGAGTACTCCGCCAAAGCGGACCAGATGCAGTCGCTCAGCTACCGCATCATGAAGAATTTCCTGGGATGATAACGTGCGGTCGGGCATCTCTGCCTCACCGCAGTCGATGTCGGGGCCGCCGTCGGGCAGAGACGCCCGACGGCACGCTCAATACGGAGCGTCCGCTCCGTCACCCCGTTGAAAAACGGGGCCCAGTTGTGTAGGCAAGTATCTGAAGCCAATGCTCGGGCTTTCGTAGCGAAGGAAGAATTCGGTCAAGTGGCTGCAGAATTAGCGGTCACAACTGGGTCCTGGCTTCCGCCAGGATGACGGGACTCGAGTCCCGTTTCATTCATCCCCCTGCTCCTATGCTGCACCATATCCACCACACACAAAAAAGCCCGGCTCGTCTTCGAGCCGGGCTTTCCGTTTCCCTTAGGAGGGAAGATAATTAGAACATCTCGTACAACAACGATACGCGGAAATTCATATCACGGTAGGAATCCGAGGAGGTGTTGTTACCGTTGATAAAGTTAAAGCCTCTGAGCAGCATTCTGGGATCGGTCTGCGTGTCGAGATACAGCTTGCCCCAGTTGAAACCCAGACCAAAGTAGGTTTGCGTCTCAACCGTGTTCCAAGTCTGGCTCACATAGAAGTCCGAGGTGAACTTCTCTTTGTTGGACCAGAGAGTAGTGGTACCGCCCAAACGGACGTCCATCCAGCTGAACACTTCACCCTCAAAGCCCAATCTCAAGTACGGAAATACGGTATATGTGCTCTTCTCTTCGCCAACCAGATATTGATAGGCATCACCGTAGCCGTCTCCAAAGACATCGTCCCGGCTACTGTAGTAGTATTCATCCGGGTACCAGGTTTCACCGTAGTCGTCCATGGCCCCACGAAGAGCTATCATATTGGTGAGGTCGGCGCCACGGCTGTACTTCGCCTTGACCGATTCGAGTGAGACTCCAAAGTCCGCCACGGCCAACATTTTCGGGGCCGGGGTGTAATTCATGCCGATACCGAAATCAAATGAACTTCTAGTATACTCGGTCTTGGCATCATCGTTGGTAAAATCCGTAAAGTACGCGGTGGCAGAAGAATCACCGACCGTGTCCCAGTAATTGAAATCCAGGCTATCATAGTACCGGAGGACATCCAAGTATTTCGCGCCGCGCTTGTTCATCTCGATCCGGGCGTGAGGAACCAGAGTGACCTTGGGATTGCGGACCCAGAAGTAACGACCGGCCAGGGAGAAGTCACTGTAGCCGCTCGGCTCGCTGATCTTCTGACCCCACGGATCCTTGTTGGTCCAGGAGCCGAACAAAGCGCTCAGAGCGACATCCCACTTGCCCGAAGTAGCTTCAGTCAAACCAAAGCTGAACTTGTATTGGGCGAATGATTCTTTGGGGTTTTCATTATAATGCAGTGTATCGCCGGGATAATAGTACGGATTGTATTCCGCGAGGGAATCACCCTTTACTTCCCAACTCGAGCGAACTGATTCAAACGCGAAGCCGAAATTCTGGCCACCCAACTTGCGGCCATAGACCAATTGCATGCGCCGAGGAGAATAGCCGTTATACAAGGAACTGTTCGTACCCGGGTATTGTCCATAATATCCGTAGTCTGGAAAGCGAGGTAGATTCCAGTCATAGAACCACCCCATGTCGGCATTGGGATAATAAGTCGGGTATGTTGACACAAACATGCCCAGTACCCAGGGACGCTTTTCGTTGAACTGCCAGGTCACTCCGAAATTGTACAGTCCGTCGCCGTTGTTATTACCGAACTCGGCCAACGCCAAATTCGGATAGTTGTTCACCCGGCCGGGGAACAGGCCGATGTTGGCATCGTCGACCATGATCATGTTGTTCTCACCCATGACCGTGGTGCGGGTCTCGGTGGCGAAAGCACTGGCGCCTGCCAGCACGATCACTCCAAGAGCTGCAATTAACGCTTTCTTCATTTCTCTATTCCTCATCTAAAAAGATGTTTGTTCTTCAAAGTTGTTGTCGTAAAACAGAATCCGTGGGCCGACAGCCCCACGGGTCGACAGTCCACGACCATCGACAAATCTAGGCCATAGGCAACCTCCCGGTGGCAGCTTGAGCACCCACACCTTGAACTTCCGTGTCCACAGATACCTTACGCATTTATGTCAAAACTAAGCTACAGTCGCGCTTCCAAAGTCCGCCAAATTTGTATTGACCGCCTCGCTGA
This sequence comes from uncultured candidate division Zixibacteria bacterium, assembly GCA_963735035.1. Lineage (GTDB taxonomy): Bacteria > Zixibacteria > MSB-5A5 > GN15 > FEB-12 > JAGGTI01. The sequence goes on from CAVTJJ010000003.1 coordinate 12,657, forward strand.
TGCAAGCAAAAAAAGAGTAATCCCAACCATTCTTGTTTCGTTTTGCGATCGATTCACTTAACCCTCTGGCTTGTAATTACTTAATTGTCCGACTTGACCTGTTGCCAAACCGCTTCCATTTCCTCAAGGCTAAAGTCCTCAAGCTTTTGCCCGTCCTGGGTGAGCCGAGCCTCCATCTTCTCAAACCGGTCACGGAACTTGTTGAGAGCCGTGCGGAGGGCGCTTTCGGGATCAATGCCCTCCAGGCGGGCTACTGAAGAAACGGCAAACAGAAGATCACCAATCTCGTTGGCCAATCGAGCCTTGCGATCTGTCCCCGTCGCACTCATTTCATAGCCAACCTCGCCAAGCTCTTCCGTAACCTTCTTGAGAGCGTCATTCGAAGACTTCCAGTCGAACCCCACCCCGGCCGCCTTTTCGCCCATTCGAAAAGCCATGGTCAGCGCCGGCATAGTCCTGGGCAGCCCGGACAGAACCGATTCCTTTTCTCCCGACCCGGTCTTGATCTTCTCCCACTGGTCGCGTACCTGGCTGGGTTGCAAGTCCCGACGCACACCAAATACATGGGGGTGGCGGTTAAGCAGCTTTGTCACGATCGTGTCAATAGTGTCATTGACCGTAAACTGACCGGCCTCGGACGCAATCTGGGCGTGAAAAACCACCTGTAAGAGCAGATCACCCAGCTCTTCCTTCAGAGCCGGGGCATCGTCGTTCTCGACCGCCTCCAGAACTTCATAGGCTTCTTCAATCAAATAGGGTAAGAGCGTGCGGTGGTTCTGGGCGCGGTCCCAGTTGCACCCTTCGGAGGAGCGCAAAATGGCCATCAGAGTGCAGAGTCGTTCGAATGGAGTCAGGGCCGGATCGAGTACGCGGGCTTTCAAATCAGACATGAATGACGATAATATCCTCTACTAAGCATTTGACCGGCTTTCTGTTGCCACCGGTTCCACGCTTGACAAGTAGGGGTCGCCGGACTAAAATGCAAAGTTTTAACCAGACCGGCTCGGGCCATTCGCGTGGCCGGGCTCGATCAGAACAGGCCTACTGTAATGTGCTCGAACGATAGCAGTGAGAAGAAATCAACCGCCTATTCCCCCGCGGAGGTTGAAAACCGGATATACCGTCGATGGGTCGAGGCGCACCATTTTCACGGTCGGGCCGATTCAAAGAAGAAGTCGTACTCGATCGTCATCCCCCCGCCCAATGTTACCGACGTCCTCCATCTGGGACACGCCCTGAATAATTCCATTCAGGACATTCTGATCCGGAAGCATCGGATGGAGGGATTCGAAGCCGAATGGCTCCCAGGCGCCGATCATGCCGGAATCGCCACCCAGGTTATCGTCGAAAAGCAGTTGGCCAAAGAAGGCACGACCCGACGGGAAATAGGTCGCGAGAAATTCATCGAGCGCACCCGTGCCTGGGCCTACCGCAACAAAGACATTATTCTCAGCCAGCTTCGCCGGATCGGCTGCAGTTGCGACTGGGAGCGTACCCGGTTTACGCTCGACGAGGGCTTGTCACGCGCGGTCGCTGAGGTCTTCATACACCTTTATAACAAAGGCCTCATCTACCGTGGTCACCGCATTGTCAACTGGTGTCCCTCCTGCCGCACATCATTGTCAGACGACGAAGTTGAACACGAAACATTCGCGAGCCATCTCTGGTACATTCGTTACAAGATCAAAGGCTCGGACGAATATCTGACCGTCGCCACGACGAGGCCGGAGACGATGCTCGGCGATACGGCTCTGGCGGTCTCTCCCAAGGACAGTCGGTACAAGAAGCTGGTCGGTAAGACAGTCATTCTGCCGATTCTGGAACGCGAAATACCGATTGTCAGCGACAGCTATGTCGATCCGGAATTCGGCACCGGCGTAGTGAAAGTCACGCCCGCCCACGACCCCAATGACTTCGAGATCGGCAAACGTCACGACCTGCCGGAAATCAACATTCTGAATACCGATGGCACACTGAACGAAAACGCCGGTAAATACAAGGGTCTGGACCGATACGAAGGCCGCAAACAGCTCGTAGGCGACTTGGAAAGCAAAGGCTTGCTGGAGAAGATAGACGACTATGAACTCTCAGCCGGAACATGCTACCGCTGTCACTCGGTGGTCGAGCCATACCTGTCGCTCCAGTGGTTTGTCAAGATGCGCGAGCTGGCGGGACCGGCGGTCGAAGCCCACAAGAAAGGCGAACTCCACTTCCACCCAGACTACTGGTCAAAGACCTACCTGCACTGGATGGAGAACATTCGTGACTGGTGTATCTCGCGTCAACTCTGGTGGGGACATCGGATTCCAGTCTGGTACGCCGAGGATGGTACTTTCTTTGTTTCGATAGACCGTCCTACGGCTGAGATGTGCCCCGGCTACGACCCGGCGACTCTGATCCAGGACGAGGACGTTCTTGACACCTGGTTCTCGTCATGGCTCTGGCCGTTCTCCACTTTCGGCTGGCCGGAGAAGACTCCGGAGTTGCAGAAGTTCTATCCCACCAAAGTTCTGGTGACAGCTTCGGAGATCATCTTCCTCTGGGTGGCCCGCATGGTCATGGCCGGTTTTGAGTTCCAGGGGAAGTCGCCGTTCAGCGACGTCTATATTCACGGCACGGTGCGCGACGCCAACGGCATCAAGATGTCCAAATCGCTGGGCAACGGGATCGATCCGGTCGAGATCATCGAGAAGCACGGCGCCGACGCTTTGCGCATTTCGCTCGTGCTGGCCACACCCGACGGTCAGGACCCGTGGATCAGCCGCAACACGTTTGAAGGTGGCCGGAATTTCGTCAACAAACTCTATCAGGTCTCGCGCTTTGTCATGATGCGTCTCGACGGTCGCCCGGCCGTGTTGGACAAACTTGATGAAAGCGACCTGGTCATATTCGACCGCTGGATTCTGTCGCGTTTGGAGCGGACTATTGCGTCGGTTGACCGCTCGTTCGATGAGTTCCGTCTCTCCAGCGCCGCGAAGACACTCTACAACTTCGTCTGGGACGACTATTGCTCCTGGTATGTCGAACTGATAAAGCCGGACAAACCGGGAGAACCTATCCGAGAAAGTTCGCTGAATGTAGCCACCTACGTGCTTAATCAGATCCTCAGGTTGCTGCATCCGTTCATCCCGTTTGTGACCGAGGAAATTTACACGCAGTTGATCGGTGATACCGAAGGCCGCCCCGAGAATACGCTTTTGTTCGGCCCCTGGCCGAGTGCGGCGGGGAAACATATCGATGATCGCCTTGAAGAAAGCCTGAAGCAGATTCAGGAAGTGGTGACCGCGGTCCGTTCCACCCGTGCCGAGTTGAATGTCCCTCCGGGCAAACGGTCAGATTTGTATGTACGGGTCAACGACGAGGCGTTCGCTCGACTCTTGGAAGACCACATCCAGTACTTCAAGTCCCTCGCCCGCGTCGAGAACCTACATTGCGGCACCAAGGTCAAGAAGCCGCCGCTATCGGCCTCAGCCGTGATCTCCGGAGCGGAACTCTTCATCCCGCTCGAAGGTCTGATCGATATCGAGGTTGAGAAAACTCGCCTCGGGAAGGAACTTACGAACCTTAAAGATCAGCAGGTCAAGGTGGCCAAGAAACTGGCCAACCCGGATTTCCTTGCCAATGCCCCGGAAGACGTGGTGGAGCGTGAGAAGCTCAAGAAGCGTGACTACGAAGAACGCATTGAGCGCCTCAATAAGAACCTGGAGCAACTTCTCGGCTGGTAAGAAAGCGCTCGTACGAAATTAATGCCGGCCGCGAAATTAGTTTCGCGGCCGTTTTTTTGTGCGCGCCGACGTCGTAGAATTCATAGTAGTACGTCAGCTTGATAAAGAAGAATTATGAAGCAATGATCCGAGGCTAATAGCAAAACGGCGCTGACAAGGTGGAATAGAAGCAACTGCTGATCTAAGCTGTTTTCTGTGAAACAACCTTAGGCTTCTCTATGAGAAATTTTCTCAACGGCAATATCAATGACGGAAGTCCCATTCGAGAAGTCATGGATTGGACCAATTCCCTTAGGTAAGGAAAGCACTGTAGCGGTATCGTGTAGTTCTTGAAAATGACGTAGAATTCTTCGGGAAGTTCACCTTGCACAGTATAAGTCAGCACGAAATCCACACCCAAATCGCACACTACCTGTTCCGCTTCTTTGACCTGAACTGCGTATTTCAATTCAACGCTGGCTTTTTCTTCAATCACACTGACTTGACCAATGTCCTCGCTAAAGTTGAAAGTTGCCTGTCCTGTGACACTTCGAGATTGTGACGAACATTGAATCCGCTTCAAGTAGGAATCCTGTATCTCAATTCTGGTGAGATAGGCATTGTATTCCTGCGGACTTATTTTCTGCAATGCATCCTTAAGTTCCATCGCTATGCTACCTTATCAAGGGGTGGGACTTCCGTACAGTAGCCCTGATAAGCAGGGTTGTTTGCCTCCGATTGTGAGCCCTTGTACTCATCAATTCGATAGTGAACTCTCTGTGTACGCTGCAGGTCGAAAGAGAATCTGGCGATTATATCATCACCTGTGACAAAGGAAACAAGTACTTGATCGATGAGTGAATTGAGGCTCTTTCTTCTCTTCCTTGCAAGCTGTACAAGTCTCTGGTGGATGTGTGGGTCGATCCTCAACAAGAGTCTTCCGCTGGGCAGTGTCTTGTCCTCACGGGTCGGCTCTGGGATATTTCTTCCCTCTTCAAAGTAAGCCTTGAACAGTTCGTTCTTAGTATTTTCGAATGATTCCAATGCCTCGGCCTTTGTTTCGCCGGAACCGAAGAAGACATACGAATCCAAGTCGCCAGAATAAGCTTTGTATGTAACGTCTCCATCCTCTTCCATCTTGGAAACAATAACATCATAATCGAGACTGAGATAGTAGTTGAGAATCTTTAGTCACCACAAACCCCATCCTTTCTCAAATGGCCAATGATATAAAGTAGCGGTCTATACAAGAAGTTCTTGAATTCTGTCCTGTAGACCATCTCACGCTTTCCACGGTGAGCTACGTGGATCACAAAAATTCCATCAGTCTTCAGTTCTTTAAGTGCCGGGTGTTCAAATCTAACCGCTGAGCCGCCAGTATTGCGGAGGCGGGTAACACCAAGCTTGCTAATCATCCACTTTTCGATCGGACCTAGCGGATACTCGCTTCTGCGGTCCTGCTTGAATTTCTCAAGCTGTTCAAGGAGCTCTTCACAGGTATCCAATCGCCCCTCTTTCTATCGACCATCGAAACCTGTTACTTTACACATGATATCAAATATAGTATCATTCAACTCCATGTCAATGGAATAAACGTCGAAAAATGAGAAAAAGTTCGCCTTTTCTGCGGTTAGCGTCACCGGCGGGCTCTGAGGGATTGCAGATATAACGGGCTGTTAGAAGCTGGTGAGGCTTAGATTTGAGACTGGCCCGCTACCAAAATCATTGGTCGAGCAGCAACAAAAAAAGAGACCGTTCGGGGGGTTGAACGGTCTCATCGTGAAGAGGTATATCACTAAGAGAAGGGGTCAGTTGGGATTCTTGCGCGCTAATTCCTCGAGAAAACCGCTGAGAGTTCTGGCTCCTGCCGTATCCGGATAGGAGGCGATTTCAACTGGAATGGCCTTGTCGGCGTTGTCGCCCAGCTTTTCGACCAGCCGGCTCCTGACAACGGTCGCCAGGCGCTTAGCGGCAGCTTCGGCACCCTGACGCGGCGTCTCCGGCTGTAGCACAGCCAGACAATGATTGAGCAGCATCGCTACATGATCGCAGGCCCGAACCCGTTCTTTCACTTGATTGCTGACGTCTTGAAGCAGTTCCGCGGAGTTTCCGCCACCGTTTTCCAAGACAGCCCCAAGGTCGAGAACCGTAAGCGACACAAATACCCGATAGCGCTCGGCCCTATTGAGCTCGACCGTCACCTTCTCGGCAAATGCATCGCTACCTGCAAAATTCGCTGTCATTCTCGAACTGGCCATTTCCATCATCCTGCTTCTCAAGAACTGCTGTTTAGTTCGGGCTATACTACTCCGCTCTTGGAACAGCAAGATTCGTTCCAGCAATTGTATAATGCCAATTCTAGGAAAAGGTTTCCTGAGGCGGCAAAAGTAGCCGACCTCATCACCCGTATCTCGTTGTCCGACTGTCAATAAGATATCCACAGACGCTCTGGGGCCAAGCCAGCTTCCTGAGGCCGTCAGGCCCGGTATGCAGTTCGATGCTCAAATTCTGCACACAACTCCCCCGCCGCGTTAGACCGAGTTAGTCCATTTCACACTGGATACAAAACTGAACCGCTAAGAGGCCAGCGCCGAGCCGGCACGATTTAGGCGTGTTAGGAATAGCGAAGATCGAACGACACCGACATCGGTCACTTGACCGCGTTCAGGTCGTAGTCTTTGATCTTATATAGAAGTGATCGATAGCTGATATCGAGCAGTTCAGCCGCTTTTCGTCGATTCCAATTTGTCTTGTTCAGGACCTCGGCGATCAGGCGCTTTTCTTCGCTGGCGACTTTCTTGCCGACCCGGCCTTTGAGCGAGTAACCGACATCCCGATCATCTTCGGTCGCTGCGCCAACCGGCGCGAACGTATGCTCCGCAGATGGCCGTGGGTCCTCGGGGCGGGTCATATTCGCCGCCGCGGCGATTAGTTCGGCGATGAGTTGCTCGTCCGAACGTACCACGACCTGCTTGACCATATTTTCGAGCTGACGGACATTCCCCGGCCAGTGAAACGCGATCAGACGCTGAACGGTCTCAGGGCTGAGACTGGCGTAGTTCTTATTGTAGAGCTTGTTATACTTGTTGAGGAAATGCGTCACCAAAAGCGGGACATCTTCCTTGCGGTCCCGCAACGGCGGCAGAATCAGCGTTATCTCATTCAATCGGTAAAACAGGTCATCGCGAAATTCCCGATTGGAAATCGCTGTTTCGAGGTTTCGGTTGGTGGCGCAGATGATCCGAACATCGACCCTGATATTATTGATCCCGCCGACCCTAACAAACTCCTGCTGTTCGAGCACCTGCAAGAGTTTCGACTGCAGCTCCAGCGGCATATCGCCTATTTCATCGAGAAACATCGTTCCGTGATGGGCCGATTCGAATCTCCCCTGCTTGGTCTTATGCGCCCCGGTGAAAGCCCCTTTCTCGTAACCGAATAATTCGGCTTCGAGAAGATCACGCGGAATCGCCGCGCAGTTCACTTTGACAAAGGGCTGAGCGCTGCGCGCCGACAATTGATGCAGCGAGCGGGCTGCAATCTCTTTACCTGTTCCCGATTCGCCTCGAATCAGGACGGTCAATTCTGAATCCGCGACTTGTTCGATGATCCCTTTGACACGGTTCATCGGTTCCGAATCGCCTATGAAAGCGGAATAATCCGAGCGGGCTTCGAGCTCTCGCTTGAGCTCGGTAACTTCTTCCTTGAGCTTAACTTTCTCGACCACGTTATTGAGGTGAATCTCGACTTCGCGCACATCAAACGGCTTGTCGATAAACTCCGCCGCACCCAGCCGCATCGAATCGACTACGTACTTGGTGCCACCGTGTCCGGAGATCATGACGACTTCCGGGCGGCCTTCCATCTTGTTGAGCTTCTCCAGAACTTCCAGACCACTCATGCCGGGCATTTTGATATCCAGAAGAATCAGGTCAGGCTTTTCGGTCAAAACCATCTGGATCCCCTGAATGCCATCGGTGGCGGAGACAAACTCGAAATTCGATGAAAGCCCCTCGGACAGAATCCAGGCGATCTTGGGGTCGTCATCAATGACCAGGACTTTGATTTTGGCTTTTTCTCTAGGCATAGCGGTTCACTCTCATAGAGTTACTTATCGGCAACAAATTCTGCAAATAAAGTCAGAATCCACAGTCGTTGCCGAAAAGTCGCAACTGTGTGCACTGAAATCAAGGATTAAGTGGGAAATAGAGCGAGACGGTTGTTCCCTTGCCCTCGGTCGATTCGAGGTGAAGAGTCCCGCTGTGGGCCGACATCACCCGTTCCACGACCGCGAGACCAAGTCCGGTCCCGGTCTCCTTGGTCGTGAAATAGCGGTCGAAAACCCGCGATATATGCTCTCTTTTGATGCCGCACCCGGTATCGGACACTTTGACCGTGAGGTAGTTCTCGTGACGGTGGGGGGGGCGTTCGATTAGGCCCCCGACAGTCAGGCGGCCACCTTCAGGCATGGCATCGACCGCATTTATGAACAGGTTCAGGAAGACTTCCATGATTTGGTTCTTGTTGGCGATAACTTCCCAGTTGCCCTCGGTGAAGTCGCTGGCGAATTCAATCCGGCGTTTTCGCAAATCGGGCCCGACCAGTTCCGCGGCCTTCTGAACAACCTGCCTGAGATCCAGCTTGGCGGTCTCATATCGGTTCGGATTGGAGAAGTTTACCAGCTCGCGCACGAGTTCGTTCATCCGGTGGATTTCTTCCTCGGCCATATTGAAGAAATCCGAATTCGAAGTAACTTCCGGCCAACGCTGACGGAGAATCTGCAGTCCCCCTTTGATCGTGGTCAGAGGACGGCGAAGATCATGGGAAATTTCGGAAATCATGTTTCCCATGGTCATCAAACGAGTAGCGTTCAGCAGGGCTTTTTCCTTTTCAAAGAGGAACGAAGCCTGTGAAATAACCAGCCGGGCCAGCGAGATATCTTCCGGCGCGTAAGGTCGGGCATCGTTGGCGCCAAAGTAAATGACGAACGCCAGCTCTCCGGTGCGAAGGATCGGAATCGCCATAAAGGCTTCCTGAGGCTGAGGAAAATGCTCATGGCCGCGGAGTTGTCCGGCGATGTGACAACTGAGCGCCGGGATGTCATCGAGCTGAAGTTTGTCGGGATCAACCTCCGAAATGACGATCTCGTCGCGATTGATTCGCGCCAGATTGATCTTGCCGCTGTCGGTCAGGGGCATATCTGTCTTGCCCTCGGCGCCGACCGGAACCAGCGCCCGCAACTGGGCGTCCCACACGAACCAGATGGCATAATCGATCTTGAAGGCGCGCCGAAGTTTTTCGACCAGTAGTTCACGGAAACTCTCCCAGGTATCGAGACCGGGTAGTTCGTGGGAGACATCGTTCAGGATTTCGTACTCGACAATTCGCCGTCGACTCTTCTCGAATTGCGAGGCATCGTCGACCGCCACGGCCGCTTGCGAGGCGAAATTGGTCAGCAGACGAAGGTCGTGCTCGGTAAATGTCTGACCTTCCCCCTTGTTGGCCATATTGATGACACCCAGAACGTTGTTCTTTATCCGCAAAGGCGCACAAAGAAGCGAAGCGGCGCCGTAGCGCTCCCGGTTACTCCGTTTGAAACGGTCGTCTTTTTCGATGTCTTCAATGATCAAAGGTTCGCCGGTCTTGGCGACATATCCGGCGATCGATGTTCCTACCGGCAGGCGCGTCTTGCGAACGATGTCTTCGTGAAGACCGATGGCGGCTTCAATGGTCAAGTACTCGCGCGCGGCATCGATCAGCATGATGGAACCGACACTGGCCTCTGTGACCGTCGATGCCAGCACCACGATCTGGTGCAACAGGTCCTTGAGGTTTACGGATGATCCGATGGACTTGCCGGCCTGATAGAGTGCATCCAATTCGCCCACGCGCTGATTGAGAATCAGGTTGGACAGATGCAGTTCTTCCACAAGCTGCAGGCGGGCCAGTTCGGCTTCCCGTCTCTCGAGGGCCCGCGTCACGGACAACTCCAGACGCCCGAAATCAACCGGTTTGAGGAGGTAATCGTAGGCGCCCAGAGCGATTGCTTCCATGGCGCTGTCCAGCGAGGCGTAGCCGGTTAGAAGTATAACCGGGATGCCTTCGTCCACCTGCTTGACCGTTTTGAGAATCTCGATGCCGTCCATCCCGGGCATCTTGATATCAGTGATGACCAGATCAACTTTCTGGTTCTTGATAGCCTCGGCCGCCTCGGGGGCTCTCTGGTACGCGACCACGTCATGACCATCACCGGCAAGAAGCGCCGACAGCGAGTCGCACATGCGACTCTCGTCGTCCACAATTATTATCCGGGCGCTACTTTTTGTCATGACTTTCTTTTCTGGCCGCCAAAGGTAATGCGATCTCGAAACATCCGCCGGGGGAGGCGTTTCTGTAGGTTATCGACCCTTTGTGACTTTTGATTATCCCCTGGCAAATGGACAGACCAAGCCCCGAACCATGATCCCCTTTGGTCGTGAAGAACGATTCAAAAATACGCGGAACTATTTCATCGGGAATCCCCGGTCCGGTGTCGGCAAAACGTATGTGCACCTGCTCGTCCTGGCACAGCAACTCAATCGTCAGATGCCCACCTTTCTCCATGGCGGCGCGAGCATTCAGGATCAGATTAAGAAATACCTGCCGAAGGTGGTCACTGTTCCCCTTGACCAGGATATGTTCCTCGGTGTAACGACGCAATACGGCTATGCCGGACGCGGTCAACTGGCGCGCTGTCAGCGACAGTGTAGCGTCGAGAACTTCACGAACATCCACTATCGAATATTCCACTCCCGAAGGTCGATTAAACCGCCGAAGCTCGTCGACAATGCGTGCGATCCGGTCGATCTCCTGACCGGCGATATCGGCGTAGTGGTGGATTTTGGTCGGATCGTCACTCGAGCGCTTGAGCAGGAGCAGATAGTTCTTAATGATGCCCAGGGGGTTGTTTACTTCATGGGCGATCTTGGCCGACATCTCGCCCAGAGTCGCCAGTCGCTCGGCCTGAACCAATTGCCGTTGCGCGGCCCACAACTGCACGTTGGCCGCCTTCTCACCTTCGTATAGACGCGCATTCTCAATCGCGACCGAAATCTGATTTCCCAGCGACGAGATGAACTCGATTTCGTCCTGGGTAAACGTCCCCCCCGCGATCTTGTCGGCCAGCAGAAATAGTCCCGCGAGATGGGTCTTATATATGAGAGGGACCACCATGCCGTGTTCGAAATAGCCGAGAATCGCCGCTTCGCGCTCGGTAATTAATTCCTTCGACAGATCGGCAATGAAAATTGGGCGATTGAGACGATTGAGATACTTGACCAGCCGGCTATTGGTAGGAAAGCCACTTTCAGGAGGCGGCATTGTGCCGGAACCCTTGGCTTTGGCGAGACGGTACTCACGAGCGTCACCGAGCTCTTTCAGGAAGAGCGCCCCACGCATGACGCCGACCTGACCCAGACAGGTGAAGATAAACGAATCGAGTAGGGTCTTGTAATCGAGAACGGCGCTGAAATTGCGGCTGATTTCGAAGATAGTATAGAGATCGAATATCTTGCGCTTGAGCTTACGATTGGCGCGCGATAATTCTTCCAGCCGGGCTTCGGTGTCCCGCACCGGCTCGACCGGTTTCGTCTTGACGGCAGCGCGCTTCGTCGGACGGGCGCTGCCTGCGGCCTGCTTGCTCCTACCGCCGTCGTACCTGGCTTTAGCCATCAGTTCTTACCGTACCTGCTCAAGTATTCACCGACCAGATAATGCGAACCTATCACCGCTATAATATCATCTGACCGGGCGATCTTCAAGAGGCGATGCCAGGCCGTTTCCAGTTTGGCGCAACGGGTGACTGGAACACCATGCCAGTTGATTTCGCGCTCCAGCTCGGCCGTATCGACACTTCGCCCAGTGGCCAGCGGCACCAGCCAGAATCGATCGGCGACCTGCGCCAGATGGTCGATCATTTCCTGATGCGCTTTTCGTTTCACCACGCCTATGACAATCTGGCCTCGTTGCTTTCCAAAGACTCTCATAAAAGTATCGGCAAAGGCAGCCGCCCCGCCTGGATTGTGACAGACATCAAGAACGGTCGTTGGCCGGCGGCCATCACTGTACTTGATCTGAAAACGACCTGCCCAGGTAGTATGCTCAATACCCTGCTTAATGGCGGAAATCGGCAATCGCACGCCCTGAAGACGCAGAACTTCGACCGCCTTTAGCACGAGGGCGGCGTTTCGAAGTTGATGGGTCCCCTTGAGCGATGGCACGGTCTTGCGTACGCGAAGCGCTTCGGAGTGGAATTCAAGGTTCAGCTTATCGAGGTCGGCTGAGTAATCGGTCCGTTTGAGCGGCACAAGCGGCGCTCGGCGTTCGCGACAGGTTGCGACAATCACCCCACGAGCCTCGGGTGGAAGCAGGCCGATCACCATCGGGACACCCGGTTTGATGATTCCGGCTTTCTCACCTGCGATATCTTTAAGGGTCGAGCCTAGTATCTCCGTGTGGTCGAAACTGATGTCGGTGATTACAGTAATCACCGGCTGGAGGACATTGGTTGCGTCCAGTCGCCCACCGAGTCCGGTTTCGATTACTGCAACTTCCACCCCGCTGCGGGCGAAATGATCAAACGCCAGCGCTGTAACTAATTCGAAAAAAGAGAGTTTTTTTTTACGAGAGCCGGACGGTGGCGGTCAATGAACCGCGCCACCGCCTGTCTCGGAATGAGCTCACCATCGACCGTGACACGCTCCCGGAAATCAACCAAATGCGGGGACGTAAACAGGCCGGTGCGATAACCGGCGTGACGAAATATCGAAGCCAGCATGGCCGACGACGAGCCCTTACCGTTGGTCCCGGCGACGTGAATCGTGAGATAGCGATGCTGCGGATTGCCCAACTCTTCGAGAAACCGGGTGATGTTCTCGAGGCCGAGTTTCATGCCGAAAAACTCACGCGAGAGAATGAATTTCTCAGCGCGAGGATAAGTGTGACGCCTCACTTTTTCCACATGTACTCCAACAGGGTGATAATCGTGGGGCGAAGGTCTTTGCGGTCGACTACGGTGTCGACGAACCCTTTATCTAGCTGGAACTCGGAAGATTGGAAACCTTCGGGCAGGTCCTGGCCAATTGTCTGCTTGATCACACGCGGTCCGGCAAATCCCAGGAGCGCTTTTGGCTCGGCGATAATGACATCACCCAGCGCCGCAAACGAAGCCATCACACCGCCGGTCGTGGGGTTGACGACCAGAGAAATGAACGGAATCTGTCGTTCGGCGAGTACCGCCAACAGCCCCGAAGTCTTGGCCATCTGCATGAGCGAAAGCACTCCCTCTTGCATCCGCGCGCCTCCGGAGCAGGAGACGATTATCAGTGGAATGCGCCGCTCAACCGCCCGCTCGATTGCGCGCGATACTTTTTCGCCGATGACCGAGCCCATGGAGCCGCCAATATAGTCGAAATCCATGATAGCGAATGAGAGCGTAATACCGCCCATGGAGCCGATACCGGCTATGAGACCTTCGGTCGGTCCCACGGCCTTCGTGGCGGCCCGGATGCGGTCCGTATACTTCTTGGAATCGACAAACTCAAGCGGATCGGCCGATTCGAGATTGTTGTCAAACTCTTCGAGGGCGCCGTCGTCGAGAAGAAGGGCGATATAGCGTCGGCATTGTATGCGGAAATGGAAGTTGCAGGCTGGGCATACCCAATAGCTCTGTTCCAGTTTCTTGCTGTATATAATCTCACCGCAGGACTCGCACTTGTGCCAGAGCCCTTCGGGGATATTCCGCTTCTCCTGCGCCTCCACCCCGGTCTTGCTTTTCTTAAACCACTCCATCGCTCACCGATCGCTGGGGGCCTGACTAACCCATCGTGTCATTGTCAGCGCATCTTCGACCGGACTCACATAGTATCTGCGGAGCCGATCGACGGTGCGAAATCCGGACGCCTCATAAAAGCAACGAGCTGCTTCATTTGAGACTCGCACCTCAAGGAAAATCAGCTCGCAATCCCGGTCTCGGGCCAAGTCTAAGATATGGTCCAGAACCTGCTTGGCAACCGATTTTCTGCGGCAAGCCAGGTCCACGGCCAGATTGGTCAAGTGAAGCTTATGATCGTCAATCTGATAGCAGGCATAGCCGACCATCTTTCTCGCCCCCACGGCGACCAGCGCCCCACTCTCGGAATCGTTCATATGATCTTCAAATTCATCGTCCGGCCACGGATCGGTAAAGACGCTCTTTTCAATCAGAGCGACCTTCTCCAGGTCATCCGGGATCATATCTCTCAACGTTACTTTCAATTCAGTTGCCTCCATGGCGAAGATCGAACCTCACTTCGGCGATGGCTTTCTGCAGGTACACCGGCTCCAGGCTGGCCAGATCGGCCCGTTCACCGCGCAACAGTCGGTCGCGTCCAACCTGAAGGACATCGCCGGCGGTGTATTCAAGATGCTGAGCCGTCTGCTTCAACATCTCCGAGCCGAAATCCTCCGGGCTATACCCGATCGTATATACCGGGTCGGCGCCCACCGATGCGGCCAAATCGGCCTCGGACATAATCGATACATCCTCGTCCGCCACTTTGCCGTCACGACAGATGCCAACATAGAACTCGTCCTTGCGCGACGGAATCACGATTCGCGCTACCGCGTTTTCTAGACCGGCGGGGACAGCGGCTACTTCGAACATTGTGACTCCAACAATAGGAATGTCTCGTGCGACAGCCATTCCTTTGGCGACCGCCAGTCCGATACGGAGCCCCGTGAACGATCCCGGCCCGAGTGAGACTACAATTGCTTCCAGGTCATTGATCGAGAGTGCGGCCGAGTTGAACAGCTCATCGATCTTCTTCATGAGAATCTGCCCGTGGGTGCGCAAGACCTCTTCACGGGATTGCACCGAGCGATCTCCGCCAAACAAGAGCGCCAGGTTGAGCCGCTTCGTGGCGGTATCAATCGCGAGGATGTTGCTGTAATTCTGCTCTGACATTATTGCACCAGGGACAGTTCGATCCGTCGTTGCTGTTCGTCTATGATTGTAAACACCGCCAGATAATATCGATCCGGGAGCCTGTGTTCGGCTCGTTCGCCCCACTCGACGAACACGATACCGTCACGGCTTATAAAATCATCCCAGCCTATTTCTGTCAGTTCCGAAACATCGCCGACCCGATACAGATCGATATGATAGATCGGGGGGTTGCCGGCGTATTCGTTGACTATCGTGTACGACGGCGAGTTGATCAGGCTCTCATCGACACCCCGCGCTTCGGCCACCGCCCTTACGAACGTGGTCTTGCCGGAGCCGAGATCGCCTTTGAGAATAACGATATCCCCGCTGACAAACGAAGGGGCCAGCTTTTGCGCCAGCGCAACCGTCTCCTGCTCATTGTGACAAATGAAACTCAAAGCTTTCACAACGCTACCTGGGATTGAGAACCGCCACGGGCACGATCATTTCTTCGATTGAAATCCCGCCGTGCTGGAAGGAGTTCTGGAAACGACGCACCATCTCGTTGTAATTGTTCGGATAGACGAAATAGAAGTCCTCGCGCGCAATGAGGAAAGTAGTACCGAGCGTGAACGCGGGGAGCCGCCATTCCGCCGGCTTCTTGATTATCACGGCTTCCTTGGGCTCCCCTTTCAAGTTGTCGCCGTACTTGTAGCGAAGGTTGGTCGAAGTCGTCTTGCGACCGTGAGCCATCGTGCCGCGACGGCACAGCACTGAGCCGTGATCCGAGGTTATTACTACCGTGAAGCCGCGCTTTGAGAATGATTTGAGCATGGTAAAGAGCGGCGAATGCGTGAACCAGGTCTTCATGAGCATGCGGAAGGCCGCTTCGGAACCGGCAATTTCCTTGAGAATGACATTCGATGAACGCCCATGCACGAGGATATCGAGAAAGTTGAAGACGAATGTAACGAGTTGGCTATCGGAGTAATCTGACGCCCGTTTGGCCAGTTCTTCGCCCTGTGTGTTGTCGTTTATCTTGATGAATTTCGACGCCTGATCAAGCCGCACACCGTTGCGGGCGAGATTCTCGATCAACATCCGGTCTTCGTGACGATTAAGCGAGCCTTCTTCGCCTTCATAGGTGTCGGGATACTGCCGGTATATGTCGTCGGGGAACAGACCGCTGAACAAGGCGTTGCGGGCAAACGGCGTAGCACTCGGCAGCAAGGTGATATAGTGATGTCGCTGGATGTCATAGAATTCTGCCACCATCGGCTCGACCTGCATCCACTGATCGAGGCGCATACAATCCACTACGATGTAAACAACCTTCTTGCCTTGTTTGAGCGGCGGCACTACGAATTTCGCCGTAACATCCGGCGACATCATGGGGCGGTCATCCCGATGCAGCCAATTTTGGTAATTCTTCAGGATGTATTTGGTAAACTCGGTATTCCATTCTTTCTGAGTCCCCTCGTGCGTCTCCTGCAAACCGGGATCGTTGGCCTCGTCGATCTCCAGATTCCATTCAGCCAGGATCCGTGCGGCCTCGTGCCAGTCTTCTGGCTGAAGCGCCCCGTAGAGCTTCTGATTGAAGCGGTTGATCTCCGAGATGTAGCGACGCATCGACGACGATCCGATAATCTTCCGCGAATCCAATAGTCGCTTTACCACCATCAGTATCTGTGACGGCACCACCGGCTTGACCAGGTAGTCGTCGATCTTTTGCCCGATCGCCTCATCCATCAGCGATTCTTCTTCGGATTTCGTCACCATCACGACCGGCAGATGCGGCTTGATGTTCTTTATTTCTTCGAGGGTCGTCAGGCCGTCCTTGCCCGGCATCATTTCATCGAGCAGCACCAGGTCGAAATTCTGCTGCTGCACTTTGGCGATGCCGTCGTCGCCGGACATCGCCCCGACCAACTCGAATCCCTTCCCTTCGAGAAACAGGAAGTGCGACTTGAGCGAGTCGATTTCGTCGTCGATCCAGAGAATTCTTTTCTTTTCAGTATTTGCCATGTTCGCTTTCATGAAACGCCCGACAGCGGCAGGGTCACCTGGAAGACGGTTTCCCCCGGCTGTGAGCGTAAGAGGACTATGCGACCGACATGATATTCTTCCACTATTCGCTTGACCAGAGTCAGCCCCATTCCCCAACCCCGCTTCTTGGTCGTGAAGCCGGGCTGAAAGATTTTGCGTGTAGCGCCGGCGGGGATGCCGTGGCCGTTATCAGCAATTTCTAGTACAACCGTCCCACTATCTGGGCTGAGGCTGGTGGTTATCACAACACGGCCGGTTTTCGAATCGACCGCCTGCAGGCTATTCTTGACCAGGTTCTCAAGCACCCACGAGAACAGTTCCGGGTTGATCCGGACTGGCGGGATGTTGCCCGCGTTAACTATCAATTGAGCACCCTGGCCCTCAAACGGCAACCTGGCCCGATAGTACTGGACGCAATCAGATACGAGAGAATTGAGATCGGCCTCTCTCATCTCCGGTGTGGAACCTATCTGGCCGAACCGGTTGGCCACACGCTGGAGCCGTTTGACGTCCATGCGCATATGCTCGACAGTCGTATCGAGCAGCTTACCCAACTCTTCCGTGCTCAGCCCCTGTTGCTCGTGGCCGCCGACTACTTCAAGCCAGCCGAGGAGCGACGTAAGCGGCGTCCCGAGCTGATGCGCAGTCTCCTTGGCCATGCCTACCCAAATGTAGCGCTCTTCGGAGCGTCGGATATTCTGGAAACCTATGACCGTTACTATCAGAAAGGCCAGCACGATCCCGATCGCGACAAACGGCATCACCTTCAGTTCTTTGATCACCTCGGAATCGCCATAGCGCAAGTAGTTGATGACAGTCGTACCGAAATAGAGCGGATATTCCTTGTTGTGGTGATACATATCCTCGGCTACCACCTTGAGGCGGTCGAAAGTGGCCCTGGTAGTATCATCGGGCGAGATACCCGGAATGTTGCGCCAGACGACAGGCTCGCGATTCTTGTCGAGAACGATCATCGGAATCGTCGCCTTGAGAATGATCTCATCAAAGATAAACGGCAGTTCATCGCCGGTGGTAGGTGAATTGGCGGCCAGTTGCCAGAGACGAACATACTTGTCGACCTGGTCGCGAGTGTCCAATTGAAGCTGCTCGATCAGTCCCAGCGTGTACCAGGTGAACAGCGCGGAGATCAGGAGTACTCCACCGATTAGAAAGACACGGAAGAGGACGGAGCGCCCGATATAGAGTCCGCTCAGTCCCCCACGTATGGCGCGTCCAAAAGCCATTAGCCGATTCGTTCCACTCCGCCCATGTATGAGCGCAATACGTCAGGAATAGTCACGCTACCGTCGGCATTCTGGTAGTTTTCCAGAATTGCCGGGATGAGACGAGCCAGGGCGAGCCCGGATCCATTCAGCGTGTGCGGAATTTCGATCTTCTTCTCAGCATTGCGGAACCGAAGATTCATCCGCCGCGCCTGGAAAGACTCGAAATTCGAGACAGACGAAATTTCCAAATACCGCTCGATACCCGCCGCCCACAACTCCAGATCGTAGGTCTTGGCCGACGCAAACGACAGATCACCAGTCGCCAACAACATCACCCGGTATGGCAGCTTGAGCCCCTGAAGTATCTTTTCGCACTGAGCGGTCAGAGATTCCAGTTCGTCGTAGGATCGATCCGGATGAACAATCTTGACCAGTTCAACTTTGTCGAATTGGTGCACCCGAATCATGCCACGCGTGTCTTTACCGGCGGCGCCGGCTTCGCGACGAAAACAGGGCGAGTGCGCCACCATGTAGACCGGCAGTTCATCCTCGCCGATTATTCGCTGCTTGTAAAGATTGGTGACCGGTACTTCGGCGGTCGGAATGAGCCAGAAGTCGTCACCTTCGACCCGGTACATATCGTTGGCCAGTTTTGGCAGTTGTCCGGTGCCATACATAGTGTCGGAATTGACAATGTACGGGGTTGCGACTTCAGTGAAGCCGCTCGCCCCATGAAGATCGAGCATGTAGCCGACCAGAGCTCGCTGCAAACGTGCACCCAGACCCTTTAGGACATAGAAACCTGAACCGGAGAGCGATGCCCCGGCGGCCATATCCAAAACACCAAGCTGCTCGCCTACTTCCCAATGCGGCTTTATCGGAAAGCCGGGCTTTGGCTTGGCGCCCCATTCGCGGACTATTTGATTCGCCGCGCTGTCTGCACCCACCGGCACCGAACTGTGTGGGAGATTGGGAATCCACTCGACCAGTTTCTGAAGTTCGGCCTCGACCGTGCGAAGGGATTCGTCCTGGGCTTTGATTTCGTCGCCCATGCGGCGGGTGGCCTCGATAGCGTCGTCGGCTTTCTCGCCGGCCTTCTTCTTGATAGCGATGTCGGCCGAGGCCTGGTTGCGCTCGGCTTTCAAGCGCTCAACTGTCCGAATGGTCAAGCGGCGCTGCTCGTCCAGGGCCAGAATCTTGTCAAAGTCGCATTTTTCGTTCTTGTTGGCGACAGCCGCCTTAACCAGGTCCGGCTGCTCACGAATCAATCTCATATCCAGCATCGGTAGTCCTTGTGCTTGTAATCCTCGAAAATGGTCATCGTAGGTCGAAACCCTGTGTCTGCTCGCCGTGGCGAGATTTCGACATTATGAGCTTTTCTCTTCTAATGGTGCAGTCTTATTTAGGTTCCAAGTTACCATATTTCAACGTAAATCACCAGTCCGGCGGTAGATCGAAAGCCCGGTCCGAACGCCGAAAAGGACTATCAAAATGGCTGTTTGGGCGAAGAAAGTTCTTGCCTTTCCGTGGAATCGGGTTAGATTAGCGGTCTGCAATTTTTGCGGAATTGAGGATTAAGATGTCGAAAATTTGTGAAATCTGCGGGAAGAAACCGCTGTTCGGACATAATGTCTCCCACGCTCACAACGTGACCAAGCGTCGGTTCATGCCTAACCTTCAGGAAGTACGGGCCATCGTCGACGGTCGCTCCATGCGGGTCACTGTCTGTGTTTCCTGTCTGAAGGCGGGCAAAGTCGTGAAGAACATTCAGGGCCGCAGGGCTCGCCAGGCCACGACGTAACGCGTTGAGTCTGAATAAATTAAAGCCGCCCGAGTGGGCGGCTTTTTTGTTTGGTCTCGACCGGTGTCAGGCAGAGACGCGAACAGTGGGCGGCACACGTCCCGTGTGCCCCTAAGGGACAGACCGGGAGGTCTGCCGCTCATAAGAATATGATCGTCACAGCCCCTAGGACGAAAACAACGACAGCACGTTGCGATTGCTCATGAAACTATGCCCCAGGAGCGCCATCGTCACCTGTGAGCGGATTAGGGCCGACGTAAACTGCGACATCTCGACAGCATAGTCGGTGTCAGCCAGCGTCGATTCCGCCGCTTCGAGATTCTGCCTCGTAACTTCCAGCGTCTGCTTCTGGGTCTCCAGATCGAATTTCTGGGTCGCGCCCAGAGTCGAAGTTACGTCGTCCAACTGTGACGCAGCGTCGTCAATCTTTTCCATCGTGGCTACGGCGGCTTCGGGACTGGACAGGTCGATTTCTTCCAGTTGAGCAACCTCCGCCAGAGAGCCCTCCGAACCGTCCAGTATGGCCGCTCCGTTATAATGAGCGTTGGCTATGGTTCTATTGTAGCTGTTGGTGAGAGCGGTCGCAGCCGTATCGTAAGCTTCCTGGGCCTCGGCGCTGTTGCCGGCAGAATTGGCGGCGGCGACAGCCAACGACCGAAGCTCTGTCAGGCTGCCACGCAGTTCACCGACCGACGAGGACGCCGTTTGGTACTTGTCTATGACGGCACCGATATTTTCGATTTCCTGATTGAGCGAAGCAATCTGGCTCTGTAACTGCTCGGAGATCACCAGCCCGGCGGGATCATCCGACGCATGATTGATTTTCCGTCCGCTCGATAGACGCTCCATCGAAGAATACAGGTCAGCGTAGTTGCCACTGAATCCGGCCGCCGCGAGACGGGCCCCTAAATCGGTACGAATGCTTTCTGTCATATTCCAGCCCCGTTTTCAAAGGGTTCGTGGTTTCAACATTATATTAGTCACGCAAGCGCTGTGCCGTCAACAATGCAGTCTGCCTCTCTTGCGGGACAAGGAGATAACTGGACGGGACGGGGTCGAGCAGCATCATTATGGGGGATGATTCCCCTCTTTTCGAGCGATAAAAAATGCCGCCGGCAGGGTAGTTAAGCCGGCAGCATTTGTGGAGGAACCAATAGAGCTGCTCGCTCTATGATTGTCTTCCGACACAAGGCCGGAAGGTATGTTGTCTTTCAATTACATCAGGGAGCTCAGTTATCCTCGAGTCTTCTGATGTAGGCCGGGATGGTCCGGTCATCTTCAGTAAAAATCGGCACCCGGCTCCGGGGCCTGACACTGTAAGGGTTCGCATTTCCATTAACGTAGCCATTGTTGCCGCTGTTCCCGTTCCCGTTGCCATTACCATTCCCGTTACCGCCAACAGGGGCCGCTTTGGGAGTCTCGGCCTGACGGTGCTCTTCGCGGTACATCTCAACGGCTGGGCTTGGGACCGCTTGACTGGGCACTGCCGCTACTTCCACTGGGCTAACAGTTCGCCTGATTGGAATGGCCTGCATAGCCTCTTCCGGGAACAACGACATCGCCTTGGTGGGCGTCGCAGCCGCTTGCACGCGTGGCTCTTCTTTGATCTTGGGTCTGGCCGGGGCGTCTACCTTGCCGATACCGGTGGCAATCACGGTCACCCGCATCTTGTTATTCATCTCGGGATCGATAACCGCGCCGAAAATGATATTGGCATTGTCACCGGACTTTTCGTAGATCAGCGACGTGGCCGTGTTGACATCGTGCAAAGTCATGTCTTCGCCACCGGTGATGTTGACCAGCACGCCCTTCGCACCAGAGATCGAAACGGATTCAAGCAACGGCGAGGAAATCGCCTGTTGTGCCGCATCGATGGCCCGTTCTTCGCCTTCTCCATATCCGGTCCCCATCAATGCATTGCCCATTTCCGACATCACCGTGCGCACGTCGGCGAAATCACAATTGATGAGACCGGGGATAGTGATCAGGTCGGAAATTCCCTTGGTCGCCTGGTGTAGGACGTCGTCGGCGGTGGCAAACGCCGCTGTCAGCGTCGTGCCTTTTTCGACGATCTCAAGCAGGCGCTCATTCGGAATCGTTATGAGCGTGTCGACTTGCGCTCTCAGAGCCGCGAGACCTTCATCGGCCCGATCAATCCGCTTGCGACCTTCGAAACGAAACGGCGTTGTAACGATGGCAACGGTCAACGCGCCCGCTTCTTTTGCGATCTGCGCCACGATTGGCGCCGCCCCGGTTCCGGTGCCGCCACCCATACCGGCGGTAATGAACACCAGGTTGGGTTTGCCGAGATGTTCGGCGACTTCGCGACGGCTTTCTTCCATGGCCAGCCGGCCGACATCGGGATTGGCGCCCGCGCCCAGACCGTTGGTGATGCCAACGCCGACCTGAATTCTCTTATCGGCGCGATTTTGTTCCAGGGCCTGCGAATCGGTGTTGACCGCGATGAATTCGACCCCTTTGAGATCCGAGGCAATCATCCTATTGATGGCATTGCCCCCTCCGCCACCGACTCCGACAACTTTGATGTTGGCTACTCCAACGAAGTCGGAAGCGAAATTGAATTGGTGACTTCTCTCTGACATAGTTCCTCCTGAACAGACCGTATATCTCTACTACCCGTTACATCTTCCTCGTTATCCAATCCTCGAGACGAGCCATCCATGACCGCATGCGACCGCTCCCATGAGTGGTCGACGGCTCGTTGGCAAATCCGTACATCAACAGCCCGAATCCCGCCGTATAGCAGGGCGAGACTAAATTGTCCGGCACATGCGCGAATCCCTTCAGCTCGCCCATCCGCACCGGCACGTCGAATATTTGCTCGGCAAGTTCGCTCACACCCGGGAGCGCCGCTGCGCCGCCGGTGAGAATGATCCCGGACGCCAGTCGGTCGAGCTGAACCACCTGCCTTAAATCGCGCGCCACGAGCGAGAAGATTTCTTCCATTCTCGGTTCAATAATTGACGCCAGCACATTGCGCGAAATTTCCTTTGACGTGTGTCCGCCGGGCCCCGGGACTTCAATCATCTCGGTGGCATCCACAAAAGTTGTCAGCGCAGCGCCGTGTGCGATTTTCAATTCTTCCGCCTGTGTGACTGAAGTCCTGAGCCCGATAGCAATGTCATTGGTCACATTGCGTCCACCCAATGGGACCGCAAAAGAATGTCTGATGGCGCCGTCGAAAAATACCGAAACGCTGGTTATGTCGCCGCCCATGTCGATCAACATGCAGCCGGCTTCCAAATTCGTCTCGTTGAGCAATACGTGCGAAAGCGCCAGCGATTCCAGCACCATGTGATCGACACCGAGATGGCACCGCTCCAGAGCACGGTAGACATTCCTGGCTGAAGTCACCGATGCCGTCACGATATGCGCTTCAACTTCGAGCCGCACGCCGTTCATGCCGATAGGATCCTGAATGCCCGACTGGTCATCCACTGAGAATGTCTGCGGCACGACATGAATGATCTCACGGTCGACCGGAATCGCCACTGTCCGGGCGGCATCGACCGCCCGCTTGACATCGGCGGCGGTGATTTCGTTATCGGAGCGGCTCACGGTTACGACGCCGTGGCTGTTTATCGATCTAATATGTTCCCCGGCGATACCGACTGAAACGCGGTCGATCTCCACGCCCGAGATCATCTGCGCGTCCGCGACCGCCTTTTCAATCGCCTTGACGGTCTTGTCCATGTCGACCACAACGCCGCGCTTGAGGCCATCGGCCGCGGCGACTCCGTGCCCGATCACATACACCGAACCATCGGCCTCCATCTCGCCGACCACACAGAATATCTTGGTAGTCCCGATGTCGAGAGTGGCGACCATGTTCTCGGAGGCCATTTTCAGAACCCTCCGATATTGGAAGTGTCGATCTTCTTCTTTTTCGATTCGGTCGAATCGGCCGGACGTTCTTGCACGATCAGATTGGAGAAGCGCAGATCGACCTGGGTCGAGGTATCAATCGGTGTCCGGTACAACTCCATGAATTCGAAAAAGCCGGTCACCTGATCTAACAGATTGTCGGCTGTAACTTTCAAGTGATACGGTAACCCGGAGACGGTCACGGTAATGTAACCGGGCGTACTCAAATCGACTTCCTCGATCAGCCGGTACAGTAGAAGATTGTCATCGGCGAGCTCCTGAAGCTGGGGCACTATCAGGGCGACCCTCGGATCGTCGCACCGTTCAAAGATTCGCCCTACGCCAACTCCGGTGATAATCGGATGCTCCCAATCGTCAAAATCGTCGCGCAGCGGCACGGTGCGGCCGTCGTGATTCAAACCGACCACCCGCCCGCTGACCTTATCCAGCACCAGGCCCACCGGACTGAAACGATTAGTCCGCACATGAAGCGTGGCGGGGAGTTCGATTTCCATGTCGACCCGGGCGGTCTGTTCACGCAACAGGAGGAGCTGAGCCACCGATTCCATCGGTTGCTTGACGACTGAAGCCCCGCTGTTGAAACCGAGTTTGCGATCCGGATTCATCACGGGTTCGCCGTCGAGCGTAACCGCTGCAAGGTTCTGCCACTGGGTAAACTCGATGACACAGACCAGCCCGACTCCGCAGACGATGAACGCCAGCAGGATCAGGCGCAGTCTGGTCGAGAAGAGTTTCACCGCGACGCCATCCTCTCAAGTATCAGCCGCTTTATGTGCGTGATGGACCCGGCACCGACCGTGATAACCAAATCACCCGGTTTGGCCAGCCGCACAACTTCATCAAGCGCGTTTTCCTTGACGCCGACATAACTGAAATTGCGGGCCCCTTTGGCCTCAGCCCGTTTCTTGATCAATTCCGAAGTTATGCCTTCGATGGGCAGCTCGCGCGCCGGATATATGTCGGTCAGGATGCAATGGTCGGCGGTCGCGAGCACGTCGGCAAATTCATTCACGAAGTCCCGCGTTCGGGAGAACAGGTGCGGCTGGAAGATCACGATCAGGCGACGATTGTAGGCTTCACGAGCCGTATTGATCGTAGCGCGGATCTCGGTCGGATGGTGAGCGTAGTCGTCAATGACCAGAACGCCGCCCGCTTCGCCGACAATTTCGAACCGTCGTCCCACCCCACGGAAACCGAGCAGCGCCTTGGCTATGACGGCAAACGGTACCTCTAATTCGGTAGCGGCGGCGGCGGCGGCCAGCGCGTTGGCGACATTGTGGCGACCGGGCACTTTCAATTGAATTTCGCCCAGGCATTCCTCGCGGCGGAAGATCGAGAACTTCGTGCCGCCGTCGCCCGGTTTCAGATCGACCGCCCGATAGTCGGCTTCAAGTGAGAAGCCGAACGTCACGTAAGGACGCGTGAACCGAGGCAACAAACTCTTGATATTGGGGTCGTCGGCCGACACTACCGCCATCCCGTAAAACGGCACCCGATTGATGTATGACAAGAAGGCGCCCCGGAGATCGTCCATGTCGCTGTAGCAGTCCAGATGATCCGGCTCAACATTGAGCACGACCGCCATGCTGGGGAACATCGCGAAAATCGAGCGGTCGTATTCGTCCACTTCCGCGACCAGATAATCACCCTTGCCGAGCGATGCGCCGGTGCCAAGTTCGGCCACGATACCGCCCACCACGAGCGTCGGGTGAAGCTCTGCCATCTGCAGGATGCGGCCGATCATCGACGTGGTCGTGGTCTTGCCATGCGTCCCGGCAATGCCGACCGAAAATTTCAGCCGCATCAGTTCGCCGAGCATTTCGGCCCGCTTGATGATCGGTATGCCGAGCTGTCGCGCAGCGATTAATTCGGGGTTGTCCTTTGAAATCGCGGACGAAATAACGACCACATCGGCTTTGCCCAGATTCTCGGCCTGATGTCCACCGAAGCAGTGGATGCCGATCTTCTGCAGATACTCGGTAACCTCGCTGGGGGTACTGTCGGAGCCGGTGATGGCATAACCCAAATTGAAAAGTATCTCGGCGATTCCGGACATACCCGCGCCGCCGATACCTATGAAGTGAAGCCGTTTGAATCTGCCGAACATCATCTTGTTGCTCACAAATCTGACGGCCTGTTCCGTCACCGGGTGCTCACCGATCAACCGTGGCCTCCTGCGCCTTCGCCGCAATCTTCAAAATATCTTCCGCAATAACATCCACCGCCGGCTTTCGTCCGGCGAGATGCTGTCTAATATTCTGTTTCATTCGATCAACGTGACCATTGTCAAACAAGGCTCGGGCCCGCGCCAATAGATCGACCCCGGACAAATCATCCGGATCGATCACTTCGGCATGTCCCTGAGCCGCACTGGCCCGCGCATTCATGCGCTGATGATCTCCAGCCGCATGCGGGTAGGGGACCAACAACGCCGGCAATGAAACCGCTTCGATCTCAGCCAGCGTAATGGCTCCTGCCCGGGCTACCGCGAGATCAGCCGCGGCGTACACCAGATCCATCTTTTGTTCGAACGGAAATACAACAGTCCGCTTGAATTTGTCACCAATAACAGTGCGGATCTTGTCAAAATCATTCTGTCCGGTCTGCCAGAGGAGCTGACAGCGCTCGGGCAATGAACCATTCTCCAGCCCCTTCATCACGGCGTCATTGATCGACCGGGCTCCCTGGGATCCGCCGAGGACCAGGATCGTTCGGCATAATGGATCGAGGTTGAAGTAGGCCTGAGCTTCTTTTCGATCACCAGTCGCAATCGACTTTCGCACCGGGTTACCGGTCGTAATAGCCGCGACCGTGGATGGCAGGTACTGGCGCGCCTCGTCGAAACCGAGATACACCCGCGTAGCCGAACCAGCCAAGCGTCGGGTAGTGACCCCTGGGAACGAGTTCTGTTCCTGCAGAACAGTCGGGATCTTCATTCGGGCGGCCATGGTCAGAACCGGCCAGCAGACGTAACCGCCGGTGCCAATGACCAGGTCCGGGCGGAATTCTTTCAGGATAGATCGCGACTCCCAGAGTGATTTGACCGCCAGGAACGGTACGGCCAGGTTCTTAAGAGTCATACTCCGGGCCAGGCCCCGCACACTGATAAGTTGTAGATGGTATGGGAGGGATTCGCGGAGACGGTATTCGATACCCCGAGGGGTCCCCACGAACATAACGTTCTTATGGCCTTCGTCACCGACCAACTCACAGACGCGGTCGGCAATGGAAACGGCCGGAAAGAAGTGGCCTCCGGTCCCGCCCCCGGCTATAACCAGACGGACGGGCCGTGAGCCGGTGGTCATTTTACCACCCTCCTTGATAGATTCAACAGCACCCCAATCGCGGCGCTACAAACCAGCAGCGAGGAGCCGCCGTAGGAGAGAAACGGCAGGGCGCGGCCGGTAACCGGCAAAATCGATGTCACCACACCGATGTTAATGGCAATATTGACGAACAGCGCCCAGGTCATCCCGGATGCTAGCAGGAAACCGAACCGGTCGGGCTGCTGCATAGCGATACGACAGCCCCGCCAGAGGATGTAGAACATCACTCCGAGCACAGCCATGAGGCCGATAAAGCCCATTTCTTCACCGATGGTCGCCAGGATGAAGTCGGTGTGCGGATAGGGCAGGAAGAACAGTTTTTGATGGCCATCGCCGAGCCCCGTACCGAACAAGCCCCCGGAGCCGAATGTCAGCACCGCCTGCTTGACCTGGTAGCTTCCATGAAGCGGGTCGGAGATGGCCGCTATATAGTCCAGTACTCTATCTCTCTTGTATCCCAGAACAAACACTACGAAACTGCCCAGCGCGGCTGCAGGAACGGTTGCCAGCGCCAGATGATAGAGGCGTGCGCCCGCGAGAAACATGATGCCCAGCACCGACATCGAGAGCACGATCACGGCTCCCAGGTCGGGTTCGAGAATGATCAGGATAGCGCCAACACCAATGATCGGGATATACGGGAAGAGCAGTTGCCGCCAGTCCGATAGATTCCGCTTTGGATTCGACAGCGAGAAGGCCAGATAGTACACAACAAGGAACTTGAAGAGCTCCGACGGTTGAAACGTAAACGGCCCCAAGAACAGCCAGCGGTGGGAGCCGTTGCGGGCCGGCATCAGAAAGGCGATGCACAGAAGCACGACCGTGAATCCCAGCGCCGGGACCGAATATACCGCCAGCTTCTGGAGATCGAGCCGTCCGATCAACCAGATACAAAAGAGCGACAGGACTCCCCAGAGCGCCTGGTTGCGGAAGAAATGCAGGTGCGACCCGAACCGGCTTTCGGCAATAATTGACGAGGCCGAGTAGATCATTATCATACCGGCAACTAGAATCAGCAGATAGGCCAGCAGGAGCCGTTCGTCTATAGCTGTCTTAACGCGCCACGGTTTCATCGGAACTCTTACCGTTTCTTAGTTTCTTGACCACTTCTTTGAATACCCGGCCGCGATGTTCGTAATTTTCGAACTGATCGAAACTGGCGCATCCGGGCGACAACAGCACCGTCTCCCCGGGATGAGCCATCTCGAAGCACTTGATCATCGCTTCCTCGAGATTCTCCGCAAACTGGGTCGGTATTAGACGACCGAGGGCGTTGAAGACCTTCTCCCTCGCCTCGCCGATAGCCACGATCCCTCGTATTTTGCCCTCGCCGTAGTCGGCCAGAAGTTCGAACTGTCCGCCCTTGTCTCGACCTCCCAGTATCAGATAGAGCGGAGTATTGACCGAGCGGAGAGCCCAGCGGACGGAATCGACATTAGTTGCCTTGGAGTCGTTGATAAAAGTCACACCGGCCAC
Source organism: uncultured candidate division Zixibacteria bacterium (assembly GCA_963735035.1). Classification (GTDB taxonomy): domain Bacteria; phylum Zixibacteria; class MSB-5A5; order GN15; family FEB-12; genus JAGGTI01. The sequence continues at coordinate 41,084 of CAVTJJ010000003.1, forward strand.
TACCCCGGCCCGTTCGAGACGGTGCTCGACACCGGAGAAACTGGACAGCACGCGCGCCATCACTTCCGGAGTAACTTTGAATTGCGCAGCCATGGTAATGGCCGCGCTGGCGTTCTGAAGGTTGTGCGGTCCTTTGATAGCGATCTGGTCGCAGGCAATGATGCGAGTCTCTTTGCCGCCGATTCGGGTCCACAACCAACCGTCGACCGCATACGAATCACACGTCTTGACTGCTTCAGCCGAGAAGAACGCCTTTCGGGCTCGGCTCGGAGGGTTATCAGCCACCGACTCAGGATCATCCTGGTTGAGAATGAATACGTCGGTCTCGTTCTGATTCTCAGTGATCCGATACTTGGCTTTTTTGTAACCTTCGAAACTGCCATGACGGTCGATATGATCCGGAGTGAGATTCAGAATCGCCGCCACTTTGGGGCGGAACTCCGAGATCGTCTCGAGTTGGAATGAGGAGACTTCAACCACCGCGATGCTTTCAGGTTTCATCAGACCGACCACATCGGCAAGCGGGCGCCCGATATTGCCACATACGTGGGTATCGAACCCGGCCGCTGTCATGATCTCGCCTACGAGAGTCGTTGTCGTGGTCTTGCCGTTGGCGCCGGTTATGGCAATTATCGGACCGGGACATACCCATGAGGCCACTTCGAGCTCAGAAAACACGGGGATCCCCCGGTTGCGCGCCTGGACGACTATGTCCGCCGTGACCCACACGCCGGGCGATATCACGAGGTAGTCGCAGTTGAGCACCTGCTCGGTGTGACCGCCGGTCTCGAACGGTATCCCCAGATTCTTGAGCTCCGTGCACTGAGCCGCGACTTTGGCCTCTGGAGCGCCGTCGGACACAAAAGGGTGTCCCTGGTACGCCTTTACCAGCCGCGCCGTGGCCATGCCCGACCGGGCCATGCCGATGATGCCGACTCGGCGGCCTCTGATCCGTTCTTGTACCGTCATCGTATTTTCAGCGTCGCCAGCGTGAGCAGGGTGAAGAGAGCGCCGACTATCCAATAGCGCACTACCACCTTCGACTCCGGCCAGCCTATTAGTTCAAAGTGATGATGCAGCGGGGCCATCTTGAATACGCGTTTCCCTCCCCGGTAACGATATGACAAAACCTGGATGATCACCGAGAGGGTGGTTACTACAAATACTCCGCCGACTATCACCAACAAGAGTTCTTTCTTGAGCAAAATTGCAATCGCCCCCAAAGCACCTCCCAGCGCCAGCGAGCCGGTGTCGCCCATGAACACTTCCGCCGGATGCGAATTGAACCAGAGGAATCCCAGGGCGGAACCGACTGCCGCCCCGCAATAGATGGCCAGCTCGCCGGACCCCGGCAGGTAGTCGATCTGCAGGTACTGCGAGTAGTCGAGACGTCCGCTCAGATAGGCGATGCCGCCGAACGCTATGAAAGAAAGCCCGCACAGACCTATTGCCAGGCCATCGAGACCGTCGGTCAGATTGACCGCGTTTGAGAATCCGGTAATCACAAATATGATGAACGGAATGTACAACGGACCGAGAATAAGGACATAATTCTTGAAGAACGGTATTCCGGTGGTGCCGTCGTATAGCCCTCCCGGCGACATGAACAGCAGACTCAACCCGAACAGAAGGCCCAGCACTACCTGGCCAATCATCTTCTTGCGAGCCACGAGGCCGCGCGGCTGGTGCTTCATCGCCTTGAGATAGTCGTCCATGAAACCGATAGCGCCGAGCCAGACCGTGACAAAAAGAACCGCCCAGACGAAATAGTTGGTGAGGTTGGCCCAGAGCAGGGTCGGAATGATAATTCCTGCCAGAACGATCAGGCCGCCCATAGTCGGCGTGCCTTCCTTCTTCTTGTGGGTAGCGGGACCCTCTTCGCGAATCCTCTCCGCCACCTGATACTTCTTGAGCAGTCGGATGAAATAGGGACCGAGGATTAGACAGATGAAGATCGCCGTGACGGTCGCACCGGCAGTGCGAAATGTAATATAGCGGAAGAGATTGAAAACGGAAAAATGCTGCGCCAACGGATACAACAGATGATAGAACATCAGGACCTCTTCTCTTCCGCGCAGAACTTCAGAACCGCTTCGAGTCCGATACCCCGCGATCCCTTGATATAGACCAGATCACCCGGCCGTAACAGTGTCTCTGCTGATAGAGCACACGAGGCAGCATCGACAAAGTGATGCAATTGTGACGCTTTCATTCCGGCAGCCAGAGCGGTGTCGGCGGTGTGACGTGACATCGGACCGACCACCATGACCAGGGGGAACGACTGGGCGGCCAGCAAGACGCCTATCTCACGGTGAAACGCCGCCGATGCCTCCCCCAGTTCCAGCATGTCGCCCAGTATTACGACTTTGCGCCCGGTGTGGGGATACTGCGAGAACGATTTCAGCCCAGCCTTGACCGATTCCGGATTAGCATTGTAGCAATCGGCCACAATTGTCATACCGGCGGCTTCTATGATTTCGCCCCGCATAGCGGCGGTCGAAAGCGGGATTGAGAGAGTGTCTACAGTTTTGAAATTGCAGCCGACCGACCGGGCAATGGCGTATGCAGCCAGCAGATTGTACACCTGGTACTCGCCAAACAGTGGCAGGCGGAAGCGATGCCCTTCAATCGCAACTTCCATGCCGGTCGCAGTTGATTCTATCGAATCAGGATGAAAGTCGGCATTAGTGCGAAGACCAAATGTGGTTGGCTGTGTTCCTACTGCGACCACTTCCTTCATCAGTACCGGGTCGTCGGCATTGACTACTAACGCGGCATTTGACGCGGCATATTTCATCGCGCTCAACTTTTCGCGCGCAACGTCTTCTACCGTCCCAAGAAATTCAAGATGTGTAGGGCCGACATTGGTCACCGCCAACACATGCGGCTTCACGAGTGACGCCAGGCGATTCATTTCGCCGGGCACCGAGATGCCCATTTCGAGCACCGCCCAGCGAGTCTCTTTCGGCATCGAGAACAGGGCCAACGGAATACCGAAGAGATTGTTGAAGTTTCCCGGAGAGCGATAGACAGCCGGGTCAAAGGCTGTCAGAAGTCGATAGGTGAATTCTTTCGTGGTCGTCTTGCCGTTCGATCCCGTTATGCCGAGGCGCCAGGCCGGAATCGTCGCCAGATATTCGCCCGCAAGCCGAATCATGGCAGCATGCGTATCTTCTACCTCTACTACTGCGATACCGTCAGGAAGTGGCTTGTCAATGAAGTGCTTATTACTAACCACAAGGCCTGCGGCGTGGCGGGCAATTACCTGATCGATATACCGATGCCCATCCTGGCGTTCACCCTTGATGGCGAAGAACAATTGCCCGGTTTCGATAGAACGACTATCGGTCGACACTCCCGTGAACGAACGGGAGCCGAGGTCGGCGGTGCGAAGTTGTCCGCCGGTCATGGCGGCTAGTTGGTCGAAACGCAACGTAATCACCTCTCCTCGACCGCTCCAGATAGTTTGAATCCCATGCGGCCCAGCGCCGCGACGGCTTCTTCTGAATCGCTGAACGGGAACTTTTCGCCCTTGATTTCCTGATACGGTTCGGCCCCTTTGCCGGCCAACAGGACGGCATCGCCGGGTCCCGCCTGTTTCAGAATCGTCTCGATCGCCTTGCGACGGTCGATGACGATTTCATAATTGTATCCGGACAGCCCCGGTTTGATATCGTTTATGATCGCCTCGGGGTCTTCTGATCGGGGATTGTCCGACGTGACAACAACGTAGTGGGCGTTTTCGACCGCCGCTTGGGCCATTAGTGGGCGCTTCCCTTTGTCGCGGTCACCGCCGCAACCAAAGAGCAGGAACAAGCGACCGTCGTTGATTTCGCGTACTGTCTCGCACAGACGGATGATCGCATCGGGGGTGTGAGCGTAGTCGACATACACGGCAAATGGCTGGCCGCAATCAATCGTGTTCAGGCGACCCGGAATCGGCAGAGTATCTTCGAGACCGGTCACAACACTGTCGATATCGACTCCTGCCGCCAGACCACCACCCGCCGCCGCCAGAGCGTTTTGAAGATTGAACCTGCCCGGTAATTTGAGGTTTACGGTTCGATTTCCCATGGGAGTGACGAGATCGAAGATCGTTCCGGTCGGTTTCAAGTCGAAGTCGCCGCAATGGATGTCGGCCTTACGGTCGCGCAACGAATATGACATGTGCGAACAGTTCAATTCGCCGAACAGCGGTCGGAATTCTTCGACATCGAGATTGACCACCGCATAGCTCAGTTCGCCGGTGAGTTTTCGCGCCAGACGGAACTTCGCCTGCGCATAGTCTTCCATCGTCTTGTGAAAATCGAGATGATCCCGGGTCAGGTTCGTGTAGACCGCCACCCGGAAATCGACATGATCCACGCGATTGAGCATCAGCGCATGCGAAGAAACTTCCATGACGACATTGACACAAAAATTCCGCTTCATCAGAAAGAGCAGACGCTGAATGTCGAGCGATTCCGGAGTCGTGCGTTCGGCGGCGAATTTCTCACGGCCGGTATCGTACACTAGCGAGCAGATCAACCCGGTGGTCTTGTTGCGCGCCAGCATCATGTTGCGAATCATGAAACAGGTAGTGGTCTTGCCATTAGTGCCGGTGACACCACACGCTTTGATGCGCTGCCCCGGGAAACCGTAGAAGGTCGCCGCAGTCGTCGCCATCGCCGAACGCATATCCGGCACCTGAACGTGATTCGCTACCCCATCGCAGCTTCGAACGCTCGCCCATCACCGCCACCGCGCCCCGCTCGACTGCGTCTTTCACATAGTCATAGCCGTCCTGCTTGAAACCCTTGACGGCAAAGAAGAGCGATCCGGGCTTGATCAGGCGCGAGTCATACTCGACCTGGGCGATTTCGACTGCGCCGTCGCCGGTCAGGCTGGCCCCTTCGATCGAGGCTATGAGCTGCTGGAGGTTAATGAATCGCTCCTTTCCTGACTCGGTCCGCAGATCAACTGACAATTAAGATCGGCGGTGACGGCCTTGCCCGGAGGTACCGACTGCGATGTCACACAGCCGGAACCGACTATCGTGTAATTGATACCCAGAAATTCAAGAAAGGCGGTGGCGCGACGAATGGTTTCACCGCGAAGATCGATCATGGCCGGAAGACTCCCCCCCGGCAGCATCACCGCCACGACAACTGAGTCCTTGCTCAGAATCTGACGGTCGGCGGCCGGGTACTGCCAGACGATCACACCGCGTGAGCTATCGCACTTGAGGGTCACGCCCTGGCTCTTCGCCAACATACGGGCCTGGTATATATCACGTCCCACAAAGTCCGGTACTTCGACCGTCAGCGTGGCCGGGCGTGGTCTCTTTTCGCAAATCCGTTCGCTGGCGGCGAAGAGGTCCGGATGCGACACCGTATACCGTTCCGCTATGTGACGGAACGCCTTGCCTGAGGTCAGACCGCCGTAGGTGATCGGCTTCGGATCCTTAAGCGCCACGATACCGGCGATCACCGGCGCCTCGGCCGGGAAGAAACCGCAGAAGGAAGCCATGAACTTGTGCTGGTAATAACCGCCCTGTTCCAGGTTCGGCAATTGGGCGGTACCGGTCTTGCCGGCGATATTGACGAAGTCGGAATTGACCAGCTTGCCGGTGCCGTTTTCGACCACACCGCGCATGAAGGCTCGCAGCGTGTCGGCTGAGACTCTTGTTTAGGGCGGTGCCGATGACTTTCGGCTCGCCGGTACGCCGGACGTACCCATCTTTGTCAACATACCCAAGTATCAGGTGCGGTTCGAAAAGCTGGCCCCCGTTGGCTATCGCCGCCACGGCATTTGACATTTGCAGGCAGGTGGTAGCCACTGAATGGCCCATCGCCAGACGCCGCCACGTTGAAATCCGACCAGACCTGAGGCGGATGCAGTGAGCCCTTTGGTTTCGCCGGGGAAACCGAGCCCGGTTCTCTTGCCGAATCCAAACTTGCGATAGGTGTCGATCAGCGCGGGACCTTCCACCAATTGGGCACACTTACCCAGACCTATGTTACTGGAGAGTTCGATGATCTGACGGAAATTGAGAAGACCGTGCTTCTTGTCGTCGGCCAGTGTGCGTGGCCGATGCGCCACAGACCGTTTTCACAGTAGACTTGCTGATTGAAATTGATCACGCCGGCGTCGAGCAAAGCCGCCGCAGTAAATGGCTTGAACGCGGAGCCGGGCTCGAACTGATCCGAGAGGGCGTACAATTTGGTGGGCCGTTCCGGATCTTTCTCGAGCGGATCATAGTGGGCAATCGCCAGAATCTCACCGGTCGTGCAATCCATGAAAGCGGCCATGCCCAATTGAGCATTGAAAGAATCAACCGCGGCTTCGAGCTCCTGCTCGACAATCTCCTGCAGACCCCAGTCGATGGTCAGCACCACCGACTGCCCCGGATCGGGTTTCAGCAATGCCTGCTCGCGGATCCGATAGGTGTTGCGCTGTCCGTCGCGACTGATATCCGCGTATCCAGTCGGTTCCGCTCAAGAGCGAGTCGTAGGCCAGTTCGAAACCTGACAGTCCAACATTGTCGATGTTGGTGTAGCCGAGCACCTGACGTCCGACCAGCCCGAACGGATACTGACGCGTCATTTCGGTGCGAAGATAGAGCCCGGGCGGAGCTTCTTTTTCGATTCGGGCGGCCAGCCGGTCATCGAGCTGGCGCTCGATCCAGCGAAATCGATTGGCCTCAATCTTGTACTTCTTGACCGCCTCGCCCTTGCGAAGCGTGAACACTTTGTCGAGATACGCCGCAATCGCGGTCGCTTCGGCCTTTGACGACGGATGGGCGTACAGCGCCTGACGCGTCACATTCTTGGAGACGACCCGCCCGTAGCGGTCGTAGATCATCCCCCGTTCGGCCGGGATGGGAATGCGGCCGGTCGATTGCTTTTCGACAATCGCGCTGTACTCAGCCGCATCGACAATCTGGAACTGGACCAATCTGGCTATCGCCAGACCCAGGAATAAGACCACGGCGACCAACATCAACCCCAGCCGGATTCGTTCCATTTTCGTGCGGTTCATTCCCCCGACTCTCCCTCTTCGTATTCTATTGTATCAAATCTGATGGGCTGAAGTTCCTGCGCCGTGGCACGAGCTTCGGTCCGCTCCGGGAGATATTCGGCGACGCGCCTGATCGACGTTATCATCGCCGCCAGTTCATCCGGGGATTTGACTTCTTTCTCCCAGGGTTCGAGGACGTAGCTGTCTGATGGCTGTATCCGCTGCAAGCCGAGAGAGTCGACCGCGTACTTTTCGATACGGGTCGTCATTGACAGACCCGTGATTTCACTCTGGACCTTGTGGCCGTCGTCCACCAGACCCCGGTTTTCTTTTTCGAGCAGAGACACTTCCTTGACAAGCGACAGCACCACGACCCGCTGCCAGACATGGACACAGGCAGCCGCCGTAAGAAGTACGGCAATCACGGCTATCGGGAAATAGCGGTGGGAACGAAGCCGCTTAAGCGGCATCGAGCGCATTTCCACCGTTTCGTTGTAGCTTCGAAGGGTACGCGGTTTCATGCCAGCCTCTCCGCTACCCGAAGGCGGGCCGACCGGGCCCGTGAATTGGAAGCTATTTCAGAATCTGTCGGCTCTACCGGATGACGCGTTACCATCTTCATGGTGGGCGTCGCTCCGCAAACACATTGCGCCAGCTCCGGCGGACAGGTGCAGCGTCCTTTGACTTCCTGCTGGAAGAACCGTTTGACGATACGATCCTCCAGGGAATGATACGAGATGACCGCCAGGCGTCCGCCCGGCTTCAATAGGGAAAGGGCGACAGGTAAGACACGGCTTAGTTGCTCGAGTTCACGGTTGACCGCAATCCGCAAAGCCTGGAACACACGCGCCAGGGCCTTGGTCTCATGCGGCGGTCTGACAACCGAGAGTACGATATCTCTGAGCTGTGCGGTGGTGAGGATCATCCCTCTCTGTCTTTCCTTGACAATGGCCACGGCAATCCCTGCGGCCTGCCGCTCCTCTCCGTATTCTCTCAAAATCTTCCTAAGTTCGTCCTCCGACAGACGGTTGACCAGATCGGCGGCCGAGGTTCCCGACGACGGATCAAAACGCATGTCGAGCGGTCCGTCGAAACGAAACGATATACCTCTGGTAGAATCGTCGAGCTGGTAAGACGAGATGCCCAGATCCAGCAGGATACCATCGAACCGGTCCTCTTCTATCCCTCTGACAGCGCGTCCGATGTCGGCAAAGGCGGTGTGTAGGACACCCCGGAACTGGCTGGTCGCATTAAGTGCCCTGCCGGTGCGTTCCACCGCCTCCGGGTCAACATCGGCTCCGTATATCCTGGCGGACGAGTCGAGGCGGGAGGCCAGAGCGAGTAAATGGCCACCGCCGCCTGCGGTCAAATCGAGGTAGATGCCCTTATTGTCAGTAATCAGCAGTTCGGCCACTACATCAGCCATCACTGGCTGATGCTGGCCGGCGTCACGCCTCTGACCCGCCATCGCCGGTAAACAACTTAGCAGCCACATCTTCATAGCTGCCGGCGAACTTTTCCATGTAGTACTTGAGCAGTTGAGGATTCCAGATTTCAATCCAGCGATTGACACCCAGGACCGCGACCTCTTTTTCGAGATCGGCCTCGGCCATCAGATGCGCCGGAATGAGGATGCGGCCAGTCTTGTCCGCAGCCACCGGAGCAGCGAAGGAATAGAAACGTCGGCTGAATGAACGGTACCCCGGATTGGTGAATTCGAGAGTCGACATCCGTTGCTGAATGGCATCCCATTCCACCTGCGGGTATATCGCCAAACAACCTTCGAGACCTTTGGTGAGAAAAATGTCCCCTGATAGAATGGGCTTTCCGGAATCATCGGTGACGCTTCTGAGCTTGGCCGGCAAAATGCACCGTCCCTTCTCATCAAGCGTCGTCGAGTATCTTCCAAAAAACCCGGTCAAGGCATCCTCCACTACTTACCACAAGCACCCAAATCTTGCTCGAATTTCACCGTTTCTCCCACTCAAGTCAAGTGGTTTTTTCTAGAAATTACCACCCCTAAGTGGCCTTTTTGCAATGAGTAATGAGGGAACAATTTCCTCGATCGGTCAAGTGGCCGTCCCACAAACGTCAACGGCTCCTCCCCACTTCGCCTCTGGATCGGCGAAATTATGGTAAGACCCCACCAAATATTGAGTTAATCCCATATTCCTATAGACTGGTCAATCAGAAGAATATTCCTACCCGCCCCGGGACAACTCCCGCAAGTAGCTGCTAACCAAATCGTTACAAGTCGTCAATTTGCGATTATGGGTCCGATTTGGCAAGGGCACTGGCATTGCACTCTGAGCGGCGGGATTCATTATGAAACTGCTGACTCAAAATGTGCTCCTTATGTTGGCCCTGGCTCTGCCGGAAGGTCTCCTCGCGGCTGAGTTGAATGAGAGCACTTGCATCTTTGACTCATCCCAACTCGTTGTTAATCATGGCACTACAACGACAATTCGTCTTGGGACAAACAACACTATTGAGGTCTTAACGGGCCTCTCGCTGCCGGTACAGTCGGCCCTGGTGCCACTGCACCCCGGCGAGAGCCCTGAAAATATTACCTTCGCCGACGGCCCCGTCACAAAAATGGGCATACTGGCTCCACATAAACCAGTATGGGACGGGGTTACGTCGTCGGAAGATGCTTACGTCTCAGTCGAACGCGAACACAATTCATCCGCCCACCTGGGCATGCAGCCGGTGATCGTGCTCGGCGAAACGAGCGTGAACAATCAACGTTACGGCGAATTGATGATCTTCCCGGTTACGGTCGATTCGTCCGGCAGTCTTTCTCTTCATGCGTCACTGACTATCAACATAGACGGACGCATGATCGCCGCCTCCGAATTACTTTCGCGCGATGAGATAATCGCTAACGCCAAGGACATTCGCGACGCGAGCGTTGCTGCTACCGGCTCAGAGTACTTGATCGTGACGTCGGCCGCCCTCGCCGAAGCCATGCAGCGTATGGTGAAATACAAAGTTGAAACCGGTTACAATACTGAGTTGGATACGATCGAGTCTATACTGACAACTTACTCCGGCAGAGACTATGCCGAGAAACTACGCGAACGTCTCAAAGTGTTCTATTCCGACGGCGGTCGGTATGTATTGCTGGCCGGTGACGAAACGGTATTGCCGATCAGATATGCTTATCCAAACATGGCGACGGAAATGCCGCCCCTCGATCAGATGCAGGTCTGCGATCTCTATTTCGCCGATTTGACCGGCGACTGGGACGCCGACGGCGACGGCATCTGGGGCGAGAAATACACCGACAATGTCGACCTGGTCCCCGAGCTTCTAGTTGGACGGCTCCCGATCAACACCCCGACCGAGGCCGCCAACTACATCGCCAAGCTCATTCAATATGAGACCGACCCCGGCGCGGGCGACCGCGACTATCTGGAGCGGGCTGCTTTCTTTGCGTCCGATCAGATGCGCGACTATGACGGCGGCGGCCAGCACGGAGTCATTGCGCGCACTTTCCCGAGCTGGTTTGGAATCGATACGACTTCGGCCGTGGAACGGGCTACCGGTGACGACGCCAGCCCGTCGAACCTCGGACCTTCTGAATTGGCCCCGATTTTCGCGAACGGCTTTGGCATCATAAATGTGGTGGCTCATGGTCGAAGCGATGGATTCGTTCTGAAATCTTCCGGCTACAACAACTGGCCCAAGACATACATCCTGACCGACAACAACGGCTCGGATCACGGCCAACTGGACGCTTTTACACCCCCGGACAAGCCCGCGTTCTATTATTCGCTCGGCTGCAATAACGGCGGGTTCGATATGGATCAGCCGCCCATGAATCAGACGAATCCGTGTATGGTCCAGGACCTCATCGGTGGACCTAGCGGAGCGGTAGGAATTGTGGCGTATTCGCGCTGGGGGTGGATCAGCTCCAGCTATCTGCTCCAGACCGCGTTCTTCGATTCGCTCTTTGCTCACCCGGAGCGACCGGCGGTCGAAGCGTTGTACGCCTCGAAAGCGGCGATCTACTACTATCGCGACCTGGTCTACGGCCTCAACTATTTTGGAGATCCTTCTCTCAAGGTATATACCCACCGTCCGGAGAAACCGGAAATCAGCATGGCTTCCGATAGCTCGGGGTTCGGTGTAACAGTCGCTGCCGAAGGCGTGGGTCTAGCGAACTGCCGGATCATCCTCTCTCAAAACGGCGAAGTTCTGAGCGAGTTGATCGCTGATGCCGATGGCAAAACGAAAGTCGACCGTATTCTTGACCCGACCGGATTGTATCGTCTGACCGCACTGACCGACGGCGCCTGTGTCGCCATGGCCGACTTCATCCCGTCGCTCATCACTGGGGTGGATGACGAGGATACGGATTCACCTCTGCCGGATCAGTTTGCGCTACGTCAAAACTATCCCAATCCTTTCAACCCGAATACAACCATAAGCTATGATCTGCCTACGACTGCACGTGTCCGGCTGGTCGTATATAATCTTCTCGGACAGGTCGTGACCGTGCTGGCGCAGGGAATTCAGCCGGCCGGAAGTTACTCGGTTACTTGGGATGGCGACGATCGCAACGGCGCCCCGCTCGCCAGCGGAGTGTACTTCTATCGCCTGGAAACCGACCGGTTCACGTCGATCCGCAAGATGATCATGATGAAGTAAGTCGTCGACGTATCCAGCCAACCGCGAGTGATATCCCCAATCCGAGCATCAGCAGGATTCCACAGAGCCACAACAGCGGGCACTCATACCATTTCGCATACTTGCGCAAGTAGCGATACATGGAGAAGTGCGAGATGACTTTCATCCGATACGGACGCTTGCTGGTTGAAGCCCCTACATGGTGTTCCACCACGGCAATTGGGTAATAGAGCAGGCGATATCCGGCCAGTTTCATCCGATGGCAGTAATCAACATCGTTGAACAGAATCGGAAACGACTCATCCATGTAGCCGATCTTTTCCACCACCGCCCGAGGCATCAGCATCACCGCCCCCATCGGTTGATCCACGAACATCGCAGTCTTGTGATCGAACCAACCCATACGCCAGTGGGAACACTCTCGATGATGTGGAAACAACCTGTCCAGCAACAGCGCCCGGTAGATTACGTGACGGTAAGTCGGCAGCGCCCTGGCTGATTTGTGAGGGCGACCATCGAAATAGACATACCCCGGGCCGATCATGCCCAGCTCCGGTCCGCTCTTCAGACGTTCCAGCAGCGCGCGTGTAGCACCCGGCCTGAAGCGCAGGTCCTGGTTCAGCACGTACAAGAACTCCCCGCATGCTCGTTGCATTCCGATGTTGACCGCGCGCGCAAAACCTAGATTGGCGCCGTTCTCTATCAGGATGGCGTCGGAATGGTGTGCTTTGATATATTCAACTGAGCCGTCGACCGATCCGTTATCCACCAGAATCAACTCATGCGAAGTGAAGCTGAGATTCTCCTTGAGGGTGGTGAGCAGTTCCGGCAGGAACTGTCGCCCGTTGAAAACAATAACGATGGCGGAGATTTCAGGTCTATTGGCCGTCATGTCGTTCGCCCCAGAAGCTCTGCAAAACGTTGCGCCAGCCTGTCACCGGAATATTCACGGGAATACTCATCCAGTGGGCTAAATCGGTACGTACGCTCGTCGAATGTACGCACATACTTCAGAAGTTCTTCGGCGGCCGCATCGTAACCGTCATCGTGGAATCGACAGACTCGCCCGCTTGGCTCGGTAATGCGAGTGACTTCACTATCACTTGGCGCATGAATAACAAGTGGTCGTCCCGACGCCAACAAGTCGAACGTCCTGCCGGGCAGGAACCCAGCGCCTTCCTTGTCGGAGATACCGAGGTACAGAACGTGAGCCTCGGAAAGAAGCCGGATCGTATCATGGCGCGATTGACGCTGTTTCAGATCGAGAGTGATGTTCAACCCGCGTTCGATAAAGAGTCTGTGCATCCAGGTTGAGTCCACCTCACCCACCTGAAGCAACCTGATCCGTTTGATTCTTTCGGGATCGCGGCTCTTTGCCTGTTCGAGCAACTTCAACAATGGTTCGACTTCGCGAGTGTCGTGCTGATGACCGAGCAGTCCGATAGTGAACGTTTCCTGCGATGGCGACTGTTTCCACAACTCAGCCAGGTCCGGGTCATATCCATTAGGAATGACCTCTCCCTTACCGAGATATTCAACGATTGATCCGTTGACCGCGGTGATTGCCGAAGCCTGCTCTCGAATTGCATCCAGCAGCTTCCGGGCTCTGCTCAGCCTCTTCTCGTCGTGGTAGACTTCTTCGGCTTTGTAGATTGTCCAGAAATCTCTGAAGTCGACTATCCACGGAATGTTGTGTCGTTGCGCCAGGGCTTGCCCGATCAAATGACATGATACCGGTGGGGACGTACTGATGATCGCATCGTACTTACCGTCGCAACACAGCTTGTTGCCCAGCCTCTTAGCCGGTCCTACCCAGCCGACCTTGGAATCCGGGAAGAACTTCTCGGCAATCGGACGTGCGCTCGCAATTGTCGCCGCCTTCATTCGACGTACACCCAGCATATACAAAAGCCGCTGCGGGTCGTAGGAACCGGAACGATGGACCAACGAAGCTTCCAGACCGCTGAGAAGTTCCGGTTCGTAGGCCCGGTACAGAACCGGTTTGACCGTGAGAATTTCACACGACCAACCATATTGTGGCAAACGCTTGAAGAGATTGAGCGGCCGCCCAATGCCACCAAGCCCCATCGGCGGAAAATAATAGCAGACCAGAAGGACTCGCCGGGTCATGCCGATTTCTCCGCGATCAGGTCATGCATTACCGCGATCGTCTCGGCGATATTGTCTTCGAAGATCGCTTTCCGCTTCACCAGTGCGAGGTTAGTGCGGCGCATCGCGGCGACATCGGTTTCGCTCCGAAGCAGGCGCACGACTATGCTTCGCAATTCTGATTCACGCTTCAAATCGAACAGGAATCCGGAACCGGGGGTAATCCACTCGCGGACGCCGGGGATGTCTCCGGCCGACGGAATAAGTCCAAGTCCCATTGCTTCGAGCATTGACGCCGGTGATGAATCAGACAACGACGCCGATAGATACACATCGTGCGTAGCGGCGAATCTCAAATACTCGGCCCGAGGTAGCTTGGAATAGTACTTGATTCCCGACGAAACCAAACGAGCGGCTTCATTCTTGAACTCGTCCACCCGGCCGCCGAAGTCAGGAAACGTAAGTTGAACCATTCCGCCGTTGACAAGATCCGCGAGAGCGCGTACGACAAAGATGTTATTATAGACGGGTTCATGAACCCGCGGGATGATGATTCTTAGCGGCGTTCGCAGAGGGGTATCGTCACTTTCACGACGGACAAACTCCCGCTCGATGCCCCAGACGATCGTATGTCTTCGACGCAATTCACCAATCTTGGCCGCTTCTTCGATCAAATAATCAGAATCGCCGATAACACCATCGGCCGATTCCAGCGCGAGACGGGTCTTCCGTCGATGAAACACCGATTTATGCGGTGCAATCAGGATGTCCGAGCCCCACAGGTGCAGCAACACCGGAATCTCTTTGCGTCGCTCCGCCATCGCCGCGAGAAAACCGTAGCCGGAGGCAAAATGCGGATTCAACAGGTCGGGTCCAAACGTACGCATCAATCGCCTCACCTCGACTGCCGCCAGAGCGTAATGCATGATTCGAAAGGGACCGCGTCGATTCAACTGGTGATGCGGTATAGCGCCGTCTTCGAGCGATGCAGTCAACACGTCACACCCTTGACGTGCCAACTCGGCTACATACCGCTCGGTATGAAAAGAGCGGCTGTCCGCCAGAACGAGAACTTTCAGCCCGGCGCCGCTCACATGAGCCTCCCGATCCACGACCTGTGAGACCAGCAAGGATAGCTGTAAGTCTCGCCCCCCCATTTGTCCTTGTAGTAGGCCAGCGTCTCGGCGTCGCCCGGTGACGCTCCGAGGTTGAGTCTTGTAATTCCCTGCGCGGACAGTTCGCATGCAATGGAATAAGTTATCAACTGATTAGGCTTGAGAGGCGAGAACTGCTTGTCGAAGAAAACCTGCCAGTTGAGTAGCATATCCCCTTCGACCAGGTAGATATGCGACGCTGCCAACTTACCATCCTTCTCACACACCAACCAGCGGACTCGTCTATCCCTCTGGGCGAGAACGGCAAGTCTCTCGTAGAAGGCCGGCGAGTACTTCGGACGGCGCCCGTGGCGGCTTTCAGTGCGACGCATCAAATCAAGAAACGAGTCGAAGTGGCGATCCAAACTGAACTCGTCGACCGGCACGTCCTCGCGTTGAGCTTTTCTGATCTCCGATTGAAGCTTCTTGTCCGGCGGCAGCCAGGTCTCTGTGTTCAACTTCACAATGTTCGTACGGCATGATAGCGATTCGAAGCCGGAGACTTCGGATAACTGTCGACTAAAGTCATTGATATAGACTTTGGCGAATCCTGATGATGCTATCGCTTCGATCAACTGTCGCCCGGCGCTGGCACCATCTACGGACTTGTCGAGACACACAATTCGTGAATACAATCCATCCGGCATAGCCTGCAATCTTGCCAGGACGCCCCGTCCGAATCGGACGCTCGGTAATATGGCCAGCGGCCGATCATCGTCGTACAACACCCAGTAGATCGCGCTTCCGCCCATCTCATTCCAAAGAGCGGCGAAAGAGATCGATCCGAGCAGCGATTGGTCGTTCAGAGTTGTCGCCAGGTGCGGCGGGAGATCATCGATAACATGGGTGCGGACTTGCATCACCGTCGCACCAGAAGGAACTTGCCGGTTCCGCTGTTACCCTGATCGTCGGTCAGGACATATAGATAGACACCCGACACAACCGGTTCACCGGACGCGTTGCGGCCATCCCACACAGGCAGCGGACGTTCGGCCACCAGTTCACCCGCGACGGTGAAAACCCTCAGCCGGGCGCTGCCAGAGAAGTTGAAATTGAGCAGATCGTTAGAAGACTCTATTATATATGGATTGGGAAACGCGTACGCTTCGGCCACCTTGTCGGTCGGCGGGCCAACGGAGGAAAGGAGAATCGAAAGACCCGAGGACGTTGCCACATAGAGGTTTCCGGACAGTTCGTCGAAAGTCAGATTGTTGACGTAGTTGTCAAGCAATCCGCTATTGTCGGTCGTGTAGACCGTAATGTCACCGGACAAATTGTCCCTACAAGCCAGACCATTCTTAGCTCCGATCCACACATTCCCCCGGCTGTCGAATTCGATCATGGTGACGTCCGGTCCAAACCCCGGCGGTAACGCGACCTCTACAAAGCTCTCGAGGCCAGGGTCGAAACGGGAGATACCGTAGTTGGTACCCACCCACAATTCACCGAGCGGAGAAAAGCGAACCACCCGCACCACATCCGATACGATCCGATAGCGAAAATTCGGCTGAGTCTGGTAATAATGCACCACACGGTCATCGGATCGATTGAACGGGTCGGCGCCGTAGTAATAATAGAAGACACCACTCAGACCGGAACCGACCGCTATCGCTCCTTTGTACTCGTCGATACTGACCATCTGCGCGGCGTTAAGTCCATCGGAGACTCCGAGCGATGTCCACCCGTCGGGCGAATCCATATTGTCCAGGCGGGCAATGGCGACGCGGGTGCCGTCACGTGGTTCGAAATTGACGCCGAAGAAGAAATTGGCATTGACCGCCACATCGTAGCAGACAACAAAATTCGACCCCACTCCCCCAGCTTCTTGCAGGGTCGAGTTTAGGGCGGAGTAACGAGCCACCGTATCAGTGATGCGTGACATGCCGCCGCCGTAGGTCCCGACATAGAAGTTGTTGTTCTGATCGGCTACTATCGCCTGACCTCTGCCCCCGACAACCACCGGCCAGTGAATCCATTGGTCGGAGGCTTCCCGGTAAGGTCCGGCGAGCCGGAACAGTACGGCCGTAGTTCCGTCACCCGCCACGGCGACATCGACCACGTCGTTGGCGGGCAGACCGGTGAAAGGATACTCGGCAAAATTGGTTCCGGACTGATAGTACAGACCGCCGTCGGCCCCACCTAGCCAGCGTTCCCCCTTGAAGATAGTGCCGCATCGTACGCCGCCAGAAATGCCCGGAGTATTCAGCGACGTCACCGTACCGTCTACTACGACTCCCAGTCCGACCCGCGAGAAAACAAAAAGCGAATCGGTCGACGTTACCAATTGGTAAACAGAGGAACCGGACGAAAAAGGAAGCTGAGTGAAATCATCGGTCACTTCCAGTCGAAAGAGTCCGATGTCGGTTCCGACATAAGTTACGTTCTGATAGTTCACCACACAGCGGATCGTATCGCTGCCCAACTCGGGATGGTTGTCATATCGATATCCCCGCCAGTTGTCCGGCGACTTGAGCATCGAGTGACTGGTGCGGTTGGCCACGGTTAGACCGGACGAGGTCGCCAGCCAAATACTGTCGCCCGACAAGGCAATGTCGTACACGAGCGGCACCGAATTGAGATCGTCGAACTGCTGAAATGCATCCTGGATCTGTCCGCCGTCGGCGGTCTTGGAGAACAGAATCAGGCCAGCGTCACTGCCTACCCAGAGAAAATCGCCGTCATCGGCCAGACGAAGCAGTCGAAACGGATGGCCATCATTATCCGCGATAGGATAGACAGCGGTCGAAGCACCGTCCCATCGAATCAAGCGACCGTTACCGGCCACCCAGATGATTCCATCGGCGGCGCGGATCATATCGGTCACATCCGAGGTTTGAAGCTCGCTCAGATTACTGTACTGACTTCCGGGAACCAGTGGATCTGATATTGCCAGCAGTCCCCCTGAGGTAGTTACGAACAGCGTGTCGTTAATCACCACCATGCGGCGGGCTTCTGAAAACGAAGTCAGACTTCGCCAATCGGCGCCTTGTGCCGGCGCTGAGAGTAGCGGCGTAAGCAACGCCGCTACTGTGGCGCAACGCGCGATGACTTGGTACGACAATATATCCATCGAATGATCAATATAAAGGCCAGCAGGATTGTTATCAACAAAGACCCTTTGCCGAACACATCGCCGATCAGGGTAAAGACCGAAAATCCGTCCAGAAGGCTGATGTTTCCGGTCATGGCGGTAACGGCATCCAGTGGCACTTCCTGCCTGATTCGGCCGTACCCATCGACAATATAGCTGAGACCGCTATTGGCGGCCCGGACTCCCCAGCATCGGTTTTCCACCGCCCGCGTAATGAAGGCGCGGGAATGCATGTGAATCCCGACCGAGTGGCCAAACCAGGTGTCGTTGGTTATTTCGACAATAAAATCGGCGCCGTCAACAATCTGCTTCCGCACATATTCCGGGAAACAGACCTCATAGCAAATCAACGGTCCAAAAAGAGAACCGGCCGCTTTGAACAAGCATCGCCGAGTCGCCCGGATAGAAATCGGACCAGAAAGCAACGTCGTAAGTATCGATAAACGTCAGATACTTGGTCAGAACATCTTTGCGGAGAAACGGCAGATAGTCCTGATACGGCGCCTGCTCGGTGAACGGCACCAGTTTCACTTTGTCGTAGCGTCCGACCAGAAATCCCGTGCTGTCGAAAAAGTAAGCCGAGTTGAAATGCCGGTACCGATCCCCTTCGCGGCGCGCCCCTAACCCACCGACCAGATGGCAGGTGTGCATATCCGAAACCAGTGACTGCACTTGAATCCGACGGGCATCGTCGTGTGAGAGATAGCTGGGCGCGGCGGTCTCCGGCCAGACGACCAGATTGACCGGCTTGTCAATCGACCGCGCGAGGGAATCATACAAGTGGAAGCTGTATTCTTCGTTGTCATCGGCCCATTTCAAATTCACCGGAACCGACCCTTGAAGCACCGCCACCGGATACTTGCCCGGAATGAGAATCGGCGGGACTACCGCCCAACCGTAGGCGATGAGAATCACCACGATCCCTATCGATGACAGCAACGCCGTGATCTTGCGGGCTATGTCGACCTCGCTTCGGAGCAATTGCCAGAGCAGGACATTGACCGTGACAATTACAAAAGTCAGTCCGTGCACCGAGATGATCGAAACGATCTGCAGGATGTACAGGAAATAGCTTTGCGAGTAACCCAGATCCGACCAGGGGAAGGCAAACTCGGACAGGGTTCGGAAATACTCCAGCCCGGTCCACAGAAACGGAATTGCCACGATGCCATAGATCGGCTTGATTTGATACAGCTTGTTGAATATGGCGAAAACCGCCGCGAAGTAGAATGCGACAATGGTCACCGCGGCCAAGATGCCGGGCGGCGAAACTTGCGCCACCCAATAGAGCGAGAAGGCATTGAAAAGAAAGGCGAAAAGCCACGCCGACCAGAAAGCTTCTTTGCCTTTGAGATTCGCGATTATGATGAAGGGGCGAACGAGTGAAATCCAGGCCAGGCATCCATACCAACCGGGATGGTGCGACAGCGCCAGAAGCATCGCCCAACCGGTCAGCTCCAGACGACGCTTCCGAACTTCTACTTCCGGCGGAAGAATCAGATGGCCAAGGCGTTTGAAGAAACCAGCCAGAACGTCACCTCATCTCAGACTGAACAACTATCACGTTGCGTCAGAGCCTGCCCCCGACCAGATCGGGGGTCCTGCCGAGGCCCGCCAAAGGCGGGTCGAGGTGTGACCTGACGCGTTACGATTCTCTTACGCACCCACAAGGTGCAGCGTCCCCAGCAAATTTTCCATCTGCGGCATCAAATCGAGCCCGGTCATGAATCCCAGACCGCCGCTCGTGCAGGCCCGCTCGGAGAAAGCCCTGACATTGTCCACCCGGACACCCTGGCCATGGAACATCACCGGCACCGGGTCGGCCGAATGGGCTTTCATCTCGCACGGTGTGGAGTGGTCGGCCGTCCAGATCAAGAGCGTGTCTTCCGGCATATTCAACAGGCGGGGCACGGCCAGATCGATTCGTTCGATGAAATCCCGCTTGCCGATATAGTTGCCGTCCTCACCGAGCGAATCGGCCGCTTTCACGTGCACAAACACGAAGTTGTACTTCTCCAGGCTCGCCACCGCGAGCTTGAATTTCGCTTCAATGTCGGTATCCGGCAGCGCGGTCGCGCCGGGGACATCGAAAATATGCATGCCGAGATAGGCACCGACACCCTTGTAGAGTCCGCCGCCGGCGATACAGCAGGCCTTGAGACCGTAACGCTCTTCGAAACTCGGCACATGTTTGTACTGCCCAGCTCCACGCACCAGGAGATAGTTGCCCGGGAGTTCGCCCCTGGCTTCGCGCTCTTTGTTGAGCGGTTGCTTACTTAGCACCTCATGCACTTTCGCCAGGAACTTATTGAGTACCGCGGCGGTCTTCTTTGCTTCAGGCGAATTGTCGGTCGGAGTGGCGTCACGCAGAGGTGCATCGGCACGATGCGGATCAGCATCGGTAATCTTGTCCGAGAGACCCTCGCCGCGCATGATCACCCCCGCCCGGTGGGCTGTGCCCGGCTTAACTATGAATTTAATGCCGTCGATCTCCATCCCGTCGATGGCCTCGCACAGCGGCGCTACGACCCGGATGCGCCCTGCCCGACGGTCGATAATCTTGCCGTCCTTGACCGTGCCCATGTTGCCGCGCAGGGCAACATCGCCGTGCTTCAACTTTATACCCAGTCCCGCGACTTCGATAGGTCCCCGGCCGGAATAACAAGTAGCGATATTGTAGCCGAAAATTGTCAGGTGAGCCGTGTCGCTGCCGGGAGTCTGGCCCGCGGCCGAGCGTGTGCATCATACCGCACTCTCCTTCGGTCGCTAACTGGTCGAGATTGGGCGTCTGAGCCGCTTCGAGTGGCGTCACGCCGCCCAGCTCCGGAATCGGACGATCACCCAGACCGTCACACACTACCAGAATTACTCGTTTCAACATCGGCAGTTCCTTTCCCACCGGTCACGCGACCGGAACAGAGTCCCTTGTTATACCAGAACGACCTTCTGGTTCCCCCGGCTAATTTCCCCTATCCGCCAAGACTTTTCACCTATTTGAGCCAGGCTGGTTATGACCGGATCGGCGACCTTCGGATCGACTACGATCACATACCCGACCCCCATGTTGAAGGCGCGGTACATCTCGTCGGTGTCAATCCCGCCCTCTTTCTGCAGGAATTGGAAAATCGGCAATACCGGCATGACCCCTTTACTGATCCTGGCCGATAAACCGTCGGGAATGATCCGGTTCAGATTGCCCGGCAAGCCACCTCCGGTAATGTGAGCCATGCCTTTGATCGTATGTTTCTCCAACAGGGGGAATATCAGCGGGGCGTAGCAGCGATGAACTTTCAAGAGCGCCTGGCCAAGAGTCAATTCACTTCCTGGAAGCGGATCGTTAGGACCACAACCGGCAATCTCGAAAACGATCTTGCGAGCGAGCGAATAGCCATTGGTGTGAAGACCGTTGGAGGCAAGTCCGATACAGACATCTCCTTCGGCAATTTTGGAGCCGTTGATGACGCGATGCTCATCGACTACACCCACAATAAACCCGGCCAGATCGTATTCGCCCGGAGTGTAGAAATCGGGCATCTCGGCCGTCTCACCGCCGAGCAGAGCCACGCTGTTGTTGCAGCAACCGCGACTGAATCCGGTGACAATATCACCTACCACTGCCGGATCGAGCTTGCCGGTGGCAATGTAGTCGAGGAAGAAAAGCGCCCGGGCGCCGTGAACGAGGATGTCGTTCACACAATGATTGACCAGGTCCTCGCCGACCGTATCGTGCTTGCCGGTCATGAAAGCGATTTTGAGCTTCGTGCCGACCCCGTCGGCCGAGGCTATCAACACCGGGCTTTTGACCCCTTTGAGGTCGGGACGAAAGAACCCCCCGAACGAACCGATTTCGCTCAGAACCTGGCTGTTGAACGTCTTGCGGGCGAGCGCCTTAATGCGTTCGACCGCCTGGTCACCGGCCTTGATATCGACACCGGCTTCGGCGTAAGTGAGGCCCTTTTTGGGCGCGGGCTTATCCATGCCGGGAAGGTATTGGGGGGCGTCAATAATGTCAACTTGTTGTAATGCGGAGGTGGGTGGATTCGAACCCGCCGATTGGTCAGAAGCAAGTAGGTCAGGAGCCCTTAGGCTCCTGACAGGAAGCTCTGTCTATTACGAGATTGTCAGGAGCCCAAGGGCTCCTGACCTACTATCTATTGCGCTGGCTGTCGTTCTAATTCGGTCCGGGCCGAAAGGCGAGAAAGCATGAGGTGGTTCCAGGCGTGCATACAGCCGCCCAGCACTATGATCGTTCCGACCATCTCAAGCGTCTCTTCGACGGCTACAAAAGCGATTTCCGCCCAGGCCGGAAACGGCTTGAAGATAAACCAGATAATTTCAAGGTTGAGAGCGCCCGTCCCGTACGCCACCAGACCGATCAGAATCCAGTTTCGGACGGTGCTTGCCTCATACTTCAGGAGAGTACGAAGCGTATACACCATATACGCGGCGGCCGGAGGGGCGTAGACATAGTACCACTTGATATGGACCGCCAGGGCTTCGTGCAAGGCCGCGGACTCATCGATCGAAAGATAACAGTAGGCCAGGCTGGTCAGCAGCCAGAATTTCCGTGACGGAGATTTCGGATCGCTGTAGGCGAAGAGCCCCAGCGCGGCGACAGCCACCAAAAGAAGCAGCGCGGACGAATACCAGGTTGGTACGTTCAGTTCCTGATTGAGGTCGAACCTCTGATGAATCGTCCACGAAACGGTGTCGGGGAAGAAATTCATTGCGAGAAGAAACAGCACCGGCCAAAGCAGGTACGGCAGCACTCTCCGAATCGGTATCGTCATCTGGCCTCCATCCGAATTTATCTACCGAAGATCGACCGATTCAAGCTAAAACTGTAGCTGGAGAGTGATGAACGCCCTCGACAGGGTCAACTATTGTCGAGGTACCGGTCTGATACAAATTATCCCAAGCCTATGGGAGTGTAGAAAAAGGCCCTTCCCCGTCATCGCGAGTCTCGACCGCGTTTCGCGGGCGAGACGTGGCGATCTCAATTCCGTGGGCGGCACACGTCCCCGTGTGCCCCGCGTCAAGGGGCAGACCAGGAGGTCTGCCGCCCACGTGGCGTGGAGATTGCCGCGCTACGCCGTCCCGCCTGACGGCGTGCCATCTCCGCTCGCAATGACGATTAGTCAGGCTTTTTCGACATGCCCCTAGCGGGGGTATCTGATCATACAGCCGTAGGTGCGCGTTCTCGGCAAGGACACCGGCTTGCCTGCAAGGATTTCGTCCAACGCCTGGCTGACATAGTTGATGACGGTACCTTTCCCGACCTTCTTGCTCATAGGATCGTTGTCAATCGCTCCGGAATAACGAATGATCCCGTCGGAAGATATTATGAAGAATTGTGGCGTGGTTTTGGCGCCGTACGCCTTGCCAACCGACTGAGCAGTATCAAGCAGAATGGGATAGTGAATCAGCCAGGCTTTCTTGCGAGCGGCGTCGCCGCCGAATTCCTGGTCTTTGGGACTGGTGGAATTGATGGCCAGGAATACAACCTTACGTTTATTGTAGGCTGAGTAGAGATCAGTAAAAGTACCGCTTCTTTCAAAGTGATTTTTGATCACCTGGCAGTTGCCGTTGAACCAATACAACACCACCGTCTTGCCGGCCGACAGATACTGTTGCAGGGTGACGATTTTGCCATCGGTGTCGGGCAGCGAGAATTCGGGGGCTTTCAAGCCTACGTCGGCGACACCTTTGGGAACCGGCGGGAGCTTGGGCATGGCTGGATCCGGGTCTCCCGCGTAGACTGAGACACCGAGTAGAACAACCAACATTACTAATGCCGCCAAATGTCTCACCAGGTTCATCAAACTACTCCTGCTCAGATACGCTCCAGGTCGTTGTCTACTCAAGACATGATACTTACTATCGGCACCCAAGTCAATCCGACCAGGATTGTACGCTTTGGCTCATCGGAGAGTTGCACAGAGGAAAATGGTCCTGCCAGAAAAGTGGGCGGCAGACGTCCTCGTCTGCCCCTCCTGACCGGAACAGCCTAAGCTCAGAGTGACGTCGGGTTGGCGCTTGCTGGACATGCGCGGAATTCCTATCTTACCGCTCAGATTCTCACGATTCTGAGCTAACGCCCGAAGGAGGCTTTTCGAGAATGGGCACAAACGGTGAATCCAAGAGCTGGCGATTTCGGTTATTGGTGGCTTTCATTTTCGTAGTTGTCATTGTGTTATGGCTATGGCTCCCACGAATTTTCTCGGACGATGTTTATGCTGGCGTCAACGCACTGTTCTCAGGGTTGGCGTTTGGAGGACTCATAGTCGCCATTCTGTATCAGAGTCAGGAACTTCAGCTTCAACGAAGGGAGCTGAAAGACACAAGGCAGGTCATGCAGGATCAGAAGGAGCAGATAGAAGGCCAGAAGCAACAGATGGAGATACAGAACTTTGAGAATCGGTTCTTTCAGATGATGAGAACTTGGAATGAGTTGCGTGATAAGATCCACGGCGGAGACGCATTGTTTGAATCGATGGTCGGTGAGGTGAGTGGGGAGTATCTGAAACACCTACGGTCCGACCCGCAAGAAGGGGACGTTGCAGCTTTAGATTCAGCAGTGGGACTGGTATGGAAGAGGCATCAGCGGTCACTGCCAGTGTATATGAGGTCACTATATCAAATTCTAAAACTAGTCAGACAAACAGCCCTTCCTTATGAAGAGCAGAAATTCTACTCAAACGTAGTGCGAGCCCAGATGACTCAAGCCGAAACCGTTCTTGTTGTGTACAACTGTCTGTCATCAATTGGCTCGAAGCTGAAAGAGAATGTCGAGTACTATTCGCTGCTCAAGTACTTGGACAGCCGAGAGCACGTATCCGCGGCACAACGCGACCGTTTCGACCCTCATGCCTTTGTGTAGATCCGTCGCCACTCTATCCGGAAGTTGTCCGCCTCGTATCTTTCTGCAAGTCTTGAGTAGATGTAGGTTCAAAAAGCTGGGCTGGGCACGGCTTCAAAAACCCGGCAGATGTAGACATCTGCCGGGCACGTTTCCTGGCAGAACCACAAGGGGTTCTGCCCTACTATATCAAGATGTCGGGAGGGCAAGCCTCCCGACCTACAAGATCAACCTCAGGCCTTCTGGCGCTGGGCGTCGACTACGGCAATCGCCGCCATGTCGACAATCTCGCTCACGTCGAGCGTGCCGTGAAGCACATGCACCGGCTTCGACAGACCCATCAGGATCGGTCCGATACCGGTCAGGCCACCCAACCGCAGGGCCAGTTTGTACGCGACATTGCCCGAATTGAGATCCGGGAAAATCAGCACGTTGGCTTCATCGGTCAGCTTCGAGAACGGGTAATGCTTCTTCATGTAATCCGGCATGAGCGCGGTATCGAGTTGCATTTCACCGTCGACCATGAGCTCCGGCGCCCGCTCGCGCACCAACTGCACGGCTTTCGCCACCTTGTTCGATTCCGGCAGCGGCGCCGAACCGAAGTTGGAGAACGAGAGCATGGCAATACGCGGCTTCATGTTGAACCGGCGCGCCACTTCGGCCGAGCAGATCGCGATCTCCGCCAACTCTTCGGCGGTCGGATTGATGTTCACGGTCGTGTCGGCGAAGAGATACATCTTGGACTCTTTCACCAACGCATAGAGACCGGACACGCGCGACACACCCGGTTTCAGGTCGATTATTTCAAGTGCCGGACGGATCGTAGCCGGATATTCCGACGCCACTCCCGACAGGACGGCGTCGCAGTCCCCCTTCTCCAGCATCATCATGCCGAAATAAGTGGGGTTCTCCATAGTATGCCTCGCCTTGTCCTGGGTGATACCTCTCCGGGACCGTTTGAGGAAATACGCTTCGGCGTAGCTATCCAGCTTGGGCGACGTTTCCGGATCGATGACATTGATACCGGTCATGTCGATTTCGAACTGTTGGGCTACTTTCTTGATCGCCTCCGGCTTGCCGAGCACGGTCGGCTTGGCAATACCTTCCTGTTCGATGATCTTGGCGGCGCGCAAAATGCGACTCGACTCGCCTTCGGGGAAGACGATATGCTTGGCCGCCTTGCGGGCCTTATCGAACATGACCGTCATGATTACGCGGCCCTGTCCGATTCGACCTTCGAGCGTACGCTTGTATTGTTCCAGATCGACTGGCCTCTGCGCCACGCCTGTTTCCATAGCCGCCCTGGCTACAGCGGACGCTTCCCGCACCAACACGCGCGAGTCGAACGGCTTGGGGATGATGTACTCCCGCCCGAAACGGAAATAGTCGACGCCGTACGCCTTGGCAACGCCTTCGGGAACGTCTTCCTTGGCCAGAGAAGCCAGCGCATGAACCGCAGCGATCTTCATCTCTTCATTGATCGCGGTCGCCTGGACGTCGAGCGCGCCGCGGAAGATGAACGGGAAACCGAGTACATTATTGACCTGGTTCGGATAATCCGACCGGCCGGTCGCCATGATAGCGTCCTTGCGGACCGCCACTACTTCCGGATACGTGATTTCCGGATCAGGATTGGCCATCGCGAATAAGATGGGATCTTTGGCCATTTTCTTGACCATATCCTGCGTGACCACGCCTTTCGCCGACACACCTACAAACACGTCGGCATCGACCAAGGCATCCCCGAGAGTATGACAGTTGGTCTTACGGACAAACTCCGCCTTGTACTTGTTCCACTTTTCGTCTCGCCCTTCGTACATCACGCCCTTGGAGTCGGCCATCAACATATTTTCCGGCTTGACGCCCAGTCTGATGTACAGCTTGGCGCAGGCAATGCCGGCGGCGCCGGCACCTGAGTAGACCACGCGGACTTTGCTAATGTCTTTCTTGACCAATTCCAGCGCATTCAATAGCGCTGCCGCCGATATGATCGCGGTACCATGCTGGTCGTCATGAAAAACCGGAATCTTCATCGTCGCCTTGAGAGTCTCTTCAATGTAGAAACACTCGGGCGCCTTGATGTCTTCAAGGTTAATGCCGCCAAACGTCGGCTCGAGCAATTGGCAGCACTTGATTATTTCGTCGGGGTTCTCCGTGTCCAGTTCGATATCGAAAACGTCGATATCGCCGAATCTCTTGAACAGAACTCCCTTGCCTTCCATGACCGGTTTGCCGGCGGCGGCTCCAATGTTGCCCAATCCGAGCACGGCCGTCCCGTTGGACACGACGGCAACCAGATTGCCCTTCGAAGTGTACTTGTACACATCGGCCGGGTTGTCATGAATGGCCAGACACGGTTCAGCCACACCGGGAGTGTAGGCGAGTGAAAGGTCGACCTGGGTACTGCACGGTTTGGTAGGACGTACTTCCACCTTGCCGGGTTTGCCCAGCGAGTGGTAATCAAGCGCTTGCTGCTTCGTAATCATTTAGTTTTTTCTCCTGTTGCCGGAACAACCGGTCATCGCAAATTCAGAATCTGCAATAAAAGTAGCCGGGGCGTAGCGTCAAGTGGTTTCGCCGTCAATGTGGATTCCTGAGTGAATGGACCCCGTTTCATTTCGTCCATTAACGCACTGCATGACAGCACATTAGATCAGTACAAGGTAGATAATCGGAATCGAGCATGTCGGGTTAGTGCGGCCGATTCCGGACGCTTTTGCCCCTATTCACGACGCACAACTCGAAGACATGGAATCTCTACCACTGCACGCGGTAGATGCGCGAATCATCCATACCGATACGTCGTCCGCCCCCGCGAATCTTCAGCAACAGCTTTAGGAGTAGATATCCGAACGCGAATCCCCCCACGTGCGCCAGCCAGGCCACACCCTCACCTGAGCCGAGATCCATCGCCGACATCAGGATCTGGTAGAGAAACCAGAACCCCAGGACAAATTTCGCGGGGAATTCACGCAGCATAATAAAGAAGAACACGATCAGGACCGTTATGCGCGCATTCGGATGAAGCACATAGTAGGCTCCCATGACACCGGCGATTGCCCCTGACGCCCCCACCAGCGGAACTTGTGAACTGACGTTGAAGATAGTATAGATGGCAACTGCCGAGAGCCCGGAGACTAGATAGAACAACAGGTATCTGACCGGGCCAAAGTAATCTTCGATGTTGCTGCCGTAGATCCAGAGGAAGAGCATGTTGCCGATCAGGTGCATCCAGCCGCCGTGGAGAAACATGGAAGTAAATGGGGTCGCCCACAGCCATTTTGGTGCATCGACATAACTGCTGCTATTGAGGAAGAAATCGGGAATATAGCCGTAGTATAATAGCGCTTCCTGATACCCCTGGGCTCCGAGCGACTTAATGAACAGAAAGACCGCCGAATTTATCAATATGAGCGCAATCGTAACATGCGGCGTACGGATGGTCGGCTGGTCATCTTTTATCGGAAAGAACACTTAGCGTCATCCTCTTCAGTCTGCATCTTACTGCTTACCGCTCTTGACGGTCTCGAATTCGATCTTTCGTTCCGTCTTGTTGCCCGCCCGATCGACTGCCGTAATTGTCGCCGTGTGGCGGCTGTAACCGATCGGCTCTCGCAGAGTCGCGACACACCGACCGGTCTCCATATCCAATTCGGGCAGGAGCCAGTTGCCGTCGATCCGCACATCAATCGACTTGTCATCTTCAATCCCGGAAAGATCGTCTCTCAATGTAAAGCTGACTTCAGGTCTGCGGCCAGGATATTTGCGTCCCGCCTGAAGGTTTACCCCGGTCACCGACGGCGGCGTGTCATCAGTTAACACGGCAAACAGCCCTCCGCCCGACGTTTTCCCCTGGGCGAGACTGTCGCCGCGTCCACCGCGACCGATCCAGACCCAGCTGTCACCTATCTCCCCACACCAGCATAACCCGGCGCGACGGTCGGCGCGGACCGTTGAATCGAGCAGGATCGACACACCGAGGCTCGCTTTGAGCAGCGCAGTCGGAGGTTTGACCAGATAGAGATGTGACTTGAACTGCCAGCTTGACCGCTTCGGAGGATCTACTTGACTCACCGAGACAAACTGTGTCTCGAACAACGCTCCGGGATCGATTTTGATTGTGAAAAGCCCGTCGATAGAACTAACAACAGTACTGTCGTTCACGCCCGCAACATCGATAACAATCCCCTGTTCGCGCAACCCCGCGGCCAGGTCATAGAACAACCTATCCCTCTCGTTCATAAAAGGAGCGTACGGCGGCGACGGTTTGAAGAACCAATACCGCGAAATCGTTCCGAGTCGGGCCTTGCAGATTACGCCATCTTCGACAATCCGGAATTCGGTCACAACCGGCTTTTCCGTTTCGGCGAACTGAAAGTTCGGACGCTGTGCGGCAGACTTCATTGAACCCGACTCGACATATTCGAACTCAAAGCGCAATTCGGATCGGTTCCCCGAGACATCTTCCCCCACCACCAGAACCTTATGCCGGCCCACCCGGGGCGGCGAATCGACTCCGTAGGCGCAACTTCCCGGCGACTTTCCGCCATAGGCCGAACGGGCCTCGTCCCAGACCAACTCTTCCGGCACCGGGCGATAGGCGCGACGGATCCTTTTTTCGCCGTTGGCCGCGTCAAACGGATCAAATACCAGTTCGACGGCCGTCCCGATTTCAAAAGGTAGGGTGTCAAAGGTCGATTCGTAGAACGGAACGCTGTCGATGAACAGCGCCAGATGATTTATCGACTGTTTCATACCTCCCGCCCGCATTTGATCGTAGCCGTCGATCAGGAACCCGAAGGGGGCATCTATAGCAACCACCCGATCAATCGTATACTTCCCTGCGGCAATCCGACGGGTCGTCGCAAACAGTGTTCGCTCGCCCCCCGGAAAGAGCGACTGGTCGTCGACCAACTGGAACCCGATTCGTTCAAATATGGGCGAAATCTTATCCTCCATCTCGAAACCATGCTTAAGAGGATTGACCGGAAGATTGTCCGGAGTCCGTTCCTCGAAATGAAGGTGTGGCGCCCCCACGCCGGTCTGCCCCGAATAGGCGATCAGATCGCCCTTCTTGACGGGTAGTGAGTCCCTGGGGAAAGTTATGTCTACAAAGTATCGCTCAACTCGATACTGTTCGCTTTCGACTGCTTTTGCAATAGCATCGTTGAATCCGGAGAGGTGCCCGAACACGAAAATATGGCCGTCGTTGCTCTTCAAATAGAGCCCCTTGCCGTATCCGAGATAAGACATTTTGACACGCCAGACGTATCCGTCGACCGGCGCAAAGACTTTCGCCCCGATTTTGCCCCCGGTACGCAAGTCGAGCCCGACATGGAACCGGCCCGAGCGAAGATCGCCGTAGCCCGAAGAGAGATCGATTTCGCCTTTTAGCGGCCAAACTGAAGTCTGGCCGTAAGCTGTTGCGCCCGACAAGAATAGGGCAACTAACAAAGCTGCCGGTTTGGTCGATACTTTCACCATAGTAGCGGAAACTGCCGTCCTTGCAAAAGGTTCACCGATGGTATCACAGTCGGCGAGCGGAGAACAGTTTTTTTTCGTTCAAACCGTCCCGCTTCACTTTGCATTTGGCGGACGGTTTGTTATACTTACGGTCTTGTGCCCAGGGCTTAAATTTGTGGAAGCAACCCTGGTAGTGAGTTGTTGAGAGGAGTTCTGACAGATGTTTCAAATGCTGCGTAAGTTGATCCTGCCTATCATTATTACGGTCCTGGTGTTTTTCGTGGCCATGATTGTCCTCGAATGGGGAATGGGTTTTAGCGGCCGCGGCGGCAGCGGTTTGGACCAGCCGGGCAACCTGGCGGGTAGAGTCAACGGCGAGGACATCACCTATGAGTCGTACAATCAGGTCCTCAACAACCTGACCGAACAGGAGCGGCAAAGCCGCGGGGTCGACTATGACATTCCCGAAGAGAGAGAACGGCAACTGGAACAGCAGGCCTGGAATGAATTGGTCGCCGACCGCCTCATCAAACAGGAAGGTCAGAAGATGAAGATCGTCGTCTCCGAGGGCGACGTCTATCAGTACCTCAAGTATAATCCGCCGCAGTACCTTCAGCAGTCACCCGAAATGCAGACCAACGGGCAGTTCGACTACCAGAAATATCTCTCTTTTATGGCCGACGACAAAGCGGCCGGGTTCTGGTCCAATATGGAACCGCTGGTGCGCGAGGACTTGAAGCGCATCAAGGTGCAGCAAATGGTAACGGAAGCGGTCCACGTGGGCGAGCAGGAAGCGCGGCAGGCCTTCATTGACGCTTACGAAAAGATCACCGTGGCCATAGTCAATGCCCCGACCAGCAAGTATTTCGGATCCGTCCCCGAGCCGGGCGCCGATGAGCTTCAGAAGTATTACGACAACAACAAAGATAAGTACAGTCTGGGCGAACGTGTCGTCCTGGAAATAGTTCGCGCGAGCAAGGAACCGAGCCTGATGGATCAAGAGGCGGCCGCTACACGAGCGCGTGAAATCTACGACTCCGTAATCGCCGGCAGTGATTTTGCCGAATTCGCGCGGGTGTATTCCGATGATCGCGCCTCCGCGGCCAACGGAGGCGATGTCGGCTGGTTTGCCCGTGGTCGCAATCCTGCCGCATTCGACAGCGCCGCTTTTGTCATGCGCGAGGGAGAAATCTCCACACCGGTCAGAACACAGTTCGGCTGGCACATCATGAAACACCTGGGCTTCCGTGACGAAAACGGTCAGCACGAAGCGCACATAGCACAGATCCTGATCAAGCCGACCGCGTCGGCCAATACTCTTGACGCCGCCTGGCAGAGACTTGATCTGGTGCGGACTCAGGCCGGTGACGTCGGTTTCGCTCAGGCCGCCAAAGACGACAGCCTTGAGGTCTATACCACCACACCTTCTATTGAGAAGGAGGGCCGGATCCCCTATGTCAACGCCGGTCCTGCCGACATCGAATGGGCCTTCAAGGGCCAGGTGGGTGATATTTCCGAGGTTCTTGACCTGACCGGCTATTTCTGCGTCATGCGGCTGGCCGAAAAGATTCCGGCCGGACTGGCCTCGTTCAAGGACGCCGAAGCCAAAGTCAAGCGCGACTGCCGCAACGCCAAGCTGGCGCAAGTTTGCCATGATTCGGCTCAGGCAGTGTATGATGATGTCACTCGTGGTATGTCACTGGAAGACGCCGCCACGAAACATGGTCTGGCGTACGATAAGCCGGCCCCGTTCAGCCGTTCCGCCACCGTGCTACAGATCAGTTCCGATCCGGCCGCGATCGGCGTAGCCTTCGGCCTGCCTCGTATAGGCGCCGTGTCCAAACCGGCCGATCATGCCAATGGCTCGGCTTTGTTCGAACTTCTCGACCGGCAGTCTCCCGACTTGACTACCTTTGATGCGAAGCGGGATTCAGTCTTCAGCGCGGTCGGCAAGGCCAAACAGCAACAGGCCTACACCGCCTGGTTTACCAAAGTTTCGGATGCCGCCAAGATTGAAAGCTTCATCAATTTCCAGCGTCGCCGCTGACAAAGTAAGTTTGAACTAACAAAAGCCCCCGGATCGGTCCGGGGGCTTTTTTGTGGCTTGCGGCTAATCTAGAAGAACGTGACTATCGAACTCGGGCCGGCAGAATCACCAGGGTATGTTCGGTCAACTGAAGCCTTCTCTGCAAGGCGAAAGCGGTTTCGTTGTGCAGGATCGCCTGATACCAGCGTTCACGCTGGAAGACCAATTGTCCGGCAAAGAATGTCACGCGAGGGAACTCTCTGGTGACAGACAGGCAGAGTTTCTCTAGTTCTTCCACTACGTCGGTTCCAACCATCATGCGACTCGTGGCTTTCATCCCCTGACCTTCCATCATGCCTACATACTTGTCGAGCTCCGTTTGCGTTCGAAGTTGAAGTTGATCAAGGGGATCCTGCCCTCCTATTGATGAAGAATCAACGATCCCGACTGAAAGGAAGACGATCCCCCTGAACTGGTTCGGGAAACTCCTCAACGCAGCGAGAGTAGTATGAATACCGAGGCCGCTGTATCCTCCGACCAGCACCGCCGCCACCGGCTTTGAGGGATCGACTGGGCCGGGAGGGACATCGGTAACTGGTGGTATATCATGCAGGGCGGAATACAGCGAGGCCAGCTTGGCGTTGATGGTGCGGTAGTGACGTTTGATCAAGAAGCACAAGCCCACCACAGTCGCCGTAATTACCAGCGTCACCCACCCGCCTTCGCTGAATTTCTCGTAAGTAGTGACTCCCAGAATTGTCGCACAAAAGACAAAACCTATGCCGAACAGCAGAAGTCGTCGTTTCCAAGATTCACCACTCGCCCGTTTGCTCACATAGTGGCGGGACATTCCGAACATTGACAGAGAAAACGTCAGGAACACGTTGATACTGTACATGACTACGAGGTGAGACACCTTACCCTTGGTGTACAAAAGCGCCAGGAGTGCGGCTGCCCCCATGAGCACGATACCGTTTTGGGTAGTCAAACGATCAGACAGGGTAGCAAACCGGCGAGGCAGCCAGGCGTCAGCGGCCATATTGGACAGCACGCGGGGGCCATCGATAAATCCAGCCTGGGCGGCCACCACCAGCAGTAAACCCTCTGACAACAGGGTCACAACGACAAAGGCACTCCCCAAAGACAACCCGCCCGCAACCCGATCAGCCAGAACGGCGTTGAGCGTCTTACCTTCGACCACGTTGACACTCCAGAGGAGATAGCAAACGCACAACCCCCCGGCCGTTAGGGCTAGTGAAATTGCCATGTAGATCATGGTCCGTTTGGCTGTCTTGACCCTGGGTTCTCGCATGATCGGCAGACCGTTTGAAACCGCCTCAATGCCGGTATAGGTCCCGCCACCCAGCGAATAGGCGTGTAGCAGTAAAGCAATCATGCCACCGAAGCCGAGAACTGTGAGTCCATTATCAAAACCGCTTTTGGCATTGCTGACAGCGGCCGGCAGTTGCGCTGCATGGACTATAAAGCCACCACCGATGAGTACAATGTGTGTAGCCAAGAATACCAGGAAGACGGGCAATAACACCATAATCGATTCTTTGACTCCCCGGATATTCAAGGCAGTCAGGGCGATGATCAGAAAGACTTCCACCCCCAGTTTCATTCCGTGCCATTCGGGGGGGAGAAAACTGAAGATAGCGTCTCCGGCCGCCGCAATCGAAACAGTGATTGTCAGGACATAATCGACCAACAACGCGGAACCGGAAATAACACCAACCTTCTCACCCAGAAGCGAGGTAGCCACAATGTAACCGCCACCGCCGTGAGGAAACTGCTCTATAATGTGGCTGTAGCAAGTCGAGATGAGGAGAATCGTCACGGCCGTCATCAACGCTATCGGGATAGCCAGGTAGGTGTGCTCGCCGAGAGCTTTGAACGCTTCTTCCGGGCCGTATGACGACGACGACAACCCGTCGGCCCCCAACCCAACCCAGGCAAAGAAAGCGATTACAGATAAACGATGAAATATCCCCCGGTCCGACAGATCGCGGGCCGGGCCAAACAGAAATCGTTTTGCGCGACTAAGAAATGGAATGTCTTCCGGACCGTCCGGACTCGGACTTCCACCGGGTTCAACTGAAGCACCCATACAGGTCTCCGCCTCAAATTTTGTTGGAGAGCTGCCTCACATGTCCGGCTGAGTCTCTCCTTCGACGCCTACGAGGTTAGCTGACGGGCTCGAACCGAAGGAATTGTCCTACGCCCTTACGGCGATGCGCCCCGTGAAACTGGGTCCCCCGTTCCCGCTCTAGCGGGATTCGGCGTTTTGCACCGGGGACAATAGCACAAAAAACAATTATGTCAAGGCTTTGTCTTGGGGGTTTAAGTTCTTAGATAACAACGAAATGACGCAGGTGCCCACCGCTTGCGGTGGGTGAAGATTGGGAACTGCTGTCCCTTAGCTTTCTTCGCAATTGCTTGGTGATAGTTTTATAGGCAGAATTTGTTGGCGGCTCTTCATCCCCTCTTCTCGTCCTCATAGTAGCTGTGCCGCCACTCTATGTGACGACTCAAACCCTCAAGATCCGGGTAAATAGTTGAGGTGTTCACCCCGAGAATGTGCAACTGCTTCCTAATGCTACTAAAGGCCCCGTGAGGAATAACGATCTTGAGAAGTTTTCGCGAAAACAAGTCGTTGTTCTCTAATGGAAGTGGCCCGCCCCGACGACCAATCTGATGAACCGTGAAGACAGCCGCTTGCGCTGATATCCTTGGTGTGACCAGTCGAGGACGATATAGCCTTGTCTTCTTATTCGAAAACGGACCAATTGCGTCGGTGTCTTCGCGATAATCTTCCATAGTAGGTTTCAAGATCCAAAGGACTCCATTCCTGATCTCGCTTGTCCCCTCTTTCCTCTTTGGTGGCTTGCTGACAGCGAACCACATACCGATTAGTGCACTATAAGTCCAGTCCAAAAGTCGCGTGGGGAGTCCGAAATGCTGAGCAAGCGACAGTATATCCCATTCATCATCCATTTTATACGACGAGTGCGCCACACTAGTCCTCTTAAACTCCTTTACTATCAGTGTTTCGATTTTCTCAATTTCCCCCCTGAGTCTTAGCCTTGCCAGCCTAGGCTGAAGCGATTCATCGGTCCGCTGACCCCGAAACAAGAAATCGGTCTTGTTGCCCAACTTTTCAGACGATTTCTTCTCGTCACGAACAAGCGAGACAAACTGCTGCAAGTCTCTGACAACCTCTTCACTGTATTTCGGCAAGGTTAGTCTCCATCATCTGAAGCGTTATAACCATCCACCTTACATCTCATTAGTAAGGTCCCTTGCGGTTGTAGTTCGCGGGGGGGGGGCGGCGGCAGACCTCATGTACGATAGCAGGGCACCTTGCGGATCAGGGACCTACTGAGACATCTTGGACTTCAAACCAGAACGTGTACTCATTCACAATGCCTTCTATTTCCAGAGGAAGGAGAAGCCCGAATCGCTTTCCCTTGTTTACTACAATTTCCTTCGTCCAAGCGTTAACCGCTGCCGAATCACCCGAGATTATGTTGCGAGATCCTGGCAAAATCAGGGAGGATTCTTCCCAACCACCCGGGGTAGAAAAATACTGTGAATAGTAACCTTCGCGATAGTAGACGCGTTCTGTGGGCACAACAAAATCCGTGAGACTTTTCTCACTAGGAACCACGCTTGGAGGTTGAGAGGCATTTCTGTCAATATACTTGACGCCTTCGTGAGTGACTCGACCTGACTGGCCTTCCATGTCGATGAAGGCAGCTTCATCCCAAATGATCTTTATAGACCGATCGGTCTTGTTCGTCAAAGTGAAGTTGATTCTCGAACTTGTCACATAGAACTGCCCGTTGAACAGGCCATCTTCGTAAACGAAGCTCTTATCGGGACCCGGCTTGATCGTAACTTCTGAACCGTAGTGTTCTTTGGTGGTTTCTTGTCGATCAACTTCTACAAGCGCCGAACTATAGTATGCCCTGACCAGCCGAGAACCGATCCCCCCGCAACCCATCGCAGTCACCGTACACAAGAAACAGGTCAATATGAAGCTCAAGTTATTGTTTCGCACAAGTCACTCCTTGTACTTGAAGGGTTCGCTGGGCTATCCATTTGTCGACCATGCTCTCGCACTTCCCGATTTCGCCCCGAACATCCGGACAGGTCGGCGAACGTGGCCTCACGCGCTAACGGGCAAGCAGCCGACCATGCCTTGTGAAGTTCTCGTTCTACGACCTAAGGATCGTTTCATCGTCTTCGCTTAACTGGCGAACCTCTTTCGATAAACGAAGATTGCGCGTTGCCGTCCCATGTTTCACAACAAATTCGATAAGATCATATCACCGTCTATCGATTATGTCAACACCAAAACACTTAGTCGAAACCACAGGGGTTTCGACCTACTTGGCCTTCTCCGCCGCTTCGTTCATCTTCCGCAGTGAACTGTGGTGTCGGCTATAGAAGAAATAGATAGCGAAGCCTATCGGCCAGCCACACGAACAGCCGCAGCCAGTTCTCCACGGGAAGCGAGAACATCAGCAAGAGGCACGAGAGTATGCCGAGAATCGGAATCCACGGGAAGAACGGCGTGCGGAATGGCCGCGCGGCATTCGGTTCCTTATAGCGCATGATCAGCACCGCCGCACAGACAATTATGAACGCCAGCAGCGTGCCAATATTCACGAGTTCCGCCAGAATGCGCAAGGGCAACAGCGCCGCCATAGTAGCTACGAAGAGTCCCGTCAGAATGGTCGACTTCCACGGCGTCCGGAAGCGCTCGTGAATGGCCCCGAAAAAGCTCTTCGGCACCATGCCGTCGCGCGCCATCGCCAGCATTACGCGCGGCTGACTGAGCATCATGACTAACAAAACCGATGTAATCCCCGCAATCGCACCGAGCGAAATAATGAACTGAGCCCAGGGCAAGCCGACTTGCGCGAAAGCGTTTGAAACCGGTGCGTTGATGTCGATCTTGTCATACGGCACCATCCCGGTGAGTACCAGCGATACCGCCAGGTAGAGTACCGTGCACACCAGCAGCGATGATATAATGCCTATCGGTACGTCTCTGGCGGGGTTCTTAGCTTCCTCGGCGTGGGTCGATACCGAATCGAAGCCGATGTAGGCGAAGAATATTGTAGCCGCCCCGGCCAGCATCCCCAGTGCTGTGCCGTCGGGAGCGGTCTGCCCGAATAGCGTGTGGCCGAAGAAATTGATCCCGCCATAGCCGAACGGCGCAAATGGCTTCCAGTTATCAGGATTTATGTAAAAGGCCCCTACACCTATCACCATAAACACCACGGCCAGCTTGATGGCTACTATGGTGGCGTTGAAGGTGGCGCTTTCGCGGATCCCCTTGACGAGAATGACCGTAACGATGGCGGTGATGACAATGGCCGGCAAGGTCGATCACCGTCCCGGTCCTTATGAATGTTCCGGCGCTGGTGTCGTAGTCAAACGGCGCCAGCGTGAGCGCATGTGGAATCGTTAGCCCGAATATCCCTATGAAGTCCTGGAAATAGTGTGACCAGCCATGCGCGACAGTCGCGGAACTCACCGAATATTCAAGCACCAGGTCCCAGCCGATGATCCAGGCGAAAAGTTCGCCCAGCGTGGCATAGGCATAGGTGTACGCTGATCCCGCTACCGGAACCATCGACGCGAACTCCGCATAGCAGAGCGCGGCGAATACACAGGCCAGGCCGGCGGCTACGAACGAAAGTGTTAGAGCCGGGCCGGCTTTATCGTGCGCGGCGATGCCTGTCAGCACAAAGATACCGGTCCCGATGATGGCGCCGATACCGAGACTGGATAGCGTCACCGGGCCCAGAATGCGACGGAGCCGGTTCTCGCCTTTCATTTCTTCCAAGAGCAGACTGAGCGGTTTCCTGGCGAAAAGAGGGTTTCCCATTAGCTAGTTCCTGTTATTTGGATTTGATGCGGTGGTCAGTTTAATCATCGCTATCCGATCACGGGTGGGCGTCCGGGCGCCCGGAATGCGTGTGAATCTAGGTCAGCTCAGAGCGCAACGCAAGGTAAAACCCGGAGAGGTTTCTTCTCCGTGGGCGGCAGACCTCCTGGTCTGCCCCACAGTCGGGGCACACGAGGATCCGCCGCGGCGGACCGCCCACCTCAAGAGCGACCTCAAATCCCGGTCGGCGGCTTTGCTGGCCGACTCAGACTAGTGCCCGGCAGATGTCCACATCTGCCGGCTCGTAATGATACAGCCGATACGACCTCAAATCCCGGTAGGCGGCTGTGCGGCCGACTCCGTCTCCAGGCGGCTCTTCCTGAAACCATAGAAGAAATATATGACCGCGCCGATCGCCAGCCAGATGAAGAATCGGAACCAGGTGATCTTGTCCAGACCGAACATCAGCCAGATACAGAACAGGATGCCCAGTATCGGTGTCACAATCCCCCCCGGAACCTTGAACGGCCGCTCCCGGTGTGGATCGGTGAACCGAAGCACGATCACCCCTCCGCACGCCAGCACAAAGGCGAACAGGGTCCCGATATTGCACAGGTTAGCCATCTCGTCGATATTGCAGAAGGCCGCCAGAATCGCCACCACCGCGCCGGTCCAGATCGTGGTAATGTGCGGGGTCTTGAATTTCGGATGAACCCTGGCGAAATATTTCGGCAGGAGGCCGTCGCGACTCATCGAGAAGAAGATTCTCGGCTGACCCATCTGGAAAACCAGCAGCACGGCCGTGTGCGCCACCACCGATCCGAGCGAGACCAGAGCAACAACCCAGGTAGCGACGTTATTGTATTCGAGACCGGCCACCAGCGGTTCGGCGATCTTGGCGCGCAATTCCTGAAACGGAATCATGCCGGTCAGCGTGATAGTCACCAGAATATAGATGACCGTACAGATCGCCAGCGACCCGATGATGCCTCGCGGCATGTCTCGTTTGGGGTCGCGGGTCTCCTCCGCGACGGTTGATATGGCGTCAAAGCCGATATAGGCGAAAAAGACCGTGGCCGCCCCTACCTGAATCCCCCGCCACCCACCGGGAGCGAACGGAGTCCAGTTCTCCGCCTTGAAAAAGTAAAGCCCGACCCCGATGAACAGTGCCAGCACGGCCAGCTTTACCATGACCATCATGTCATTAAACCGGGAGCTTTCGCGAATGCCTATGACGAGTATCACGGTTATGAACGCCACGATCAGCACCGCCGGGAGATTGAAGATAATCGGCACCCCGAATAGATGCGGCACGGTCGCGAAGTCGAGTCCCTTCTCCGCGAAAGTTCGGTAGTCGAGCCGAAGCCAATACGGGATATCAATTCCGATCGAGTTACGCAGAAAATCGTTGAAATACCCCGACCAACTTATTGCTACCGCCACGTTGCCGATGGCATATTCGATAATCAAGTCCCACCCTATGATCCAGGCGACCAGTTCGCCCATCGTAGCATAAGCGTAGGTATAGGCGCTGCCCGAAATGGGCACCATCGCGGCCAGCTCCGCATAGCAGAGAGCACAGAAACCGCAGGCGATAGCGGTAATAAGAAACGAGATCAGCAGGGCCGGCCCTGCGGGGTAGCCGGAAGATGCCCCGACTGCGGCTTCGCCGACCATCGCGAAAATCCCCGCGCCGATAATGGCGCCGATACCGATCATGGTGACGTCGAACGAGCCGAGCACTCGCTTCAACTGACCTTTGTCGCCGGTTGACTGAGCCAGGAGAGAATCGACGGACTTGCGGCGGAAGATATGACCCATGGGCGTACCTTTCAATAAAAACGCCGCATGATAGTAGTTCAGTCCGACGGAATCAACAAAAGGTGTTGCGAGATCAGTCGGCCCGGCACCGTGCCCGGCAGATGCCCACATCTGCCGACTTGCCAGATTGCAGGT
The DNA here is from genome assembly GCA_963735035.1 of uncultured candidate division Zixibacteria bacterium. Lineage (GTDB taxonomy): Bacteria > Zixibacteria > MSB-5A5 > GN15 > FEB-12 > JAGGTI01. Next base: position 81,275 of record CAVTJJ010000003.1, read on the forward strand.
GGGTGGACCGCCCTATGGGGGGGATCTCTTACGTGCTCGGTTCGCCTCGGCGAACCCACATCCGCCGGATTGAAATGTTGCGTCAGGTCTTGTCCCTGGCCCACCGGAGGTGGGGCAGGGATGTGACCTGACGCGTTGACGTGTAGACATGCTTGGCAGAACACAAGGGGTTCTGCCTTTCGAAATCTCATGGGTGCCCCGCCTAAAGCGGGGCAAGACAGGTTTCGCGGCAGGTGGGCGGCAGAGCCTGCCCCCGACTTGATCGGGGATCCTAGTCTGCCCCATCGTTGTGTGGCAGTACCACAAGGGCCTGCTCGCCGTGGCGAGGTTCTGCCCTACGGTTCATCCCCCGGCGTTGATCATGTGTGTCGAAGTCGCCGCCGAAACTCGCGGATTTCGTCGATGTCCAGCGTGACTGTCAGAATGCGCTCATTCGATTCCTGGTCGAATTCGATCCGGCTAAGCACACCCCAGGGGGCCGCCACAAGCGATCTCCCCTGTAGCGGTTTGCCGAAGATCGTCCCGACCCCGCAGGTCTTCACTACGAAAGCCCCGGCAATTCGAGCGCCATCGACAAAATACCGCCGATCCCGCTCATTCTTGGAGGGTATGGTATCATTCGGACGATATGGCGACGTGGTCGGGACGAATATGATGTCGACCTCGGCCTGGCGCATTTCCTGGTACATCTCCGGGAAGAAGACATCTCCGCAGATCATAATCCCGATTCGGACCCCGTCTTGTTCTATTACCAGATTGTCAGTCCCAGGTTCGATACCCTTCGCGCGCTCGCCGTCCACGGGATACCGTTTGCGGTACTTGCCGCGCATCCAGCCGGAATTGAAGACCGGGCAGACATTGTGCAGCCGGTCCTGATCGACCTCGACGACCGTCCCCCCGACCAGACAGGTGTCTAGTTCTTCCGAGAGACGGCCGAGGTAATGCAGGTAGTCCTGATAATTCAGCGCTGCCCGGTGAAAATCAGTGATAGAGTCATCGAGCAGCCAGTATTCAGGGAGAGCGACAAGATCGGGCCGCTGCTTGAAGATCTGGATCATGTCGGGCAGACCGAGCTGTTTGCCCATCCGGGCCTGAACGGCGACGACTCTTACCAGCATCGCTTATGTCTCTGTTGTTTAGTCACATCTGGCATACGTGTCTATGACGTGTGAGTTCCCCGGAGTGTTGGGTTAAGTCACCCTGAGCTAAGCCTGCCCTGAGCTTGCCGAAGGGTCGAAGGGTGACATTGAAACCACGGAACGCCATGCTTTGGCTTGCCCGGGGCGCCCAAGGGTTGTCAACTTGGTGGCCCACCGCCTGGGGCCTGTTGAAAACCCACTGAATGTTGTTGCGTCAGAGCCTGCCCCCGACTTGATCGGGGGTCCTGCGACGCCGAAGGCGGCGTGTGAGCTGACGCATTGCCGTGAACTCATATTAGATTGTCAGCGTCTTTGGCTGTCGCGCTGAGAAAGCAGGTCCACGGGGCGTATTACCTTCACGTAATCCAGCCAGCTTCCCACCCAGCTTCGCAGCTCGTCTGACACAATCACTCTAAGCGTCAAGGTCGCGGAGCCGTCTTTATGCCTCGTAATGCTTTGTGACGGATGCCAGACTCTTTCTGCGACAACTTCGGCAATTGCCGGCTCGAATTTCAGAACTACCCTCTGAGGCTTAAGTCCTTCGCCGCCGAATATGCCAAGACGTCCCGAACGTAGCTTATCGAGACTAAAATCCTTCCGGCGTCGGAACGAACTTTCAGTGATAGATAGGGAGCGAATACGCTGGATCGGGAGAAATAGAAAGTTGTCATGATAGGCCACATAGACGACTGCGTAGAGGGCGCCTTTGTGATAGAGAATCAGGTACGGATCGGCGTCGAATTCCGAAGGGAGTCTCTTCCCCATTGTCTTATAGACAAAGCGACAGCGCTTTCGCTCCGAAATCGCGGTTATGAGTCCATCAATGGTCGCTGAATGGGGGGTATAGTCGACATGCCCCATAAACGTCACTCCGAAATAGTCGCTCGAAGAACCAAGCGAATCCGACTCATGCAGAACTTCGGTTGAAACGAACTGCTTGGCCTTCTTCAGCAACGAGCGGACATCGGTTTCAAGAGTAGTTCCTTTGGCCACGGCTGCAAGTCGCTCCAGGAAATACGAGGCCATCATTTCCCGGCTGTCGACTGTCATCGGAAGGAATTTCAAATAGGCGGAATCGATGTACCAAACCAATTCCCGGCCCTTGCCTGATCGGGTACGAAGAGGGATATCGGCACTCGAAAGTTCGACCAGATCGCGCTGAAGAGTCCGTTTGGGAACCCCTCGATTGAAATAGTCATACAGCGATCCGACGGTTACGTCGCGTCCGAGCGCCAGCCTCTGCAGAATCCGAATGATGCGTTCAACTTGCTTTGTCTCAGGCATAAGTCAGCGGTCCCTTATCGGTATCTCCGACTTGAAAGAATCCTGAAAGTTACGACATGAGGTGACGCATGGCAAAGTAAAATGCGATCAACAAGCCATGTCAGACCGGAGCCGAGATTGGTCTCGCGGTTGCCGCTATGCGGCGGAAATGAGGGCTGGTCTCAGGAAGGAATAGCTTTCAAGTGCCCAAAATCTTGATCCATACTAATCTTTATGGACTAATCAGACTAGCCCAGGCCTATCCGAACTTCATCGTGACGCGCTACCCCGTAAGCCCGAGGCGAGTCTGGGAAATAATTGCAGAATTCTGGACCGCCCGAAATTGTCACTATCTGATTCTCAATTTTGTATCGCGCGATTATTGGATACTGGGGTTTATGAAATTGCTGCTGCCGTTTACGAGAGTGAAGCTGGTTACATTGGACCTGCTGCTGACGCGCCCCCATAACGTTCGGGACAAATTCTTCCTGCTTTTGAAGCGCGCCCTGCTTCGCCGGGCCCATAAGTTCATAGTATTCCAGCGCGACACCAACTGCTACGAGTGCAAATTCAGAATCCCGGGCAACCGCTTTCACTATCTTCCCTACAAGATCGATTCTCTCGAGATCATAAAGACGACCCGATGCGACGACCTTGGGTATATTTTCTGTGGCGGACAGTCGCGACGCGATTTCGCGACGCTCGCTGAGGCTGTGAAATCGTTGCCATATCCCGCCAGAATTGTCACGACAACCGACGGCATTCTTGCCAAACACGGCTCCTCGCTGAATGCAGCTGATCTGCCTGACCACATAAACACGGTGCGTCTAGACGGTTCTGTTCAGCCGTTTGTTCGGGAAATGGCCGGCGCCCGCCTGGTAGTGATTCCTATCAAGAAGGGCGTAATGACTCAATCGGGGATAGCCGTCAGCATCATGGCCATGGCGATGGGGAAATGTGTGATCGCCACCTATGGACCTGGAATCAGCGATGTGCTTCCACCAGGCACATCAATAGTCGTTCCTCCGGGCGATGCCCCCGCCTTGCGAGCCGCCATTGAAGCAGCTTGGACAGATGAAACGTTGCGGCTCAAAGTTGCCGAGGCCGGGCGCAAATACGCCACAACATTGCAGGGGACCGATCGACTACTGAAGGACGTCGCAAACTGGGTAGTAGCCGATCACAAAGGGTCGACTGTGGCAGATAGAACTCAACAATTAGGTGGCTAGTGGACGTGTTTGTCTGCCCCAGGTTCAGCATCACGCGATCAAGCGGCAGACGAGGACGTCTGCCGGCCACAAAATAAAGTGGCTGGTGGGAGTCCTCGTCCACGGGCTTGTCAAGATAGCTACACTCGGCCAAGTTGGCGCACGAGGACGTACGCCAACCACAAGACACTACGAAAGTCCTATGGATGCCCGCCTAAAGCGGGGCAAGACAGACCGGGCGTCACCCTTCGACAAGCTCAGGGTGACTTGGATAGACGCCCGCTCAGCAATTCGTATAGTTCGGGCCTTCGCCTCCCTGCGGCGTCACCCAACGAATGATCTGGTACGGATCGGCGATATCGCAAGTCTTGCAATGGACACAGTTCGACGGCGTCAATTCCAGCTTGAGCTTCCCCGGGCGTGCCTCGTCCTCGACCATGTTATAGACTGACGCCGGGCAGAAGTGCTGGCACGGATTGCCGTACTCCTCGGTGCACCGGTTGTTGCAGATGTCAAAATCGGACACGAGCAAGTGCGACGGCTGGTGTTCTTCGTGGGCGGTCCCCGATTTGTAGACGTCCGATAGTTTGTCGAACAGGTACGCATTGTCGAACTTGAGCGGCGCCTTCTCCGGTTTGTGAGCGAACTTCTTTTCGTAGTCAGCGATCTTCAACACATACTCGTGATCCTGCTTGTGAGTCCGGCGTTCGAACAGGCCGCGTCCACCGGTGGCAATCTGCATCCCAGCATGGAACATCCCCGACCATAGACCAGCCTCGAACCCGGCGTGGAAATTCCGCGACGTCCGAAGTTCTTTGTACGCCCAGCTCTGCTCGAATTTGTCAGCGTACAGTCTGAGCTGATTGCGGCTGAAATCGCCCGCCTTGACCGCCTCGAAAATCGTCTCGGCCGCCAGAATGCCCGACTTGATCGCCAGGTGAATCCCTTTCAGCCTTTGCGGATTGAGCAATCCGGCCGAATCGCCACAAAGCAGCAAGCCATCGTGGTACAGCTTGGGTATCGAATAGAAACCGCCGACCGGAATCGTCTTGGCGCCATAGTGCAGCATCGTACCGCCGTCGAGAATCGACCGTATCAACTTGTGGGTCTTGTAGCGCTGGAACTTGGCGTGGGGGTCGTTGGTCGGGTCGGGACTATCAAGCCCGGCGGCAAAGCCGACCGAAACCATCGTATCGCTCATAGCATAAAGCCACGAGCCACCGTATTCGTATGACTTCGAAGGCCACCCGGCGGTATGGATCACCTGCCCGGCGACTACACGCCCGGACGGCACCTCCCAGACTTCCTTGACCCCGGTCAGGTACGACTGCGGCAGGCAGTCAGCCCGGAGTTCTGGGATCCCTTCGTACGCTTGTTTCGTGAGAGACCCATGAACGCCCTCACAAAGAACGGTCACTTTGGCTTTGATCAATGACCCCGGTTCGAAATTCGGTTTAGGATGACCTTCTTTGTCCAGTCCCATATCGACTGTCTGTACCCCGGCGACCCGGTCGTTTTCGATCAACAGTTGGAATCCGGCCAGACCCGAAAAAATATCAATGCCGGACTCTTCCACCTGCTTGGCCATCCACCCGGACAACTTGTTGAGCGAGATGACGTAGTTGCCATGGTTCTGAAGCGGGGGCGGCATGATCGGAAGCTTGAACGCCCCGTTCTCCCTGAGGATATACATCGAGTCCTTGCCGACCGGCGCTTCGAGTGGCGCTCCCTTGGCCTTGAAATCAGGAATAAGTTCGGTGAGACCCCGCGGATCCATCACCGCACCAGAGAGAGAGTGCCCTCCGACATAGGAGCCTTTCTCCATGACAAAGATCTCCGGTCGCTCCGGAGCTCCCTCGGCGGAAAACAGCTGAGCCAATTTATAGGCTACTGCCAGACCAGCCGGTCCGGCGCCTACTATCAGAATGTCAGTTTCGAGAGTTTCGCGCTGGATATCCATGTTCTGCTCCTTCAAAGGCAGGTTGGAACATGGAATATACGCTATACATCCGGCAAAAAAAGAGATATTGCCGAACGAAAATGTTTATCGCCGGGACCGTTCCCGTTCCGGAAGGGACCGACGCGGTATCTTGTGACTGCTCCGTTGTTCGGGCCGGCGTTCGTTCTTGTGTTCTTCCGCCTCAGTCATCGGCTCGCCATTGGCGTTGATCTGAAGCATTTCGGCGATCTTTTCCTTGTTGCAGCCGACCGTCAATAACCGGGCATTGCGGACGATCGGGCGACGGAGCAAACCGGGGTTCTGAGCAATAATCTGCAGCAATTCCCTGCGCTCCGGCATCTTTTGATCGAGACCGAACTTAGTGTACTCGCTCGACGCCGTGTTGAGAAAGTACGACATGGGGTTATGACCGAACATCAGGTCCAGTTCTTCGATACTAAACGGGCGCACGCCCAGATCTCTTAAGATTACTCTGACACCGGCATCTTCGATGAACTTGCGGACTTCGTCACACCTGTCATCCTTGCCGTACGTAATGAATGTTGCGCTCTTCTGAGGCATACTTCCTCTAATTCTTTAGTCCACAGGTGCCGGCATACAATAATGCGAAAGGGCCAATTCTTTTTTCGGGAGCCTAGAGGACTTCCAACTTCCAGACCCGGGGTTGCCTGAAGGGCGACTGAGCCGCCTGGCTGATCTCGAATCTGAGACACTATAAAAACGTCCTGCGGACATTTTTGTCAATCAAAATCTAATCAAAAAAACAAATCAATTAACCTGGGTATCGGTGGCGTCTCCGTTGATCCGAATCACGGCGCCAGCCAATCAGCACGGCGTCGCAGTAAGAGTGAAATCGAGTCTTTCGGAATTACTATCGACATCCCCCTACCCAGGATATCGGACAAGGCACGCGGTCACTTTACTGACGGCGCTACGATTAGAACACCTGCGTGACCATAAAGTTCCTTTTTCGCCGCAACAGAAGGCCGTGACTGCTGGGCTATAGTCGAAGCGCCACTGCCAAACCGTCACGAAGCGGCACTATGGTGGTAAAGAACCTCTTATCGGCGTACAGACGCCTGGTGAATTCGAGTACGCCCCTGGTGGAAGCGTCAGGTTTGGCATCACAAACCCTGCCAGACCAGAGCAGGTTGTCGGTTATGAACAACCCCCCCGGCTTGAGCCGCGCCGCCGCTATCTCGATGGTTTGGGGATAAGCTTCTTTGTCTATGTCGTTAAAGACGATATCGAAGTGCTTGTCGATATCGCGCGCGATCTCCAGAGCATCCCCGACTTTGAACTTGAATCCGCTCTTGAGCCCCGCCCGCTTAAAATACGCTTCTGCCCGGCGCAGATTCTGTTCGTCGCTGTCGGTTAGAGTGATCTTCCCCTTGCTGCCCATGGCCAGCGAAAACCAATAGGCCGAGTAGCCGTACCCTGAGCCAAGCTCAAGCACGCGTCGAGCTTGGGTCATAAGAGCCGCCTGAAAGAGATACCGCCCTACGAGCGGACCTACAATCGGGAAGCCCTTCTTAGCGGCGTAAACTTCCATCTCTGCCAGAACCTTCGGACGCTTCGGTATCTGCTTCTCCAGATAGGTGGCCATTTTGGGTTGAAATATCATAGAATCACTCCGGTCTAAAGGGTGACAAAGATGTTATCTCCGTCAATCTCGACTTCGTACCGTTTGAGTCTGGCCCCTTTGAGATCCAGACATTCACCTGACTCCAGGTCATACCGCCAATGGTGCCAGCGGCATGTTAGCACGCCGTCAGTAACATGGCCTGCCGCGAGCGACGCCCTCATATGTTTACAATCCGATTCGATGCCGTAAAGTTTCCCGTCGACATTAAACACCGCCACCCGCCGGGCCATAATGCGCTTCTCCAAGACACCGCCTACGGGCAGTTCGGCGAGAGTTCCCATTTTGATTCGAGGCATATTGGTACGCGAATATCAGGCGCCGGACGGACCCACGGCGCTTCCCTTGGCGGTGTCCACGACCGGGCGTTTACGCACAGGTTTGGGCTGCGGAATCACCTCGGCGGTGTTGCCAGAAATGGCCATCAGACGTTCAATCACCGTCTGGACGAGAAAATCGGGGGTTGACGCTCCCGCCGTGACGCCGACTCGCTCTATGTGATCGCTCTCTGTGAACCAGTTCTCAAGGATGTCGTCCGCGGAGCCGATCAATTCGCCCCGACCGCAGAGGGTGCGAGAAATGTGGGCGAGCCGCTTGGAGTTGGCCGAGGTCTCGGAACCGACCACCAGAATCATGTCGACTTCGGGGGCCATATCCCGAATCGCGGACTGTCGCTCGCTGGTGGCCATACATATCGTATCGAATGTCTCCAGGTGGGGCCATTTCTTCTCGGCCGCCAGTCGGAACGCCTCGAAATCTTCAATACGCATGGTCGTCTGTACGGTCAGTCCCAACTTGCGGTCCGGCCAGTCGGGGAAATTGTCCAGCTCGGCTATAGATGAAATAACCGTGATTCGGTCGGGCGAATGTCCTACCACGCCTTTGGTCTCATCGTGATTCAAATCGCCGAAATGAATGATATAGTAGTCGTCCGCCACGATCTTCAAAATGATTTCATAGATGCGCGTCACCAGCGGACAGGTGGCATCGACTACTTTCAGACCCCGATCCTCGGCCGCCTGGATGACTCCCGGCTCGACGCCGTGGGCTGATATGATCAACGTCCCCGAGTCGACATCTTTCACGGCGAACTTCTGCCCTACACCCTTCTGACGGAAATCCTCGACCACCGCGTGGTTGTGCACTATCTCGTTGAGGATCGTCACCGGGCCTACGGTCTCCCGGGCGGTCTCGTCGGCTATCTTAATCGCTCGCTTGACGCCCATGCAGAAGCCGTAGCTGCGCGCTATGATAATCTTCTTAATCATGTCTTCCCCAGGATATTCTGGGACTGGCTGAACGCCTTGTAAGAACTGCGCACCAGCGGTCCGGATTCGACATGGCCGAAACCGATTTCCCGACCGATCTGCGCGAACTCTTCGAATTCCTGCGGCAGGTAGAAACACTCCACCGGAAGATGCGCCAGCGACGGCCGCAGATACTGGCCGATTGTCACAATATCAACCCCGGCGGCGTAGATTTGGTGGAGGACTTCGACAATCTCATCCTTGGTTTCACCCAGTCCGACCATAATGCCGGTCTTCACGACCGGTCGCCGCTTATAGTTGGACATAAACCGGAGCACATCAAGCGAGCGATCCAGCTTCGCTCCACCGCGAACACGACGATGCAGTCGATGGACCGTCTCGACATTGTGAGCGAGAACGTCCACGCCCGAATCAATTACCGACGCGACAGCCTCGTAGTCACCTTTGAAATCGGGAATGAGAAATTCCACTTTGATGTGCGGGTCGAGCGCCCGAAGTTCGCGCATGGTCGCGACAAACATCGACGCCCCCCCGTCGGGAAGATCATCACGGGCCACCGATGTAATCACTACCTGCTTGAGTTTGAGCCGCGCGACCGCTTCGGCGAGACGGCGGGGCTCGTCACGGTCGAGGCCGTCGGGTTTGCCGGTGGTGATGTCGCAGAAATTACATCCGCGGGTGCAGGTGTCGCCGAGAATCATGAAAGTCGCGGTGCCCTCGTTGAAACACTCCCAGATATTGGGACAGGAAGCTTCCTGGCAAACCGAATGCAATCCGCCCGACTTCAGCGATGAATATACCCGACTGTATTCTTCGGTCTGGCGCGGACGGGCCTTGAACCAACTCGGCAGCCGCTTGTGCGGAATCTTGAGCCGTTCGGCCACCGGCAGAGACTGGGCCTGTTCCGTCGCGGCGGTCGATTCGTCCGGTTTCACTTTGGGAGGTCGTTATATCCACGTCGATAGCTTTCTCAATCTATACGTACGCCCGGCCTAAGATATGTCAGACTTTCGTAAGAAAGTACTCCAGGAGCGTCGTGTCATCGTCTAATTCAGCGTGAAACGCCGAGGCCAGCAAACGGCCCTGGCGTATCAGGACAGGGTCGTTCTTCCAAATGGCCAGCGTTTCTATGCCTTCGCCCATCCGGGTGACTCTGGGCGCGCGAATAAAAGTGGCCGTCAGCCGGGTCTTCTGGCCTGATAGAGTTCGCGTCGAGCTTCTCTTCGAACGAGTGCACCTGACGACCGTAGCCGTTGCGGTCGACCTCGATATCCATCAGCCCGAGCGGCTGCACGTGCGAGATATTATTCGCTATGCTCTTGCCCAACATAATCATCCCGGCACAGGTTCCGAACACTGGTTTAGAACGTCCGAACCGAATAAGCGGTTCCCGCAGTTGGAACCGGTCGATCATGATGTTCATCGTGGTCGATTCGCCGCCGGGGATTATGAGGGCATCGAGCTTCTCCAGGTCGCGCGGGAGACGTACTTCTATCGGTCGGGCGCCTACCAGCTCGATCTGGTGGTGGTGACGCTCGTAGTCGCCTTGGATAGCGAGAACACCGACGGTTTTTGAAATAGCGGTCATAGCAGTACAACTCTTATGAACCAGTACCCCACACAACGGGTGGGTTTACATGCCCGATCCGCCACGGCGGACCCACATCTGCCGACTTGCACAGCAATCTTCGGCATCCCACGGCTTGCTGTGGGTACGCCTGCTGATGAAAAGTGCCCGGCAGATGTACACATCTGCCGACTCGTACAGCAATCTTCGGTACCCCACAGCTTGCTGTGGGTACGCCTGCTCATGAAGAGTGCCCGGTCCTCAACGACAAATCAACTTTACACGTGCCCGGCAGATGCCCACATCTGCCGACTCGTACAGCAATCTTCGGTACCCCACAGCTTGCTGTGGGTACGCCTGCTCATGAAAAGTGCCCGGTCCTCAACGACAAATCAACTTTGCACGTGCCCGGCAGATGTCCACATCTGCCGACTTATATAACCTGCAATCGTAGGGCAGAACCCCTTGCGGTTCTGCAAACCTGAGACGGCCGAAAGGCCGTCATACCCGCGAAGGCGGGTACCCAGTCAAGCTCGTCCTTCAACAACCTGCATTAGTGACCAGCCAACTTGTCTGGGCCCCCGACTCCTCGAGGGTGACGGAACCTGCCTGTTCCGTTCAGTTCAACTTCCACCAGTAGCGGCAGACCCCGTGGGGTTCTGCCCTACGAATTCAATAAACGCATCTGCTGACTACACGTGTCACCCTATCTTGTCACAGTGACAACATAGGCTCGCAGCGAATGTTCTTCGGGGAATATACAAACCGGGGCTACAGCCCAAAAGCGATTTGGCCGGCCGGTTCAGGGAGCGGGGGCATGGCGTCGTAGATACGGCCGTTGAGCGTCCGACCGGCTTTCTTCTTGTTCATGCCACCCCACTGCTTGAAGAAGAAATGGACCTTCTGCGCGCGACACTGCCGCTGGATATCCACCACCCATTCCTTTTTCATAGCGCGGGCGCCAGGGCCGGATTCGCCTCCGACCACAGCCCAGTCGATCCCGGTCAGGTCCATATCGGGTACGGGCGACAGCAGCGGCTCCATCGAGAGCCATTTGATCGGGGCGCCGGTCTGACGAAGCAGGTCGATCCGATGCGTGAACCGAGCCAATTCGACTGTCACCCCCATCCAGACATTAGGCGGCCAGTCGAGTTTGGGGCTTAGCTCGGCGAGCCGTTCGGCGCGTTTGGTGAGGACCTGAAAGACATGCCAGTCGGCGCGGGCCATGATGTCGAAAACCTGACGGAGATATTTGACCGGGATCTTCTCGTGAAAGAGGTCGGACATCGAATTGACAAAAATCAACCGCGGTTTCTTCCAATGGAGCGGGTCTTCAAGGACGTCCGGGTGCAGGGTGACATTGAAGCCGTTGGCGTATTTGGCGACCCCCATGCCCTGGAGCCGCCTGGCCATCCGCTCGGCGTAGCAGTGGAGACAACCTTCGGAGACTCTGGAACACCCGGTAACCGGGTTCCAGGAGGAGTGGGTCCATTCGATGCGGGTGGAGGAGGACATAATGAAATGTGCGAAAACACAAACCGGGAAGAAATCACAAATTGCAGACGTAAATCACGTGTGGATCTCTTGTAGGTCGGGTTTTCGAGAGGGTCCCGTAGCGAACAACGAAGAAAACCCGACATTGACCAGTCGGAAAGGATGTCGGGTTGCGCGCTCAACAAACCCTTGCGCGTAACCCGACCTACTAGTCCAGTTTCTCACAAATTCAATATTGCATGTAGGTCGGGTTTTCGAGAGGGTCGCGTAGCGAACCGCGGAGGAAACCCGACACCCGGCTATTCCCCAAACGAACCCTCGAAGATGATAGGTTCTTTGACCCCCCAATCCCTTTGATAGAAACCGCGTTCTAACCACAGATGCGCTGATGAATCCCCGTAAACAAACGGATCTGATGTCAGTCCGTGATGCACCGGGTTGTAATGAACATAGTCAATGCGCTTATTCAGATCTTCCTGATCGCGCGCCACATGCTCCCAGAAGCGGTTTTGCCAGACGCGTCCGGGACCGAAGTGCCGTCTATAGAGGTGATAGTATTGAATCTTGAATTGGTGCATGACGTCTGAGATCGATTCATTCCCCAATTGTAGCACGACATGCAAGTGGTCTGGAAGAACCACCCATGCTTCGAGCTTCCTGCCGCCCCACGCTTGTTCAAAGATTTCTGGTCGGAGTAACAAGATAGGCTGGCGTTTGAAGGTGATCACGGTCACAAAGAAGGTGGCTTCCCGGACAATGTACCGACGTAGCGATTTCATACCGAAAAGTCTTCTGCCCCCGGCGAAATGTCGGGTTGCGCGCTCAACTAGTCCATGCGCGTAACCCGACCTACTAGTCCTGACAATACAAAACGGGCAGAGCCAAGATATGGTCTGCCCGTCTGAACACTATCACTTTTTCGCGATTTCTACCGCGTTTGCAACTGTTGCTCTGCCGGTATCGCGGCCGCGGCCTCGCCCTTCATCGCCTCGCCCAATCCATGTGAGTACTCCGCGATGATTGCGAAATCTTTCCAATGAGTCGTCGCCGACACAATCGCTTTCGCGCGCTTCTCCGGATCGGATGATTTGAAAATGCCCGAGCCGACAAACACCGCCTCGGCTCCCAGATGCATACACAACGCCGCGTCGGCCGGTGTGGCGATCCCGCCCGCGGCGAAATTCGGCACCGGCAATTTGCCGGTCTGCGCCACCAGCTTCACGAGCTCCAGCGGCACGCGGAATTCTTTGGCCACGCCGTAGTGTTCTTCAGGCGTCATCACCGTCAACGATTTCATCACCGAGACGATTTCGCGCAGATGTTTCACCGCCTGGGAAACGTCGCCGGTCCCCGCCTCGCCCTTGGTGCGGATCATAGCCGCGCCTTCGGAGATGCGCCGAAGCGCCTCGCCCAAATTGCGACAGCCGCAGACAAACGGCACTTTGAACGGCCATTTATCAACGTGGTATTTTTCGTCGGCCGGCGTGAGCACTTCGGATTCATCGATGAAATCGATTTCAATCGATTCGAGCACGCGCGCTTCGATGAAATGTCCTATGCGGCACTTGGCCATGACAGGGATTGTCACGACGCGCTTGATGTTTTCGATTACGTCCAGGTCGGCCATGCGGGCAACCCCGCCTTCGGCGCGGATATCCGACGGCACCCGTTCGAGCGCCATTACCGCGGTGGCCCCGGCAGCCTCGGCGATCTTCGCCTGCTCGGCGGTGGTGACGTCCATGATGACGCCGCCCTTGAGCATTTCCGCCAGACCGATCTTGACCTTGTGAGCTTTATCTTCAAATTGCTTCATCATTGTCTCTTCTCCTGCTTAACCAACCCGACATATAATATAACACATCTGGACCAAATCATACAACGTCAATCCGAAATACGCAGCCCACGTTCTTGGGTTGTCACAGATACAGAAACGCGACCCGCACCGGTGGGCGGGTCGCGCGGATTGTCTCAGATGCAATCGCCAATGCAATCTTAGTGAAGCTTGCGATAGCGAGAGAAATTGTGCTTGGAGAGCGCCTTCTTGAACGCCTTCTCCTGCACCAGCCAGAACTCGCGCATCGAGCACGTCTGGGCGCGGTCGCACGGGCAGGTTTCCATCTCGGTACAGAGATTGATATGAAGCGGACCTTCGATCGCTTCGATAACATCCAGGAAAGAAATGTCTTTCGGGGTGTTCGTCAGCCGATAACCGCCGGTCACTCCCTGAAACGACACCAGAATTCCGCTACGGGTCAGGTCCTTGAGAATCTTCGCAAGGAATTCGCGGGGAATACGCTCGGCGGCAGCGATTGAGTTGATGGAACCGAGTTTGGCCTTCGGCAACGTAGACAGATGCCTTACCGCTCTGAGTGCGTAGTCGGCCTTGCGTGATAGCTGCATGTGTTTCTCCTTAATCCAGTTTCAGCCGTCTCCTATCGACGGGTCGGGGCTATTGTGGCATTGTTGCCCCGCGCTTCCATAATAGAGTACGCGACAATAGTAAAAAAGATTGAAAAAGTCCATCAAAATATTTGCCAAAAGGTCTTTAATGTCCGCAATCGGGACACTTTCATGGACCTATTAAACCAGCCTAGAAACATCTCTCTAACCCTGATACTAACAAAGGGTTAATCCGTGCCCAATTCCGCTCACAAAATCAAGAACAACCGTCAGGGGCCTGTTGTTACATTTTCTTGAAGGACAGAAAAACTGTCGAACAAACATGGACCAAAATTGGAGATTTGTAGTAATATGTTGCAACAGAATCAATTACCGCCAGTCGAAACCTTGATAACCGTCACCCCGGCGGCTATCGACGAAGCCAAGCGGCTCATGGCTATGGAGAAAAGAGACGGTCTATTCCTACGTCTGGGGGTTTCCTCAGGCGGCTGCTCAGGCATGTCATACTCGATGTCTTTTGACGACCAGCCTTCGGAGCTGGATCGGGAGTTCGAGTTCGACGGCCTGAAGGTACGAGTCGATTTGAAGGCCCTTATGTACCTGAAAGGGTGCACGGTCGATTTCAAGAACGGCCTGATGGGCGGCGGTTTCAAGTTCGTCAACCCGAGCGCCAAGCGCTCGTGCAGTTGCGGCTCGTCATTTACCTGCTAAGCGGGTGATGTCGCGGTGGACTACAACGTCATTGAACCGAACCAGTTCCTCAAGACGGAAATGTTCCGCCAGGATGATTTCCTCGACGGGATTGCCCGCCACAACTGGGAGCAGTATCGCGGGCTGAAGATCCTGGTGAGCGGCTGCGGAGATACAATCACGCCACCCTGGGCCTTTATGGTGATCGCCTCGCGACTGGTCGGTATCGCCCGATCCGTCCGCTATGGCAACGAACATGACAACGTGGTAGTCTATCGCGAATCGCGTTGAGGTTGTTAGCTATGCCAAAAATAAAGTTTCTTCCGATCGATACCGAAATCGAGGTGGCCGAGGGAACCACACTCCTCGATGCTGCCCTGGACCACAACATCCCGTTGAATCATAATTGCGGCGGCAACTGCGCCTGTTCGACCTGCCACGTTGTCGTTGAGGAAGGGTACGAGAGTCTGGGCAAAGTCTACGACGACGAGGCCGAGATGCTCGAAGAGGCTTCCGGCCTGACCGCGTTTTCCCGTCTCGCCTGCCGGTGCCTGGTTCAGGAAGACGTGGTGGTTCGAAT
Source organism: uncultured candidate division Zixibacteria bacterium (assembly GCA_963735035.1). Classification (GTDB taxonomy): domain Bacteria; phylum Zixibacteria; class MSB-5A5; order GN15; family FEB-12; genus JAGGTI01. The sequence continues at coordinate 96,486 of CAVTJJ010000003.1, forward strand.
TCCAGAACCGGAGCGGATCTGACCTCCTCATTCACGGAATGAACTTTGAGAGTTATTCACCTGAGTTACGGTGGGTTTGTAAGGAGTCACGGAGATACCAGTATTGTTCTATCGCTGCCGACAATCACCCAGCGCTCATGCGACAAGGCGATCTGGTACAAGTCGGAACTGGTTTTCGTCATTATGACCCGCCATTTCAAACCATCAGAAGAAACCAAGACCTGGCCCTTATTCCCACAGGCAAGAAACTGCTCACCGGTCCATACAATATCATTTACAGGTTGGTATCCAGTCAGCGTATCCGAGTTCCAGTTTATGCCGTCTGTGGAAGTATGTATCATTATGGTGGTAGAATCGAATCGGTCATTGCCGACGGCAACAAATAAGCTGTCATTGCAGGCCATGTAATCTGTAGTCAGGTATATTCCACCGCCGTTGACTCTGTGAACTGTCCAAGTGACGCCATCAGGCGACGTGTGCGAGAGGAGTCCGTTGGTAGCGACAAACTGGCTGCCATTCCAGCAAATCGCGTCTATTCGGTAATTGGTGTGGTATATCCATTCCCAGGTAGCTCCGTCATGAGATGTATATATACCATCTCCCGCAGACACAAGAGCCAACATTCCAGCCCCGTCCACAATATCCTCCACCGGCCAGCTGTTGCGATAGTTGCATCTTAACCAAACAAGACTGTCTGTGGAGTAGGCGAGCGACTCGCCGGCCCACCGGGCGACGTACACTCCGGCATAATGATGTAACATGTCCATGTGCCCGGACAAAGCGTTGGCTTTCGCCTTCCAGTTACGAGCATCCGTAGCAACTAGTGTTGTGTCGGCTGCCGTGACAGCTACAAATCGCATGCCATCCCAAACAATTCCGATAGCTGAAGTCGGTAGTGACTGAACACTCCAGTGATCGCCGGGCTTTTGTGGATGGGATTGAGTGGGATGCGAATCATCGTCTGAGCAAGCCACTATCAAAAGTAGCGCAAAAACGAACATCGGACCGATATAATATGCCTTATAGCGTGACACTCTTCTACTCCCTGGTAGAAACCAAATGTTAGCTATATTATATTACAACTTCGGCCCCGGTGCAAGTATCGTAGCTCAGGCGGACTTGACGCCTGACACTCGCTCTGAGTTTCGGAAAGAACGTCAGGCCCCGAGTAGGCCTGACCTACGTTATTTGGGGACGTAAACCGCCCCTTTCCTGGGCGCAATACCTGGGGGATTCTGCCGATAATCATGACGATAGACCGAAATTGTCGGATTGCGTCATGATGCGAAAACTCAGGTCAGAAATCGGCTACACGCTCATCGAACTGGTGCTGGTGCTGGTAATAATCGGCATCCTCTCCGCAGTCGGTCTGCGCTCTCTGACAGCGGTAAACCAGACCGCCCGAACCGAAGAGACCCGCCAGGAGATGGATCGTCTCGCCCACGCCATCGCCGGGGACCCGACTCTGACCGGTGGCGGCACGCGCACCGATTTCGGCTATATCGGCGACAACGGGGGCCTTCCGGCGAATCTGGACGCCCTCGCTTCCAACCCCGGCGGCTGGACCACCTGGAAAGGGCCGTACATCACGAACGAATTTACTTCTGGAGGCGGCTCGACCGATTTCAAATTCGACGCCTGGGGAAAGGCCTATACTTTCACGGGTGGCAATACGATCACGTCCTCGGGAGGCGGCACGACTTTGACCCGCGCCGTGGCCGGCTCAGCGGGGCAATTACTTTACAACCGGGTTCGTCTGGTAATTACCGACATCGATCATACTCCCCCCGGCCCGACGTACGACGATTCATTGACGCTGGTGCTGACCGTCCCCAATGGTGGCGGCGGGGTAACCAATCGCTCCCGTCGGCCCAACCCCGATGGCACGGTCACGTTTGATTCAATTCCAATCGGCGTTCATACCCTGCGCCTTATATATGCACCCACGTTGGACACGCTGACTCGAAAAGTGGTCGTAGAACCGGCGAGTGACAGCTACCTCGACATTTCGATGGCCGAAAACCTCTGGTGGGGAACTTGAGTATGGCCCCACTCAAAACCATACGCGGCTTCAGCCTGATCGAGCTGCTCGTGATCATCGTGGTGATCGGGATTCTCGCCGGAGTTGCCATGCAATCGATGACCGCCTCAGTAGAAGACTTGCGCCGGGTCAAGACCGAGCGTGAGATGGAGATGCTGTCGCGGGCGATTGTCGGCGACCCGTCGCTTGTGCAGAACGCGCGCCGCTCGGATTTCGGCTACGTGGGAGACATTGGCGCTTTCCCGCCCAACCTGCAGGCGCTGTATCAAAATCCGGGGTTCGCCACCTGGAACGGGCCGTACATTCCCGCCACCTTTGCACAGGACAGCACCGGATTCAAGACGGACGAATGGGGCCGCGCATATACCTACTCCGGAGGCATCACCATAACTTCGACCGGCAGCGGAGCCACGCTCACGAAGAAGATCGCCGACGCTACGTCAGACTACCTTCGTAACCGTGTCACTGGGACGATAACCGACGCCGCCGGGGCAACTCCGGGTGCAACCTACGCCGATTCAATCAACCTGGTCGTCACCTATCCGAACGGTGCCGGGAGCATCGCCACGAAGACATATCATCCGCTCGCGTCCGGCGATTTTGTCCTGGATTCTCTACCGGTTGGAACGCATTTGCTTCGGGCTATCTACCGACCCGACAATGATACCATCCAGCGTTACGTGACGGTCTTGCCTCGCAACCGAAGCACGGTGGTCTATCAATTTGCTACGGATTGCCTCGGTGAGATAGCAGCGCCGACCTGCGACAGTTCCGGCACAATCACACTACGGCCGATGGCCCCCGGCCGCACCGGCCTCAGCCGTCACGGCGCCAAGCCTAACTGGCGATGTGTAAGGGAAGTCACTTCGGACAACAACAAGACGTACGTTTACCGTAGCGGCTCGTACGCCACCGACGCCTACGCCATAGGCGATGTAACCGCGACAACCTGCCGGATTGCGAGTGTGGCCGTGTACGCTCGCGCCATGAAGACTTCGTCCGGCGGAACCGGGCTTCTTCGGACGGTCATTCGGATCGGGTCAACCAACTACCAGGCTCCCGAGACAGCCGTAACCAACACCTGGGCGATGTACAGCGACTCATGGGCTACGAATCCTGCTACGGGCGTAGCCTGGACCTGGGCCGATATCGACAATCTTCAGGCGGGAGTCAGTCTATATTCGAGTTCAGGATCATTCTCTACCAGATGTACGCAGGTTTATGTGGTGGTCACTTACGCGCCTTAAGGAACGGCCATGTTCAGACAGAAAAGCATAAATAGCGGCGGCTTTACTCTGATCGAACTGGTTTTGGTTGTAGTAATAATCGGACTGCTGGCCGCGGTGGCAATGCGCAGCGGCGGCGCTTTGTTTGAGTCGGCCAAGCTGGAAGAAACCAAGCAGGAAATGACCGCGTTGGCCTGTGCCATAGCCGGCAACCCGGAGTTGCAGAGCAATGGTGTACGCAGCGATTTCGGCTACGTGGGCGACATTGGCGCCCTCCCGCCCAATCTCGACGCCCTCTATACCAATCCCGGAAGCTATGCTACCTGGAAAGGGCCCTACATCGGGAATAGGTTCGCTCAGACCGCCACAGATTTCAAGACCGACGCCTGGGGCAGGACATACACCTACAATGGCGTTACAATCACCTCGACAGGTTCCGGGACGAGTTTCGTTCGTCAAGTGGCGGCTACCAGCCCCGATCTGCTGCTCAACAGCGTTTCGGGGACGATTACCGACAACGACGGCACACCTCCGGGAAGTGACTACCGCGATTCAGTCGAAGTGCTTCTGGCGTACCCCAACGGATCCGGTTCGATGACCAGCGTAATCAGCTTTCCCGACGCCGGCGGATACTTTTCGTTCGACTCGTTGCCGATCGGAAATCATCGCCTGTCGCTTGTCTATCTGCCGACGAGAGATACCTTGAAGCGCGTGGTTTCGATTACACCGGGATCATCTCCCTATGGAGATTATCGCTTAACAGCAAATCTATGGTACGACAGCACGGGAGCGGACAGCACCGGCGGCATCGAACTAATTCCCAATTCCGATACCCTCATGGGGGATTGTCACGGCTTTACTTTCTGGATAGTCAACAACTCTGGAAGCTCGGTCGATATCAGTTCGCTCATAGCCACATATTCCGGACTGACCGCATACTATCGATATGTAAGATGGGGTGGAAGCACTGTCTTCGACCAGAACAATCCCGCCAATGGGAGCGGATCGATAGCGACTTTTACATCTGCCAGAACAATCACCGCCGGCCAGAGTGTCCAGATCACAATTGACGATTTCAGATCGCAGCCGACCGGCGGATCGCCGGTCAACATCAATAATCGAACCTTCTCAGTAGCATTGTCAGATGGTTCCACCTTCACCGTTAACACGGGAGGTTGCCCATGAGATACACACTTGTCGACGCTCGCGGATTTACGCTGATCGAGTTGGTCATTGTGATACTCGTGATCGGAATTCTGGCGTCCGTGGCTACTTTGCGCATGAAGGAAACGGTCGACAGTTCCAAGTATGAACAGACCAAGAAAGAACTCGATCAACTGGCCATGGCTATTGCCGGCAATCCTGAAGTCTACACGAACGGCGCCCGAAGTGATTTCGGATTCGTGGGCGACAATGGCCGTCTGCCGGCGAATCTCGATCAACTGGTTCAGAACCCGGGCGGTTGGTCGACCTGGGCGGGTCCTTACATGCAAGCGGGCATGGCGGCGGATGATTTCAAGAAGGACGCCTGGAACGCCATCTACACCTATGCCGACACACTGATCCGTTCCACCGGATCGGGCGCCAATATCGACAAACGGATTGCGACGTCGTCATCGGCGCTTCTATCGAACAGTATTACGGGAGTCGTGGTCGACGCCGACCTGCAGTCACCGGGAATAGCACATGCCGATTCGTTGCGGGTACAATTGACCTATCCGAATGGCTCAGGCGCACTGACCACTAGCACGATTACGCCGGATGCGCTGGGAAGATTTGCCTTTTCGGGGGTTCCGATCGGCAACAGGCTGTTGCGGGTAATACATATTCCGGCGACCGATACGATGAGCTACCAGGTCGCGGTCTGCCCGGGTCGTGATGTCGACCTGCAGATTATCTTCCCCGCCGACCTGTGGTGATTCCAGTGCCCGGTCCGCCGCTGCGGACTGCTCCTTGGTGCTAGTGCCCGGTCCGCCACGGCGAACTGACCCTTGGTACTAGTGCCCGGCAGATGCCCACATCTGCCGGCTCGTATCGATGCTGCCGAGCGAACCTCTACAACCCCACCCTATGACTCCCGGATCGTCAGTTCAATCCCCCGCCGCTTCAACTGAGCGAAGAATTGCGACGGCTTCACGGCGATCTCCTGCGGAAGCACTCCACGTGCGGTTATCTGTCCCGAGGCCGCCATGTGAGCAATTATAGCCGCCGGGAACGCGGTGCAACGCATCATGGCTGACAGCCCGGTCTTGGAGTCTTGTCGATCGACAATCTCATAGGTGATCGACTTATTCTGTCCAGCTTTTTCGCCATCGACTGTCACCCGCACGAGCACCATGTCAACATCGTTGAAAGAAAGGGCACGGCTGAGAACGCTACGAAACACCGCTCTCGGCTCTACTTGTCGGCCATCGATCTCGACCAGCTTGCGCGACGCCAGTCCGAGCTCCAGCATAGTTTTCACCGGCGTACAGTGGCCGGGGTAGCGGATCGTCTTGTAGTCCAGGAAATCGATCTTGCCGGCGTAGGTATCGGGCAGGGTCGATGAACCACCCGAGGTATAAAACGCCTCAAGCTCGCCGATGCCCTCGAATTCGAGTTGCTCCAGACCGGTCATCGGATTTACCGTGCGACGTTGCCCATTTTCTAGTATGACACACGGCTCCCAATACTCGTTGATGAGTCCTTCGACCGAGAATACGATCTGGTAATTGAGAGGCGGACGCGGTGACTGTGGCAGTCCTCCCACCCGAATACGCGCGGCTTTAACTTTGTCCAGGCGCTCGACCCCGTCGGCAACCATCAGCGACACCATACCCGGAGCCAATCCGCAGTCTGGAATCGCGATAATTCCCGCATTGACGGCGTCAGGTGACATCGATAGTTGTTCTTCAACAACATCGTTATTGCCGCCCAGATCGACAAGATGACATCCGGCGGCGATAGCAGCGCGGGTCAGTCCGGCGTTGTGCTGATAAGTGGTGCAGGCGACGGCCGCGTCGAAACCTTTCAGAGCGGCGGCGACTGACTCTTCAGAGCTTGCATCGAGCTGTCCGGCGACTGCGCGACCGTCTGAGAACCGGCGGCTCACATCGAGCGCCCGATCCTTCACAATGTCAAATATTGCCAGGTTTTCGACTCCCGCCACTTGCGCCAGGTCGTACAAGGCCGCCTGACCCATCATTCCAGCTCCGATAACCGCCATCTTCATTGCTGTCGACACTCCATTCTAAAGCTTCGTACCCGTCGTGGGCAGACAATAAGCGGATATGGCGTCGGAAAATCAACAAGCAGTGTTGAGAACGAGAGATGGGCAGGCGCTAAAGAAGATGATTGAACTTCCGGAGGCTCCATTCGATGGCCAGCGCCCCGATGAATACCGCCAGAAGCCAGAACTTTCCCCAGAGCACAAACTCGTTTTCTTGATTCTCTGTAACAGGAAGAAGATTGAGTTTCTCGACCGCGGTCCCGAACTGCGAGAAATCGTAGTAGTTCCCGCCAGTAGCATGAGAGATCGATGTCAGAGTAGCCGCGTCACCTTGTTGATTGAATTCTTCGACCGAGAACGACTCTACCAGAAGCTGTCCATGCGTGGTTTTGAGCGGCTGACCGTCGCGAGAAAGGTTTGCCTGATAGGTATATTTGCCGGGAGCGAGATTGTTGAATTCAGCGTGGAATTTCCCCGCCTCCGATTCAATCAGATCGACCTCCTGCGGCTCCTGCCCCGCTCCGGCGGTTACTGAGACTGTGCCGGTTACTCCCGGAATGGGACGGTAGCCGGGATCGAACGCATAACCTTCAAATTTGACCGGCTCACCCCGACGATACACTTCCTGGCTGGGGGCGACCCGAACCGGATCGAAATCGTCCTGTACCGTCAGCCAGTTGACCGTGGCCTCGATCATTTTCGCGTAAGGTGACTGACCGACCGGCAAGGCCTGCGGTTCGAATCCCCACACCCATAGAGGCGAGGCAGCCAGCGCCAGGACCTTTCCCGGTCCCAAACGTCGATAGCCCAGCACGGGAGTCCGCAGACTAACCGATCCGATTCCCGAGACAGATGCCAGCACGACACTGCCGGTGGGAACCTGATCACAGGAGAGAAGCATCTTAAACGGAGGCAGACTGGCCCAGGTCTCACGAATCGCGGTCCGATTCTCGCCCAACCGAACGGCCGGATGAAAGAGTTCCCCCTCGCTCGGCATCGCGTGGAATTGGGCGTAAATCAGCTCGGCCGGAGAAGTAGGATAGAACGGCAGGCAGCTCGGTAGTACGAGGAGACGCCACTTTGCCTTTGAATCGCGACCCCAGGAACACCCAGAGTCCCCCACCTCGCTCGGCAAGATATGATTTTAGCAAGGGACTGAGATTGTCGAGCCGGGCCGGGTCAGGATCATACATGATGACCAGGTCGTACCGATTCAGTTCGGTTTGTCGGTCGGGAAAGCGGTCGGCCAGATTGCCTGCTTGCCGACCCATGACGATCAACTTGACATCGTAGCGGTCCGACTGTCGCAGGAAGCGATTCAGAAAACCAACTTCATAGTCGGCGTTCTCGCAGGCCAGAAGGATGGCCAGGCGGCTCTTGAGGACTTTGACACTGACAGTGCGGGCGTTGTTGTTGGCATCGGTCTCTCCCGGCAACTGACCGACTCTCACGTTCAACAGCGCCTGGCCCGGGCGGGACGGCGTATATTTAATCGGGACATCGGCAAATCCGGATTCCTGATCGATCTGCAAGCTCTTCTCGGCGATCACCCGTCCTGAGTCGAGCAACTGAACAGTCACCGGTCCCGGACTAGCGCCGTTCCAGCGAAGTCTTGTCTGCATCTCGGTCGGCTGGCCCGCGAAAACCACGGTGTTGTAGTTTACGTCGATGAGGCCGATATCGGCGGCTCCCCCACCTGAGGCCATACCGATGGCTTCGATAGGTGTCGAAAGCCCTGAGATAGCGTCGCTCGGGCGAGGTCCGGAGTTGCTGTTACCGTCGGATAAGAGCAACCAGTAGTCCGAACGTTCGGCCAACTGCTCGCGATCCAACTCCTGCAGGACCGTACCGATCGCGGTTTCGCGGGGGTTGACGTCGCCGGCAGAAGACTTGAGATCGGCACCGAAGTAGCGTGTCGTGATATCGCAGTTCGCCCTCAGCGCGTTGGCGCTTTCGCTGTTCAACAGTGAATCGACCCTTTGTGATCGGCTGCGGCCGCTTTCGACTCGATCCATGCTGGCGGATTTATCGATCAGAATGGTAGCACGACGTTTCCGCTCATAATGTCGGGTATAGCTCAGGACCGGCTGGGCCAGGGCGAGTATCAGCGCAACTATAGCAGTCGTTCGAAGAGCAGCCAGAACAATTCGCAGCCAGCGCGGCAAAGGAGGATTAGTCGTCCAGTACAGCAATCCTGCCAAACTTAGTAGGACCAATCCTCCCAAAAGCACCAACACCGGATGGCCGGTGAGGAAATTTGCGGAGATTTCTTTGAGTCCTAGCATGCTGTGATATTATACGCCGTCGATCTAGCTAAGTGCCCGACAGATACTCACATGTGCCTTCCGACACGACATTATAGTGCCCGGTCCGCCGCGGCGGATCCACATCTGCCGACTAACTCGCAATCAAAGCGCCCGTCAGATGTCCACATCTGCCGACTAACGCGCGACCAAAGTGCCCGGCAGATGTCCACATCTGCCGACTAACGTGAAATCCCTTCAATTGTGACACAAAAAGATGATACCCGATTGACGGCGTCGAATCAAGAGGCGCGCGCCACGGCAAAGCGGACCATCCCGGTCAGAGAGTCGAAATAGATCGAACGGCCTACGTGCGCTATGGAGTCCAGCGCCTGCTCGCTCAGTTCGGAAGCCCGCCGGGAGGCATAGTCGAGTCCGCCGGTCTCATTGACAAATTTGTGAATTCGTTCAAACGAACTTTCGACATCATCCTCTTTGAGAAGATGAATAATCTCCCGCCGGGAAGCTTCGGTAACGCTCCGGAGCGAATAGATGAGCGGCAGGGTAACATGGCCGTTGAAAACGTCGATACCCGGTTCCTTGCCGGTGACTTCAGGATCGCCCACGAAATCCAGGAGATCGTCCGCCACCTGAAAAGCGGTGCCGATCTTCTCACCAAAGTCAGCAAACCGTTTCCGCTCGGCCGCGTCCTGGCGCGCCAGGATCGGCCCGATTTCGCACGAGACAGAAAAGAGTGAGGCGGTCTTGTCGGCGATAATATCGAAATACTCGTCTTCCGAAAGGGTGTAGTTCCGGGTTTCTTCGATCTGGCGAAGTTCACCCACTGAAACCCGCTCGGTGGCCTGTGATATCGCCCCAATCAGTTCCATCGACCCGGTATCAACCATGATGCGGAAAGCTTTGGCGAAGATATAGTCGCCCATGAGCACCGAGATGAGGTTCTTCCACTTGTGGTTGACCGTTTCCTGCCCGCGCCGCATCTCGGATTCATCGACAACATCATCGTGCAGAAGCGTAGCGGTATGAATCAGTTCGATTGATAGCGAGGCATCGATAGCCGGTTCGGCGTAATAGTTCGCCGCCCGAGCCGAAAGAAACAGAAACGCCGGGCGAATCCGTTTCCCCTTGGACTTCAGCAGATGGCGGGCAATTGACGAAATAAGCGGCGAGTCGCCGCGCAGATAGTCGTGTAGACGTGTATCGAACGCCTCCAAGTCGGCCCGAACCGGGGCGGTGTATTCCGTCATGCTATCGGTATCAAATCTAGTCATAGCGAACAACCATTTAGAAGTAACGGGCATATTAAAGGGCTTCCAGCCGGGCGTGTCAAACGGTTTGGCTTGAAAATCGTCGGCGGGCGGGATTCAGATAGTGGAATCGTTGGGTCCAGCAACGATAAAAGTCCGCAATGCCTTGCGTTACAACTCGTTGTTGAGCGAACTCAGCGGGCAATAGAACGCTATTCCCACTCAATCGTAGCCGGTGGCTTGGACGAAATATCATAGGTCACCCGGTTGACCCCTTTGACCTTGCGAATGATCTCGTTCGAGATTTCCGCCAGAATGTCGGCCGGGATACGCGCCCAGTCGGCGGTCATGCCGTCGACCGAGGTCACCGCCCTCAGCGCCACCACGTTTTCATAAGTACGTTCGTCGCCCATGACTCCGACCGCCCGCACCGGGAGAAGCACCGCAAAGGCCTGCCAGATATCGTCGTAGATCTTGTGCCGATATAGCCCTTCGATAAAAATGGCGTCGACTTCGCGGAGCAGATCGCACCGCTCCTGCTCACCTCACCGAGAATACGCACCGCCAGACCCGGCCCGGGGAACGGATGCCGTCCGATGAACTTCTCCGGAAGACCGAGTGCGCGGCCGAGATCGCGGACTTCGTCCTTGAACAACTCCCGCAATGGCTCGACCAGCTTAAGACTCATCGTTTCTTTGAGGCCGCCGACGTTGTGGTGCGATTTGATGGTCGCCGACGGGCCCTTGAACGAGGTGGATTCGATCACATCGGGATACAACGTTCCCTGCGCCAGAAAATCGATGCCGCCGATACGCTCTGCTTCCCGCTCGAATATATCAATGAAAGTCGATCCGATGATCTTGCGTTTCTTCTCCGGATCCTCAACCCCCGCCAGTCGGGTCCAGGAAGAGCTCAGATGCGTCTACCGGGTGCAGGTTGATGCCGAGGGTCTTGAGTGTCACTGTGACATCTTCAAACTCGTTCTTCCTCAGCACGCCGTTGTTGACAAAGACACCGTGCAACCGGTCCCCTATGGCCCGGTGTAGCAGCATGGCGGCCACCGATGAGTCCACCCCGCCGGATATACCTAGCACGACTTTTCCGTCGCCCACCTGCCGGCGAATACCGTCAATTGATTCCTCGATAAACGACGCCGTGGTCCAATCACCTTTGACCCCACAGATATCGAACAGGAAATTATGAATGATCTTCTTGCCTTCGGTCGTGTGATGTACTTCGGGATGAAACTGCACACCGTAGATGCGGGCGGTCTCGTTGACGATAGCGGCCACGCCGAGCGATGTAACCCGGCCGATAATCTGGAACCCTGAAGGGAGATCTACGATGGAATCGCCGTGGGACATCCAAACTTGACTTGATTGGGCAATCCCCTTCAGAAGCGGTCCATCAGATAATGGCTCGAACAGCGACCGGCCGTATTCGCGATGCTCGGACTTGACCAATCGGCCGCCGAAGAGATCGGCGATCAACTGCATACCGTAACAGATGCCCAGGACCGGAACGGAGCCGTCGAAGAACGAGCGGTCCAATCGCGGCGAAGACGGGTCTTTGAGCGATGCCGGTCCGCCCGATAGAATGTATCCCGCCACGTTGCGTTTGGCGTACGGGCGCAGATCGGCGTTGTAGGGAAGTATCTCGCAGTAGACATGAGCTTCGCGGACGCGCCGGGCGATCAACTGGGTAAATTGCGAACCGAAATCCAATATCAATATGGTCTCGTGACCGCTCTTCATGAAGGCTTCTCCTAACTTACCAAACCGGGGATAACCGTATCGTGCGCGAATTTGGGATCGGTTTCCGGTTTCTCTTCCAGATAATGCAACCCGCGCGACTCCTGGCGGGACAGCGCACATTGAATTAAGAGCTCCGCAACCGTAGCAATGTTGCGCAACTCCACCACATCATAATTGGCGGGGGTCGCCATGTAATAATCTTCTACTGCATGTTTGATTCGACTCACACGTTCCAGCGCCATCGAGAGCCGCTCGGTCGTGCGAACGATGCCGACAAAGTCGGACATGATCCGGTTCAACTCGTGACGGTCGTGCGCGATAAGAATCTTCTCAAGCGGCATCCGCAGTGACGACGCCAGAGGATTGTCCAATGGTACTGCTTCGGGGAAATGTGTCTGCCGGGCATAGTCGGTCGATTTCACCGAGGCAATGTCCGCCATGACCACCGCTTCGAGGAGTGAGTTCGATGCCAGACGATTCGCCCCGTGCATGCCGGTCATGGCAACTTCGCCGGCCACAAAGAGCCCTGGGAGCGACGTTTCCCCGTCGAGGCTGCTCACGACTCCCCCGCAGGCATAATGCGCCGACGGCACAACCGGGATCGCCCGCTTGGTAATATCGAACCCGTAGCGCAGACATTCCTGGTAGATATTGGGAAAACGTTCTTTGACGAACGCAGGATCGCGGTGGCTGATGTCGAGCATCACATATTCCTGGCCCGACTCTTTGAGCTCCCGATCAATCGCCCGGGCGACCACATCGCGCGGCGCGAGGTCTTTCAGTTCATGAGCCTTCTCCATAAAATAGCGGCCATCCACCGAGCGCAGACGCGCGCCTTCACCACGAACAGCTTCGGAGATCAGAAACGGCCAGCGCCCCGGCGAGTAGAGAGCGGTCGGGTGAAACTGAACGAATTCCAGATTGGCTACCTCTACACCTGCCCGATAGGCGCACGCAACTCCATCGCCCGTTGCGATTTTCGGATTCGTAGTGTGGAAATAGACCATGCCAAGACCGCCCGTGGCGAGCATGGTCACCGGCGCATAAAAGATTTCGATAGAGCGATTCTCTTCACAATAGATATAGGCCCCGGCGCAGATACGATGGCCGGACTCACGATAAGCCACCAGGTCCAACAACAAGTGATCGGGGAAGATTTCGATATTGTTCGGTAAGCTACGGCAGGCGGCTAACAATGCCCGTTCGATTTCGCGACCCGTCAGATCGGCAGCCCGCACTACCCGATTTTGTGAATGGCCACCTTCGCGTCCGAGGTCAAGCTGTCCATGTACACGAGTGAATTCGACACCGTACCGACTTAGTTCTTTGATGGCGTTCGGTCCGGCTTCAACGACCCGCTCGACCACATCCTGATGACATAGGCCGCAACCCACTTTGACCGTGTCGGCCACATGAGACGCAACTGAATCGGTCCCCGATGTAACCGCGGCAATCCCCCCCTGCGCCCGGTTGGTACTGGTGGCATCTTCGGAGCTCTTAGTGACAATCCCGACCCGGGCCGTGGGCATTCGCTCCACTACCTTGAGCGCATAGAACAGCCCGGCGATACCGCTGCCCGCAACGAGAAAATCAAAGCGCCGATCCATCAGTTTCCTCTGGCCACCAACTTAAGCCGCCTCTTGACATCGGTCATGAGCTCTTCAACGCCAGGATATACGTCAACGACCTGGTTAAGATAGTACAACTCCCGCCCGAAATCAAAGTTGCCTACTTTGACCCAATCCTTGAGGGTGGTCAGAATCAGGTCGGAATTATGGTGATCCGCCGCTTGCTTGATCTGGTCCATGACCTGCCGATCATATTTCTGGTGGTCGGCGAATTCAATGGCGAAATCTATGCGAGATGAGAGCGCCGAGACTTCCTGTTCAAGTGCCGTGAAATTGCCAATCCCGGCAAAGAGAAAGACCGACTTGTCCTGAAGAAATTCTGCCGGGTGACTCCTGCCGCGCCCTATTATCTCGGTCGCACGGAACCCCGCCTGATACAAGCCGGCATGTGGGCTCAATTGCTGCAACTTCTCTCTACGTGCGCCAATTTCTGACCCTTCCTTAACGCGGGTCATGATCATAACGTCTGCCCTGCTCAGCGCCTTATGCGATTCGCGAAGCAACCCGTAGGGGAACGGCTTCAACTGAAGCTCCTTTAGACTGGCGTCGTAGGTCACCAGATTAATATCCCGGGCCAGCTTGAAGTGCTGGAAACCATCGTCAAGAATGATCACGTCAACCTGACCGCTATCGGCCAGCATCTTGGCCGCCCGCCACTTGAATTTGTCGACCGAGAATATTGCGTTCGGCAGTTGTCGGGACAGCAGCTTGACCTCATCGCCGGTCTGCCCAACATCCATTTCTTGCACGCTCTGCCCGGAAGTCACGAATGACACCTGATCCTGACGTCCATAACCCGATGACACAATTCCCACCCGGTCACCTTCGCGCAGGAAGTTCTCGGCAAGCAGGGCGACAATAGGTGTCTTGCCCGATCCTCCTACGGTGATGTTGCCGACCGAAAGGACCGGCACTGCAACTCTAATCGGTTCACCGACGAATCGTTTCCTGAGTGCGAAGCCGAGTCTATAGACAAGCGAAATCAGCCAGAGAAAGAAAGCAGGGATCGCCCAGAGGCTGTTCGGCTCACGCCGTAGGATCATCTTCCACAACCGCTCAAACATCTGACAGCCGTTTCAATATGTAGCCACCAGCCAGGGCCGTGGCGGAGTGCGCGGTATCGGTCTCTTCCTTGGTTTCGAATTTTCGCCGCCCAGATAAGACATCCTCCAACACGCTCTTCAACTCGTCGGCATCCGCTACCTGCGCACCGAAATTATTCGCAACGATGTACTCGGCGGCGTCCGGAACATTGAAGACAGAAGACCCAAACACGACCGGAGTGCGGGCCCAGACCGGTTCAAGGATGTTATGTCCACCTATATCTACGAGCGTACCGCCAACGAAAGCGAGATCGGCCGCGAGGTACAGATCGTTCAGAAGCCCCATCCGGTCAACTAGCGTGACACCGTCGCAGTTACGGCTTTCGCCATAGAGACAAATCGGGACGTTTGCGTCCTTTACCAGACGACGTACTTCATCCAGCCGTTCCAAATGACGAGGCGCCAGCACGAGCCTCACTTGCGGATACTGCTTCTTCAGTTCCTTGACCGTCGCCACCAGCACCGCTTCTTCGCCGGGACGAGTCGATCCAGCCACCAACATGAACTGATCCTGAGTGACGCCTACTTCGGCCCGGATTTCGGTCACCCATTCCTTGGATTTCGCGACCATGGGGGCGTCGAACTTCATGTCGCCTGCGATCACCCCGGCTTCAATCGGCAGTCCGAAGGTGGAGAAGCGATCCCGGTCTGACTCTGACTTGAAGAAGAATTTGTCATAAGTACCTAGCAATCGGCGAAGCGTGTTTGAAAACATGCGATATCTTCTCTGGGATCGCTCTGTCATACGGCCGTTGACCAGCACGATTGGGATGGTTCGACGCTTCGCGGCCTCAATCAAGTTCGGCCAGATTTCGGTTTCGGCCACCACGATCATTCGGGGGCTCAAGCGGTTCATCACGCGATTACACAATGAGCTCACGTCGAGTGGAAAATACGATATTGACACTCGTCGCGGCAAAATAGCTCGCGCGGTCTCAACCCCGGTGCGCGTGACAGCGGTCACATGAATCTGCAGCTTAGGCTGCTCCTTCACGAGATATGCTATCAGATTGCCGAGGATGCGTATTTCTCCCACGGAGGCGGCGTGCAGCCAGAGATCGACTTGTTCCGACGGCAGGTCCAGACCCAGCCGACCTCGCCAGACTTCCTTGCCACGCGCGGCTTGCCATCGCGCCCAGGGATAGATCAGCATATAAACCAGCCGTGTCAGACAGCGATACAGGAGAATCATAGATACTCCCTTATCGCTTCGGCGGCGCGAGCGGACGCGCCCATGCCTCCCAGCAGTGACGGCACCCGCTGCAGGCTACTGGCAACTATTTGGCGATAGTTGTCGTCGGTGAAGAAACGCTCAAGCTTGGCGGCCATGCGTTCGGGGGTGGCTTCGTGCTGAATCAATTCTGGAACTGCCTTCTCGCCGAGCACCAGGTTGACCAGGGCAATCTTGTCCAGCTTGATGAGACGCCGCGCAATCATGTACGTTAGCGCGCCGGTTTTGTACACGACCACCATCGGACGCCCGATTATGCCAATCTCAAGCGTGGCGGTGCCGGACGATGTGAGCGCTACGGTCGATTCGAAAATGACGCGTCGTGGGTTGTCGTATATCACGGACACGCCCTGTGTCAAGAACGGTCGACAGATGGAGTCGTAATCGAATGTTCCGGTTAGCGCCGCCACTACCGATGTCGTCCCCTGGGAACGATGAAGCTGTGCCGCCGCTTCGAGCATCGGCGGAAGCATCCGCTCCACTTCCTGACGGCGCGACCCCGGCAGCAAGGCGATTTGTTTATTTCCAGGAGACAATGAGCCGACATATTCCCGCGGGATATCTTCAAGCAGGTAGTGTCCTACAAACTGCGACGCTATATCGTGGTCCTCATAGAACTTCTTTTCGAATGGGAGTATCACCAACAGACGGTCTACCAGTGAGCGTATCTGCGGCAGACGCCCTTTTCCCCACGCCCACACCTGAGGCGAGATGTAGTAGATAATCGGTATGCCGAGCGGACGAATCTTTCGCGCGAGGCGAAGATTGAATCCGGGATAGTCGACGAGCACAATCGCCCTGGGTCGCCGCCGCTCGATTTCCTGCACGCATGTGTGGAAGAGTTTTCGAAAGAACAAGTATCGACGTGCAACTTCCCAAAATCCGAGAACGGCCAGATCGGACGGTTCCGCGAGTTGCTCCTGACCGAGTTGTTTGAGGCGTGGGCCGCCAAGTCCGAAGACTCTGAGATTCGCCGACTTCTCGCGCAAAGCTGAAAGCACACGGCTGACTGCTATGTCGCCGGACGGATCCCCCGCTGAGATGAATAGCAGAGACTCATCCATTCAGTCGGGATACCCCCGCAGAACTTTTTCGATCGACTCGAGTCCGATTTGCTGGACCTGGAGCGCCACCCGAAGCGCCTCGGCGCCTTCGTCGATGGTGACCGCGACGGGGTGATCATGAATGACGGCATCGAGAAACGCAGCCAATTCCGCCCCGAGCATGTCTTCGCCGCTGTCGGTCTTCTTGGAGTAGATGATATCCTTGCCGGACTTGCCGAGCGGTACGCGCATACCTTCCGCTTTTTCGTCGGCGCCGGCCAGACAATAGATGTCCGCCTGTTTCTGCGCCAGATCGAGTGAGAAATAGCCGGACTTCTGGAAGATGCGGAGTTTGCGCATTTGATGGAGCGAAATGCGGGACGCGGTCAGATTGGCCACCGCGCCGTTCTCGAATGTCAGGCGGGCATTGGCGATATCGGCCTGTTCGGATACGACCGCCACCGCCGAGGCCTGTATGTTCTCGACTTTCGAGCGCGTGAACATAAGGGCGAGATCGATATCGTGAATCATCAGGTCGAGCACTACGGCCACATCGGTCCCGCGCGGATCAAACGCCGCCAGCCGGTGGGCCTCGATAAACGACGGCCGCAGGTTCATGCCGTCGAGCGCGCGAACCGCCGGATTGAATCGCTCGATCTGGCCCACCGTCACTTTGACGCCGCGCGCCTCGGCCAGGCTCTTCAGTTTAGAGGCTTCGTCGATCGACGGGGTAATCGGCTTTTCGATCAGACAGTGAATGCCGCGGTCTATCAACTTCGAGGCGACTTCGTAGTGCGCGGAAGTAGTGACCACGATGGAGACCGCCTCGGCGGACGCGGCTAAGGCGTCGAGTGATTCGAAAGCCCGGGTGCGGTACTCCGAGGCATATTTCTCGGCTTTGGCGGGATCGACATCGTAGAAGCCGACCAGTTCGGACTGTTCGAGTTTAGAGAGCCATTTGAGATGGTGACGGCCGAGCGACCCGACACCCACGACGGCGGTTTTCAGTTTTTTCATTTACAGACCTTCCAAGCGCCCCGGCTTCCTGTCGGGGTCAGGGGAAGGTAAGAAGAAGGCACCCGCACAGGAAGCAGAAATACGACCCAATGCCTCGCTGTTCTGCAGAGATGCCATTCCTTCTCTGATGGCGCCTTCGATTTGCACTGTCACATTATGCAATTTCAGGCTTCCCTTGGCTACGAGACGAGTACTTCTTCACTCGCTAATGTGGATCTCGCGGCGGATCTGGTGGCGGGGGGGAGGCGGAGCAGCGGGAGGTGGATCCGGCGGTTCTGGCACTGCAGGACGAGGATTCACTCCACCCTTCTTCTTAGTGCCTTCCGCAAGAGGTTTACCAGCAACGTGTGTGATGTGATCTCTATCTATCATATGCTCTCCTCAATTACTCAACGCGGTCTACTGATCTTCTACTACTGGAAATTCGACGTGAAAACAACCCCGGGAGCGCGATATGTACATCGCTGGCACAACATAGAGTTTCTCTGCAGTCGAGTTCTTAAACACTTTGACGTCCCTCAATAGAAGTTCGTCCGGTTCACCCGTGTCCGAGAAGACCTCAATCCAACCTTTATACATTAAGTCTCTGTCAAAGTCCCTTACTACCACCCAAGGCGGCATGTCTGAGTTCATTACGTAAGCCCATACGTCCTCGTCTCCGAATCTCCAAGAAATGCTCAGCCGATGGGCAACACGAAATAGCCATTTATTGTTGATCGCTCTGGACAAGAATAAGGCAAGAATGACTGAGACAACAGTTACCCTAGAAATTTCCCAGACGTTTTGTTGCTCAATATTCTTCGTAAAGCCGCTAAAGAAAGCGATATCCCATCCCAGACAGTCAATGAGTGTGATAGGATAATAAAGGAGATAGCTCAAACAACCAAGGATGAACGAGTATATGAGAAAACGCGCCATCGCGATTTGGCGATGAGTGGTAAGGGCCTCGATTATCAAGAGAGCGACAATACCAGGTAAGAACAGCAGCACCAATTTGACCGAAAGTTCCGTGAGCTCCATTCCATACCTCCTCAGAAATTTCCGGGTCCACAATTACTAGACCCGCTCACCCCCTACTTCACCATGCCGCGACCGGAACGTTCTACGAACGCCAGGATAGTCTTCACCTCGGTAATCGGCTCAACCTCACCCTTGATCCGCTCCACTGCTTGCGACGTATTTAGGTTGGAGAAGAAGAGCAGCTTGAACGTCTTCTCCAGCGTGTGAAGGACATCCGGCTTGAACCCGCGCCGCCGCAGGCCAATCGAATTAAGCCCGACCACTTTTAGCGGATACCCACCCACCAGCGAATAGGGGCAGACGTCCTGCTGTACCCGGAACCCACCACCGATCATGCAGTGAGCGCCAATCTTGACAAACTGGTGAACCGGCAGCACGCCGCCGAGAATGGCATAGTCATCGATTTCGATATGACCCGCCAGATTGACCGAGTTGGCCAGAATGAGATTATCGCCGAGATGGCAATCGTGCGCGATGTGCGCATAGGCCATGATGAAGCAGTCCTTGCCGACCCGGGTTTCACCAGTAGCCTGGGTGCCCCGATTGAGCGTGGCGTATTCACGAATAGTGGTGCGGTCGCCGACCTTTAGGATCGTCTTCTCGCCCGCGAATTTCAGATCTTGAGGCAGAGTGCCCAACACCGCCCCGTGCGAGATCTTCACGCCGCTGCCGATCCGGGCGCCCGAGGCGATCAGCACATTGGAGGCCACTACCGTACCGGAACCGATGACCACATCGTCTTCGATTATCGTGTGCGGACCGACTGAAACGTCGTCGGCCAATTGAGCTCTTGGCGAAACAATCGCCGTTCCATGTATCTGACTCATCTATCCACCACCATAGCTTTGAAATCAGCGCTGCAGACCAGTTGATCTTCGACATAAGCCTTGCCGGTCATCTTGCAGGTCGCATGACGGAATGATTCCATTTCCAGTTCGAACCGAAGTTGATCGCCCGGTGTGACCGTGCGACGGAACTTGGCGTTATCTATTGAGACAAAAAACGGCAGTTTGGTTTCCGGGTTCTCGACCGCCTGAAGGAGCAGCACGCCGCCCGCCTGCGCCATGGCTTCGAGTATCAGCACGCCCGGCATGATCGGATGATCGGGGAAATGACCCTGGAAGAACGGCTCGTTGAACGTGACGTTCTTGAGACCCACCACCCGCTTGCCCGGTTCGAGATCGATAATCCGATCGACCAGCAGCATCGGATAGCGGTGCGGCAGGACTTTCAGCACCCCCTGGATATCGAACAGAGCGCGGCCGCCCTTGGTGTATTTGCTGGCGATCCGCTTCTTCTTGTACAGATCGCGCATTTTGCGGGCCAGGGCGACATTCGCCCGATGCCCCGAACGGGCGGCCAACACGTGACCCTTGAACGGAGCGCCTATCAACGCCAGGTCGCCCAACAGATCGAGCGTCTTGTGCCGGACCGGTTCGTTGTAGAAGCGCAGGGGAATATCGTTAATGATTCCGGTCTCGCCTACAAAGGCCTCATCTTTCAGATCAAGAACTCTGCGGATGCGATCGACTTCCACCTGGCCCTTGTCGGAGTCGTACAGAACGACCGCATTATGCAGCCCGCCGCCTTTTATGAGTCCCTGCGCCTTCAGTGCTTCAATCTCGGACAGGAAGCAGAAAGTACGGGCGGGGGCGAATTCCTCGACAAACTCACTCTCGAGGTCCTGAAGGGTCGTGTATTGGGTGCCGAGAGCCGGATTCTTGTAGTCGATCATGAAAGTGATGCGGAGATCGTTCGACGGCGTCACTACCAGATCGACCTTCCGATCCGGTTCGCTGTACGACATGGGCGTATCGATTTCGAGGTAGAACTTGTCGATGTTCTGATCTACGATCCCAGCCTTGAGCAGGCAATCGACATACGGCTTGGCCGAGCCGTCGCCGACCGGCGGTTCGTTGGAATTGAGCTCGACAATCATGTTGTCGATCTGGAGCCCGGCGAAGGCGGCCAGAACATGCTCCACGGTATGAACTTTCGCCTCTCCCTTTTGCAGAGTGGTGCCACGGGAGATGTCGACCACGTGATCGATATCGGCCTGAACCCACGGGTGTCCGTCGAGATCGGTACGGACAAACCTGATGCCGGTATTGGGTTCGGCCGGCCGAAAGGTCATAGTACAGGCATTGCCGGTATGTAGACCGATTCCATCCAGCGAAATCGATTCCTTGACTGTTCTTTGTTTTTCGTACATAAGCGTCTATATGTTAATAAGTTGGCCGGAGTATATAGCCTTACGACAGGCGACTCAAGCGGTTTTTTTCGATTGCCCGGTGTAACAAGAGAGCAATCTGCCCCGTCTGTCTCCTTACTAACTGTTGTCATATTCACGTTTTGCATTATATTGTGGCCGTACTCACCCATAGGAGACACCGTGATTATTCGTCCCACTGCTCTTGCCTGGCTCGTCCTCTACATTCTGATTTCAACGACTCTCGTCGGCGCGGTCGCCAACGACACCCAAATCCGCATCACCCTGGAAAACAAGGACCAGATCAGGCAACTCTCAGCCCTTGGACTGGACATTGTTTGGATCGACCCGACCTTCGTGGAAATCTTCACCAACCCGGCCCAGGCCGATTCGCTTCGTCAGCTCGGTTTCAAGATCGAAACCGTCCACGAATCGGTGAGAGATTTCTACCGTTCGCGACTCCCCCAGAAAGACATGGGCGGCTACAAGACCCTGGCCGAGATCAACGCCTATCTCGACGCCATGATCGCGGCGCATCCCGATATCGTCTCGACAAAGCAGTCTATTGGCACCACGATCGAAGGACGAGACATCTGGGCAGTCAAGATTTCCGATAATCCAAATGTAGACGAAGTCGAGCCGGAGGTGCTTTTCACCGCGGCTATCCACGCCCGCGAGGTCGCCACACCGGAGATCCTGCTACATTACATGGATTACCTCACGACTCAGTACCCCACGAATCCTGAGGTGCAGGCGTTGGTCGACGGTCGTGAAATCTGGTTCATTCTCAACTGCAACCCCGATGGATACTATTACAATCAGGTTATCGCTCCCGGCGGCCTGGGCAACTGGCGCATGAACCGTCGGGACAACGGCAACGGCACTTACGGTGTAGACATTAACCGGAATTTCGGTTACGGATGGGGGTTTGACAACATCGGTTCGTCCCCGACTCCGGGATCGGAAACATATCGTGGTTCGGCTCCCTTCTCCGAGCCCGAGACACAGGCGCTGCGCGATTTCGAGATTGCGCACCATTTCGAGCTTTCAGTGTACTATCACGCCTACGCCAATATCTTCATCTTCCCCTGGGGTTTCGTTCAACAGAATTGCCCCGATAACGATCTTTACCGCGCTATGGGTGACACGGTTCAGGCGATGTGCGGATACCAGCCGGGGCTGGTAGCCGACCTGCTTTATCTGGCCAACGGCGGCTCGTTCGACTGGGAATACGGGGAGCAGACTCTCAAGAACAAAATACTCGGTATTACGATCGAGGCTGGTCGAAACTCCGATGGGTTCTGGCCCACTCTGGCGCGCCTGGCGGAATTGAAGGATGAAAATCTGCAGCCGCTTTTGTTCCTCACCCGGATGGCTGGAACCGTCGACCGACTTCGTCCTCCTTCGCCGCCGGTAATAGCCGAACTTCCCGGCCCGGTAAGCGGAGCCTCATATTCTATCGATTGGAGCGATAATGATCTGGCCAATCCGGGCGTCCGCTATGAATTGGTAGAATTGCAGAAAAGACGCGTCGCAATTGACCCTGGAAACGATCTCAATAGCTGGGGAACCGATGGTTTCAGTGCGTCGACGGCGCGTTCATTTTCAACACCGGGCTCGCTCTATTCCGGAACGAATAATCAATACCTGGCACACCTGACGACCGCCTACCCTTATCTCGTGAAAACCGGCGATCACCTGACGTTCCGTACTTTCTTTGATATGGAGCTCTTCCGCGACTTCGGATACGTGAGTGTCTCCACCGATGGCCGTACGTTCACTTCGATACCGGGAAATCTGACATCCGACTACAATCCCTACGGCCCCAATCGAGGCAATGGGATAACCGGTTCCTCGGGAGACTGGGTTCAGGCCGATTTCGACCTCTCGAGTTTCGTGGGACAGCAAGTCTGGTTCAAGTTCACGTATGAGACCGACTTCTCCTTTTTCGGGGAAGGGTGGTATCTGGATAATATCTACCCGCACGTTGTTTTCGACAGCAGCACCGTGGTCAATTCCAACATCACGGCGCTTACCTACGACTTCACGGACAAACCCCTTGGGGTCTACTATTACCAAGTCAGGGCTCAGGATGCTGAAGGGCAATGGGGCGACTTTTCGACAGTAGCCCAAGCAGACGTTCTCGGCACTGGAACCGGAGATATCGATCTCGACGGCATAGCGAACAGTCCCTCTGATCTCGCGCTGTTCAGTCTCTACTTCAGGCAGGGGATTTCGGCTTATGACATAGACCCGGCACAGCAAGTGGCCGAGACTGACATCAATTGTGATGGCTTCACATCGACCCCAGAGGACTTGATCAGTCTGGCCCGGGTGGTCGCTGAAACAGAAACACGCTGTTACAGTACTGTCGCCCCTCCTAATTCTAAGACTGATATCCTCGATTTGAGCCTGTCGACCGACTCAAATCGTACCGTTCAATCGGCGGTCGGAACCGCTATATATGCTGTTAAATTGGAGAACACAGTCTTCCCTGACGATGATAGTGTCTTCGTAGACATAGCCCTGACCCAGGCTACGACGTCTCTCCTGGGATACCAATTCCATCTGGAGTACGACGCTGCCAGGCTTGAACTTCAGGAGGTACGAGCCGGCGACGCCACGACCGGCTGGCAATTCTTCGATTGGCATTCATCCCAAACGGCCGGAATAGGCGAAGTCGTGATAGCATCGGTGGCACAGTACAACGGCTCAGCCATTGATCCGGGTCAGATTAGTCTATTGCCGATTCCTGCCGGACTTGTGCACCTGAAATTCCGCGTGCTATCGCTCAATCTGGCTCTGAGTTCGGACATCAGGTTCGTATGGAGCGATTGCGGCGATAACGCGGTCGTGTGCGGCAGCTATGCGGGGAGCAATCTGCAAGTCGATTCGCTGGCTTTGTCGCGGGAAGTACGCGACTATGCCGGAGCCGATATAACCGGCCTCGACCCGCTTTACGGTGGCGCCAACCAAAGCTGCTTCTATGAACTGTTCGGCAATCCGCCCGCAGCCGTGGTCGATTTCGCTAACACCCGGATCGTCCGAAGTGGTGGATGTTGCGTCGGGCAGGTAGGTGACGTCAACGGTGAAGGCGGCGACGCACCCACGATCGGTGATATTTCCAGGCTTATCGACCATCTGTTCATTTCCGGCGTAGAGCTAACCTGTCTTCAGGAGGCCGACGTGAATCAATCGGGGGGCGCCTCGCCGACAAACGAGGACATCACTATCGGCGACATATCTATGTTGATTGATCACCTGTTCGTAAGCGGGGTGACTCTGCCGTCCTGCTTGTAGCCACCCGCTCAGATTTTGATAATCGGGCCGCCGTTGAACATCAACGGCGGTCTTTTTCATTTGTTCCTGCAGGGATATCTTCTCACACCTCCTTCAGCGATTTCACCTGCCGAAGCTTGCGGAACAACTGAACGTACTCTCGCACCATAATCTCCTCCGCCTGCGACAGACCTTCCATCATGGGAATACCGATCCGAAGAACGGCCCGAACGATATCGGCGGTGGTTCGATCATACCGGTCGGCCAGTTCTTTGAGACGGCTCTTTAGTTCGTGAGAAACAAACACGTTGAGACAGTGATCGCCTCGGGTGGGTTGAGATTCCTGTTCACGGGTCATGTCGGTTCCTTTCTTACTGCTTATTACTGTCAGTGATATTTTTCGTGGCCGATGAGAATCTGCGGCGTACTGATCCGGATTCCGGTCTCGGCCTCTATCTGTTTCATGACCGGCCGCCAGGTTGAGCGAGGATCTCGTTCGCGAATCAGGCGGTCGATTTCCTGACGTCGCGTCGACCGACAGACCGGGCAATCGGTAGCCGACGGCGGATCGATTCCGAACAACTCCCGGACCATCGGCGCGAGCTTACGCCTCAGCTTCCGAAGTGCCCGCCCGTGCATGGCTTCAAGGCGATGCTCGGTACGACCGGTCAGGGCTGCGATTTCGGCGCAGCTCCGGCCCATGAAGTGAATTAGTTCGATTAGCTCCCGCTCGTCTTCGGACAATCCGGATAAGGCCGAGCGAACGCCCTGTCGAAGGTACTCCAGTCTGTCTGACTCCGGCTCGTGGCCGGGTTCAGAGGAAATCGATGCGGAAGGATCGCGGCCCAGATCGGCAATCCAGTTCTGATACACGATACGACTCGACGGCATTTTGATGTGGTCTCCCTTTCGGTGATTCTGTCTTTGCTGGCCGCAGACTAAGCGGCATGACATAGGGGCGCTACGACTTGCGGGTCACATGTGAAAGCGAGTCCGACGGCTTACCGGTATCATGTGATTCACATGCGTAAAGGAGATGGCCCCATACGCCGAATAACCAAGTGGAGACAAAAAGACCTGAACTCCCGCATCAAATTTGTATATACTCTAGTGCGGATAGGTGCGGTAAGGGCTTACTCCTTGGTGAAAGTGCAAGTGGTATGAGAGATTCTCGACACTCCGGTAATCGCGGCAGCATCGTAAGCGGCGTTATTATCCTCGGGATTGGGCTCTATTTTCTCGCCGTGAATTGGGACTACCTTCCCCCGCCTGAGGATAGCTGGCCGTTCTTCCTGGTGATTGTCGGGGTTGCCCTGATCATCGGCAACTTTACAGGGGGCCGAGGTAAAGACAAGAACCCGCCACCCCCCACGCCGGGATTCTGAAGGAGGCCCGTCTGGACAACCAGCAGTACGAGCGCGAAACGGTCTATCCGTCAGAACAGCCCAAAATCGATCCGAACGACCCGACCACGGCCTTCAAGATTCGCACCGACAATGCGTCGTTCGTTACCTCGGGCTGGACCTATGCCACGCTCACTATTTTGCTCGTACTGTACCCCACTCTTTCGCTGGTAGGGATTGGCGAAGATCCCACGGAGCTCCTGCGGAATCTCAACAAGGGCGTCCTGCTCTTCCTGCTGATTTTCACGATTCTGGTTCAGTGGAGCATCTTCCTCATAAATTACGTGACGGTGTATTTCGAAGGTACCGGCCTGGCCGGAGTTGGAGTAACTCGCCCACGCGCGCTGGATTTTGCCTGGGCCATTTCGTTCTTCTTATGCGCCTGGCTTATGCTGACCGGCCTGGCCTGGTTGTTGGCCCGAGCCGGACTCCCCCTGGCCGGTGAAATTGATCTGCTGATTCCCTCCGACGCTCTCGGGCGCGTGGTCTGGGTGGCGGTTTCGTTTACGGCGGGATTTTGCGAAGAAATCGCGTTCCGTGGGTATCTGATGACCCGCCTTCGAATACTAGGCAAGTTTCAGAGCTGGTTACTTCCCAGCCTGATTTCCGCCGTTGCTTTTGGAATCTGTCACGCCTACCAGGGAATACCGGGGTTCATTTTGGTCACCGTTTACGGGCTACTTTTCTCGTGGTTGTACATCAAGACCGGCCGGCTGTGGCCCTGTATAATTGCCCATTTCCTTCAGGACTTCGGCGCCCTGTTCCTGCCCAGATAGCCGATTCCCGAACAGGCGGACAACTCTATCTCTGCCAATAGAATCTGTAAACGGTCTGTTTCGGGTGGTTTTGGTGAGCGGCGGATTATTTGGTCTGTCAGGACCATTTTTTCTGTTGCGTATCTTCGGCCACTGCATGTATTATACAGTGACGTTATGGAAGTCGGCGCCCGTGGTAGAGTGCGGGCACGCAAGATTAAGGGACGTTGGTGCCGAGTTGGGTTCCCCTCCCCCCCCTAACTCTTGGCACCACCTGGCGGCGCTAAAAATTATTCGACAGTTTGCGCCGCCAGGCTCCCCTTTTTTCCCTCAATATCGATCTTAGATTATTCCCTCAGGTTGAGGTCTGCCGTATCATTTCAACAGCATCATCTTCCGAGTCTCGGAGAAACTTCCCGCCGTGAGCCTATAGAAGTACACACCACTGGCGACCATCGCCCCATGATCATCACGGCCGTCCCAGACAATTCGATAAGTCCCGGCGGCTTCCTCCCGATTCAGGAGAAGTCGCGTCTGTTGCCCCAGCACGTTGAACACAGCCAGTTCTACTCGAGAAGCACTCGGAATCGAGTATTCGATTTCCGTGGTCGGATTGAAAGGGTTGGGATAGTTCTGTGCGAGGCGAAATTCCTGGGGGAGTATGATCGGCTCTTCGTCAACATCAGTGGGCAAATATACCCACGGCCGCCCGTACACATTCAATCCTTCGGTTCGGTTATCCGCCCAGACAAACCAGGCACGGCCCCGATAGGCTTTAACGGCGGGTTCCTGAGCATACTCTGGAGTAGAGCCAGCCGCAGGACTGTTCGTTCCCAGAGGCGTCAGAGTCGGGTCGAGTATTTGGAAATACGCAAGCGGATGGCCGTCGCGTCGGTCAATCCAAACTGTGCTAACGTAAAGATTGTTGCAGATCGAAACAGATGGCGATCCGGGATCGGCCGACGGTGAATCGGTCACTGTAATCGGTCCGCTAATTGTGGCGCCGGCAGCACTCAGGAGAGTGACATAACCGTTGTGGTCGCCATTTTCAAAGCCGGTCCAGAAGACGGCCACGCGACCATCCGAGCCAATATCAGCGGAGACATCTTCTATTTTGGCGGGTGATGTCGGCGCGTAAACGAACGATCCCGCGTCGCTGCCGTCGGCGTTGAACTTCTGTATGTGTAGCGACGGGGTGACGGCTCCGGCGTCGAACCAGACAACACTGATCCGATTGCTGTTATCACAGGCAGCGTATACTCTCGTTATGTCTACGCTTTGCACCAGCGGTGAGATCAAAAAGTCGCTGCCCTCGACTGATCCAGCGACGTTCAGCTTGCGGCCGTAAACTTGATACTGGCCACCACGGCTGTCGAGCCAGACGGCCAGACCGCTCCCGTCGGAATGAAGCACTACACGGGGTGACTGCTTCGATGACAGAGCGCTGGAGTCGGAGATGAGAAACTCGTTGGCGGTAGGGAAACCGTAGAGGGATAGTCTACGCCCGAAAATCCGCTGACCTGAAAATCCTCCGAGAGTGCGGGCATCGTTCCAGACGGCCATCGCCCGATCGGACGCTACTGCCAGATTCGGCTGAGATTGTAGGCTGTTGCCGACATCCTGGTTGAGCCGGGTCTCGTCGCCAAGGAAACCTCCGGCGTGGGAGACGGTACGGACAAAGACGTCACCCCAATCAAACTTCTGGCTGACGTAGGCGATAACATTCCACCAGTTTGAAGGAGTCACGATAGAGGGTGAGGAAACGGGGGCCCCGAAGGTGTCATCGTTAACGGTAAGCTCGCCGCTCAAGCGGCGCGTCCCGCCGGAATTGAAAAGCATGAGAGCAATATCCGGGTCGTCGTCGATCGACTCAGTCCAACAGACTGCGTAAGAGCCGTTTCGGGCAAACCCACCGGCAGGTGCCCAGCGCTGACCGGATGAGGCCAGGTTGATCACGGCAGGTAGACCTCCCGGAACCAGGCCGCTGTCGAGCATTATCGACTGAATAACGTTGTCGGCCCCCGAGGCCGACCAGAGCGCGAGCGTTCGTCCCGTCCGGTTAGTAGTGAGAGCAAGATAGGAGTTGAACACCTGATCAAGGCCCGCTGAGATTTGGTGTCCGGTGCCTACCAGTCCGGTGGTCTGATTGTATCGCTGCAGGAAGATTTCCTGGCCCTGGCGGAGATCGGTCCAGCCGATTACATAACGGTCTTTTGTCGAATAGGTCACGGCCGGTGAATATTGCGCCGCGACATCATCCGGCGAAGGTACCACGGCAAAGTCGACGCCGACCGGACTCCCTGCCCCGCTGTACTGCCGAGCAAAGATATCGGCCTGGCCGTTGCGATAGTCTTCCCAGCAAACGAGAAGACCAGAACCGGGGGCTACGGCAACAGCGGGTACCCAGTGGCTGACAGAGCCGCCGTCGGAATTCAC
This sequence comes from uncultured candidate division Zixibacteria bacterium, assembly GCA_963735035.1. Taxonomy (GTDB): domain Bacteria; phylum Zixibacteria; class MSB-5A5; order GN15; family FEB-12; genus JAGGTI01. The sequence goes on from CAVTJJ010000003.1 coordinate 125,350, forward strand.
CTGAATCGGGCCGACCAGCGAAGTTCCGGTCGAAGAAAACATTCTCATCTGTATGGTCGAGCCGAGGGTGGAGTAATCTTCCCAGGCTACTACTACCTGCCCATCCGGAAAGACAGCCAGGTCGGACGGACCGGCGAAGCTGCTTCCGGACGTATCATTGACCTGCAAAGCCGACCAATCAGCCGCCCCTGCCGACGTATACCGAGTCAGGAAAACCATGCCGGCGGTTTGGTCGCGCCACGAGAAGTATATCCTTCCGAGCGTATCTATGGCCAACCTGGGATCGGCATAGTCATGCCCGACCGTCGAGCCGGAGATCATTTCATTGCTGCCGAGAAGGGTTCCGGTCGAATCATAACGCTGGCGGTAAATCTTGGTGCTGCCCTGACGGTCATCGGTCCAGACCGTCCACCAGCCACCACCCGAGACGTTTAGCAATTTGCTTTGCCCCTGCGAATAGCGAGCCGGTGAGGTCGACTGAGAAATGCGGAAATCTTCGGCGTCCGGCGCGGCCTGCTGCATTGGGGAAGTCGGTTCCGCAAAATCATAACGCCGGGCAAGATCGAGCCCACTCAAGCGCTGGGCATGCTCCGCCTCACGATCAATTCCAGCCATGGCATTGGGACTTAGCAATATCGCCAGAGTAAGACCAACCACAGACGCAATTCGCATTATAAGCCTCTTCTCCAAAGCAGACATATGGGCATCGAAATGTGAAGGGGCAAAAGAGATGCCTAAAATATAATCATTGGGGTTGGGAAACGCCACTGTTCTTTTCTCGTAACTTATTTGCAAATATGAGATTAGAGAGCGACCATCGATTCTTCCTCGGGCCTCGTGGAGAAGATGACCCTTGGGGCGCAAAGCGGTGCATAAATGACGCCTTTTATACGGTGGTGCAGACGAGACGGATGAACGAGGGGTGGATTATTCGCTTGCCTGAAAGGGACTCACCATATTGGTTGAAACTCGAGCTAACCTTTTGTCGTACTTTGTAATGGAACTATTTTCGGGAAGTTCCCGGAGAGCCCGGTGTAACTTCTGGGAAGGTTCGATTGGAGTACTTGTGGAGCATATGAATTTTACAGAAGTAACCGAACACCCTTGGGGTGATGACTAATTGTCTACGCCTATGAAGATTTCATTGATCGTAACTCTCACGGTTCTATTGGCCGCGGGCTCCGCCTTCAGCCAACAGATCGACGACGAGGTGATCGATGAACTGAATCAAGAGCTTGATCAACTCTCGAAAGATGTCGCCGACGAGTATCTCGATATTCTGGATAATATCAGCGGCACTCTCAAAGATTACTCTGACTACGTCAAGGAGATGCCTTCAGACGCGGCCGATCACGACATCAAGATCATAGGCACAATGCAAGACAACCTCAATCGGGGAGCTTACGTCGACAACCCGGAAAAGCTGCTTGACGATCTGTATGCCGCCATTGACAGCATCAAGGCGGTTGAAAACGAGCACCGGGTCAAGTTCAACACCAACAGCCCCAAGTGTTGTCGGCTGGGAAGAAGCCTCCGAAAAGAGTTGATTATTAGTGCCGAATTGGTAGAGGACTATCTTGACCAGCCGACATCTCAAGTGTTGGGCAAAGACGAAATCAAGAAGTATGTGAATGAGGCCCTCAAAGCCTTGCGTGAAATCGACCAGGCCAAGGGCGTACAGGGGATAGAGGCGGAAAAAGTCCGGAAGGCGATGGAAGCCCTTCGGACAATGGGGCTGCCAGGACGCGTCGTTTATGTCCCTGACGGTACGAAGTCGCCTCAACCGCCGGTAATCGTATTGCCGTCACAGCCGCCTTCGATATCCTGGAGTTACAGCGATAGCAAGGGTGAAACTAAGAAGGGCGCCCAGCATCAGACGGTCGGACAAGTTCAGGCCTCGCAGCCCGACTGGCCCATACGAATCGAAAATCCGTCAGGCGAAATCATCATCGTGGGCTCGAACGTCAAGACTATCACCGCCACGCTCAACCTGGAAGTTTCGGCTGAATCCCACGAAAAAGAAACCGAGTATCTGGATCGCGCCATGCTGGTGGTGGCACAGGAAGAGGGGCAGTATTCGGTTACGGTTGATCTGCCCCGCCTTTCGGATCACCGCACGGAATTGCTGACAAGCACGCTGGAGGTTTCGGTTCCGAGAACGAACAAGATTATCTGCACGGGCGCCAACGGTCCGATTCGAATTTCAGACATTGACGGCGGCGTGAAGGTCGATGGCGACAAATCCGAAATCGAAGTTGTGAGAATCAATGGTGGCGCTACTATTCGAAACGCCATGGGTCCTGTGACTGCTGAAGAAATCAAAGGCATTATTGACATTGAGACGTCATATTCCCCTATCGAGCTCAGCCATTGTGACGGGCGAACTTCGATAGAAAACCAGTACGCCGCCATTACCATGATGGGCTGCCAGGGAGTCACTCAGATCAACAACACCGGACAGATAGAAATCAGCAATCATTCGGGGAACGTCACGATCGAAAACGCCTACGGCAGGATTGAAGTGGATCGTCTGACCGGCGACCTGATCGCGACTAATGGATATCAGCCGCTCGTCGTCACCGAAATCTCCGGATCGGCCGAACTTGAGAATGCTTACGGAGAGATCAGCGTGGACGGGGTGGGATCGAGTCTCTCAGCAACTAACAACAACGGCCAGATATTCGTTGAGTCGAGCCAGGGTCCGGTGGAGTTGAGCAACTCCTACGGTAATATCAGTGTCTCTCTCGAACGTGGTTTCAAGGGGGGATCATCGATTACCAACACCGGCGGCACGATCAAGCTGTCGATTATTCAGCAACCCGATCTCGTGCTGTCCCTGCACACCATAGGCGGAAGTATCACGAGCAGTCTGCCGCTTTCGGTTCGTTCGAGGGGTGATGCCAAGACGGCGGAACTGGAACTTGGCGACGGGGGTGAGTCGCTGGATGTATCGGGTGACGGCAGCGCGATCGTTATTCAGGGACGGTGAGCCCCATCCTCTCCGTGTGACATAAAGAACCCAATCGGGACATTACCAATAGTCTTGAGATTGCCGCGCTACGATGTCCGCCTGGCGGCGGGCCATCTCCACTCGCAATGACCTGGGATGGGGCCTCTCGCACTCATCTGGCCCCGTAGTGCCTACGCGACTTCCACCGGTTGTCTTAGATTCTCCAGCTTCGAGCGGATACGGTTTTCCACCGCCTCAACACTTTTCTGATCGTAATAGAGGGCACTTTCGGTGCGAGTCAGGTGCTGCATTTCCGACATCACGGCACTGACCGCTTCCATCTCGCGCGTTATTTCCCTGGCCGTCTGAGTCACCATCCCGCTCGGATCCACAATGGCGCCGTCGCGAATCCCCGCCTCGACTTCGCGGACCCGGTGCAGAATCGACGCTGCAATCGTATCGACGTATTGAGTAAAGGCGGATGTAGTCGCCTTGAACGATTCAAGAAATCCGGTCTTGACCTGCTCTCCGGCGAACTTCGACTGGATACGCCGATTCTCTTCGAGAAGCGCCTCGACCGCCGCGTACTGCTGAAACAGCAGCCGGTTGGCTTCCTTGAGGATGTCCTCGGTCGAGCCGATGTCCATTTCCAGGTACTTGGACTCTTCGATAGTTTTCGAGAAGAGTTGTTTTTCAATAGTACAATAAGCTTCGAGGCTGAGACGCAGGTTCCCACGAATGATGTCGCGATTGCTGCGCTCGGCATTGTCGGAGCCTATCTGCAAATCGGCGATACGGAATTTCGAAGTCCGGTTGGCCAGGTTGACTATCTGGCTGCCGATCATCTCCGGCTCATCGGCTCCCGGTGAAAAGACCGTATGATGATGTCCAACCGCCTGGCAGACTGATTCCGGCAGACGCCATTGTTCTAACAAGAACTGACCAACCCGGGCATGATTACTACCCCAGGCCTCTTCTTCAAGTTCGACCAGGGTGCCGTTGCCGAGCGACTTCTTCCACATCTTCTGATATTGGTCGGCGAACGACCGTTCGAGCACCAGGAGCCCTATATCGTGCAAGAGACCGGCGACAAACATCTCCTCGGTCTTCTTGTAGCCACTTTTCTCGGATATATCCCGTGCCGCGATCGCGGTTTCCAGCGAATGTCGCCAGAAGCGAACGCGGTCGAAAGACGATGGCCACCGCTCGGTCATCGAATAGACAGAGGTAGAGAGCGCCAGAGCCGTAACCTGACGCATGCCAAGCGTTACTACGGCCTGCGGCACCGACCCTATCTTGCGGCCCATGCCGTAGTAGGGAGAATTTACCACCCGAAGCACCCTGGCCGTCATGGCCGGATCGCGCATCAGGACCTTGGCCAGATCGTCAGCCCCGGTATTGTCGTCGGCTACAACCCGGAGAACTTCAGACAGGGTCTGGGGTAAAGCGTACAGTTTTAGCCCGTCGTCGAGAACCTTCTTGATAGCATCGTGCACCATAGGGCTTCCTCCTAGACTGTTTATCGGCTGAAGGGAAATTGTAATGAGCGAGGAAGTTACCTGGGCTGGCCGGAAAGACGTCGACGGAGCCGCTCCAGACGGCGATTGAGGTGGTCCAGATGGCGTTCCCCCTTGGGTTCCGCCCTCCCGGCCCGCAGAGCATAGTCCAGGGCACCTTGATAGTCCTTGATACGGTGCTCGAAGTGTTTCGACAGTTCAAGGGCCGCCAGGGCGGCTTCCGTGCCGGTATGGTCGGCCAACTGCCGCCAAAGCTCAACCGCCCGATCCCATTCGCCTTGTCGCTTGAAGGCCAACGAATGGTAGAGAAGTACTTCGTCCGATAGAGGCGGTCCGGTGGTTCGGGATAGCGTCTGAAAATTGGCGATTACTTTCTGGTGCCGTTTACGCCGGCCGTAAACCCGGGACAAGGAATAGAGATCGTCGGCATAGTCGAGAGATTTCCCTTCGGTCAGGAACACCTCGTTGACCCGCATCAGCAGGAAGTACAACGAGAGTATGTCCAGGCGGTTGTGCTCGAGGACCGCGACCATTGAATCGGTGGCATCGGTCTGCAGCCATTCGAAATAGATCGACGGGATCAGGTGACCGGGGATGTCATCCTGGCGATAGAAGCCAAAGACTTCGCGCTCGATACTGGTCAGGCTGCAATCATTGATGCGGCGTTTGAAGAGACGCCGGGTAGAGTGCAATAGATCGAAATGGCCGGCGTGAGGAATTTCACGGGCCACTCGGTTGACGATAAACCGGTCACGGATCAGGTTGAGATCGAAGGCGGCGCCGTTGTAGCTGACCAGAGTACGGTCGCCTGTCAGTTCAAAAAGGACCCGTTCAAGCATCGCGGCCTCGTCGGCGTAATCCGGCAAGAGGTACTGACGAACCTCAAAGCCACGATCGGTCAGCGTACCAAGACCGATCAGAAACGGAACCGCTCCGGTCCCTCCCAGGCCGGTGGTTTCGGTGTCTATGAACAGCAAGTTTTCAAGAGCCACCGAGCCTTGAGATTCCATGGCTGAATACGAAGCCACTTCGACAGTAGCGTCTGCTCCGGGGGGCGTGAACTTTGCCCAGCCAAATTCATGGCCGAACTGATAGATGGTGGAAGTGCGGATGTAGTTTCCGGCCGGATCGCAGACTACCTCTCCCCCGACCGCCTCGGCCAGCCGCTGATAACGTGAAGAAACAGCTTGAGTAGGTGGAGCGGGTTTACTGGCGACCAGACCTTTCATTCGATCCAGTCGCTCTGTCAGGCGGTCATTTTTCATGCTGCACGGGATTGAGCGCCGATTCTACCTTGAGCCGCGCGAGACGATCCGGTTCGGCGTCGAAATAGCGCTGTCGGAAATTGAGGCGGTCTCCAGGATCAGCCTTGGCCAGCGCTTCGGCGGCATGGGCGCGTCTTTCAAGATCGATTGATTCAGCCTGCAAGATGAGAATTTGTAGAGCGGAGTCGGTGCCTATTCGCCCGAGCAGGCGGCAACCGAGATTGCCCAGCATCTGATTGGGAGAGTCTATCGAATCTGAAACGACGGTAACTACGACCGTGGTTTCGAGACGAAGCAGCGAGTTGATAGCAGTGAGTCTTGCTCCATAGAAATCGTCGCCCAGGCAATGCACCAGCTCTTCGACCGACTCAGCCACTCGCAATTGTCCGCAGGCGACTACCGCCGATTTACGCACCTGGCCGACCGAGTCCTTCAGCGCTTCTATGGCAATCTCGGAAGCCCGCGAACTGCCGATACGCCCCAACGCGCCGATGGCTTCGTCGCGAACCTGCCAACTCTGGTGCTTACAAACCCCGACTAAGCCGTCTACCGCTGTAGAATCTTTGATGTCACCTAGTACCGAGGCGACTCGCTGGACGACCAAATCGTCCGGTCGTTTGAGCGCTTCCAAAAGCAGCGGTACCGCCGGAGGGCCGATCCTTTGAAAGATCCAGATGAGAGTCCATTTGTCCCAAGAGGACCGGGTACTGAATTTCTCGATCAGGTACGGCACGGCGTTGGCCTTGTAGGCAGCGATTTGGTTCATGGCCGAATCACGCAGATTCTGATATTGTATCTCCGCCGACGACGCGATCACGAATAGAGAGTCGAGTTGACGTTCAAATTCGCCTTTCGCGGACACGGTCGGCGCGATTGCTACCGTCAACAAGATCGCCACGTACAGAAATTTGGGAATCACTTTTGACATACTACGGTCCTTTCCCCGAGGAATCGGCCGGATTCAGCTCTATATCCATCCCCCCGCCCCAATCTCGCACCGCCTGCCAATAATAGTTGTCGCGGCCGTTGCCGTCGTACTGATCTTTCCCCCCCAGATCGATAAACAAGCCGATAGAGCCAAAATCCCGGCGGGGATCACCGGCCCCCTGAGCCAGGCTCGAGTTGCTGCTGAAATACCGGTCGGCGCCGGAGAGGTCCATCAGAATTCCGATACCGTTGGCGGAGCCATCCCCCTGGACTTTGTCGAATCCGACATAAGTATCATTGCCGCCCCGGTCGAGCAGCCAGCCAAACGCGTAATCATGGCCGCACCCCTGCATGACACCTTTGCCGTAGTACATGTCATTGCCGGACTCGTCCATGAGCAGACCCATGGCCATGTGGGTAGCGGCCCCCTGGCCGTACTGGTAACAGTTGTACGAGTCGATCCCCGACGAATCGTAGAGTATACCCAGCGACCACCAATAGGCGGCTCCCTGCCCATAGATGTCGGCGTAGTAGTTGTCGTTACCTTTCAGATCGATGATCGCCCCGATGCCGCCAGACATCCAGGGTCTAATGCCACAGGCGTACCCCTGTGACATCGATTGATAGTGGTCGTTATAGCGATTGATGTCTTTGTATTTCCCGCCGGCAAAGTAGTTGTCTGAACCCTCGGATTCGAAAATGACTCCAGCACCTTCAACGAATCCGAAACCCTGGGAATAAGCGGCGGCGTTATAGTTGTCCCGGCCGCCCTCATCGATTAACAGACCGATTCCGAACGTCCCTGCTCCCTGCACGTGGGTGTCGCCGCTGTAGTGGTCATTGCCGGAAGCGTCATAGAGCATACCGAATCCGAACCAGCCGGAGCCGAGCCCAAACGATTTGGAGTCGTACCAGTCATTGCCGCCGTAGTCGAACAACAAACCGACCGAGAGGCAGCCGGACCCGAGCGTGAAATCAGACATGCCCCGGTAGATGTCGTCACCGGCCAGATCGATTATGATGACACCGTGTGGATTGGCCGGATCGTAAGTGAGTTCGTAAACGTCATTGCCGCCGACATCGAGAATGAAACTGTAGTCGCCCTTGTAGTAATCGTTGCCGGGCCCGCCGATTTTCCATCCCGGCTGGCATCCCAGATAGCTCGAATCGACCATGTCTTTGGGGATGTAGCCGGTAGTGGCGAGAATCTTGGCGGCCGAATCACCCGCGAGGACATTACGCAGGGCCGCAATATCCGGCAGGAGATCACGAATGCAATCTATTCCCGCAGCCGTGAGCGGGTCTTTTTGAATCCTCGGGGCGAACTTGACAAATTCCTCGACGTACTTCTCTTCTTTCTGCTCCAGCGAATCAGCGGCCGCCACCGAGAGAAATTCCTCCTGATCGCTCATCGCCACGACTTCTTTGAATTCGTTGACCACGAACTGTCGCTGGTGCTTGGTCAGGTCGGGCAACGTGAGCGCGGTCGAGCCGGGGAACACCGCTTCGAGATAGGCCGCGGCTTTGGTGAGAAGGCCGTTGAGGGCGATGTTGGTGTACACGAGGGTGTAGCCTTCCTGTATTTCGGACAGGTTGGGACGGTGCGGTCGTCCCCGCTCTTTCTGCAGCTCCAGAGCCATATCGGCATGAAGCACGCCCGCCAGAATGTCCGGCTGACCCTTTGCGTAGGCGTTTTTGAGCGCCAACACATAATCTCTCGTCCTGAGAGGATCGCGCATCAGATCGGCTATCATTTTCAATCGCAGCGAATCGGTTTCGGTATAGTCGGAGCGGAAGGCCAGGTCGGACGGTTTCAGGCCGAGGTACTCGGTCAGGTGCTCGATCCCGAACTGCTCCGCCTGTCGCAGGCTGTCCTGAGCTCCTACTCCGGGAGTAAGACCGATTAAGGCCGACAGCAATAGAAGGGTTCTTTTCATAGTGTCAGAATAATAGAGCGAGTTGTTTTACGGGGTCAAGAACAATGATAGCCGGGCAGATTGACACAAAAAAGAGGCGCCCCATCCGGGACGCCTCTCGCTTGTCTCAGCTCGTAACCCGAGGGTTAAGGAGCTATGGTACCATCCTGGTCGATGGTGAACGTGGTCACGAGGTCAGCATCGGTACCATCCGGGGTCGCGGAAGCCGTGAAGGTGTTCGCGGCGGCAGCGTCGATGGCGTAGACGAACTTGGCGTTCGTCGGAATGTCGAAGCCGATCACCCCCAGGTCAGCCGAGTAGTTGCCGGTTTCCTGGCGAACAGTACGTTCCAGCGTGAAGATCTGCTTCAGAATGGTCTTGGCCTCAGACTCCTTGGCCTTGACGGTGGCAGCCATGAACCGCGGAATGGCCAGGGCGGCCAAGATACCGATGATCACGACAACGATCATCAACTCGATAAGGGTGAAACCCTTCTGACGGTTGTGGAATTTTTGAAACATTGTGCCTCCTTAAAGGTTGATCTAGTTCTTGCTTTCTTATTTCGGTCTCTTTGCCAATTCGCTGAAGTATTAGGCAATGATTATGCCCTCTTGGCCGCCAAAAATTGCACATCCAACCTAGCTGATAAGTTCTTGATAGACAGCGACCCTGCGTCGATTCCGACTTGTCTCGGCCTGGCTGAGGCATCCTTGCCATTTCCAATCGGGATTCCGTCGGGCGAAATGCGACCATTTTTCGCAAAATGCAATGCTCGGAGGGTCTGAATAGCGGTTCGGAACCGATAACAAAACACCCCGGCCGGGCCGGGGTGTCAAAATCATATCGGGCCTTGGAGTTCATCGACTTAGCTGGTGGCGTCGTTCGACGTGCAGACCATGTTGCCGTCGGAGTGAATGACCCAGGTGTCAATGGTGGCGTCCTCGTCAAGATTGGCGGTGGCGGTGGCCTCGAAGTCTACGCCGGCCAACTGAATAGTGTACTCGTAGCGGGCGTTGGCCGGGATCTCAACGTTTATGATCTGGAAGGGTAACCGGTTGGCTGAACTACCAGTCGCTCCGGATGAGAAATAACTGTGGGTCGGCGACGAGGCCCGATACAGCATCTGCATGGTGCATATCTGCTTAAGCAGCATCTTAGCTTCGCCCTGCTTGGCCTTGATGGCCGCCTGACCGTAGCGCGGGATCGCCAAAGCCGCCAGAAGGCCAATGATAACGACTACTATCATCAATTCAATCAACGTGAAGCCGCTCTGTAACGACTTTCGATTCATAAACCACCTCTTCTCGAGGGACTTTGCGTCCGGTTTCCCCAGATCTACCGCAATCCGCGTTCCGTGACGCTGTTCAATATTTGACTATCCGGCGCCGTCGTCCGAACTTCGACGCGGACCTTTCTTCTTCTCATCATCGACCAGATCGTACCGCTGTATTTTTCGGTAGAGGGTCGAGGTGTCAATTCCGAGTATACGCGCCGCCTCCGCCTTCTTGCCTTCGGTTTGAGTCATAACGTAGTGGATGTAGGCTTTCTCGATCGATTCCAGTGTCGGATTCGCCGGCGCGGCTTCCTGCACCAGGTTAATTGACTGCGGCTGCGTAAGTTTCTCGGGGAAATCGGACGGCTCCAGCATATCGGTTCGGTTCAATAGAATGGCCCGTTCGATGATATTCTCCAGTTCGCGAACATTGCCCGGCCAGGCGTAACCACGCAACACATCCATGGAAGCGTCCGAGACTTTCCGAAGACGTTCCTTGGAACGCTCGCAGAACTTCTTGACGAAAAACTCCACCAGCAGCGGCAGGTCATCCATCCGGTCTCGAAGCGGCGGTATCGTAATCGGAATAACATTTAGGCGATAGAACAAGTCGGCGCGGAACCGGTTGGCTTTCACGTCCTCTTCGAGATCGGCGTTGGTGGCGGCGATAAGACGGACATCGACATCAATCGGTTTGGTGTCACCCACCGGAATGATCTTCTTGTCTTCGAGCACCCGCAAGAGCTTGACTTGTATGCTGAGCGACGTATTGCCGACCTCGTCGAGAAAGAACGTCCCGCCGCTGGCGACTTTGAAAAGCCCCTCTTTATCCCTGATCGCCCCCGTGAACGCGCCTTTCTTGTGACCGAACAGTTCGGTTTCGAGCAGTGTCTCGGGCAGCGCGGCGCAGTTGATCGTTACGAAGGGTCCGCCGCAGCGTGGCGACATGGAATGAATCCCCTTGGCGATCAGGTCTTTTCCGGTGCCCGACTCGCCGCGGATCATAACGGTCGACTCAGACCCGGCAACTGTACGAGCCAGTTTCTTGACCTTGACGATAGACTCGGACTGGCCGATGAAATTTTCGAAGGAGTAATCGCCCTGAAGCTGTTTCTTCAGGCTGATGTTCTCCCCTATCAGCTTACGCCGGTTGATCGATTTCTCGATCACCAGCTTGATCTCGTCCACCTTGAACGGCTTGGTAATGTAATCGGCCGCCCCCTGTTTCATCGCCTCGATTGCCGTATCGACCGACGCGAACGCGGTCATGACGATGAATTCCTGCTCCGACTTGAAGGACCGTACCTGCTTGAGGACATCGATACCGGTCATCTCCGGCATGTTCAGGTCGGCGATAATCAGGTCAAAGTTCTCGTCACGGACTTTGGCGACGCCGTCGCGGGGCGACGAGGTCACGTCGACCTCGTACCCTTCCTTGGACAGCATAATCTCCATGAAATTGCACATGGAGTCTTCGTCGTCGATTACGAGAATTCTGGCAGACATTATCAACTCCGAAAAAAGCCGGACCGGGGCGTATTTCCTCTTACAGTAAGGATTTTCGGCAGGCATCGAATCTCATTGACCCGGCCGGACGACTCTGATCATTCTTTCAACAGGGCGTTTGACCGCCCATGAGAACCGCCGTATATTGGCTTGTCCCTACAGTTCATTGCGATGTGAAACAGAGCGGCTGGAAAGCGCAGGGCACTGATTGAAGAAAGATCGATACTCTCACCGCGAACGACTGCAGATGATTCTCGCGGGCGAAAGGCCGGACCGCTACGCCGCTTCATTCTGGAGGCATTTTTTCCATCGCGAGCATTTCGCCGAGGGCACCGCCGAAGCGATGCTTCAATTCCAAAAGGAATTCGACTGGGACTTCATGAAGATCAATCCCCGGGCGGACTATCATATAGAAGGCTGGGGACTGAAACAGGAATGGTCCCACGACGAATTCAAGAAACACCGCAAGAGCAATTTCCCGATAACGAAGCCCGAAGATTGGATCAAGATCAAACCATTACCGATGTCGTCGCCGGCCCTGGCGGAACATCTGAAAGTAGTGTCGTTGATACGCCGGGGATCGGATCGGGAGCTGCCTGTCCTGATGACCATCTTCACGCCTTTGGCTATAGCCGGGCGTATGGTGGAGAATCACAAGACCCTGATCGAGCACATACACAAAGTCCCCGAACTGGTACACTCCGGACTGAGAGCGATCACGGACACCTTCGCGAGATTCGCCTCCGAGGTTCGCAACGCCGGAGCCGACGGGATATTCTTCGCCACGACCCAGTGGGCTAGCAGCGATACGATTACCTGGGAAGAGTATAATCTGTTCGGAATCCCGTACGATTTGGAGATTATCAAAGCGGCTGAGCGGGATTCATTCAATTTGCTGCACGTCTGTAGCTCCAATTGCTACTTGAAGGAATTGTCAGAATTGGACTATAACGCCGGGCTGGTTAACTGGGAAGCCTGCGATCCGACAAACTTGCCTCTCGACAAAGCTGAGTCTGTCTTGAAGAACAAAGTCATGGTGGGCGGAGTCGATCACAACGGCTGGCTCTTGCGGGGCGAACCGGGCGAAATCGCCTATAAGATAGATGAGCTGAAAGAACGCTTTGAGCCCACCCGGCTGATTATCGCCCCCGGTTGTTCGATTCCCCCCGAAGTTCCGTTTGAGAATCTGCACGCTGTCAGAGAGAGGTTGTCATGAATTTGAAACGTCAGCAATTGGTATACGCCGTCAAGATTTCGATTGCGAGTCTGAAGAGCAAAGATGAAGTGCTGAAAAAGACGGTTGATCTGATTGATTCTTTTTCGCCCGATTTCAACTGGACGGGAATCTATATGCTCAAGGGAAATGTCCTCGAAGTCGGGCCTTACGTTGGACCGGTCACCGAGCATACCCGGATCGAGCTCAACAAAGGTATTTGCGGCGCGGCGGCCTCGCAGAAGAAGAGCATCATCGTTGACGACGTCAACGCCGATCCGAGGTTTCTTGCTTGCTCGCTAACTACCCGCTCAGAGATTGTCGTGCCGTTGCTGGACGAGCACAACTGCCTCGGTGAGATCGACATAGATTCTGACAAACCGAAGTATTTCACCGACGAGGACCGGCAGATGCTGGAAGAAATCGCGGCGGTGGTGGTAGAGCGGCTTCGACAGGTTGGATAGTTCCCGCGAGCTCAACTGCCGATTCTTACAATCCCCTCTGCAACCTTTTTGTTGTCTCGGCGGTCTGTGTGGATATTACTTTGTCCGCTTGTAACGAAAGGAGAATGCGGCAATGTTCACTGGAGTCCTCCTGCTGATATTCGGTATCCTGATGGTGCTAGAACGAATGGACATCATTCACGGCTCCGTCTGGGGCTACCTGGTCCCGGCCGCCCTGATCGCCCTCGGCATCGACTTCATCTTGAAGAGATCACGCCACAATAGATAAGATGTCCTCCGAGAAATTCCATTTCGATGTCACCGGCGAAGGCCTGACCGTCTTTTTGGGACCGTCGGAAGCCCGCCTGATGGAGCTGGCCTGGGCGGTACCGCGTTTGACGGTCAAGAGCGCCCTGATACATCTCGGCGACACCGGCGGCACGGCCTACACCACGGTTTCGACACTGCTGAATCGCCTGACAGACAAGAGACTCCTGACCCGGCACAAGGACGGGCGAAATTTTGTCTACGAGGCCGCGATCGGGCGGGAAGAATTCCTTCGTAGCCGACTGGATAGCGTGCTCAATTGCCTCAAGCGAAATTTCGGCGCCCAGGGTTCCTGACGTGGCTAACTGCACCTGCCTTTTGATCCGATGAACTAACTATGTCACTGAAACTGGCTCTGGCGGCGCTTCTTCTGGGGATGGCCACAACCGTGGCCGCAAACCAGTTCGTGCGCGTGGCGGGCAAGGTCGAAGTTCCCGTGCCGGACGGCTGGCATCTGGCCACCGATACTACCGCGTTTCCGGTCCAACTGGTTCACCGGAGTGACTCCGCCGAGATACTGATTTTTCGGTCCGACATCGGTCAGGACGATATGATTTCCGACGAACATGATTTGAAGAAATCGGTCGATCTGGTCATCAACGAAGTAATCAAGACGCTTCCCGACGGCCGCCTCAGGGTGTCAAGCGGTTTCTATGACGAGTATCGCACCGGGTTTACGCTGGAATTCGCGTCGATTGACAGTGTCAGCGGCGTACCGCTTGAGCACAGCATTCGAGGAATTATCTACCGTCTGCCGGATAAACGTCAGGTGATGTTCACGGTCTGGGGGAAGGCGGCGGCCACCTCCTGGCCGGGCGTTCGGGAGGCGGTTAAGGTCGTGCAGGATGAATTCGCCTTCCGCGGGCAGTACGAGCGGGAAGTTTTTGGCGGAAAGAAGTTCGCCTACTGGCCGGTGATACTGGTGGGAGTCGGGTTGATCGGGCTCTTCTTGCTACGCCCCAAACGAAGAAAGGCGGCCGTGCAACCACCGCCTGCTAATCCATTATAGTAGAGTAGGACTCTGGACCTGTCATCGCTGGGCGCGCTATACATGGCGCAGTCATCGCGAGGCCGCCCTTGGCGGCCGTGGCGATCTCATCTCCCCGGGCGGCAGGTCACACGCCCCGAGGCGGGGCGCAAGACCTGCCGCAACGCCATTACTAGAGTGCCCGGTCCGCCGCGGCGGGCCATCTCCGCTCGCAATGACTTGGAATGTGACTTCTTCCTCACCGCTCTTCCAGCTCTATCAAAACTCCGTGAGTATCCGAGGGGTGGACGAAAGCAATGCGGTGCCCTTCGGCGCCAAGCCTGGGTGTTTCGTCGATCAGGCGAACCCCTGCCGCTTTCATCTCAGCCAGCTTTGATTCGATGTCATCCACGTACAGGCAGATATGATGCAGTCCTTCACCCCGTTTAGCTATGAAGCGCGCGATGGGGCTGTCGTCGGAGGTTGCCTGAAGAAGTTCAATCCGGCCACCCGGCACGGTTTTCGACTCGGGTGAATCAAAGATGGCGACGCGAACTTTTTGATCCGCGACTTCCGTAAGAGAGCCCGGCTTGACACCGAGCAAAGTCTGATAGAATGAAACGGCGGCGGCGAGATCAGAAACCGCAATACCTATATGTGAGACTGACGGCCGCGCCATGTTCGCCTACCACTTTTCTTTTTCTTCGGCGGCGGCGGCGGAATCCGCCTTGCGGCGGCGTTCCTCGAAATCACGCTGCTGTTTCAGCGTGCTCATCGTCGGTCGAATCCAGTGCCCCCGATGATAGTACATGGTCCATTCCTGAGGCAGATGAGTCGTATCATTCGTCGGACCGACAAAGACCACGTCGACCGAAACGTGAGCGGAATCGCGATCGAAGAATTTGACATCCTTCACTACGAACGCATTCACCGTGTCGGCTTCCATCTTCTTGACCTTGGGGATTTCCAGATACTTGTCGTACGTATATTCGATCTGGGCGTATTCGAACTCCTGCTCGTACAACATTACTTTATCGCCGTAATGCCAGCGAATGGCGGTCTCGGTGATCGTGGAATCGATCTGGCGACGGTCTTCGTCATAATTCTGAATTCCGCCCTTACTTGCGCTCTTGTCGGACGAGCATCCCCATGCGAGAGCGACCAGCACCACGAGAATTGCAAAGGCATACGATCTACTTATTGTCATGATATTCACCCCAGACTTTTCGAAAGACATCAGAAATTTCGCCCACTGTCGCGTAGGCCTCGACTGCTTCGAGCACCGGCGGCACCAGGTTGTCATCGCCTTCGGCAGCCGCCTGTACCCGCTTCAGGGATTCACGGACCTTAGCCGCGTCGCGCTTGTCTCTTAGAGCCTTCAAACGTTGGACCTGTCGACCCTCAAGTTCGGGATCGACTTTGAGCACCGACGGCACTTCAGGCTGAGAGGACTTGAACTTGTTGACTCCGACCACGATTGTTTCTTCTCGTTCCACGCTTCGTTGATATTCATACGCCGAACGCCCGATAGCGTTCCGATAATAACCGCTTTCGATGCACTGGATCGAACCACCCTGACGTTCGATTTCAGCCATTTCCGTCTTGATTTTTGTCTCCAGTTGTTCGCCGAGATACTCGACCAGGACCGACCCGGCAAGCGGATCGGCGCTATTGGTGACACCCGATTCGTGCGCCAGGATTTGTTGGGTCCGGAGCGCTATCTCGACGGCCTTTTCGGTCGGCAGCGCCAGGGCTTCGTCAAACGAATTGGTATGGAGTGACTGCGTCCCACCAAGAACCGCGGCGAGCGCCTGCATGGTAGTGCGAATAATGTTGTTTTCGGGCTGCTGGGCAGTCAGGGTCGATCCGCCCGTCTGAGTGTGAAAGCGAAGCAACAGCGAACGCTCGTCCCTGGCTCCGAATTGGTCTTTCATGATTCCTGCCCATAGACGACGTGCCGTACGGAACTTGGCAACTTCCTCGAACAAATCATTGTGAGCGGCGAAGAAGAACGACAAGCGGGGCGCGAATTCGTCCACCGGAAGACCGGCGTCGAGCGCCGCCTGCACATACGCGATCGCGTTGGACAGCGTGAACGCCACTTCCTGCACCGCGGTGGCGCCCGCCTCGCGGATATGATAACCAGAGATGGAAATCGTGTTGTATTTCGGCAGATGTGGTTTGGCGTAGGCGAAGATATCGGTCACGATCCGCATCGACGGTCGCGGCGGAAGTATGTAGGTCCCCCGCGCAATGAATTCCTTCAGTATGTCGTTCTGGATCGTTCCTGAAAGCTGCTCCGGAGCGACACCCTGCTTGCGGCCAACCGCGATGTACATGGCCAATAGAATGACCGCCGTGGAGTTGATCGTCATAGATGTGGACACTTTGTCCAG
Organism: uncultured candidate division Zixibacteria bacterium; assembly: GCA_963735035.1. Classification (GTDB taxonomy): domain Bacteria; phylum Zixibacteria; class MSB-5A5; order GN15; family FEB-12; genus JAGGTI01. Next base: position 142,050 of record CAVTJJ010000003.1, read on the forward strand.
CGGAATGCCGACAAAGAGACGTTCCATGTCTTCGAGCGAATCAATGGCCACGCCGGTGCGGCCAACTTCTCCGCGTGCCAACGGATGATCAGAGTCATACCCTATTTGGGTCGCCAGGTCGAAAGCGACTGACAGTCCGGTCTGCCCTTTTTCGAGCAGGTAGCGGAAGCGACGGTTGGTTTCCTCAGCGGTACCAAAGCCGGCATATTGCCGCATCGTCCATGGACGGGTCCGGTACATGTCGGGATAAACGCCGCGCGTAAACGGGTACTCGCCGGGTCTTTCGGAATGGTTGACCGGGGCGATGTCGGCCGAAGTCAAAACCGGCGGAATCTCTATTCCCGAAGTGGTAAAGCGCTTACGTTCGGTCATCTATTCGAACTCCAGAAGGGTCATCCCCTTCTCTACCGACTGACCTATTTGCGCGGACATCGACTTGATCCTGCCGGGGCTCTTGGCCTTGAGGACGTTTTCCATTTTCATAGCTTCGATCACGACGAGCGGCTCGCCCGCCTTGACTTCCTGTCCCGCTTCAACCCGGATTTGCACAACCAGACCCGGCATGGGCGCTTTGAAGCGTGTCTCCGCCTGGACCGCGGCACCTATTCCGGCCGCCTTGCGCATTTGAGCCAGAGCAAAATCCTCGATCACCAGCGGAATGTCCCGCCCGCGCGTGAAAACCATCCGTTCGCCTACCACCGCGCCACCATTGCTGCGAACATCCGCCTCGAAACAGACGTTGTCGATCAGAAGCAGCCAGCGGTTATCGCGAAGCTTGTGCACGACCACTTTGCGGGATCTACCGTTGACGGTTACATCCAGATGGTCGGACATATAGTCGAGGCTGATGTCATACTCCCGATCGTGAACCGTGACCGTGTAGCGCGCCATCAGCGTGAACCTCCGAATTTGCGCAGGCCCGATTCGCGATGGAACCTGATCCAGCCGGGATTGTTGTCCGACGGACCTGCGTCCGCCGGCGAGACTCGTCGCTCTGTCAGAAGCTTTTCCACGGCCGCGGCGATGGCAGCCCCTTCTATAATGAGATCATCGTGGGTGCTGTAATCATTGTCGGGATATTCTTCCGCCAGAAACTTAGTAGAGAAATCCCCTTTGATGAATCGCTCGTTCTGAATGATGCTCTGATGCGAGCTGAGGGTCGTCTTGACGCCGGACACGCGGTATTCTTCGAGAGCCCGCCGCATGCGTGACAGCGCCTCGGACCGATCGCGCCCCCAGGTGAGAAGCTTGGCGATCATCGGATCATAGTAGATTGGAATTTCTGAATGAACCAGGACGCCGGAATCGACCCGCACACCCGGTCCGGCCGGAGTACGATAATTGTTCAGCTTGCCCGTGCTTGGCAGGAAACCGGAATCAGGGTCTTCGGCATAGATGCGGCATTCGATGGCGTGACCGCGGAGAGTTATATCTTCCTGCTTCAGGCGGAGCGGCTGGCCTTCAGCGATGGCGAATTGCTCCTGCACGAGGTCGATTCCGGTGACCATCTCGGTCACGGGATGTTCCACCTGAAGGCGGGTATTGACTTCGAGGAAATAGAACGACAGGTCCTGATCGACCAGAAATTCGACCGTCCCGGCGCCGACATACACCGAAGCGCGGGCGATACCGAGCGCCGCCTCACCCATCTTTTCGCGCAACTCGGGGGTCATCACTACCGATGGCGATTCTTCGATTACTTTCTGATGGCGCCGCTGGATGGAACATTCGCGCTCGCCCAGATGAATGCAGTTGCCGTGTTGATCGCAGAGGATTTGTATTTCAATGTGTCGCGGCGCGGGCAGATATTTCTCTAGAAAGACGCGACCATCACCGAACGCCGAAGTCGCCTCGCGACTGGCTGAAGCGAGCGCTTCTTTGAACGCTTCGCCGGACTCGACCACGCGCATCCCCTTACCGCCGCCACCGGCCGCCGCCTTAACGAGAATAGGATATCCGGCCTGCGCACCGAAAAGCTGAGCGGTGCTGAAATCTTCAGCGCCGATAGCGGTCCCCGGCACTACCGGCAAACCGGCTTTGAGAGCCATAGCTCGAGCGGCAAGTTTATCGCCGAGAAGTTTGATCGTTTCGGGCTTGGGGCCGATGAAGATAATCCCTTCGTCGATACAACGCTGGGCGAATTCGGCGTTTTCGGCGAGAAAGCCATACCCCGGATGGATCGCATCTGCGCCGGATTGCTTTGCCACAGCGATGATATTGTCGATGACAAGATAGCTTTGGTTCGCCGGTGACGGACCGATATGATACGCCTCGTCGGCCACACGCACATGATAGGCGGTCTGATCGCAATCCGAGAAGACGGCGACCGAAGTAATGCCGCTCTCCTGACAGGCGCGAATCACCCGAATAGCAATTTCGCCTCGGTTGGCGATCAGAATTTTCTTGATCGGCGTGGGCATGATTCTTCGACCCAATTCCTACAGCGGAATGTTCCCGTGCTTCTTGGGCGGGTTGGAATCTTTCTTGCTATTGAGCATCTCGAACGCGCGAATCAAACGCGGGCGGGTCGTTTTCGGCTCGATGACATCATCCACATAACCGCGCGCCGCCGCCACGTACGGATTGGCGAACTTCTCTCGGAATTCATCCGTCTTCTTCTGTATTTCCGCTTCGGGGTCAGTCGCCTCGTTAATGTCTTTCTTGAAAATGATCTCCACCGCACCCTTCGGCCCCATCACCGCAATTTCGGCGGTCGGCCAGGCGTAGTTCATGTCGCCACGGACATGTTTGGAGTTCATGACGTCGTATGCACCGCCGTACGCCTTGCGCGTGATGATCGTTACTTTCGGCACGGTCGCTTCGCAATAGGCATAGAGCAGCTTGGCACCGTTCTTAATGATGCCGCCGTGCTCCTGATCGACCCCCGGCATGAATCCGGGAACATCCTCGAATGTAACGAGCGGAATGTTAAAGCAGTCGCAGAACCGAATAAATCGCGCACCCTTCGCGGATGAATTTATATCCAGCACCCCCGCCATCACCGCCGGCTGATTGGCGATAATGCCGATTGATCGTCCGCCCAAACGGGCGAAACCGACTACGATATTTTGCGCGAATTCCTCGTGCACTTCGAAGAACGTCCCTTCGTCCACCACCAACTTGATGACGTCCTTGATATCGTACGGGTGATTCGGATTATCTGGCACGATTTGGTTGAGCGCTTCCGATTCGCGGTCGAGCGGATCATTGGTCGCCATCCACGGCGGATCTTCCAAGTTGTTCTGGGGAATGTAGCTGAGCAGGCGCTTCAGTTTGTCGATGACGTCCGCTTCGTTCTCGCATGCGAAATGTGCGACGCCCGACTTCGACGCATGCACCATCGCGCCGCCGAGTTCTTCCGACGTCACTTGTTCGTGGGTCACCGTCTTGACCACGTTCGGTCCGGTGACAAACATATACGACGTCCCCTTGGTCATGAGCACGAAATCGGTAATGGCCGGGCTGTAAACCGCTCCGCCTGCACAGGGACCGAGTATGGCCGATATTTGCGGCACAACACCCGACGCGAGCGTGTTGAGCAGGAAGATATCGGCATAGCCTCCCAGCGACACAACGCCTTCCTGAATGCGCGCGCCGCCGGAATCGTTGAGGCCTATTACCGGCGCACCGACTTTCATGGCCATCTTCATGATCTTGCAGACCTTCTCGGCGTGAGCCTCTGAGAGCGAGCCGCCGAAAACGGTGAAGTCCTGCGAGAAGATATACACCATGCGGCCGTTGATCTTGCCGCAGCCGGTGATGACGCCGTCGCCCAGGAATTTCTTGTCGGCCAGGCCGAAATCGGAAGACCGGTGCGTGACGAACGCGTCGAATTCCTCGAACGAATTCGGATCGACCAGCAATTCAACTCGTTCGCGCGCGGTCAGCTTTCCCTTTTTGTGCTGGTCGTCAATGCGTTCCTTGCCGCCGCCCAGCTTCGACCGGGAGCGCATCGCTTCCAGATGCTCGAGCTTTTCTTTGAGTGACACCCTCTGTTACCCCTTGGCTATTTGGTCTGCCCGGTCAGTTCGTCGATCGGGTGTGCGATCAGCTTGCCGTCCTGCTCGGTGAATTTCGCGAGCGGCGCCTCGATATCGTGATCGAACGCCATGATGACATCATGATTTACAATGCGCTTGAGCGCTTCCCGCTTGGCCGCCATTGACTCACGCGGCACCAGATCGGTCGCCGGCACAAACGGCACGCGCATGTGATGCTGCGACGGGAAAATATCGGCGTAATAGAACACCTGATGTCCTTCGGATTCCAATTCGAGCGCAAAATGATCTTCCGTGTGACCGCCGGTGCTTACCGCCCGGATACCGGGAAACAGCTCCGTATCTTCGTCGATGAAGCTGACCAGTCCGGCTTGTTCGAGAGGCAGGAGCCGCGACGAGATATACACCGCCGATGTGCGCTCGTCTGGATGGATCGCCGCTTCCCATTCGTCACGACTGATGATGTAACGGGCGTTCTTGAAGCGCGGGATATATTCGCCGTCCACCCGCTTTACTACTCCGCCGCAATGGTCGGTGTGCAAGTGGGTGAGAATGACCACGTCGATATCGTCCGGAGTCAGGCCGAGTTTCTTCAATCCTGCTTCGAGATGGGAGACGCCGTCGGTGTTGTAAACCTTCTTCTCCCGGTCGGACAACGTATCGCCCAGGCCGGCGTCGAACAGCATATTCTTGCCGTGCGCTTTGAGCACGAACATGTTGACGACCATCGGAATGAGGTTGTTCTCGTCCGACGGCCATATTTTACCCCAGATTAGTTTGGGGATAACGCCAAACATCGAACCTCCGTCGAGCTTGAACTTCTGCTCGACGAAGGTTCTGATTTCAAATTGTCCGAATTTCATCCGCGTCCTATGACACTGCCGGCAATAACCAGGCGCTGGATTTCCGACGTTCCTTCGTAAATCTCCAGAACGCGCTGATCGCGGTAGAGTTTCTCGATTGGCGAGAACTCACCGATATAGCCGTAACCACCGTGAATCTGCATAGCGCGGTCAACACAGAATCCCGCCGCCTCGGAGCAGAACAGTTTGGCCTGAGCCGCCTGAAGCGAGAAAGGCTCGCCTTTGTCCTGAAGCTGCGCCGCTTTGTAACACAACATGCGGGCCGCTTCGACCTGGGTGGACATATCGGCGATCATCCACTGGATCGCCTGCAATTTGGCAATCGGCTGACCGAACGCGATACGCTTCTTGGCATAGGCGATCGATTCATCGAGCGCTCTCTGCGCCACGCCCACGCCCTGCGCGGCCACGCCGATACGGGCGCCGTCGAGCGTCATCATGGCGTATCTGAAACCCTTGCCCGTCTCGCCGAGCAGGTTGGCTTTCGGCACTTTGACGTCCTTGATGACGATCCCGCCGGTGGTGGCTGCGCGCATACCCATCTTATTCTTCAGGGTGCGCTTCTGCCAGCCGGGCTGGTCGGTTTCGACAATCAGGGCTGACATCTTCGGAAGACCTTCAATCTTACAGAACAAGACGCCGATTTCGGCGGCATCGCCGTGCATGATGAAAATCTTCTCGCCGTTGACCAGGTAATGATCACCCTTGTCCACTGCCACGGTCTGAACGTTGGCGGCGTCGGAACCCGCCTGCGGCTCGGTCAGCACGAAGGCGCAGACTTTCTTTCCGGAAAGCAGGTCGGGGAGATATTTCTTCTTTTGCTCTTCGCTCGCGAAATAGACGATCGGATAACAGGCCAGCTCGCCCACGGCGCACAGGAGCCCGAAACCGGCGTCATGATAGCACAACTCCTCGATCAGGGTGATATACTCCATGTTGGATTTTCCCCTGCCGCCGTACTGGGTCGGGGAATTGTAGCCGATGAAACCGGCCTCGCCGAATTTGCGATACATGTCGCGCGGGAACGGGCGCGGTTCCGGTTTCTGATCCCATTCGACGGATACGGGATAGATGTGTTTTTCGGCGAACGCTTTGACTTCGTCGCGGACTGCTTGTTGTTTCGGATCAATGTTAAAAGGCATTTTTCCTCCTGAACGATATATAAGAATCTCTTCCTTGCTACATTATCTGTTCGTTGCTCTTCTTCGCCTCGACCGCTTTTCTGAGGAAATCGATCGCATCCTCAGTGGCCGCGCCGGGCGTGAACAGTTTCGCCACACCCAACTTCTCCAGCTCTTCTTTGTCTTCGTCGGGGATGATCCCGCCGCCGAACAAGAGCATATCCTCCGCGCCGCGCCTCTTCATTTCGTCGAGGATCGCCGGAAACAGAGTCATGTGCGCGCCGGAGAGGACCGAGACGCCGATCGCATCGACATCTTCCTGCACGGCGGCATCGACCACCATTTCGGGGGTTTGGCGAAGGCCGGTGTAGATGACTTCGAACCCGGCGTCGCGGAAGGCCGCGGCGATGACTTTGATGCCGCGATCGTGGCCGTCAAGGCCGGGTTTGGCTAAGAGTACTCTGATTTTTTTGGACATAGATTTCTATCTCAACATCACCACTGGAACATTCATGCATTTGTTTCGAGTAAATCCTACGACACCTGCATCGCCGATTGACTCTCGGACCATTCGCCCCAGACACCCCGGAGCACATCACACATCTCGCCCACCGAGCCGTACACCCGCGCACAATCGAGAATCGCCGGGAACGTATTCCCCGTGCCGGACGCTACATCGCGCAGTCGATTCAGCGCCGCCTGTACTTTGACATTGTCGCGCCCGGCCTTGATCTTCTTGCAGAACGCCACCTGCGCGTGCTCCATCGCCTGGTCGATCCGAAGCACCGGGATGTCAACCTTCTCGTTTTCGAGAACGAAATCGTTCACACCTACCACGACCCGCTCTTTCTTTTCGATCTCGCGCTGATAGGCGTAGGCCGAGCGGGCGATTTCGCGCTGGAAGTAACCGTCCTCGATAGCCTCGAACACGCCGCCGCGCTCTTCGATCTCGGCGAAAATCTTCTCCGCCTCGGCTTCCATCTGGTCGGTCAGCGCCTCGACAAACCACGAACCGCCGAGCGGGTCAATCGTGTTGGCCACGCCGGTTTCATAGGCGAGCACCTGCTGCGTGCGAAGAGCGATCCGGGCCGCCTTGTCGCTCGGCAGCGCTAGAGTTTCATCCATGGAATTCGTATGCAATGACTGCGTACCGCCCAGCACCGCCGAGAGCCCCTGAAGCGCCACGCGCGCGATATTGATCTCCGGCTGCTGTGCGGTCAGCGAGCATCCGGCCGTCTGGGTATGGAACCGGAGCAGCCAGCTTCGTTCGTCTTTGGCGTGGTACTTGTCACGCATCCGCTTGGCGTAGATGCGGCGCGCCGCCCGATACTTGGCGATTTCCTCGAAGAAATCAGAGTGGGCGTTGAAGAAATACGAGAGCCTCGGCGCGAAAGCGTCGACGTCCTGCCCGGCCGCAATGGCCGATTCTATGTACTGGAACCCGTCGGCCAGGGTAAACGCCAGCTCCTGTGCGGCGGTCGCGCCCGCCTCGCGGATATGATAGCCGGAAATCGAAATCGTGTTGTATTGCGGAACGTGCTCAGTGCAGTAGGCCATCATATCGGTGATGAGCCGCACCGACGGTCGCGGCGGGAAAATATATTCTTTCTGCGCGATATATTCTTTGAGGATATCATTCTGAAGCGTGCCGCGCACCTGAGAGAACGGAACGCCCTGTTTCTCGGCGACCGCCAGGTACATGGCGAGAAGGATCGACGCCGGCGAGTTGATGGTCATCGACGTAGATACTTTGGCGAGGTCGATCTTGTCGAAGATGATTTCCATGTCGGCGAGGGTGTCGACCGCCACGCCGCACTTGCCGACTTCGCCGAGGGCGCGGGCGTGATCGGAATCGTAACCCATGAGAGTGGGCAGGTCAAACGCAGTCGAAAGGCCGGTGCCGCCTTCTTTGAGGAGCATCAGGAAGCGTTCGTTGGTCTGGCGCGGGTTGCCCATCCCGGCGAACTGGCGCATGGTCCAGAGGCGGGTGCGGTACATGGTGTGATGGACGCCACGGGTGTAGGGGAACTCGCCCGGCAGGCCGATGTGGCTCCAGTAGTGTTCGGGGTTGTCACCGTCCTGGATAGAATTCGGGCCGTAGAGTTCGTCGATGTCGACACCGGACACGGTGAAGAACCTCGGGAGCGATTTCTTGCCCCGGGATTTCGCGGCCTGCTTGTCCCATTCGCGCAGTCGGGCGTTGAGTTTGTCTAGGTGCTTTCTATCGAACATCTCTCGTTTATCTCCTTGCCGGTCAGAACATTTACCATAATACAAAGGTCCCGCAAAAGCAAGCAAGCAGGTGTTCTTCCGTGTCGGGCCGGGTCGACGTATCCGCCACGGCCACAAGCCATTACGATTCACCATGTACGGTAACTGAGGCGATCAATCGGTTGCGGCAGGTCCTGACCGAGTCCGCCACGGGCGGATGAGGTTGTGACCTGCCGCCTTCAGCGCGACTCAAGCTCGGGTAGGGCAGAACCCTCGCCGCCTCGGCGAGTGGTTCTGCCATCTTCGCGCGTGACTTCCGTAGCGTGGCAATCTCAAATCGGCACCATCGGTGCGAGCCGGCAGATGTGGACATCTGCCGGGCACGTGGTATGAACGGCGAATGAGGCGCTATTCGGTTGCGGCAGGTCCTGACCGAGACCGTCGGAGGCGGTCGAGGTTGTGACCTGCCGCATTCCGCGCGGCTCAAGTTCGGGTAGGGCAGAACCCGCGCCGCTTCGGCGAGCGGTTCTGCCATCTTCGCGCGTGGCCTCCATAGCGTTGCAATCTCAATTCGACGCATCAGTGCGAGCCGGCAGATGTGGACCCGCCTGCGGCGGGCCGGGCACTCTTCATGAGCGAGCTTCCCCTCTGTCTTGCCCCGCTTCAGGCGGGGCATCCAGGGCGACAAATCCCACCCGTTGGGTGGGGTACCGAAGAGTGTTGTGCGAGCCGGCAGATGTGGGCATCTGCCGGGCACGTGAGAAAATGACCTGTTTCGAACCGAGGCCGAATCTAGCCCACCTACCGCTTCAGGAATTGCCGATAGAGCTGGTCACTGATCATGTACGGATTGGTCTGGCCGGTGCGAATCTGCTCGATCGCTTTGTCCAACTCGGACTCGTCGGCCAGATGACTGATGAATTCACCCTGAAACCGGTGAATGAGGATGTTGAGAATCTTCTTCCGCAGGCGGCGGCGGCGGTTCCGGTCGAACAATCCTGATTCTCGACTGTGTTCGAGATATCCGTTGATAGCCGCAAACAGGGCGTCGACATTCTTGCCGGAAGTTGCCTCGGTCTGGATAATCGGAATGGTATGATCTTCGCCATTGTCATGGCTGACCAGCGTGTGCCGCTGGGTTGTCAGTCCACTGGCCGCGTGTCGGGCGCGGGATACCATCAACTGGGTTTCGAGCGTATGGCGCAGGTCGGCGGCGAGACGTTCTGCCCCCGGACGGTCGGCCTTGTTGAGACAGAAAATGTCGGCGATTTCCATCAAACCGGCTTTGAGCATCTGGACAGCATCGCCCGACTCCGGCACAATGACGACCACGACCACATCGCAGGTATCGATAATGTCGAGCTCTACCTGTCCGACTCCGACCGTTTCGATCAAAGTGATATCGAATCCAAAGGCATCGTAGAGAATCGCCACGTTGTCGGTGGCCGCGGCCAGTCCACCGGTGGCGCCACGAGTGGCCATCGAGCGGAAATAGATGCGGCCGTCGATAGGAAAATCATTCATCCGGACCCGGTCACCCAGAAGCGCCCCACCGGTAAAGGGCGAAGTCGGGTCAACCGCAACGATGCCGATCTTCTTATTCTGATTCAGGAATTGGCGGGCCAGACCGTTGACGAGAGTCGATTTGCCTGCGCCGGGAGGACCGGTGACACCGATTCGGAGCGAATGTCCCGCTTTCGAATAGAGCCGCCCGAGCAGGTCCTGAAAACCCTCACCCCGGTTCTCGACATGGGACACCAGCCGCGACAGCGCCCGAATGTCCCCTTGCTCGAACCGCTCCAGAAGAGTCATGGCTCAGTATCCGGTTGTGAACTCTCCGACGGTCGGTTTGATGTCACGCACCCGCATCTGCACTTTGGTGACACCGCGATAGGTATTGAACTCCAGAGCGTAGACTACATCCACCAGACAGCCCCGATCCGATAAATCGCGGGCCATGTGGCCAAAACCGAATCCGATAACGTCGACCACGGCGCCATCCTTGCCGAGCTGCATCTTCAGGTGATTGCTTCCCACGACATAAGGCACGTCGATGATTTCGCAGTTGCGGGTCAGGAATATGGGGCGCATGTTTTGCGGACCAAACGGCGCGAATTGCTCAAGCAGACGGACGAATTCTTCGGTGATATCATCCAGTCCGATTTCCAGATCGATGTTTAACTTGGGAGTGGTATCCTCCAGCGTGAGGTTTTGCCGGGAAACCTCTCTGAACAGATCGCGAAAGGCCGGGATATTCTCCGACTTGATCGAAAGCCCGGCGGCGTACTTGTGACCACCATAGCGCATCAAAAGATGTTCGCACTGCTTGAGAGCTTCACACAGGTGGAATCCGGGTATCGAGCGAGCCGAACCTTTGCCTTCGCCGTCGCTAATCGCGATCATGACGGTCGGCAGATGATAGCGTTCCACCAGACGACTGGCGACAATCCCGATAACCCCCTGATGCCACCCCTCAGCGGAAAGCACGATCGCCTTGTCCTGTTCCAAATCAACCGTCTGTTCCATCTGGGCGAGTGCTTCCTGAAGCGTTTGCTCGTCAATCTCTTTGCGGCGGCGGTTTTCGCTGTCGAGTTTGCGGGCGATATCGGACGCCAGACGTTCGTCGCGCGTGGCCAGCAGGCGGGCCGCTTGACGGGCGTCACCCAGGCGGCCGATGGCGTTGAGGCGCGGCGCCAGGATAAATACCACCTGACCGGTGCCGATCTCTTTGCCCATCAAACCCGATACAAAAGCAAGCGACTTGATGCCCGGTTTGGTAGTGCGGGCTATCTGCTTGATTCCGAACTTGGTCAGCACGCGGTTTTCATCCACGAGCGGAACAATATCCGCGGATGTGCCCAGCGCCACGAGATCGAGATGTTCATGAAGTTCGTTTTCGTCCTGGCCGAGCCTCCGGTAAAGCGCCTGAGCGAATTTGTAGGCCACCCCGACTCCCGACAATTCACCGCCGTAATCGCACGCCGACTGTTTGGGATTGATGATCGCCAGCGCTGCAGGAAGCGCATCGGCCGGTTCATGATGATCGGTCACGACCACATCGATACCGATCGACGTTGCATATTTGATCTCTTCCACCGCGGTGATACCGGTATCGACCGTCACTACCAGAGACACACCGGCCTTCTTGGCCAGGTCAATCCCCTCGGTCGAAAGGCCGTACCCTTCGGTCAGACGATTGGGCAGGTAGAAATCGGCGTTGGCTCCGAGCTTGTTTAGAACGAGATACAGGAGCGCGGTGGCCGTGATGCCGTCGACATCGTAATCGCCGTAGATAAGGATCTTCTCGTTGTTATAGAGGGCCTTGGTGAGACGGTCGATGCCCAGATCCATACCACTCATTTCAAACGGATCTTTGAGATCGGCCAGACTCGGTTCGAGAAAGGTGTGGATAGATGCGGGCGTGTCCAGGCCACGGTTGACGAGAATCTTGACTATGTTCTTGGGCAGACTGGTATCTATAACCAGTTGGTCCACTAGCCGGAAATCAGGAGTACCGGCCAGTTCCCACCGGGGAGAAGCGGTCTTGTGAGCCAGGCTCATATGTGCCTCACAGCAGCTGTGAGCCAGCGAAAGCAGAAGATAAGCCGAGTTCTGTGCGTCCTGTTGCGCAGGACGGCAGTCATTGATCTGGGCGGCCGGTTGCCCGGTCCGCTCCTGCGGCCTACCCGGGAATGGTAGCGGAGCGAATCAACTCCTCTTCCCCTATTTGGCCTTGCTCCGAGCGGGGTTTACCCACTGCTCCATCTCTGGAGTCAGCCGTGGTCTCTTACACCGCGATTTCACCCTTACCTCCGAACGAGTCGGCGGCGGTATGTTTCTGTGGCACTTTCCGTCGGATTACTCCGCCCCGGCGTTACCGGGCGCTCTGATTCTGTGGAGCTCGGACTTTCCTCACTCTAAACGATGTTTAAAGCGCGACTGCTCCTTCTACTTTCGTCGTCTCGAGTTAATATATACAAACAAACAACACTTCTCGATTTCATGGCCCACAGCCTAGTCGGTAAATCGCCGATAGTTGGGCGCTTCTTTAGTTATCGGCACGGAGTGGGGATGAGATTCCGCCAGGCCGGCCCCGGTAATCTGAATAAACTGTGCGTCGCGGCGAAGTTCCGCCAGATTTTTTGCGCCGCAGAGGCCCATACCGGCTCGAAGTCCGCCCACCAGTTGGTAGACCAGTTCGGCCAGCCGACCTTTATAAGGGACCCGCCCTTCGACTCCTTCAGGGACAAACTTGGAAGCTTCCAGATTGTGGTCCTGGAAATACCGATCCGAACTCCCCTTTTGCATCGCTCCAATCGAGCCCATCCCGCGATAAACTTTGAAGGTACGCCCTTCAAATAGAACTGTTTCGCCCGGGGATTCGTCAACTCCCGCCAGTAGGGAACCTATCATAACCGCATGTGCGCCACAGGCTAAGGCCTTGGTGATGTCGCCCGAGTAGCGGATGCCACCGTCGGCAATTAGCGGGGTGTTGCTCTTATGGGCCGCTTCGACAGCGTTCATAATGGCTGTCACCTGGGGCATGCCGGAGCCGGTTACTATACGCGTGGTACAAATCGACCCAGGGCCAATGCCTATCTTGACACTGTCCGCCCCCGCGGCGACCAGCGCCTTGACTCCGGCGGCGGTGGCGACATTGCCCGCCATGATCGGCACCGGGAATTTCTTTTTCAGCAGCTCCACCATCTTCAGGACACCCTTGCTGTGGCCGTGGGAGCTGTCGACTACCAGAAGGTCGACCCCCGCCCCAACGAGGACATCGGCGCGGTGTTCGCTATCAGCGCCCACTCCGACCGCCGCCGCCACCCGCAACCGGCCGCGTCCATCTTTGGCGGCCGCCGGGTACTGAATCTTCTTCATGATGTCCTTGACCGTGATCATACCTTTCAGTCGGTACTGGTCGTCAACGATCAGGACTTTTTCGATTCGATGCTTATGTAATATATCCTTGGCAGTCTCGATATCGGTGCCTTCCGGCACGGTGACCAGGTTCTCCTTGGTCATGACGTCGTCAATGGACAGCGTAACGTCGCGCACAAAGCGCAGGTCGCGGTTGGTGAGAATGCCGACCAGACGCTCGCCCTTGGTGATCGGGATGCCGGAGATCGAAAATTTTTGCATCACCGCGATAGCGTCGCCGACCGTCTTTTCCGGTGTGAGCGTGATCGGATCGACAATCATCCCCGATTCGGAACGTTTGACTTTGTCGACTTCGGATGCCTGTCGTTCCGGCGACAGATTTTTGTGAATGACCCCGATTCCCCCCTGGCGCGCGAGCGCGATGGCCAGCTCGGCTTCCGTGACCGTATCCATGGCCGCGGACATAACCGGTATGTTCAGATCAATGCCGGGCGCGATTTCGGTGGCAATATCAACATCTCGGGGAAGGATCTCGGAATAGGCCGGCACCAGCAGGATGTCGTCGAATGCCAGACCACTTTTGGGTAGTAACTCAGCCATAAGTATTTGCCCTTGATACCGGGGCCGCTGCCTACGGTGATTCTTCCTCATCCCAGAAGAGCAAGCAGCCGCAATAGTCACACGTCATAACGTGGTCGTTCCGCTTGATTTCCTGAATCTTCTTAGGAGTGAGCGACTTGAAACAGGAACTGCAGGCTCTTTTCTTCACTACTACGACCGCCCGACCGCCCCGCCCCTTGCGTACCCGCTCGTAGGTGGACATCACGGTAACCGGGATACTCTTGATGATTTCCTGGCGGCTGTCCTTCTTCTCCAGCACCTTGTCGCCGATCGAATCCATCTTCTCCTTGAGGACCATGAGTTGTTTCTGGTTGTTCTCAACGATGGCAGTCTCTTTTTCACGCCAGGCGACAATATCCTTGTCGAACTGCTCGATCGACTCCATCGTTTTCAGCAACTCGGTTTCACTGGCTGAAACGGCGCTCTTGATGCTGTCGATTTCCGCCACGAGAGCGTCGTACTCCCGATTGGTCTTGATCGACATCATCTGCTGCTGATACTTCTGGAGCTCGCTTTCTCTGGTTTGAATATCCAGTTCGAGCTTCTTCCGCGTCACCCTGGCTCCATCGAGAGCGTTGACGGTGTCGACTACCTTCTGTTTCGCGTCCAGGATTTCACGGTTAAGGTTTTCCATCATATCGGGCAGATAATCCTTGGAACGCTCCAGCTCGCCGAGATCGTAGTCGATTACCTGAAGTTTCAACAGCAACTCGAGATCGTTGCGCACGGGTAATGCCTCCTTAATGGGTTGAGTCATAACCAACAAAAAACCGCATTTCCCTGTGATCCGCGGGAAATGCGGTTTTAACCTCGCTATTTCGACCAGCCGTCTGTATGCGAATTTCAGTAATTACGGCTGGAATGAACCTTTTTTTCACGACACTCTTTTTACAATCTATGGGCAATACTGGACTCGAACCAGTGACCTCTCGGATGTGAACCGAACGCTCTAACCAGCTGAGCTAATTGCCCATTCTTCAGTCCTATCCGTGCCCACAATCTGGGCCCAGTAGGACTTGAACCTACGACCCGCTGATTATGAGTCAGCTGCTCTAACCAACTGAGCTATGGGCCCAAATGGCCAAGTCTTGTAACTTATGGCCTCAATCATGTTCCGTCAAGCCGAAATAGACCAAATTGGACGGTTTTATCAATTGATCGCTAATCCTGAATCAAGAGACCGGCCCGCCATGCGAGGCAGTCATAACGCGTTGTGGGTCAATTGGTTGCGTTCCTATTTCTTCCCCGGATCAGGAATATCCTCGACAATTCCCGCCACCCGGCGCGCCGCCTGTACCTTTTCTTCCAGCTTTGCGGTAGCACCAATCACCAGCTTGGCCCCGTCGGGCGACCCACCCCCGTGCATGCAGCCGGGCACCCCACCGCCGATCGTGCTCCATTCCACTAACCGGGCGGCCCGGGCGCGCGAATCGGCCGAGTGCTTTGCCGTTAGATATTTCTTTATCAGGTGACCATACTTTCTCGACTGGAAATCTTTGTACGACGGCATACAGCCGGTTTCGGCGATTCCGCCGGCGATGTCCTGCGCCAGCACCGAAGTCTCATACGGCAGGGTCGCCACGTGGACTTTGTTGACATTGGACAAAAGCGGGTCGCACAGCCAGGCGCCGGAGGGGTGTTTCTTGCCTCGCGCCGCTGCCGCTATACCGACCGCGAACGTGGTCTCGTTGTTGATGACCATCCGGGTGACTTTGTCGCGGAAGATTTTGTCGGCGAGGCCGTTGGTGCGGGCGGTCAGCAGCGCCGAACCGATCTTGATATCCCCCTGCCCCGCCACACAGCCGCCGATTGCGGCGCGATACGGCATGATGAAATAGCTCACCGCCGGGAGCGCGTATTTTACTTCGCCGCACATGAAGACCCGCTCTTTCGGGACGAATACATCTTCGAAGAACAGGAACGCCTGCGTGATGCCGCCCTCGTGGACCGGGTTGTCGAACCCTTCTTCTTCGTCGCGGGTGTCGCTCGGGTGGCGGGTTTCGACTATGGTCAGACCTTTGACGTCTCTCGGAATCACGAACGAAATGGCGCAGTCAGCGTCTTCGTCGCGATAACCTGACCCTGGCAGAACGAAAATCTCATTGGCGGCCGCCACACCGCAGATCATGATTTTCGCTCCGCGAACTACGATACCGTCCGGTCGCTTCTCGACCATGTGCAGGAAGACATCTTTGTCGGCTTGCTGCGACGGTGATTTGGTGCGGTCGCCCTTGGCATCGGTGAGCGCACCGGCGATCGTAATGTCACGCGTTTGAGCATCCTTGAGCCATGTCAAGAAACGCTGGTGATAATCCGTGCCGAGATCGTGGTCCATTTCCCAGGTCGTAACGAACATGGCATTGAGCGCCGACCATCCGGCGCAGCGCCCGCCGGTGCAGGTGCCGGTGAGGTGAAACATCAACCGCTTCATATCAGAATTGGCGTACATGTCTTCGGCCGACTGAATGATCGAGAGGTACCGGCTGATCGGCTCGCCGGTCAGATGCGACACGGTCGTGACCTTGTCGCGCAGCTTGTCGTCGTGGGCCGCCTTGAAAGTCCACCCGTGGCCTTCGACAGTCCGGCGGGTGGCGGGGTGGGTGGTGACGTCCTCAATCAGTTGGTCGAACTTATGGATATTGGGACGGAGTTTCTTGAGGGAATCGAGATATTGCTGGTATGTTTTCAGAGCCATCTGTAGTCTCCTGTGAAGCCAAAACCTTCATCGCAGGGAGAATATAGCTCTTGTAGGTCGAATTCGCCGCATGGATTTTTTGAGCGGCAAAACGGACATCCAGTAATGAATTATCGTGGGCGGCAGACGTCCTCGTCTGCCCCGTCTACGCTCTGGTGCCCCACCGCTTGCGGTGGGTGGAGAACGCGCGGATTGAATATTTCATTTAGGCAAGATTGAACCGGACCCCAACTTGGCTACCTGATTTGCCATTGACGGAGTGGCAATTCTGAGACATGGTGACTCCAAAATCTGTCTCCGATTCGCAACTGCCTGACTCGAGCTGACCCGATATCGCTATGGTATCGTACTGCGAAGCAGCAAGTTGTGATTTCATTCCAATCCGGCATCCACATTGCAGTCGCGGAAGACGAAGTGAAGCCCGAGGATAGTACCGCAGACCAAATTGTGTGCGAAGAGCGTGACTATTCGGCTTTGTGAGTGGGAGCGACATATGCTCAAAACAGCTTGTTGTCTACTTGCGATAAGAGTATGCGAGCCTGCACGGAGAATCTGTTTGATAATGCGGGCTTCAACAGTTCAGATCAACGGAACGTGTGTCAGAAATCCAATGAATGCGAATGCGTTCGTTCTGACGCTGATAATACTCGCGAGTATGATCTCCGTACCAAAGTGCGGCGCTCAAGATGATTTCGGGGAGAGTATTAGCACCGTCTCCTATTGTGACAGCACCAATCAGTGGCTCGCCGGTTTCTGGATAAGCACGGACACGGCCTCCACTTCGAGACAATCCCGGCAGGAATCTGAATTGTCAGGTAGGCTGATGATCGAACTAGTCGGAGTGACCGGCATCAACATCATGCACAACAGCGGCGGATTTTATCTACCATCGTTCGAAATTGATTTTGACAGCATAGTCTGCGGCCACGCTTTTGCCCGCCATGAACTGGAGGTGTCGACCAGCACTCGAGACGAGCACTGGTCGCAATTCTGGCAGGACCTGGGGTACCCCAGTTACAAAGGGACCGTTCTCCTCCAGGCAAGCGGAGGCGAAGATAAGTACGAGTTCATTTTGTCGGATCCGGTTGACAGTATTCCTCGACGCCTGACCCTGGTGATACAGTGCGATCGCTGGAGTGCGAGCGAGACAGACAAAGCGCTGAATTATTCTTCATCTGACGTTCTGGTGTACAGTTTCACCCGCGGTACAGATACGAGTACAACCGACTGCACGACACCGGCTTGGAGTGGACTGTCGGACGTGGAATCAAGGGGCAGCGAAGTCTTTGCCACGTCGGATAAGGGACTCTTCGTATTTGACATCCAAACCCCAGCCTCTCCGCAATTTGTGTCCTTTGTCAAGTCCGAGGCGGTGACGGATCTTTACGTCACGATATGCGACAGCACACACGTCTGTGTGTACCCAAAATTCTGGCAAATGCACGATCTTCAGATCATAGACGTGAGTAATCGACGCCAACCGCAATTGTGCGGCCGATATGTGTTCTCTGTCGCAACTGCCGACGACGATCCGGCGCGACTTCTGGACCTGGCCTCAATTGACCGAACCATCTATGCTCTTATCGGGACGACGAAGAAGAGATACTTACAGGTACTGACAACTGTCGATTATTCGTCCATCACCCTTAGTTCAAGCATAGAATTATCTCGGAAATGCGACCGAATCGCGGTGAACGACCGGATTTTCGCCGTCGCCGGAGATGACGGCCTGTTTGTATACGACAGGAATGCGCTTGAAGCGATGACCAGCGGAGCGAAACCGCTCAGCGGAGACAAACCACTCAAAGGAAGATTCACCGGCATTCTGGTATTGAATGACAGTACAATTGTCGGCATCAAGAAATCGGCACTCGAGGTCATACACTCTGACGGCCCGACCCTCTTGACGGTCGGCAAGTGCAAACTTGAGTCCGAGACGGCCTACTATTACAAGGCCCGGGGTAATCTGGTCATAGTCGATCAGGACATCGTCGACTGCTCGATCCTGGAACGGCCGGTTCTGCAATCCAGCTATTTTCTTTTCGACGATCCGCTTTCAATAGCGGGCCAATATGCTTGTGTAGCGACGCCCCTCGGACTGGACGTATATGACATTTCGGATCCGACAAAACCTGTCTCAGTCGGGAAATATGACGAGGAGGTCTACCGGAACCTGACTGATCCTGACCGCATAAACGCCAGGCGGCTGGTCCAGTCAGCGGAAGCTGGAGATCTTCAGGCCCAATATGAACTGGGTTGGTGTTATGCCGAGGGTCGGGGGGTTGAGACGGACGCAGAAACCGCTCGAATGTGGATCCGGAAAGCAGCCGATGGAGGATTCGCCAAAGCTGAGTACGATCTGTTTCTGTACGGCCTCGAAACCTTCCCCGTCGACACTTCAGCCAATTTTCAGTATTGCCGAAGAGCAGCGGATCACGGATCAATTGAAGCCGAGTACGCGCTGGGGAAATGCTATTTGACCGGCTACGGCCTGAGTATTGACACGGCCCAGGCTGAAGCTGTCTTTCAACGACTTGCACAGACCGGTGACCCAGATGCTATGGTTCAGCTCTTTGATCTTAGGCAGGAGAAAGCGCGGACTGCGTCCGATACTGCGGATGTTTTGAGCTGGGCCCGGCAGGCTGCCAGCCATATGTCTCCAGCAGGTCAATATCGACTTGGGCTGTGCTATTTCGATGGCTTTGGAGTTCAAGAGTCGGTCACTGAGGCTGTCCGACTTATTCGATTCGCAGCCGACAAAGGGTATGCCTTTGCTCAGACCGAACTGGGAATATGTTACGATGAAGGGCGCGGCGTGGAACAAGACAAAGCAGAAGCGATGAAGTGGCTTCAGAAGGCCGCCGACCAAAATGATTTGCGCGCACGAGGGCTCATCCTTGTGCATCAACTGCGTCAACAAGACCAATGAGATCTAGCGATAGGAGAAGGTCAATGCCAGTGATAGGTACTTCTTCAAGAGTGCAGAGAATTGCGCTTGCCGCGGTTTTGCTATGCTTGGCCGGTTGCGGGGGCGGACTTCTTGACAAGGCCGTTTCCGGTCTTGTCGATCAACTTGGACCGGACCAGCGCTTCGAAGTAAGGCGCACCAGTTTAGGTGAGGTCCAGTTTGCAATCATGGTCCCGGGCGCCACAGTAGTCAACAGTCAGAATAACAGCTATGCTTGCGTGATCAATTTGAAAGGCAAGTATTCGGTTGCGCTCAACGGCCAGAAAGAAAATGTGTTTGATTCAATCCTGCAGAATCGCGCCGTTTTCAGTCCCGACGGCACGCGGCTCGCCTATGCGGCCATGCAGGGTCAGCTGTGGGCGGTCATGGTTGACCATCTACCCGGCCCAAAGTACGAAGAGATCGCAAACGTGGTGTTCAGCCCCGACAGTCGGAGAATCGCCTATGCCGCGCGGCAGGACGGCCTCTGGGTCATCAACGTCGATGACCACGAGGGTCCAGCTTTCGGTAGTATAGGAACGCCGGTCTTCAGCCCCGATAGCAAGCATGTCGCTTACTCGTCGGTATCCGATGCCGGCGCCCAACTCCTGGTGGATCACAGAGTGATTGCTCAGGCAGAGGGCTTCCGCCGTGGTCAGATCGTATTCAGCCCTGACGGCCGCCGTGTAGCATTTGCGGCCCGTTCGGGCGAGCAATGGGCGGTGGCGGTCGACAGCACCAAGGGGAGACTATACGATGATGTAAACAATATCGGCTTTGACCCAAATGGCTCGGCCGTCGCCTACATCGCCAAGACGAACGACGAGGATGTCCTCGTAATTGGCGAAAAGGAAATCGCTCGCCACGACCATATCTTCAAGTATGGTTTCCTTCCCGCATCCGACCAAATTGTATACGCTGCCACTGATGGTGACACCGCTCTCGTCCTTCTGGGAGATAGTGTAATCGGTAAATGGACGACTTCTTTACCACCGGACTTTGTGCTCGATTCTTCTCACGTGCACACTACTTTCCTGGGGGCCAGGGAAAAGAGTCGCATATCAGTAGTGGTGGATGGTCGGGAAGGAAACGCATATGACAGCGTTGGTACGATTGTACATTCCCCGTCAGGTGACCGTTATGCCTTTGTGGCTCAGAAGAAGGCGTCGATCTTTGTTGTTGTCGACGGACATGAACAGGGGCCTTACGAAGATCAATATCTATTCCTTTCACCACCGTCTTTCAGTACTGACGGAAAGTATGTCGCGTATGGGGTGCTGATCAAAGGCAAATCGAGCATATTTGTTAACGGTATACCTGGTGAACATATTAGTGCCTATTTACCGTCCGGGAGACCGGCCGTAACCTGGGATTCACCGAAGACGTTTCATTACCTGGCAGCCTTCGACAATAACATAAATCTCGTTGAAGAGGAATTCCGCAAACCGTAGGAAATCCCGAGATTCGCTAAGATTTCGATACCGATTTGACGGATGGGTCTTGGCAAAGCGTACACCGTAGGGCGTCCGGTCGGTTATGGAGACCAAGGCCTGAGACAACAGTCACCCAGCCATAAATAGTGGGCCACCCGGTGATGTCGAAACCGCAGGGGTTTCGACCTACAAAGGCTCATGCGTCGACAGGCTCAGCATGACCTGAGGGCTACTTCGCCGGATGCCGCTTGATCACCACCACCGTGATGTCATCGAAAACATGCGTCGGCGAGGCATACGCATACACTGCTTTACCAATCGCCTCGCCTATCTCGATACTCTTAGCGTTGCGGTTGGCCTTAATTACGTTGGTCAATCCCGCCAGGCCGAATTCGTGGCCGTCCTTGTCGAAAACTTCCGTGACACCGTCGGTGTACATCACAATCATCTCGCCCGGCTGAAGCATGAACGCGCGCTCTTCGAACGTCGCCTGTTTGTTGACACCGAGCAACACGCCGCCAACGTTGAGAAGTTCCACCGTGCCGTCCAGACGAAACCAGAGCGGCGGATTGTGGCCGAAATTGGAGAAGGTGAAGATATGGTTGGTCGTGTCGAGCACGCCGTAGACCGCGGTCACGTACATCCCCGACTCGAGCGATTCACAGAGCAGCGAATTGACTTTCTGGCCGATCGTGCGAATCGAGTAGTTGTTGCGGATCTCGGCGATCAGCGACGCCCGGAACGACGCCATGACCAGCGCGGCCGGCATCCCCTTGCCGGAAACGTCGGCGATAGCGATCCCAAGATGGCTATCGACAATGCGAATGAAATCGTAATAGTCGCCGCCAACCTGACCCGACGGCGTATTGTGCCCGCTTATGTCATAACCAGAGACAGTCGGATCCTTCTTTGGCAGGAAAGTACGCTGCGTGTCGCGGGCCACGCCGAGTTGAGCTTCGAGCTGTTTTGCATTCAGATTGCGTTCAACCATCCGGGCACGCTCGATGGACATTCCGGCCTGCGACGCGAACGCCCGGATCAAATTGACGTGGCTGCGGTCGAAAGCACTGTGATCGTTGGATTCGAGATTGATGACGCCGATAACACGGTCATTGACTTTGATCGGCACGGCTATTTCGCTGCGCGTGTCGGCGGTCATCTGAACGTAGCGCGAATCCGAGGTGACGTCGTCGACAATTACTTCCTTCCCCGAAGTCGCCGCCGCACCGACCAGACCTTCGTCGCACTTGAGATGCAGGCTGTCTTCGGACTCGGGGTTATAGCCCACCGTGTAAATGGCGTTGAGGTCGACTCCTTTATCGTCACAGAGAAAGACGCCGCCGACCTGGAAGTTGACTACCTGCTTGAGGGAATCGAGAATGGCCGCGAGCACTTCCTGGAGTGACAACTTCGATGACAACTTCTGTCCAATCTCGTACAGCAGCGTCTTTTCAAGCGCTTCTCGTTTCGCCTCGCGGTAGAGATAGGCGTTTGTGACGGCTACCGCGATCTGGTTGTTCAGACCGCTGAGGACGTCCAGGTCGGCTTGACCGAACTCCCCGTTGAGCTTGTTGACCGCCTCGACCACGCCGATCAGTTTGCCGCGTCCGATCAGCGGCAGAGCGACCAGCGAGCGCGCCATCACGCCTACCTGGCTGCCCATATCGTGATCGACCCGGGGATCATTGGCGGCATCGTTGATAATGACCGCCTCCTTGCGATCCATCACCCAGCCGAGCACACCCGCGGACGGCTGACGGCCGAGCGTCTGCATCTTGAAATCACGGTCGGACATAACTCGGGTGCGACGTTCGCGCGGGTCGGGGTCATGGCGATAGATGGCGGCCACTTCGGAATCGACCGCCGCCATGACGAGTTTGAGCACCATCTCGATCAACTCTTCGTATTCGAGGGTGCTGTTGAAAGTTCGGGCGGCCTCGAGCATCAGCTTCTCGACGCGGCTTTGTCTTATTTCGTCGGACATAGTGGGGGTAAGGTAAGGGATTGAAGGGGATTGTCAAATGGTGAAGAGGACCGTTGGAGAGTGTAACAGCTACAATCAATGCGCGACGTGGGGGCCGGCCCAACTTCTGGTGCCCCGGCGCTTGCGCTGGGATTCCTATCAGAAACCCCTACATCCAACTCTGCTCGTTTTGGTGCCCCAGCGCTTGCGCTGGGATGCCTATCAGAAATCCGGTTCATCCATTGAGATCGGCACATCCTTCATTCCCGAATACCAGTTGTAACTCGACCATATCCATTGACCTGGTTGAGTCACCAGACCACGAGTCACTGGATTCTTGTGACAGTACTCAATCTTCAACCTCACTGACTCCGATGAGCGGCAATTGTGGTCATAGCACCGCGGCAACCAAAGTGCTTCCTGTAATTCACCGTGACGAAACACTTCGAGCTCACCGGAACTAAGACCAGCCCTAAACAACAGTGGCAATATTCGTCTGGCCGAACGCGACTTCAGTTCACCGACAACTATACCAAGCCGACAACTAGCGAGTAGCTTTAGGACTAAATGTACGTGCTCAGGCATTACTACATAAGCATACAGTCGAAGCGAGTACTTCAGTTTGACCGCAAACAGCTCCTCGACGAAGACTCGAATGACGGAATCATCGAAGAGGAGGGGTAGACGCTGGTGACAGGAGAAAGTGACAAAGCGGACGTCGGAGAGGTGATCGTAATGTTTCAATTCAGTCATAGTGCATCAAGACCCAGCGCAAGCGCTGGGGCACCAGAATATATGCTTACATTCCAGCGCAAGCGCTTAGGCACCAGAGTATATGCTTACATCCCAGCGCAAGCGCTGGGGCACCAGAATATATGCTTACATTCCAGCGCAAGCGCTTAGGCACCAGAGTATATGCTTACATCCCAGCGCAAGCGCTGGGGCACCAGAGTATATGCTTACATCCCAGCGCAAGCGCTGGGGCACCGAATAGTGCCAACAAGTGACATCTGTTCAAAACCTATGCCCCCCCTCACAACCACAAGTGCCGGTCGAGCGTCCGGTAGTGGATCGCCTCGGCGACATGTCCCATCTGGATGTCATCCGAATTGTCCAAATCGGCTATTGTGCGCGAGACTTTCAATATCCGGTCGTACGCCCGCGCCGATAATCCCTGCTGTTTGATCGCCAGCGCCAGTAACGCTTGTGATTTTTCATCGAGTTGGCAGAAACGCCTGATATCGCGCGACTCCATCTGGGCGTTCGAGTAAAGCGACTTCTCTCCCTTGAACCGGTCAAGCTGTCGCTGTCGTGCCGAGTTGACCCGTTTGCGGATGATCTCGGACTTTTCCCCGCGCGTTTCCGACGACAACTCTTTGAATTTCACCGACGGCACCGAGACATGAATATCGATCCGGTCCAGAAGCGGTCCGGAGATGCGCGACATATAACGCTGGATTTCACCCGGCGTGCATTTGCACTCATGCAATTGTTCTCCGCTGTATCCGCACGGACAGGGGTTCATCGCGGCTACGAGCATGAATCGGGCCGGGTAGGTCAGAGTCGTGGCGGCCCGCGAAATAGTGACGTGATTGTCCTCCATCGGCTGGCGCAGCATCTCCAAGATGTCCTTCTTGAACTCGGGGAGTTCGTCGAGAAAGAGCACGCCGTTGTGCGCGAGAGATACTTCGCCGGGTTTCGGGATCGCGCCTCCGCCTATCAATCCGGCATAGGAGATCGTGTGATGCGGTGATCGCGCAGGGCGAGTAGCAACCAGGGCCGAGTCGGCGGGAAGACGCCCGGCCACCGAGTGAATCTTGGTGGTTTCGAGCGCCTCGCCCAGAGTCATGTCAGGTAAAATTGTGGGCAGCCTTCGCGCCAGCATCGTCTTCCCCGACCCGGGCGGACCGATCATGATGACGTTGTGACCGCCGGCCGCGGCAACTTCGAGTGCCCGCTTGGCCGTTTCCTGACCTTTGACATCGCAAAAATCGACCGGGTAGATGCGGGCGCGGTCGAAAACCGCCTTGATGTCGATCTTGTGGGGCTGGATGGTCGTTTGGTCTTCGAAAAAGTGCACCGCCTCCTTGAGCGACTTGACCGGAAATACCGGCACCGTCCCGGCCATGGCGGCCTCGCAGGCGTTTTCAGCCGAGACCAACATCCCTTTGAGATGTGGCTGGGTGAGACTCATGGCCATAGGCAACACCCCCGGTACCGGCCTGAGAGCGCCGTCGAGCGACAGTTCCCCCAGCATGACATATTCATCAAACCGCTCGCATAGAACTTGACCGGTGGCCGCCAGGATACCAACCGCGATCGGAAGATCGAAGGCACAACCCTCCTTCCTGATGTCAGCCGGGGCCAGATTGATGGTGACTTTCTTGGACGGAAAAATGAAATCGGAATTCTTGATGGCGGCCGTCACCCGCTCCTTGGATTCCCTCACCGCCCCGTCGGGCAATCCGACCGTAATGAACAACGGAAGTTGCTGCTGGATATCGGCTTCAACCTCGACCGTGTAAGCTTCGACACCCAGTGTGGCCGCTGATAAGACTTTGGAAAGCATCGATTCGATCCTCAGCTAAGCGTTTCAGCGGCGCATCACCGTCCGAACATCACGGACAGACACTCCCGGCCGCCGACTCAATTTGTTGAGGACCACTGACAGATACTGTCAGTGAAAATTCCTCCGTTGCAGGAAATCTTCCCGACGGGCAAAAAAAAACCGGCCCCGCGAGGGGCCGGTGAATTTGTGGCACTAATACTAATTGATTACGGCGCGAAGCAGTCTGATATCTTTGATCACGCGGACCGAGTTACCGGCGGTCGTGGTGGTCACGTCGTGATAAAGCTTCAGTGTGTCCGTAGTCTGATCCAGGCTGAAATATCCGCCGGGGGCCCAATCCTGCGTACAGACGCCACGAGTGTAGTTCGAGTCGGTGACAGTCAGATCTACACCGTTACCAAGCACATAGGTACCCAGTACGTCGCAGAATACGCGCAGCGATTCGGGAATAGTGGATTCGATATCCATCGAGAATTCCGGCTTGCGGAAAGTGAATTCAATCGACTGGCTCGTATCGGGCAATGTGTCGACACCATTCTTGATTATCATCAAGTGATAAGTGCCTACATAGTTGCCGTTTATGCTCGGAGGAAACGGGACCTCGACATCATCGCGGCATGATATGAACAGGCTCGCGCCCAGCAACAGAACCAATATTGTCGCCCACAGACTTACTGCTCTTAACATCCTTCATGACTCCCTATGGAACATCCTACTCATCAGCGGTCGAATATACCCCGGTGGCGAACCCCGCACAACAGGAAAATTCAGTTGATCACACCGAAAAGACGCAGGGGCGGCTCATTTCGTGCAAGTTGGTTACTGTGAAGTTGATGGCGGGTCGTCTTCCCAGGATAGAACACTACCGAAGCCTGCTGCAATTTGAGACAACGGTAGACTTTGGGATATCAAGCTCAGCTATATGCTGGTAGGACTCGGAAGGATCGTCAAGCCGCCCGAGTTGGCTCGGTAACTTCTTCTGCCCCAATTTATTGCAACCGCCTAAGACAAACCGGGCAAGAATCTACTTCCCCGGTAGATATCCAAGAAAAGGAGGATAAAATTGATCCCGTTTTGATCGAGTGGCACCACTAGTTATTCACGCGGTTGTAAGTAACCGGGCGTATGAAGAGGCGTCTGGCTTGACTTCGGAGGAGCCACCTTCGTTATTTCCGCCTCACTGGAAAGTCCAAATAGGCCGATAACATCATATTATGAAGCTTTCGCGGTTTCTGACAGAAGAAGTGATCAAGTTGGAGATGGAGACGGTAGTTGAGCCGCCGGCCGAGGGCGCTTCCGTGAAAAGATGGCAGGAAGAAAACAAGCGACTGGTACTCAACGAGTTGGTTTCGTTGCTGGAAAGCGGATCACGGATCGGCAACCGCACCAAGCTGTTGAATGACTTTATCAACCGCGAGAAGAAGGCGACGACCGGAATCGGACGAGGTATAGCTATCCCTCACATTCGCTCGCTCCAGGCGAAAGACCTCATGCTCGCTTTTGCCCGTTCTACTCCAGGGTATGATTTTGAATCACTTGACGATAAGCCTGTCCACTTGTTCTTCATTATGGCCGCTCCCCCATACGACGACGACCTCTACCTGAAAGTCTTCAAGTCCTTGTCGCAGATGCTACAACATGAATCGTTCCGCAACGAACTGATGCAGGTAGAATCCCGCGGTGAAATCATCCGCGCCATCAAAAGCATGGAATAGACGACAATAATGGTTGTCAATCCGGCCGATTTGTGTCGTTCCAAAAAAAGTTCCCGAAACCGTCTTTTTTTGTAAACATTCGGTTCCATGACCCGTCTATATCACTGACGCTGATTTAGCAAGGACCGATCGACATCGAACAGCAACTGGGCCTGACAACCTGGACCGGCAACTTGGGCTTAGACACCTTGACTTGTTGACGGTTCTTGCTAAAAATTGTCCCTGTCCCACAGGTATCCTAATGCCTGTACGAGCCACCCAATTACCCGTTGGGTGGCTCATTCCTTTATGGCCAGAAATGGATCGCAGATCTTGCGACACGGCCCTGCCGGCGGCAGCGGTCTTATCTTTACAAAGGCATTGCGGCGCCAGGCTACAGCTTCGTCCTTTACCTGGTCGTCTCCCCCACCAGCTTCAATCATGTACCACTGATCCAGACAAATCCCCACATGTCCGGCTCGTCCCTGCCCATTCAGGAAGAAGACGAGGCAGCCCGCAACGGGGTCTTTGGCTTCGCAACTGAGAAAACGGTTCATCAACCCGTCGGCCGAAAGATCGATATTCTCGATCAAACCGACCGAGCGAAGTGATTCTATTACCAGCCCAGAGCAATCGAATCCGGAAGGATCATCCCCGCCCCAGCGGTAAGGTGTCCCCAGATAAGCCAGAGCGGTTGTTACGAGCCAGTGACGGGCAGCATCTTGTCGATTTGTCATGACAGTCTGAGCTGTCCTGGCATCACCGTCAGATCAATTGGA
Source organism: uncultured candidate division Zixibacteria bacterium (assembly GCA_963735035.1). Taxonomy (GTDB): domain Bacteria; phylum Zixibacteria; class MSB-5A5; order GN15; family FEB-12; genus JAGGTI01. The sequence goes on from CAVTJJ010000003.1 coordinate 169,825, forward strand.
ATTCTGCTTTGATTCACTCCGGCGACGCTCGGCGACATAGACTCCGGTCAGGACCAAAAGTCCTCCAAGAGCCGTCATCGGACCGAATTCCTCGTTAAGATACGGCACCGCCAGGACGGTCGTGGCCACCGGTTCAAGATAGAGGTAGATCCCTGCTCTGGCGGCGCCGACTCGCGCAACCCCTTCCTGCCAGAACCAGTGTCCCAACGCCAACCCCAGCAGGCCGAGAAAGAGAATTGACACGACCCCGTCGGCCGGCATGGAAAGTAATCTCGACCAGTCGGATGCAAACGCCATATAGCCGAGCAGAATCACTGCCGGCGGCGCAAGAACTGCGACCGTAACGGCCAGTGGATTGCGGGAACGAGTGACATCGCGAATAACAATCGTGTACAGCGCCCAGGTATGTGCCGAGACCAGTATCAGCCAGTCACCGACCGAACTGAGCCAGGCGAAGCTGTTCAATCGCCCCTTGGACATCAGGACTAGGATTCCAAACGAGGCGATGGCAATTCCGTAAAGGGCGTTGCGGCTGAGTCGTTCGTGGAGCACTAGATAGGCCAGCACGGCCATGACCAAGGGGCTGACGGCTATGATCCAGCCGGTGTGCGTGGCTGAAGTATATTGTAGTCCGGTGATCTGGATGAGAAAATGCGCCGTGATTACCAGCGACCCGAGCAGAACCGCTTTCCACTCTTTCGGAGTGAATTCAAATTTGACCCGCTTTACGACGATTACCAGAAGCAGCAATGGCAGACCGATAAGACAGCGGAGCCCCAAGAGTTCGACCGGATTCAGATATTGCAGGCAGATACGGGTCGCGACGAAAGACCATCCCCAGACAATCACACAGACGAGCAGGTAGGTCGGCGCCAGATTCATAGCCTATACAAACGATGGCGGCCCCGAAGCGCAACGGAAAAAGAGTCTTACCGGACGGTGATCCAACGCGGCAGGTCACACGCCCCGCCGAAGCGGGTCGCAAGACCCGCCGCAACTTCACGCTCTATGTCTTCAACGGCCTGATCAGAGTATCCATCTGGGCAGCCAATGATATTAGTTGCCCCGCGACGAAATCAGCGCCTAGTTCCTCTTCGGAAAAACCAAAGGAGCAATTGATGGATTATCGCGATACCACCAGACGTCTCATCGCCACCCTGGCTTTCAGAACCCGCCACGCCTTCCACGGCGCCCCGGTCGGGTTCGAGGATTTCGAAGCCGGGATGGATGTGCGGACGCCGCTTCAGATACTCAATCATATCAACGACTGCATTGCCCATACCGACGATGCCATTCACGGTCGCAAGCCCCGACGTCTCGAGTCGCTGCCTCTCATGGAAGCGCAGGAGACGTTTCATCTGGAGCTGACGCAACTGGACGAGACTCTCGCCCACGCGAAGCTACCGGACGACGACAAGTGCCTTCGACTGCTTCAGGGGCCGCTGAGTGATGCCATGACGCATGTCGGACAGATCGTAATGATGCGTCGATTGATGGGTTCACCGGTTTCGAGCGTGTCGTATTCCAAAGCGGATATTCGTACCGGCGAGGTCGGTCCGAAACAACCGCTGCCGACTTCCTAGTAGGTCAGGAGCCCTTAGGCTGTATAGTATCATGACATCCGTTACAGGTTGTGTCAAGACATGCGTTACAGTTTGACGGTATTATACCTTCTTAGCGAAGGAGGCGGATATGCCGTGGAAGGCGCAGAGTGTAATGGATGAGCGGATACGATTTGTGATGGAGGCGGACCGGTGCCAAGAGTCGATGTCAGGCCTGTGTCGGGAGTTTGGGATTAGTCGGCCTACCGGGTACCGGTGGTTATCGAGGTACCGGGAGACCGGGCGGGTGAGTGATCTTCGGGAACGATCTCGTCGGCCAAGTTGCAGCCCGCTACGGTCGGCAGAGGAGATCGTTGATCGAGTAGTGAGTTTACGGTTGGCGTACGACTGGGGAGCTCGTAAGCTGCAGGTTCTGTTGCGGGATGCCGGGGTCAAGGTAAGTGAGAGCACGATCAACCGTATTTTGAAGCGTCAGGGTTTGCAGCGTGAGCCGGAGGTTACCGGCCAGGCGACGACACGATTTGAGCGGCAGACCCCTAATGAATTATGGCAGATGGACTTTAAGGGACTCAGCCAAGCGGTTGTAGGGCGGTGTTGTCCCTTGTCGATTATCGATGACCACAGCCGGTATGCGGTTGGCCTGTATGCCCTCGGCGACCAATTGGGTGTGTCGGTTCACCAGTCGCTGGTGCAAACCTTCGAACGCTATGGAGTGCCACAGTCGGTGTTGATCGACCACGGAGTTCCGTGGTACAGTCCCAACGGTCACGGCCTGACATGGCTGGGGGTCGCGTTGATCAAGCAAGGCGTCCGGCTGCGCTTTAGCGGCCTGCGTCACCCCCAGACACAGGGGAAGGTGGAACGGTTCCACCGCACCTTGGGTGACCGGCTGCGCCATCGGGGCTATCCGTCGCTTCTGGCTGACTGGCAACAGACCTTCGATGATTTTGCCAAAGAGTATAACCATGTCCGGCCACATGAATCGCTCGACATGGCGGTACCCGCCTCTCGTTACCAACCCAGCTCCCGACAGTATCAACCACAGCCGCCAGCCTGGGATTATCCCGCCGGTGCCATAGTCAGGCGACTCAATGTGAGAGGTCTGCTGTCATGGAAGAGCCGGTATTACTTTGTCAGCGAAGCTTTGGCCAAAGAAGACGTCGAGATCAACCCCTGTGCCGACACCCTGCTGATTCGCTACCGACACATGTGGATTAGAGAAATTGACCTCAAAACAGGTCGTTCAGAGACTCTGATCGACAAAACCAGAAACCCTTATGTGTAACGGATGTCCTGACACACACTGTAACTCAAGTGTTGACACTGTACAGCCCTTAGGCTCCTGACACTCATATCTTTGTTTGCCCTCGATGTCAGGAGCCTAAGGGCTCCTGACCTACTATCTGTGCGCGCGTTACAAAATAGCCGGGGACTTTTTCTCTCGTTCCAGCGTTTACAAGTAATATAGTTCTGTGCCGGTGTATGGTTTTCCAGACTATCGATAGCACCTGCTTTCGGCGATCCTGACCTCGTTACAATTCTCCCTGTTGTCAGAGTCACAGTTAGCGTCCATCGAGCGTCTTTCGATTCTACAAAGCGTCGGTTGACCCCCGCACCGATTGGATTCATAGGAGGAGCAGATTAGTGAGCAAGTATTTGCAGGACAACATCACTGAGAACACCGATTTCCGGACAATCAACCGACAAATTGAGCCGTATCAACAACCCAGCCGTCTCAAGAGTATCTGGCAATTAGGCAATACGCTGATTTCATATGTGGCGCTCTGGGTGCTGATTTGGTTCACGATGGATTATTCGATCTGGCTGGCCCTGCCGCTAATCCTGCTGGCGGCCGGATTTCTGGTGCGAATATTTATCATCTTTCATGACTGCGGCCACGGCTCGTTCTTCCGTACGAAACGCGCCAATCGATTTTGGGGTGTCATCACCGGCGTGTTGACTTTCACACCGTATTACACCTGGCGAATGAATCATGCCCGGCATCATGGCACTTCCGGTAACCTGGATATGCGGGGTCATGGGGATGTCTGGACTATGACGGTCGATGAATATCGGAAAGCCTCATTGAGCACGCGCTTCAAGTATCGTATGTACCGTAACCCGGCCGTGATGTTTCTCATGGGACCGCTCCTGTCTTTGCTTGTCGTCAACCGGATACCGCAGTCGGGCGCTGGGAGAAAAGATCGCCTCAGCATTTACGGCACCGATGCCGGGATACTAGCGCTGGCTCTGACGCTGGTGTTTCTGCTGGGCTGGAAAGAGTACCTGTTCATTCAGTTTTCAATTCTGTACGTTGGCATGGTAGGTGGCATCTGGTTGTTTTACGTGCAACATCAGTTCGAAGGGGTCTATTGGGCCAACGAGAAAGAATGGGATTTCGTGCAGGCGTCGATCAAGGGATCGTCGTATTACAAACTTCCGGTGGTGCTGCGCTGGTTCACCGGAAATATCGGATTTCATCATGTCCATCACTTGAGCCCGAGTATTCCCAACTACAATCTTCCGCGATGCCACAAACGTTTGTCGATCATGCGACAGGCACCGACAATCGGTTTGTTCGCGAGTTTGAAGAGTCTGAAGTATCGTTTGTGGGACGAGCGTAAGCGCGAGTTGGTGAGTTTCCGGAGAGTGCGAGAGTATGACACTACACAGCAGTAGGGTCAAATACAAGCCGGCAGATGTGGGCATCTGCCGGGCACGATGCAGGGGTGTAGAGAGCCCACCGCGGCGGGCCGCCCACAAACCCCTGTGTCAGGCGTCAAGTCCGCCTGACCTACGAATCTTCGCCATAGAGCGTGCGGTCAGGCGTCCCTGCCTGACTGCAGTAGATAATTGAGACGGCCGTCGGGCAGAGACGCCCGACGGCACACTTGAGTGTCAGGCGTCAAGTCCGCCTGACCTACTAATCTTCGTCATAGAGCGTGCGGTCAGGCGTCCCTGCCTGACTGCAGTAGATAATCGAGACGACCGTCGGGCAGAGACGCCCGACTGCACGTTTGAATTCCTATCTCCACACATATTGATGTAAGCAAATTTCAGCAACCGGGACGCGAAATTAACGTATTCCAAGAGATATGTCTGCTATATTCCTGCCCGGTCCAAGAGTCGGAAAATTGCGATGTGACGTTCAAACAAAATCCCGACCTGATTCGACTATAAATTAACTGAATGACATAAACCTCTCAAGGAGAAGGCTTAATGAGCAGAAGCTTCAAAACAATAGCGGTCCTGGTCGCATTAGCGATTGTAGCGGTTCTGATTAGTTGTGGCACCAAAGTGACCGCAGAGGAAACCGTCTCGACTACCAATATTCACGGCATCGACCGTAAGAATTTCGACACCACTGTCTCCCCATGTACCGATTTCTACAAGTATGCCAATGGCACCTGGATCAAGAACAACCCGGTTCCGAAAGAGTATGGTAGCTGGGGCACGTTTCATGAAGTGTTCGAGCGAAATAACAAGTTGCTCAAACAGATTCTCGAAGAAGTAGGCGCCGGAAATCCGGCCCAGGGAACCGTGGCGCAGAAGATCGGTGATTTCTACGCTACCGGCATGGACACGGCGGCCATCAATCGGACCGGGATCGGTCCGCTCAAAGCTGATTTCGAGCGGATTGACCGAATCGCTAATATCAAGGAGCTCTGCCAGGTAGTATCGGGTTTCCACGCCGAAGGCATGGACATGATATTCGATACCGATGCTTTCGAGGATCTCAAGAATTCCAGCATGACCAATCTGTACGCCACCCAGGGCGGACTGGGTTTGCCCGAGCGGGATTACTACACGCGAACGGACAGTGTCTCAACTAAGCTTCGGGATCAGTACATTGAGCACATTACCAATATGTTCAAACTGTTGGGCGACGACTCCGCCTCTGCGGCAATCCACGCCAAGGCGGTGATGACGGTCGAAACTCGTTTGGCTGAAACCTCCTGGAATCAGACGCAGATGCGCGATTATCCGGCCTGGTATCGGGTCAAGGCGATTTCCGACGTCGAGAAGATCGCGCCGAACTACGACTGGGGGGGCTACATTCAGACTCTCGGTTTGGCCAACGTTGATTCGATCTCATTCGGGCCGGAGCAATTTTTCGAAGGCATGAACAAGGCTCTGACCGAATTGCCTCTGGACGACTGGAAGCAATACGTTCGCTGGCGCCTGATATCCATCAACGCCTTCTATGCGGGCGAACAGTTCGATAAAGAGGACTTTCGTTTCTTTAGCACTATCCTGGGCGGTTCAAAGGAACGCCAGGAACGGTGGAAGCGAGTGCTTGGACCGATCGACAACTATATGGGAGAAGCGCTCGGCCAGTTGTTTGTCGCGAAAGCTTTTCCCCCCGAGACCAAGACCAGGGCGCTCGAGATGGTCAACAATTTGAAGACGGCGCTTCGGGAAAGCATCGAAAACGCTGACTGGATGAGTGATTCGACTCGCGCGAAAGCTCTCGAGAAACTGGCCGCCTTCAAGACGAAGATTGGCTATCCCGACAAGTGGCGCGACTACTCCGGTCTTCAGATCGGCAAGTCATCATTCATAGAAAACGCCAGGGCCGGGCGGACATTCGCAACGAAGTACACGCTTTCCAAAGTTGGCAAGGCACCGGATCGGACCGAATGGGGCATGAGTCCACAGACAGTGAATGCCGGATACAACCCGACGCAGAACGACATCACGTTCCCGGCCGGAATACTTCAGCCGCCGCTTTTCGATGGAACGGTCGACGATGCGGTCAATTACGGCGCCATGGGAATTGTCATAGGGCATGAGATGACCCACGGATTCGACGACAGCGGCCGACGGTTCGATAAAGACGGAAACATGAAAGACTGGTGGACACCGGAAGACAGCAAGCGTTACGAAGCGCGTTCCGCCAAGCTGGTGGAGCAGTTCAACGGCTACCATGTGGCTGACTCGGTGCAGGTCAACGGTGCCCTGACACTCGGTGAAAACATCGCCGACCTGGGCGGCCTCAGGTTGACGCTTCGCGCCCTGGAAGTCGCCACCCAGGGGAAAACCGATCCGATGATCGATGGCTTCACACAACAGCAGAGACTGTTCCTGTCGTACGCGCAGGTCTGGCGCACCAGCACCACTCCGGAAGCCGAGAAACTTCAGGTGCAGAGTGACCCGCACACGCCGGACCGGTTCCGGGTGCTGGGTCCGCTGGGTCATCTGGATGAATTCGAGAAGGCGTTCGGATGCAGCGATACCGACCCAATGATGCGTCCGAAATCGGAGCGCGTGAAGATCTGGTAGATCTGACCATTTCGAATACATACCCCCACCCGATTCCGGGCGGGGGTTTCTATGTCGGCTTCTTACAGACCGGCTACACGCAACCCGGCCGGATAACGAACTTCATAGGGGATCGCTATCTTAACAATCTCTCCCGGCGCCAGGGTCAGAATCCAGCGAGGCATGTTAGCAGCGCTTTCAGGTGACGGCAAAGGGACAATCTTGCCGAGCTTGACTCTGACGCGACTATCATTGGAAACCGGCAACGCTTCTTCGAGTTCGACGGTACGAGAAATCGAGTCGAGGTTGCTTAGTGTTATTTGGATCGTCTGACTCGTCTGGATATCGTCGTCTTTTGTCTCCCGAGTAAACCCGGCAACTTCTCTCTTGACCATGACACGATTGTCGACTCCAAATGGAAGTTCGAATTCCTCATTGGGGGCGATCAGTTGCTCGACCTGTGTGTGCCCCAGGAAGTGTGCTCCGACAAAGATGGCCACGCGCCCGGGCATGAGCGGTGCTCTGTCCTGATTTTGGAGCTTAATTATGCGAAACGCGCCTTGTCGATTCCTCGGGCGGGAGATGAGCTTGGTAGCGCCATCAAGATTCCAGTTGGCCACTGTCACCCGCGCCGCATCGCCGCCGGACGCGATTGTCTCAGTGCCGCTGACCTGAAAGAGAACCGGATACGCCCCAACACCGACGACTGTGCTGGTCATCACAACTGACACTTCGTTAGCTCTGCCCCCGGGAGCATACACTTCACCGTCGGACGTCGTTCTGACCCTGCCGACCTGGGCGAGAAGATTGTCGATTGTTTGCACAGGACGCTGCTTGATGGATTCCTGTCCAATCGTTACTCGAGAATCTACAACGAACTTGTCGCGGATATCCTGAGTTCCCTCAACCGTAATGGTCTTGTTCAGATCGGTGGCCCCCTTGTCATCCATCCGTTGACAGATTTCGGTCGTAGCTCCAATCGAAACGCCCACGTTCGTGACTTCAACCGTGGTGTATTCCACCGAGGATATCCGGAGCGTATAGATGCCCGGATCGACCCGGAGGATCTGGAAATTCCCCTGATGATCGGTCATGGCTCCCTGGGTCGTACCGACGATTAGAATAGATGCGCCTATTATCGGTTCACCCGTCACCGCACTGGTCAATCTTCCTCTTATTTGGCCGGTGGATCCGCCGTAATGTCTCGAGACTCCGTAGGACGCATCGCCCATATTCCACGGTGCGAGTTCTCCCGGTCCGGTTCCGAGTGACGGCTGCACGGTCGACAACTGCAGTTCGACCCCAGGCCAGTCTTCACCGGTCTTCTGGCTGACCTCGGCGCTGTAGGTAAAGTTGACAACATCCGGGTTATCGAGGATTCTGGCGTCGTACATCGGGCTCCAGGTCGCACCCGGCACCAGGTACTCCAGAGACATTGTCACTTCACCGGCTTGTTCCAGGTTTAGCTCGACGCTGACCGTCTTGGTTCTCCGCTGGTTGACCGTCGTCAGTTTCCTCAGCTCATCCCCTTTCAATCGGATGCGTGAATCTATATTCGCCAGTTCCTGTTCGGACCGGCGCATGGAATCGCTGATGAGCGTTGTCTTTTCGCTGAGGAAGTTGTACGCCGTGGCCCACAGAGCGACGTTGATTCCTTCCTTGGCGACTTTATCTATGGATTCATCCTCGTCAGAAAGAGGGCCGCGAGTGAGGGACGTTAGAAATTCCCGGAGCTTCTTCAACGCCTCTATACGATCGACTACAACGTCCTTGTGATTTCTTATTAGGCTGTCCAGTTCATGAGTAAGTCCGGCTATCTTCGGCGAGGGGGACTCCAAATGCTCCTCGGTCGCGTACGATATTCCGTACAGCGTAATTCCGGGAATGCCTGATCCGGATACCTGAAAGGACGCATCCAGGGCTCCCCCCGGCAGATCTTCGAAGAGCACTATGTGGTTTCCTGCTGTCAGGTTTAAGGAGCCAATCCGGGTGACTTGAGCCTGATCAGGATAGACCGTTACTTTCTTGATTGGCGCCTGCAGACTTTCTCTTGGGGCACCGGTGACTGATGCGACCAGAATGGCTATTCCGGTCACGATTGCGAATGCGGTGGAACGTCGCATAGCCATACCTCCCTTGAAGTTGATACGCAACCCGGCGGTGGGGTCATCGGGATCGGGCGAAGTGACGCGACATCACCCGGCCCTTCCTCCAACTCGTCATTCCCGGTCTTCTGAGAGGACTCTATTCATAGTGACGAACATCTTCCCTCAACTGTGAAATCATGAAGCTGTCAGGCCCCGAGTTGGCCTGACCTACAAGACTGTGAAATCAGTTGAACCGATGGACGTCAAAGCACTATAAACAATCATGCCTTTTACGGTTTCACATACGGCGCTTGTCCTTCCGCTCAAGAAGCTGCGTCCGAACTGGTTCTCATTGACCGGGTTGATGGCCGGCGCTATGGCGCCAGATCTTCAGTATTTTCTCCTGGCGGATACGTCGGAGAGGGGTATCAGTCACTCCTGGACCGGCCTATTCATAATCGATCTGCCGCTTGGGCTCATATTTTCATTCGCCTTTCACCTGCTGTTCAAACGGGTCTTTATCGAGAACCTCCCGACCCCGTTGGACCGTCAGCTCTCCGGATTGGCAGCGAGCCGCTTCGCGCCGACCGGTTGGCGCGAGTGGAGCGTGCTGATCGTTTCAGTCTTGCTGGGCGCGGTCAGCCATTTCTTCTGGGATTCGTTTACTCACCCTGAAGGCGTCCTCGCGCAGCACATCCCCTGGCTTCTTCGAGAGACGACGATTTTCGGGATCGCCCGCACCAACGCCCGCTTACTCCAGCACGTGAGCTCGGCACTTGGGGCGGTAGGAATGATTGTCGGACTGAGTGTCTGCGGGTTGCTGCCCAAACCTATAGAGATCGAGCAACGTTCATCGAGCCGCAAGATTGCATTCTGGCTGGTCGGCGCATTGTGCGGTCTGGCCTGGTCGGTTACCGCGGTGTTCTTTTATAATCATTTCTACGGCTGGGAGATCGGGAGTGGTTATTCGTTGGGGTTGGCTTTTCAAACGGCGGCTCTGGGAAGCTGGGCGGGATTTTTCTATTTCGTGTGCGTGGTGGGATTGATTTCGCGGCGAGGTTCTAACAGACACGGCCAACCTGAACGATAACATACCGGCAGATGTGGGCATCTGCCGGGCACGGTTAGTTCGTAGGTCAGGCGGACTTGACGCCTGACATTTATGTGTGCCGTCGGGCGTCTCTGCCCGACGGCGGCCTGGACAGATACTGCGGTCAGGCAGAGACGCCTGACCGCACGTTCAAGTATAGCAATCATCGTCAGGCCCCGAGTAGGCCTGACCTACTAAAGCAAAAGCCCCTCGGCCTTTCGCCGAGGGGCTTTACGTTTTGTGCACCCACCTCTGAACCGCTGCCCTGGAGCGCTTCGAACAGCCGGCTCCAGCCGGGTAGCCCTGCAACACCCGTCAGATTCTTTCTACGGCTGCTACCTTCCGGTCCTGACCGGGTTCAAAAGGCTGACGTCGTACAAGACCCGACCTTCAACACCACTTATCCGTCGACAAACCAGGCCCGCTAAGCCCGCGGGTGGGAATTCAACCCCGGTAAAGCGGATTCCGGGTTACAGGGCACCGCTGGCTCCCCGTCTAGCACGCTTTGGGGCCGCCCCACTCATATTGAGCGGGACGGCCTCTTATTCAAAATGGAGCCAGCCGGGATCGAACCGGCAGCCTTCGCATTGCGAACGCGACGCTCTCCCAGTTGAGCTATGGCCCCAAACTCAGCGCCAGCTTCGGGCCAGAAGGATAATATCGGGCGGCCTTCCCGCCAAGTGGTTTTTGAGTGGGGCTTACTCAATGCCTATTGACCGCTTAGGAGCCCGCCGCACCACAATCACTTCAACAGCCCGATTCGTACCCCAAAGCTTGGGCCGGCCTTGATGTCATAGTTGTCGTTACCGCCTCGGAGCGTCTTGAGCATGTTGGTCTCAATTAGAAATCCGGTTCGTGGCGTCAGACGGCAGACAACCTGTAGAAAGGGCCGCAACGTCACGTACTGGCTGGCCTTGTATCGGAATACCTCCTCAAGTAGCGCGGCTCCGCAGGCTACCCCCGGGCGAAGACTCCACTGGCTCCCTTTCGGCTGGTAGTGAACACTCAGGCGCAGGGCAGGATTAATGGACTTGGCGGTTATGTCCCCCCCAAGGATTTCTTTACGTAGCTGAAATACGTCGATCGTCAGCCCCAGCCAGATCGATCGAAATACACCCTGGTCGAAGGAAGCTCCCGCCGACCAACCCATATCCGAATCGATTGAGGCGTCATAGAATCCGGTGTCCTTGGCGCGAGCATCGATGGTCATGCCGTCAAGAAAGCCGAACATCACTGCGAATTCCCCACGCGCTTGCTTGCCCTCGGCCGCTGATGCACTGCCACACAAAATCAGCAGCGCGAAACACGCCGCTCCCCACCAACGCCCTCCTCCACACTTTGCACTCATTCCCGTACCCTCCTATAAATGCAGTCTGTTAACCACGCTGACGGCTGGAACCGGGGCTCCAGCGAACCCACCTACAAAATCCAACTTCGATAAACCTCCTGTCAAATCAGCCGGTGGCGGACCGGCGGCGGACCGGCGGCGGAAATCAGACTCCTATTTTCAGAAGAGGAGTCCGAACAGAATCGTATATGTCTTGTTGTCGATCACTATATTGGCCTGATTACCCACGTATTTTGCGGCTTCGCGAGAATCATAGTCATAACGAAATTCTAACATTATCGGACCAAACGGACTCAGCGAACTTTGAGCTCCCACCCCGAAAGTCAACCCCGGTACGGTCGATTTATAGGAATCCAGAATCGCCTGCATATCCGAAGAGGCCAGAGTAGAGTTTGAGTTCAGTTTCAAATCGACGCGAGGACCGCCTATCAGATAGAAGCCAATCGGGCCACCTCCGAATTGCAGCTTTGCGGTCGCGAGCAGCGACAGGTAGTTGACGCGGTCCCTAAACGTAATAGTACCACCGGTCAGATACGGGTAGGAACCGGTACGAGCCTGTATCTGGCTTCCCTTCTGCACATACAGAACTTCCGGTCTAAGACCGAGCAACGGAGTAAGAGACCAATCGGCAAACACTCCAAATGCATATCCCTTCCGTTGATCGCGATTGACCTGACCCAGCTCGTTGCTGTAGTTCCAGGTTTGATCCCCGAATGACACACCCGCCTTGATTCCATACTGCAGACCCGTCCCGGCCCAAACGTTCGGTGAGGCCGCGAGCAGGAGAATTAAGGCGATCAAAAATCTGGTTTTCTTCATAGCCAGCTCCTTTCCCAAGATTATACTCTTAGAACATCACCCCGGCTCGAAGGATCCAAAGCGGGCCGATTGTCACATCCGAGGCGTTATCTCCCCCCGATGGCGCATACCAGACACCTGCTTCGAGCAGCCCCATCAAATCGTTCGATGAGAAAAAGACCAGTTCAGTGAACGCCTTGACTGTCAGATAACTGGAGCCGGACACTCCGGCGCCTTCCATTCTTCCCAGGAAGGCCACACCGACGCCGACACCCGGACGAAGACCGATCGGTGAATTCTCGCTCAACAGATTTCCCTTGAGATTGAGACCCAGGTCAATGAGCCACTCCGATTCATCCCACCGGCTTGATTGCTGTTGCCCACGCCAGGACATTTTGTGAAGGTCAGTCGAAAGACTGTAGTGCAGACGCGGACCGAAAGGTTGGTCGAAGAAGAACCCGGCGGAGAATCCGGCGCGTTGGTCAATGGCTCCGTGGCCGAAATCAACCGATCCGGAACCGATCATCCCAAGTTTGAAACCGGTGTACGAATCTCCAACTTCATAATCGGATGCCGCGACCGGCAGGACCTGACAAAAGACGACCGCGAAGGTCATCAATGCGGGTCTCCACCCGCCGCAATCTGTCAAGTGCATACCCCTCACACGGATAATTAAGATGCCTGCATAAGACCAGTCAAGTCATAAGAGGCGGACCGAAGACACCATACCCTTATCGAAAGGCAAAACCGGCCCGTACCAATAATCCCGGGCCAAAGGTGAGATGTCTTATGCCGCTGTTTCCGGTGGGGGTATCGAAGACCGCCAGTTCGGCGACCCACGCTGTTCGAGTATTGATAATCCCACGCGCCTCAAGCGACAGCTTGAAGCTCAAATATTGCGATGAGTGAATGTCGCCCATGTCCGCCAGAAAAGCAAAACCGAGCGACGCTCCGGGAGCCAGGAATATTTTTGATCCGCCCAAAGGGAAGGAGCGGCGAAACCCCATGTTCGGCTCAATCATTATCTGATGTGAGTTTACGATCCGGATATAATAGAAATCGAAAGCAGCGGTCAGATGGTATTTGTTTCCCATAGGGAAATAGGCAAAAACCTGCGCGGTGGAACCGATCCGCGATTGAAGCGGCGGTTCGGTACTCAGATTCATGCGCCCGATCATGCCGGCTTTGAAACCGAACAGACCACTGGTGGTCTGTCCCAGCAGATTCTGTGCGGCGGCCGAAGAGCACAGACCTAGTTGGGCGAGCACGAGAACAATTGCGAGAGAAAACGTACGAATTTGGTGCCACTCCTGCAAGAAGGCGTTCGGTCGGTCCTACTCAAAAGAAACGTTTCAACCAATCGTTTCGTCAAGCGAGATAGCTATCGGTTCGCGAGTTGTGACAGTAATTGACACATTAAGCCAACCGTGTCAATTGTGCCCGGCAGATGCCCACATCTGCCGGCATTCAGGCTCAGGCGTCAGGTCTCACCCGCCTGGGGCGGGAAGGACCCCCGATCAGGTCGGGGGCAGGCTCTGACGCAATCACTTGTGCCAGCCCGAATCGGTTGGCCGTGAAAATATGATTCCGCCGGGGTCCGACATTACATATATTGCCGAATCATGAGCTACCTGGTGTTCGCGAGGAAATACCGTCCTGCCACTTTCGACCAAGTCGTAGCGCAGGAACATGTTACGCGCACTTTACGGAACGCGCTCCGCAACGGGCGGGTCGCCTCGGGGTATCTTTTCTGCGGCCCTCGCGGTACCGGCAAGACCACTGTCGCCCGCCTTCTGGCCAAAGCAGTCAACTGTGTCAACGGCCCCACGGAGATTCCGTGCGGCGAGTGCCCTTCCTGTATTGAAATAGCTTCGGGGACTTCGCTCGACGTTCTTGAAATCGACGCCGCTTCCAACACCGGCGTGGACGATATTCGCACCCTGCGGGAAAATGTCCGGTACCTGCCGACCAACGGCAAGAAGCGGGTGTTCATTATCGACGAAGTACACCGTTTGTCGGGCTCGGCGTTTGACGCTTTGCTGAAGACTCTAGAAGAGCCACCGGAACACGTGATGTTTGTCCTGGCTACTACTGAACCATTGAAAGTTCCAGACACAATTCTCTCGCGCACCCAGCGATTTGATTATCGACGTGTGTCCGTTGATGATCTGGCGGCTCACCTGAAAGATATTGCCGCGCGCGAGAAGCTTGATTTCGATGAATCCGCGCTGAAGTTAGTGGCACGCAAGGCTGACGGTTCGGTTCGCGATTCCCTTTCGTTGCTGGACCAGGTGGCCGCATTCGCCGGAGACAAAGTAACCGAACAGGATGTAGTCAGCGCTCTCGGTCTGGTTGACCGACGTTTTCTTTTCGAATTCGTCGAAGCGATAGCGGCCTCGGACCGTCGCAAGGCTCTGCATTTGATCAAGGCGGTATTCGATGCCGGAGTGGACGTCAATGATTTCGTGATGGAGCTTCTGGAACATTTCCGGTATTTGCTGGTGATCAAATCCGATCCCGAAGCCGGTGGGCTGTTGGAGTTGACGCCCGATGAGACCGCTGAATACAGCAAGCAGGCGGATTTCTTCCAGATAGGCGATGTGCTTCGGTTGATCAAGATCGGCACCGATCTGTACGGCGATCTTCGGCGTGGAATCGATGACCGTCTTCTGCTCGAGACAGCCGCGATAAAGATGGCCGAGATGGAGTCCACGGTTCGTTTCGAAGACATTCTCAAGTATTTGCAGACCAACCAGGGTGAGGCCGGAACCGCACAGCCGGCCAACGGCGGCGGCCGTGATCTGTTCGCACCGCCGAATCGACCACCTCTCCCGAATCCGGCTGCTACGACTCCACCTAAACCGACCTTTGGTGCGGCGCCGCCGGGGAATGTCCGGCCGGTCAACATGCCAACGATCCAAACAGGATGGGAAAGTTTTCTGGCGGTGTTAAAAAAGTCGAGCCCAATGTTGGCATCCCAGGTACGTATGGCCGAACTTCGGTCGATCAAAGAAAATCGTCTGCAGATGTATTTTCCGGCATCGGGTGAGGCGTCGCGTCAGTTGGTCACTAAGACGGAGAATGCGCGGTTAATCGAGCAGACCCTGCGCGATTGTTTCAAGTCCAACCTGACCGTGGCCTTTGAGATCGATCAGCACAAACAAGATGCGGGTGAAGTTGATGATGCCAAAGCCAAAGTTGATCCCAAAGAATTGGTCGAACGTTCTCCGCGCTTAAGGAGTTTGCTGGAGAAAGTCGACGGTGAGATAATCGGTATCAAGAAGGCGGAAAGCTAGGCTTCGACCAAGCATCCGCAATGACACAGTAAGAAGTCAAAGGAGCATCGATATGCTAAAAGGCGGAATGGGCGGCATGATGAAGCAGGTCCAGCAGATGCAGGCCAAGATGGCCGAGATGCAGGCCCAGCTTGAGAGCGCCGAAATAGAAGCCAGCGCCGGCGGCGGCATGGTCAAAGTAGTAGTCAACGGGAAGAACGAAATTCGCTCAATCTCGATAGATAAAGAGGTCGTGAATCCCGACGATGTCGAGATGCTTCAGGACTTGATCGTGGCCGCACTGAACCAGGCCCGCGAGAAATCCCAGGAACTGCAACAGCAGCAAATGTCCGCCATCACCGGCGGTCTGAACATCCCCGGCTTGAACCTCCCGTTCTAAGAAGAGATAATCAATGTTTGGTTCTGCAGGATCGGTAGAGCGTCTGTCCAACTGGCTGGCCCGTCTGCCCGGAATAGGGCGCAAGACGGCGGCCCGGCTGGCGTTCCATATTCTCAAACTTCCCGACGAAGAAGCGTTCGAACTCGCCGATCTGATTCGAGAGGTCAAAGAGAAAGTACGCTTCTGCTCCATATGCTACAATATCTCAGAAACCGACACCTGTTCCACCTGCTCGGATCCGAAACGTCGCCGCGATGTCATCTGTGTGGTCGAAGACGCCATGGATGCGGCCGCGCTTGATAAAGTCGATCAATATCGCGGGCTGTTTCATGTGCTGGGCGGGCGACTGTCGCCGCTTGACGGAATCGGTCCGGACGATCTGCGCATCAAGGAATTGCTTCATAGAATCGGCGGTGAAGTCAAAGAAGTTATCGTCGCCACCAATCCGAATGTCGAAGGCGAAGCTACGGCCCTGTATCTCGCTCGTTTGATCTCTCCCCTGGGCCCGAAGGTCACCCGCATCGCGCGCGGCCTTCCGGTGGGCTCGGACCTCGAATACGCCGACTCAGTCACACTCTCGCGTGCGCTTGAGGGACGTCAGACGATGGATGGGGAATAAGACGATAGACAATACGGACAAGCACGACGCCGTGCCCACTCCGCATCGTCTCTTCACTGTTGTCGCATACCCGAACGAGCGTCACTGCGTGCTGCACGGAGCAACGGAGGAGACTTGTCCGACCGGCTACTAGTTCCGCGGCACGCAGACGTGGTAGGTTTTCTGGGTCGACAAATCCACGGTGAATTCGATCACCGGACGTCCCCACGCCTCGTCGAAGCGGAAGTGGTAAACGCGCGCCGGCAGCTCCATCATGATCATCTTCAGATCGTAGTTACAGATGCAATCGCACCCGCCGCCATACAGATGTTCGGTCTCAACGACCGTGATGTCGGCCCCCTGGATAACGAACCTGACGCTGATGGAGTCGATGCAACAATTGGCCCCGGCGGCCGTGTGGACAATCTCCAGCGTTCCGTCCGCACCGTACGTCAAGTCCACACAGGCGCTGTCCCGCTCGGGGCTCGAAGTGGACAAAGTGGAACTCTTGGACGCAGCGGCATCCCAACCGCCACACTCTGAGCGGTCCAGCAATTCGCCACCCGGGGGAGCGCCCCACGGATAGGATGTGCGCTCCACACACACCTGACCGGAGAGCGAGTGAGGCAAGTCAGCCTGGAAGTCCAGGGTGGTACCCTCTCCCGGGATCGCCTCGAGCACGGCAATGCGCCAGCTGTGGTTGGGAAGATTGGCGATTTCGAACTCCAGGTCGTAAAGACAATTACAGTCGCACAGACCGGAGTCGACTTCGCTGATGAAGATCGTGTCTCCAAGTACGTTGGCAGTCAAGGCCGTCACCGGGCAGCAGTTCAGCGCAGCATCGATTTGTCGCAGCCGGAGTACGCTATGTACGGGGTCATACTCGTACGCCAAACAGGTCTGGGTACTGTACGCGGTCGCTTCAACGGCTTTGCATTCGCTCACGCCGATCAACGAGCCGACCGGGGCTCCCTGGAGGCACCCGCCCAGGCTCATGGACGGACCGGTTATGAACAGATAGTCGATCAGCATCGCTATGTCGCCGATAGATATGTCGTCGAGGGCTGGGTTCGCCCCGCCCGACTGGTTGACATCGCCCTCGGCGTAACAAAAGTCGGTGGGAACCGGGAAGAACCCCATGGTAACCCCGATCATGAAGCAAGCGTCGCCGATCGTCGGTTCGTCGTCGCCACTGGCGTTGGCGTCACCGACACGGCCAACACAACAATCAGCCTGAGCCGAAACAGCAGCAGGCATCAGTATCGCCACAAGGCTGAGTGCGACCGAGATTGAGAATCTGAGTAGATTACGTTCCTGAGACATGTCCGAGCCCTCCTTAACAAATCGCCTGTCCCCCGGCCTGCTATGTGACACCGGGCGTGCGGCGCTATACGGCGTTAATAGTATATTCAGTGGCCCATTTTATGTCAAGCAGTTTGAACCGACAGACCGGAACACATCCGTAGTAGATATCACTTCCTTTTCGAGACGCTCAAGTCCGGCCGAGGTCGCCAGACTACGGACGGGGAGTAAGTTGCAGTCACTTTGTCTGTAGCTTCGCGGTGTTCAATCCTCATTCGACACGCATCACAATCGGCTGGTTGGTGCCAAAAAATCACTTGCATAAACATGGGGCGATTGGTATAGAATAGTCGAAGCGCAATCTTTCCGCCGTCTGTCATGGGAACCGCATCTGTGGTGGAGTCTTGGTGGATCGATCAGATCGCATTTCGCACTATTTTCATGTCGCCTTTGGCCGCGTTCGCCTGACTGCGACGACGTTGTCAGAGATTCACGATAACATACTCACCCGCTGCCTGGCCCGGGACGTGGGTAGCAACATGGCAGGAGAAAAGATCCACCGCTCATCTTTGTCGACCCGCCTGCTATGGGAGAAGATCAATCCGTTGAACCGAAGCTGAAGAGTCTTGGTCACGGATATCGGAACAAATGTTAACTGGATCGCAAGAAACGAGATGAAGGGGGTTCGTGTGAAAGTAGCAAGTTTCCGAACGACCGTACTGGTCGTAGTGCTGTCAGGGCTGCCGACCGGCTTGACTTGGGCGGCCACAAATACTCGCGCCGACATTGCTGACGGTAAGCAGCTTGACAAGATCAACAGTTTCAATATCGGCCCGTATCAAACCGAACATCGTTCGGCTTATTCGAATCTGGAGTTCCCCACAGTCACACAGGCTGGATCCCGGCGTTCCTCGGTCGGTTCGGCACAGTCGCCGAATGCGGGCATAGGCGTCGGAGTCAGCGTCGACCTAACCTGGGATGACGCCCAGTGGAACTGGGGCGCAGGCCGCCGGATTGATCACTGGTGGAATGGTGCGATGGACGAAACAATGGAAGCGAGCGTACACTTTGCCTACACGGATATGCCAGACTCCGTCACAGGCTATCCGTATTCCACTACTGGTTACAACGTATACGACGCCGTCGTGACATCGGGTAACTGGCCGCGTGGACAGGACATTGGATGCGATCTGCAGGCGGCTGACACTATGGGCGCCGCCAGCAGTGTGAGCTTAGCCATTACTGCCAACGGCCGCGCAGTCATAAGTTCGCTGGCCCAGCATTTCCGCAGTTATCCCAGTGGCACGCGCCTGTATGACAACTTCATCTACTATCAGGGTGCGGAGTTCAACTGCACCTATGACCCGCGCTCCAACCTGAATGTCACCTGGGTTGATTCCACGGTCTACCGGCCACTCATGATGCAGAACACTTACGGTACTTACTCCCGCGACCCTCAGGTGGCGACACAATGGGACGGCACCAATACGATCGTTCACCTCTTGCTCGGCGAGAGATCAGCCTCTTCTACCGACTTGTCCGGTGACGATTACGTCACGGGTCTGGGGTACTACACCTGGACTTACTTCCGCAAGGTGGGAAGTACTTCTGCCGGCACATGGAGTTCCGGTAAGATTATCGATTCGATCTGGTTTCCGTGGACAGAAATTGCGGCCGCACCGTACCCAAATTCGGGTGTGGCAGTCGTTTACACCAACCCGTCGTACTATGGGGCACTGCTGGATAACGGCTATGATTTGGATGTCTGGTGTCGTGAATCATACGACCGAGGTGTGACTTGGTACGCCGCTTACAGTGTAACTGACTACCAGAACGCCATTGCAGGCCACCCAAATCATTTTACGGCCTGGCTGGAAGCGGGCTGCATGTTCGACAGCGAAGGCGATTTGCACGTCTACTGGACCGCCAAGCCGACTTCGGCCGACCCATATTTCGACGGCTACGACTGGCAGGGATTTGACCAGAATCTGTACCATTGGGAGAAGACTAACGATGGTGGGACACCAGGCCTGGGTGACGCTATCAAAGTAGCCAACGGCACTTTCATGGATTACGACATGCTGACCGGCTCGATGAATACCTACGTGTGCGGCTTTGGCGGTGACAACGTTGGATACCTGGGCTGGATCACTATGGGTGAATGCGACAACAAGTTGTATTTGGTTTGGTCGCAAATCCATGAGCGCGCCAACCGGTTCCCCTGGCGGGACGCCTCGACTCAACCTGCGCCGGGGGTACTGGACGATTGCTCTTACTCCGGCAATCGGATGGCGATGGCCAACTGGGAACTGATGATGTCCGTGGCAAGTATGTCGTCTTCCACGCTCTGGGACAACGCGCGTAATATAACGAATACTTATACGCCGAACTGTGGTCTGGCGGGTGACCCCGAAGCAGAGCGGCTTTGTGGCTCGGAATGGAAACCGTCGCTGGAGCGCCAGGCTCTCGACGAAACCGGCCTTTCCCTTACCTGGCCGGCCGCGTCCGTTGTCGACCTGACACCGGAGGGTCAACCGGCTTACGCCGGCGGCCGCTATCTGAATATGGAATACATGGACGACCAGTTCCCCGGCCCGGCTTTCTGGGGCAGCCAGACCAATCCGCCCGGCACTGAGAACTCGATGAAATGGATACGTCTGGCCTGCGTCGAACCGATCGAGGCCTCTCAGATCGCCGTGTACCCTGAGTCTATCGAATGGCCCGAGTGGGTGGAATTGGGGACGTCCAAGAATTTCACAATCACGGTTGTGAATAACGGCAACGTCACATTGAATGTAGTTGAGATCGGCACTGCGGGCGGTTCCTGGCTCGATGTGTCGCAGCATCCGACCCTAGGAAGCCCATTTACGGTTACCTCCGGCGTTGTCCGGACGCGGACGTTTGATCTGATAGTCAATGCTGCCGCTCTGTCACAGAATCAGTGGCTGGACGGCCAGATCTGGTTGAAATCCGATGCTGCTAATATCGATTCGATGCCGCTTCTTGTCCACGTCCTGGCCGCGGCTAATGTTGAGAATATCCGATGGGACACGGTCACCACTCACCAGAATATGTTTGACCCGTTCTTTGAGCCCGTGGGCGCTTGTGTCGCCCTGGCCGTCGGTAATAACGGCGAGTTTGGCTGGGGCGCCGGCTCCAGCGGCCGAGTCAACCTGGATTACAGCGAATCGGGGCTAGAATGCGGCACGAGAGAACGAGACGCTTTCTACCTGGCAAGCGCCACGCCGTTTACGATTATGGCGACGAACTCATCCGGCACCGGATCGGAACTGACACAGGTCACTAACGATCCCAACCAGGCCGATGAAACCGGTTTCGATCCCACCCCGTATATGACCATAACCGGGGGCCAGACTGCAAGCGGAAAGTATGACTCCGTTTACACCGGCAAGTTCGTCAATCGTGACACGACTATCGCCATGGAGCGAATCGTGTATGGCCCACGCTCGGCAACACCGCAATCCTCCACGCTAAACTTTGTGGTTGCCCTGACGAAAGTATATTCGGCCGACGGCGCTGCTCACAATCACGTTACGGTCGGCAATGTGTGCGATTGGGATGTACCGTCGGACAGTGCACCATACAATACAACCGGAATATCATCCGCCGGATTCCTTTATGTCCAGGGCACTGATACGGTTGGCCACACCGCCTGCCAGCAGAACGTGACCCGCTATGCGACCGAGGCGTTTGGCGGCGGATACACTAAGGCTCAGTACAACGCTGATCAGTGTACAAATGATCCGAATGCATATTTCGGTGTCAATGCGGCGAGTCAGTTGATCATGGTGGACACGACGCATTATCGTAACGGCACGCCTCTCGTTCCGGCCCAGCCAAACCCCACGCTTTGGTGGGACATAACAAGTGTTCCAGGGTTGAACGCCGATGCGATGTCTCAGGATCAGGCACTATGGTTGACGTACAAGCAGGATTACAATCTAATAGCGTCCGATACCCTCTACTACTGGACGGTACTGTCGACCGTCCGCAACGGCTCCCTAGCTGATCTCGAAAGTCAGGTGGCCTATGCCAAGACCTGGTACAGGGAAACTGTTCGTGGCTGTGAAATTGGCTGCTGCAATGAAAGGGTAGGCAACTCCAACGGTGATGGCGGCGAAATGCCGACGATCGGTGACATCAGTGTAATGATCGATGCCAAGTTCATTACCAGTGCCTGCATTGAATCTGGCCTCGGCGCTAATATAAAATGTCTAGGTGAAGCGGATATGAACCTTTCGGGAGGCTCTAACCCAGCCTGTTGCGACATTACACTCGTAGACATCTCGATGTTGGTCGACGACTTGTTCCTCACGCGAGAGCCACCTTATGTAAGGAACTTATGCGCAAGTGACCAAATCAAACGTACCGAAGAAAGCCTTGCCAGGCCCTATTTGGGGGTCATTTCAATCGACGACGTCAGCAATCAGATCAGTCCTACGCAGTTGCGTGCCGGCTCCACTCATACGGTATCATTAAGGTATGATTTCAGAGGGCTTACCGGTCCATATCGCTGGCAAACGTCAAACGCCTATGAAGTGTATTCGCCCGATGGCGCGGACTGGGTAGATCTCTTGAGAGGAGATGGTCCGCTTATGACCACTCTTGGACAGAACGTCGCAAGATTCCGAAAGTACTACACATCGACCGACAACGGTGTCCACTACACTCGGACCGCAGCAAACGGCGCAGTTCAGCCTGGCGGGAGCAGCAACTCCAATAGCCGTGCAGCCTATTCAATCGTAGTTGTGGACGTTGACGGCACTGATGGTTTTGTCGGTGGTGTAAGCAACGGTATCGCCGTCACACTCGAATTCCAGACGCGTTTGGCAGACGTAGGTCGGCACATGTGTATTGACACAACCAATTCTTGCGACATGGTGGCTTGGGAATGGGCATCAGCCTCTCAGGCTGACTACCCGCAATGGGACAACGGCCTGGGTGTCAGCGGCCCACGCTGCTTTGAATTGGTAGATTCCCTGCTGGCTCCGCTGGGAGACGCCGACATCACGCGGGAAGCCGAATGCGCTCATGTGGGAAACATTGGTTCTTCCGGAAACGATGGTGCCCGAGTATTCCCGTCAGGCGACGGGTCTTCGGGCGGAATTCGTACGCAGCTTGAGAACGTGCTTCTGGATAACGCGGGTGACGGCATTCACTTCAAGCTTCATGGGTATGTCAGCGAGCCGGGGAAATCGGAACTGAGCGGTATCACGACGCTCCAGGAAGTAGGCATGGCGGGAGTCACCAATGTCAACGGCCAGATTCAGATTACGGCCAATTTCAATCCGATCGGTGATCCCAACGTCGAGTTCCGAGCCTGGGTATTGGCCGCTAATCTCATGACGGGTCTCGCATCCGTGCCTGGCGGCGGCGTCATAGCGCAAGGGACGGCGGTATCAGGAAGCGCCAGCGTGGTTAACGTATCGCAGTTGGCCAACAATCCACCTTCATTCTCAATCAGATTCGACCGGCCCGTGCAATTCACCCTGGCGACAAACCCGCCGGTGCAATTGGCGGGCGACGAAATTCACCTCGTCGCGACTAACGCCACCAGCTCCATAGCCGGTCTCGGTCCGGCCGATGTCACCGGCGAATACATAGGTTGGTTCGGAATGTGTGGTATCAAGACCGACGCTTGCTGTCTCGGTTTTGTCGGTAACGCCAACATGGATCCAACTGACGCCGTTACGATAGGTGACATTTCAGTCTTGATCGACAACCTGTTCATCTCCGGCGTGCCTTTGAATTGTCTTGAAGAAGCCGACGTCAATAGATCCGGAACGCTGCTTGATCCACCTCTTGGTCCGGAGGATATTACGATCGGCGACATTTCGATACTGATCGACCATCTGTTCGTTTCACAGTTGGCCGTATCCTTATGTCCATAGAACCAGGTAGGAATAGCTGTTAGACTGATCGGCCGCCTCGTGTGATTCACGGGGCGGCCTTTGATTATTGACGACTGCTGAGGCGGGCGAGTCCGTCTAACGCCGCGACTTTATACGCTTCAGCCAGAGTGGGATAATTGAAGACAGTCTCTATGAAATAGTCGAGATTGCCGCCCAGAGACATCACTGCCTGACCGATATGAATCAGCTCGGTAGCCCGTTCACCAATAATATGCACGCCGAGAATCCTTTTGGTGCCGGGTTCGAAAAGAATTTTCAGCATGCCGTCATGATCGTTAATAATCTGGCCTCGTGCCAGTTCATAGTAGCGAGCGGTACCGACCGCATAGTCCTGGCCGGCGGCGGCCAGCGCCTGTTCGGTCTCCCCTACGATTGAGACTGCTGGAATGGTGTAGATACCAAACGGAAGCAGACTGTTCAGGCATGAGATGTCCCCCTTGCTGAAAGCATGCCGTGCCGCCAGACGACCCTGATCCATCGAGACCGACGCGAGCGACGGGAACCCGATGACGTCTCCCACAGCATAGATGTTTTCCACGGCGGTCTGGTACCATTCGTTGACTTTGATAAGCCCACGGCCGTCGGTTTCTATCCCGAGTGCCTCCAGCCCCAATCCCTCGACGTTGCCGCATCGGCCGACTGCGAAGAGCAGGCGATCCGAGACGATCCGTCGTCCGGTGCGCAGCACCGTGACTGTTTGATCGTTTTCCACCGAGATCTTGTCGGCCTGCTCATTCAGGACCAGCGACACCCCATACTTGCGCATCAAGAACGAAAGGGCCTGGGCGATCTCATTGTCCAAGAACGGCAGAAGACGATCGCGGCTGTCGATAATCGTCACCTGAATCCCGAGATGCGAAAAGATCGAGGCATATTCACAGCCTACGACTCCGCCCCCGATAACGGTCAGCGAACGCGGGATGATGTCCAGGTCGAGAATCGTTTCGGCGTCGTACACATACTTGCCGTCGAAATTGATATTATCCGGTCGAAATGAACGAGTCCCAGTGGCTATGATGATCTTGTTTGCCTTGAGCAGCGGCGCGGAATCCTGACCTATGACCTGCACCGTCTGCGGATCGACAATCCGGCCATCACCGTAGATAACCTCGATTCCCAACCGCGTCATGCTTTGCTGGATGATTTCAAGCTCTTCCCGGATGACCTGATCTTTGCGGTACATAAGTTCCCGGGGCGTGACGTTCAGATTAGCCGGCGGCAGGAAGTTATAGACCGAACGCTGGCGCAGACCGGCGATATAGACAACCGTTTCGCGCAGGGTCTTGGACGGAATCGTGCCGGTATGGAGGCAAACGCCTCCCTGGACGGAGCGACGTTCCACAAGGGCTACGCTCTTGTGCAGTTTGGCGGCTTCGTTCGCGGCTTTCTCACCGGCCGGGCCGGAGCCTATGATGACCAGATCGTATTCTTTGTGCGCCATATAAGTAATCCTACGCGACCAATTCGCAAATAAGACTTACACTGAGCCTGCGTCGCTTATATCGACCGGTGCTCCGGTCGCTACCGCCGTTCCGGTGCCCGGCTGTTTCAGTCTCTCGACCTGAAGCCGAATCTGATCCAGCTCCAGTTTCGCTTTGTCAAACGCCGCAGTCAGAGTTCGCAGAGAACTTTCCATCCGAGTGTGCAACCGGGCCAGTTGCTCGGAAGTTTCAAAGAGCTGGTCGATTCCGGCGCGGAGCTGCCGACCGCTTTCGCTCATTTCGAGGCTGCTTGCGGAAATTTCCGAATGCAAGGCGGCCACGGTAGCGAGAAAAGCATATAGATGTCCGGGCGAACTCGGAATGACCCGTTTCGACAGCGCGTACTCGAAACCATCCTGATAGAGCTGCGAGATCAACTGATAGTAAATCGCTTCCGCCGGTATGTACATGACCGCGAAATCGAGCGTATGATCAGTCGGACGGATATACTTGGCTGCGATGTCGTCGATGTGTTTGCGCAACGACTGCGAGAAGAGCTTTTGTAATGCGGCGTTGTCGGGCTCTTTCTGAAGGCGTTCGAAAGCTTCCAGCGGAAACTTAGCATCGATAGGCAAGAGGCGATCTGACAGCCTTACGACGGCATCGACTCGGAGCCCGTCGGCAAAACGATATTGTGTCTCGTACACCGCCGGCGGCAAAATCTGGCCGAGGATATTTTCCAAGAGCAGTTCTCCTACCGCGCCCCGCAGTTGCGGCGGTCGCAGCAGGTCGGACAGCGACTGGATGTTCTTGCCGATGGCTTCGATATTTCCCGCCTGCATGGAAAGCTTGCCCAGTTGCCCTTCGAGCTCTCCCAACACCGCCATACGGCGATCAAGACTAGAGGTGCCCTCGGCGAGCCGATCATTGATTATGCGATTGGCGGCGTCGACCGAATCGCGTAACGCAAAGATCGATTCAGTCTGCCGCGAAATGAGATCAGCCTTCAGCAAGGCCATGGTGGATTCGATGCGTTCGGTGACCCGATCGGAATTTTCGGGTCGAATCCGAATGGCTATCCAGAACAGTACAAGAAGAATACAAAAACCGAGGATGAACAGAACGGAGGTCGGTATTTCCACGCCGCGCCCTCGCTCACATCGGCAGCATGCGGTACTGCCCCTTCTGAGGAAGAATCCCGTTGAAAGCCGTCTTGCGGAACCGCACGGTCACCTTCTTTTGACCGGCGTCGAAGTATCCCTCCGACGGTGAAATACCGCAGATGTACTTGGCCAGGAGAAGGTTCGTGGCGTAATCGTACAGACCGGCCTCATTCTGATCGAAGCGAAGGCCAAAACGGTATCCCTGGAATTTCTGCTTATCACCGTATTGGTTTTCGAACAACATCGAAACCTGTCCCTTAAGACCGTCGACCAACCCGAAAACCAGATTACCCTGGCAGAGCGTGTCCTTGGGATCCGCCGCAAATTCAAACGCGAGCCAGTCACCGTCATCGTATACAACTTCCCGACCGTCTTTGATCAGGGTCTGTTTACGATCTCCAACGCCCGCCAGAGCCATCTCGCTCTGTTGCTCGTACTTCGTCAGGTATGCCTCGAACTCGGTCTTCAGTGCTTGCCAGTCTGCTACTTTTGTAACCGCCAGGATTTCAGCTTGAATATCGGGCGTGGTAAGCCCGTTCAGGCGGTCGAAGGGACCGGAAAGCCGACGATACAAATCGAGACAGCCGTCCATGCCGAGCTTGTCTTCAATGAAGGAATTAAATAGCCCGGCCACCGGATAAGCGATATCAGCTCCCGAGGCGGTATCGAAACCGCGCATCGTAAAGATCGAATCCATGACGACCAGCGAATCCCTATAGAGAAAAACCGCCAGGTCCATGAGCGGGGCTGGACCTTTTCCCCAGCGACCGGCCAGACTCGTAGCCAGACCTTCACGAAGGAACGGTAGAGTGTAGAGCGGCAGCTCCTGAAGACGAATGTTTATCAACAAATGGGTCAGTTCGTGGAAGTGCGGAAAATCGGAAGAAATAACGTCATTGGAAGCAAGGTCCAGCGTGCCCACCACCCGGAACCCGGTCAGTTGCTCAACGACACTATCCGAAGGACAAAGAAAGTACTCAATCTTTGAAGCGGCGATTTGCTGCAAGAGCGAATCCGATATTCCTAATCTCTTAGCGGTCTGTTCTATGAAACGGTCGGCCTCAGCCAGAGAGACCGGATTCACGAATTTCCGGGCATCCTGATGAGCCCGAACCCGGAAATAGCGAGATTCCGTGATCGGCCACGAGGCGGCATAGAAGTCCTGCGGAAAGCTGAACCAGAGCCAGTCACCTCTACGCTGCAGATAGTAATTGTACTTCATCAAAGTGCTGCCGTATACGTCGGCGTACTCCAGACGATACCAGGCAGTTGAATCGAGGTCCTCGTACTTGCGGATGGATGCGGCGAGGTTGGGCTTGGCCTGATCGGGCATACGAATGATGGGCGAATTACAGTCGGCCTTGATGCTGATATCGGTATAGTGAATGCCGAACCGGGATGAACGCTCAATGGCTTCGGGAGTCCACATATCTCCGGCGATGTCGTAGCTCCCGCTTGTGATAAGATCGAAATACTCGGATATGACCGGAATCGCGTCGCGGTAAGACTCATCGGCGGCCCCGGCGGTCACGGCTGCGGCGAGCCCGAAAGCGATCACGAAACCGAGTTGCTGCAATCTTGACATGACTGATTACCCTATAGTGAATCGTTGGCGCCTATAATACAACTTTGTACCCATCCTGTCCACTACCGATCAAAAAAAAGCCCCGCGGAGCGGGGCTTTTGATTTCAATACCCGACGGTTAGAAAGTGAAACCGACCGAGAATCGCTGGGTCGATTCGAGCCGTCCGAAGTCCTGCCAGGCATAGTCGATGATCAGCTTGGTGTCCTCCCCCAGAGGGGCAATCACACCGCCACCCAGGGCCAGGCCCTGCTCTTCGTAGCGGAATTTGTAGCCGCCACGAAGGAAGAACCGATCGAGATAGCCGAATTCGGCACCCATAGCGCCCCGCTGCTGACCGTCGTTCGGGTCGTTCAATTCGGCCGCGAGCGTTAGAGCCGAGGAGTTCCCGAATTCGAAGTCATAGGCCATGCCTACCCGGAACGTGAGCGGCAGACTGTAGGGACGGGTGGATAATTCGCCCGTAATTGGGGCACTGGTCGTATCGCCGCTGTCGTCGTACCAACCGACTTTCAGGCTAGAGCCGGTGAACTTCAGGTCAGGCCCCATATTGCTGATCGACATACCGATCCGCAATGATCTGAAGCCGGTGTACAGCATGGTCCCGAAATCGAGTCCAAAACCGCTCGAGTTGACCTCGCCGATCTCCTCGCCCACATACTTGGCCGACATACCAAACGCAAACCGACTGGTCAACTGCCGGGCAAAAGACATCCCGATGGCGTACGAAGACACCCGGTAGCTGCTGCCGGTGCCCTCCTGCTGGGCGATCGTCGTGATCTCCTGATCTTTGGCCGAGAGAATTGCGACCGAAGTGCCGAACACACCCACGTCTTCGAAGGAATGGGCTACGGCGACATAGTTCATTTGAATATCCAGAAGCCAGTCGATGTTGGTGAAGACTAGCGACCAGTTGTCGACTCCGACCAGCCCGGCCGGATTCCAGTACGCGGCATAGGCGTCGGTCGCAGTCACAACTCCGATGTCGGCCATTCCGAGATACTTCGAACCCATGCCGATCTTGAGAAACTGCGCTCCGGCGGAGCCACCGCTGTTACTGGCGGCTATCACCGATCCGGCCAGCATCACACATATCAGAAGGCTAATTAGGGTTTTCACACCGTGCCTCCTCTACTTGACCACAGCAAAGCGACCAAGCTTGTCGCCGTACTGAGATTCGACGTGATAGATATATATGCCTGAAGCAATCAGGCGCTGTTCGTCGCTCTGCACATTCCACTCCTCGGTGCCGGTGCCGTTGGTGTGCCTCAAGGTAGTAACCGGCTCTCCGCTGAGCGTGTATATCCGGATAGTGCACTGGTCGGGCAGATTCTGGAACTGAATCTTCGACTGTCCGTTCACAACTTCCCAGGTATCATGGGCATAGTACGGATCAGGCACCACCTTGATATTGCGCAACTGGGTGGAAGCTGCCGAGCTGATGATGCCGTCAGACGAGAATTCAAATACGTCCGCAGGACTGTTCATTAGCGGACCCTGAATCGTAAAGACATCTCCGATCGACGGGTTGTAGATGTCTGCATCGAAGTTGAACATCCAACTGAATTGGTACGGCCAAGCGTCCTCGAACGGATTCAATGCAGCGTCGTAGGGACGATCCACAATAATCAGCGGGTCCCAAGGATCCCACCCATCAAGATCCCAGTCGTACACCACCAGCGCGACCCGTTCGTTGGTCGAGACATTCCACACTTCAAACGGGACTACCCAGGCCATCCCCAAACCTTCGCCATCGCTTGCCGACGATGCCATGGTGCTGTCGCCCGAGTACCTCAACTCAAAAGTACTTCGATAAGGCTTGCTGCTATATATGACGCGTTCGAGTGCATCGGTAGCCAGACCGTAGAATCCTTCAGACGTAACCCGCAAAGTAGCCTCAGAGCCACCTATCGCCGTTTGTGTCATCGACCGAGGCACAGCATCTGCATTGCGTACAGCTACGCGCATACCTTCAGTTATTTCTGACAAACCAGGGTCTTCGTTCTCCGCCGTCTGGTGGTCCAGAACGGTGTCACCCCTGGTCATATTTAGCAGGTGCCAGTAAGTCGCCTCCGGAGTGTCCTCAAAGACTACCTGATAATCATCGCCGCTGGTTTGCCCACGATCGAATACAATTGGTACCACGGATCCGGCTGAAGGTTCTCCAGCGCCGCTGTAATCGTGTCTGACGGTTCCTACGGCCTGGTAATAACCGGCCGGATCGGTACGCGGCGTAACAGACACAATATTAGAGGCCGAGCCGGGCGAGCCGAAACCGGTCTGCAATACATCGACACCGGTAGCGCTGGCCCCGGTGTCATACGCGACCAGGCAGTACCAGTACTCCATGCCATTCACGAGGTTGGTGTCAATAAAGCTGCGCTGAATCGGGTTAGCCGGATTGGCTGCTGTGTATTTGGCGATTGGCCAGTAATCGAACTTCTGACAATCGTTGTGAGTGGTGTCGTAGTAGACGCCCCAGGTTCGACCGCGATCGATGCTCCGGTAGAGTTTGTAACCGGCAAAATCGTTCTCGCCGGAAAGCGGGTCGATCGTGTTCTGCGCGGTGTCATCCCACCTCAGATACACCTTCTCGTCCCCGGCCTGTACCGACAGAACCGGAGTATTGGGCGGCTCCGGACCAACGAAGTAATTGTCGTACAATTCCTGAGCGAGGTCGGAATTGGCACGGAACTCCTCTTCCGTCTGGCCGGCTACAAGGGCATACACCACACGAACCGTACTTCCAGCCACAAGGTCGATACCGCGCGTGCACTGGACGTAGTACTGGTCGGTCGGCGGTAAAGAAACGTCATATTGAGTGCCGTTGATCATGTCGAATTTGCCGGGGTCGTTATCAGGCAGGAGCGCCCAATCACCGGTGCGGAACGAGGTCATACCGCCGCCACCGGGCGTTTCGATATACTTGGTTCCCATGACACCAGCGGGGACATCCCTGCCCCAACCTTCCTCATCAACTCCATCGGCCTCGTAGACCCAGGCGAGGCCGGCGGCGGAATCGGATCCCACCATGTCGCCCAGGCGTCCATTTTCGCCGGCGGGTGTGTAACCACCGATGTCAAAGTCGCAGTACAGACCAAACGCGAAGTTGTTGTATTCTTCCGTTGAAGTATTCGTGATCTCGAGGATAACGAACATGAAGTCTTCATTATAGCAGTAGTTCCACTGCAGCACCGTATGGGTCATTTCAAGCCCCAACAACGGCTCACCTGAAGCGTTGTCGGCAAAGCGATAGTGTGACTCTTGCACCGAAACAGGTCCACCGCTGTAGAAACTCGAAGTTCCGGGATTGTAGTTCAGCGGGTACACCCATGCGGCCGAGTCAGCGCTCCAGATTTTCCAGCCGTGCGCGGGATTTCCGTTTCCAAGGCCAGTTGTATCGCTGCGGCTGTAATCATAATAACGAGTGGTGTCGGTTGAGAGCAGAATCAGGTTTTCCGAAGTCCCCGTTATCAATGAAGGCAGAGCCTGGAAATCCTCATACGTATCCGCGACCAGGGTGTCGCCGGAAGCGGTGACGGCACCCATCCAGTAGTTGATTTCAGCCAGATAGTTGTGCCCGGAGCCGCGCGGCCACTCGCCTGACGGATATCCGTAGTAGCGATGGTTTCCAATCATACCGTAGTTGTCAATCGTGGTTGCGATATTGCCCTGATTCTGAACGATCATGTCGACAGTTGTCGGGGCGGGTGACCGAACCGGTCCGCCCGGATCGTTGCCGCCCGTATTGACCCCGGGGGGCGGAATCTTGTGAGACGGCGCGGCCGCCCAAATTGACGCAGTCGGACCTACGACCAGACTAAGCAGGGTCGCTGTAACAAACAAAAGGGTAGTTGTTTTTTTCATACCACGTGCTCCGGCTTAGAATGAATACTCCAACCCGGTACGGATAGTCCGCGGCGGGCCGAAGTTCTGTGGGTCATGGTCAAACAGGTAGTCATACTTGTTGATCGCTTCCTGATCCAGGGACAGATCGGCGCCCTGAACAATGAAATCGTCGTCCGGAAGTCCGCTTCGTGAGTAGACGTCAAGAACGTTGCGGCGGTCGAACAGATTGTCCACCTCGACAAACCAGGTCAACTCACGCCCAACTCGCCCAAGCTGGAAATCCTTGTTGAAGCGCATGTCGAGCGAGTAGGTCGCGGGCAGGCGGTTTTCGTTGCGCTCGCCCAACCGGTTGCCATCGGGGTCCGTCCGACTGTAAGGCAGTCCCGAGCCGAAGTATCCCACGAGCGAAAGACCCCAGGCCCCAGGTACCGACATACCCAGCCAGTTGCCTCTCCAATCGGCCGGAAGTCGGTAGTCCAGAACGGCCGTAATCGTATGCCTCTGGTCGAAATCGAGAGCAAATTGAGTCAAGGGCGGCAGAGTGTCGGTATTCGATGTCAGGTAAGTGTAATACGGCTCGCTGGCGTCGGAAGCATTTCCCTTGGCCATCATGAAGCCGTAAGATATGGAAGCGCTGAAGTACCCGCCCATCGGCAGTTTTTCCAACGACAGATCAAATCCGGTTACCGTACCGTAGTCGCCGTTCACGTACTTGGTTACCGGACTTGACTGCACCAATCGACCGACCCGACGGGTCGTGACCAGATCCTCTATATCCTTATAGTAGGCTGTCAAATCGAGGCGCAGGTTGCTCTTGACCATTTGGTCGACACCGATCTCGTAGGCCACTGTCGCCTCTGGCTCGAGGTCCGGGTTGCCCAGGACCGGCAGGCCGGAAGTACGGTCGCCGTGCAAGTTCTGGTACAGATATCGATACTGCGGCTGTTGATAATAGACACCGTAGTTGGCGTGCATGGCGCTGCGGTCGGAAATGGGGAACGACACGCCAAATCGAGGCGAGATTCTGGATTTCGGATCCGCCTGCTTGTAGACCGGATCGGTGGATTCCGGAGTATAATTGTAAGAGATATCGGCGTTTCGATAGTCGAACCGAAGACCCAGGTTGATAACGAAATCCTTGTGCTCCAGCTTGTTCTCTAAGTAGATCGAAGCATGTCTGGGATTGCTCGTGTATTTCTCACCATACGGTTTAGCGTTGTAGAACTGTTTGCTGTCCCACTTGATCTGATAGGCGCGATACTCGAAGCCGGCTTTCAATTGATTCTGCTTGTTCCACTGAGCCACATAGCTTCCGGACATCGAATTGTATAGCGTTTGCCTGAAGGCATAGGTCGGGTCGAAATCACTCCCCACGGTGAATCCGGATGCCTGCATGGGATCAGTGAAGTCAGGATTGTTCCAGTAATTGTTGGTTTGAATAGTTCCATTATAGACACCGTTGGCATCAACCGAATAACCCGGCCACCTGTCCCAGTACACGTTTTGAAGGTGTGGCGGCGTAAGCTTTTTTTGAGTATAGAACTGGTTGAAAGTCAACGACGCAATCGACCAATCATTCAGGGCATAATTGCCGGTCGTTCCGACCAGATACGCCTTCTGTTTCCAGACCGGAAGACCGTCCAGATTGAAATCATATGAGACGTTGTTGACATCGCGATGTGAATAGACGGCGCCATCCGACTGATTCACCGTAACGTTCGTCTTGAGTTTCAGTCGCGGCAGCGGCTGCATGCTGAACTTGCTGATACCAACGTACGACGTCTGCCAGTTGTGCGGCAGATAACCGTCGTCGCGGAGATATTCACCCGCCGAGAAGAAGTTGAAGCGACGGCTGTCCAGGCCGGGAATGGGACCCGAGAATGTACCCGACACGAGACGATTCGTGACTACCTGGAGGGGCTGCCAAGTGGCGGTGTTGACATCGTAAGGGCGGGTGGCTCCCTGATAAGTCCGAACGCTGCCGTGGTAGTCGGGGCCACCTTCTTTGGTAACAGCGCTGACCACGCCTGACAGAGCTTCACCGTATTCGGCCGAAAAACCGCCCGAAGTAAGCGAGAGTTCTTCCAGAGCTGTGGGCACGATACGCATACCGGACATGGCATAGAACGGATCTTCAATCGAGAAACCGTCGTAGTAATAAGACAACTGTCCGGCGCGACCGCCGCGAATGTGCACCTGGTTGTCTTTGTCATTGACCACACCCGGATACTTCGTAAGAATACCCTGGACCGTCGTGATGTTTGGCAAGTTGTGAAGTCGCTCCTCGGTGAAAATCATGCGCGAAGCGGTAAGATCCTTCTGGATCAGGGGCGCTGTCGCGTACACCACGACTTCGTTTGAAAGGGCGGTAGTGGCCTGACTAACCTCGAAATCCACCGGTGTCGTCAGATCCACCAGAACTCGCACCCGTTTCTTCGCCATTCGTTCGTACCCGACGTGTGTCACGGCGAGATCGAACTCGCCCACCGGGACGTTTATGATGAAATATTCCCCGTCTTCGTCGGTCTTCGTCGCCAGATTGGCGGAGACGACCGTTACGGTCGCGCCTTCGACCGGTTTTCCAGACAGGGCATCGACTACAACCCCCGACACTTTGCCCGTCACTGTTGCGAGAAGTTGACCGGATGTCAGCAGGACTATCAGGAGCAGCGGCGAAACAATTCTTGACGCTAGCCGTTTCTGCAACACCATAATGCCACCGTATTGTGTTTGTGTTCTTACTGGATCGGCAAGATGTCTGATGGCGACGTCCCAGTACATTTGTTCATCTCGATTATAGTATCGGACACGGACGAGTATCCTTGACCCGGTTTAGCGGCTGAGGCGCTCCTTTTCTCGTCATTTTCCGGGATGAGTGATCAAGTTTGAAGTAGGCCTCCCGATAATCAGAAAATAACGGTTGGCCCCCGGGCGGGGTCAGGTCAAGCAATTCTGCCCGGAAGGCAATGGGACCGGGTGTGTTCCGCGGTGAAGAGCGGACTGAACGGCCGAGGACGACTTATACTTGTGAAGACCGTCGCGTCAAAAATATTCTATTCCGCGCTGACGATTCTAATATTGTCTTTCGGCTGCCGTACGGTGGCCGCCCAGACGGTTGTGATTCTGTCAACCGACAGCCTTACGGCCACGAATCGAACGGTCAGCGGCGCCCGCTCCGTCATTAAGGAAAGACATGATGCCGCGGTGATTCACAGCATCCTGCTGAGTGTCGAACCCCAGAAACAGACCATAGAAATTGATAAAGTTCGCGCCCTGAAACCGGATATCATAGTGTCGGTCGGCAGCGCGGCCACACAGGTTGCGAAAGACAATTTCACCCGCATCCCCATCATATTCTCGGCCGTCAAGTATCCCGTGATTTCCGGATTTGCCGAATCGGTTGACCGGCCGGGCGGGAACATGACCGGGGCTTCGCTCGACATCCCGGTTGATATTCAATTCCGATACTTGAGCCAGATCATTCCTAAGCTTAAGCGCGTAGGCGTACTCTACACTACTAATACATCGAAGCTCATCGCACCGGCCCGGGTTATTGCCGGTAATATGGGTATCGAGCTTGTTGCCATCCAGATTGCGACGCAACGCGATCTGCCAAGGGCGCTTGATTCTCTGGCCTCGAGCACGCAAGCGTTATGGAGCGTTGCTGATCAAAATCTATTCGATCCACAAACGACCAAGTTTATCCTGTTGAATTCGCTTCGGATGGGCCTGCCGTTCATGGGTTTCTCACGGCACGTGGTCGAGTCCGGTGCCCTCTTCGCGCTGGACTTTGATTACAAGGCCATCGGCCGCCAGGCCGGGCAGATTGCATCGCAGGTACTGGAGGGCGCCACCCCGGGAAACATCCCGATCACTACCCCCGATATCATCTGGTTCCACTATAACGAGAACACGGCCAAACGGGTGGGGATAACCGTACCGGCCGAACTGATGGCCATCGCCAAGGAGGTCTACCGATGACTCTGCGATGGCTGACCACATCCCTGAACTTGCGGCTCAGGTTCGTTCTTCCGATCTCCGCGATCGTGATCATCTGCATGGCAGTGCTGAGCGGATATCTTATCAACCGCCAGGCCAACAGTTTCCGACGGGAGCTGCAAACCAACGGCGAGACCATCGTCAAGATTCTGGCGGTGAACGCCGAAAGCGGCGTGGCCTTTGAATCGAACTATGAACTCGACGCCTTGCTGGAGACGACGCACCGCTTCGCCGCGGTCGAATACTGTCTCATACGCAACCTTGACGGCGTTATCCTGTCGCATCTCGGACAGACTCAAGTAGCGCCCGAACAGCTACAGATCTTGCGCGAACAAGCCAAAACGGCGGCGCAGCCGGTATCCGACTATTTCACGGACGCCCAGGGCAGCAAGATGCTGGTTTTGATCGCTCCGATCACCTACGAACGCAAGGTCATGCATCGGGAATCGCTGGGTATGACCGGTGGTCTGGATGAAAGTCTGACGTCGTCGACCGTGGCCGAGACGATCGGCTGGATGGAACTGGGCATGTCCATGGCCAATGTTGACAAGGCCACGACCGAGGCCACCCGGGCGGCCATACTCCTGGCCTTCCTGATTCTGTTGGTGCTTATACTGGTGGTCGCGTTCATCGTCAGCGCCGTGGTAAAGCCGATCACGAAACTCGCCGAGGCCACCGATCAAATCAGCCGGGGCGATTTCAGTACGGTCGTGAATGTCGTTCGCAACGATGAAATTGGCCGACTGGCCGAGACTTTCAATCGCATGACGAAGACTTTGAAACAGTCGCGCGAGGAAATTGAACAGTACAACCGTACCCTGGAAGAGAAGATTGTCGAGCGCACTCAGCAACTTGAAGATGCCCAGACGCAGTTGATCCAATCCGAAAAAATGAGCGCCATCGGACAACTGGCCGCCGGAGTCGCGCACGAACTTAACAACCCGTTAGGCGGCATCCTCGGTTACGCCCAGTTCACGCTGGAGAAACTCCGCAAGAACTCGCCGGAGAAGACCACACCCAAGGAAATCGAAGCGTATGTCCGCTATGTGGCCGATATCGAGCTCCAGGCCCGGCGCTGCAAGACCATTGTGCAAAATCTGCTCAGGTTCTCCCGTTCGTCGCGGACGGTGGAATTCGAGGAAGTCAGCATCAACCAGACCCTGGAGCAGACGCTCAGTTTTGTCGAACATCAGCTCCGCATAAGCCAGATCGAACTGAAAGTGCAGCTGGCTCCCGAACTGCCCACCATTCAGGGCAATGCCGGACAGCTCCAGCAGGTGTTCACGAATCTGATCATCAATTCTATGCACGCTTCGACACCGGGCTCGACCATCACCCTTACAACTCGTTACTGCCCGGCGCTCGGACAGTTCGGCGGGACGGTCGAGGTTTCGGTGGCTGACACCGGCCACGGTATCGCCCGAGAGAATCTCAAGAAAATATTCGAGCCGTTCTTTACCACCAAAGAGGTGGGTAAAGGCACTGGCCTCGGTCTATCAGTCAGTTACGGCATTGTCAAAGAACATGGGGGCGAGATTACGGTTGAGTCGGAAGTCGGCCAGGGCTCCACCTTTACGATCATCATACCGGTGCAGAAACCGGAGCCGACAGCCGATATAGGAGAAAAAGCCGAGACCGAGCGAAAGGCCTAGCGTCTGAGGACGCCCCATGGGATCGACAGCGAACCAGTCTATTCTGATCGTAGACGACGAAGAAATCATCCGAGACTTTCTCTCGGAAGTTCTTGAGGACTACGAAATTTCGCTGGCTTGCGATGGTGATCAGGCGATTGCCAAGTTGAAAGAGCGATCGTTTGATCTGGTCATTACCGACCTTCGCATGCCGAAAGTACCGGGCCAGGAAGTGGTGCGGGCGGCCCGGGAACTACGCCCCAATACCAAAGTCATAGTCATTTCCGGATATTCCAGCCTCCATACCGTCAGTCAATCGGTGACTCACGGAGCCTGTGCGTTTCTATCCAAACCGTTCAGCATCAAGGAATTGATGCAGGCGGTCAGCGACGCGCTTGAGAATGCGGGAGGCGTCAATGGGTAGAGTATTAATAGTCGATGATTCAGCTGTTATCAGACAGCTCCTGACCGAGTATCTGGGTGAGCAGGGTCACCAGGTCGACATCGCCATCGACGGCGTCGAGGGACTGGCCAAGGCCAGAAGCGGCGACTATGACCTGTGCATATGTGACATCCATCTTCCCAAGAAGAACGGTTATCAATTGCTGACTGAACTGGGAGAAGACCGGCGCGACATGCAGTTTATCTTCACCGATTCGCTGCCCGACGAACTCTACGAACAAATACAAAGCGCTACCCGATTTGCCTGCCTTCGCAAACCGTTCGGCCTGGAGCAACTCCGCGACCTGGTAAACAGAGCCATGGAGAAAAGTCGAGCGGTATGAGCGAAGTCGGCTCAAACGCCTGTCGTATCCTGGCAGTGGACGATGAGGAAATCGTTCAGTCGCTGGTACGTGATGCCCTCGAAGAGGAAGGCTACCATGTGTCCACGGCCGGAAGCGGCGCCGAAGCCCTGCAGTTGCTTCAGACCCAGCCATTCGATCTTCTGATTACCGACATCCGCATGCCCAATATGAGCGGCACCGACTTAGTTGAACGGGCCAGGGCCGTAAATCCCTCTATTGGCATAATCTTCATGACCGGCTATGCGTCGCTAAGTTCGGCCAAGGAGGCCATCAAGCGGGGCGCGCTTGACTATGTCATGAAACCGTTCGAGCTGTCTGATATCAGGCAGGCGGTACGCAACGGTATCGATAAACTTCAGGCGGCGGCCGCGGCGGCGTCACACGAACAGCTCAGTTCCCTCTCGGACCTGAGCAATGTACTGTTTGCGGCTGGTGACCGGAAATCGCTCGTGACTTCATCGCTCCGTTTCGCCATGATGCACCTCAAGTGCGAGCGGGGATCAATCTTGTTCTATGACCGTGACCGCTCCGTTTACGTGATGATGACCGAGTGGTCGGGTAATTCGTCCGAGGAAATAATCGGTCGCGAACCATTGCACGAGATGGCCACAGATGGTCGATTGCTGGGCTTCCACGAGCCGGCTCTGGTTTCGGCGCTCGAAGATCACCCCATCTACCAAGCCAATCCCGATCCCGATTTGCGACGGTTCCTTCTGCCGCCGTGGATGTCGGATCAGGAGCAGTTGATTGCCGTCCCGGTGGTTCGCGCGACCACCTTTCACGGCATGATGTTGTTGTCACAGAACGAGGATACGGTCAAGCTCAAGCAGACTGATCTGAAATTCATGGCCATTACCGCCAATCAGTTGGCAATCACGCTTGAAAATCTTTTGCTTCTCGAAGAAGCTCAGCAGGCCTACAGCCGCCTCAAAGAACTGCAGGACCAGACCATCGAACTCGAGAAGATGGCCACCCGGGGAATGATGTCGGCCGAGATCGGCCACGAGTTGAACAACTTCCTGGGGGTCGTAATCGGCAATGTCGAAATGCTGAACCATCACCTTGGCAAGGGCAACTATGACAAGCTGGGCAAGTATGTCGATACCGTCTCAAGTACTCTTAATCGGGTGCGGTCATTCGCCGAGAACCTGATGGATCTGCGGTCGATTTCGTCGCAGGAAGAAAACATCCGCTTTGACAAACTGCTCGTGGAGGTGGTCGAGTATCTCCGGCCACAAAAGCGGTTCCGCGAAGTGGAAGTGATCCTCCCGGTCAACATCGACCCGGTCACTTTGAAGGCCGACATGACCCAGATGCAGCAGTTGCTGTACAACCTTTTCCGCAACGCCGCCGACGCCACGCTCAACTGTCCCCGCCGCCAGGTTCGAACCATGATCGAAGTTTTCCCCGAGGCCGGCAAGTTCCGCGTGACCATCGAAGATACCGGCGTGGGTTTCGAACCCGACGCTCTATCGAAAGCTTTTCGACAGCAGTTCACGACCAAGGAATCGGGCCACGGCATCGGTTTGATGGTATGTCGACGGATCATCGACAAGCATGGTGGCACGCTTGATGTAGAATCGGCCCCCGGCAAAGGTACCCGGATTGCGATAACTTTCCCGATGGCTGTCGAGGCGCCGGTTCTAGTCCCGGTTGCCTGATCGCCCCGGCCTCTCCCCTATTCACATTAGGCTCAGAATTTCCGACTGCCACGCTGAGTGAGCGGCTCACCCTTGGCGCAGAGCGGACACTGGTCGGGCTCCCAACTGTCGGCGCTGACCGACGCCAGCGGGAAGAAGGGATAATCGAATTTCACCGTGCCCCCGGACCGATCCAGCAGCTCGCCAATCCCTACAATAGTGGCACCATACCCCTTCACCAGTTCGATAACTTCGAACAGCGACTTGCCGGTGGTCAACACATCGTCGACGATTACCACCTTCTGACCCGGTTCGAGCGAGAACCCGCGCTTGAATACTCGTCCCGTCTCGCCGGATTCGGCGTACAGTGATTCGATACCGAGGTAGCGGGCGACATCGTAGGCAATAATGATCCCGCCGGTGGTCGGCCCCACCACGGTTTGCGCCCCAAGCAACGCGAGCTTGTCAGCCATTGAACGACAAATCTGAGTCGCCAGAGTGGGATTTTTCAGTAGCGTAAACTTCTCATAATAGACATCGGAGTGCCGCCCCGAAGTAAGCTTGAAGTGACCGGTCAGTAGGGCGCCGGAATCCTTGAACAGTTTCAGTATCTCTTGCTGATTCATTTCTTCTCCGTGCAAATTGCCAGACCGACCGCGTAGCTCCGTTCATGACTGATGGATATATCGATCCGAACATGCGCGAGCTGTCTCGACAGTGCGTCCGGCAGTCGGATCTCGGGTCGACCGGTCTGGTCGTTCAGAATTTCGAGTTGGGAATACGACGGTCTGACAGACAGGTATTTGCCCAGCGCCTTGATGATCGCTTCCTTGGCGGCGAACCGTCCGGCCAGAAACGGAGCGCGGTCATGGCGACGGGCAAATATTTCGCGTTCGCCGGGACCGAGAATTCGCCCTGCCAAACGGGTACCATATCGGTCCAGAAGCCTCTGGAACCGGGCCACTTCGGCGATGTCTATGCCTATCGAATCAGCCATCGGTGATGTTCTATAACCTCTCTGTCTGAGCAGAACATAGCCAATCGATAAGATGCGGGCAACGGCCAAAAAAGAGTTGTTTCGAGTCTCAACAATCGCGTATAATCCCTATAGAATTAGGATTGTTCGGAGAGAGCTGCCATTTGAAAACTTCTAACAATCCACATATGAAGGTCGTCTCTTCGTCGCCGCGTGTACGCCGAGACCCGACCACGTGGCCGGTAGCGAAAACAGAATGCGCGAGGTGGCTGTAAAAACCCTTTACCGTAAGGTATGTGGAGGTTTTTCAAATATGTTGCTCTCTCCTCCAAATTGAAAACCACCCTTCGGGGTGGTTTTTCTTTTGTGGCTGCCATCCGACGGTCGTCAGTTGCTGCCTTTCCCCGCCAGCTTATTCCTTGACCCCGAGTCGGTTTGCAGGTAATCTTGGACAACAAATGAGTGCCGCCCGGTCTTGCTGAGGTGGCGGATTAGGTATAGGAGACTTCTTATGACAGCAAATTCCCGATCGTTCTTGATCGGTCTTACGGTTCTGGCCATCACGCTGGGCGCCCTCTCGTGCTCGAAGACCGAGACGCCCAAGCTGAAATTGCCGACGTTTTACCCGGAAGCGACGCTTACCCAGGCGATGCAACTTATCGACGAAGGGTATGCGGCGCTGAACGCCTCCAATCTGGCCGGGGCACTCGACAAGTTCGCCAGAGTAGATTCGTTGATTCCCAACGGCTTGGCCGGAGGCTATCACACCGCGTTTGCTTATGTGGTTACCGGAGACAAGGAAAAGGCGATTGCGGCTCTGACTGCCATGCTCGATAAAGGGTATGATCGCCCTGCTGAACTGGAAAATAACGCTGACTTTGAGCCGCTCCGTTCGGATCCGCGCTTTGTCAGTTTGATCAGCAAGGCCAAGAAGAACTATGAGACCGCTTCCGCAGCTTTCGCGTCGGGAATGCCGGAATACGCGAACCCGCCCGATACGTTCAAGACCGAGCAGGATCTGGGAGCCTGGTCTGAGAAGCAGACCCGTTTGATTCAATTGTTGGGACGGTTCTGGACCGCCACCGATTATCAGACTGCCCGAGTAGATTTTTATGCCCGCCGTTTGGCTGATGTGCGGGAGTTCAAAAAGACCGACTCGACCTTTGACTATGGTCTCGAGCGAGTGAGAGCCGTGGTTAGTCTGGGATATCCCTACGAGCCGGGCTGGGGCTACACGACTGACATGATCGTGAAAGAGGCGGACCGGTTCCTGAAGACGAATCCTGTTCCGGTAAAAGCGGGCGAAGTGAACTATCAGGCCGGGTTTGCGCTCTCTATGAAGTACACCCCTGTTGACAGTCTTCGGACCGGCGCCTATCAACAGGCGCAGGGGTATCTGACCAGCGTTCCGGCGGGCACGACCTATACCGGCGCAGCCCAGGCCATGCTCCTGGTGAATCAGTTCCATTCGCCGAACGCCAACGAAGCCGAGCTCGGCGTAAAGCTCAAGGACATTATCGCGCAGTATCCTGCCGACATGAACGTCTGGCGAGTGGTGGCGACACAATTCTCGAATCAAGCGGCCAAGTACATCTGGCCGATCCCGATCGACAAACCTGATGTCGACGGCAAACCGGTCACCCTGTCTGACTACGCGGGCAAGGCCGTGCTGATCGATTTCTGGGCGACCTGGTGTGGCCCGTGCCGTATGGAACTACCCAATCTGGTCGCGGCTTACAACCAGTTTCATGCCCAGGGATTCGAAGTGGTCTCAATTTCGCTCGATTACGCGAAGGAGGTACCTCTCGATGCCCTTCGCAAGTGGGCCGATTCTTCCGGCATGAGTTGGCGACATGTATACGACGGTAGCGGCTGGGGTACCGAGTTGGTGAGACGGTTCTACGTGGGCAGTATTCCGGCGGGATTCCTGATCGGCAAAGATGGTTCGCTGGTGGCGATGGGTGATGCCCTGATCGGCCCGAATCTGGCTGTGAGTGTCAAGTCCGCATTGGGGATATAGGACAAGATCAGTACCCCACCCACTGGGTGAATCTGTTGCGGCAGGTCCTGCGTCGCCGAAGGCGGCGTGTGACCTGCCGCTTTCTTATTGCAACGGCTCTGGTAGGTCGGGTTCAGGAGTCATGAGCTTAGCGTCGACGACTAACCCGACAATTCGATAGAGTTCTTCTTCTGTATAGTGTTCTTCTTTCTGTCTTGCCCCGTTCTAGCCGGGGCACCCATTTACGTGCCGTCAGGCGTCTCTGCCTGACGGCCTTGTTTCGTGCGTAGTGGACGTCCCCGTCCACCACGTCTTGTTTGTGGACGCTTGTAGGTCGGGTTTTGAGCGTTGAACAATTGGGCGAGAAACCCGACATCCTGGAGTTCTTGTTACACTCACGCGAGAGAGATTAGTGTCGGGTTGCGCGCTCAACAAATCCACGCGCGTAACCCGACCTACAAGACTGTTCAGGGAAGTCGACAGATGTGGACATCTGCCGGGCACGTTTACAAGTAGCGGCCGCCAGGCCGTCACCCCCGAGTCGTCGGGGGGCTATGGGTAATCAAGATCGATAGGCATAGATCGTCACGATTGTGATCTTGCAGTCGCGAGTGGCCATGGATGCCCGACCAAGTCGGGCATGACGGCACTACGCGACGCAATAGCATTCGCGACTAGTAGGTCGGCGTTCTCGAATCACAAGCGAAGCGGGCGATGAGGAAACCCGACACCGGGCCTACAAGCACACCGGAAGTGTCATACTTCCTGAACCGGTTATGAATAGGTAGTCGATCAGGATAGTAATGTCACCAATCGTAATATCATCACAACCAGGGTACTTTCCACCGGACTGGTTAATGTCGGCTTCATAGTAGCAGGTTAGCATTTGGCAGTTTCCAGATATGAATAATGCATCGATCTGGACGCTGATATCTCCAATGGTAGGTTCATCGTCGCCGGAATCGTTAGCATCCCCTACTCGACCCTGGCAACAATCACAGGCGTCTCCAATCCCATCACTGTCAGAATCAAGCTGATCCGGATTAGCCACAAAAGGGCAATTGTCATTGGGACACAAGTTACCGGGTGTTCCCGGATCACCAAACCCATCGTTATCAGAATCTGCGCAGCCACAACCGACCTCTCCTGCCCCTATCAAAGCGGCACAACTGTTGTTCGGCGGTGCGCACGGTGATCCCCAGGAAATAGTGTAGTTGCCAGCCGCTGTATCGCAGAGCATCGGGTCGGCCGAGATATTACCATTGACCCCAAGTTGGTCCAGAATTAGCCCTGTCCAATCACCACCGGGATTCCCAAAAATGTCGGTGCAGGTTATGCCAGGTGGAACACCATAACACCTAATCGACTCACCACCAGTATTGAACGCAATAACCGAGTGGTTTACTGTCAAGTTTTCACTGCTCTCCAAGTTTGAGCACCATATGGCGCTGGGGTACGGTGCGGTTTGCACATTGGAGACCAGAGAGCTATTCGAAAAAGTCAATTGGGGGCCACCTCCAATCAACACACAACCGCCTTGATTCTCAGCAAGAGTGCAGCGAATCATCTGAGCAACAATCCCACTACCATTGAAAGCTAATGCTCCACCGTCAAATGCCTGGTTGTGGCTTATAGAGCAATCCTGAAAGACAATGTTGGCATTAGCATTGACCATAACACCACCACCAACATCACCGACCACGTTGCTGTCGATCTGACATCTGGTGCAGGACATGGTCACGAGATAAGGCGAATCAAGATACAATCCTCCACCCGCTTGAAATGCAGTATTGTCACTTAATATACAGTCAGTAAGATCAACCGCTGCTGCCCTGGACACTAACAGCCCCCCGCCCACAGTACACTCGTTATGTGACATAACACACTCAGCGAATGTTCCGTCAGCGTCTTCAATCAGAACTGCTCCTCCTGCAAAGGCAGTGTTCAGACGAAACGTTGTACCTGCAAACTTCGGATGGGAACCGTCACAAACATCAACGCCCCCACCATCCCAGTCGACATGATTTTCTTCAAACAGACAGCCGGCGAAGATAGGATTCGAGCCACTGCAAAAGGCCGCCCCGCCTCGTCTA
Organism: uncultured candidate division Zixibacteria bacterium; assembly: GCA_963735035.1. Lineage (GTDB taxonomy): Bacteria > Zixibacteria > MSB-5A5 > GN15 > FEB-12 > JAGGTI01. The sequence goes on from CAVTJJ010000003.1 coordinate 214,640, forward strand.
TCGGCGCGATTTGACCTAAAAGTGCAGTTGCGAATCGTAGGTGAAGAAGCATTGACGAATGAAACAGCACCGCCGACCGACCAAGTGTAATTATAAGAGTCAGTATAATCTGTTGGCCCATACCCTCCTTGAACCGTGAATCCTTCTACAACTGTAGTAGAATCCTCTCCGCGCCAGAACTTGAAGCCACGCCTGCGGTCGGTGCTGCTTCCCTGGCAATCTATTATGGTAGCTTCGGGACCATGCTCAGACACCAATAGAATAGGCTTGTTTTTGAGATCGATGTCGTAATTGCCCACTCCCGTATAAATACCATCAGCGACCAAGACCGTATCGACGTTATATGCGGCATTAATTCCAGCTTGTATGGTAGGAGCCGACACCGAAGGCACATGGACGACCCTGGCCTGGCCGACTGACCAGAACAACGACAACCCTATGAGTATCTTCAATCTTGTCATCTGCAATCCGAGACAGGAACATTGGCGGTGTTGTTGTAATATACCAAGTTCGGCCGTTTTGTCAAAGAATGATCGGGGCACGTGGAGCGGGTTCAGGAGTTATGGGCGAAGCGAACGACGACCGACCCGACAACTCGATAGAGTTCTTCTTCTGTATAGTGTTCTTCTTTCTGTCTTGCCCCGTTCTAGCCGGGGCACCCATTTACGTGCCGTCAGGCGTCTCTGCCTGACGGCCTTGTTTCGTGCGTGGTGGACGTCCCCGTCCACCACGTCTTGTTTGTGGACGCTTGTAGGTCGGGTTTTGAGCGTTGAACAATTGGGCGAGAAACCCGACATCCTGGAGATCTTGTTACACTCACGTTGAGTGAGATTAGTGTCGGGTTGCGCGCTCAACAAATCCACGCGCGTAACCCGACCTACAAGACTGTTCAGGGAAGTCGACAGATGTGGACATCTGCCGGGCACCTGAATGCCTACTTCAGCAGCTCGCGGAGTTCGGATTCGTAATCGATTGAATAATCGGGATGCGTGATGCACACGAAGTATATCTCGAGGCCGGTCGAGACTAAGTAGATCGCATTGCGGTCGATTTCATACACACCCGGTTCGCGGGTCAGACCCACCCCCGGTATTTCAGCAAAAATTCCAATCAGCTCGCGAAGGTTCTTGAAGATTGGCTTGAACGCTTTCTGGAATTCTTTCGAGATGGTCGCGTTGAGAAAATTCCCCTCGTTGTCGAGGCGATACACACGGTGTTCACCCGGCAATGATTCCAATCGAGCCACCATCGGCGGGATCGTCTCGGTTTCGGGATACGGTTTCTCTTCCGACAGTTCGTGACCGTCCAACACAACCGTCGGTTGGTCAGCAATCGGTTCGGTCGGCAACGGTATGCGCTGGCTGCCCTGCTCGATAATCTCGATCACCTCGGCGTGCTGCCGTCGGATCGTGACCTCCATCAGGTCCTTTTCTTCGAGGCTCGTGACCGGCGCGTCCAGATTCCGCTCGATCTTCTGCACCACCTGGCCGGAACGTTGGATCGTAGTGGTGATGCGCGGGGTCGGCCGGTGGGCATACTCCGTCTGTATCTGAAGCTGGGTAGCGCCATGCTTCACGAGCGAGGTTCGTCCAGCCGGTATGAGGTCTGCCATTGCCATAGTTTAGCCTTGGGGCCTGCAAGCGGTCCCTATCGCCCCATTATCGGCAGGTTAGCAGTTGGAATAACCGCAGGAACGGCAGTAGTAGCAGCCGGAATCGAACTCCATGGCGGAGGCACAGGACGGGCAGATATCAACCGGCTTAGCCGCCTTTTCGCCCCGGTCGGTGGCCGATGCTGAGCCGCTATCCGCTTTCCCGGGGCCGAAATGCCGCTCCAGGACCTGGGCGATCGCATCCGGGATCGACGACACCTTGCCACCCTCGGTGTAGACCGGGCTGGCGCCGCCGATACCGCGCAACTGGCGTATGACCTGATCGATTGACACTCCCGAGCGAAGCGTCAGCGAGATCAACCGGCAGATCGCCTCGGTGTCGGCCATGGTCGAGTACCCTGACCGGCCGATGTGCGCGAAAACTTCGAACGGGCGCCCGTCGCGAACATTCACCGTGACATACAGGTTGCCATAACCGGTGCGAATCTTTTCGGTAACACCGTATAGCACCTGCGGACGTTTCGCGACCACGCGCGACAGAGCCGTCTCGCCTTCAATCGGACGAGCGGTTGATTTATCTTCGACCGTCGACAGCACCTGGTCGGGGCGCGAACGATCACGATAGACCGTCACCCCTTTGCAGCCGAGTCGATAGGCAAATTCGAACGCGCGACGAACCTCATCCGACGTAGCATTCTCCGGCAGGTTGATTGTCTTCGACACCGATGAATCGCAGTACATCTGAAACGCGGCCTGCATCCGGATGTGATTCTCCGGCGAAACATCGGCCGCCGTCAGGAAGAGCGCGCGCAAAGATTCGGGAATTTCAGTGAGGTCGGAGATCGTTCGCCGCGACGCCACTTTGGCGATAAGGTCATCGGAATAGAAACCGTTGTCGCGGGCCGCCTTCTCAAACCAGGGATTGACCTCGGTCAGCCGCGTGCCGTCCATGACATTGCGCTCGTAAGCCAGCGCATAGTACGGTTCGATCCCCGAGGAACAGCCGGCGATGATCGAAATCGTGCCGGTCGGCGCAATCGTAGTCACCGTGGCGTTGCGCATCGCGACCCCGTCGCGGGCGTAAATCGAGTTGTCCCAACTCGGAAATCGTCCGCGCGATTTGGCCAGTTCAGACGAGTGCTTGCGGGCCTCGGACTGCACATACTCCATCACCTGCTCGCCGAGCGAGATAGCTTCGGGGGAATCATACGGCAGCCGCAATCTGATGAGCATGTCGGCCCAACCCATGATGCCGAGTCCGATACGGCGATTATTGCGGGTCTGAAATTCAATCTGCGGTATCGGATACCGGTTCTGATCGATGACGTTGTCGAGGAAATGCACGCCCTTGCGGATGACATCGGCGAGTCGTTCCCAATCGATGCCATCAACCGGTGAGGCCGGCGAGTAGTCGTTCGGCAGCGGGTCGCGAACAAACCGCCCCAGATTGATCGAACCGAGATTGCATGAGTCGTACGGCGGCAGCGGCTGCTCGCCGCACGGGTTGGTGGCTTCGATTTGTTCTGAAGGATAGGTCGGGTTGAGGCGGTTCATCCGATCGATGAATACGATCCCCGGCTCACCTGTTTTCCAGGCGTGTTCGACAATCTCGCCGAACACCTGGCGCGCGTCGAGTGTCAACTCCTGGCCGTCATGCTGGTAAGTCCGCCCAGTGCGCGGATCGATCAGCGGATACTTGTCGCCCGTCTCGACCGCCGCCATGAAAGCGTCGGTCGCCGCGACTGAGATATTGAAATTGGTGATCTCACCCGTGTTGTCTTTGCAGGAGATGAATTCGAGAATATCAGGATGGTCCACCCGCAGAATGCCCATATTGGCGCCGCGACGGGTTCCCCCCTGCTTGACGGCATCGGTGGAAGCATCGTACACTTTCATGAACGAGACCGGCCCGGAGGCAACGCCTGAAGTCGATGCCACCATAGCGTTGCGAGGTCTGAGGCGCGAGAACGAAAAACCGGTCCCACCGCCCGATTTGTGAATCAACGCGGCGTGTTTGTTGGTCTCGAAAATACCTTCCATGGAGTCTTCTACCGGGAGCACAAAACAAGCCGAGAGCTGCCCCATCTCCCGCCCGGCGTTCATGAGCGTCGGCGAGTTGGGAAGGAATTCGAGCGAAGTCATGATGTCGAAGAAGCCGGAGGCGGTGCGGTCGATCTGGTAATCATCGGCGCCGTAAATGCGGTCGGCCTCGGCGATAAACTTGGCCACGCGGACAAAGAGCTCCCGTTCGGTCTCGATGACCCGCCCCTGCTGGTCTTTGCGCAGGTAGCGCCGTTGCAGCACAGTGCGGGCGTTATCGGTAAGGGGTATGTCTTTGTTGGTCCACATGTCACAATCCGTGCGTGGTGGACGTCCTCGTCCGCCACGTAAGTCAGATATTTGTCGAAACCGCCCGAAGCGGGCTGGTTTCAACCTACAAGCCTGAACAGCGTCTAACCCTCACGGGTTTCGGCCCACGAAAATTTGTCACCCTGAGCCTGTCGAAGGGTGACAGGGCGTTTAGGGCCTTATTCTGAATATATCGGCTCCGGACGGCGCCGCAATCACATTGACGCACCATACATAAACGGATGCCGCACAAAAGAAAAACCCCGCCCTTGCGGGCGGGGTTCTTGGGCCCAGTCGAAAAGGTCTTCCTAGATCTGGAAGAGGTACTGCAGTTTCATAAAGAACTGGCGCGAGCTCTGTCGCCAACCCATGCCGTTAGGGTCTGGTGGTGCGGATAGACTGTACCCGCTGGGAACACCGAAATCGATCAGATCGTGAGTCGATCCAAGATAGAACATCGAGAACGAATTAATGCGATAGGTCAACAACGGATCGAATTCCCAACTGCGTCCGGCATAGTGGTTGTAGTCCGGACCAGCTCCCGTGTTCTGAACGTAGTCGTCATATTGCACTACCAGCCTGATCGAGAGCTGTGGATTTACCTGCAGCCGTACACGAGTGCGCGCAATGGTCTCTTCGTACAGAAGGGCATGGGTGTCCACATGCTTGCTGCGCGCGTAGTTGATGCTCGGTTCGATTATCAGGCGATCGATGGGCTTCAGCTCCAACCCGGCCGAAAAACTAGTCTCGTGTCCTTTAACACCGTTATAGACCGCCGGCGACTGCCCCAGTGAGTAGGAGAAATTGTAGCCGATCTGGTCGAAAGGCTGGCTGTTTACGAACAAATTGGCGTTGAAAACATTCTTATACTCATCACCGAACCAGCGTTCTGATCCCTGACTGGTGTTGATCTGCACATAAGTCTGGGCCCAGCGCAGAATGGCGCCAAGGTTGGCGTTGAAGTGCGCCCACTTGCGAACCACTTTCTGGTCCCCCACACCGAAATTCCAGCGGCGATCCACACCAATCTGTGGAAAGATCCGCTCGAAGATCCCCGTAGACGGCCGGAAATTGTAGGTAGTGAACGCGAAGAAATTCCTCTGGTCGGTCCAGGGATCATAGCCGATCTGAGTCCGATACGTCGGAGAGAGCTGGTTGTAATCGATGGTGAAATTCCAGTAGCGCGACCGGCGGCGCAATTCCGTGATAAACGCCGTGCCGGTGTATGTTTCGCCGTCCAAACCGACCGTGTACCTGCCGTTGTCAAAGGTGCGTTGTTTTGGAATTCCCCGGTCGGCATAGAACGCCGAATCGCTAATCATCGGTTCTTTCGTGTTACTGATAATTCCCTGTCCAACGATGCTGTAGGAGCGATTCAACTTCAGCTCACCGTCACCGGCCAGAATGATACCGGAACCATCATGCTCGTAAGCCCGATGGGCGGCCAGAAGACCGAGCGTGGAGCCATTTCCTATATTGCCCAGACCGCGCACAACGTTCACGGTGCTCTTGCCTATTACAGGTGTCCAGCCCTGTTCCTCCGTGGGAATCGAGTACGGCGATTTCTCGTCGTGAGCCATGGTGTAGGCCATACTGAAGCCGTTCCAACGCGCCGTCGCTTTGGCCGCAAGATTCGGGTCATTCACCATGCGGGTGTAGAAAGAATTAAACAGAGTGATGAAGAGATCGGAGCCTTCCTGGAAGAACGGCCGCCGTTCGGGATAGAAAAGCGAAATGGTCGAATTCACGTCGACCTGAGCGGCATCGGCCTCGATCTGACTGAAATCAGGGTTGTATGTTCCTTCCACTGTGACATCTGAATTGACCGAATATTTCGTGCCCAGTGACAGGTTGCCCATGACATCATCGTTGCGAAATTTCATGTCGGGACGGATTTGTCCAGCCTGGGTGGAGACGAAGGACGGCAGCAATTCCAGCCCTTTGCCAGGCCGCACGCCCTCAATCCCCTTCACCGTCCCCCACTGACAGGGCCAGCACTGATCGTCGTGAGTATTAGGCGACCAGGTGTACTGACGATAGGTTTCGCGCGGTTGCCCCCGCATGAAATCCATCCTCCAGCTCTGAACGTCCTGGTTTGGAAACCGGAGACTGGCAAACGGAATAGCAATTTCCACGGTGTATCCGGAATCGTTGATATGCGCCGCCGACTCCCAGATGAGGTCGAACCCTTGATTCTCGCCAGTGGTCTTGGTCCAGAGCATATCTCTCTGTATGCCGTAAGGGTTGACCTTGAATTCATACGCCCAGGCCGCGTCGCCGTAAGTGTCCAGAGCGACCATTACTTCGTCATCGGACCCGTACTGGTCCCGCTGGCTCATCGTGGCGCGAATCGTCGAAGGATCATCATGGCAGATGAATCCAACATAGAGATTGTCGGAGCCATAAGTGACCAGCACTTCGGTTCGGACCGGCGGTTCGGTGTTGTCACCGGGAGCCCGTTCGACGAAATTGGCGGTGCGGGCGGCGGTACTCCACGCCGCATCGTCCAGGCGACCATCAAGTTTGATCTCGCTTGCAGCCGGCTTAGTATCCAGAATCGGGTTAAAGACGGGCGTGAAGGTGGGATTGGCGACAGCCAGAGTAGCTGTCAGCACTCCCAGCAAGATTGTCAGAAATCCGGCGCGGCGCAGACCTGACAGACAGAGCTGTAGCATAGAGACGGTCCTCGTTGTAAAGGGGCGCAGTACCCCTGTTCCTGTTGACCCCGTTTGTCAAACGAGGCTATGTACCCTGTAAATCGGTGCCTCTTACCAAAGCCTGTCCCGGGAACCCCTTGCCGGTCGATAGTAAATACGAACGAGCAGGCGAAATGTTTAGTGGGATTGTTTCACAATCTCGCTGAGACTGATGGGTAAGAGTTTTGCCGCACTATCGCCGCCGACCGGACTTCCTCGCCTGATACCACTGAGCACGCGCCTGGGCGACCGAATCGTAGCGCGGCAATAGCCACGGCGACAACTTTTCCATCCAGCGACGGTGAATGGCGGCTTTGTCATTATTGCCAATAGTGTACTCGTAGACGTACAAATCAGCCTGAACTTCGGCTACCGTGCTGTCTATTTCGAGCGTCTGGTTCTGAAGCGCCTCTCCGTACTCAGCATGTTTCAACTGAAACTCAACTATCGCCAGTCTGTAAAGCAGATAAACATAGGGTGGATTCCCCCCGAGTTGAAGAGCTTCTTTGAAGTCGCGCTCGGCCTCAATCCACTTGCTGTCGTTCTGAGCGTTGGTGCCCCGGGCGTAAGCGTTCACAAACTCTTTTGGGCGTGGCGGCACGAACAGAGCCTGGGGTGGACGCATCTTCCGAAAGACAGAAATAAGTGGGGAAGTTGGAACCACACTGGTAGGCTGATAGTACCAGGTTGCCCCACGATAGCAGTTCAGGAATTGATCGTAACTCAGGAGAACCCGCTCGGCGGGCGCCGACGGTTTCAGACCGGTCGAAAAGACTATGAAATCCGGCGCCTGTGCAAGCAAATAGGGCGAGTTGAACGACCGTTCCCGCCAAGTAGATTCCAGACCTTCGGGAAAGGGTTCCGGGTGTCGGGCAATGGTGGAGTCAGTCAGTCCCAGCATATCTATCATGCGATGTCCGGTCAGTTCATAGCCGAGGCGGCCTATTGTGGTCGATGCCACACTGAAGTTTTCGAGGCCGATTTCTTTCAGGCGGTCGGCGAAGAAACCCATCTTCTGAACCAGCCCGGCTTCCCGACTTGCGTAGTCGAGGATATAGGCACGTGGCAGCCATAGTGAGGTAACAACCGAGAGTAACACGAACACTGACAGCAGTGAATATCTCAATAGGGGCTTTAGGCGTTCGACCGACACCAAAATGATCATGATGACGGCAATTGCCAACAGCGACAGTATCGGGAGGAAGAATCGATGCACCATGAGGACATCGCCCCCTATGAGCACGATGTAAAGCGTAAAGCCGGCGGCCACGACCCAGATTGCATGAAGGGCCTCGTTCAGTTCACGCCAGAAGAATGGCAATAGGAGCAGCCCTACCGCGAAGAAGGGATAATGTCCCGCGAATCCAACCGCGTACCCCCATCCGGTCGTCACTTGTTCCCAGGTGAAGGCCGTTTTCGCGTAGAACGGATTGGGCAAGAGCGAGCCGTAGTAGGCCAGCTTGAAGATCACAAACGGCAGCGAAAACAAGAACGCGATCCCCGCACACGCGGCCGAGTAGAGCGGTCGGCGTTTGTAGATCAAGAGCTCGGCCAAAATCAAGAGCGCTCCCAGCAGTGCCCCTTCGGGTCGAATCAAAACCGCCGCCACGAGGACGGCTATGAGCTGCCAGGAACGAACGACAAACAGGTAAATCGCAAGCGTCATGAAAAATACAAACGCGGCCGTTTCGAGTCCTGACTGCGCCCAGTAAGCCAGGGACAGGTTGACCGCTACCAGCGCAGTCGGCAGCAGGGCTGCCCAGGGAGGGCGGCGCTCCAGACAACGGACCGCCAGAAAGAATGTCAGCAGTACGGCTCCTGCACCGAATGCAACTCCGACCACACGGGAGACAACGATGTAGTTGATCTTCGCCAGGCCACACAGTATCAGGCCGAGCACCCAGCCAAAATTGGTGTACCCCTCGATCCTTTCACCAACGTTATAGACCAGCCCGGCTCCGTGAAGGTAATTGGCCACGTACCGATAGGAGATGAAAGCGTCGTCCTGATAGAATCCAAAATTGAGAGCTTGCCAGACGAACACAACGACAATCGCCCCGAGCAGCAGATATGTGAGCCAACGAGAGCGCTTGATCTGATTCGATTATAGGCGGATCAACGGTCGATCGGCAACCGTAATCGCACTTGTGCGGCTATTCCGCCGGGAGCATGTCCGGGTTGCTCTGCTGAATCATGTCGAGATACCCGAGCCCTTTGAGCCCACAGTACGATTCCGGAATCTTGTAGACTTCATCCCGAAGGGCGTCGTCAAGCGTTACGAACTTGTAGCCGGCATCGGTCAGGGCCTTGAGCAGTTCGTCCAGGAAAGCGGCATTGAGCTGATTGGCCCGTAGCAACAGAATCTGTTTCACCGGCCGGTCAATCAGGTTCTTCCCCAGGCGTTCGACCCGCTCCAGCTCGTCCAATACATGATTGATGTAATCGTTCAGTAACTGATTGAATCGCGCCGAATCGGGCGTCTTCCCAAGTTTGAGTAGATTCAGATTGTACAGGTAATCTTCGGGTAGCACGGTCGCAGGGGCAATTACGAAATGGCGATCTTTCAGAAACGGTGTAACTGCCTTGCGACGCACCTGGGTATCACCATAGTGCAGAAAAGGAAACCTGAAGTACCGCTTCTTCTGCCCGAATCCGGCCAGCATCGGCTCCAGGGCATCGGCCCCCTTCTGGATATCGCGTATGAACTGCTCCGGAGTCAGCTCGTTGTAATCCTGGCCCGACCAGGTCTCGTTCCCCAGCCGGTGCCCCTGGTTTAACCACTCTCCCAGGATGTCGTACGAACCTTCAATCTGCTCACCCATCACGAAACCGGTCGCTTTGACCGCGTGTTTCTTGAGAGCGTCCAGAATCGGACGGTTTATCGCCACCCGGTCAACGTCATCGAAAGATCGGGCCGCGGGCAGTTCATCGAAAGTGATGCAGATCTGCTTTTGGGCCAGGGCGGCGCCAGGTGCCAGTAACGTTAAGAATCCGACAAGAGCCCCGAGAATAGGCCCGAACCGAAGAAACAACCGCGCTGCAGAAATAGCTCCAAGTCTTTGTAATACAATACGTTGAGCCATAGAAACATGCCTATCCATTAGATAAACAATCAGAAAGAAACCACCTTTAGACCTGAAACTGCATACGAAACGGTCAAAATCAACTAAAAGAAGCGTATGATAGCACCATGTGTCACAAGTTCAATAATGCAACAAATTGTCACGCAACGCGTTACATAATAAGAGCGACCTGATTGGGGTTGTTTTGGGACAGTCCTTGATTTTGAGGATACTATTACGTATATTGACTGCCGCACGGAACGCGTAACACCTACTTGGATCTCAGATCCAAGGGAGGGTTTGGGAATGGCTAGAAAAGTAATCCTTGCAGTAAACAACATGATTTTCACCTCCAAGATAATGTCTGTCCTGGACAATCTTGAGGCTGAAGGCATTAAGGCGATTCGGTCGGAAGATATCTTCTCCAAGGCGCAGGAGATTCAACCCGACTTGATCATCATGGATCTTAATTTGAACGGCATCGAAGCGCCGTCGTTGATCAACAAGCTCCGGTCATACAAAGCCACTAAGCAGATTCCGATTGTCTGCTACTCGCCAACCGTGATGGCCGACCAGATGAACGCCGCGGTCAAAGCCGGGGCCACCGAAGTTCTGACCAACACGACTATGACCAGTCGAATGACTCGAATCCTCGGCAAGTACATTCACAACTGACTGCCATCAACATAAGAGTTTGCCGGCCAGTAGCTTAAAGTCACTGGCCGGTTTGTTTTTCGGTCTGGGTCACGGCCAGGCGCGGGCGGTAGACATACGCGGCGAAATTGTCGTTGTGACGCGGGGTTGAGCAGATGCAGCGTCTGATCGTAATACGACGGCTCAACCTTGAAAACCTGATCGAGCGGGCCAAACCTGATCGATAGAGAATCGAGATACCGGGGAAGCTCATCGTCCGACTTGGGATAGACCACGAAATAGTCGAGACCGCTGGAGCTGGACCTGTCAACCGGCCATTTTGATAATTCCTCCCAGCTTCGGACATAGTCGTGTTGAATTCCCGGACCGCCATATTCTATCGGCACCCATCTCTTGACTTCCGGCTGAAGGAACAGCACATGAGCGGTCGGGGCGTTCTTTTCGAACCAGAGGAGCGGCTCGATCATCCCCCGATGGCCATAGGCGAAAGTAAAGAAAGCCCCGAGCACGAGGTTTACTCCGACTGAGATCCAAAGCGTTGTCTTCAGCCATCGCGGAAATCGCACAGGCGTCCGGCTTTCGACATACGACCAAATCGCCAGAGTCCCGAGCACGACAAATGCAGGAACGATCGGAAATATGAAACGCTCCTGCTGGTTGGAGTGCAGCGAATGGAATACGAGAAATGATATCGAAGTCCAAAACAAGATCGTCTGTGTTCTTATGAAACTGGGCCGCAGGATCAGGAACGGAAGACAGAATGAGATCGGTGGCACCAGAAACAATAGTAAGAGCACTACATATAGCAGGGGAATGGTATGGTAGAGGGAGCCCAGTCCGGTATTCATAGTGAGGTTAGTGATGGTCGAGCCGCCGAATCTGCCCAGAAGGAGCAGGTCTGTGAAACCCGATGCCAGAAGCATGATTCCGATGGCGGCACAAAAGTGGATGGCGGGGCGAACGCGGCGGGTCCCCCACCAGAGCAGGAACGGGATTGGTAAGATGGCAAAGGCGATCTGAAACCGAATCATCCAGGCCAAACCGGCCCATAGCCCGGCGAGATAGAGACCAGCCACGCGGCGGTCATCCATGAAGCGACAGAGATACCAGACCGCCATCAACCAGAGACTTCCCCCCACCGCTTCGATCAGATTCCGGACTCCGATAAACGGCAGAGCAAAATGTAGCGACATGATCAGTCCGGCCGCTACTGACCAGCGTACCGACTTCGTGGTCAATTGAACAATCTTGTAGGCTGCCCAGACCGGTAGAAGCGATATGAGAGCGTGGCTGCCGCGGATAACATACATCATGTCCGAAAAGGACGAAATCCCCACCCACTGGCAGGCCTTCATCTGGAACAGCAGAAACAGATTATAGAGGGGAAACCGTCCGATCGTGTCGGACAGCTTCTGTTTCCAGCGCAGCCAACCGTCGGCCCCCCAAAGCCCGTCCTGGCACCAGCTCCAGGCCACCGAAAGGGTATCAAAATGGTCGTCTGAATGGATAAACCCCTGCGACCAGATCACAGCAGCGAGACGGACCAGTACTGCCGCAAACATGACTGTCAGCAAAGGATGGGACTTGACGAAGTTCTTGAGCCTGTTCATATCGATGACCGTACGGCGGTCAAAGTAGCCGACTCCAAGGGCGGCGACAAGTACTAAAGCCGGACGATTTTCCGGGCTAGACGGCGCTAATCTGCGGGCGTGGTTGGCCGATATTATTACTTACCGGGATTTCGAAATGTCCCTGATCCTTTGACGCCGTTAACCAGGAGCTAAGGCATGGCCAAAATACTGTTGGTAGATGATTCCAGGTTTCAGAGAAAGAACGTTTCGAAACTCTTGGTCGGAATGGGCCATGAGGTATCGGAAGCCGAGAATGGTGAAGTCGGTCTTCAGATGGTCGAATCGTTCAAACCGGACCTGATCATCACCGACCTGCTCATGCCGGTTATGGATGGGCTCAGCGTGCTTCTGGCTCTCAGGAAACGGGGCTGCAAAACGCCGGCCATCGTGGTCTCCGCCGACATCCAGGAATCCACGCGCCAGGAGTGTATGCAACTGGGGGCAAAGGCATTTCTTACCAAGCCGGTCAACGCCGCCGATATCGAAGCCACATTGAAAGAAGTTGTGGCGGCGAGCCAAAGGGAGAGAGCTTGATGCTGACCAATCTGCAGACCGAACTGCTGACCGAGATTCTAAATGCGGGAGTCGGGCGGGCCGGTTCCGTCCTGAGCGATCTGGTAGGTTGCCGGGTACGAATGCAGGTGCCTATGGTCGGCGTCACGGAATTCAAAGACCTTCATGCCTGTCTCGAAATCGACAACAGCATAGAACTGGCCTCGGTCTGTCAGCAGTTTCACGGGTCCATGGACGGCTATGCCCTGCTGCTGTTGTCACGAGAAAACGGTAATTCGCTCACCCGACGTCTGGTCGGTGATGATATCGACCCTGAGACGATAGACACCGAGCGAAGTGAAGCGCTGGTGGAAGTCGGGAACATCCTGACCAACAGCGTACTCGGTACGATCTCGAATATTGTCGGCCACCGGTTTGACTACCAGGTACCGGTCTATCGTGAAGGCACTCTCCCGGAGATCATCGGCTATTCCTCCCATGCGGCCAGTTGCATAGTGCGCGACTCAAAAACTCTGTATGCCCGGGCTCATTTTGATTTCGATTCCGCCCGTGTCATCGGAAGCGTGCTTATCCTGCTGACCGAGGGATCATTCGATCACCTGATCGAGCTGATTGACAGTCTCCAAACGAACGCCCAACAACCATCCCCGGCAACAGGGATCTGATACCCTGCTTACATACAAATCGGTAGACCCATCGACGGACCGGTGATGAACAGGTAGTCGATCAGGGTAGAAATATCTCCTATCGAAATATCGTCCACGGTCGGATCGAGCCCGCCTGACTGGTTGATATCGCCCTCGGCGAGGCAGGTAATGGGGACACCCGTCAGGAACAACATGTCTATCAGGACGGAGATATCGCCGATCGTGGGCTCATCTCCCCCTTCCCCGTTGGCATCGCCGACTCGCCCTATGCAACAAGTAGATGGGTGAACGATCCCCTCTTGCAACGTTGGTGTATACGTTGCGACCGGGCAGGCGAAATACGGATCATACGAGCCATAACCCTGGACGGCGATGTGCGTCGTGTCCGTGACTTCGGAATCGGCGGTGAAATAGAGCGCCACGACACCATCGTGACCAGGGGCCAGCAACGGAGACACTCCGGACACACTGGGTGTAAGCTGGATAGCGGCGTGCCGGAGAGTATTGTTGACATCGAGAAGCACCTGGGTGTCGAAATCGGCGCCTCTAAGACCGACTGTCGAGATCGAATCAAATCTCAGACCGTTTTCCGCCGACCAGACCACGGGCAGGATCACTTCGGTCAAGGGAACATAATTGCTGAAACTGACGACCAGCCTGATCGAATTTCCCCGAACCGCCGAAGCGCTCGAAACCGTCACAGTATCATCATAGGCCCAGACCAGATCGGATCGGTAATCAGAGAAAGGGCCGTCGGGCGTAGCGATCTCGACACCCACTGAGTACATGCCAGGTCGTTCATAGGTGTGTGAGACATCGGCACTCGAGGCGGTCGACTCGTCGCCCAGGTTCCAATTCCAGTTGTTCACCTGTCGAAATGTCTGCGCGCCCAGTTGCACCGCCAGAGGAGCCTTTCCGAAAACGGTGTCGCCCTGGATTAGAATGCCGCTCATCCAACCCGACAGGACATCGTCGAACCAGCACTGCATCCGCCCCCGCTGCTGCGTTGTAAACAGGCTGCGACAATCGCCGGGGGTATAACCCATATAGTTCTCGGGCTGAGTGTTGCCCCATGAGAGACCGCTGCAAGGATCCATATCAGAGGGACTGTCACAGCTGTACCAAATCGGAGTAGGCGGCGTGTCGGAGCAAAAGTCGCCGATCACGTTGCGATCGGGCGCGTTGACCGATTCATAGCATGAACCGCATGAGGTAACCTCGTTCACACCATGGAAAGTATGCCAGAGACCGAGACAATGCCCGACCTCGTGCGCAAACGTACTGAAATTTCCGCCCCAGTGAAAATGCCCCAGAACGATGCCCCCGGTAGGTTTCAGAGCGTCAGCCTCGAAAGGAAAAGTACCAAACGAATAACCAAACGTAACGTTGCCGACCCAGACGTTGAGAAAATGAGTCGGATCGACCGCCGAGAAATTCTTCATCGGATCGACTTCTTCTTCGCTGAGCAGGCGCCAGTCCGAATTGTTGACCTGATCGAATATGAAATCGAATTGGATCCGGCTGGGAGCATAGTGCTGATTGAGCCAATTTACCGCGTTCTGGGCCGCGGCCGCGTTGGTAAAGGCGGAACTGCCGTCGGAATTGGCCAACGAATGAATAGCGAGACGGATGCGGACGATCGGAGTGTTTTCATCAGGTGTCCAGGAATCGCGAACGGTCGGATCATCACATGGACCGTTTGTATAACATCCAGCCGCGGCTGAAACATCAATCCCCTCGCGCTGAAGTTGCAGTTCGTATCTCTTTTGAGTGCCGCACCAATTGAGACTATCGACGGCTGCTATTGATTCGGCCCTGGCCGGACCACCGTAGTTCAGCAGCCCAACAATCGTTGCAAGACTGGAAATGGCGAACATTTTCGAAAGTGGGGCCGATAACAGACGAGTCATTTAGTGGTCTCCTGTCCGGGTGCGCATCTCCGACTCATCGCTAATCGGAATCTCACCGCTGACACAGTTTTGCGGCGTGGACCGGTCTCAGGTGCAACGAAGCCAGATGCGCAGAAACTCCGACCAGACTCAAGCCGCCAGGCAAGTATATGATTAAGAAACAGAAGTTTTGCGACATGTCAAGCATGACCGGCGGCGATGCCTCATCCATCCCCGAACCCACGATCCGCGACCCTCGTTAATATATTGTGTTTCTTAGGGTTGCAGGTGTCAGCTTTCCGCCAAAAGTGCCGATAATCCAATTATGTTTTGTTCACCTTACGTCCGATAGAAGGAAGACAAATGAGCTGGCTGGGGAATACAACAAGGCGAATCTTCTGGACGCTATTAACGCTCACAACGTGTGTGGGGATAAAGACAGGGTACGCGCAGAGTACGAACGACGTTGCGGACCTTAGTCTTGACAGTCTCCTCGACAACGTTGTGGTTGCGGCCTCCAAACATGAGGAGACGTTGGAAGAATCGCCGGCTAATGTCTACATCGTAACGCAGGCGATGATCAGGAGCTATGGCTGCCAGACGATCAGTGAAGCTCTGGAGCTGGTACCAGGGCTCTGCGTCACAGACGATTATTCCCTGACCCAAATCGGCATCAGAGGTTTGTCCACTTTCGGAGACTGGAACAGTCATGTGATGATCCTTATTGATGGGCATCCGACCAACGAGCAGTATGGCGGCACCAGCAGCCTTGACGTCATCGGATTATCAATCGACAACGTCGAACGGATTGAAGTCATCAAGGGGCCGGCGTCATCTCTTTACGGCTCCAACGCCTTCCTGGGCATTGTCAATCTGATCACCAAACGCTACGATGACAACACCGCTGAAGTATCGGGCAATTATTTGCCCGGTACCGACTCCAAACAAAGCAGTGTCGGTCTGTACCACAGATTTGATCGGGACTGGAGCTTGTATGTCAGCGGTTCAGTAACGGACCGCGGCGGCAGCGATCTTTTCTTCCCGGAATTCAGTGACCCCACCGATAGCACCTTATTCCATCTTAGTACCGAAGGGTACAACCAATACTATCTCAGCACGGCGGATTTTACGGGTGGCTGGGCGCGTGAAAAGAACACCCAGAGAAATTTCTCCACACATAGCCGCCTTGGTTGGCGCAACTTCGGTCTCACGGCCCACTATGCCCAAACGAACACCGGGGTGGCGCACAGCATGTGGGGTTCCCTCTTCCAGAGCAAAGAAAACCGCTACTGGGAATCCCGGGGGTATGTCGATCTCGACTATTCGAGTGCGATTTCGGAGCGGATCGGATTGTCGGCACGTCTATCCTACAACTCGTACAATTTTAGCGACTACATTCTCTACAATTATGCTTCTCTCTCAGCCTCACCTGAGTATCTCCCGGGCCCACTCTGGAGAGACTACGAGTACGATCGCTCTGTCGGCGCTGAATTCCGCCTGGATTTTGACTTCAGCAGGAATCATCGTCTGATCTTTGGCAGCGAGGCACAATTCCACGAAATCGGCCAGGAATCCGGCGCGACCCTGAGCGATCACGAACACATTGCCGAAGATGTCATACTTCCGGCGTTCCGCGAGAACGAAGGGAAGATCTATAATCTGTATCTGCAGGATGAATATCGTCTATCGAAGATCGCCAAGCTGGTCGGGGGAATGCACTTCAACTATTATACCTACACGACCGGTAGAGTGGCGCCCAAAGCGGCTTTGATACTGACGCCCTACGACCGGGGCAATTACAAGTTTATCGCAAGCCAGGGATTTCGTTCTCCCTCATTTTATGAACTGACATTTGACGACGGCTATTTCTATCACCGCAATCCGGATCTGAAATCGGAACTGATTACCAGCTACGAAGTGATCGCCAGTCATCGCCTCAGCTACGGCGTTATCGTTGACGTTGGCGCGGTCACGAGCAAAATTACCGACATGATCCAACAGACGCAGGTGACAAGCGACGATCCGGCTCATCCGGGCGGGGCTTACGGTGAGGAAGTGTTCATGTTCCGCAATACTGGCCGCACCCGGGTTAACAACCTCGAATTGGCTGTCAGAACGAATGCTATGTATCGTTGGAGCGGATTTGCCAACATTACCTGGCAGGAAGTCGAAACGGAAGATGACGCCGGCATAGAGCAACCGGTCTTCAACTCACCACGCTGGCTGGCCAACTTTGCCGTGAGCTATCAGCTCATACAGGATCGACTGACACTGGCCACCAAGACGCTCTTTGTTTGGCGACGCCTGCTGTGGGACGGCACCTGGTCGAAAGAATATGGAGTCACCAATTTGATGGTGAAATCCAGTGACCTCATACATGGTCTGGAAGTCGGAGTCGGGGTAAAAAATCTTTTCGACATAGCTTACCGGACTCCGCTCTCGTTTGACTATGCGCCGTCGACGACTATCGAGCAGCCCGGCCGATCAATCTATGTAACTGCGCAACTGATCCGGGGTTGGTAGGAAGTCGACGCCATGAAGACCACTATAGGACTACAGGAACACTTGCTGTGAGACGGGCATTGACAATAGTACTGTCCTGGTCTCTTCTATGGACCCATCCGGCCGGAGCGACCAGTCACACGGTTGCGCCGGAACTGGGAGTACCTTTGTTCCTAAAGATCCTCTCCTACGACCAGAGTTACAAATTCGATGATAACAAGACCGTGGATCTCTATCTTTCGTATGACAAAGCCGAGCCGACATCTTATGAACAATTCCGCGCCACGCAGGCCTATTTTCAGAAGAATCCAGATGTCACAGTCTTCGGCGCCAGGGTTCGATTCCTGCCGGTTTGTTATGACAGCACCGAGCTTGTACTCCGCCAGATAAACCAGGAACATTACAACATCATGATTCTTACTTCGATGGAAGATGACAAGATACGCCAGTATCTCAAGGACGAGCAAGGTCGCGGTATTCGAACATACACCTTCGATCCGGATCTGATAAGTCTGGGTGTTGCCGTAGGTATCCAGACAGTCAAGGGGAAGACTGCGATCGTGGTGAATCTGGCCAAGGCTGAAGACGAAGGGACGCACTTCGGCGCCCAGTTTCTAAGAATCTGCGAAGTAATCGAGGAGAAGCCGTAAGACATGAAGAACTGGTCGCTGAAGTGGCAGATCCTTGCGTTAGTTCTCGCCTCCGTGGCGGTGGTGGTGGTATCGCTGACCGTGCTGACCATAACCCAGATGAATCATCAGATGCATGCCAGCCTCGAGCGCAAAGCGGTCGCGATATCCCTGCTCCTGGCTGAGAACCTGGGCCCGGGTCTGGAGTTTGCCGACACCGCCCTCGTCGACACCCTGGCATCCAAGGCCCTGCTCGACGAAGACGTAGTGGCCGTCGCCCTGTACGACAATTCGGGCCACCGGGTGCTTGATTTACGTTCTGACGAAGGTGCGCTGCCAAGTGAAGATTCCTGCAACCACGTAGGCGGAACAGAAGTAACTCACGTTGGCTATCACTGCTATGTCGAGCGGCCGGTGTTCTCACAGCGTCACATAGTGGGCTGTATGTGGTTGGTCGTGACCGAGGAGGCCATGGCGGCCCAATTGTACCGTGGGACAGCGGTCACCATCGGCCTGGCTCTGGGGCTTCTATTCTTTATTACAATAGTTGGAACCATTCTGGCCCGTCGCATGACGCGCCCGATTCAGACCTTTTCCCAAGCGGCCGGTCGTATAAGTTCCGGCGACATGCTGGCTACGGTCGATGTCGGCCAACTCCAGCGTGATTACGTGCCCCTGGGAAAAGCGTTCAACAGCATGCAGGCAACCCTTTCCCAGGCTTTCGACTCGTTGAAGAAGTCCCGCGATGAACTGGAGTCGCAGGTGGCAGAACAAACCCGCGATATTCGCGACGAACTGGCCGAACGCAAGAAGATAGAATTGGCCGTGGCCGAAGGGCGTGAGCTGCTCAAGGCCACGCTCGATTCGACGGCCGACGGCATTCTGGTGGTCGACGCCAGGGGCGTGATGACTCACCACAATCGACGCTTCGCGGGCTTGTGGCAAATACCCGCAGAGCTTCTGAGAACCCGCGAAGACAATCGCATGCTGGCTCATGTCCTCGATCAACTCATAGATCCTCAGGCCTTCCTGGACAAAGTTCGTCAGCTTTATGCTTCGAAGGATGAATCCACCGACACGCTGTATTTCAAGGACGGTCGTGTTTTCGAGCGATATTCCTGTCCTCTTACGAAGGACGACAAGGCGGTGGGACGCGTCTGGAGTTTCCGCGATATTACTCATCTCATGAAGATGATGGAGAAACTTCAGTTGACTCAGTTCTCCATCGACCACGTTTCGGACCCTGCTTTCTGGATGCGCGACGACGGCTCCCTGATCTATGTCAACGAAGCCGCCTGCCGCATGCTCGGTTACAAAGAGTCGGAACTCCTGGACATGAGATTCCAGGATATCGATCCTAACTTCCCGGCCGAAGCCTGGCCGCTACAGTGGCGCCAGATAAAGCAGAAGGGTAGTCTGACGTTCTGTTCTTCGCATCGCTGCAGCAACGGACGTGAATATGCGGTCGAAATCATAGCCGACTACGTTGATTTCCAGGGCCAGGAGTACATCTGCGCCTTCTCGCACGATATCAGGGAACGTCGACGGGCCGAACAGGCTCAAGCGGTTCTCCTGCGGGTTGCTGAAGCAGCCAACAAGGCCACCGGCCTTAAGGAACTGCTTACGGGCGTTCAAACGCAGCTCAGTAAGCTGATCGACGCTGCCAATTTCTACGTCGCCTTGTGGGACGAAGAGAAACAGTTATATACTTTCCCCTATGCCGTAGATGAAAACGAGGACGAGGATTTTTCGCCGCAGCGACTTGAATGGAGCCTGACCGATTTCGTGCGCCGTCACGACGAACCGTTGCTGGTCGACGAGGATACGCATCGACAACTAACTTCCCGAGGTGACGTTAACATGATCGGTCACCCCTCGCTCACCTGGATGGGCATCCCTCTGCGCGCCACTTCCGGTACGATCGGCGTGCTGGTTGTCCAAAGCTACCACAACCCTCGCGCCTACAAAGAGGCTGATCTCAACTGGCTGACCTCGGTATCAGAGCCGGTCGCACGCGTCATCGAACGTATTCAAGCGGCCGAACAGCAACAGCAGCTTCGCGAAGAATTGGAACGAGCCGAACGCATGCGTTCACTCGGCGTCATGGCCGGCGGTGTCGCCCACGACCTTAACAACATGCTCGGCCCATTGGTAGGATATCCCGAACTAATTCTGATGAAACTCCCCGAGGATAGCCCTTTCCGAAAGCAGATTCAACGAATCGGTACAGCCGCCAAAGAAGCGGCAAACGTGGTCCAGGACCTGCTCACACTGGCACGTCGGGGACGCTACGAGATGGTCCCGACCGATGTCAACGCCGTGGTCGAAGCTTATCTCGACTCCCCCGGATTCGCCAAACTGGTGGAGACGAGACCGAACGTCAAAGTAAGTACCACTATTGACCGCAACATCGGTCGTATTTCCGGATCGTCGCATCACCTTTCCAAGGTGATTATGAACCTGATCGTCAACGCGTTTGACGCCATGCCGGACGGTGGCACGCTGCAAATCAACACTCGATCAGCAGTTGGTCGAGCAGCTTCACAGCGGCTACGACAAGCTCGAAGCGGGTCAATACATTGTCGTAACGGTGAAGGACTCGGGTACCGGTATCGATCCGGCCGACATCGAGAAGATTTTCGAGCCGTACTACTCGAAGAAGACGATGGGGACCAGCGGCAGCGGACTCGGACTGTCAGTCGTGTACGGCGTCGTCAAGGACCACAAAGGGTACTACGACGTCATCTCCGAGTTGGGTAAGGGCACCGCCTTCGTGCTCTACTTCCCGGTCTCGGAAGCCGCGGCTGAGAATCAAGCTAAGCAGACCATTGATTTGAAGGGTTCCGAAACCGTGCTGGTGGTCGACGATGACGACAGCCAGCGCGAGATGGCTTTCGAGCTGCTGTCCAGCTACGGCTACCAAGTGAGCCTGGCGGCCCACGGCCATGAGGCCCTGACGTTCCTCGCGGGAAACTCCGTGGACATTGTCATTCTGGACATGATCATGGAAAATGGTTTCGATGGGCTCGACACGTTCAGAGAGATCGTCAAGATGAAACCGGGACAGAAGGCGATCATTGTAAGCGGCTATTCGCCGACTGAACGGGTTCAGGAAATGCAAAATCTCGGGGCCGGACAATACGTGCGCAAGCCGTATACGCGCCAGACTCTGGCGACCGCGATACGCGCCGAACTGAGCCGACCAGCGGGGTCCCAGTTGGCCGAATCGATGAAGACCAAAGTGCTCTCCTGAGCTGAACAGACAAATTCAGGCTCTTGGTAGTCTGGGCACCACGTCAAATCCCTCCCTATCCCTCAGATACTCTTCCTGCGGCGGGTGCAAATCTGGCGTGTAACATGATTATAGCATTGACTGTTGGCTCTAACCGACCAAGATTACCGGTAACCTAAGGACCCGGCTGAGCATCTATGGAACGAATGCGAATCGATCAGGATCGCTTTTGGCGACTTTTAGAACCAGAGTACGAACGAGGTATGATGTTCTGCCGCAAGTTGATAGGTGACCGCGACCGAGGTGACGATCTCTTCCAGGACTCACTGGTAATCGCCTGTACCAGGTTGCGCGACCTGCGGGACGAAGCTTCGTTTCGACCCTGGCTCTACCGAATATTCGTCAACACTTTCAAGAGCACGGTCCGACGACCCTGGTGGCGGCGACGAACAGAGTTTACTCCTGAGTTGGAGTCGCGTCTGCTTCTGGTTGACCCTACCGATCAATTGTCGGCCCGGCGCTGGTTGGATCGGGCGTTTCAGGCGGTATCAGTAGACGATCAGGCGCTGATTACTTTGCACGAACTCGATGGCTGGCCCTTGGCCGAACTGGCCCAGCTCTTTGGCAAGACCGAAGGCGCTATCAAGATTCAGATCTTTCGGGCGCGCCGCGATATCAAGCTCGCCCTTCAGAAACAATGGCGAGCCAAGGCAACACCCGTGCGATCCGTTTCAAACCCCGCGAGGGAACAATGCACTGTACCGAAGCCAGAAACCGAATAGATAACACCAAGAGCCTATCCGCTCTTGCGGACGATCTGGAGTTGCAGGTTCATTTAGAAGACTGTGATGACTGTCGGGCGTATGCCGTTCTGGTGGAATCATTCGAGAAGGCCTTGCATGCGGCTTCGGCCGACGACACTGTTCCCGGTCTTGCTATCGATGAACAACGGCGAGCGGTAGAATTGCGACTGCATTCGGGTCGACGCGCAATGCGTGGTGCCACGCACCCTCATCTTTTGGCACGTCCGGCCTGGAGGCTGGCAGTGTCGGGCGTAACGATTGTCCTGGCGGCCTTTCTATTTATCCCCTTCACGCGGTACCAAACGGTCGGCTATGATGTCAGCGTCGACGGTACCTGCCTCGAAGTGGCGGTAAACCATGACCGTATTTGTGACCTATTGGGAAGACTGGGCCTGGACGAAGCCGGCGTGGACGTGATCGGCTGCGATACCACTTGCTCGGTTTCGATATTGGACCTAAAGACCGAGCACGAAGCCAGAATGGTGGTGGGTGCAATCGCCCATATGTGCGAGAAGAAGCTGAGTTCTAGCATCGTGCCGATTAGAGCCAAATCGACCCAGACCCTGCTGGAGCAGGCTAACGATCTGATACTTCGAAGTGAATCGTAGATAGAACATCGGGGCGCCACGGCGGCACCGTCCGAACAGCAACCCGACTTACACAACTAAAGACGAAACCGGGGCTCGCCGGATCGAGGCCCCAGGAAGATTGAAGTATGCCCAGGACACTAATGGCAATAACAACTATCTTGATAGCCGCCTTCATCGGCAGCGCTGTCAATGCCGCGCCACTGCTGGCAATCGATCAAACGGATTTTGACTTTGGCTTCGCGCCGCAGAACTCCAAGGTCAGTCATATTTTCCAGCTTCGAAACGACGGAGATGACACTCTCCGCATAGCGCGGGTGGTGCCGGGTTGCGGTTGCACCCAGGCGCCGCTGGCCGACTCGATTCTCGCCCCGGGGCAAAGCACTCAATTGGAAATCATCTTCAGCACCGGTCACTACAATGGAGCAGTCACTAAACGCCCCAGAATCGAAACCAACGAATCTTCAACGGCGAAGTTCGTCGCGATAACGACCAATGTTGCTCAACGTCCCGATTCAACGTATCCGGTCCAAGTTCGGCCGTACAAATTAGATATGTCGCAGTTTGGGGAGACGGTTCGCGATCAGATGAAATTCACCATCGCCAACGTCTCCGATAGCAATCTGGGCATCACGTTGGTCAGTTGCCCCGACAAGATGATGTCCATTGAGTTGCCCGAGGAAGTTCCGGCCGGGGGAAGCGTCGACGCGATAGCGAAACTGTCACCGTCAGCCGCGAAGTTGTCGTTCGAGACCTCATTCACGATACAGCTCGGCGATGCCGCGAAAACGCGGTTTACTATTCCAGTGAAACGCACTATGAAATCACCCGGACAGGTCGCGGTCGATCCCAAGACCAACCAGACAAAGCCTTAGTCCTATCCTTTCGAAGAGAAACGGTCGGTCACGCCTGGCGCGACCGACCGTTTGTCATTTCTGTTAGAATTCTTAGAGGCAATTGGGAAGAATACTATTGGTCGGTCCGGTAATGAACAAATAATCAATGAGTAACGTAATGTCGCCGATGGTCACGTTCTCCAACAAAGGATGAAATCCTCCCGATTGATTGACATCGGCCTCGGCCATGCAGGCCACGGGGGTAGTGCTGATGAACAGCATGTCAATCATGACGGTAATGTCGCCAATAGTCGGCTCGTCGCCGCCCGCCCCGTTGGCATCACCTACCCGAGCGAGACAACATCCAACAACCAGGTCGCAAACCGTAAAGTCGTAGTTACACCAGGGTTCGAAATCTATGTCGTCTCCCACCAGGTCACCATTACCGTTCGGATTAGTGACATGAGTCGGGCCAAGATCGGAGCCCCAGTAGTTGCGCTCGGCCATCGCCCCAAAGGTCGAATTGGTCCAAAAGCCGTACGCATTGCCGTGGATTCGATTATGGGAGGCACTGACGCTGGCCGCAGCGCCATCGTTGTAGGCCACGACGCCGATGTCCCAGCCATGAATGTCAGAATCCAACAAAGTCGTAATGGCAGTCTCTCCCAGCGCCCAGGTGGCCACACCGTAAGATCCCGTGGTCCCCACGCCGGTAAGATTGAGATTGCTTAGCACCACAACCGTTGGAACTGCCTTGGCTTTGACATCTGGAGCGTAGGGGTCTTCAAGAGGCGAGGCTATGCGATGTGACAATTTTGTAGTCGCGGACTTTATTTCGCCATAGTCGCGAACGCTGACACCTTCCTCGTCGTTCGTGCCGGACGGCGTCACTGTAGCGCCGTTGACCGAGCCACTCGTCTCATGGAAGACGATAGCCGCCTGTGATCCGGTTACAACACTTCCGGAAGCCACCGCGCCGTTAGCCGCCTGATAGAACAGAATGCCGCTGGCGCCCCAGCTTCCACCGGTGTAGGCTACGCCCGCAATGGTGCAGTCAGTAATGGTACCATTGGCTCCAAAACCAACCTGGATACCGTTCTGGGCTGTAGTCGTAGTAGGACCCTGGCCGGTAATTGACGCGCGAGTAACGCTTGAAACCAGACCTCCGCCACCCAGCACTATACCGGCCTTTTGGATATCAGTAATTGTGACATCGGTAATGTCGAGTTGGTACGGCCCGCCCGTATTATTGTACGCGTAAATGCTCACCCCGTGCTGAGAGCCGCCGAACGGTTCGTCGCGCACACCGGTGATATCAACATTGGTCACGGCGCCACCGGCGTTCCAGAAACCGATGCCCACAAAGCGGTAATTGGCGTTGCCGCGTCCGAGTCCGTCGACTTTCAGATCGCTAATTGCGACATCGGCACCATTAACAAGTATTACGGGATAGTTCGGTCCTCCGGTAGTGAACTGCTGTGGCATGTCCAAGAGCGATTGGACCGTGACAACATCCTTCCCCGCTCCAATTAGACTGAGCTGTTTGCCGATCACTACCTGCTCTTCGTAGGTGCCGGCCTCGACATGAACAGCGTCGCCAGCAGTGGCAATATCGACACCCTCTTGAATGGTCGAACCATTAGTGGGGTCGACATGCCAATCCCAGGCCGAAGTGTGCATGTCGCCCAGGTAATTCCCACCCCACCAGGGCGAGTAATCAACTTGCGAGCTGACGGCCGAACCGGTTCCTTTTTCACCAGAAGTACCTGAGGGATACAGCATGCCGGAGGGAACATCGGAGTCGGTGGCGGAGAAGGGCGACGCCGCCATCCGTGGCGTCGGGCTATAGCCGGCCGCTTTCAATGAAAAACCGGGACCGGATGCGTCGCCCCACCAATTCGCCGTGGCATCAACCATATTCGAAAAATTGTTGTAGACCCCGTGCGAAGTATTCCCCGTCAGGTTATTTTGATTAACGCGACAATTTACGGCGTTGCCAGTCGGTATATCGACAACTTCAGCCAGACCTACTTCGCCATTGATAACAGTGTTGTTGTGTGCGTTGACCGTCAGATTACCGTTGGTCCAACCAGCATATACGGAGCCGCCCCAGGGATCGACACCCGATCCGTACAGGTCAATCCCGGAATAAGTTGTGTTGCTGATTGTGCATCCGGTGACTTCCAGCGCCAGTGAGACGCCATCGTCGGCCAGGTGGGTAGTCACGGCCCACTGATTTTGATCGAGGGTAACATCTTTGACAATTATAGTTGGCGTCGTCGTCGGAGTGTAGACCCAGTTCCACTGGGAGTGACCAATTGCTACCTGACAGCCACTGAGGCTGCCGCCAATAACGGTAACGTCGCCGCTCTCGAACATGAGGATGCCGGTTCCGGCCCAGTCTGTGCCCGGGTACGCAACCATACTCACCTGGTTCCGACTGACCGTTGCTGTAGCACCATAGCCGATCTGGATGCCGTTCTGCGCGACAATGGTAGTGCCGCCACCGGTAACAACGTTTTCGTCGACAATGCCGGTAGCCGAGGGACCCATCACCACAATACCGCCCTTTTGGAACGACGTGATAGTGTTCGCAGAGAAATCGATCGAGCAGGAGCCGCCCACACCGTGCGTGGCCATGAGACTCACCACTCGGGAACTCCCGGTGCCGGCGGCGTCGATGATGTTTACGATGTCGCAATTACTAACGGTACCGTCGGCGTTGAAATAATGTACGCCGTAGAAATTGTCCGGCCCGAGGGCTTTGCCATCGATGGTAAAGCCGGTGATTTCGACCGTGCCGTTGGTCACACCGATACAGGCGTCCACCGTGCGTGCGGAACCTTCCCATTGGGTGATAGAATATGTTGAGCGACTACCGAGAGGCACGGCCTCGATGAAACTCTGGCCGCGACCCGCTCCCTGTAGGATGAGGTTCTTGCCATCGATTCTGATTTGCTCGACGTATGTGCCTGCGGCGACAACAATGATGTCATCGTCCAAAGCAACATTGACCGCCGCCTGAATTGTCGGCTGATCATCGGGCACATTGATTGTGGCTGGATATACACTGACGGCGCTGATAAGCAGCGCGAGAAGGATTCCCCATCGTCCCATTCTAGTCTCCTTTCGATCTGGTAAGTACGCGTATCGATTAATCATAAGCCGTATTCATGGGGAACGCAAGAAGTACTTCCACGGCGTCTCATTTCTGCCACACTTAAAGACGCTGAAGTGCGATCGGCAGCAGACAGCAACGTAATCCTTACTCGCCCCCGGCCGTTCTTTCTGCAGTTATATCTTGTGCGTGGTGGACTTCCTCGTCCACCACGCAGAAAGGAATGTCAGGTGCTAAGACAAACCTGACGTGAAAACTACCGCACCTATTGTCCGGTGGCGGCGTTTACAGTGAAGGTCAGAGACTTGAGTTCGTTGCCGGCGGCGTCGGTGATCTTTACTTCCCAGCGGCCTGTCCAGGCCGGGAGAATCTTCTTGCCGCTGTGGGTTCGCCAATTGATACCTCGGACCGGCAAATCCACGACAGCCATAGTCTTGCCTTCGTGAAGCCAGGTATGCTTCAAAGTAGTCTCGGATTCGGCCCCAATAACGCGCATCCAGCAGCACACTGAACCGACCTCGGCACTGAACACTGAGTCGGCGCCGTTCGGCGTGTGGTCAGCGACCGATGTACAAATTGTTGCCTCGACCTTAAGAGCCGGAACGGGTGCGGCCGTCGTTGGCGACTGGCTCTGGGCGATCAGGGGACACGCCAGAGCGAATACCACGACAAGAACGGTGATGAATAGCTTCATAACTTCGGTCATCCTTCTTTAGTCATATTGCAGGTCAGGACGTCGGGAAATGCAGCGCCTCTCCTTCATAAATTAATAGGAAACGACTCGGGCCGCAAACAGAATAATCATAGGATAGACAACTACCGCTTCCTCCGGGAAGGGGCGTCACAGACAGGGCCGCAACCCGACGGTTGGGCCGCTGATGAAGAGATAATCGATCAGGATCGATATGTCGCCTATTGTGATGTCGTCACAGGTGGGAGAACTCCCCCCCGACTGATTGAGGTCGGCCTCGGACAGACAAGGGATCACCCCGACACACGATCCAGAGATGAACTTGGCGTCAATCAGGACACTGACATCACCAATGGTCGGCTCGTCCCCTCCAATGCCATTGGCATCGCCGACCCGGCCGACACAACAGGATTGACTGTCGGATCCTGACAACTTGGTCACGAAGGCGTCGGCGCCATTGGTCCCACGGGTCCCCTGGTACGGCGTCTGGGTGGGGAAATTGTCCGAATCGGTGATACCGCACACATAGGCCGCCCCGGTCGCATCCACGGCTATGCCAAAACCGCCGTCGAAGCCGTTCCCACCCAGGTAAGTCATGTACGCGGGCGCGCCGATACTAGACAGCTTGGCCACCACACAATCGGCCAGACCGCCCTGAAACGATGACTGGCAGGCGTCAAGAATAGGGAAATTGGTCGAGTACGACCGACCGGTAATATAGGCGTTCCCAAGAGCATCCAACGCCAAAGCGTAGCCGATGTCGTCCGCGGAGCCGCCCAGATAAGTGCTGTAAACCAGAGCGTCCCCTGCGCCACTTAGCCTGGCGACAAACAGGTCATCGCCTCCCCCGAGAGCATTTTGATAAGCATTCAGAGTAGGGAAATTAGCCGACTTCGTGAAGCCAGTCACGCAGGCCGATCCGTCGGCGTCCACGGCGATGCCATAGCCGTAATCATCGGCAGCTCCTCCGAGGTATGTCGAGTAATACAGACTGTCGCCCAACGCAGAAAGCCTGGTCACAAAGGCATCAGCATACCAGCCGGAAGTCCAGGACTGGTAGGCAAAGACCGACGTAGGAAAGTTTGTCGACAGGGTGCGCCCGGTTACAAACGCCGAACCGGCCGTGTCAACAGCGATAGCATTGCCATCATCGTCATCCTTCCCCCCCAGATACGTGCTGAAAGAGAGCCTGGAACCGCTGGTGGTGTACCTGGCGACAAAAGCATCGTACCCTCCCCCATTGGCTGCCTGGTAAGGATGTTGAGTGGGGAAGTCGGTCGACAAGGTCAACCCGGTCACATAAGCTGAGCCGAGACTGTCGACCGCGATAGCGTCCCCGGAGTCCCATCCGCCCCCACCGAGATACGTACTGTAGATTAGGATGTCCCCGCTGCCGGAAAGCTTGGCGACAAAGGCATCGTATGAACCGCCGTTGTAACTGTTGTCTACGGCGTTGACGGTGGGGAAATCGGTCGACGAGGCAAAACCGGTAATGTAGACCGCACCAAGTCGATCTACCGCTATGCCATTGGCCGCATCAGACGCCGTTCCGCCCAGATAGGTACTGAAAACCAAAACGTTCCCGGTCCTTGAAATCTTGGATACATACGCGCTGAGGTAGCCGGATCGTGAAGGCTGGTATGGGTCCAGGGTGGGGAAATTGGCTGAAAACGTCTCTCCAGTGACATACACCGCCCCGGACGGGTCGACCGCGATGCCGCGACCGCCGTCGTTAAGCGTCCCGCCCAGATACGTGCTATAGATCAGGACAGGATCAATCACGGTCGGAAGCGATGGATCGAATTCCGGGCCGAGGCGAAATCCAAAAGAGTGATCGGCGTTGATCTGATATTCAGACGAAATCTTCCGTCGCACTTGTGCCGCGTCCTGATAGACCACCGGCGCCTGTTCACGAATCTCCCCCCAGGGGGTTGTCACTACAAGCGTACCATCCGAAGCAACTGACACACCCGTGGAGCCCTGGTACTCTATCTTGATCTTGGAATAGTCCGCCCCGGTTTTGACCCTGAAGTCATACTCGGCGCGACCGCCGGTACCGTAGTAAACCAGGTCGATCCCAGGATAGATGTCTTCCAGGACCACGGCTCGGTAGTTCGGCACGTTGGACCGCCATCCGTTCGGTTCGTTTCCATAGAAGTAGTTACAGCGAGACTCCGTGAGGCTATCGCCGCGCGAACGCGGATGCGGGTTCGCTCCGATCAGTGCCGCTTTGAGAGTGAGAGTCTCAACGCTGTCGGGGACATGGTCGGGACCACGAGGGTCCTGACCTACGCTAACGCTGCCAATTGAAACACGTCGGGCAAACTGATAGTAAACACCCTCGGCCGTGATCCACATAGCAACTCCGGGGGCATCCGCGCGAAACAGGGCTCGACTATCCCATTGGCCCATGTTCTGGGTAAATGACAACGACGTTGATCCCGGAAGTTGGGTGCTTTCGAGACGGTGCGATACACCTGGCGAAGAAACTTCTGACGCATTTGCGCCAAGAACGCACAGAACAACGGAACCGATGACAAGAATATGCTTCAAACAGTGGACCTCAAGTCCGGCAGGACCAGCTAAGCAGAAGAACTTGACAATAGTACTCCTGACAGAATAATACACCCAAAGGGCCTGAAGTTCCCAATAGTATTTTGGGCGTGGCAGGAATGCGGCTTACAGACAATTCGGCAGAGTCATATTGCCCGAACCGGTGATGAACAGGTAGTCGATCAGAATAGATATGTCTCCGATCGTTATATCATCGCAGGTAGGGCTGCCCCCCCCGGATTGGTTGATATCTGCTTCTCGCAAACAAATAGAGACGCTTTCGCAACTGCCGGTGATGAATTTTGTGTCAATCATGGTCGAAACATCCCCGATTGTCGGTTCATCCCCACCTACCCCGTTGGCGTCGCCGACACGGCCAACGCACCCACTCAAACACGGGGTAATGGCAGGCGACCAACCCGACACCCGGGCCATCATCCACCAGAATGCCTTCCCCTTCTGATAGCAGTTGAAACAATGCGAATGGGCACAACCGGAGCAGTCGGCACAGGTATGGGTAGCACACCAGGTAGAGCACCACTCACAGGCGTCGCTGCCATCGGGGTAGCGATTCCCATCGGGGTCCCAGGATTCAATGTCGGCGAAATCGAATAGGGTCTTGTTGTTTACGACACAGTATTCGCGAATCTGGTTGTTCCTCTGAAGCAGATTGCCGGCATCGCCGGAGCCGTCCAGGTGTCCGGTCATATAGACAAAGGTGACCGTCGGATAGTCCTGCTCAAGTTCGGTCATCTTGGACAGGTAGGCATCTATGCCTTCAACACTGTTGTCGGACACGCCACCGCACCAGGAGAGCATAGCGACGTTGATATCGGGATGGCCGTCGAGCCAGTTTCTGATAAGTGGCGCCCAGGTCGTGTCGCCGTATCCGCCTAGATCGTCGCCAAGCTCGGATATGAACGGTGACACATAGCCGCTGTTCTCGGTCGCCAGCATTTCAATGCCGGTAAGTATCTGGCTGCCATGCGAAGTATGGATGTAATAGAAGCGGCGGGTGTCTTGAATCTGCGTTATGATCGATTGCGGAATGAGTTCGAACTGACCAACAGAAGCGTGATCAGCAACAATGGCCTGAGCGCATGCGTCTTGCACCGGTGACAAGAGGGCACAAGTGACAATCATCGCGAGAATGGCAGAACGTCCCGGGAGCGACAGCATTATCTTGCAGGGCATATCGGCGAGTATCCTCTATAGTCAGTACAAACAACCCGGCAGAGTCATATTGCCCTGACCGGTGATGAACAGATAGTCAATCAACATTGAAATGTCGCCAATCGTAATATCATCACACATGGGATTGTCGCCCCCGGAACGGTTAATGTCCGCTTCGAATATACAGGGGATGACGTTCTCGCAAGCACTGATAATGAAGCGCGCCGAAATCATGGCGGAGATATCGCCGATAGTCGGTTTGTCATCACCGCTGCCGTTGGCGTCGCCCACAATACCCTGGCAGCAACTGCACCCCACCGAAACGTTGCCCATGGTTATACCGCGTACTATGATCGACCAGAGAAGTGGTGATTCAAGACGAACCGTTGTGCTAGTTGCCAGAGTCGAATCGCAAAACATCGGATGGGCGGAGATATTGCCCTCAGCCCCGGTCAGGTCGGGACCGGACTCATAGTTGGTCGCGTTGCCGAATACATCGTTGTATAGAAAACTCTTACCGAGTTGCGGGAAGAAGCCAAAAAACCCTACAAAATTACCGTACACAACATTATCGGTGAAGTGAAAGAGACCTGATTCGTCCTTAACTCCAATATCGTTGAAAGCGACAATATTTCCGGCAACAACGGTATTCAGCGCCGACTTAAGATCAAGGCCAATCATATTGTGAATAAACAGATTGCCTGTAACGTTCTGATAAGCTTCATCTGCCAGCAAAATTCCGGTCGCGTTGCCCTTGAATACGCAAGAGTCTATTTCACCACCGGTCCACATGACATTGGCCGTAAGGCCTGTCAGATTTTGATCGAAAATACAATCGTGAACTCGGCCCGGGCCGGTCACGCTATAGATGATCACGTCACTGCCACCACGAAAAGTAAGGCCCTCAATCGACAAAGGCATTCGCGAATCATACGGATCGACCGGATGCATAAAGAAATCGCCTTCGAGATTCACTATGGTCGATGCCGGACCGGCTTCGGAAATGATCGCTACCCGGGCATTGGTTACCGCGAAGCCATGATTCGCAGCGCCTTCGTACGTTCCCGGGGCCAGCAGCAGCGTATCTTTGTCAGCCGCCGACCCTAGCCCGGCCTGAATTGTCGGCTGATCGGCCGGAATATGGATAACCGTAGAATAAGCGGCAGATGCCTGGAATATGATCAGAAAGAGAACCCATCGCTTCATAGAAAGCTCCTGTCTCGAGCGATTTGTAGGACTCTAAAATATACTACAATTAGTCGATTTGAGCAAGGGAATTGATAGTATTGACTTACATACACTTGGGCAAAGTCACATTATCCGAACCGCGTACGAACAAGTAATCGATCATAATAAAGACATCGCCAATACTGATGTCATCACAATCCGGATTACTTCCTCCCGACTGGTTGACGTCTGCCTCAGCCAGACAGGGGATAATCCCCTCGCACGTCCCGGAGATGAACACAGCGTCAATCAGAACACTGACGTCACCGATAGTCGGCTCATCCCCCGCAAGGCCGTTGGCATCGCCGACCCGGCCGATACAGCAACTGGTAGTCGTGAACGCCCCATAAACGCCCGTCTCAGTGATTGCCGCCGTCACCGTATTCAGAGCTGTATCTACGTCACCCCCCACCAGCTGCCATTGCAGCACAGTCGGGTTCCAGCGGAATACGCGCAGAGTTGACTCGTCGCCAAGAGTCACACCACTAGCATCTCTGAAGTCCGAATTGCTATAGCTAATGGAGATGCTATTCGAGCCGAACAGCGAATTGAACGGGGACGTTGACAACGAGTGCGTCTTGCCGCCCTGAATGGCTCCGGCTCCGAGGCCACTCAGCCAGGGCGGGTAAGCCGACGATAGAATCATCGCCCTCTGAATGCCGGAATTGGAGCTGTCGATCCGAACTATAGCTTCGCCCTCAGGGCCGATCAGCTTCTGCAACTGCCGGGGAGTAGTTATGTTCGTAACCTCAAACGGAGTCGAGAAGAAGAACGTTTCGCTCGAATCGTCAACCCCCCAGACCGTGGCCTTGCCGGGAACGGTCAGGTATTCAGCCGCTTGGGTGCTATAACTGTTCGTGCCGGCGGAAAATGTGCTGGTCACAAAGTCGCCCTGATCAGTAACAATATCCAATTGCGGATACTGGCTCATTCCACGGTCAAACCAGAGCCCGTAGGTCCAGCCGTTGTCCGAAAGCTGCCCGCCGCAAACCATCGGGAAATCTCCCGCCACCGGTCGTAACGATAGAGTCACACTGTCACCGGCGACCGATGCAGCGGATTGGCTCCCGGTCCGGCTGAAGCCCGACCCCGGCCTAACGCTCCCGCACAGCCAGGCCTTGCGAACACCCGCGACAGCACCGGGTGACCTCTTCCCGATCGATTCAGTCCGGCTCGAACCGGCTACCAGAATCTCATCCTGAAAGAAATCCATCCCATACACCCAGAGCTGGCCACGGTCGGTGGTAAATCCCTGATCGCTTTGGTACATCGGATTGGCGCCCCGACGAAGCAGTTGGACATTCAGCCCACCCGGTGTGACCGTATCCACTTTGAGGTGAACCGACTGAATACCGGGAGCCGGAGGAACCAATGCTGCCGGGAAATGGACCAAACGACCAACGTCATAGGTCAGGTTGTACAGGTCGTCGTTCGGCCCGGGGAAATAATTCAGACCAGTCGGGGTAAGTCGCTCGGTGGAATCGGTCACCGAGGGTTTCAATATCGGCACGTATATCCCGTTGCGAGGCCCTTCTGCCCAACGCTCGAAATCATCCCAGCATGATCGGGAGTTATCGTACCATTGCGCGCTATTCCGGCAGGAGCCGTCTTGATACCGGTATTCACTCGACATCTCCGAGGCCAGCTCTCCGAAGTACGGGCGATCATAGTGATGGTCCATAAAGCCGTAGTTGCCCGAAGGTAACGAGCCGCATCGGGCATTGGCAGGCAGATAGTGCCCGGCAGGGTCGACAAACAAATATTCATCGCTGAACCCCAGACCATAGTGACCAAACTCATGCCCCAGGGTTCGATAATTGTCCGACATCCCGTCACTTAACGGATGCAATAGGTAGCTGAAGACCCGGCAAGTGTCCGGGTCACCAAACCACTTGCGTGGCAGTTTAATCGGCGGGAAACCAGTCCAGGCGATACCCATAATGCCGGCGTTCGGCCAGTAAACATTGCTAGCCTTGATCTGGATATCAGCTTCGTTCCACTGTGACCGGTCATCCAAAATCACCACGGTGTCCAGACGGATCTGGCCGTCGCTGACATCATAAAGATAGTTCGACATCTGCCGGAAATCCGCGGTCAATCCCTGAACGTAAGACTCCTCGGCGTCCCACTCAATAGAAACGAGCAGATTGTAGCGGTACTCAGTGTGGTCGAGCTTGATCTCTTGATAGCTCGAGTAGCTGCAGGTGTCGAAGACAAGTGCGCCATCTTCGAGAAACTCTCCGTTGTCCAAGAGAATAGTGTACATCGTACCGGCTACCGTCGAATGCCTCGGAGACAATTGGGTATAAACCAACCGGGATATCTTTAGAGTGTCACCGAGGTTAATCACATCCGCGGTCGAATTGATAGCTGACTGAGGGAGCTCGTAGCCTTCGGATGCGGCGAAGGGAAGTATGATCTGGCCATGAATGTCGGTACTGAATGCGCCCAGGGTGTCTTCGACGTACAAGGGAGGGGTAGCGTGAACCCGGATCAGTTCAAAGGTCATATTGGGGATGGAATCACCGTTCCCGTCAAGAATCACAAGCGTCTTCGGCTGAGTATATTTTCCGACCAAGGTGGGACAGACGAACATATTGTCGTCCGGAAGGTTGTAACTAACGCTGTCGAGAGAGCAGGCCACGGCGGACACGTATATATCGCCGGCGTCGTCAACCCGGAGCACCGCCCGGTTGTGATCTCTGTTGATCCCGGTCACCGGCCTGTCCGGACTAGGATTTATCAACCATCTGGAATTTCCGTCCGGGTCGAAGCTCTGCAGGGTACCATTGCCGTTCAACGAGTAGAGATTTCCCGCTCGGTCGCCGGCAAGGGCCAGTGGATCAAAGTACGCGACCGGCCAGGTCTTTTCCCAGACTCTGCTGCTGTCTGGACGGTACTTTATCGCCGCACCTTCTACGCTACCTCCCGGGGCGGTCATGGCGGTGATATTTCCTGCATGATCGACTAACACCCGGTACTGTTCAGCGCCGATATCGGTGAAGTGCGTCTGCCAGATCAAAGACATGCTGGTGTCGAGCTTGACCAGGTCAACGTTTCTATAGTAGTCCAATACGCCGCCATACCGTCTACCGACCAGACAATACGAATTTCCTGATCCGTCAAAAGCGGCATCCAGGACTGTTCCCGGCATGAGGATCGACTCGTGCATTATTTCCCCGCCCGGGGCATGCTTGACTGCCCACGCTGAACCGGACTTGGTCCCGAACAGGTACACGAATCCACGCGAATCGACTCTCAGCATACAGGGAAAAGGCAGTGAATCCGTAAGCGGATTGCCGTACGTTACGATCGCCGGTCCCTGGCCCGAGGAGTCGTAAATCAAGAGTCGCACATCGTAATCGGAACGTGGACCCGAGCAGAGGACATAGACACGCTTGTCGTTACCGAGAACGAGACAGGGAGGCTGAGCAACTACGCTGTTACCTGCCGGTCCATCATAAACGTTGGACCAGCGAAATCCGCCTGCTCCGCTGCGAGATAACACCGTAACGCCTTCGTCATAAATGAAGGCTGATTCCCAGCCGTGTTCCGCGACAAGGTAAACATTGTCGCTCGGGTCGCCTACTATCTGGCCACGCAGACTCCAAGCCTTATGCCCCCATAACCACTGGTCTTCGTTTGTCCATTGCGCTTGCCCGAAACCGTCGTACTTCCTGACGACAAGGTGATACCAGTCCGCGTACGTGCCGTTTTCAAAATCGGCCTGATGTTGCTCCAGACCTAGAGTGTAGGTGTTGCCTTGTCTGTCGGGATACAATTCCACTATGCCGGTGCGGATCATCGTTGTGGTGAGGGGTTCGAGGATGTGAACCCATGCAGGTCTGACTCGGGACGAATCGGTCTGCGGAAAGCTGTCTCCTGGCGAGGCCAAGACAGAAAGCACCGACAGGGCAGTGACCAAACCGAACTCCGGCAGGCAAAAACTGAATTTCTTAAGGCGGGAGATCGAGATCATACGAACTCCGGACTGAAACAAAGACGCAAACCTGACTTAAATATACCGAAAAAGCCCATTTTGTCAATTGTCGGTTGCTTTGCACTCCTTCGATAGGCCCCCGTTCCAAGACCCGGTTTGCGTGGAAAATTCGGAGTAAAATAATGCTGCCGGGCTACCCGGTCCTGCGTTGCCCGGTCAGATTCACTTCCCTTGACAGCGCGGCGCACCCGCGCTATCTTCGCCCGACTTCGGCAGTACGAGTCCGAAGTCATCAGGTCAGAAATAGAGGATTCCGGTAGTCCATGCTGCGAAAAGAGTACGACTCCAGGCTGGTTCTTGAAGACGGGCGCGTCTTTCCGGGTCGACGTTTCGGTGCCCGATTTGACCCCGTCGGGGAAGTCGTATTCAACACGGCCATGAGCGGCTATCAGGAAATACTCACCGATCCGTCATACAGCGGTCAACTGGTGGTCATGACCAGCCCGCAAATCGGCAACTACGGCATTGCCCGTGACGACGACGAATCCCGTCGTCTATTTCTCGGGGCACTGATAGTAAAGGAAAGCAGCCGGATCGCCAGCAACTGGCGCTCGGTCGAGACCCTGAACGATTATCTGATCAGACTTGGCGTTCCCGGTCTTGAAGGCCTCGATACCCGTGCCCTGGTGCGGCACTTACGCTCACGCGGAGCTATGCGAGGTGTCATCGGGGATATCTCAACGCCTATAGCCGATCTAGTCAGCCGCGCTCAAAACCACCCCTCGATGGCAGGGTGCGATCTGGCGTCCGGAGTCTCTCAGAATCAGATATACGCGTGGGATAAGGCCGTCACTAGCCCGAGCGGGCTGAGCACCCAGCAGAACCTGTTCTCACCCGATGAGCCTCGCCCCCTGCACGTAGTCGTTTACGACTACGGCGTCAAATGGAATATATTGCGCTGTCTCGTCGAACAGGGTTGCCGTGTGACGGTAGTTCCTGCGAACGCGACTGCAGACGATGTGTTGCGACTTACTCCCGACGGGGTGTTGCTCTCCAACGGCCCGGGCGATCCGGACCCTCTCGACTATGCCGTAAACAACATCCGCGCCCTGCTTGGTCGGATTCCGGTAGGTGGAATCTGTCTCGGACATCAGTTGCTCGCGATTGCGGCGGGCGGCACGACCTACAAGATGAAGTTCGGTCATCGGGGCAGCAACCACCCGGTGATTGAAAAGCACTCCGGACGGGTGCAGATTACTTCACACAATCACGGGTTTTCGGTTGATGCCGATTCTCTTCCCTCTCGGAGCGTGGAAATCACCCATATCAACCTGAACGATCAAACAGTCGAAGGCCTCGCACTAAGCGAAGTCCCAGCGATGGCAGTGCAGTTTCACCCGGAAGCTTCCCCGGGACCGCACGACGCCCGGTCGTTCTTCGTTCAGTATGTCGAAATGATGCGGAAATGGCGTACGAGTAGGATCAATGCCGGCCAGAAGTGACATTAAGCGCGTCCTGGTGATAGGATCCGGCCCGATTGTTATCGGTCAGGCATGCGAGTTCGACTATTCCGGGTCACAGGCTGTAAAGGCGTTGCGCGCTGAAGGGATCGAAGTGGTGCTGGTAAATTCGAATCCCGCCACGATCATGACCGACCCCGACTTGGCCAATCGAACGTATATAGAACCCCTGACGGTCGATTTTCTGGAACGAATCATCCGCCGCGAACGCCCGGATTCGATACTCCCAAGCGTAGGCGGCCAGACCGCCCTCAATCTTGCGATGGCGCTTCAGGACCAGGGTATTCTCGATCGCTATGGAATTCGGCTGATCGGCGCCAGCGCCGAAGCTATCCGTGTCGCCGAGGATCGAGAGTTGTTCCGGCAGGCCATGATGCAGATCGGGCTGGATGTTCCGCACGGTCTGTTGGTCGCCAATCTTAGCGTCGCGAGAGATTTCGCCCGGGATAATGGCTTCCCTCTCATAGTGCGCCCTTCGTTCACACTCGGTGGTTCCGGCGGCGGCACGGCTTTCAATTTGGTTGAGTTCGAGGAAATCGTCAGCCGCGGTCTCGCCCTATCGCCGGTCGGTCAGGTGCTTGTCGAAGAATCCCTGATAGGTTGGAAGGAATACGAACTTGAGGTGATGCGCGACTGCCGCGACAATTTTGTGGTCGTCTGCTCCATCGAAAATCTTGATCCGATAGGCGTTCACACCGGCGATTCCGTAACCGTAGCCCCAGCACAAACTCTGACTGACCGGGAATACCAGCGCATGCGCGACGCCGCCGCGGCGATTCTGCGTCGCGTGCGAGTGGATACCGGCGGGTCTAATGTTCAGTTCGCGGTCGAGCCGAAGACTGGACGGCTGGTGGTTATCGAGATGAATCCCCGCGTGTCAAGATCGTCGGCGCTCGCATCCAAAGCCACCGGGTTCCCTATTGCCAAGATCGCCGCCAAACTGGCTATCGGGTACACACTGGACGAGATCACGAATGATATTACTCGTGTGACTCCGGCCGCCTTCGAGCCTGCCCTCGACTACGTCGTGACGAAGATACCAAAGTTTGCCTTTGAAAAGTTCCCGTCGGCCGACGCCGCTCTCGGG
Organism: uncultured candidate division Zixibacteria bacterium; assembly: GCA_963735035.1. Taxonomy (GTDB): domain Bacteria; phylum Zixibacteria; class MSB-5A5; order GN15; family FEB-12; genus JAGGTI01. Next base: position 253,591 of record CAVTJJ010000003.1, read on the forward strand.
ATTCAGATGAAGTCGGTCGGCGAAGTTATGGCTATTGGACGAACTTTCAAGGAATCACTCTTCAAGGCGCTTCGCTCACTGGAAGTTGTGAAACCGTTTCGACCAAGCGACATGACCCGTGAACAACTCAGCGCCGCTTTGGGCACCCCCAGCGAATACAGCCTGCGGTATTTGATACACGCGCTCGAAAGCGGCTGGAGTTTGGACGATTGCCACCGGCTGACGCACATTGATCCCTGGTTTCTCGATCAAATTGCGCAGTTTGCCGAGCTGCAGCGACAGATGCGGGGACGGACACTGGCGGACATCGCCGATGAAGAGCTTCGTCTCGCCAAAGAATGGGGCTTTTCAGATCGTAGAATTGCTTACCTGACCGGCGCTGAGGAAGATGCGGTCAGACAGCGACGCTATGATATCGGCCTGCGCCCGGTGTTCAAGCGAGTGGATACCTGCGCGGGAGAATTCGAGTCGTTCACTCCCTACCTGTATTCCTGCTACGACGAAGAAGACGAAAGCGCGCCGGAACCGGGCAAGAAAGTTATGATTCTTGGCAGTGGCCCCAACCGGATCGGCCAGGGTATCGAATTCGACTATTGCTGTTGCCACGCTTCGTTCGCACTGCGCGAACAGGGCGTACAGAGCATCATGGTGAACTGCAACCCCGAAACCGTCTCAACCGACTATGACACCAGTGATCGGCTGTATTTCGAACCGCTGACGCTTGAAGACGTGATGGAAGTCTACGAAAAGGAACGGCCCGATGGAGTTATCGTCCAGTTCGGCGGACAGACTCCCCTCAGACTCACTTTGCCGCTGGCTCAGGCGGGTGTGCCAATTCTGGGGACATCGCCGGACTCGGTCGATCTGGCCGAAGATCGCGAGCGGTTCGCAGAATTTCTGGACCGTTTTGATATCCGCCACCCGGCACATGCCATCGCCCGCACAATTGAAGAAGCTGATGCCGCCGTAGGTCGCCTGGGCTTCCCCTTATTGCTGCGCCCGTCTTATGTATTGGGCGGACGAGGTATGGCTATCGTTTACGGGATCGACCAACTGCACGCCTACTTGACACCGGCGTTCGATGCTGCCCCAGGCCAACCGATTCTGATCGATACGTTTCTGGAAGATGCCTTCGAAGTCGACGTCGACGCGCTGGCCGACGGAGACACCTGCATCATCGCCGGCATCATGCAACATATCGAAGAAGCCGGGGTGCACAGCGGTGACTCGAGCTGTGTGCTGCCGACATTTCTGATTCAGGACAAGTTTCTCGAAGAAATCCGGACTATCACTCGTCGCTTGGCGATTGAACTGAAAGTCATTGGCATGATGAACATCCAGTACGCTATCGCCGACGACAAGCTGTACATACTGGAAGTAAACCCGCGCGCCTCGCGCACGGTGCCGTTTGTCGCCAAGGCTACCGGAGTGCCGCTGGCCAAAGTGGCGACACGCCTGATGCTTGGCCACAAACTTCGCGACATGGGTTTCACCGAAGACTTGAAAGTGAATCGCTACTTCGTCAAGACGCCCGTCTTCCCGTTCATCAAGTTTCCGGGCGTTGACCCCCGTCTCTCCCCCGAGATGCGCTCCACCGGTGAGGTTATGGGGAGCGGCGACAATTTCGGCGCGGCCTTCTACAAAGCGCAATTGGCGGCGGGGATTCGTTTGCCCGACAAAGGCACGATATTGCTGAGTGTGAATGCGCGCGACAAGAAGGGCGTATTGAGCATCGCGCGGCGTTTTGCCGCGATGGGGTTTGGCATCAAGGCTACGACCGGCACGGCCTCGTTCTTACAAGATATGGGTGTCCCAGCAGTCGCGGTTCTCAAAGTGGCTGAAGGTCGCCCGAACTGTGTCGATTTAATAAAGAGCGGCGAGGTGGGGCTGATCATCAACACACCCCTGGGCTCAGCTTCAGCTCGCGACGGTTGGGCTATCCGGACGGCGGCGGTGCAGCACGGCGTCCCGTGCATCACAACTCTCTCGGGGGCTGCAGCCGCTGTTGATGCAATCGCGCAGCTTCGGACTCAGGACGTCGGCATTCTGTCCCTGCAGGAAATCCACGGCAGCGCCACCTGATTACAGCGACATCTGAACGAATTCGTCTACTCCCTTTGTTGTTGATTTGTTACCCCTAATTGCCGATTACTGCGTACATGAAGAAGACCAAGATCATTGCCACTTACGGCCCTGCCATAGCTTCGCGGCAGCGTATCGCTGAGTTAGTTGAAGCCGGCGCCGATATATTTCGCATCAATTGCTCGCATGGAGCCCATGATGACTTTGTCGCCGCCGTCCGCATGATTCGATCGGGCGCCCGCAAAGCTCTCTTCCCGGTCGGTATCCTCTTTGACATCAGCGGCCCCAAGTTAAGACTGGAGCGTTTCGATGGCGAACATCACGTATCAATCGGCGAAGAGCTGACTCTCACTACCGGTACGTCTCGTCCCTCTGAAGGCATAATTGCCGTCAACCATCCCGGCATTATCAAATCGATGCGCAAGGGTGAGCGACTGTTTGTTGACGACGGTAAGCTGGCCTTTGATGTGATCACCGTGTCTTCGGGTAAAGTCCGTATGCGCTGCCTCACCGATGGAGCCCTGACGGGTGGCAAGGGGATCAACCTGCCCGATACCGACCTCAAGATTCCTACAATCACACGGAAGGACAACGAGGACATCGCAACGGCAGTGGCATGTAAGGCCGATCTGATCGCCCTCTCGTTTGTGCGATCCGGCGATGACATAATTGAGGCCAGACGGATACTGCGCAAGCTTGGTGGAAAACAGAAGATCATCGCCAAACTCGAAAAGCGCGAAGCGGTCGAACGACTCGACGACATCATGCTCCTGGCCGATGGCGTCATGGTCGCCCGCGGGGATCTTGGCGTCGAACTGCCGGTTGAGACCGTTCCGGAACTCCAGAAACAGATAATCCGCAGGGCCCACCGGCATCGCAAACCTGTGATTGTCGCGACGCAGATGATGGAATCGATGCGCTTTGCTCCAACTCCCACCCGGGCCGAAGTTAACGACGTGGCGTCGGCTGTTTTCGATTTCATCGACGCCGTAATGCTGTCGGCAGAGACCTCCACCGGACAATTCCCGCTTGAGTCCGTCCAGACCATGACCCGCGTTATCGACGCCGCCGAAAAGGACTGTGAGGCAAGGCCACCCCTGGGCGATGCTTATCTTGTGAAATCTGAAGTACCCAACTCGATAGCGGAATCCGTGAGCAACGCCAACTCGCACAACGTCGCCATCTTCGCCTTCACATCCTCGGGATTCACGGCTGAGTTGATTTCCAACCAGTTTCCCGATCAACCGATTATCGCCGTCACCAATGACAAATCCGTGCTGACTCGCCTCACCGTTTGCCGCGGTGTTTACTCGGTGCTGGCAGGCCAGCCCCGCTCATTTGATGAAATTCTGCGCGTGGTGGAGAAGATCAGCCGCGACTACAAGATCGCCAAGAAGGGTGAAACGGTAGTCATAACCGGCGGCGTACCGTTCGGTCGGATGGTCCCGACCAATTTCATGATGTACCACAAGATTACGTAGCTTGCGAATATTCGTAGGACAGAACCCCATGAGGGTTCTGCCACTTGCCGCACGATAATCAATGCCCCCGTCCTACAAGAACCATCTCACAGACAGTTATGCAGGCCCAGCGTCGGCCCGGTGATGAACAAGTAGTCGATCAGCATCGAGATATCGCCGATTGTGATGTCGTTACAAGTCGGGTTCGAACCGCCCGATTGGTTGATATCCGCCTCGGACAGACATGCAATGATACCGTCGCACGTCCCGGTGATGAATTTGGCGTCGATCAGCACCGAAATATCTCCGATAGTCGGTTCATCACCGCCCAGGCCGTTAGCGTTGCCCACACGACCCACGCAGCAACTGCCGCCGCCATTGCCAAAATCCTGCCAGAAGCCGGCAAGGCATTGTGAATTTGGCGAAGACGAAAACCCTACTGCAGTCTGACCGAGAGTGCCCGAGAGGGCATAGTTGGCGGATACCGCCTCTCCCCCTCCGCCCGAAATCACGTGCCAGTTGATCTGCTCTCCGGCCTGAGGCGCCTTCGCCACGTATGTGGCCGAAGAATCCGATTGTACTGGTTTTGCTGCTGTCGGCTCCGTCCGACTGGCTTTGGTCTCAGGGGCAGTTGTTGTAGGGGCTGTCGACGACCGTGCGTTCTCCTTCGATGGTACTACCTTGGACGTACTGGTTGCCCGCTCACCACGGCCTGATTCACGGTCGCCCGCGAACGAGACTGTACAGACAAGGGTGAGCAGCGTTGCTAACCACACAGTTGTTAGCCGTATCGTCATACTTGCCTCTCTGCAAATTACTCTCTAGATACCTATTTCAAGGCGATGGAACTGAATTATTGCTTGTCTGACATGCCTTGCGCTTGCTGTTGGCGCATCTTGTTCATCTTTGCTTCGGCCAGTTCCCTCTTCAGCCTTTCGGCTTCGGCAGTGGCTTTGGCCGCTCTTAGTTCAAGATCGCGCAGATCGACTTGATACATGGTCTCGGATGAACCCTCCGCACCCGGACCCGTCGGAACTGACACCGCTTCGGCGTTATCGAACCGGCCAGCCTCGCCCGGAGGCACCAGGGCTACTACGGATCCGTAGGATGTGGGGTAGTAAGTGGCGGTCAAGATCGAATGTTGAGCATATACCGACGCCCCGGCTCCGAGAGGTGCATTGAGTCTGGACTCGAGCCTGAACGTGTACGATCCTGCTACAGGTTCATAATAGATTCGAGTACATGTTGGTGAGTAATGGTTAGGACTCAAATCAACAGAACCTGCAATCAAGACTTCACTGCAATAGGCGGGAAGGGTGAATCCGCCTGCGGTTTCATCGATCTGAAGAAATACTCCGTTGGCTCCAATTGTACCGATGAGCCACAATCGCCTGATCTGTCCCTGCAATTCGATGTATCCCGGTGCCGGGATTGTAATTGTCACCGTCACAATATCTTGCATGGTTGTGGACACATAGATTCCATTGGGATTGTAGTTGCTGGCAATCCCCGGCTCATCGAGAATCTCACGGGAGTCAATGGCGTTATCTGGAAGAATGACCGATGAATCTCCGGTGACGCTTGCGTCCAGCCACGTGTTTACCGATCCCGCGCTATTGAACAGCATAAGGTTGCCGCCACTGCCGCCGCCCCCCAGTTTGCCACCGGACAGATAGGCGCCTCCGTATGTCGTCGAGGAGCTATCGGCCAATTGTAATTCACCAGCGCCTGCTTCACGCAAGATAACTCTTCCCGCACCGTCTGATCCATTCATCTGAATCATCCGGTTGTTTGGATCAACCACCACCCGGTCGGTACCTCCCGATTGCCATTGGCTGGCGACCCCATCGTGCAACGTTGTTCCGGTCATCGTCCCGCCTGACAGCGGCAAGTAGCCGGGCGCGGAGGCGACAGAATTGGCCTGATCAGCCCTGAAGGCATACGGGACCGAGGTAAGCCGGGTTCTCGGTGTCATCTCTGTTTGGGATTCAACAGCAATTCCCAGCCATCGGTTCGGCGCGCTGAAGATTGCCGGATCTAGAGCCATCATAGGAGCCTGACCCAGGATCACTGAGAACAGACCACTAGCCGTGACAATCTCGACCTTGTCGGACGTCCATAACAGATCGCCGCCTGTAGAATCAGACCAAATGGAGAACACGCAGGGATAGCCACCATCCCTTACCGGCTGACCGGCAGGATCGGTCAGACGGCCCTGGTACGACATCGTAGATGGCACCGTCGGCGGAGCAGCCATTGTTGACGAGGTCACAAGGACCAAGATCACGGCGGTTAACAGTCTAGTGCGCCAATCAAAGTTCATGCGGTCTCCTGTTTCGATCTTCCGAGAATCGTGCTAGGCATTTCAAGTATTATCGTCACCCGGCCCCGCAAGGGCCATGGAAAGGGCGTAACAAACCCCGAAAATAGCGTCTGGACGCCGGTTTCGGGCATATTCGAAGGGGATATTACGGAGATTGTATGGACAAATACACTCCAAATTGCCCGTTTTGTCAAGATTTGACTGAAACTGGAGTACCGGGACAGAAAAGCCTCCGGATCGGGTGGATCCGGAGGCTTACATTGAGTATCAACGTAATTGGTGCAGTGAACCCACTGCCTCAGAGACAATTCGGCAGGCCCATCGACGGACCTGTAATAAACAAGTAGTCGATCAATACAGATATATCGCCGATAGTCACATCGTCACAAATTGGTCCGGTGCCGCCGGACTGATTGATATCCGCCTCTGAAATACATGCAATGATGTTATCACAAACACCCGTAATGAACTTGGCATCGATCATGGCGCTGACATCGCCGATCGTGGGTTCATCGCCGCCTGTGCCGTTGGCATCGCCAACCCGATTGACACAACAGTTGGACTGACTCTTGGACCATTGCGCCAGGTCGATAGAGAGCTTGTTCCCAGCAATCGTGAAGCTCCCCCCCACTATCAATTCACCGTTGTACTCAGTCAGCGCATTAAGATACAAGGCGTCTACTCCCGATCCCAAGGCTGACCAGGTACGTCCGTTCCAAGAGGCTATCCTTCTAGCCGCTGCTTCCCCTGCCACGGAGAACCATCCCCCCGCAATCAGTTTTCCATCGTACACTGACAGGACTTCGACATCAGCATTGACCCCTGCTCCCAGCGGTGACCAGTTGGTCCCATCCCAGAGTGCTATCTTGCTCGCCGCCACAGTGTCGGCCTGTGTAAACCAACCACCGGCAACTAGTTTCCCGTCGTACACGGTCAGGGCATAGACGGGGTTGTCCATTCCCCTCCACGATCCCAGCGACGACCAACTGCTACCGTCCCAGGACGCAATTCCGTGAACCTCAACACCGCCGGCGTTTACGAACTCACCCCCTGCAATCAATTTCCCATCGTACACAGCCACGGCATAGACGTTGTTATCCATCCCGAATCCGAACCCCAACCAGGACCAACTGCTCCCATCCCAGGCCGCAACCCGGTAGGCGGGCACTCCGCCGGCCGTTGTGAACGAGCCCCCCGCTATCAATTTGCCATCGTATATGGTGAACGATAAGACCTGACTGCCCATCCCCGACCCCAGCGTGGACCAACTGCTCCCATCCCACGACGCTATGTTGTCTGCCCAAACACTGCCGGCCATTGAGAACCGGCCTCCCGCTATCAGTTTCCCGTCGTACACAGTCATATCAAAGACATAGTTATTGATCCCTGAACCCAACGGCGACCAGACACTTCCATCCCAGGATGCTACTCTATTCGCCATCACGCCGCCGATCATTGTGAAACTGCCGCCTGCAATCAGTTTTCCGTCGTAAACGGTCAAGGAAAAGACAGTCCCATTCATCCCCGATCCCATTCGTGACCAGTTGCTACCATCCCAGGACGCTATCCTGGTCGCCGGCACGCCGCCGGCCTTTGTGAACCATCCCCCCGCTATCAGCTTCGTGTCGTACACGGTCAAGGCGTGGACAGAAGGAGTACCTCCTTCCATTTCCATCCCCGACCCCAACGACGACCAACTGCTCCCATCCCAGGATGCTATCCTGCCTGCTGCCAGGCCATCGGCCGTAAAGAAATCTCCACCAGCGATCAGTTTCGCGTCATACACAGTCAAGCTAGAGACAACGCCATATTCATTCATCCCCGCCCCCAACGGCGACCAATTGGCCCCGTCCCAGGACGCCACATTGACAGCAGCTACGCCACCGGCCGTTCTGAAGAAGCCCCCCACTATCAGCTTGTTATCATAAACAGTCAGGGCTTCGCCCCGTGGGTATTCTCCACCTATCCCCGCCCCCAATGGGGTCCAACTGCTCCCGTCCCAGGAAGCAATACTGTTCGCCGCCACACCACCGGCTGTGAAGAAATATCCGCCTGCGATCAGCTTTCCGTCATACACGGTCAGGGAGAGGACAGGGCCGTTCATGCCCGACCCTAGCGGCGACCAACCGCTACCATCCCATGCTGCAATATTGCTCACCGCTACACCACCGGCCGTCGCGAATACGCCTCCGGCTATGAGTTTCCCGTCGTACACGGTCAAGGACAAGGCATAAGGTTCCTGTAAAACCGTTCCTCCTATCCCCGACCCCAGCGGTGACCAACTGCTCCCATCCCATGACGCTACTAAGCTGGCCTCGACACCACCGGCTTTAGTGTATTCCCCCGCCGCTATCAGGTTACCATTGTACACAGTCAGCGCGTTGACACTCGTGCAGACTTCGTCTCCCATTACTGACCCCAAAGAAGACCATGATACACCATCCCAGGCTGCGATTTTGTCGGCCATTTCACCGCCAGCCGCCTGAAAATATCCGCTGACTACGAGCCGTCCATCGTATACAATTGCATCCGTGACACCGGCGTCAACGCCGGCAAGCGATGGTGAGATACTGTTATCCCAGAAGATGTCATCCTGGCTGTCGGCTGTTGCAGCTGCTCCGGAAGTTCGGAATATCGGCCGGCCCGTGGCCGGGTCGATGACCGATTCGAGGCCTGCCATTTCCAGCGATCCCTGATAGCCGGAACGCCGCACCGCCTCCAGATCGAAACGTCCGTCAGGAGCGAGAAATTCGCTGACACTTCTGCCTTTGGGCGTTCCCACCTCAAGTGCCGATTTGTCCTCAGCCCGTACGTGCGACACTCCTGCAATGAGCCCACACAACGCTATTGCTGCGATACACAACCAAGAGAATTGTTTCATGCAGACAACCTCCTCTGACGAGCGGTTAGCTATAACGCGGCGACCGCGATCCTGATTCGACTTTTGGTATAATGGCGGTACCCAAGACAAACCCGATTCCCGAATTCGCGTCCCAAAGGTTGACTTGACAATGTTGTGCGACGGATAGAATAGTTTACGTTGCCAATTTACTCCACACAACCCTTCGTGTCAACTGATTTGTGGTTTACCGTATAGATGAGTTAGCGTCCAACGGAATTATCGAGGCAACAATTCGTTATTACACACTAACACAGATGCACTTGTTTGTTGGCTCCTATTCTGGTCATAGCCGGAGATGACTGGATCACAAACGAGAAGCGGCCATCCCAAGGACGGGATGACCGCTTCACACTCGGGCCATTTGCATTATCACAAACAGTTGGACAAACCCATCGACGGACCGGTAATAAACAAGTAGTCGATCAGCATCGAAATATCTCCAATCGTAACGTCATCACAAATCGGAGCAGCGGCGCCAGACTGATTGATATCCGCCTCTGAAAGGCAGTTCAGGATTCCGTCGCAAGTCCCGGTAATGAATTTGGCGTCGATCATGGCGCTGACATCGCCGATCGTGGGTTCATCGCCGCCCGCACCGTTGGCATCGCCGACTCGAGACACACAACAATTGTCAGGCGATCCGACCTCAGTCAATTCACGAAGTAATCCTATCTGAATACCCCGCATCGAGGCTGGATTGTCGAGCGACTCGGAGATCCAGATCGGCGGTTGACTCAAACTGTAAATCTGGTTGGGATCATTCAGAGAAGCGGTATTGACCCGAGTCCACGAACAGTTGCCTTCCCCTCCATACGCGCTGTCGGTGGCGGCGTTGATCAACGTTATCGCGTGGTGGTTGTCGGTGATCTTCGCGTTGTGATCGCGTTCCGTTTGGATTCGAAGATATGTCGTTTGAATCAGCGGCATAAAGCGGTCAGCTTCGCGCTCCGACCAGAAAGCCACATCGGCCGTGTCGTGTGGCACGTGACCGCCGTTGATCTGCGCCGTGGCGGTACGGTTGTGCGGCCCTTCGAAATCGAGGAGAAAGTGTAGCGGCGGATCATCGGGGTATCGCGCGAGCACACCCGAAGCCATCGTGATGCCGTAGGACTGCGAGAAAATACCTATACGTGCCGGATCGACTTCCGGCAAACCGGACAGAAACCGGGTCACCTGGCGAAGGCCATCCTGCTGGATGTACCCGTCGTAATCCTCAGTTGTGTACGATCCGCTGTCGGTGGAAAGCCCTCGACCGTCGGGATCAAAGTGCATAACGATGAATCCGGAATCAGCCACGGCCGCGGCTAGTCCTGACAAATCGAAGCTGTTTCCCGCCCCTGAACCGCCCGGCACCATTACCACTCCGGGATAAGTACGAAGCGGATCGAAACCGGTCGGTCGATGAATATGGGCGACTATATCAATTCCACTGGAAGGATTGAATAACAGGATCATCTGAGTACCGGCCACTGCGGGCGGACCGACTTCCAGCACCACCGGTGTACTCCCGACATTTATCTGATCAGCCACGGCGGGTAAGATGACTCCGGTCTTCACGTTTGTTGCGATCAGGGAGGCGCCTGTCTGCCCCATCGCGGTAAGAATGCCGCCAAGGTTAACAATATCAGCGCCGTCGGTTTCTCGAAACAACAGCAGCACCGACTTGTTAGGATCGGAGGGATTCTGCGCCGCGTCTCTCAGCATTTCAAAGACTCTTACACCGGGTACGCCGAGTGTGCCGGTTCGTTCTTCGATGACGCCACAATCTCTTAACGCCCAGGCGAGGTATGGAAACTGATCGGTCGCGGTGTCAGTGGGTAGTGGCTCTCCCCCGGCCGCCTCATAGTCTTCGAAGACTCCCTTGAGTTCATGATCGTTGACGAAGCGTGCGATGACGTTACCCCGTGGGGAAGTCTGGCTGGTGAAATTGTCATGCATCCAGGTGAGCAGGTCGGCGATACCGGCGGCATAAGTCTCCGTCGAGCGGCCGCCATGATTGCACCATCCCCAGCTCCACACTTGCTGCGGCAAACTAAGCCGCTCCCGCTCCAGCCATTCCATGTAGACGAGCAGAAATTCCTTTTTCAACTGTGGAAATCTGAGATCGAAGAAGATCCGCCGCTCATCCGGACCGTGATAACTGGCCTCGCCCGGCTGCGGGAAATGCGGATAGGTGACTATACCGTCTGTCCTCCGTTCGACGGTCCAAACAATGTGCTGTCCCCGAGGTATCGGAACCATTTCCTCAATAGCTCTAAGATTATACCCCAGGTCTACCCAACAGGTGGGGCATTCATAGTGCGACTCGCCGTGCCAGAGCTGATCCGCACCTACCAGACTCGCCACCAGGTCATGGTTGTCGTGCCAGTGCTGTTCAATTTCGGCTTGTGAAGCCACAAGTTTGTAAGTCCACTGGGTAGGGTCCGCCCCCTGTAGAAACGAGTGAGAGTGCACTCCCAAATTGTGTCCGGCGGCAAGATGAGCCGCCCAGAGGGCGCTGTCGCCTTCCATTTTCGCCCGGGCAGCATAGGCGCCGCTCATCTGAAAAGAAATGCGGGCGCCGACCGATTCCGCCTGGCTCATTTCCCACTCAAGCTGACTTTTGGTGTAGTTGTACCTGGCGGTAGTTGTTGAATACGTCGTCCCCTCAATCAAAGGCGGCATATAATCGATGACGCTTTCGACCTCAACGTGATTGACATACAGGATATGAATCGGCATCTGCGCCGCAGCCTGCCGTTGTGCCCCCTCCGCCGAGCCGAGGGTGATCGCTACGGTCGCACAAATCGCGACCAGCCATGTGAATACTCTGGTAGAACAGTTCACTTCACCTCCGAACAAAAGAAGTTCAGAAACAAAACATGTTCAATTCGAGTCTCTTGAGAGCGAAGAGAACCGATACGACTTTACAAACACCGTCTCGTCAGCCAGCCCGATTACCGGCCATCAATTGATCAATCAGAAGACATGCAAGTGGTGCGCATATTCGCGACCGCAGGCGGTGTCTTTGTCATCGCCAGGGTCGCTTATGTTCTCAATACAGTGCTAATATAGACCAAAAAGATCATTACTGCAAGAATTGATACAAAAAAGTCTCCGGACCAACTTGATCCGGAGACTTTCTCAATAGTATGACAGACTCAATTACACTTCTACATAGATATCACGGACAGTCGGGAAGGCCTCGCGCAGGTCCTGTGATAAACAAATAATCGATCAGCGCCGAAATGTCGCCGATCGTTATGGCGTCACAAGTAGGAATGACGCCACCGGACAAGTTTATATCTCCCTCGCCCAAACACACTATATTGGTGCCGATACCGGAGGAGATACAGGTACCGGTGATGAACTTGGCGTCGATCATCACGCTGACGTCACCTATAGTTGGTTCATCGCCACCTGTGCCGTTGGCATCGCCAACCCGGCCCATACAGCAGTTGATCTTGACGGAGACCGGAGCGGACCAGGCTGTTTCTGCTCCAAACGCATCTTTGACCTTGACCTTGACCTCGTAATTGCCAAAATCAGTCCACGAGTGCGAGGCGAGTGCCGAAGCTCCGGAATTGTATGGGCCGAGCCAGCCGGTGTTCTGACCATCACCCCAGTCCCACCAATAGTATATCATGTTGGCTTCGGGATCGGTGGCCTCTGAAGCGAATTGCATGTTCTGAAGTGGCAGCCTTTGTCCGCCGCCCATCACTATCGAAGGAGTTGGCGGAGCGGTATTGGCCGGCACGCCGTTGCCCACTGCAACATGGACTCTGACTTGATTGTTGCCCAGCCAGTCAAGGGTGGTAAGCATGTCGAGCGCCGGCACAACTCGTTGGCCAGACGCTATGATTTCCGGTTCATAATACGGAACCAGCACATCCTCCGGGTACTCCGCGGGAGCGCCACCCATTTTGGCCCTATAGCCGGCATCTATGTACACGCAGGGGAAAACCGTCATGTAAGCCGATTGAATGCGGGCATGGGCCATCGGGTTAACGTCATCGACCATGGCCACGTAGAACATCGGATACTCACCTGACTGATCTATCACGTGGAGCGCGGACCGCGCTCTTGTGCAGTATGGTCACCAGGTGGCCGTTGCTTCCTCGATAAAAATCGGGTGCGTATATGGCGAAGTCGCCTGGCTGTGCCCCACTACACCGGGCGTAGCGGCCGCTGCGACATCGGCGTAGCGAGCCTGAAAATACCGTCCGTTGGGCGGATCGGCGTCAGTCAGTACCGTCTGCGACCTGAACGCCACACCAATCGCCTTAAGGTTGTCCGGGAAGATCTCACCTATGGCCGTCGTGGAGGCGTCCCACGTGCCGGTCAGGTAGACCTTTTCGCCATCGAGCAGGTTGAAGTTTGAGACCAGAGGAAAGTCAAGAAAACCGTTCTGATAGAAGTCGTCGTTTAGATCGGTCCACCGGGCCATCGGCTCTACGAGGAACACTCGTATGGTCCCGGAATAGCTTGCCTCACCATTATCCGGGGCGAGCAAAGGAGGGTTGTCTGGAGGCGTTCCGGGGTTATCGGAACCGCTTTCACAAACTTTCCACTCTCCCGCTGTCGCCACAGATACAAAAATGAGGATCAAGCCTACGATTAGTAGGGGGTAACGTTGCATCGGATCCTTTCGCGTACTCTTTGCGGAGTTTACCTGTCCTCTTGAATCACATGTCGATAATATACCAAAATAGTCGCAAAATGCAACATCCGACATTGGTCATCAGCCATCGGGTTATTGAGGATAACCAACCGAAGGAATAGATATCCGCAACCGCGCTTCAGAATCGAACCGTTACCCCGGCGTTCACTGAGAAGTCATCGTATTTGTAAACTAGGACGGTCGAGTTGTTGTCAGTGTAGTCGGCCTGGATACTTGGCTCCAAAGTTACCCCGTTACCCATTTGAAGGGGGCACTGAACTTTGATATCGAACCGCCGACGCCAATCGGTGCGGTCCTGAGCGTACAGCAGGCTCACGGTCGATCTCAGCTCCTGAAGAAATCCGAATGGCTTTAGCTCTCGTTCTACGGTGCGCAGGTGTTCCCGCTCCCAGAACCCGGCCGAGAAGGTGGTAATCAGTCGGGGAATCAAATATGTCTTCAACTTCAGGACGACGGCCTGTCCGGCGAAATCGCCCAACCAGGGCGATAGATAGCCGGTCGAGTATCCGTAGATAACCGCATTCTTGTCATGATCGAGAAACTGCCGGTTCGAATAAGTCAACGCCAGACCGGTCTTCCTCCCGAGAGATCGGGAGATGCGCGGCGAAATGTAGAATGATCTAAGTCGGTCAGTAAGAAGGATCGAATACTGTTCGCCGGGAAGGATTTCGGCACGGGTCACCATCGTGTCTGGAACACCGAACTCCGGGACGCCCTTGATTAATTTCAAGGGATTTACGTACTGGTACCTTCCGGTCGAGTATCCCAACTCCAGATCTATAGCGTACGAGCCAAACAGGGTCGTATTGGCTCCAGCCGTGACATCCATTTTCTTTCGGTCAATTACACCATCGATCTTGTACTGCGTGGATGATAGTGAAAGTCCCGCCCGCAATTGCGTTCGGGAACTCAGGCGGTAGCCCACGCCGAAGGTACCGTCATATACGTCGCCGGTGATTTCATTGGGGTTTAGAGAGTTCGAACTCGCGGTGGTATGGTGATACCGACGCTTCTTGAAATTGCCTTCGAGGTAGGTCGAGATACGCGACGAATCGCGGAACGGTATGATCGTCAAGCCGCCGCCGTAGACCAGGTTGCTTAGATTGATGAACTTGCTGTAGTACTTATGCTCTACTACCAGATTCAGACGGGCAAACCTGAGCGGGTACCAGTTCGCATCAACAGTGGAAGTGCTGTATCCGTCCTCCTTCGAGGTCGAGTCCGAAAAGAGATTGCTCGTTGAACTTGCGGACGTCGAGACTTTGACATCAAAGTTAGCGGCATTCACCAATGGTGTGACAAAGGCGATTGTCAGGATTAAGAACAATCCGAGGAGCGCGCGGAGAGCTTTCATTAGAAACACACTCCTCCGGCGCAGCCACCACCAGCGCCGAGTCCCCCGCCTAAACCCAGGCCTGAGCCGAAACCGGTATCGAAGTCGAGACGATCTTCACTGACAGCCCGGGCGGCAAATTTGCGACGACCGAAGGCGTCCTTGCAGTGGAGATGGGCCTGCATACCGACCCCGGTATTGGTGTTTGTGAACATCTGCGACACCTGAAGCTGGCCGACTGAGGCCGATACAAAGCCGTGGCGCTCAACTTCATCGGGGATGCCGTCGGTATCGTCATCGGGGGCGTTGTCGTCGAACCCATCACCGTCACAGTCAGTGAAAACAGTCGGTCCGGAAGGAAGAACTGAGGGGGCGGAGGCAAAGACCAAAATGGCTGCCAGCCAGAATGACGCCAGAATGGCGGAAAGCTTGTAGGGCATCGGCGATTTCTTTCTAAACCAGATCGTTATCGTCTCAGGGCCACAAGCGTCTAATCTACGTCAATTCTGTGCGTTCTGTCAATATGCGAACTGGTCGCTACAAACATGCCGGCAGGCCCATAGATGAGCCGGTTATAAACAGATAATCGATCAGGATTGAGATGTCGCCGATCGTAATATTGTCACACGTGGGGTTTGATCCTCCCGACTGGTTTATGTCTGCCTCGAGTAGACACCCTATGATACCATCACAAGAACCAGTGATAAACTTGGCGTCGATCAGCACGCTGACATCGCCTATGGTTGGTTCATCATCTCCGCTGTTGTTGGAGTCGCCAACCCTGCCGACACAGCATCCCACCTGGCATTGCCCGGCCTCACCGTAAACCCAGAATGCCGGATATTTGGTCATGCCAAGAACGGCGGCATCATAACAGACCCCGGAAGGCTGAGTCCTGATCCAGTTCTCGCAGGCCCCGGCGGTGGGACTATTGAGTTCCCGTCCGGGCCCCGGAGCCCCGGAGTGATGGAATTCCAGCCCGATGAAAAACGGCTGGTCGACGCAGCATTGACCGTCCGAAAACTGAAATTGACTGGGAACGGAATCGTTCCCGGTCGCCGAGGTCGTAAACCGAAATAGCTCCACCCCGGGGCCATCACACGAATCCCCGGCCGGAATGATGTCGTAAACGACGATATCCACGTCCTGCGTCGCGGTATTTCCTCCAAACATGAACCGGAAACCACCAAGTTCGAAGGGATATGGAGAACTACCGCAATCTACTGCCGGATTGTAGAAGGTGTACAGCCCTTCACCTGCCACAAAACCGCTCAGAAAGACCCAGGAGTTGTCTCCGGTTGTGTTAGTCATGACACAACTGTAGACCGGAGTGCACGGATTGGGATCACAGTCGGTGTTGTCACCCATGTAGGTTCCTCCCTCCGCTGCACATTCGGCCTGGGTGCTGATCGAGCAAGTACCGAACGGATCGCAGCAGGCGCCCGGTACCCGACAAAGCCCCGTCTGACCGTCAATCCAGAATGCCGGATAATAGGCGAAGCCGAAATTGATGGCATCGATGAAACTTCCGCCGGTCAGGATGTAGTTCTCGCATCGGTTCGCCAGAGGCGGGCTGACCGTCTGACGGGCCGGACCCGGCAGGCCGCTGTGTTGAAACTCCAGCCCCATGAAAAAGGGACCGTCGACACAAAGCGCGCCCGGTAGGAAGTTATAGAGTTGGGGAGTGGAATTGTTTCCCCGCACCTGAATCGACGTGCGAAAAAGCTCCGCGCCCGGCCCCAGGCAGGAGTCCGAGGAAATGGCATCGTAAGCAACAATGTCGACAATCACCTGACTGGCCGCTCCGCCCATCATGAATTGGAACGAGAGGACCTCATACGGATAGGCGGCCGTCCCACAATCTTCACTCGGGTTGAAGAACGTATATATTCCCTCGCCGGACACGAACCCTGCCTGAAAGCTCCACGAGGTAGTCGAGGTCACATTGGTCATGCGGCAGGGCGCGTCAGTATTGAGAGATACGATCGGGGCGGAAGAGACAGAGCCGGTCACCAGCAGAACGATCGCAGCCGCGAAAACACGGCGCGGTACCCTCGGACGGACATTCACATACAACGCTCTAAAGAACACGACTCACCTCCCTGAGATTTGTACAGGCGCGATGGAACAGAGCCCCGAACGGGGCCCACCCGCGCGGAAAGAGCGACCCTCATAGGTCGAGCGACTATCTTACTCTAATGGAATAATATACCAACGATGCCACGATTGTCAAGCTTAGAAAGGAGATACCGCCTCTGAGAGCCAACGCGTTGTTACCGGCCACGAAGTATCCCTCGAGGGCATGGCCCACAAGGGATTGATTTGGTGCGGAGGGGGGATCTGAGCCCCGTAGCGACTTCGCAGAATTTCGTAGGGCGGAACCCCTTGGTGCCTGCTCGCTTTGGCGAGGTTCGGCCGTTCGTATCGGGACTATAAAGGTCCCGACCTACAAGGCCGTTCTCACAAACAGTTCGGCAGACCAAGCGTCGGGCCGGTGACAAACAAATAGTCGATCAAGACTGAAATATCACCAATCGTGATATCTCCCGCAGTTGGATTCGCACCGCCCGACTGATTGATATCTGCCTCGGTCAGGCATGAGATCACTCCAGTATTACCCGAAATGAACAGCGCGTCGATCAAAACTGATATGTCGCCAATAGTTGGCTCATCACCGCCTGCGCCGTTGGCGTCGCCGACCCTGCCGACACAGCAGCCAAGCGAACCAAGAAGAGGCCAGTACCCCTGACTGGATTGAAAGCTCGCAGACGTACCGAAGCCGGCCGCAGCCTGAGCAGCGCTCGCACTGACTTTGAAGCTGGTCGAAGTACCTACCGTTCCTCCGGATGAAATCACCTGTCGCGTAAACTTGTAATTATCAGCGAGGACAATTCCGGCAACGATGAATAAAACGAGCGCTGTGCGCCAACACAATCTGAATATCTGGTTAATCATGCTGTCAACCTTCTTAATAGGTTCTTCTTGTACTAGCATAACGTCTGGACTGGCTCTTCGGGGAAGCCTTCACGACCTCTCACCTCAGGCCACAAATGGAGGGCTACCCTTCAACTACAATCAATGTTCGTCGCTGCATTGCGATGAACTAAACTCTATATCCTTAAAGATCTCAAGTTTTCGGACATCAGTAACTCGCTGGCATTCCCAGACAAAAGCAGGACTCCCGTCAAGAATCCCATACGTACCTGCGACGTAATCAAATTCAGCTTCGATCAAGCGGTCTTTCTCATCAACTATCATCTTCTCTACATGGAGAATTTGAGTCTTGTCGAGACCAACGGCGCTTCCTAACCTCTTCCACGCTGCTTCAGGTTCGGCTATTCTGGCCTTGAGGTAGGGTTGGAAATACTCAGAGAACTCGTCTCTAATCACCATTTGAACGAGGTCCTCCTGGATTTCTTGATCGCCGTGCATTGACGTAAAGAAGACGCTGTCGCCAACTATCTTCTTATAGAAAATGTATCGCACCTCAAGCTTCGGTGCAAGCGCGTGATCAAGAGCGTCGAGACGGCTAAGGACCATAGCTTCGGCACCGACTCCAAAGGGACATTGGCTCATTACAAAGAGCTCTATCGTGTTGTCTTTGACTTTCAGAAACGCCGACACCTCCAACTGACCTTCTACCTTCATTGCTCCCCCGGCGAGGATACGCTGCCCTTCGAGCTTGGTCAACTCGGTAATGTGATCCCCGGTCGCCTCGTACCTAGCTACCGAGTCGACGATGTATGGTTTCCCATTTTCCACCATGATCGTACCGCGAAGCGTTTGCACATCCCAGATAGGATTCTCCTGAGCGTACTTAATCTTTGCGTTAAGCGACTTGGTCACTTCGAGAGATAGCTTATCCTTTCCGTTGAGGTTATTGAAATCTACCGAGTTCAATAGTTCAGCGGATTTCTCAGCAGCCCAATAGCCGATGATTTCCATTAGCTTCGGGTTCTGTATAGCTATTGTGTAAGTTACATCATTCCCACTCTTGGCAATCCGAACAGCGAATGTAGCGTCACCACCATACTTGTTGATGCCCAATAGTATACTGCTATTAAGAATGGAAAACTCCTGTAGATTCAATCTTAGTTCGTGCCTTCGTGCCAAAGACTGTGAATCACTCGAATTCTCACTGCCTTGCAGTACACAAGCAAAGGACAACCAGATAGCGAAGGCGATGATACTGACTATTCTCGTAGTACGTCTATTCGGTATCTTCATCATGATGGCCTACAAATACAACACTTTAACGTACTAACTGGATTACCGGGGTAGGGTGCGGTACACGATCCAGTGTCGGATGTGATTGTACAGGCTCCCGGCAATCCGGCAATCAGTGTACCTCCGGCACAAGAACATGCAGATCCATTATTAGATGAGAGACAGATTGCGACGGTAGTCACTGCAGGACCGGTCGGGCCCTGAGGACCGGTCGGGCCCTGAGGACCGGTCGGGCCCTGAGGACCGGTCGGGCCCTGAGGGCCGGTTGCACCCTGAAGATTGGCATAACTCCCCCAAGTTCCATCGGAGTTCTGAAACCTCAAACTGGTTCCAGACCATTGGTGGCTTGGCGCGGGACCAATCAGTCCCGACGGGTTGCCAACCCAAGCGCCGCTGCTATTGATAACCTGCACGCCGGCGACGGCAATCGCGCCGTTGACGTCGAGCTTTGCTTGGGGAGTAGTAGTGCCTACTCCGATATTCCCGTTGTCATAGATAGTGCCGGAGACCAGCGCGAGGCCATCCCATTTCGGCACGTAATTAGCGGTGTTTGAGCCAACTTGCGGATCGGTTTCGGCGCCGCTACCCGTCTCATCGTTTGCTGCTGCCCAAAAGTAGCCATTCCATTTGATCACTTGCCCACTTGCTGCCGTGTTCTGTGCAAAATCATTGAACAGAATCGTCCCGTTCAGGATTTGTGTGGTTGTCACGGCGTTGGTAGCGATGTCGGCTGAACCTATTGTCCCATCAAGAATCTCGGAGGTAGTGACCGCCCCAGGGGCGATTGATAGAGAGGTAACTGCGTCCGCTGCAATCTGTAGGGAGCCAACGGCATCGGTGGCAATATGTTCACTGGTAACGCCACCAGAGGCAATTGAAAGTGTTGCCACGCCCGATGTGGCCCCGCCAGACAAGCCACTGCCCGCTACAACTTCGGTGATATCACCACTTCCACTCCCCCCCCCAGCTGCGGTGGTCTGCAGTGTACCATCCGGGAACCTGATGCCATCTACCCCCGGTGTACCTCCAATATGCAAAGCCGCCTGAGGGTTGGCTGTGTTGATACCAAATCCGCCGGCCGCGCGCACTATGAACTGGTTGGGGCCTGTCGACCCGAAGACCGCATTTTGTCCATCTGCCCACACAAAGGAACCATCATGACTTGCGTTAGCCCTAAGACCTGCAGCAAAGGAGTAACTGCCATCGGCCGAGTTGTAACGACCTCCTGGTACGACTGAGTAATCGCCACCGGCACGATTATCTCGACCACCACTGACAACCGAGTAGTCACCTACCCCGGCTTTTGCTTCAGAACCGGCTTTTCCGTCAGCGGCAGCTTTTCCGTCAGAACCGGCAGTGTTGTCCAGACCACCACCAACGGTGGAGTAGGCTCCGCTGGCCATGTTCCCCTCCCCGGCCACGAACGCCCCCACACCGGAATTGGTGTTGCTTGAGCCAATAGTGGCCTTTCCGCCAATTGACACATCGCCGTCGACGTTGCCTCCACCTGAACCATCCAAACTGGCAACTCGCGCTGAGTAGGGAACCGATGTCAACCTGGTCCTGGGCTCAATTGTTTCACCACTAATAACCATCTGGAGCCAGCACTCGCTCCCACCAAAAACGGTTGGCGGGATCGGCACAGTACTACCCAGAATCACTGTAAATCCGCCATTGCTGACAGTCACTGTGGGGTGTGATTCGGTCCACAAGACGGTACCACCAGTTGCCTGGCTGAAAATAGTGAATTGCATTGCCACTGCCCCTTCGACAGGAGTGCCGTCGCCGTTGGTTATGTGTCCCTGGTAACTCATCATCTGTGGCACTTCGGCCAAAACGGCTGACATCAGTCCGAGGCAGACGACTATTAGTATGGTGGAAAACCCTGCCAGATTCTTCACGGTCTCTTCTCCTTATATGTGGCGTAGTCGCGTGTGTACTCTGATGCTAGTATAAGCAGGCCGGCCAAATCTGTCAAGACCACTTTGCGCAATTCCATCCAAGGCGTAGTCACCATGCATGAAAAATCCCTCGAGGATCTTATCCTCAAGGGATTGAAATTGGTGCGGAAGGGGGGATTTGAACCCCCACGGATTACTCCACTACCCCCTCAAGATAGCGTGTCTACCAATTCCACCACTTCCGCATCCATTGTTCGTTGTATTTGCGGCAGAACCCCAGAGGGTTCTGCCTTATATGTCTTTCATAATGTCGAAACCGCTGGGGTTTCGACCTACAAGGCTTGTGTTGTTAGTTTCCGCTCTTCTTGGTAGTGTCGCCGAGACCGAGGCTGTCCAGATTGATCGACGGTGTGCCGGACTGGCGCGCCAGCGAATCCTGCGAGGCGGCTTCCTGCTGACGCTGCATCTGCTCGAGCTGTTGCTCGCGTTCCTGTTGCGCCTGACGCGTTACCGACGATTCAGCCGGAGCTGTGGTTTGTCCATCGGCTGCCGGAGCAACTCTGTTGCTGGACGACATCAACGCCAAAGCGCCACAGTTAACGAAGAAGACAATGGCCAGCACCGTCGTGGCTTTGGAAAGAAACGACGCCGCACCGCGGCCGCCGAACACAGCGTTGGAAACACCGCCGCCGAAAGCCGTGCCACCGGCCAGACCTTCGCCTTTAGCAGACTGCATCAGCACGACAATGATGAGCGCGACACAGACGAGAACATGAAAAACAACCCAGGGGATAAACAATTGACCAAACCTCCGCTTACGCCGCCTTTATGATCGCGATAAACTCATCGGCCTTCAATGACGCGCCGCCCACGAGGGCGCCGTCAATATCAGGCTGCGACAATAATCCGGCTGCATTTTTCGCATTGACCGAGCCGCCGTACAGAATAGGTACTGTCTCCGACACAGCGCGGTCGATAGCCGCCAGCTTAGCGCGAACAAAACAATGAACCGCCTCGGCCATTTCCGGGGTGGCGGTTCTACCCGTACCTATCGCCCAAACGGGCTCATAGGCAATTACTGTCTTCTTCAATGCGTCGGCCGAAAATCCTGCCAGGACGCCGTCAATTTGCTTCCCGACAACGGCTTCGGTCCGACTGCCCTCGCGTTCATCCAGCGTTTCGCCGACACAAATAATCGGCGTCAGGCCGGCCGCCAGAGCTTTTCCGGCTTTGGCATTTATCAACTGATCAGATTCAGCGTGATACTGCCGCCGCTCGGAGTGTCCCAAGATAACGAAGGTGGCCCCGACTGTCAACAGCATCGCGGCCGAAATCTCACCTGTAAACGCCCCTTTGTCGTGTTGGCTCATGTCCTGGCCGCCCACCGCGATATGGCTGCCGAGCAGCAGCCTGGAGGCGGTTGGCAGGGCGGTAAAGGGAGGACAGACAACCACCTGGGCGCGAGAACTCTTACTTTCGCCGGCCAAAAGCGCCCGGATCAGTTGCTCGGTTTCGCCGAGCGTACCGTTCATTTTCCAGTTGCCGGCGATTATCTTCCGGCGCATCTCAGAGCGCCCCTACGCGAGTCTGGTTGGTCAGCGCCGCGACGCCCGGAAGGTCCTTGCCTTCGAGGAATTCCAGCGATGCCCCACCGCCGGTGGAAATGTGGCTGAGCCGATCTTCCAGGCCGGACCGCGAGACCGCCGCGGCTGAATCGCCGCCCCCGACTACGGTCGTGGCGCCGTTGTCGGTCGCCTCGGCCAACATCCGCGCCACCGCGAAAGTCCCTTCGGCAAACGGCGGACACTCGAAAACCCCCATCGGTCCATTCCAGAGCACGGTCTTGACGTTCGCCAGCGCTTTCGCGAACAGTTTGATCGATTCCGGTCCGATGTCGAGCCCCTTCATGCCTTCGGGGATATTCTTGATCGAGACAATACTGGTCTTCGCCTTGGCGTCGATCTCGGACGCTATCACCGCGTCAACCGGGAGCAGGAACTTGACGCCCGACGTTTCCGCTTTGGTCATGATTTCTCGCGCCATGGATACGCGGTCAGGTTCGAGCAGCGAGTCGCCGATCGAATAGCCGAGCGCCTTGGCGAACGTGAACACCATGCCGCCGCCGATGATCAGGATATCAACTTTGCTGACCAAATGCTCAACCACCAGGATCTTATCTGAAATCTTCGCGCCACCGAGTATGGCCGCAAACGGCCGCACCGGTTCCGACAGCGCACCGCCCAGATAATGCAGTTCTTTTTCCATCAGGAAGCCTGCGACCGATTGATCGAAATAGCGCGTGACTCCCTCGGTCGAGGCGTGCGCCCGATGGGCCGATCCGAAAGCGTCGTTGACATAAATGTCCGCCAACGAAGCCAGTTTCTGAGCAAACTCCGGATTATTCTTCTCTTCCTCGGGATGGAAGCGAAGGTTCTCCAGAAGAATGACATCGCCCGCTTTCATCCGTCCGACCAGATTGGCCGCTTCCGGACCAATGCAGTCTTCGGCGAAAGTCACCGGTTTACCCAGTAGTTCCTGAAGCCGTCGCGCCGCCGGACGTAGCGACTGTTTCGGATCGGGGCCTCCCTTGGGACGCCCGAGATGCGAGCAGGCGATTACCGCACCGCCGTCGCCGAGGATCTTCCTCAGAGTCGGCAGGGCGGCCTTGATGCGGCGATCGTCGGTGATATTCTGCCGCTCGTCGAGCGGAACATTAAAATCAACCCTTACCAGGGCCTTGCGGCCCCGGAAATTGATGTCTGAAACGGTCACTTTGTTCATCGTTTGTGCCTCAAGAAGTTTTACATCATCAGCATCATGTCGACCATACGGCAGGAGAAACCCCACTCGTTGTCGTACCAGGCGAACACCTTGACCAGATTGCCTTTGACGTAAGTGTATTCGGCGTCGAAAATCGAACCGTGCGGGTTGCCTACGACGTCTATCGAAACGATCGGATCTTCACAGTATTCCAGGGTCTTGCTGAGCGGACCGGACGCGGCCGCTTTCTTGACCGCAGCGTTGACTTCGTCCTTGGTCGTCTCACGACCCACTATGACGGTCAAATCCACCAGCGAACCGTCGGGCGTAGGTACGCGAATAGCACAGCCGTCGAGTTTCCCTTTCAGTTCGGGAAGTACTTCCGCCACGGCCTTGGCCGCGCCGGTCGTAGTGGGAACCATCGACATCGCCGCAGCGCGGGCACGACGGAGATCCTTGTGCGGGGCATCCTGCAGACGCTGATCAGCCGTGTAGGCGTGGATGGTCGTCATGAAACCGCTCTGTATCCCGAAGTTGTCGTTGAGGACTTTCGCCACGGGAGCCAGGCAGTTCGTGGTGCAGGAACCTATCGAAATGATATGGTGCTTCGACTTGTCATACTGATCGGAATTCACGCCCAGCACGAAAGTCCCATCGTGGCCCTTGGCCGGAGCGGAAATGAGAACTTTCTTGGCTCCGCCCTGCAGATGCTTGGCGGCATCTTCTTTCTTCGTGAACTTACCTGTGCATTCCAGTACTACATCGACGCCTAGATCTTTCCACGGGAGTTTCGCGGGGTCGAGGATGGCCATGACCGGGATCTTCTTGCCGCCAACCACGATCTTGTCGCCGTCGACTCCGACTTCATCGGGATACCGCCGATGGATCGAATCATATTTCAGAAGGTGGGCCAGGGTCTTCGCATCGGTGATATCGTTGACCGCCACTATATCGAGATTCGTGCCCCGGGCGGCCCGCATCACCAGCCGACCGATTCGTCCAAAACCGTTTATACCAACTTTCATCGCTATCTCCTTGGAAACTATCTATATGAAGGTTTCTTGCTATCGAGACTTGTCATCAGGTACTTGATACCGACCGTAATCGTAATCGCACTGTAATCGCGCACTCCGATAAGTCTACCGGAGAAGTTTACCGGCATGTACTGACCGCTCAATTCGAGGCCGATCATACTGGCTACCGGCCAGTCGACACCGCCACCGACCACATAGGTGAAATCGGTTTCGGAGTTCTGGCCGAACTCGGCGCGCAGATAGGCATTATAGCCTCTGCTGAATTGTATATCGTGGCGACCGTAGGTGAAGCCCCCTCCGGCAAAGACATACGGAAATATTGTGCCGTTCGCCCGCGTGAACGGATAGAACTTCAACTTGGCATTGACGGGATAAAGCTGGAGTGTGCCGATGTTGGCGCCGCCGCTGTCCGGCTCAACCAGTGTGACATCTCCACGACTCACCAATCCGAGAGACAATTCAAACATCAGGGAGCGATTCATCCGGTAGCCGAAGAACCCTTCGAAATAGAAACTGCCGTTGCTCACGTGGGTCAAGTAGTAGCTACCGTCGCTAATGTCCTGGCGGGCGGGCGGCAATATGCCCTGGTTGGCCCAGCCGCCGATTCGAGCCCCCAATTGGTGCGAACGAACAAATGACGGCGCGGTTGATTCCGCCGCCGCAACGGCCGTCTGCGCCATGAGCGAACTCCCGGTTCCGAATAGAATCGTGACCGTCAGAAAGCCAAGAATTGCGGCCGATAAGTAGCTTCGCATAGTTATCTTATTCAACATATCAACGTTCGCCAAGTTTCATAGCCGACCCATTCGGCCGGCTCTCCTTTTTGTGCGCCGACCCTTCGATCGGCATATTCCTACTAATCGGCACCGTTGGCGGCTTAAGCTACCGCCGAAAGGCTATTTGCCCGGCTGTTTAGCACCGTAGAATATCAACCGCTGGGAGCGGTAGTCAAATAGAACTCGAAACTGGCTGAGAACCATATTCCCAATATTTCCAGCCAGTTCTACAGAGCCGGCAAGGCCGCTGCCGCTATCGGGAAGCAATACCCGAAGGTCGGATATACGAATGTCGCCGAACGCAAACGAAGCGGCATAGGCCGATTTACCACTGAGACCTCCGCCCACCCCGCCAATCTCGTGAGGGAGGTCCTGAATATCGCTCAATTTCGCAAGCAAATCGTGGGTACGGCTGAATTCCCGGTTCACGATCAAACCAAAAGCGTTTCCGAGATCGACCAGATACAATCCAGGCAGACCGTTCAACTCCGCCTTCACAGTCGGTACCTGCAGGGTAAGGTCGAACGGAACCTCAATACCCCCCAGGGGTGGCTGGAAACGATCCGGGTTATAGACCGTCAGAGAATTGGACGCGTAGTCGACCAACACGGGGAAACGTGAAAGAAAATCGTATCCAAGGAGCCCCCCGAACGGAAGATCTTCGGCTGAACGCTTACTCCCTACCAGCGACAAATCCATCACCCCACCGACTTGAGAGAGCAACACCAGGCCGCCGATGACCAGTGAGTCGGTTTGAATCAGGTCAACCTTCTCGTAGCCTGCCACACCGATTGCCGGCAAATTTCCTACGACCGCGAGGTTCAGCCCCTCAATCGACGGACGGTGGAACAGATTGGCTGAGGCGCCGGAGTCTAGCAGAGAAGCGTAACGGTCGTCCATTGACTGACGCTGTGAAATAGATATGTCCCGCGACCATCTGGAATGGCACCGTCACCGAATCGGCTCCGGCCGGGAAACGATAATCGACGGCCGACGCCGGACGGGCGAAGCGGCTCGAATCAATCGGCCGGTCAAAAATGACGCTGTCCATGGTCACGGTCATGTCGGTTTCGGCGGCCTGCGCAACGGCATGCGAAGTCATCGCCATCAGCACGCCCTGGACAAATTGATGCTCGCTGTACTCGGTCTTGACTTCGAGGTTGTCCATATAGGACACGTCAAAGAGCTGGTGCCCGTCGGCGGTATCGAAATAAGAATACACCGTATCCGTGAACAATGGGCTGAATGATACTTTGTGGCACACGATGCTATCGTGGGTCTCCAGGCCGAGATACTCTTTTCCGCCCGGTAGACGGTCGGGAAAGAGATACGAGTAGGTCTGGAAGTACACCTGGCTGAGCAGAGAGCGCTTCTCGTGCCCGCTCAGAAAGCTGATCTGGCCGTTTTGGTCTCTCTGCCAGGCGTCAGTGCCGTCGAACACTTGCATAAGCGCAAAAGGTCCGAGTCGCAGTTCGACACACAGTCGGTTCGGCATCGCAACCCAGATTTCCATCGTCCCCGGCATCCCGCTCAGGTTGGCGTTACCGGACGCGTACATCGTCTTGACCGAGCGCAGTTTCTCCAGGGCGGCAGGCCCACCCACCGATTGGATCAGAAGTGAATCGAGATTGAAAGCAAAGCCGGATCCGGCTACCGCCGTCAGCAGGATCGTAACCAATAGGAAACGTCGCATAGATTAGCTCCTCGAACGCGGGAACTCGTCAGTATTCCTGCCAATGGTAGTCGGCTGAGATTATCAAGCCGATGAGCGTCCAGAACAGTATCAAGGCCGTGCCACCGTAGCTCACAAACGGCAAGGCCAGACCGGTGACCGGCATCAGGCTGAGAGTCATGCCAATATTGACGAAGAACTGAAACATGATGATCCCGGTCGCACCCATCACTACGTTGGAAGCGAATCGGGAACGACATCGTCCGGCTATCTTGATGGCCCGATAGAACACGTAGCAGAACAGGCCCATCACAATGACGGCTCCGAGCATGCCGAATTCCTCGCCGAGCACCGAGAAAATGAAATCGGTATGGCGTTCGGGCAGGAAATCGAGTCGCGACTGGGAACCGTTCATCAGCCCCTTGCCGAAAATCCCCCCCGAACCAATAGCAATCTTCGACTGAATAATCTGGTATCCGGCGCCGCGTGGATCGCGACCGGGATCGAGGAACGTCAGGATGCGGAGTTTCTGGTAATCGGCAAGACGGTTCCACAGCAGGGGTGTTATTCCCCCTACTACCAGATTCAAGACGATCAATGAAATTCCAGACACCAGACCCGGACGAAGCACCAGCACAATCGCCAGCAACAAGATTATATACAGCCCCCAGGCCACCCAGTGTGACGCCGCCACCAGTGATATAATCGGCGATACAATCAGGAAGAGATATCCTATCGAGAATCCGGACCAGAACCAGAGTACGAACAGCAGAACGAAGAAGACCAGCGACGTCCCCATGTCGGGTTGTTTCAGAATCAGGGCCGCCGGAATGAGAGTCAGAATCGCTGAGATGGAGAAGCGTCGCTTTGAATTGGCCGCGAGTCGTGTGTAGGCAAAGAATCGACTGAGGGTCAAAAGAAGCGCAATCTTGGCCACATCCGACGGGGCCAGATTGACCGGGCCGAAGGCGAAAAAACGCCGGGCATCACTCAGTTTTGAATGTCCAAAGATCAGCACGGCGACCAGCAGCACAATGGCTAAACCGTAAAGCAAGTAAGCACTGACGTCAAAAAGGCGGACCGGCAAGTGAATTACTACGGCGAAGACACTGAGTGCGAAGAGCAGCCAGACCATTTGACGGACGTAGTAGTATTTTTCGTACCCGTTGTCGGCGTAGTGCTGGGCCGACATAACCATGATGATGCCGATAACCGAGAGCGCCAATACGGCGCCGATCAATTTCCAGTCGAGCTGTCCGTAATTAAGCATTACTTGCGCTCCTCGACTGCAGCGATGACCTTCCCACCCGCCTTCTTCGTCATGTAGGCTTCGATAATCTTCCCTACTACCGGCGCGGCGACAGTCGAGCCGTGACCGGCGTTTTCGACGATGGCGCAGACTACGATTTCCGGAGACTCAAGCGGGGCAATACCCACAAACAGCGAGTGATCTTCGCCGTGCGGGTTCTGCGCCGTGCCGGTCTTCCCGCCGACAGTGAATCCCATATGGCTGAGCGAGCGGGCCGTACCGCGATCCCCCATCACGACCAGACGAAGCCCCTCGATCAGAGTAGACATCGTTTCCTGCGAGAACGGCAACACAAACGAGCGGGTAGGCTGGATCACTTGGCGTCGGCCATCGGAATAAGTAACGGCCCGTACCAGGTGCGGTTTGAAGACCGGCCCCCGATTGGCCAGACCACAAAAGAACTGGGTCAACTGCAGCGGCGTCACCAGGATTTCACCCTGACCTATCGAGTTATTCAATACCAATGCCTGGGTCCACCCCCGCTTGCCGTAACGCTTGTCATAATATTCGCTGTTGGGATTATTCCCGGACATTTCACCTGCGATTTCAATTCCGGTAGGCTTGCCAAAACCACACAAATCGTAATATTTGCTCAGAACGTCGACGCCCAGTTTCAGACCGAGCTGATACATGTAGATATCACAGGACTGTTCGATAGCGTGGACGGCGGTGAGAGCGCCATGCCCTTTCAAATCCCAGCAATGAAAGATCCGGTTCCCGAACCGATAGCCGCCGGTGCAGGCATGGAAAGTAGTCAGGGGGGTAATGACTCGCTCTTCAAGACCGGCGCCGACCGTCAAGAGCTTGGCCGTTGAACCGGGCGGGTACAACCCGGTCAGAGGACGATTCAGAAGCGGGTGAGTAATGTCGGTTGACATGCGCTGCCAGGTCGTGTCCGGAATAACTCCGGAGAAGATATTCGCATCCCAGCTCGGATACGAAGTCATGGCCAGGATTTCGCCGTTGCGCGGATCGATCGCTATCACGGCGCCGCAACAGAACGAATCCAATGCCAGAAGGCTGGCCCGCTGAAGATCCATATCGAGGGTCAAGTGCAGATCGGCCCCTGGCACGGGATCTACCCGCGGACGGCCTTCGTAGGCGCCCAGCACCTGACCTGAAGCGAAAACTTCGATAAACTCGGTTCCTTCGACGCCGCGCAATTGCTGATCGTAGGTCTTCTCCAGACCTTTCTTGCCAACTACCGAACCGAGCCTCAGCCCGGAAGATTTGTTCTGGTCGAGTTCCTCGCGTGAAACCTCGCTGACGTTACCGGTGGCGCATTCGGCGCCGGTAATTTCGGCGTACTTGCGGACCCGCTCCATTTGATATGTGACTCCGGGAAAGCGGTCGTGCTGTTCTTCAAGTACCGCCACGACCTCAAACGGGATATCGCGGAAAACCGGAGCGGGCTGAAACCGGCTGATCGTGTTCTTGGTCATGCGGCGACGGATCTCAAGGGTATCGGTCTTGAGCAACCCCGCCAGGTTGAGCAGTGTCAGATGGGGTACTTCTTCGGAGGGTATTACCGAGACTGTGTACGACGCCCTGGTATCGACCATGATGCGGCCATCCCGATCAAACAGCGTTCCACGCCGGGGAACAATCGGAACAACTCTGATACGGTTGTTTTCGGATTGTTCGGCCAGATCGTCGTGCTGAAACACTTGAAGGCGAAACAGTCCCGCCAATAGAAAAAGAAATATCAGGACGACGCTCGCCAGAGCAGCCGTTTCGCGTCCGGACATTGACAGGTTAAGGCGTTCCATATCGCTGCTCAGAATATCGTCTTAATTCGCTTGATCGTAAGCACTCGTTCTTTAACGAGGAAGAACATCCAGGCCAGCACTGAAGTATAAACGGCCCCGGCGAGGACGTAGGTGACCAGATTCAGCAGGAACCCGTCGGCCCGGCTAACCAGCAAGACCGCGGTGTTGTGCACCAGAATACCGGCGATAACCAGAAGAAGTTTGGCCCGAAGTGATTCGAGGTTCATGCGGTCTCTGATCTGGCAGGCAACCAGAGCCAGCGCCGCCATAATCAATCCCTGCAGTCCGAGTTGCGACGGCGGCCCACCAGCGAACGCGACCAGGCCGGCTACGAATCCAAACCAGGTGGCCGGGATGTCGTCTTTGTAGATGGCAACCATCATCACAACCAGCGCCGGAACGTTCATAGACGCCGTGTAGATATCGGTGGCGGTTTGCAGGATCACCACGTGAAAGGCGATCAGAACCAGATAGATCAAATAGGGGATGACTTTCACTGCCGACGCTCCCGGAGCACAAACAATTCCTCTAACGAGTTGAAATTGGCGGCGGGATCGATCTGCACCCGGCAGAAGGTCTCCTCCGCCGGACGTTCAACTTCACGCACCGTGCCTATCACCAGACCGGCGGGATAGGTTCCACCGAGACCGCTGGACAATACTTGGTAGCCCACCTCTATCTTTCCAAGTATCGGAAAGTTGTCCAGAATCATCCCTTCGTGCGTGCGATATCGGACGATTCCCATCTCCCTGCTTTCGGCAACGCGTGCCGCCACTCTATGCGTGGGATTGGTCAAGAGTTCGATTGTGGCTACAACTTCCATCGATGAAACGACTTTGCCAACCAGGCCGTCCTGATTTATCACGGGCATACCCGGTACGACGCCGTCCCGGGTTCCCCTGTTTATAACCGCAGATAGCGGCGCCACAGTTCCAGTGATAGAAACAACTTTGGCCGGCAGGAGCTCGTAACCGGGAGGCGGCTCGAAATTCAGCACGCTCCGCAGGCGGACATTTTCGCGCTGAATTTCGTTGAGGTTGGACAGGCGCAGGGTCGCCTCACGCAGAAGCAACTGGAGCCGTTCGTTTTCGGCCTTGACCCCCATCGTATTGGCCACGCTGGTCTTAACCCTGGCAAAGGGGTAATACAGAATAGTGGCTACGGCCCCGCCGACTACCGGCGCGAGTTGCGCCTGACCGACAATCAGTCCGACAGCCAGAATGCACACGGCGACGAAATTGAGCGTGCGCACATAGCTTGAGACCAGGTTTGAAATCCATTTCATGCGCTAAGTCGTTCCTAGTCTGAAGCGTTAGTCGATCTTGTCGATGAGCGCAAGTACGTCTCCCGGCGAAGTGGCTTCCATGAGTTTCTGACGGTTCTCGGGTGATTTCATGAGAAACGAAAGGCGCGCCATGACATTCAGATGGGCGCCGATGGCGTCTTCCGGCGCGGCGATCAGGAAGAAGAGATGAACCGGCTTGTGGTCCATGGCGTCAAAATCGATACCCCGGTCGTTGCGTCCGAAAGCGATCACGATACCCTTGACCGAACGGGTCTTGGCGTGCGGGAAAGCTACCCCATAGCCGACCCCGGTCGTCACGAGCTCTTCCCGCTCCTTGACATCCTGCATCAGGCGATCATGATCCTTGACCATGGTGGAAGTACACGCAAGTTCCACCAACTCTTCAATTGAAGCCTCCTTGGTGGTCGCCTTCATATTGAAAACTACGAGGCTTTCTTCGCAGAATTTTGACAGTTTCATCAGTGCATCCCTTATTTCAATTTCTCTGCTTCGTCCAGCATAAGAACCGGGATGTCGTCGGCCACGCGAAAGGCCAGGCGGCAATTACGACATTCCAGACGGTTCCGTTCGGGGAGGTAGTTGAGTATCCCGTGACACTGGGGGCAGGCGAGTTTATCTACGAGTTTATCCGGCAGCGTCATTATCGCACCTTGTATTCACCCATGGCGCGGAACTTCAACAGACGCTCTTCGAGAAGTTCCGCCACCGGTTTGTCTTTCAACTGGACCAGGGCCGCCAGGACATCGATCTTGACCAGACGGGCCGATTCGGCCGGGTCGTTGTGAGCGCCGCTCGGCGGCTCAGGAACAATTTTGTCGACCACGCCCAGACGGAGTAGAGTTTCGGCGGTCGGTTTCAGCGCCTCGGCAGCTTCGGGTCCTTTGGCCGAGTCGCGCCAGAGAATGGCGGCACACGCTTCGGGAGATATCACCGAGTACCAGGCATATTCGAGAACGAAGATTCTATCACCGATGCCGATACCCAGCGCGCCGCCCGAAGCACCTTCACCGAGTATGACTATGACAATCGGCACTTTGATCGTAAACATGGCGCGAAGATTCTCGGCAATGGCCCACGCCTGACCGCGCTCTTCGGCGCCGATGCCCGGATAAGCGCCCGGAGTATCGATGAGAATTAGTATCGGGACGCCGAACTTTTCGGCGAGATGAAACAGCCTGAGCGCCTTGCGATATCCTTCGGGGTTGGCCATGCCAAAATTGCGGCGCAGCTTGTCCTTGGTGTCACGCCCTTTTTCTTGGGCGACGATCATCACCTTGGTCCCGTCGAGTTTCGCAAAACCGCCGACCATGGCATGATCATCAGAGAAACAACGATCGCCGTGCAACTCGACAAAATCGGTTGTCATAAGCTTGATGAAATCGAGCGAATGCGGCCGGCGCGGATGACGGGAGAGCTGGACGCGCTGCCAGCGAGTGAGTGACGAATAGATCTCGCTGCGGAGCTGGTCGAGCTTCTCGCGCATCGAACGAATCTCGGTATCAAGCTGGACGCCTCCGCCTCCGGAGAAATCCTTCATGTCGGAAATCTTCTTTTCCAGCTCGACTATCGGCCGTTCAAAATCGAGATACTGATGTCCCTCAGCCATGCTCACCGTCTCGCAACAATTACCGGTTCAGTTTCAATTACCGTCGACTTCGCGCCGCCCCCGGTTAGGTCGGGAAAGTCGAGCCATAAAGATAAGGAACAGGACGGAAATTACAACCATAAAAAGGACCAGCAAACCAAACACTACCAACCGGTTAAGGAAATACATCGCCAGCGCGAAGAGGCCGAAGACCGCCGACAGCACGTAAAAGACCCAAACCACCGCCCGGGGGGATAGCCCCGCGAGCGCCAAATAGTGAAACAGATGCCGACGGTCGGCTTTCATGACGTTCTTTCCGGCCGCCAAACGACGAGAAAACGAAATGACAGCTTCCATCAGCGGCACACCCAATACTAGCAACGGAAGATACAACGCCGCCGCCGTATACGACTTAATAGGTACCAACAATGAGATGACTGCGAAGTAGTAACCAATCTGAAGCGACCCGGAATCGCCCAGGAATATCTTTGCGGGATACCGGTTGTAGACGAGAAAGACCGCAAGGAACCCAATCAGCGCATAGGCAAACAACACCGCCGGACCGGCCGAATATAGAATTCCTATAATTATCAACGTCAGCGCCGCAATCAACGAGACGCCCGCCGCGAGGCCGTCGAGGCCGTCAATCAGATTGATCGCGTTGGTGAGCATCACCACCCAGACCACCGTAATCAGCATGGAGAGTGAGCCAATTTCATAGGTGCCGGCGAAAGGAATCGTGATCGGATCAATTGTAAGCCCGCCCCCGTATAGAACCAGGCCGACCGCAATCTGCGCTGTCAGTTTGGACCAGGCCGAAAGCGGTTTGATGTCATCGGCTAATCCAAGCAGGAGAATCATCACCGCGCCGGCAAAGATATACGGAAGCGACCGGCCTAACTCCGTCGCTGTAGACTGCGAAACCAGTATGCTCACACCGAGGGCAATCCAAACGGACACGAACAGCACCGCACCACCGATATTGGGGACCGGACGCTTATGTCGTTTGTGGCGTCCGGGTCGATCTACCAGATCGAGCTTTTCAGCGAGACGAATCGCGGGCCGCATCAACACCAGCGCCGATAGCAGACTGACAACGAGTGCGGACAGGAGCGCGGGCCAGTTCATCGTGGTCGATCTCCCCCGCTCCGTGGCGGCAACAGCAACGACCCCAGCAAGTTCAGGCCCAAGAGAACCGGTAACAGCACCACCGAGAATCCGTTCGGGAAGTTCTTGAGGAAATATTTCCAGACCGAGAGATGGTGCCACCAGAGCCGACGCACGCGCCCTTCGCGACTTCCCTCACCCCAGCGATGAATCCCCCCCGCCGCCGGGACGAACAAATTCACCCGCTGGTGTTGATGGAGCCGAAGGGACAGATCGGTGTCTTCCATGTACATGAAGAAACGACGGTCGAAGCCGCCGATTTCACCAAACAGATCGCGACGGATGAGCACGAATGTAGCCGCCACCGCGGGAACTTCAATCGTGTGTGACGAATCTCCAAGAGTATATCGATCGTTTGGAGAAGCTTTGCGGCCCGTGAATCTAGTCACTGCAGAACCGCGGGAAAAGATCATGTTGTTTATCGACGGAAACCGGCGACAGGTCGCCTGGAATGTATTGTCGGGGTTGCGAAGCCGCCCGGAAACAAGGCCGGCGTTCGGGTGCGCTTGAGCTTCGGCGAATAGAGCTGAAACTGAATTAGCATCAGGAATTACATCGGGGTTTAGAAACAACAGATACTCGCCGCGAGCGATTTCCGCTCCCTGATTACAGGCGGCTGCGAAGCCGACGTTCTTGTTGTTCCTGATAATTCGGGCCGAAGGACAAAGCCGCTCTGATTCGGAAGCCGAAGCGTCCGTCGAAGCATTGTCCACCACGATGAGTTCATGAGATAGGCCGGAAACGGCACCCGGAAGCGCGGTCAGACAATCTGTAAGGGCAGGCAGAGAATTACAGGATACTATGATTACCGAAACTTGTGGGTCGTTGGCGGACACACATCTGCTCTAGGAAAGCCTGCCCAGAATTGATTTCAATCTAAGCGACCAGACCATCCAGATAGCTTCCCGCATGATCTTCTTTGACATCTTGGACACCCCGGCGAGCCGTTCATAGAAGATGATCGGGATCTCTTTGATGCGAAAGCCCTTCTTCCAGGCCCGCATGGACATTTCTATCTGGAACGAATACCCCGATGAGCGCACCCGGTCCAGGTCGATACGTTCGAGCACCTCGCGCCGGAAACACTTGAACCCACCCGTCGCATCGCGCAGCGGGAGGCCGGTTACCAGGCGGGTGTAGACATTGGCGTAGTACGAGAGCAACAGACGGCTCATCGGCCAGTTGATGACGTTGACCCCGGAAATGTAGCGGGAACCGATGACCAGATCGCAATTTTGAATTTCGCGCAGGAAGTCTTTGATATATTCGGGGCTGTGCGAGAAGTCGGCGTCCATTTCGAAAATGAAATCGAACTTCTGCTCGATGGCCCATCTGAAACCGGCGATATAGGCGCGGCCCAGTCCCTGCTTTTGCTCCCGATGCAGCACGAAGACTTTTTCCAGTTGAGTCGTCAGCCGGTCGGCCACTTCGCCGGTGCCGTCAGGGGAATTGTCGTCCACGATCAACACATGAATACGCGGATCCAGTGGGATGACCGAGTGGACGATCTTTTCGATATTGTCCCGCTCGTTGTAGGTCGGGAAAATTATCAGGGCGCGTTGTGTATTAGCCACGGTCATCCGTTTCCTCTTCAGGCTCAACGACGTCGTCCGCCGACTTGCGGCGACGATCCATAAAGATACAACCTGCAATTATACCTAACAGCGGCAGAATCGTCAACAAGGTAACCGTCTTGCCGAGCGCGTACCGGCTCGAGTGGTACTCAAAGCGCACTTCGCGGCTCCCTGCCGGGATTTCCACGGCCCGGAAGGCGCCGTAGGCGCGAAGGCAGTTGACCGGCTTGCCATCGACCGTCACCTGCCAAGACGGGAACCAGGTATCGGTCAGTACCAGAATGGCATTCTGAGCTGCATTTACTCCGACCGTTACGGTTTCGGGCTGATAGTCGATGATCCAGGCAGAATCGGTGGGGTTCTCAGCAGTTGGCATTGACAGAGTCGGCTGATCTTCGAGCAGGACGGTGTGTCGCATATCGCTACGACCGCTGATCACCTCGTTGACCATCTGCTTGCGGTCGGTTACGACTATATACTTGTCGACCAGAAAGACCCGTGGAAAGGCGTTGTCGTTGCGGATCAGCCTCTCGTTGCCATAAGAGGTGGCCGTCACCAGAGGTATCGGTCCAAAATGATTAGGCGGAATATCCTGGTCCGTAGGATTGATCAGATACTTCGTCCCGGTCAGGTTTAGCAGGCGGGGGTTGAAAGTATATATGTTATCCAGATTCGGTCCGCCCAAGAGGTCATCGTACCAGCGAAGTTGATTGCCGTGATACCCTACAGTGGCATCAATGCCATGGACAGGGAAATCTGCTTCCTTGACATCCGCCACATTTATGACCCGAAACCTCTCCTTCTGGCCGGTCAGAAAACGCGTCAGCGGGGTTTCATTGTACCTCGACGCAAACTCACGCGGATCGACAATCCGGATGAAACGGCTGTCGAACCGGACACCGTCGATAACAGGCAGCGCTATGAGTGCGATCATGATGCCCGCGCCCATTTTCCCTTCGCGATAGAGCCAGAGGAAAAACGCGGCCAGCGCCACGAAGAAAAACGCTATCCAGGCACCCGATTGAATTGCCGGCAAGTTCATATTGGCGACGTCCAGCTTGGTGACTCCTCGCTGTACCAGTTGGGTCGACGCCTCGCTGTAGAAGATCGTGCACCAGAGCTTGATCATGCCCTGCCCGGCCACCGAGAAACAGATTGCGAGAAGCAATATGAACGACGGGAAACCAAACAGAACGTAGTTGGCTTTATTGCCGATCAGTTTCTTCCCCTCGTCGCGCCAGTCGAATAAGCTCTGTACGCCCATCCCGGCCAGGAGCGCCACTGAGAACGAGCCGAGGAACATGATCATCGACGCCCCCCGCATCGACTTGACCATGGGGACTATAGCGTACATCAACCGGAAGAACGGTGTCGTTCCCCCCATCCCGTAGAAGATAGCGAATATTGTCAACCCTCCGAAGAACCAGGCTTCCTTTCTATTCCTGTAGAAGAACAGCCCGACTATCGCCAGATACAGGGCGACTGTCCCAAGCCATTCGGAATTGTCTTTGAAGGCGTTCTTACCCCAATAGTAAGTTTTGGCCTTCTCGGTCGAAGTTCCGGAGAACTCCGGGATGACCAGCGAAGCCACTTCTTCCTGGTGCAACGACCACGAGGTTGCCCAGTCCCACCCTCTCTTGGTGTCAGCGCGAGGTGAATATTGCTGCGTGTAGCTAATACCAGGATACATCTGGATGGCAGATATCATCAGCCCAATCACGACTGCGTAGACTACAAACAACCCCGGCTTAATGGCGGGCAAAATCGATTTCTTCTGCACCCAGATATTGATCAACTTGAACGCGGAATAGAAACTTAGTCCCCAGAGCGCGAAATACGACATCTGCGGGTGCGGTGTGAGCAGGATGAAACCGATGGTTAGCCCGGTCAGAGAGAAATATTTCAGGCGACCGATGAGATGTTCTTTCTCGAAGCCTCGATCGAGGAAATACATCATCAAGGGGAAAAGCGCTATGACGTAGATCTTCCCGTCGTGTCCGGGGGTGACCATCGAAACGAAATACCCCGCGAACATATAACATGCGCCTGCGACCAGCGCCGATATCCGCCGAAGTTTGAACTGTCGCGCCGCGCGGTACATGAAGATGCCGGCGATGTAGATGTGCAGGATCATCAGCCAGCCGAGATCGCGGGCGATATTGATCGGCTCGATCTTATCGTCGAACCAGACCCGCATGTACTTCACGAACAGACTGGGCGGATAGAAAATGTCGCTGTGGAACGCCTCGACAAACGGCATCCCGGCGAACTGGTGCGGCATCCATTGAGGAATCGCGCCCCCGTGCGCCGCCATGTAGGTCGCCTGGTAGATGCGAAACATCAGGCTCGACGCCAGAACGTCGGAGCTGTACATCATCTGGTTCGAGAAAATAAAATCGGAAAACAGGAACACCATCGCCAGGAAGAGCGCCACAAACACCACCGGCACAAACCAGCGGCTGTTTTCCAGGTTGAGGGCTTGTCTTCGGGGGCGGGCGGAAGAGTGTTTTTGCTGACCCACAGTATCTCCAGAGAAAACCGGATTATTTGCCAATCACAAGGGCGATCAGAGCGGCCAGGGCGTCGATCACCACCGACCACAACCGGGCGACTATAGCAAGTGCCGGGGCGATCGGCCCCACAAACGGCGCTAATAACGCACCCATAATCAATTCGCGCGGGCCCAGGCCGCCGGGAGCAAACAGCGCCAGATAACCGATCTGATACGCGATATTATACAAACCGATGGCCAACACAAGCGATGGCGCTTTGTCGCCAAGAACCGACAAAAGAAACAGCCAGAAGGCCACGCCGAACAAAATCCAGCCCGCAGAATAGCCGATAAACGCTTGCAGGGCAACCGATTTGTCGAGCGAGAATTCGGCCGTCGGGCGACCCAGTTTCTTTAGAAGGGCGTTGGCCGCACGCAGAAACGGCTTCGGATAAAACACCAGAATGGCGCAGCCAATCAGTCCAAGCGCGCCCGCCGTATAGGCCGATCCGGGCCCCATGATCTTGAACTTTTCGATGAGCAACTGAGGCTCAAACAGGGCGGCGATCACCCATACCAGAAGCGACGACGGTATCGTAAAGAGCTGGTAAATGACAAACGACGCCGTCGCCTGCTCCTCGGGAATCCCCTTCTGTTTGGCGTAGTAGAGCATCCCGAAAACTTGCCAGATCTTGCCGGGGACATAGCGTCCGAGGTTGGAAAGGTTCAGGATACGAAACCCGGCCGTCTGGCTCAGGTCGTGGCCAAACGCCGAAATGACCCGCACCCAGGCGGCGGAGAAGACCAACAGCGCCACCATAGCGCAGATGATTGACAGGAGCATGTAGCCGTAGTTGAAATGCCAGTCGAAATTCTTGATTTGGTCCCAGTTGCTCCAGACCTGAAGGCCGACGTAGTAGAGCACGACGAGAGTGAGAATCAGCTTGAAGGTGAAGATGGCGGCTTTTTTCATCGCAGGGTATGGTACCCCAAGCGGGGCGCGGGTTCAACTAGAAAAGATGGGGGGCTTTCGCCAGGGAGGAAGCCAAATACGATCGGTATCTTAAGAGTGATCGGCAGGGTTCCACCCCTGCCGGAAACAGAACGGCAGGCACGGAGGCCTGCCGATCAGGAAGCTGCGCTATTTCTTGTTGAGTTGCTCCAGAATCGCGTTGGATTTGCGACGAAGGTCCGAGATCTCTTCCTTCAAAGCCGTCACACCCTCGGAAATAAACCCCATCAGGAAGAAACTCGTGCCGACCCCTATCAAGAGCATGACCAGGTACAACCAGGTCCGGTTGCCGTGCATCATGACGAAACGTTCGTAGATCGCCCACAGGCCGACTATCACGCCGAGCAGAACGAAGATCAGGCCGGTAATTCCGAAAAACAGAAGCGGTTTGCGAAGAAACGTAATCTGGAACTTGACCGCCATCATGTCGAGCACACCAACAGGAATCCGCCAGACCGAAAACTTGGTCTTCCCCCACGAACGCGGGTAGAGTTTGACCTTGACCTCTTCGACACTGAACCCCTCGTTGGCCGCCAGCGGCACGAGATAACGATGCCAGTCGCGACGGAGAAAGATGCTTTCGACAACCACCCGCCGAAACGCTTTCACCGAATTCAGGTCGTGAACATCCAGCCCGAATATTTTCCGCGAGAACCAGTTGTAGATCGATGACACAAACCGCTTGGCGTATTTTCCCTGTTTCCAGCCGGTGCATATATCAGCCCCGTCGGCAATCGGCGCCACCAAGGCCGGGATGTCTTCGGGAAGATACTGCAGATCGGCCGGGTAAAAGACGTACACCTCGCCGGTCGCCTTCGCGAACCCGGTTTGAAGTGCTTCGGTCAGGCCGCGATTGCGCTGGTGTGACGCCCATCGGATGAAACCGTATTTCTGCGCGTTGGCCTTGATCTTGTCGAGCGTGCCGTCGGTGGAGCCGTCGTCGACAAACACCAGTTCGCCTTTGAAGGGGGCCTTCTTGAGCATCTCGTCGTAAAGACGGCAGAATTCATCGATATTCCCTTCCTCGTTGAGGGCGGGAATGATGGTCGAAACGGTAAAGTCGTATTTGGGATCAAGGGCCATGGATATATCCTTAGTTGGAACCGGAAGAGCGGCACTCGTCCGATCCCAAAGCTTGCCAGCCGCTTAAATCGCATAATAGCAGGCGGGGTTGTCAAAACTCAACATGTTTTTTGGCAGAAATCCGGCAGAGATGGAACCCTGCCGATTGAGTTTGGGAGCAGATATCTGAAGTATGTCGGCAGATGTGGACATCTGCCGGGCACGGTTAACGCACAACGGCTCCAGCTTTGAGCGTCCCAGTTACCGGTTATTCAGCGAGGCCCAGATGTACCAGCAGGCGACCGTACGGTACGGCCGGAATCGTTCGCCGAACTCCTCAAAATCGGTATCGTTACGATCGACCCCGTAGAGGTTGCAGATCCCCTTCTGAATGCCGAGATCACCAGCCGCGAAAATGTCAAGCCGCCCCAGCGTGAACATCAGATACATCTGCGCGCTCCACGGCCCCAGACCCTTGACCTGAGTGATGGTTTCGGCGATTTCTTCGTCGGTCATGCGGGGGAAGCGGCGCACGTTTAAGAAGCCGGAATCGATCTTCTCGATCAGGTCACGAACGGCCCGGATCTTGGCAAAGGACAAACCGGCTTCGCGGAATGAGGCGTCGTCGAGCTTGCGAAATGCTGTGATCGATGCCGTCCTGCACCCGGCCGCTCGGCATACTTTCTTGTAGATGGCGTCCGCTACGGTGCCGGAGAGTTGCTGTCCGACGATGATTCTGACGAAGGCATTGAACCCGATTTGTTGTTTATGGTAGTCGAGGCGGCCAACCTGTTTGATGACGGCGGCCAGTTTCTTGTCGGTCTTTTTGAGGTGGGCGATGGCCAGGTCGATTTCGCGCTTGCGGTCGGTGGTAGTCATGGGAGTCTATACGGATGTTTAGTATTGGAGGATATCACATTATGTTTACGACATTGCAAACCCGGCAGATGTGGACATCTGCCGGGCACGGTTATCACAATCGTTCTTTCCTGCGGCAGACGAGGACCCCCGATCAAGTCGGGGGCAGGCTCTGCCGGCCACATCCATCACCCTTCGTACACCACCTTGCCGCCAAGGATCGTGCGGTACACTTTCCCGGACAGCGTCCAGCCGATAAACGGCGAGTTGCACG
Source organism: uncultured candidate division Zixibacteria bacterium (assembly GCA_963735035.1). Taxonomy (GTDB): domain Bacteria; phylum Zixibacteria; class MSB-5A5; order GN15; family FEB-12; genus JAGGTI01. The sequence continues at coordinate 295,128 of CAVTJJ010000003.1, forward strand.
ATTTCGACTTGAAATTCTCCGCCTTCACCTTCCACTTCTTGTCCGGGTCGATGATCGTAATGTCCGCCGGTGACCCGACCGCCATCGTTCCGCCCTGAAGGCCGAAGATTCGCGCCGGATTCGAAGTCATCTTCTGGATCGCATCGGCCCAGCCGAGATACCCCTTGTCGATCAGATACGTCTTCACCAGACCAAGTGTAGTCTCGAGACCGATCATACCTGACGGGGCCTGGTCGAACTCGCCGTCCTTGTCCTCGCTAGAATGCGGGGCATGATCGGAGGCGATGCAGTCGATTGTGCCGTCGATCAGACCTTCGATGACCGCGTCGAGATCGTCTTTCGTGCGCAACGGCGGATTGACCTTCAGGTTGGTGTTGTACTCCTTGCCGATCTCATCGTCGGTCAGCACAAAGTAATGCGGGCAGGTTTCGGTCGTGACCTGGATCCCTTCGCGCTTGGCGGCGCGAACCGCCTCGATCGCCCGCCGCGTCGTGATATGCTGAATGTGCAAACGTGAGCCGGTGAGACGGCAGAGGGCGATATCACGCAGGACCGCAATTTCTTCGGCGGCGGCCGGACGGCCTTTCATCCCCACACGCGCCGACTGCGCCGATTCGTTCATCACCCCACCCTCGCAGAGGAACGAATCTTCGGCGTGCTGCATGACGGGGATATTGAACATCTTGGCGTATTGCAGCGCCCGGCGCATGATCTCCGGGTTCTGGACATAGTTGCCGTCGTCGGTAATAGCAATCGCGCCCATCTTAACCAGGTCGCCGATCTCCGCCAATTCCAGACCTTCGATATTCTTGGTGATCGCGCCCGCCACGAACACGCGGGCGGAGGCGTCTTTCGCGCGGTCCTGAACGAACCTGACCGTCTCCTGACTGTCGATTCGCGGTCGGGTGTTGGGCATGCAGCAGACCGAAGTAAATCCGCCGGCCGCGGCGGCCTCGCATCCCGAAGCGATAGTCTCGGCACCTTCCTTGCCCGGCTCGCGAAGATGAACGTGCACGTCAATCAGTCCCGGCACGACAATCTTGCCTTCGGCGTCAATAACACTTCCAGGCTCAATCGATTTGAGCGTGCGTCGAAGCGCCGCCGTTTCGATTTCGATTCCGGCAATGACGCCGTCTTTGATGAGGACGCAAGCGTCCTGGCCGAATCCGAGCGCAGGGTCGATTACACGCCCGCCGGTAATGACCGTATCGAATTTCTTGCTGGACATTGTTTACGCCTCCTCTTTCCGACCGGAGAGCAGATAGAGCACTGCCATCCGGACTGCCACGCCGTTAGTCACCTGATCGAGAATTACCGATTTGTCGCCGTCGGCCACATCCGTTGAAATTTCCACTCCCCGATTCATCGGTCCAGGGTGCATGATTGTGTAGTTGCGATTCAGCCGTTTGAGTCGATCCCGGTTGATACCGAACAGGTTCGTATATTCACGCAGTGAGGGGAACATGCCGGCTTTCTGGCGCTCCAGTTGGATGCGCATGACATTGACCACATCGGCTCCTTCAAGAGCTTCGTCGACATTGGTATATACGTCACACTCGAACTCTTCCACCCCGTGTGGGATCAGGGTCGACGGCCCGCAGAGCGCCACCGACGCTCCCATGGTCTTGAGACCCCAGATGTTAGAGCGAATCACGCGGGAGTGCATGACATCGCCGACCAGCACTACGCGCAGGCCTTTCAGCTTGCCGTACTTGTGCCGAATCGTGAGCATGTCGAGAAGAGCCTGCGTCGGGTGCTCATGGGTTCCGTCGCCGGCATTGATGATGTTGGCGTCCATGCACTGAGTCAGGAAGTAGGGCACGCCCGATGAGGCGTGACGCACTACCACCATGTCGATCTTCATAGCTTCGATATTCTGGACGGTGTCGCGAAGCGATTCGCCCTTGGATACCGACGAGGTCGCCTTCGAAAAATTGATCGAATCGGCCGACAAACGTTTCTCGGCCAGTTCAAACGATATCCGGGTGCGAGTAGACGCTTCGTAGAAGAGGTTCAGCACGGTGAGACCGCGCAGGGTCGGCAGCTTCTTGATCTCGCGTTCGAGGACTTCGCGGAAAGTCTCGGCGGCGTCGAGTATGGCGACAATGTCTTCCTGTGGGACACCCTCGAGCCCGAGCAGATGGCGTGACGAAAGACGGCTCATCGCTTGCCTCCTTTCCGGGCGGCTTTCGCGGCCGGTTTCTTCTTGCCGGTCGGAGCTTTGGTTGGCGAAGCTTTCTCTGTTGCGCCGGAAATCACGCTGACCTGATCCTTCCCTTCCTTTTCTTTCACTTCGAGCACTACCTGATCGGAGCGCGACGTCGGGATGTTGATTCCGACAAAATCGGCTTTGATCGGCAGTTCACGGTGACCCCGATCAACCAGCACTGCCAGTTGGATCGTGCGCGGGCGGCCGAAATCGACGATGTGATCCAGGGCCGCGCGAATTGTCCGCCCAGTGAACAGGACGTCGTCGACCAGAATGATATTCTTGTCCTGAACCGGGAAGAGAATGTCGGTGCGCTGGATAATGGGCTGATCCAGCTTCTGATGGACGTCATCCCGGTACAGCGAGATGTCCATCAGCCCTACCGGTACGGCGACCCCTTCGAGCTCTTCAATAAGGCCGGCGATGCGCTTGGCCAGGAAGGCTCCACGCGTCAGAATGCCGACGATGGCGATTGAATTGACGTCATTGTTGTGCTCCATGATCTCGTGAGAGATCCGCGCCAGGGCGCGAGCGATCTTCTTGTCATCGAGAATGACCTTGCTATTAGCCGTCAAAACGGCACCTCCGTGTGTATCTGTGAAATAGGATTAATTCCGAGTTACTCGGCAGATTACGGCATGGATTGGAAGAAAAATCAGAGATCATTAAGCTTTCCACCTTTGGTGACCTCTCTGGATCACCTTAAAAGGTCGGATCGATCCGGCCAAGGCCGGAAGTCGGCGTGAGTATAAGCGATCCCTCGACGCTGTCAAGCGGCCGAAACAATTTTGTTTAGATATGTGAAAAGAAATTGCCGGGGCTCAGCCCTCTGAGAGCATGCTCGAAAGGCGGGGGTCGCCGAAAAGCTCGGCTACGGACAGCGGCAATAATTCCCCGCGACGAGTGAGATACAGTACCCGATCGCACACCTGGCGGATCACGTCGCCGTCGTGGCTGATAACCAACTGACCCAGATTCATGGACTTGAGAGAGTGCGACAGGGCCATGAACCGGCCGACCCCTTCACCGTCGAGACCGGCGGTGGGTTCATCGAAAATGATGATCGACGGCTCCATAGCCAGAACGGCGGCAAAGGCCAGGCGGCGCTTTTCACCAGCCGAAAGCGAGAAGGGATCACGGTCGGCGTAGCGTGCAGGGTGCAAGCCGACTAGTTCGAGAAATTCACCGATTTCATCGGGGGTGAGCTTGCGGCCGAGGTTCTCCGGGCCAAAGCCTACTTCGTGGGCGCACGTTTCGAGAAAGAACTGCCGCTCCGGCTGCTGCAGAACCAGGGCCAACTCACCGCGAATATCTTTCAATTTGAGCGGCTGGCCGGTTTTGTTGAGATAGACGATTTCCCCTTTCGATGGAGCCGCCAGTCCGGCCATTAGCAGACCGATCGTGCTCTTCCCCGCTCCAGTAGGACCGATCAGGCCGACCGTCTCCCCCGCCTTGAGCTCAGCCGATAGCCTCTCGAAGACCACAGGCGACATCGGCCAGTTGAAAGTGACATCGTTCATCTTTGCCGCGTCCAATGAGGAGGACTTGTCACCCGCACTCTTGGCTCGCTTGGGTATTCGAACCTGCATTGCCGATGTATCCGGCACGGTCAAACCGGCCAGGGTACAGAGGCGACTGTCACTAAGCAGCGCAGTCGGGGCGCCATCGGCGACAACCGTACCGGAATCGAGAACCACAAGACGAGAATACTGCCGTGCCACCTGGGCGCTCTGGGTAATGCGAATCTCGATCAGGCGACGGTCTTCTTTATGGAGTCGTTCGAGCTCTGCTGACAGAATCAATCGCCCGGCCTGATCGAGAAACGAGTCGGGTTCATCAAGAAGCAGCACCGCCGGTTGCTGTACCATCACCGACGCCAGCGCCACGCGTTGCTTTTCTCCACCGGACAGGTCGGATGTGAGGCGTTGACACAGGTGCTCGATGCCAAACTGTTTAGCGGCCTTGGATACCTCGGCTTCCATCTCGGCCTGGGGCATCGCCCGATTTTCAAGCGCGAAGGCGATCTCTTTCTCCACCAGCGTGGCCACTATCTGGTTGTCTGGATTTTGAAAGAGAATGCCCACGCGGGTATCGGGGGTGCCGTCATGAGTATGGCCGTCGACAGTGATTTTTCCCCGGCCGGGTTTGATCAACCCGGCAATCAGTTTGACGAGGGTCGACTTGCCCGACCCGTTGCGCCCCATAACACACAGTGATTCACCGTCGCGCAGGCGCAGGGTGACGTCGTGTAAGGCCGCCTCCGTACGGCGCGGGTACCAGTAGCTGATGTGGTCGAGGTCTATCATAGGATCCATTAACAGGTTGTGTCAGTTCCTGCGATCCGCCTTTGGCGGATCGCAGGAACTGACACACTCGGCGTCAGGTCACACCACAAAATCGCTGAAAGCGATTTCGTGGCAGGACCTGACGCAACCATTAGTCAATCACTCATAAAGAGAGCCGGCGTCTAAGTAAGAGACGCCGGCTCAATTTGGCAAGTCGGATAACTTACGCTATGTAATTCACGTCCAGATTGCGGACCGCCAGAGTCTCGTCCAGCCGCCTGACCGGCGTGTTGTGAGGGGCCGACGTCACAATATTAGGATCGGTTTCCGCCTCACGGGCGATTCGGATCATAATCTCGGCGAAAGCTTCGAGCGTCTCGATAGTCTCCGTCTCGGTCGGCTCGATCATCAAAGCCTCGTGGACGATCAACGGGAAATAGTTGGTCGGGGCGTGGACGCCGAAATCGAGTAGCCGTTTGGAAATGTCGGAAGTCTTGACGCCGAGCTTCTTCTGCCGATCACCCGACAGCACAAACTCGTGCATGCAGTGGCGATCGTACGGCAGGTCGAAATCCTTCTTGAGCAGCTCTTTCAGGTAGTTGGCATTGAGCACGGCGTTTTCAGATGCTTCGCGCAATCCTTTGCCACCCAGGTTACGGATGTAAGCGTAGGCCCGGACCATATTGGCGAAATTGCCGTAGAACGTGTGCAGGCGACCGATTGACTTCGGACGGTCGTAATTGAAAAACAGCTTACCGCCGTCACCCTTCTCCAACACTGGGAAGGGAAGGAACTTTTCGAGTTCCTTAGTAACACCAACTGCGCCCGCGCCCGGCCCGCCGCCGCCGTGCGGGGTCGAGAAGGTCTTGTGCAGGTTGAAGTGCATGATGTCGAAACCGACATCGCCGGGACGGAAAATACCCATGTTGGCGTTCAGGTTGGCGCCGTCCATATAGAGCAGGCCGCCGGCCTTGTGCACTACCCGGGCGATTTCCTCGATATTGCTTTCGAACAGCCCCAGCGTATTCGGATTGGTCATCATCATGCCGGCGACTTCGTCGTCGAGCGCCGCCGCGACCGCTTCGGGAGAAATAATACCCCGCTCGTTCGATTTGATCTCGACCGTCGTGAAACCGATCGAAGTCACCGACGCCGGGTTGGTACCGTGGGCCGAATCCGGGATAATGATCTTATGCCGCTTGTTGCCTTTGTCCAGATGGTAGGCGCGCATAATCAACAGACCGGTGAACTCACCGTGAGCGCCGGCTACCGGCTGGAGCGAAATTGCCGGGAAACCGGAAACTTCGCGCAGGAAACCGATCAATTCCCACATCAACTGCAGACTACCCGTCGACCGACTACACGGAGTGAGTGGGTGATGCTCCTGAAAACCACGAAGCGACGCGGCCACGTCGTTCATCTTGGGGTTGTACTTCATCGTACACGATCCCAGCGGGTAAAAGCCCTTGTCGATGTGGTGGTTCTTGGTCGACAGATTGACAAAGTGACGGACCACTTCCGGCTCAGCCACTTCGGGCAGAGCGGCGTCTTGGGAACGCCTAAACCGCTCCGGTATGGTCTTCAAGATGTCAGCTTCGTTGTGTTTGGTCGCGGGAAGGGTGTACCCCTTGCGGCCCGACTGGGATTTCTCGTATATCAGAATCTTTTCTTCCACGGCTCTATCCAAAATAGTTTCGACTCAGCCTTACTTCTTGTCGCCGGCGGGAGTCGGGTTCTTCAATTTCTTTATCTGTCCTTCAGCGTAATCCTTGTCCTCGGAGTCAGGGTAACGCTGAATGTATGATTCGAATATCGATATGGCCTGGGCGGTGTCGCCCTTCTTGACGTTCACAATCGCCTGCATCAGCAAGGCATCGCGACCGTGAAACGTCGTAAACTCTTGCTCGATCTTCTTGTAAGCGTCGATAGCTTCGTCATATTTCTTGTCGCGACGGAGAAAATCGGCAAAGGCTATCCGTGCTTCGCCCGAGAGCGAATCGTGCAGATCGCCGGTCTCGATCACTTTGGTGTACCAGTTCTGAGCATCTGTCGCCTGACCGCGATACTTGTACTTGTCCGCAATCTGAAGATCGAGAGACCGGTCGGTAGCGGCGCTCGCCTTAGCAAGCATGTCGTTCAGAGTGCCGATACCCTTGGAAAAATCTTCGAATGTCTTGAGATATTCCTGCGTCGGCTCATACCCTACCAGGCGGTCAACTTCCACACCGCTCTTGTTTACCAGCATTGACGTCGGAAATGCCTTGGCATAGTAACGCGCAGCGACTGCCGAATCCTTTTCGGGATTTACTCTGGCCAGAATCATCTGATTGGAGAAGAACTTGATTGTAGTATCATTTATGAACACGACCGTGTCCAGCGTCTTGCACCACGTTCACCAATCGGTGTAGAATTCGATCACCACGAATTGGCTGTCTTTAGCCGCTTTCAAGGCATCGTCGATCTGAGAGTAGTACGGCACGTAGCCGGGCTTGGTGACCAGTGAAGTCGACGGCGTTTCGCCGGCGAGGCAAACCGTCGCAACCACTGACGTCAGCAGCAGAGTCGCAAAAATCAGAAGACGCATCTCGGTTCCTTCCTGTAACCTTCGTAATTTCCTACTGTTTGGGGGCGTCGATCGCCTCGAAATCATCGCCGAGCACGGCCGACAGGAGTAGTTCGACTTCCTGCCGGAACTCGCGCGGCACCATCAAATAATGTTTGTCGCCCCGGGAGGGTTTGGCGCCGGAAATCCAACCGACCCCGTTGGGCAGCGGTTGAAAAGCCGAGGACATAACGATCGAGGGGATATTGTTCGATTCCAGGAGCCCGCGCACGAGTTGCGAAGTAAGGTCTTTCTCTATCTGGCAGACTCTAATCCAGCTATCGTCCGGCGAAACCGCCGCTGCACCGGCGGGCATCTGGTCTACCAGACCGACCTTGCACTCGGGGCATATCACCATCGAAGTATCATATTCAAATGAGCATTCAGGACAATAAGGCATCTAAGACTCTTTCACGTTGCGTTGCCATTTGTCGCCCAGCACCATATCAAGAACGCCGGTGGCCTCTTCCACGCACTCTTCGGGCGTAGAGACTTCAAACAACTGCGATCCGGCTTTGTAAAACCCAGTCAGCGTCAGACCGGCCTGTCCGAAAAACCCGGACTTGGAGATCACGACCGCCGGGATTTCGTACGATTTCAGAACTTCCCGGGCGTAGTCGGCCGAGATGTTGTCGGCTATGAAACCGAGCAGCACCCAGGGACTTTCCGATTGCTCCGCCTCGGACTTGCCGAGTTCGCGCGAGCAGACCGGACACTCGGTCACGCCGTCCTCCCATTCGGTTTTACACACCGGACAAAACGCCACGGGCTGACAACTCCTTCAATCCGCCGACCAGGGCGGCGATATCGGCGTCGGTACGTTTCTCGGTGAGCGCCACGATCAGGCAGTTCTTCATCGAGGGATACCATCGACCGGCATCTACTCCCGGCAGGACGCCTCTTTCCATCATGTGTATGACCACATCGCTCGCCGGCACCGGGGTTTTCACCGCGAACTCGCGAACAAACGGGCCACGGAAATACATTTCGAATCCGCTGAGCGCGGCAATCTGCGTCGCAGCGTTCTGGGCTTTCTCAGCCGAAATCAGCGCCACCTGCTTGAGGCCGGTTTTGCCCATCAGGCTGAAATAGATCGACGCCATCGTGGCGCACAGCGCTTCATTGGAGCATATATTAGACGTCGCCTTCTGACGGCGGATGTGCTGCTCCCGGGTCTGGAGGGTGAGCACGAATCCGTTCTTGCCATCGACATCTTTGGTGCGTGCCGCGATTCGACCCGGCATGCTTCGAACCAAATCTTTCTTTACCGAGAAGAAACCAAGCAGCGGACCGCCGAACGAGAGCGGAATGCCCAAAGGCTGGCCTTCGCCCAAGGCTATATCGGCACCGATTTCGCCTGGAGTCTTAAGAAGGGACTGGACGATCGGATCGACCACCATCACGAGCTTGCCGCCCGCCTGATGAATGACCTCACCCATCCGTTCCACTTCTTCGAGTTGTCCGAAGAAGTTTGGCTGAGCCACGATGACACAGGCGGTCCGATTGTCAACCGCGGCCGTAAGCTTCTTGAGATCGGTGACGCCATCAGTCAATGGCACCGTCACGATTTCGACTTCGCGCGGTGTGACGTAGGTTGCGATGACTTCTCGAATAAGCGGGCTGACCGTCTCGCAGACCACGATCTTGTTTCGGTCGGTGACTGAGACACAGATAAGCGCCGCCTCGCCGGCCGCCGTGGCGCCGTCGTACATTGACGCGTTGGCGACATCGAGACCGGTCAGACGACAGATGTGGGTCTGGTATTCGTAAATGGCCTGCAGTGTTCCTTGAGCGACTTCAGCCTGATAAGGTGTGTATGCCGTGACAAATTCCGGCCGGGAAGCCAGTGCGGTCAGCGCCGACGGCACAAAGTGATCGTAGACACCACCGCCCGCAAAACAAACCGAACCCTGACGGTTCATCAGCGAGAGGCGCTCGATCTCGGCCAGCACTTCCATTTCGGAAAGCGCAGGAATGTTGAGCGGCCGGTTCAGTCGCAGCTTATGGGGGATATCCTGCAGAATATCTTCAATCGTGCCGACCCCGATCTTCTGAAGCATCTTCTTTCGGTCGGCATCGGTGTTGGACAAGTAAGACATGTGAAACCTGTGAGCAAGTCCCTCAAAGGGACCGTATTGTTAGTGTGACAACAGGTGGGTGTAACCCTCGGCATCGAGCAGTTGATCTACCTCGGAATGGTCTTCCATCTCGACCTTGATGATCCATCCTTCGCCGTAACAATCCCGATTGACCATCATCGGATCGTCACCCAGCGCGGTGTTTACTTCGACTACCTTGCCGGTAACGGGCGAATAGACTTCGGAGACCGCTTTGACGGCTTCGATGGTGCCGAAAGCTTCGCCGAGTCTGACTTCGGTGCCGACTTTGGGCAGCTCGACAAACACCACATCACCCAATTCACCCTGAGCATAGTCGGTAACGCCGACGGTAGCCAAAGGACCTTCAACTCCAACCCACTCGTGTTCCGTAGTGTACCTAAGATCTGCTGGAACGTTCACTCAAAACCTCCGGATTAGTGCGAATCTGCATCAGCGACTGTCACTGTGGCCGGTTCGGTGGTGGTCGGAGTCTCCGACGTATCACCTTCACCCGGTCGCTTAAGCGTTATTGAATTTTTTTTTTGATCGTCCCGCCCCTGGCGGAATTTAGTCTCTATGAACGAAGTATCGTAGTTGCCTGCAATGAAATCGGGATGCGCGAATATCTCCTGGTGGAACTGGATCGTGGTCGGCACACCCTGAATGACCAATTGATCGAGCGAAACACGCATCTTGGCTATAGCCTGCTCGCGGGTGCGGGCCCGAACGATCAGCTTGGCGATCATCGAATCATAATACGGCGGAATCACATAGTCGGCATAGACGGCCTTGTCAATACGAACTCCCGGGCCGCCCGGAAGGTGGATAGCCTCGATCTTGCCCGGCGTCGGACGAAAATCTTTCTCGACATCCTCGGCGTTGATCCGGCACTCCATCGCGACCCACTTGGGCTTGATGTCTTCCTGGCGATAAGTCAGTTTCTCGCCCAGGGCGACTTTAATCTGATCCTGAACCAGGTCCACTTCGAACGCTTCCTCGGTAATCGGATGTTCCACCTGGATACGGGTATTCATTTCCATAAAATAGAAATTGCGCTGCTCATCGACCAGGAACTCGATCGTCCCGGCGCCCCGATACTCGACATTACGAGCGCCCATCACCGCCGCGGCTCCCATCCGGGCCCGCAGATCGTCGGTCATAATAGGCGACGGCGTCTCTTCAATCAGTTTCTGATGACGGCGCTGGATAGAACAATCGCGCTCGCCAAAATGGAAGTAGTTCCCGTGGGTGTCGCCAAGAAGCTGAAACTCGACATGGTGCGGGTTGACTATAACTTTTTCGAGATAGAGATCAGGGTTTGAGAAGGCGTTGGCGGCTTCGGTCGAAGCAATATGAAAGCCGCGCTCCAACTCGGCCGCGTCGCGACAAATTCTCATCCCCTTGCCGCCGCCACCAGCGACCGCCTTGAGGATGACCGGGTATCCGACCTGTTCGGCTATCTCGCGTGCATCCAAATAAGACGCGACGATACCTTCCGAACCGGGAATCACCGGCACCCCGGCAGCCTTCATGAGCGCCTTGGCCGAGGCCTTGTCGCCCATCTGACGAATTTGTTTGGGAGTCGGACCGATGAAGTTGATGCCACACGATTCGCAGACTTCTGCGAAATCGGCGTTCTCAGCCAGGAAACCATAACCGGGATGAATCGCACCCGCATTGGTGACTTCGGCCGCAGCGATGATCCGCTTGAAATCCAGGTATGACTGAGCAGCCGGCGGCGGACCGATACAGACGTCTTCATCGGCAAACCGCACATGCAGAGCATTACGGTCGGCTTCGGAATAGACCGCAACCGTCTTGAGGCCCAGCTCCTGGCAGGCACGAATTACGCGAAGGGCGATTTCGCCCCGATTAGCAATCAGAACCTTATCAAACAAAACGACTCCTTAGCCGGAAACGACCGTCTAAAGCCGATGTCACCGGCAAAACAGACTGTAAGAATACGGCAAACCTTCGGGGTTGACAAGGGGCAAGTTAGCCACCGACAACGCTGAACGCAACCTGCACGGGCACAATGTCATGCAGGTGAAGAATGAAACGAAAACCGGCCCTCAGGAAGAACCGTCAGTCAGCTTTGCCCGGCTGGTCTGATCCTTTATCCCCTTTGAACTTGTCTTTGATCTGGGCGATTTTCGACGCCACCCCCGGAATGGCTTCGACCAGGCTTTCCCAGTTACCTTTCTTGGCCGGAAGCAGGCTGATCCCGTCCTTGTCCATAATGATGAACGCGGCCGGTTCAATGGAAACCCCGCCGCCACCACCACCGCCAAATCCGGAACCTTTCTGTTCGTACTCACCCTGACCGCCACCGGCACCAAAACCGACCGTCATCTTGATGATCGGAATGACGGTCTTGTCGCCAACCGTAATCGGAGCACCGACTATCGATTCCGTCCGGGCCATGTTCTTCAGCTCGCCGACGACGCTGTGAAGAATTTCAACCACATTATTGTCTGACATCGCGAACTCCTTCTTTTTCACCTATTGATAACCTGATGATTTTCCTGATGGGAAGACGCCACATGAACAGCGCCATTAGCCAAACCAAACGGTAGACCGGCCAGGCTATCGAGACTCGGGCCGAACCGGAAAATGAGCGACCGGTCCAGTTCGGTACGATCGAGACGCGTCCGAATAGAGCGGGCGCCATAGCAGCCACCGCGTGATAATATCCAAAAACTTGCCCTGTAACATCGGGCGTATCGAAGCCGAATTCAATTTCCGCTTCAGCTTCTTCGACTATCGTAGACTTCAAAACGCCCACCGCCAGCCGCCAGCACGCCGAAAGGCTCTCGGGGATAATCGCTATGATCGAGCCGAGGGAACGACGCCGTTTCGACGGGGATGGTACTTCTTCGACTTCGGCCGTGGGGACTTTGGTCTGTTGGGTGGTTGTCCGGCCCTTTTCAAGGCGAAATCGTTTTAGATTCATCCCGAACAGACGAATGACACCTTCACTATGTACAAAATCGAATTCCGGGCCGGAGCGTCCCAGGCCGACAAAGAGAATTTTGCGCTCGCGTGAAATCTCCAGACGCAGACGGACTCGTACTAGCAACGTCGCAATGATAAGAATGAGAATCGCCGCCAGAATGTAGATCATATCCTAGATTATATACTCTTGGTGGAGCGGTAAGTTGCCAGTATTGACAGACCCGGTCCATGCGTCAGGTCACAACCCCGACCAAGTCGGGGTCAGGACCTGACGCAACCCCAGCGCCCACGACTTCTATACCACGCTGGCTGACGGACAAAGCTTGGCCAGAAAGCATTCGCTGCATTTCGGTTTGCGCGCCACGCAAACTGCCCGCCCGTGATCGATCAGCATATGCGAATATACGATCCAGTCGGATTGCGGCAAGACCTTCATCAGGTCCTGCTCGACCTTGACCGGATCGGTCTCGCGCGTCAGACCGAGCAGGCGGCTGATCCGGCCGACATGGGTATCGACTACTACACCCTCGGCCAGACCGAACCCGGCGCCGAGAACCACCGACGCCGTTTTGCGCCCCACTCCCGACAGCTTGACCAGTTCGTCCAGCGTGCGCGGTATCTCGCCTTCGTGACGCTCGATCAGTTGCAGGGCCGAGGCCTTGATCGCCTTGGCTTTGTTCACGTAGAAACCGGTGGCGAAGACTTCTTTCTGAAGCGCTTCCGGATCGGCTTCGGCAAAAGCCTGTACCGATGGATACTTCTTGAAGAGATCTGGCGTGACTTTGTTGACGCGTTCATCGGTGCATTGCGCCGACAGAATCGTCGCCACCAGAAGTTGGTGTGGGGTCTTGAAATCGAGCGAACAGTGCGATTTCGGATAATGCTTCTTGAGCAGCGCGACAATTTTCGCCGCCCGACCCTGACGGTCTTTCTGTGATTCGCGCGGCATGGCTACCCCGCACAGCCAAGAATGATCACGCGGTCCACCCCGGCCAGATCTTTGAGGTAGGCAAACGACTGATACCGGTTGTCGCTTTCGGTCATCTGCGCGACTTTTTCAGCCTGGTCGTAACCGACTTCGAACATGATTCGTCCGCCGGGCGCCAGGAAATTTGGACCGTCGCGCAAGATCACGCGCACCGGGTCGAGTCCGTCTTCGCCCCCGACCATGGCGATGATTGGATCGTGCAGCACTTCTTTCTGGAGCGTCGGATACTCTTTTTCAGTGATGTACGGCGGATTAGACAAGATCAGATTGAACTTCTCCCCTTCGCGAAGAGCCCCAAAGAAATCCGACTTACGAAATTCAATGCGGTCGGCCACGTCCATGTCCCGGGCGTTCCGGCGAGCGACATCGAGGGCTTCTTCGGAGATGTCCAGCGCAACCACGGTGGCGTCCTTCAGCTCGGCCGCCATGGTGACGGCAATCACACCGGAGCCGGTGCCAAGATCGAGAATCCGGGATGATTTAATCCCGTTCGCACTCAGGAATTTCATACCGGCTTCGCACAGCGTCTCGGTCTCGGGCGTAGGCGCCATGACCGATTCATTGACGAAGAACTTCCGGCCGTAGAACCAGGATTCCTGAAGGATAAACTGGAGCGGGTAGCGTTCGCGACGGCGGTTAAGAATCTCATCGATTCTCTGCATCGCTTTGTCGTCGAGCAGTTCCTGTCCGTGCATATAGAGATTGAGCCGGTCGACCTCAAGTACATGACAGAGAATCCATTCGACTTCGACCCGGGCGCAGTCGATACCTACATCTTCGAGCAGTTTGGCCCGCTCGGAGATGAAATGCGGCAGATATGGAACGTCAGCCACGGGTAGCCCTATCGCATCAATCAGCGGGGAACGGCCCGATTCTTGGTCAAACCGATCACATACAGAGCGACCACCACGGCGATCCAGGAGTAACAGAACGTCTTGGTGAATTCACGTGAAAACTGGATTGAGTGCGGTATCAGGTAGATGAACATCATGACGGCGAACGTACTCACGCCTATCCAGCCACGCGTAATCGGCGAATAGAGATCACGCCCGAATCGTCCGCGACTGAACGAACCCAGAGTTGTCAGAGCCGCGAAGAGCAGATAGACCAGCAGAAGTTGTGTCTTGTTGTCGGTGGCATCGGTGCCGAACGGAACGCCTTCCCAGGTACCGTTGAAAGCATAGTAGTTCATGGGAATTCCGAGCGGGTACCCGCCCATGAAACAGGCGAACACCGCCCCGAAAAGATAGATCGACATCGGCCGGACATCGCCGCCACGAATGACGCCAATCCCTTCAACTGGCCGCCAGCGCCACAAAGAAGACCGTGGCGAAAGATGAACAGGAGATGTCCCAGCAGGACAACCAGATTGGTACTTCGCCGATATACTTGAGGAAGAACGGAGTACCGTCAGTCTGCGCGAACCGTGCGACCGGTGAGCCGGTCGCGTCAACCACTTCAAAGTAGTAATGGAATCGCCCGCCTCTGTCCCCGGCGGTTACGCTGACGGCATATTCGTTTGACTTAGCTCCCGACGGAGTCATCTCAACCGCATCGAAATCGGTCATCTGAGCCGGTGTCAGACCACGCGGCTGGGAAGTACGAAATATTACACGCTTCCCCTCGATCGGTCCAGTTACCGAGACAGTAATCCTGTCAGTCTGCTGTTCCGTAATCTTGGGCACCGAAGTCATTTCAAAAGTGTACGGTCCGTCGGTGTGGGTCAGCAATTCCGGCCGCCCACGGGAATTATTGCGCGCGATGTGCAGCATTGCCAGGGTGGCCAGGAAGGCCACGCCAAACTTGATGAACTTCATCCGTTCTTGCTCCTTATGCCCGGTTCAGCAAATTTCAACCGCTCGGCTTGATCGTGCTCGCGTAGCGGCTGGATCAGACAATCAACATCGCCGCTGAGGATTTCGCTCAAACGATGCAGCGTCAAGCCGATGCGATGATCGGTAACTCGCGATTGCGGAAAATTATAGGTCCGAATCTTGGCGGAACGATCGCCGGTGGAAACCATGGATCGCCGCTCGGCCTCGATCTTGGCGTTTCGCTCGGCGAGCATTTTGTCGTACAGACGGGCGCGCAGGACTTTCAGAGCCTTAGCCCGGTTCTTGATCTGCGATTTTTCGTCCTGGCAGGTCACCACCAGACCGGTTGGTATGTGGGTAATCCGAACCGCCGAGTCGGTCGTGTTGACCGACTGGCCGCCGTGGCCGGTGGAACGGTAGACGTCAACCCGGATGTCTTCTTCCCTGATTTCGACTTCGACTTCCTCGGCTTCCGGAAGAACGGCGACCGTAATCGCCGAGGTATGTATGCGCCCCTGCGATTCGGTGGCTGGGACGCGCTGGACACGATGCACGCCCGATTCGAATTTCATCTGGCCGTAGGCGGCTTCGCCTTCGAGCGCGAAGATTATTTCTTTGAAGGCGCCGGGGATAGAGTCCGAGGTGCTGAGCACTTCAAGTTTCCACCCCTTACGATCGGCGTAACGCTGGTACATGCGAAAGACATCGGCCACAAACAGCCCCGCCTCGTCGCCGCCGGTGCCGGCCCGGATTTCGACTACGGCCGGTTTGTCGTCGGTGGGATCGCGCGGCAGCAAACGAAGTTTGAATTCCCGTTCGGCTGCGTCGATAAGCGCCTCGTTTTCGGCCAACTCTTCACGCGCCATCGCCATCATATCGTCGTCGCCGCCTTCTTCGATTATCTCCTGAGCATCGTCAATGCTCTTGCGAACACGGCGGTATTCCTGTCCGGCCTCTAGAATGTTAACGAGCTGACTTCGCTCGCGATTCAGCTCGATCAGTTTCTTGCGGTCGGCCAGGTTGACGGGGTCGGACAGTTGTTGGTCCAACTCGGCCAGGCGCGTTTCAAGTCTGTCAATAATCTCCAACATAGAACAATATCCTCTACAAACGGGAACGTATGAGATACAGTCCCCGGGGGCAAGAGCTATTGAGGACCAGCTACAACACGGGAATGCGCCGGCAAGTTAATTTGGAATTGGTCACCCCGAGCGACGCCTCAAGGGCGGCGATGGCGACCTCGAGTTGTTCCAGCGACGGTTCTTTGGTCGTAATGCGCTGTAGCCAGAGACCGGGAGCGATCAGAACGCGGGTGATGGCGCTGTCGCGAGTGCGGCCGGAAAGCTTGAGTAGTTCATACGACGTACCGGCCACAATCGGCAGCAAGCTGAAATGCACTCCGAACCGGGTGGCCAGCAGCGGGGCGTGACCCGTTATGACGGCGTAGATCGAATCCGATACGGAATAGACCAGTATGGCCAGGATGGCTACTATTAATATGAACGAAGTGCCGCAGCGGGGATGGAATCGGGTAAAAGTAGCCGCCGCCTGGGGGGTGAGCTCCTGACCCATTTCATAGGCGTAAATTGATTTGTGCTCCGCGCCGTGGTATTCGAAAACGCGACGAAATTCACCGAATAAAGAGATGGCCCAAACATAGAGCAGGAAGAGTGTCAATCGTACCGCTCCGGCGACCAGGTTGAACCCGACCGCGTCGCGACTGTAACCGAACAGTTCGGACATTCCCTCGGCGGCAGCCAGAGGCAGGTAGAAGAAAATGCCGATCCCCATGGCCATAGCGAATAGCGCTGTCACGGCCAGCAGGAATGTGTTGCGTTTCTTCTTACTGGGGGTGTACTCGCGCCCTTCCTTGACCGCTTCTTCCTTTTCGGCCTCTTGAATAGCAATCTCTGCGGAAAAATTGAGGGTCTTGATCCCCAGCACGAGCATTTCTACAAAGGCGACCGCGCCACGAATGATAGGTGTATTCAGAATCTTATAGCGACTGGCGAGCGGGGTGAACGGTTCGGTCTTGATCAGGATTTCACCGTTGGGGGTACGCACCGCCGTGGCCACGCGCTCTTTGGAGCGCATCATGACCCCTTCGATTACCGCTTGTCCGCCTACGTTCAGATCCGCCATGCGACGATTCTCAGATTGTCCGCTGGGTTCTTCATTACTAAGACTAAATACGCTTCCAAAAATCAAAACCGCGAGCTTTAGATCAATCTAAAATCATGCTCGCGGCTGATCCACTAAAACCGCTTGCCGCCTGAAACGCCAGGAGACTGTCGGCGGTTCTCCGGTTTCGGCAACCGGGCTACTTCTCTTTGGCCGTATCTGCGTCTTTGGCCGGAATGTTGTACTTGCGACGGAACCTCTCGACACGACCGGCGGTGTCCATAAGCTTCTGCCGGCCCGTAAAGAACGGATGGCAGTTGGAGCAAATTTCAACCGCGATCGACTTCGAGGTTGAGCGGGTCGGATAGGTCGCGCCACAAGCGCAAGTGATGGTCAATTCGCTGTACTTCGGGTGAATCCCGGGTTTCATCTGTCTAACCTCTATTAGCAGTTCATTATCTTCCGGTAATGCTTGCGGGCGACCCAAGGTCACCCAGCCAGCCGAACAATATATGGAATTGGATCAAAACCGCAAGGGCAAAGCCATAATTTTGACCAAACCCCACCACTTCTTAGTCGTTCAACAAGATACGGCGGCTCAGGTTCCCGACTGCGCCAGCACTGTCGACCAGTAATACTTATTGTGAATCAACGACTTGACTCGAAACCGTCGGCCCAAGATGGCCGCCAGCTCTTCCGCACTGAAGTAATTCTTAACGATTATGAACGACCGACCGTCAGACAATTCCCGCTTCTTATAATTGTTGCCGTTCTCGTCCAGTTGCGGCACAACCGGGGATCCTTCGGCGGGAGGATTGTTGTCGATCATCCAAATCAGGCCATCGACGCGCAAGGGTCTGGTCAGGACTTCAAACAGCCTTTCGTATTCCTGGCGCGGTTGGTGTGAGAACCAAAAACCGAGCGCCACCAGATCGAACTTGCCTTCGCCGAACGAATCGACAAACATATCGGCCGCGCTGAAACTGACCGGACAACCGTACTCTTTCTTGCGGGCCTCAATCAGGGTTTCGGGGGCAACATCGGACGCTACAATCGACTTAGCTGTCCGACTCATCACCTGAGTCCAGTAACCGGTGCCGCACGCCAGTTCCAATACGTCCTTGCCGGCCACTAGCTCGGCCAGACGTTCGCCTTCGGCCACCAGCTCCGCGCGACGAACCGGGTCATCACGGTAATAGATTTGCTCGTATTCCGGCGCCCGGGCACGATAGTATTTTTCTATGTCATCGCCTTGCATATTTCTTCCTGACAATTCCGGCCAGACGGCGACCGAGCCGGTCAGCCTCGTGCAACCTATCCGGTTTGTCCATGACATCGCCGACTCGTTCGGCATCAATACTTTGATGTATAACCAGGCCTTCGTTGGTGACCTCGATCCACTTGAAGAATCCGGCGATACACCGCCGGGCGCCTTCGACCCAGGCCTTTTCCCCGCCGACCAAGACCATTGCGCCCGGACGAGATCGAGCGATTCGCTGGACAAAATGTCGCTCCCCTTCCGCCCGATCAAAATTATAGGGACGGATACAATTGCAGCGATCGATAAACAGTTTGGCCGAAGCAGATACCGAATCGAAATAAATCGGCGAACCGAATAAGAGACAGTCGCACTTCACTACTTTGTCATATAGCTCGGTCATGGCGTCATCGATGAAACAGTAGTTAGGCATAGGAGATTCACCGCAGGCCTGACAGGCGCTGATATCGTAATCCGAGAGGCGAATCAACTCGTGGCGCGATTTGACATCCAACCGACTGCTAATACTCGCCGCGATGCGATCCAACAGAATCTCGGTTGAGGAGCCGGACACCGGCGAGGCGCACAGCGAAAGAATCTTAATCAAGCTCGGTCTCCTCCAGCCGGTCGAGTTCCGCATACAATTCGAGAATGTCATTCTCTAATTCGCGAACCCGTTCGGTCGTCTTGTGCAAATGCTCCCAGTCGTCGGCTTTCTCGGAGGCAGTTAAGTCAATTTCGGTCTTGGCCAGATCGGCTTCAGCCGCCTCGATCTTGAGGCGAACCGTTTCAAGCGCCTTACGGTGCCGTGAGCGTTGTTTGGACTTTTCTTTGAATTCGAGGAATTCCTGTTTGTCCGATGAACTCTTGAGTTTTGGTCCGGGTTCCGCCGCGGCCATCTTTTCTGCAAAAGCGGTGTAGTTGCCGCTGTAAACACGGGCACGACCGTCACGCAGATGCACAATTCGATCAACCACCTGATCGAGAAAGTAACGGTCGTGGCTAACGATCAAACAACTGCCGTCGTATTCCTGCAGAGCCGACTCGAGCGCTTCGCGCGCCTGCATGTCGAGGTGATTGGTGGGCTCGTCCATGATGATCAGGTTGGCCGGATGATAGAGCAGCCGTGCCAAGCAGAGCTTGGTCTTTTCGCCGCCCGAAAGTGCCGCCACTCGCTTCAGCACATCCTCACCGGTAAATCCGAACCGGGCCAGAAATGACCGCATCGGGCCGACCTCGGCGGCCGGATCGAGCGCCCAGAGATTGTCCAGCACCGTTGCGCTTTCAACAAGGTCCGACAGGTCCTGATCGAAATAGGCGACGTCGACATTGTTCCCCAGGCGAATATTCCCGGACGCGGGTGTCAATTCACCTATCAATGCTTTCAAGAGAGTCGACTTGCCGCACCCGTTGCGCCCAACGAGACCGACTTTCTCGCCCCGATAGATATCAAACTCGATCTCCTGAATGACCGGTTCGTTGCCGTATGAGACCGAGACTTCCTCTACCGACAAGACGTGCGAGTAAGACCGCCCGGACGACTGTACGGAGATGGTCGGCCCGACATCATCCGATCGGGGCGGCGGCAGACGTTTGATGCGACCGAGATACTTCAGTTTCGACTGCGCCTGTTTGGTCTTTTGTCCGGCCATATTGCGGCGGATGAATTCTTCGAGCCGCTTGATTTCTTCCTGCTGGTGGCGATACCAGTGTGCTGCCTGCTCGCGACGGGCGTGTCTCTCTACCAGGTAGCGACTGATGCCACCGGCGTATCTTTCGATCTTGGCGAAACTGAGATCCCAGACTTCATCTGTCACAGCCTGAAGAAAAGTCCGGTCATGCGACACAATCACCACCGTCTTCTGTGATTCCTTGAGGAACTGCTCCAGCCAGGTTGTTGATTCGATATCAAGATGGTTGGTGGGCTCATCGAGCAGGACCAGATTTCCCTGCCCTGCCAGAAGACGGGCCAAGCCAGCGCGGTTACGCTCGCCGCCGGAGAAGTTCCGCAGACGCTCACCGAACCGGTCCCGAGGAAACCCGAGACCGTTAAGGATCGCAGAGATCTGGGAATCGAAACCGAAGCCGTCGAGTCGTTCATAGTCGTGCTGAAGTGTTCCGAGTCGCTCCAACTGGCTGCGGTCGGACGGGTTCTCTTCGAGAAAGTGTTCAAGCGAGGCGATTTCGCGTCGCATCCGGATCAACTCGGCCCGGGCATCGGCGACAAAATCGAACAGCGTCATGTCGAGATATTCGTTCTTCTCCTGCTCGACATAATCAATGAGGCAGTCCTTGGCGCGGTTAACCGTACCCGAATCGACTGACTGTTTCCCCGCCATGATTTCCAGAAGTGTGGTCTTGCCGATTCCGTTCTTGCCGACCAGGGCGATATGTTCGCCGGACTGAATCGCGAATGAGACCTGATCCAGAATGATCTGGTCTTTGTGGCGCTTGCAGAGATTTTCGGCGGTGAGCAGAGTCATCGGCTACTCCTCGGCCGATTTTCGACCCAGAAGCATCTCCACCGCCAACAGGACCGCCGCTGCCCAGAGGAAAAGCGGCCAGAGTTCACGACCGACCCGATACTTGGAAAGACTCTCCGCCAGAGCGTCGGTATATCCCACACGTCTGAATGGCTGCGACCCGAGTGATGCGGCCATTTGATCCGGATCGATAGGTCGCCAGGTCGCATTCCGCCGGATTGATGTTGACCGCAAAGCGATCGATCTCGCGCCCGCGAGTCGCCAGATGATATATCCCGGCTTGATCGGCGTCGTTGATCCGCACGAGGGTCGCACCCTGATCGTCTTCAGAAGACAGTCCGACCACGGTGCTGTCGGGCCGCATGAGATCGATCCCGAAACCGACCGCCTGATTGGAAGGCAGCGAACGCGTGATAGTCTGCCCGGCAAACAGCTTGATCTCGAGACTGGTAAGATCCGAAGACAGATACTCGATCACACGGGAGACAAACGGCACGAAGAATCCCTGGCTGGTCAGGTCGCAGTAGTTCGGCGCCATGGGGCCCGCAAATGTTATGACTCTCCCCTGTCCCGCTGATGTCTCTACCAGCGCAGGCATTCCGCCGGTGAAACTCATGAGCACTTTGCCGGAACTACCGACCTTGACCTGAGGCAACGTATAGAATTTAACTTCGGGCGGTCGGCTTTCCTTGAGCTTGAACGGAAGGAAGATCGGATGATTGAAATCTATCTGGTCGAACGTATAGAAACCCGCCCGTGTGAATGTCTGGCGCACTGGGCCATCGTAAGTGACCCCGGCCGTCTCGGACCAGACCGTGTTGAAATTCGTAATGTCGGTGTTACCGCCGTAGATCAGAAACAGAGAACCGCCGCGACGGACATACGACTGTAAGCGCCGATTCTGGGCGTCATCGAGTCTCGGCACGCCGGATAATACCACCACACTGTAGTCCATGAAATTTACGCCGGCGAGTTGATCGGGCGCGGCCGTCTTGACCGACCAGTACTGTGCACCTTCCTGATCAGGCACCAGGGCCAGCGAGAGCAGCGAAGTAACCGGATCGCCGTCAACGAGCAGAATATCGGACTGCTCCGGAATTTTGAAAGAGAAGTAGTAGCGGTTGTCGGGTGCAAAATGATCATCGGACAATTCCACATAACCGGAGTGGAAACCGGTTCCGGCGACCGAGCGGGTGAAACGGACCGAGGTTTCGCTGCCGGCGGCCGCTTTGAAATCCATTTGGGCCACCCGACGGCCATCGAGGTATAGCGAGGCAATTCGTGAGTCGCTGTCGGTCCGGTCGTAGTTACGGATAGTTGCGACCACGTCGAAGTCGTGTCCCGGATGAATGAGCTGTCCACCGAAATCGACCGCCACGATGCCGAGGTTGTCGATTTCTTCCTGTGGCAGTTCGACCAGATAGACCGGGATGTTGTGTCCTTTGAGCAGGTCTGCCTCGGGGAGTGACGACCGCTGTAGATCGGTCACGAGAAACAATTCGTGATTCAGGGACGGAGCCGATTCGAGCAGGTCGAGAGCGGTCTTCAGACCGGTCTGGAAATCAGTCGATGCCGCACCGCGATGCAGCCGCTGGAGTTCGGCGATAGCGGCGGCCGGCGATCCCATTGAGGGAGAACCCAGCCCGCCGGATCGGTCGAGCGGCACAATTGCAACCTGATCGGACGGCGAGAAGGTATTTATCAGTAGAACTGTTCGTTGTCTGGCTAAATCGAGCAGGTTGCCGTCGGCGACAGAGCGATCCATCGAAACTGAATTGTCGAATAGGATGACGGCGGCTACGGCAGCGTGGGAGCCGACCGAACCTTCGCGCAGCGTGGGACGGGCAAAGGCAAGAACCGCCATGAGAATAATCAGCATCCGCAGGATCAACAGCAGCCACTGGCGCAGTTTGAGGCGTCGTAGCTGGCGTTTCTCCATTTGCTTCAGATGCTTTAGCGACGAGAACTCCACCACCTTGACCCGACGTCGCGAAAACAAATGGATCAGGAGCGGAATAAGGGCCGCCGCCGCGGCCAGAAGTACGGTGCTGTTGAGAAACCCAAACATCGGTTAGCGTCGGTACGGCCGCTGAAGCAGCAGCCGCGCTTCTTCCTGGTGATAGGCGGCCGATGACCCGGCCAGCACTTTCTCGTAGTACTCACGGGCCAGGGCGCGTTCCCCGCGCACGTCAGCGACTTTGCCCAGCCAGAGGTTGACCATTCCCAAGTAGAATACTCTGGTTTCGAGGAACATCGCCGTCTGAAGGCAGGACTCGGCGTTTTCCGTATCGCCCGTCCCGAGATAGGCTATGCCAAGCCACATCATCTGACTCGCCGAGGGATTGTGGCGGGTGTCCGCTTGCGTCAGAGCCGCTATGGCGGCGCTGTAATAGTTGAGCGCCTCTTTCTTGTCGGCTGCAACGGATGAATGCGACAGAATGTTGCCTAACATCACCTGGCTCTCGGACAGTCCGCCCGTGCGGCCACTGGCCGCAATCACCTGGGAAAACAGTTGGCGTGCCGCCGTAGTATCGCCCACACAAAGTTTGTATAGACCCTGGTTAAATGGAATCAAGGTACTGGAGGAATCCAGCTCCCGGGCTCGATTCAAATCCGCCGCCGCCGAATCGTATTCACCGTTCATCAGGCGATACCCGGCTAGCTGCATCCACTCGGAAGCCAGAGTGTCGATAAGCTTTATCACTGCCGTCTGCCTGGTCGCCGCCGCGAAGTAATCACCGGCGAAGAAGGCAGTGCGTGAAAGCGTGGTGGAAGCCTCAAACGAGTCACGGAAATTGCTCGCCTTCGCAAGCATCTCCTTGGCATAATCGTGGGCCGTCGTATAGTCAAAGCGGGCCTCGGCCAGGCCGGTATGATAGGCAAGCTCCTCATACGAAATGCTGACCGTGTCCACGTAATGCAGCCATTCGGCCTTCAACTGGTCAAGTGTCTTTCCGTAGGTGGATTCGATGGTGGCGCGGAGATTAAGATCATCCGCTTTGCGATACAGATCCAGAAATAGACCAACCTGATACTGGTTTATGAGATACCGAACAAAGGTCGCCGAGACTCGATCCGACGTGAGCGGATCGTACTGATAATAGGCATAGGTATCGAGCAGTGAATCGAGCGGGAAAGAGCGCTTTTCGCGCAGCATCTGCTTCATCTCGTGAATGGCGAACGATGAGTAGTTCGCGAATCCGTCGGCCAGAAACGCCGGAGCGTACCCGTAGTTGTGATAAATTGCCGCCTGGCTGATAAGAAACGGAAAGACCGAATTGCGCTCTTTGGAATACACCGCGAAAATCGTGCTTCGGACAGGATCAACCATCATCGCGAAACGATCGTCCCAGATTACCGTGTTGATCTTACAGGGGCAGATGAACAGAAGGTACTTGCCCGGCATCGAGAAATTTAGCATCCGGTTAAGATTATCGTATTCCTCTTCCAGTATCCCTTTGATCGAATTCCAATAATAGTCGCCCAGTGACCGTTCGACATAGTAGATGTTCATGTGCGCGGTCGGATCAATCGCAAAATCCTTGGCCTCATGATGCGAATACGGGCACCAGGCCGTATCCACACTGACCGCCTTGAGCGGCGTGACAGTAAGCGAAAAACGCGCGCCGTTCTTCCCGATCAGGTTGCTCACCCTCCCCGGAAGACCGTATTCGATGTTGAAGTTCCGGGCGCCGTGCTGCGGTTGGGGGGCGAAAGTGTACGCGTGCACCATGATCTCGGTCGAGACCGTGTCAACTTTCGTCACGTTGACATCAATGGAGAGCCCGGCCGCAAACCCGGTGACGATCTTGCCTTTGACAAAATCGGCCGTATCGGCCCAAAGAAGCCGGTCACGCGATCCGGCCGAATCCCACTGGTAGATATTCAAAGCGCAACGTACCGCGTTGGAGGCGGGTTCTGAAGCCAGGGCCGCTCCGGCGATCACCACAGACAAAACGATTGATAGCAATTTCATCATATCAGCTTATACCCCGCTGTCCCTTTAAGGGGACGAGATTCATTGACGGATCGACCGAGAGAGCCGCCGCTCCCGAATTACGATCCCTCGATTCTTACCAGGCGGCCGTCACGAAGTATCGGTACGATCGGCATGGAATCGACCCGGCTACAAAGCGCAACATCAGTGGCCATTCCCAGAGAAGCCAGAAACCGCCCGTGCTCTCCCCCGGCAATCGCCTCTTTGAGCTTGTCTTTTCTTTCGCGATAGAGCAATCGGGCCAACTCGCCGGCATCGTCGAGCTTGATTCCCTCGCTCTGTCGCGCAGCCAGCATGTCGATCAGGAAACCGCCGCACAAAGTATCTTCAATGGAAAAGCCCCCCTCGCGCCCCGAGCACACGATCACCGAGTCCTGAGCCAACCTGGCAACTTCTTCCGCGATGCTGGTGATATTCACCAGAGCGCCGGAATAAACCTGGCCGGCTCCCGTGGTCATACCGAAGACCCCGGTGCCGTTGGTCGTACACAGAATGACATTCTTGCCGGCGACAGTCGCGGGAGTGAACTCGGCGGGCGAGTTGCCGAACTGAAAGTTCTCGATCTTGACCCCGTTGCGTTCCCCTGCCACGACCGAACCTTCCGAACCCAACTTGGCCCGCAGCTCTCCGGCCTCGCCGGGCTCAGCGACCGGGATGACTCCCCGCGCCCCGGCCTGAAGCGAAGCACATATCGTGGTTGATGAGCGAAGCACGTCGATTACGACCACGGTCTTGCCTTCGAGCTCAACGTGATCAAGGGTGTGGGGCGTCAAGAGTAGCTGAACATTCATCCGGCAACCTCAGCGATGCGATGCATTCTTATAGAACGGCGGCTTTACTACCTTGGCCGCAAAACGCTTGTCTCGAATGGCAATTTCCACGGTGCTGCCGATCTTGGATTTCTCGGTGGTGACATACCCCATCGCGATCGGTATCTGCAGCGACGGCGAGAACGTCCCCGATGTTACATGGCCGATCTTTGCGGCCCCGTCGAAAATATCGAAACCGTGCCGGGGGACATTGCGTCCTTCCATCTCCAGACAGACCAGGCGGCGTTTCGGCTTTTCTTCTTTCTGA
The DNA here is from genome assembly GCA_963735035.1 of uncultured candidate division Zixibacteria bacterium. Lineage (GTDB taxonomy): Bacteria > Zixibacteria > MSB-5A5 > GN15 > FEB-12 > JAGGTI01. Next base: position 321,016 of record CAVTJJ010000003.1, read on the forward strand.
CGGGCGATTACCGGCTTGCCAATGAAATCCTTGTCGGTATCGACAATCCAGCCGAGGCTGGCTTCAATCGGCGTGGTGGTCTGGTCAATGTCGTTGCCATAAAGGGCCATCTTCATTTCCAAACGAAGCGTGTCGCGCGCTCCGAGACCAATGTATTCCATGCCCAGCTTCTTGCCGGCTTTGTTGACCGCGTCCCACAAGGCCTCACAATGTTTGGGCGGGATGTACATCTCGAAACCGTCCTCACCGGTATATCCGGTGCGGGAAAAGAAAAGCTCGATTCCAGCCACTTTGGCCGTGGCGTGATGATAGTACGGGATCGAATCGAGATTGTAGTCGGTCAGAGCACTCATCACTTTCTGAGCGTTAGGGCCCTGAATCGCCAGCAAGCCGTAGTCGTCGGAACGGTTCACGAAATCGACTTTGCCGCTCAGATGTGATTTCAGCCAGTCGAAGTCCTTCTGGATATTGGAGGCATTGACGACTAGAAAGAAGCTCTGCTCGCCGGTGCGATAGACCAGGAGGTCATCGACAATACCGCCTTCGGCGTACGGCATGCAATTGTACTGGATCTGGCCGATCTTGAGACTGGCGACATTATTGGTGGTGGTCTTCTGCAGGAACGCCAGGGCGTCGGGACCTGAGACGGTGAACTCGCCCATGTGTGACAGGTCGAAGAGGCCGACATTTTGGCGGACGGCCAGGTGCTCGACCTGTATCCCTTTGTACTGCACCGGCATAAGAAAACCGGCGAAGTCTACTACTTTGGCGCCGGCATCAACATGATACTGATAGAAGGGGGTTTTTACTGCGGGTTGGTTACTATGGCTCATATCTATTATCTACCGTAGGTTAGGTTCGTTATTCTCGCCTAATAAACGGCGCAACCGAGCCAAGTCAATAGCTATGTCCCGACGGCGTGACTTCTTACGGTACAACGATTTGAGCGAACGTCCCTTACCCTCGCGTCAGGTGCAATGCGATTGCTACCAATGCGAACACCAGTGCGGCATTGATTGAGATAAGCCAGTGATAGTAAAGCGGTCCGGTTCGGCCGGTCTCTTCGCGAGTGATCTTCCGGTAGCGGTGGGCATAAATGGGCGCCATTACGCGCAGCCAAATGAAACTGACCGAGACTCCGCGACGGCGAAACCAGTCGTAGATCCTGATGCTGATAAACACGTTCCAGAAGACACAGGCTACGGCCAGTACCAAATAGACGACGGCGAGCGACATAGGAAACCTCCTTCTTCTAAAGAGAGGTACTACCTTTATCGGGTGTTTATTCGGACGTAGGTCGGGCGGATTTGACGCCCGACATAAACGTGCCCGGCAGATGCCTACATATGCCTGCAAGAAAGTGGAGCAGTCTTCCTTGTCGGTAGCGGCGAGAAACCGACACTTTGACGGTGTGACAAAACCCCCCTTGGGTATGGTACCGAAGATAGCGTGTCAGGCGTCAAGTCCGCCTGACCTACGCGTCGCCTGATATCATACAATTGATGTACGGCACGAAATGCCCCACATACCGCGCTTGAAGATCAGCCCGTCGCCAATCGTCCCCGGTGATTCGATGACGACACAGTGGCGAGCCGCATCGACACGGATCGAGTGACCACGACGGGTCGCACTCCCAGAGGGCATAATCGACCGTGAGTTCTTCGCCGGGGGCGATATCGCAGCGCGCGGTCAACGTTATCTCGTCGCGCATCCATAGATTGGGGTCACAGGAATGGTTGATGTGATAGTCTACGGCTGTAGTTGTGTCGGGCGGATCGGCGAGATAAAGCCCTTCGGCGAGAACCGAAATTGTGCCCGGCTTCGCCTTACCGGCCTTGATTTCGGCCTTGGAGTAAACCGTCCCGCCCCACTTGAGGACGACTTCGCCCTTCGCAATCGCCCTGACCGCGAACATCCCGCGTCCGTGAGTATCCGATTCACGAACGACCGCCTTGCGGCTGATCCAGGGTTCGAGTATTTGACCGGGGGTGAATATCATCTTGTGGGCGGCAGGCGTCCTCGCCTGCCCCTTTCTATCTGCCTGACCCGTGGCTGGGTGTCAACTTTGTATCTAGCGAAGACAATAAACAATTCCCCGACTGTTGACGTCAATATCCAAAGGCCCGAGAAAATAAGTAGACAACGGAAGTAAGAATGACATCTAGTACTTCCAAGGAGTTACAACATATGGAGAAGAGAACTGCAATCATCGTGATGTGCTTAGTTCTTCAAAGTTTCACCCAACTGTTTGCTCAAGAATCATCGAAACAACAGGACAAATTGATTCCGGAGTCGGCGGCGTATATGGGACAAACGCCGCCCGGGGACTCCGCAATCGTGTTTGCTCCCGACATTATCTCTACGGATAGCATTTTTGTAGGGACGTCGACATTCTCCCAAGACGGTCGGGAGTTCTATTTCGCCGTTACCAACAACAGGTGGGATCATTTTGAAATCTGGTCCACAAAATTCATAGACGGCAAATGGTCGATCCCTGCCAAAGACGCTTTCCTGGACGATTCGCTCCAACTTGATGAATTGGAACCGTTCATTGCACCTGACGGCAATCGCATCTATTTCAATGCCGGTAATGCCGCCAATACGGATATCTGGTATTGCGAGAGAATGGGCACAGCCTGGGGGAAACCTACAAAATTGTCTGATATGATCAACACTTCAGATCTCGAGTGGTATCCCACAATATCCGGGAAGAATACTCTGTATATTGCGAGGAACGGTGACATATATCGTTCCACTTTTCAAGATGGGCAGTTTCAACAAGGCGGAAAAGACTCGATTGCCCGGTGAATTCAACCGACGGCGATGGGGATCCTTTCATATCACCGAATGAAGACTATCTGATATTTCAATCTCATCGTTCGGGGGGCTTTGGGCAGGCTGATTTGTACATCAGCTACAAGAAAGAAGATGGCTCCTGGACCAATCCCAGGAATCTCGGGCCAAAGATTAACACGAGTGAGTTTGAGAATGCTCCTTCGGTGACACAGGACGGCAAGTATCTCATGTTTACACGAAGAGAACAATGGCTGACGGAAAAACCATCGAAGATATGCTGGGTTTCCTCAGACTTTATAGTGCGCCTCAAGCACACGAATTGTGTTCCCTATGCGTGCAAACAAGTGAAGAATCAAACGTGCGTAGTTGGGCAGCCATTCAGCATTGTTATTCCCGACGATACATTCATCGATGATGACGGTTACAACACCTTGACTTATTCGGCCGTGCTCGCCAATGGTGGCCAATTGCCTTCGTGGATAAGCTTCAATCAGAAGTCCGTCACATTATCGGGCACACCGACCCAGGTAGGGATGGTTAGTATAAAGATCATCGCTACCGACACTGCCGGAGCGGCTGCTTCAACAACATTCTTACTGTCGGCGACCGATATGGCGGCCAAGCCCCAGCCCAAAGGAGTTTACTTCGGTCAGAGCTTGCCGGGAGAATTACCGGTGCTTTTCGCGCCTGAGATTCTTAACTCGGTCAGTGCGTGGGTGGAAGCCACGGGTTTCTCTCCGGATGGGACTCACTTCCTCATGGCGGTGGGTGACGCATCTTATTCAAGTACGAGACTCTACTATTCGAGATGTGTTGACAGCGTATGGACGCCCTTTGTCGACGCCCCTTTCATCTCGGATTTTACCTTTTCACACGAACCCCACTTTGCGAAGAACGGCACCACTCTCACATTCACCGGAAAGAGTGCGACCGGGTCGCAGGATCTCTGGATGGTTCCCTATCGAGACACAATTTGGGGCCAGCCCATTGCGCTGCCGTCACCGATCAACAGTGACGCCAAAGAATGGCGCGGTAGCAGCACGTTGGATGGCATCGTATACTTCGGCTCGGATCGTGCCAAACCCGGAATGAACCAATTGTACAAGGCCTACCGGGATTCCAGCCAACAGTGGGTTGCCGAGCAACTGGGGGCGCCCATCAATATGAATTCTTACGAAGGCGATCCCTGTGTTGCTCCGGATGGACGTTTCCTCATTTTCTATTCAGCTCGCGGTGGCATCAGTTCCGATCTATACGTGTGCTTCAGTGACGGCAACGGAGGATGGAGTGAACCCATTCTTCTTGGACCTGATTTCAATACTGCGAGCGACGAGTATGGCGCGCATCTGTCCTCTGATGGGAAGTATCTTTTCTTTACGCGCCACACTTTGAAGGGGAATAGTATTTTCTGGGTTGCAACTTCGGCGATTGATAAGCTTAAGAAGTAGTTCCGATTTCGTAGCGGTCTGCAATTTCACGTGCCCGGCAGATGCCCACATCTGCCGGCGAATCAACAACGTCGAAACCCCGCCGCAGCGGGCAGGCAGAGGGGTTTCAGCCTATGACGACTCAAGGAATTGGGTTTTCAGGCCGTACGGATGTCTTCACAGAACCAGCCCTTCGCGCGCGACGAACAAGCCCTCGTCGAAGGTATAGACCTATGAGCAGCCCTGCCACCAGTCCGCCTACATGCGCAGAGTTGTCAATCCAGGGAGTGACGGCACCGAGCACGAGAGTCAGTACCACGCTTGGTGCAATGTAGAAAGCATATCGGGTCTGATCAACAAGCCGTCTGTGCCTCGGGATGGACAGACTGAATAGAACACCGAACATTCCAAAGATCCCGCCAGACGCTCCTATCGCCATAGAATCTGCATGGCACAAGAGACTGACAATGCCGGCAATCAACCCCGTCACCAAGAATGAAAGAACAAACTTGCGCCACTTCAAGAGCCGTTCCAGAGAGAGACCAGCCAGAACAATCCCAAAGAGATTATTGATCAGGTGAGGGAAACTACCGTGAAGGAACATCGCCGTGATAAGCCTCCACCATTCCCCGGACAGAATCGCCTGGCGATTACAGGCTCCCCACTCAATAAGTGGATCCGAGTCAGAGAAACCGGCATAGAAGCCAGATGCTGTCTGAGCTCCGAAAATGGCAATGATGAGCCATATGAGAAGAGGAGTGGCGACGTAATCTCCCTGCAAGAACATAAAACTAACTGCATCTCTAATGTCACTGTCCTTAGATGACCTCCCCTGCCGCACACTCTTCAACTCCTCTTCATCCACGAGCGGCACCATAACCATGGCAAGCCAGATCAGTGCACCTCCAGCGAAAGTTCCTATCAGCCACACAAGAGAACGCCCTGTTCTGGATTCATATGGATTGTCGAGAGGAATCAAAATAATCGGATCACCGCTTTCTTCGACAATTCCGCTCCTTAGAACGGCGTCCTTGAATCCATCCAAGTCCGCACAAGGCCCTATTCTCTCGAAGAGAGGGATTGCTCTAATGTCCTTTTGGAGAATATCCTTGTAGGATTGGTGAACTAATTTGTTATAAGCGACGTTCTGGGCGGAGTCTGAAAGCAACCGACTCACCTCTTTCCTATACTTCAGGCCAAGCCATACCATGCTTGTAGTCGGGTTTGCCGACAAGCAAGAGTCTGACAGAGGCATCGCAAAGTATAAAGACAGTTCAAGTCTGTTTCCCATCCTCCCCATCAACTTGGTTCGCAGCGACAAACCCCAGTTGGTAGTGTCAATTTCCAGGTCGTCTACGGTGTAGTACTTAGAATTCTCAGCCGCGGCAATACCGCTGATATGGTTTAGGTGCGTGAGACGGCCTGTTGCAGTAGTCATATATTGCTGAGCAATTATGACTGGCACAGACAAAACTATCGTTGCAGCCATCAAGAAACCAAAATGTGGATCATTATAATTGGATTTGGAGACAAATTTGAGCACTCCGACTTTGGGTCTCAGCCAGAACAGGACAATCGCTACTGTCAGAATCAGAGGCAGCCAAAACTGTAGAATATTCTTGTCCAGCGTAATCAGTCTTGTTTGGATGACAAAGAACCAATGGGCCAGGGTGTACAGGACCACTAATGTTACCAACACGAACAGAAACGGAAGGTATATGACTTCCATCTTCTCCCGGAATGCGCCCCGGCGGATGCGTCGTCCCTTTTCTGCCGAGGCTTTCTTCTTGGGGCTTCTTGATTTCTTGCTGTCGTCGTGAGTTCCGGCTACTCCCATGCTGGAATGATAGCTCCCCGATTGGGTTTCGTCAATCAACAAGTCACACCAGGCGAATATGGCCCCCGATAGAGTCGGGAGCAGACATCAGCCGGGCACGCTGACATCATCCACCAACCCACAGCAAGCTGTGGGGTGCCAATTGATACGGCAGGGATGGAACCCTGCCGATCACGAAACCTACCACCCTTCGACAAGCTCAGGGTGACTTGCGCGACGATCCGGTGGTCACCGTTCGGTAATCTTGATATTCTCCGGCGGCAGAAATAGACTATAGTCGAAACCTAGACCGGATTGGTAATCGTCGTAAACGACGGTGACCCACGAACCGTCCGGTCCTTTTCTAGTGACCTCATAAAGCAACCCTGTCTTCTTGTTGATATACAAGTGCAGCAGCCAGTAATACCGGGGTAGCTCATACGCCTCGCACCACACTCCGTCCACCAGTTGATCGGCAAGCCTTCGGGCACCGTGGTAGGCAAAGAAGGCTTGTTCCCGGCCGAATTCGAGCGGCTTCAATCCATCGTCCTTCCACTCGTTGAACACCGGGCAGACGGTATTGAAGGTGGGACCAGGGTCGAGAGAATGCCTACCGATTTTGTCGAAGAGATTGATCAGCCACATATTCGGCTCGTTCATGACTGTGAGTTTGTGCACGTTTGTGGCCGGATTGGGCGGTTCCTCAGCCCGAGCATACTTCTCGCCCGCCCTCCAAATTGTAGTGGGTTGCGCCTTCACAGAGTTGATCTCGATGTGAGGTGAGACATATCGATAAGTGATCTTAACCATCTTCGCGGTGTCGCTCAGGAGGCCGAGCGGCGCTCCGCCGAGCGATTCGTCGGGCGCGAACACACGTGCATGCTTGAATATGTCCATCCACTTCAGCATATTCGTTCCGAACGTTTTCCGATCCTTGGCAGAGTACCAGAACGAATGAACAAATTGCCTGCCTACTATGAATCCAAACAGCATGTACTCAGGTTTGGCCTGTGCCTTACAGTTTTCAGGATTCCAACTGCAAATGATAAGGCTGTCGCTCGTGAAAAGGACCTTCCAGATTCCTTCCGGGCATGTCTTTATGGCGTTATCGCGGTGGTGGTCCCGGGCGAATTCAACGACGCCGGGTGAACGATAGACCGGGAACGACATAGTGGAAACGAGTTCGGTCCAGTTTTCGATATCTTCTCCCCTGAGAATGTACTCTACAAGGCCCTGCTCCCGATCGGCGTAACAAGAGGCCGCTATCCACTCGCGACCATCGAAATCCACAACGACGCGTTCGTCTAAGAACTCACCGTATGATGATGTGGCTGCTACGAAGAGTGTTGCCACGATCATTACAGCCAGATTCAGTCGGTGCACGCGCATCTTTCCTCCTGTTGTATCTAACTCAAAGTAATGTCTGAACATTCAACGATAACGCAAGGACGATTCGAGCCCGACTTGGCGGATCGGGCACGTTTCGGTTTCACGTTTCGACAGGCTCAGGGCGACTTACGGCTATCACACCCGGCAGATGTGGACATCTGCCGGGCACTTGTCAAGCGGCAGGGATGGAACCCTGCCGATCACGAAACCTACCACCCTTCGACCCTTCGACAAGCTCAGGGCAGGCTTAGCTCAGGGTGACTTATGTCCTACTTCCCGAACAGCGACTTGCCGTCGGACTTCAGGTCCTTGCAGGCCTGCGCCACCCGCTCCGACATCCCCTTCTCAGCCGCCTTCAAATACGCCCGAGGATCAAACTTCTTCTTGTCCGCCATCTTCTCCGCCGAATGCGTCAGGTCTTTCTGGTTCTCGATCATGTGCTTGAGAATCGGCTGCGTGAAATGATACTGCGTGTCCGTGTCGACATTCATCTTCACCACGCCGTACTCAAGCGTCTCATGAATGTCCGCCAGCTCCGAGCCCGACCCGCCGTGGAAGACCAGATCGAACCGCGCCTGGTCACCGAACTTCTTCTTCAGCGCATCCTGGCCGTCGCGAAGGATTTTCGGCTTGAGCACCACATTCCCCGGCTTGTAGATGCCGTGAACATTGCCGAACGTCGCGGCGACCATGTAGCGACCGCCCACCGGCTTGAGCGCTTCGTACACTTTCACCATGTCTTCCGGCGTCGTGTAGAGCTTCTCTTTGCCGACCGACGTGTTGTCGAGACCGTCTTCTTCGCCACCAACCACACCGATTTCGACTTCGAGAATTATGTCAACCTCTTTGCACGCCTTGAGAAGATCGACCGCCATCTTCATGTTCTCGCCGATAGCGAGCTCGGACCCGTCGAACATGTGCGACTGGAACAGAGTGTTCTGCCCGGCGGCGTGCAGCGCGGCGGACGCCTCGATCAGCGGCTTGACAAACGCATCCCACTTCTTCGGCACGCAATGGTCGGTGTGCATGGCTACGAAGATCTTGTAGTGCTCGGCCATCCGATGCACATGCTCGGCGATAGACATCGCCCCCTCGGCCATGTTCTTGACATTGAGCCCCGACGCAAACTCGCCACCGCCGGTCGAGACCTGGATGATCCCGTCGGAACCGGAATCGGCGAATCCTTTCAGCGCGGCGTTGGCGGTTTCGGTCGAGGTGACGTTGATCGCCGGGAAGGCGTAGTGTTTCGCCTTCGCGACGTCAAGCATCTGGCGGTATATTTCAGGTGTTGCTACCGGCATAATTTAGTCTCCATCCGTCTATCAAAAATCCGTTTAGTATTCATATCCCTATGACTTGGCCAACTGGCGAAGGACCATCTGAAGAATCCCGCCATGGCGATAATATTCGACTTCGATCTTGGTATCTATGCGCGCTTTCATCTGGAACTTTAGCTCGCCGTCGCCGCCGAGCGCCCGGACCGTCACCATCTGGCCCGGCTTCATGTTGTTCGAGAGGCCTTCGATCGTGAACAACTCGTCCCCTTTGAGGCCGAGCGATTCCCTCGACTCACCTTTGACGAACTCCAATGGAAGCACGCCCATGCCCACCAGATTGGAGCGGTGAATTCGTTCGTAGCTTTGCGCCAGAACCGCTCTTACTCCGAGCAGCATCGTGCCCTTGGCGGCCCAGTCACGCGACGAGCCCATGCCGTAGTCTTTACCGGCAATGATAACGAGCGGCGTTTCTTTCTCGGCGTAGTGCATGGCCGCATCGTAAATCGACATGGTTTTCCCATTCGGGAAGAATCTGGTGACGCCACCTTCGGTGCCCGGTACAAGCTGATTGCGAAGGCGGATGTTGGCAAACGTGCCGCGCGTCATGATGCGGTCATTGCCGCGCCGCGAGCCGTACGAGTTGAAATCGGCGAACTGGACGCCGTGTTTGAGAAGATACGTTCCCGCCGGAGAATCGGCCTTGATCGAACCGGCCGGAGAGATGTGATCAGTCGTCACTGAATCGCCCAGCGACGCCAGACAGACGGCGTCGCGGATCGGCTGCACGTCGCCCGGATCCTTCTTCATCCCAACAAAGAAGGGCGGGTGCTGGATGTAAGTCGACTTGTCATCCCATGAATAGATTTCGCCAGTGGGTGACTTGATCGCATTCCAGACCGCGTTGGCATTGAATACCGAGGCATATTCTTTAGCGAACAGCTCGCCCGTGACGTTCTTGCTGACCACATCCATGACTTCTTTTTCGCTCGGCCAGATATCTTTGAGGAAGATCGCCTCGCCTTTGTCGTTCGTCCCGAGAGGTTCAGTAGTCAGATCGATGTCTATCGTTCCGGCGAGTGCAAACGCCACGACGAGCGGCGGTGACGCCAGGTAATTAGCTTTTGTGTTCGGGCTGACACGTCCCTCGAAGTTCCGGTTACCGGAAAGCACCGCGGCCGCGACCACATTCCCCTGATTGATCGCCTGAACGACTTCGTCCGGAAGCGGTCCGGAGTTGCCAATGCAGGTGGTACAACCGTAGCCGACGTTATTGAACCCGAGCCTCTTGAGCGGTTCGATCAGGCCGGCCTTCTCCAGATAGGCGGTGACCACTCTCGATCCGGGAGCCAGCGAGGTCTTAACGTACGGCTTGGTCTTCAACCCGAGAGCAACCGCCTTCTTGGCCATCAAGCCCGCGGCGACCAGCACGAATGGATCGGACGTATTCGTACATGACGTAATCGCCGCGATGACTACGGCGCCGTGATGGATCTCGGCTTTGTAGCCATCGTTGATAACACCTTTGTCGTCGAGTGCTCCGGCGGCCAGTTCGTAGCCACGATCTTTGATCGGCTTGGTCAGGCTGGCTTCGAAATCGGTCTTGATCGTTGTGAGCGACACGCGATCCTGAGGCCGTTTCGGACCGGCCAGCGACGGTTCAACTTTCGAGAGGTCGAGTTCGAGGGTCGAGGCAAACTTCGGCGCCGCCGAACCTTTGTCGCGGAACAACCCCTGTTCCTTGCAGTAACGTTCGACAAGTTCCACTTCGTCGGGTGTACGTCCGGTCATCTTAAGATACGCCAATGTGCCGTTATCTACCGGGAAATAGCCCATCGTCGCGCCGTACTCGGGAGCCATGTTGGCGACCATCGCCTTGGTCGGGAGAGAAATCTCGTCCAGGGCCGGACCGAAGAATTCGACAAACTTCCCCACCACGCCGTGCTTGCGCAGCATCTGTGTGACAGTCAGCACGAGATCGGTGCCAGTAACGCCTTCGGAGAGTTTCCCGGTCAGTTTGAATCCGACCACTTCCGGCATGAGCATGTACAGCGGCTGGCCAAGCATACAGGCTTCGGCTTCAATTCCGCCCACGCCCCAGCCGACCACGCCGAGACCGTTGATCATTACTGTGTGGCTGTCGGTGCCGACCAGAGTATCCGGGTATGCCACGCCGTCGTTGGTCCAGACTACTTTAGCGAGGTATTCCAGGTTGACCTGATGGCATATCCCGGTGGCAGGCGGGACGACCCGGAAATTGGCGAACGACTTCTGTCCCCAGTGAAGAAACTCATACCGCTCCCGATTGCGCTCAAACTCTTTTTCCATGTTGAGGCGAAGGGAATCGTCCGACCCGAACGAATCGACCTGCACTGAGTGGTCGATGACCAGATCCACCGGCACGAGCGGGTTGATCTTCTTCGGGTCACCCTTCATGGTTTTCATCGCGGTTCGCAGGGCAGCCAGATCAACTACCGCCGGGACGCCGGTGAAATCCTGAAGGAGTACGCGGGCCGGTTTGAAGGGGATCGTAATTTCCGATACTTTGGTCGGGTTGTAACCGGTCGCCGCGATGACATCGTCCTCGGTGATTATTTTTCCATCGACATTGCGCAGCAACGCTTCGAGAAGTATGCGTATCGAGTACGGCAACTGGTCTATGTGACCGTGTTTCGAGAGGCTGGACAGCTTATAAAAGGAATATTTACCTGCTTTGGTGCTGAGACTGGCTTTGGCATTGAACGGATCCATGTATGACTCCTGCGTAAAAGACTAAACCAAATTTATAACCCAGCGTTAATTATAGGCCGCTATTTGGGGGATTTCAAGGTTTGCGGACAGATTTTTGATCTAGGCCCTTGACTGGAGGCAAATCGTAGCGTTTCTCTGGTAGTTATGTTCGTGAAACGTTTGTCAGCAAACGAGTTGGTGATCGGAACACCGGCCAAGGTGAATCTGGACCTCCACGTATTGGGGCGCCGCCCGGACGGCTACCACGATATCGACTCGCTCTTCCAGGCGGTTTCTCTCTTCGACCGACTCCGATTCTACCGCGAACCTGACACAAACGGAGTGACGTTAACTGTCACTAACCGTTCTGACCTGCCGACTGACGACTCCAACCTGGTCTCGAAAGCCTTCCACCTGATGAAGAGCCGCTTTGGTCTCGAGGGCGGGCTGGAAGTCGAGCTCGAAAAGAATATCCCCATCGCCGCCGGTCTGGGGGGTGGGTCGGCCGACGGCGCCGCCACGATTTTGGCTTGTCGGGACCTGTTCGACCTGCCTCTGAAAGCGGCTGAAATGGCCGAATTGTCGGCTGAAATCGGGTCGGACCTGCCGTTTTTCTTCTCCTCCGGGCAGGCCCATGTGACCGGTCGGGGTGAAATTATCGAAGATATCGAATTGCCTATTGACTACTGGATGGTTCTGGTGACGCCGCCGATCGCGGTTTCGACCGCTGAAGCTTATGCCGCTCTTAGATTGCCCTTGACAAGAAGTGCCTCCCCCCGTACTTTTCGGGGCTGGAAAGTGCCCGGGGACTTCCTTAACTGGTTGTCCAACAGTGGCAACGATTTCGAACGGGTCCAGACAACCGCTTTCGAGCAATTGCAGAAAGCGAGAAACGACCTGATGGACAACGGGGCGTTGTTGGTCCGAATGAGTGGCTCCGGTCCAACGGTCTTTGGAATATATGGCAACGCGCCTGACATTGCAGGCGACAGGGTACTTGGCAGAAGCGACTGGACGACAGTGGTCGTAAGACCGATCCGGTTGCCTGCGCCACTTTAGACGACAGGGGCAACAGCGTGGAGATCACTGAGATCAGAGTGACCCTCCGGGATGAGGAGAAGCTCAGAGGATTCGCCAACGTGACCTTCGATAATTGCTTCGTGATACGAGGCATGAAAATTATCCAGGGCACGACCGGGTACTTTGTATCGATGCCGAGCCGAAAGAGGCCGGACGGTACCCATCAGGACATCGCACACCCGGTAAATCGGGACATGCGAACGATGATTGAAAAGGCGGTGCTGGAAGCTTACGAAAAGGAGCTCCGCGAGCAAAGCACGGAGTAGTCCCGGACAGGACGGACCCGATTTACTGGGGCGTCGTCAAGTGGTAAGACACCAGCCTTTGGAGCTGGCATTCCCAGGTTCGAATCCTGGCGCCCCAGCCATATGCGACTTTTACGACAAGGCCTGCTTTGCGATCGGCCACGACGGTCGCAAAACAGGTTTTGTTTCGAATAGCCCAGGCTTGCGAAATGATAGTACGAAACGACATCAAACTGGTGACCGGCACCTCCAATCCCGGATTGGCGCAGAAGATCGCCGCCTATCTGGAACTGCAGTTGGCCAACTGCTCGGTAACCCGGTTCAGCGACGGCGAAGTTTTCGTCCAGATCAACGAGAATATCCGGGGCGCCGATCTGTTTATCATCCAGTCGACCAACCCGCCGGCCGAGAACCTGATGGAGCTGCTGATGCTTATCGACGCTTCACGGCGGGCCTCGGCCATGCGCATCACCGCGGTGATTCCGTACTACGGCTACTCACGTCAGGAACGCAAAGACCGGCCGCGTGTTCCGATCACGGCCAAGCTGGCCGCCAACTTGATTACGACCGCCGGGGCTGATCGCATCCTGACTTTCGATCTCCATGCCAGTCCGATCCAGGGCTTTTTCGATCTGCCCCACGATCACTTGTATTCATCAAAGCTGTTTATCCCCTATCTGGCCGACTGGCACCTGAAAAATCTGGTGGTCGTTTCGCCGGATGTCGGGTCATTGAAGATGGCCCGCAGCACGGCTGAACAACTCCAGGCCGACCTGGCCATCGTTGACAAGCGCCGTCCGAGCCCCAATCAGTCGAAGGTGATGAACCTGATCGGCGAAGTTCAGGGGAAGAATATCATCATCCGCGACGACATGGTGGACACCGGCGGTTCGCTCTGTCAGGCCGCCGACTATCTGAAAGAGCGCGGCGCGCTCGAAATCTACGGCGCCTGTACCCACGGCGTGCTGAGCGGAAATGCGATTCAACGAATTGAAGAATCGCCCATTCGCAAGATGGTCGTCACCGACTCGATCGACCAGTCTCACAAGCCGTTGACCGCAAAATTTGAAATTATATCCTGCTCGCACTTGATCGGGGAAACGATCCGACGGATTGCCGATGAAGAATCGGTGTCCGTCATGTTCGACGAACCGAGCCTGCCGCTATAGCGAAAATAAGAACGTCTATTTGGAGATAAAGAGAAAATGAGAGAGATTCCAGTAACCCTTCAACACCGCCCCGGCACCGGCAAAGGCGTCGCGCGCCAGGCCCGTGCCGCCGGCCTGATACCGGGAGTCGTCTACGGTCCGGAGTTCACGCCGGTTTCGGTGACGGTTGAAGAGCGGGCCTTCCGCGCAGCCATGCGTCACGCCACCAAAAGCTCGATTCTGAATTTGAACCTCGATGGCAAAGAGACCAAAGCGGTCGTCCGCGAACTTCAGCGCGACCCGGTTTCCAACCGCGTCTTGCATGTCGATTTCCACGCCATCTCGATGACCAAGCCGATTCACGTCGCGATCCCGATTCACTTCGTAGGCACTCCGATCGGCGTTAAGGTTGACGGCGGTATCATGCAGACGACCATGCGCGAAATAGAAATTTCGTGTTTGCCGACTGCCATTCCCGAACACCTGCAGATCGACGTGTCCGAGTTGCACATTGGTGACTCGATTCACGTAAAGAATATCTCGGTGCCGGGAGCCACGATTATGGTCGATCAACAGCGCACGATCGTAGTGATTTCCGCTCCGACCATCATCAAGGCCGAGGAAGTCACAGCTGAGGCTGCTGCCGCCGCTGAAGGCGAAGCCGCCGAAGGCGCTACTGCCGAAGGCGCTGCTGCTGCTCCGGCCGAAGGTGAAGCCGGCAAGGGTGATGCCAAGGCGGCCAAGGGCGATGCCAAATCTGCCAAAGGCGATGCCAAGTCGGATAAAGACAAGAAGTAACCAACAGACTCGACTTAGTCTGGATTTCAAAAGGCCGTCCACAAGGACGGCCTTTTTTGTCTCCTCGTCACACACTTCACAAAAAAAATACACAAAAGAATTCGCCTCCCCATTATCGAGTAATTACTCCACGCCGATAAGTAATCGTGGAAGTCGTCAGGACTGAAGCAGAGTAAGATCTATCAGTCCGCGAACAACATTGACCACAGCCCGCCGAGTACTTGGCTGCCGAACCCGTGACCGGGGGACCTCTCGGACGGCATTCACACTACTCAACAACTCAATCCTCAGGGCTTCAGACTCAAACAACCTCTATCGGCTCAAGGACCGATCTATGTCAGAGCCGGATTTGGCTTGAGGTCGAGAAACGATAGAGAATAACCGACGAGTTTTCCGCCTCCCTCGGAATCGAGCGGTGAACCTTGCCCAAGACGCATGGCGCAACGCGTAGATCGAGCCGGAGTGCGAAGGTCAGGACTCGAGGCCCGAGTCCTATCGGAAGGTAGGAGAGATAACTTGGAGAAACAGACTATGAAGATCAGAATGACACTGGGGCGCAAGATCATGCTGCTCGTCTTCTGCGTGCTATCGCTTTCGATTGCCGGCATCGCTGCGATAAGCATTTCTCAGTCCGGCACCCACATGACCAACCTGGCTAAAAACGATCTGGCTCATCTGGCGACCATGGCCAACAGCATCTGCGCCATGAACGCCGAACAAACGAGGATGCGAGTAAAGTCCGACATGGCCGCTGCGAAAGCAGTGTTCGAAATGTCCAGTGGCAACAAAGTGGAAATCGAACAGGGTCAAATGGTTATCGGCGAAGGGAGCAAACAGTGGGTTGTCAACAATAGCACCGATTTCGTCGACCGGGTCACGGCCCAGACCGGCGCACGATGTACCATCTTTCAGAAGGATGGTGCCACCGCCCGACGCATCAGCACGTCAGTTGTCAACAAGGATGGGAACCGAGCGATCGGCACTGAGATTTCCGCGGAAGTATACAAAGAGGTGTTCGATAACCGTCGACCGTATCAAGGTCGGGCCTGGGTAGTGAACGCGTGGTTTGTGACGGTCTATGAACCGATTATGGACACCAACGGCGACATAGTGGGCGCCCTCTTCTGCGGCGTCCCGGAACAATCCAAGCTGCTCAGCGAGACGTTACTCGCGCAGAAGGTCGGCACTACCGGCTACATGTACGCCGTCAACTCTCAGGGAATCGCCCAAGTACACCCGACCAAGACCGGCGCCGGTCTGATGCAGTACGATTTCATCAAAGAAATGTGCACCAAAGGTCCGAATCTAAAGGGCGGCGAAATCGGCTGGATTGTCTATCCCTGGATAAACAAGGAGCTCGGTGAAACCACGGCGCGAGACAAGATCGTAGCCTACACCTACTTCAAGGATTGGGACTGGATCGTAGCCACCGAAAGCTACTTGGACGAGTTCACCGCGCCGGTAGCCCAAGTACGTGACGCCATCTTAATCTTCGGTTTCATCTCCTTGCTAATCTCCCTATCCCTTGGGTTGTGGATGTCCCGCGGCATCACCCGTCCCGTGCATCGTCTCTTGAGTGTCGCCACCTCGGTGGCACAGGGCGACGTCTCCCGATCGGTGGAGGTACACTCGACCGACGAAATCGGTGAACTGGGACATTCATTCAATCAGATGGTGGTCTATCTTCAGGAAGCCGCCACGGCAGCGGATCAAATCGCCAACAACAACCTCACCGTTCAAATCGCCCCCCGGTCGGACCAGGACACTCTGGGGCATTCGTTCCGCAAGATGACTGTGAATTTGACCAAAGTCGTCCGCGGACTGGGTGACAACGCGCATGGACTGCTCAGTGCGGCCAATGAAATCGCGGCTACTTCAGAGCAACTGTCGCACGGCGCGGCCGATCAGTCGACCCAGGTTGATCAGGTAGCGACCGCTATCGAAGAAATGAGTGCATCGATCGTACAAGCATCGAAGAACGCCGACTCGGCCACGGATACCTCACGCCACGCCGCTGATAATGCTTCCCGCGGTGGTGAAATCGTGTCGCAGACCATCCAGGGTATGCAGCGGATCACCGATCAGGTAAGGATTTCGGCGGAATCAATAAGCGCTCTGGCAACTTCCGCCGACCGGATCGGCGAAATCATCAACGTTATTGACGACATCGCCGACCAGACCAATCTTCTGGCTCTCAACGCCGCTATCGAAGCCGCCAGGGCCGGTGAACAGGGACGAGGATTTGCGGTGGTGGCCGACGAAGTCCGCAAGCTGGCGGAGCGAACCGGCAAAGCGACCGGCGAGATATCCGACATGATCAAAAGCGTCCAACGGCAAACGGCCGATGCGGTCAAAGCGATGGAAGAAGGAATCAAGCAAGTCGAGGGCGGACAAGAGCTCGCCGACCGGGCGGGTCAGTCACTGGGCGAAATCGTCTCCATGTCACAGCAAGTCATGCACATGGTAACAGAAATCGCCAGCGGTTCCAGCCAGCAGTCGGTTGCCGCTGCGAAGATTTCCACTAACGTTCAGCGAATCGCGACGGTAGTCAAAGAATCGGTGAAAGGCGCCGAGCAAGCCGCGGCGGCGGCCGAAGAATTGAACCGTCAGGCAGAATCCCTGAACAAGACGGTCGAGATTTTCAAATTTCAGAAATAGACCTCCCCGTCTGTTAGAAGACTGCTTGAAGGCCGCCCAATCGGGCGGCCTTCTTCGTTTCTGTTGAAAATTAATCAGCAAACTAGTCATGGCGATTTGTCACACCAATGTCACGGTCACACAGCTCGACACCTATGAACCGTGTTGAGAAAAGAATCCGTACAAATAAGTCCGGAAAAATTATGCGAAAATTGAATCCTATATTAGACGAAACTTGTCTGGTATGCGTAAAAGCGATGGAAGATGTCGGAACAGCTGTTTGGACAAAGTAATTGTCAAACGTTCTTACCTCGCATGGAGGCCACAATGTCTATCAAGCGTACTACGACGATGTCTCCGGGCATGGAAAGCACCCAGCAAACGCGCAAGTTTGTGACGGAGCCTTTCAACGAGATAAACGAACCGGGTGTCTACTACAACCATGACACGGGTTGGCTTTATCGCGTACCCGGCGAAATCCTCGCCCTCGGTCACAGTCCTCTGTTGAACATAGTTAGTGTCAACGAGACTTTCGTGACCAGAATCTCAGATGATCCCTGGTTGCCGGTGAACAAAGCCCGGCAAATCTGCGCCAATATGGATCTGGCGGTGAATTTCTGAAGCTGTCCCACTTAGAAACAGGGGCCCGTTGTTACGGGCACACTAGAACACCCGGTGCCCGGCGGATATGGACATCAGCCGAGGCACCCGGGTATATTTATCCGACGACTAATCGTTCGCCGGAAATGTAGCGATCTGCTATTTCATACTGAAACGAACTTGAAAGGCGACCCGTAAGGGTGGCTTTCTGCTGTTCGTGCTTGAACCATTTTCCGCCAAATCAGATAAAATTGGACGATAAAGTCATTATTGAGCATCTACTCCATGCCGATATATTTCGATACGAGCCGTCGGGACTGAGTCATCATTGGACGTATTAGTCCCCGGCCGGCATTAGCCTTGGCCCGAAGAGTACGTGGTTGCTGAACCGGTGATCGGGGGAGCTCCCGATCGGCACTCACCATACTCGACCAATCGAACTGCATGGCTCAGGGCCCAAGCGAATCACAAATATCAATGATCGGACCGACGTCTGAGCCGGAGTTGCCGGACGTTGTCATGCAACAGGCGCGACCCGTAGATGGTTCGATTCGCGCGCGCGGAAATGACCGCGGCGTGAAAGCGTATCGGTTTGCGCCTGACGAAACTGAAGCACTAGGACAGGAATGGAATGTCCGGCCCCGAAGGCCGGCGGTGAAGAAACCCGGGAGACACAAACCATGAATATCAGAATGACACTGGGACGTAAAATCATGCTGCTTGTCTTTTGCGTACTGGCTCTTTCGATTGTCGGTATCGCCACGATCAGTATATCCCAGTCACGTACCTACATGACCGATATGGCCAAGAGCGATCTGGCTCACATGGCTACCATGGCCCGCGACATGTGCGAGGCCAGCGCCGAACTGAGTCTGGCCATGGTGAAAGCGAACATGGAAACGGCCCATCTGGCCTTTGAGCAGGCCGGCGGCAACCGGGTCGAGATCGTCAATGGCAAGATGGTGGTAGGCGAAGGTGCCAAACAATGGGCGGCAAACGATGGTTTCGAGTTTGTCGATCAGATTACCGCTCTGACCGGCGCTCGTTGTACGATCTTTCAGAAAGATGGGACTACCGCCCGACGCATCAGCACCTCGGTGATTGCCGCCGACGGCAAGAGAGCCATCGGCACTACCATATCGCCGGAAGTCTATCGTGAAGTGTTCGACAATCGTCGTACCTACCAGGGTCGCGCATGGGTGGTCAGCGCCTGGTTTCTCACAATGTACGAGCCAATCAAAGATGTGAATGGTGACGTGATCGGCTCACTCTTTTGCGGGGTCCCGGAACAGTCGAAGCGCCTGACTGAACTTCTGGTGTCTCAGAAAGTCGGCGCCTCGGGATACATCTATGTTATCAACTCGCAG
Organism: uncultured candidate division Zixibacteria bacterium; assembly: GCA_963735035.1. Taxonomy (GTDB): domain Bacteria; phylum Zixibacteria; class MSB-5A5; order GN15; family FEB-12; genus JAGGTI01. The sequence continues at coordinate 340,323 of CAVTJJ010000003.1, forward strand.
GGTGTTCTGCAGGTACATCCCACCAAAGCAGGCACCAACCTCTCCGAATACGAATTCATAAAAGAGATCACAGCTAAGGGACCAAAGCTCGGCCGGAACGAACTCGGCTGGATCACTTACCCCTGGTTCGACAAGGAGCTCGGTGAGACCACACCTCGCGACAAGATAGTCGCGTACAGTTACTTCAAGGATCGCGACTGGATTGTCGCCGCCGGAAGTTATGCCGACGAATTCACCGCACCGGTCACGACAGTACGTAATGCCATTATCATGTTTGGCTTCATATCTCTGGTCATATCTCTGATCATCGGCTACCTGATGTCGCGATCGATCACCCGGCCGGTGCATGAACTGGTCAAAGTAGCCACCACGATCGCCGAAGGTGATGTCAGTTGTACGGTGGAGGTCCGGTCACAAGACGAAATCGGCGAGTTGGGCGAATCCTTCAATCGCGTGGTCACGTATTTGTCGGAAGCAGCTACCGCCGCCGACCAAATCGCTAACAACAATCTCTCGGTGAAGATAACCCCCCGTTCGGAACGTGATACGCTCGGCAAGTCGTTCGGCAAGATGGTCGACAACCTGACCGGGATGATCCACCGCCTCACTTCCAGCGCTCATGAACTGCTCAGCGCTTCGGGCGAGATATCATCCACTTCAATGCAGATGTCACGCGGAGCCGCCGATCAATCCACCAAAGTGGATCAGGTGGTAACGTCGGTTGAAGAGATGACGGCGTCGATTCTTGGGGCGTCCAAGAACGCCGAGTCGGCCACTGAACTATCGCGCAAGGCCGCCGAGAACGCGGCTCACGGCGGGACGTTTGTCTCCCAGACTATCGACGGCATGAAGCGTATCACCGATCAGGTGCGCAGTTCGGCCGAGTCGATTGGCGCTCTTGCGAGTTCGGCTGACCAGATTGGTGAGATTATCAATGTCATTGAAGATATCGCCGATCAGACCAATCTATTGGCGCTCAACGCCGCGATTGAAGCGGCTCGCGCCGGCGAGCAGGGACGTGGCTTTGCGGTGGTGGCCGACGAAGTCCGCAAGTTGGCGGAACGTACCGGCAAGGCGACCGGTGAAATCTCCGACATGATCAAGACTGTCCAGCATCAGACCGGCGACGCCGTCAACTCGATGGAGCAGGCGATCAAGCAGGTCTCGGTCGGTCAGGAGTTGGTCGATCAGGCCGGCCGGTCGCTCGGTGAGATCGTGGCCATGTCAGAGCAGGTCATGCATGTGGTGAAGGAAATGGCGGCCGGAGCGGGCGAACAATCGGTGGCCGCCGAGGAGATTTCAGGAAATGTTCAGCAAATTGCGACGGTCATTAAGGATTCGGTTAAGGGAGCTGAGAAGGAAGCGGCTGCGGCCGAAGAACTCAACCGCCAGGCTGAATCAATGAACAAAATGGTGGAGGCGTTCAGGCTGGCACATTAGCGCCGGCGTGGCCTCAATTCGGTAATCATAAGGCCGCCCACATGGGCGGCCTTTTTTATTCTTTTCGTCGTCCCCGAGACGTCGGGACACAAGGGTCAACTGTACCCCGCCCAGCGGGTGGGAATCTTCATTTCAATATGACCAGCTTCCCGATCTGGGTGCGGGTGGTGGATTCCACCACCCAATAATACAGCCCCGACTCTACCGCCAGACCGGAACGGCTGACTAAGTTCCACCAGTCGTGCATCGACTCCGGGCCGCCTTCGGGGAAGTTGTGATCGATCGTGCCAATATGATCGCCATCGAGAGAATAGACTTTGATTTTACAAACGCGTGGCAGATTGCCGAAATGGATCAGCCGCGCCCGGTCGGGAATGATATTCCCCTTGCGATTCTCGTAGCCGCCGTCCTCATATTTGGCGTCAACTCTGTAGGGATTGGGATAGACATAGGCGTTAAGGTTCTCTTCTTCGACAATTTCCGATGAAGTCTGCGCGTAGCATTCAGTGAGATTGTTCAGCGAATTCGTCTCATCGGGAGGCATGTTACCGCGTCCACCGGCGTATCCGAAGTCAAATACTGTCACCGCGACAAAATATGGCACAGTCGGCAGCAGGTTGTCGATGACGTATTCATACTCATAGTATTTGGGAAGTCTGCGGCCGTCGTGCTCGGTCGTGATGTCAGCTTCGGTCCAGAGAGTCGAGTCGGTGCCGGGGTTGATAGCATCAGGATAGGCTTTGTGAATGCCGTTTGGTGTAGTCAGGCTGTACACGTTTTCGTCCACGGAGGAGAAATAGAAAGCGCTGTCGCCGTCTATCAACGGCCGTTGGCGGGGGTAATCATCCGGGTTGAAATCGGGATTGTTATGAAGAATGCGGAGTGAATCGAGACTGAAGGGTGGATCATCGTTGAACCAGCGACTTTCGCCTGATCCAAGTTTGTTGTACTTCCTGCGCAGCCAATCTTGTTTGTCGTAACTGGTCAACAGAGCCAGACTTGTTTTCCGGTTATCCAGACCACAATAGACGCGGTACCCCTCGAAATCGATCAGATTCGAGAAGATATCTTTCGTTGTTTCGGAGAGAAAGCCGTTCCAACGGACAATGATCTTCCCAGCTTCAGTTTCGAATCGTGTGAACGGTATCGGCGGCGGCGTGTTGCCACGGAAATCAGGGACACCATCACCTTTGTACCAGGTCGTTTCGCCTTCACATATACGATACTCGCCGAAATAGCCATCGCTGTCGGTATCCACACCGGGGTTGTCATACACCCACTGCGCCCAGCGAGCGTTGGCTGCAAGTTCCGAGAAATCGAGCTGATCATAATACGGCTGAGGGTTGTATGTTTCGAAAACTGCGTTCGGATTGGTGTGAACGTTGTCACCGCCGACTACGGCGATGGTGAAAGAAAAGTTCTCTCTGGGACTCAGTTCAAACGGACCAAACGATAACATGGCTTGTCCCCATGATCCGGACGCAATCAGATCAGCGTCCCCCGGTGGAGGCAACCATCCTTCGTTCCCTTGATCCACGGTAGTGAAGATCTGGTCATAGTCAACTTCCGGGTGAGACATAACATAGTAGAAATTCACATCCTTGTACGGCTGACCAAGGAAGGGGCCAATCGGTCGAAACGGATCGTCCGCCGTTCCTTTCCGTCTCGGCCCGAAACTTTCTCGCAGGCTGTTGGTACCAATCCACCAGTTGAAGTTGAGTTTGGTAGAATCTGATAGTCCCCCGAGTACCATAACGCCCACGGCCGCGCGAGGGGACTGGCTCGTATATTCACCGCCGCTCGGATCGCCGTCGTTGTCCATCACGTACGCCAAATCAAGCGTATCGATAAAACGACATTCTTCAGATGGCCTGGAATACCTCAGAAGGCCTGCCAGGTTATCCTGGTCATCGTTCCCATCAACAAACACCGAACTTGCCCATGTCCATTGATCAAGACCGATGTACATCTGTTCCAGGTGCTTGCCGCCCGTGTTGGCGATGTTGAATTCGATAATCACGAAATCGCCGATAGATCCCCCTCCCCACGCCATAGAGCGTTGAGTGATTGTCAATCCAAGGGGGATGTGCTTGCGGACGTCCCAACCAGTCGTCTGGAAGGGCACTTGGTAGTTATCATAGTATTTGCAGATGAGATCAAGTTGCGACCTTGCGTTCGTAGAATAGTAAATCGATCTGGGATCACGACTCAGTATTGTAAATTTGTTTGAACCTGCCTCCGGAGCTATCTCCCATGGATTGGACACCAGGGTGTCAGTGCCAACAACGGCACCAACACTCAAGTCGACAGCACAGTAGCGCCTATAGCTGCCCCTGGGATAGACGCATCCGAAAACGCTATCGCCAGTGACTGGGTCAATTGCCTCAGTGACACCGAACTTCCCGCTGTTGCATACTGATAACTGGAGGTTGCCACATGAATGCGCATAGCATCCTGCATCTTGAGCCACAGCCACGGCACGCCAAGAACACAGTAGTGTCAATAGTGCGAGCAGGTAAAGTAACATGCTCCATCCGAGACGACATTGACTTAGATGCATAAGAAAGTCAAATGAATACTATAGTTTGTCTGCAAATGAGCCACCCTCCTGTTGCAATTCTCTACAACCGTACACCAATTATTCGAACCACCTAACTGCCGCTCCCGAGTCTCAAATTACTTCCGGCACTGGATTCGCAGGTCATAGCTCAAGTAGAATGCAATCTCGAGCCGGAATACTACACTGAACGCGGAATCACCGCCTCTATGATTCAGGCCCGCACTGATAGGTAAAGTGATCGCAAACTGCCCCACAGTCTGGGGCGAAGAAGCCGGTGCATTGAAAGACCTCACCCACACCAGGCACATAGGTAACTATCCAGTGGCCTTGTACTGCTATCTGCTCCGGATCATCAGGGCAGTAACTCATACAGCACGCGCAAGCCATAAAGGGATCCGGCTCCGCTTGCGCCTGGCTCGCCAGCGTGAAGCTGAAACCGAGCGTAAACGCAAACAGGAACAGGTACGTGTAAACTATCAGAACTTTCTTGTTTTTCATAGTAAAGTTCTCCTTCCTATGGTTAGATAGGTTTCGTGTTAAAGGAAGGGAACGGACAGTCAGGCGGTATTGCATTTGTTCTTCCTACTCACCCTTCGACAGGCTCAGGGTGACGAAGCACGTGCCCGACAGTTGCTATCTCTGTCATGCCTGTGGAGGCAGGCACCCAGACAAGATCGCCATACACCAACACCCCATTGCGAGAAGCATGCTCATGATGAGCATCTGTCGAACAATCTACCTCTCTGACCGGCCACCTTGACTGGGCACCCGCCTGCGCGGGTGTGACGGAGTGAGCCGCTTCAAACAACTGTTCATTGTCATCCGGTAGAAGCGTGTTCGCATGAATCGTTTGGATCACACGGTCACGGTCCACCACTAGATTGAAAGGGAACGACTGAATCTTCAATGCCGCCCCGAACTGCCGTTCATTTTCGTACAATATCTCACACCCCAGACCGTAATCTTCTCGTATGCGCTGCATGTGCAACGGATTGGCCGAGGTGATAAGAATCACATGTTCGTAATCGTCTGGACCCTTAGCGACACTCCGCAAACGCTCGAGTTCTTCCAGGCAGGCGTCGCAGTCCGGCTTAAGATATGTAATCAGTGTTTTGTCTGTAGCCAGTTCAGACAGAAGGTGTAGTTTCCCGTCGATGTCTTCGAGTGGGAAGTTCCCCAACGTGTCCCCCACTTTGATTGTCCCCATTTTCCTCAGGATCATCGCCGTCTGCTCGGCGGCCTGGGTGCGGTACTCATCGGCGTTCCGGCTGAGATTCCACTCTTTCATCCACTCAGCTGATTGTGTACCAATGAGATAGGCGAGCGCTACCAGCGTCACCCCCCCATAACCCATACTACTTTACTCTTGATTTGATCCATTTGCTGCTCCCTCTTTGCGTTTCATCCGGCAGATGTGGACATCTGCCGGGCACGAAGCTGACCCACAGCAAGCTGTGGGCTACCCCTTTCGACCGTCCGGCAGGGTTAGAACCCTGCCGATCACAATTGACTGCCGATCAAAATTAACGTGGTGTCGTGCCGGAACCCTCAAGATACGGGGGATGCTGTCTCCTGATAGGCAGGATAACTAACGCCGCTGTGTGATGCAAGAGGAAAACGCGGTTCTGCCGGAGAGCGCTCGGCAGGGGTGGAACCCTGCCGATTAAATTGACTGCTCACACCCTTGGGTGCCCCCCTAAGTTCACAAACGAAGTGCAACACCTGTTAAAGGTGTTGTCATGGAACGAAGATATGCACAGATCAATCTTGAAGAGCGGTGTGAGATTGCCCGCTTACACACCAACGGGCGGTCGCTCCGGCAAATCGCGGCAGCTCTGGATCGCGCGCCATCGACCATTGCTCGGGAGATAAGGCGAAATCGCAGCCGACAAAGCGGTTACCTGCCCGCCTATGCCAACGACCAGAGCCGTGCCCGGCGTTGGACCGGCTCCAAATTGGATCGCCGTCCAGAACTGCGCGACATGGTAGTGATGGGACTAGCTAATGGTTTGTCTCCGGAGTTGGTCGCGGGAAGGCTGGCCGTGGAGATGGGCCGGAAGGTGATTTCCTACGAAACGATCTACCGGTTTATCTACGCGCAGATCGCCCGTACTAAGGATTACACTTGGCGGTACTTACTGATCCGTGGCCGAGCCAGACGTAGCTGGCGAGGGTGCAAGAGAGGTCGGTCGACGTCGTCTATAGCCCTGCGGTGCCCTATCTCCGCGCGGCCGAAGAGCGCCAAGAGCCGGAAAACACCAGGACACTGGGAAGGTGATCTCATGAACTTCCGAAAACCCGATCAGAGCGTCCTCGTCCTTCATGAGCGACACTCACGCCTGATGATGGGGGTTAAGCTACCCGCCAAAGATGCCGCCTCGGTTGCTAAGGCCATGTGCACTCTCCTGGCACCCTTGCCGCCCGCCTGGCGACAGACCATCACCTTCGATAACGGTCCCGAGTTCGGCCAGCACTACCGACTCCATGACCACGACATCGAGACCTACTTCTGTAACACCTACTCACCCTGGCAGAAAGGCGGCGTCGAAAATGGAATCGGTCGCCTCCGACGCCGACTCCCTCGGTCAACCGACTTGACCAAACTCTCGCCGAGACGGTTCGCAGACTTCTTTCAAATCTACAATAACACGCCTCGAAAATGCCTGGACTTCCTCACTCCAGCAGAGTTCTTTTGGCTCGAACTGTTGCACTTCAAATGTGAATCCAGCCCCGCCTGAAGCGGGGCAAGACGGAATTCAAATACCTATACTTTGTACACTTCCGTGATGTCGCTGTTGTCGTTCGCGTTGTACATGCGATAGTCGCTCTGGTTCAAGGTCGTGTCACGCACCAGATTGATCCGGCAGCGCGACGCCTTCATGATCCGCGCAATCCGGCTCGAACCATTGCCATTCAACATCACTTCCGCCATATCCGGATTCACAACGAGATGAAAATCACGATACTTGCTCGCCGAACGCGCCCGATGAAACCAGCGCTCGATCTTGGTCGCGACATTTTCCTTCGACATGATCCGCCCGACCCCCTCGCAGTGCGGGCAGGGCTCCGACAAGGTCTGCATGTGCGACGGACGCACCCGCTCGCGAGTCATTTCGATCAGGCCGAATTCCGTCACCGGATTAATCGCCCGTTTGGCGCGATCATAGCGGAACGCCCCCTGGAATTCGTCGAGCAACCGCCGACGGTTGTCGCGGTTATACATATCAATGAAATCGCAAACGATCAGGCCGCCCATGTCGCGCAGACGAATCTGGCGCGCGATTTCTTTCGCAGCCATCAGGTTCGTCTGAAAGATCGTGTTCTCCTGATCGCGCCGCCCGACAAACCGGCCGGTGTTGACATCAATAGTCACCATCGCCTCGGTCTGGTCAATCACGAGATAAGCGCCCTTCTTGATCCAGACTTTGCGGCTGAGCATCTTGTCGAGCTCCGGTTCCAGATTGTGTTCGTCGAAAACCGGCTTGCTCCCTTTGTACAAATGCACCCGGCTTTTCAAATGCGGGAGCACTTGACGGGCGTAGCTGATGATCTTCTTGTAATCATCGCGGTAGTCGCAGATGACTTTATCGACCTCGTCGGTGAAAACGTCGCGAATCATCGCAACCACCATGTCGGCTTCTTTGTGGACGAGCGACGGCGCCGGAAGACGATCCGCCTTGGCTTTGAGTTTGGCCCAAAGTCGCATCAGGCGCTTGATGTCAGCTTCGAAATCCCGTTCCTCGCGCCCTTCGGCTTCGGTGCGGATGATTAACCCGAACCCTTCCGGCCGATGCGGCGAGATCGCCTTGCGCAAGCGGCGCTTCTCGCCCCAGTTGGTAATTCGTTTGGAGACGCGTACGTGATCATCGTCCGGCACCAAAACCAGATAGCGGCCGGCGAGCGAAATTTCCGATGCAATCCGCGGTCCTTTGGTGGAGATAGGCTCCTTGATGACTTGAACCAGAATCTCCTGGTTCTTCTTCAGAACTGTCTCGATTCCGGCGCGGCGGGTCTTGCGGATGATCTCCGCGGGGGCTTCTTCTTCCTCGTCTTCGTCCGATTCGTACGTGTCGTGATAGACCTTGCCGATATCGGACGAGTGCAGGTAGGCGGCTCGTTCGAGACCGATGTCGACAAACGCGGCCTGCATGCCGGGCAGAACCGAACTGATTTTGCCCTTGTAGATGTCGCCGACCATGCGGTCCGATCCGGCCCGTTCGACCTGGAGTTCCACCAGTTCGCCGTCTTCCAGGATCGCCACGCGAGTTTCGTACTCGGTGGTGTTGATAATAATTTCTTTCCTCACAATAACTCCGTCTTTCCCTCTCGGGTAAACGATTCACCGGCGACCGGTCTGAAGCCGTTGATGAACGATACGCCGTCCATCTCTTTCTTTCCGGCCGGGACAACTTTGGTCAGCTCGACTACGCCGCTTCCGCAGACAACCCGAAGGGCTTTCCGGTCGGGCAGGATACTTCCGACCGGTAATGCTGAGACAGCCATCTGTTCGGAGACACTCGCAAAATGCACTTTGAGCATCTGGCTCCGAAAGTAGGTGTACGCCCCCGGCTTCGTAGCCATGCCCCGGATGAAATCAGCGACCCGGGTCGCGGGCTGATCAAAATTGATCAGAGCGTCTTCCGGTCGGATTTTCGGGGCGGGGGTAGCGGCGGTGTTGTCCTGGGGGATCGGGCGGGTTTCGCCCCGTGCGATCAGGTCCAGGGTTTCGAGCGTGAACGGCCCGGCTATTGTGGCCAGACGGTCGTACAGTGAATCATAGGTATCATTTGGGGCGATCGGGACCTTCGTCTGAAGAATCATGTCGCCCGTGTCTACTTGTCGTTTCAAAAAGAAGCTGGTCAGACCGGTCACGGACTCGCCGTTGATAATGGCCCAGTTGATCGGAGCGGCGCCCCGATATTTGGGTAGAAGCGAGGCGTGGATGTTGATCGAACCGAGCTTCGGCAGTTCGAACAACGACGGCGGGAGAATCCTGAAAGCGGCCACGATGAACAGATCGGCTTTGAGCGCAGCCAGCTTTTCGCGAAGATCGGGATCCTTGAGCGACAGCGGCATCAGGACCGGCAACTTGTGCTCACGAGCATACTCGTGCACCGCGGTTGAGGTCATCACCCGCCGGCGGCCGACCGGTTTATCCGCACCGGTAACCACGGTCACAATTTCATGGCTGCTGTTGTTCAGGACGGATAGAATGGCTCGCGCGAATTCCGGCGTCCCCATAAACACAATCTTCATCGTCGCATGGCCGTGGCATACCCACAAACCCGACATGGCCCGGGTAGACGCACCCGGGTGGCCTGATCTGGTGGAGCAGTGGATTTGTCGGCCGGTCGCCGTTCAGACGGCGAACGAAGCAGGGGGAAGCAAATCTTTACGATGCGGCAGCAAGCTTTCTCAGCCGGCCCTTCAGCAAGGTTCGGGACAGCGGTGACAGATGATCGATGAACAGCTTTCCCTGGGTATGGTCGTACTCATGCAGAATGGCGCGCGCCATGACCCCGTCGGCCGTCATTTCGAACCGATTTCCATTGAGGTCGGTCGCGCGGACTTTGACCCGCTCCGGGCGGGAAATTCTGAGGTACAGTTCCGGAAACGAGAGGCAACCCTCCTCCATTTCGATTTCCCCGTCGGTCTCGATAATTTCCGGATTGATAAACACCCTGAGGGACTCATCGATGTCGGTCGCTGAGAGATCAAGAATAAACAGCCGCAAGGGCGCGCCTACCTGGCTGGCAGCCAGGCCCAGGCCTTTGGCCCTTTTGAGTGTGTCTACCATTTGAGACACCAAGTCTTTTACTGCCTGGTTGATTTCCTCAACCGGGTGGGCTACTTCCCGCAATACCGGGTCGCCATATATGACGATCGGCCGCTCAGCCACGGTTACTCCCTAAAGCTTTTCAGCTACTTCTCCACTTTGCCGGCGATGGAGGTTTTCAAAAACTCCAGTTTGGTTTCCTCGCTTATGCGAAGGATAATCCGTCCCTTTTCGTCGTCGATGGCGAAAATGGTTCCGAACATGCCGCCGGTCGTTACAACTCTATCACCTTTTTTCAGCTCGCTCACGAGCTTCTCGTGCTCTTTCTGCCGTTTCCGCTGAGGGCGGATCAGCAGGAAATACATCATCACGAACAGCAGGCCAAGCCACACAACCATCGCGACGGTACTGCCTTGTCCACCGCCGGGGCCGGCCATCAAGAGAATCCAATGGTTTTCCAAACCAACTCCTGTTACTAAATCTTATCGGCTAACAGTTCAATAAATGAACAGTTCTTCCTAAGTCAGCACCGTACAATACGATACCCTGATTGACGGGGCAAGTAAAACCTTTGCTATATAAACAAGGGAAAAACCGCCTGGTTCCGGGGTTGGAGCAGCCGTCATTCCCCCTCTCCGTTACCGTTATTACCACTCTAATCGTGCCCGGTCCGCCGCGGCGGACCCACATCTGCCGGATCGTGGCCTACCGGTTGTCAGGACCTGACAAAAGCACCGTCTCTGAGTACCGGCGCAACGTCGATTGTGTCCAATCCCGACGCGAACCTGACATCCTCCCCGAACCCGGCTTCCCGCAACTCCCGTCCGCTGACACAATCCCACAAGAGCGCTGCAATATCTTGTGCTGAGCCAACAAAGGCTGCTTCTGCCAACCGGGCTTCCGGCGATTTGCTGACATTCAACCCGGCGATAATCGCCCCCGCACCCAGCCAGTCTTCGACCGCCGGTCTCAGATCGCCCACTGGTTCCGGTTGTTTCTCGCGCTCGCCGCACGCGATAACAGTCACCGATTCGCTCCCTTGGGAGAGAAGTCCGGCAACCGCCGACGCTACCGCCGTTGCGTTCACCAAGGCGCCAGCAAACACGTGGTTGGTTGCCCTGCGGCTGCTGCATGTCGACCCGTTCAGAGATGGCAGGACTATCTTTTCACCCTCTACTACTTCAGCGAAAGTTGACGGCGAAAGCGAATACCGACCGAGAGCGGGCACATCGGGCCGCTTGACCGCCGCTTCTCCCCCAATCTTGCGTGCAAGTTCTCGAGCATCCTCGGAGGGTGAGCAGGGAATTATCAGAGCACCGCGCGAGACAGCGTATGCGGTCGTGGTCAAGAAGCTAAGGACGTCGACGATTACGATGATATCGCCCCGATGTATCGCGCGCTCGGTTCCGATGACACCCCAATCCAAGCGGCATCTGTATGGTGATTGGGAGAAGATGTCGTCTGACATTTTACCTGCCTTTGGGTACGTTAGACGGACATTATACCATAGCGTGAGTGTCTACGCTACATCGACGGTGTCGAAACCGCTATTATACTCGTGCCCGGCCCGCCGCGGCGGGTCCTCGTCTGCCGGAAAGGGGCGCACGGGGACGTGTGCCGCCCACGTCATATAGGTAGAAGATCGTAGGTCAGGCGGACTTGACGCCTGACATAGTAAGGATGTCAGGCCCCGAGTAGGCCTGACCTACAAAGCTCGCCATCCCGATATATCCGTTGTCGGGACCACAAGGGTCCCGACCTACAGGACTTGCGCGCACCTTTGTGTTTGCAGATATTGGTCAGAACTTAGCCATTTATCAGACCTATGACATCCAATACCGCTTCGTCCACACCCACCCGCCGCAAACGACCGCTCCACGTCAAAATTCTCTATGGACTGGCAGTCGGAGTAGTCGCCGGATTGTCAGTCAATATAGGCGTCGGCGGCGACGACGCGTCCGTGTCGTGGATTGTGCGACAAATCACCGAACCGGTCGGGGCGCTTTTCCTAAGGCTACTGCTGATGCTGGTGGTTCCGCTCGTGTTCTCGTCCCTGGTAGTCGGGGTGGCCGGGATCGGCGACCTTCGCAAGCTCGGACGGGTAGGACTCAAGACTTTCTTATATACTGCTGTCATCTCCGCTATCTCGGTCGTGATCGGTCTGACCCTCGCCAACACGATCAAACCGGGCAAACATATCGATCCCGACACGGCGCAACGTCTCGAACAACGCTACGGCACCGAAGCCACCAAGCGGATCGAATCCGCGGCCGCGTCCAACAACGAGTCGCCCATGATGCGACTGGTCAAGACCGTCATGCCGTCGAACCCGATCGCCGCCGTATCGAGCGAAACGCCCAACATGCTCCATCTGATGTTCTTCGCTCTTGCCCTCGGGATCGCCTGTACGCTGGTGCCTGAGAAAGTGAGCGGACCATTCGTACGAGTAATGGATGCGCTGTTTGCTCTTTCGGCGAAATTGATCGATATCGTCATGTACATCGCCCCGTATGCGGTCGCGTGTTTGTTGTTTACCAACATCGCCCAGTTCGGGATCGATCTTCTGCAGGCGCTCGGCTGGTTTATCGTGACCGTGCTGCTGGGACTGTCGCTGCACATGTTCGGTGTCTATTCGCTTTCGGTCTGGCTGTTGTCGCGAATCAACCCTCTCGATTTCTTCAGGCGGATCAAAACCGTCATGCTGACTGCGTTTTCGACCTCGTCATCGAATGCCACCCTCCCCACCGCGTTGGCGGAGACCGAACGCAACCTGGGTGTGCCGCGCGAGATCAATTCGTTCGTGCTGACTATCGGCGCGACCGCCAACCAGAATGGCACCGCGCTCTACGAAGGCGTAACCGTGCTCTTCCTCGCGCAACTATCGGGAGTCGATTTGAGCCTGGGTCAACAGATCGTGGTCGCCTACCTGGCGATCCTTGGCGGGATCGGGACAGCGGGGGTGCCGTCGGGATCGATCCCGTTCATCATCGTCGTCCTGACGACTATCGGGGTCAACCCGGCGTTGATTGCGATTATTCTCGGCGTGGATCGGATTCTCGACATGTGCCGCACGACCTTGAACGTGACTGGCGACATCACGGCCGCGACTTATATCGCCCGCTCCGAAGGGCAGTTGGTGCTGCCCAAGCGGGGGACGTTCTAGACATCATATCTATTCTTATGTAGGGCGGGTCCGCTTCGAACCCGCCAATTGTCTCAACTTCCAACGCACCCACAGCAGAGCTGTGGGCTACCGTGCAAGAATCTTCGAACATGGTGCGCTAGCGGAAAAGATCAATTCGCCCGTTGTAGCATCGATCACGTTGCTCCACGCACGATACGCTGCGCCTTCAGATCCGATTCCAACCGCCGGAAAGCCGCTTGTTTCTATCACCCAGGCCGGTCCCGCCGAATCGCCCCAGCATAAGTATGACTTGAGGTACAGGCCAATTACAACTGTAGCCTGATTTGGGCCGCCGAGGTCGAGGCCATCGAGTGCTTCCATGAACGGCACTCTTGGCCGTTCGATTGGCACCCGGTATTTTCCGGTTAGTGCTTGCTGCAGCCTGGCGAAGCTGAGCTGACTCCAATAGGCAACGCTGTCATTTTCGGAGCAGTCGCTGCATACACCGATTACGCAGAATGGAACGGACCCTGAAGAGTCACAAAAGATCGTGAACCGTTTTCGTCTTGCGTCCACATCTTTCCAGTTGTTCAGATCCAGCATCACCGGGCCAGTTTCCACCTTCCACACATCAACACCGAAGAGGGCTTCAGGCAGTTCAGGGGTACTCGACGCTGATGCTTTCAGAAGTACCGGCTCAGAAAGCAGCACTTTATCGGATCTATCCCGAAGTCCGATTACGCTTGAAATCAATTGCTGCATCCGAGACGATGTCACACTGTTAGTGGAATCCATTGTGGCCGCAGGATGATCGTTATTCTCGGCCAAGGAACTACTCACTATCACCACAAATAGGGCGGCGACCACAAATACCCCGCCAGCCACACACTTGCCAGTGTGCTTGCAAACTTCACCGTAATGCCCCGCACCTTGAACTCGCATAACACTATGATAGTGTCGTTGTCTAACCACGTCAATTACAATTGTGTTGCCGGGCAGAGACGCCCGGTAGCACGAAAATGGCTGGTTCCCGCCCCGGCGGGCAGGCGAAGACGGACCCGCCTTACTATTGTTGCAGAGCTGCGGGCTACTAGACCGTCTTCCTCTTCACTCCTACAATCACGAGCCAGAGCATTATCGAAAGTTCGCCTATCATCATCGGCGCCATTATGATTCTTTGGACAGCATCTACATGAGCCGGGAATAGCAAAGAAGCGCAGCTAAGAACGAGGTAACTGAATCCGTTTATTATCAGCAGAATACCAAGAATCCTGGGAATGAATCTCGACTTGATCACGAGAAGGCCAAAGGGAAATAGCCATAGACCCCAGAATAACTCCCCGGTAAAGGTAAATTGCTGATCCAAATTGAGAAAGAACATGGCCGCGGCGTGCAATTGAGACGGTGAGAAAACAGACAAATATTCGGCGCCGCTCAAGAGCACCAATGGGGCTACCGAATTAAGTATGGATAGAAACGCGATTGGTACCGAAGCCAGCACTAGTGCCACCATAAGCCGCGCATATCTCAGGTTAACATCTTTGAACAGACGGTATAGATACAATGCCGTGACTACGAATACGCTCTGACTTATCAGGTTAACCAGAATGCCGATACGATACAGCATCTCATTAGCCAAGATGTTACTGGCTGTCGCTTCGGCGTTGCCTGTTACCATTATCTTCTTTGGGAGATACAGCAGGCAGAAGACACCGGTTATGGTCATGGCGAGATACCAGAACCCGGCAGTTCTGGCTGTCTTGCGCAATTGTGAATCTGCCAATTGGTTTGTCATGTTAGTTCCTCCTGTCTCGGCTCCGTAGCGATAGCGCCAGGCCAACAATCGTCAAAGCGAAGAGTACAAGGTTCATGGCAGGTCCCGGTACTGTCCCCGTACGCACAATTGGAATGAAATAGAGAACCAGTTGCCTGGCCAGATAATCGAATCCGAGCAGTGCAAACATGAAGGGGATCGCGCTGCGATATCGTACCAGCGCCAATACGCCCAGCAAAGACAGGATCAGGCGGGCAAGACCTGAGATCGCGAAAAGAGCCAGGATTGTCTGCGCGGCTCCGGGCGAGTAGGTGTCAAGAGGGATGCCGTCGGCTGATACCGCGATAGACGGGCCGTTGAAGATGACCATCACACCCTGGAGGATCTTCACGGACGCGATCAGGGCGAAGAGCCAAAGCGCAAGCCGGTAACCGTGATATGTATTGTCCATGCGCTCCGGAAGAAGCCGATTGGTCATGAAAGTTTCCTTCTTGGTTAAGGGCGGTATCGAGGCGCCGATTACAGGCATGATAAGTTATCGGGGCCCACTATACGACAACAACGCGCATCCAGATGTTGCATGTAGAAGACATAAAATCGCCTCCATAGGATTGACCACCCAGCCTTTGAAAATGATCGGCAGGGTTCTATCCCTGCCGTCGTGCTGACGGCAGGCACAGAGGCCTGCCGATCATATTTGCGGGTACCACGGTCAAGCCGGGGCAAAACGGACACGGGGTGGTAGTTGTACGAGCCGGCAGATGTGGACATCTGCCGGGCACGTGAAGTGCTTCCGGCAGGCTCGGAGGCCTGCCGATCATATTTGCGGGTGCCACGGTCAAGCCGGGGCAAGACAGACACGGGGTGGTAGTTGTACGAGCCGGCAGATGTGGATCCGCCGCAGCGGACCGGGCACGTGAATCTAACAACCCTTGGGTGCCCCCCTAAGTTCACAAACGAAGTGCAACACCTGTTAAAGGTGTTGTCATGGAACGAAGATATGCACAGATCAATCTTGAAGAGCGGTGTGAGATTGCCCGCTTACACACCAACGGGCGGTCGCTCCGGCAAATCGCGGCAGCTCTGGATCGCGCGCCATCGACCATTGCTCGGGAGATAAGGCGAAATCGCAGCCGACAAAGCGGTTACCTGCCCGCCTATGCCAACGACCAGAGCCGTGCCCGGCGTTGGACCGGCTCCAAATTGGATCGCCGTCCAGAACTGCGCGACATGGTAGTGATGGGACTAGCTAATGGTTTGTCTCCGGAGTTGGTCGCGGGAAGGCTGGCCGTGGAGATGGGCCGGAAGGTGATTTCCTACGAAACGATCTACCGGTTTATCTACGCGCAGATCGCCCGTACTAAGGATTACACTTGGCGGTACTTACTGATCCGTGGCCGAGCCAGACGTAGCTGGCGAGGGTGCAAGAGAGGTCGGTCGACGTCGTCTATAGCCCTGCGGTGCCCTATCTCCGCGCGGCCGAAGAGCGCCAAGAGCCGGAAAACACCAGGACACTGGGAAGGTGATCTCATGAACTTCCGAAAACCCGATCAGAGCGTCCTCGTCCTTCATGAGCGACACTCACGCCTGATGATGGGGGTTAAGCTACCCGCCAAAGATGCCGCCTCGGTTGCTAAGGCCATGTGCACTCTCCTGGCACCCTTGCCGCCCGCCTGGCGACAGACCATCACCTTCGATAACGGTCCCGAGTTCGGCCAGCACTACCGACTCCATGACCACGACATCGAGACCTACTTCTGTAACACCTACTCACCCTGGCAGAAAGGCGGCGTCGAAAATGGAATCGGTCGCCTCCGACGCCGACTCCCTCGGTCAACCGACTTGACCAAACTCTCGCCGAGACGGTTCGCAGACTTCTTTCAAATCTACAATAACACGCCTCGAAAATGCCTGGACTTCCTCACTCCAGCAGAGTTCTTTTGGCTCGAACTGTTGCACTTCAAATGTGAATCCAGCCCCCCCTAAAGCGGGGCAAGACAGACAGGGGCGCGGGGCTAAACAGAATTGCGATAGCGATTGACCATGTCGGGTTTGCCGCCCGACAAATCAACGCGGCGAACCCGACCTACTAGGATCGCTCTTGTACTGCGCAATGATCTTGTTGAGCTCGTCCGGGTCGGACGGTGGGTTCTTCACCCATTCGGGAGGATCCATCTTAGGTGGGAATATGCCGATGTAGCGCTGATACCATTTCCAGTTTCGTTTCTCGAGTTTGTACCACGCTTTGATTGCTTTCTCTTTCTGCTTTGCGATGGCATCATAGGCTTCAATCTTCTGCAGCAATATCTCCACACTCTGGCGTTTCTCCAGCGCGCGATAGAATGTCGCATACTCCTGCGGATTGAACACCACCTGAGCCATCGGCTCGAAAAAGATCATTGCCTGCGAAATGAGAAAATTGGCCGGCTTCACCGACTCGCCGATCATGATCCCGGCAATCGTCCCCGCCGCGCCCCATTTGACAAACCACTTGGCAGCCTTCTCCAGCACCGCCATCTCTTCCTCGGGAAGCGGCTGAAACGACGGATCATCGATGGATGGTTCACCGCCAAACAAAGGCATCAGGACTTATCCCCTTCGGTCATAACAGCACCGTTTTGTAGAGCGTGGGCAATACGCTCGCGCACGAAAGCGGTCACGGCTTCGTTGTTATTCTCGAACATAATGTAGAGACCGCGAAAGTTTTCCAGCCGCGTCGGAGTCGCAAATGGCGAGAGCAGGATCCCTTTCTTGTCGGGATAACAACTGCGATAGAGTTTCCACTCTTTAACCAGAGTCTGCGTGGTCGTCTTGACCGTGACGCTCTGGCCGGTCATTCTGTAACGGGTCGGAAAATAGAACTTGGCCAGCGAGCCTAGCATGATCAGCAGAGCCAAAATTGTGAACAGGTGCGATTCCATCCAACTATAGACGCACACCGCCACCAGAATAACAAACAGACTTACCGCCACCGACACCCACGGTTTGCGTTTGACCGGGTGGACAGTCCATTCAAGTACCGGGCCATGATCCGGCGCAGTCGTTTCTGTTTGGCTCTGTTGCTGGTCGGACATGGCGTGACTACTTCTTCTCCGGCTGACGGTATCGTTCCTTCTTGACCGTTTCCATCATCTCGATCAATTCTTTCGGCTCGAACAATTTCTTCGTTATCAGAAGTCGCACCAGCGCTTCCTGCGCGAGGTTGTTTGACAGGGCGAGCTCCTCAAAGGAGACATCGATCTCCTTGCCGTTCACGATCATCTTAAGGGCAACGTTTTTGTCAGCCATCGGTTACTCCGCTTCTATCCGGGACAGAGGTTGTACGTTCGGGGATAATATAAGATATCAAGAGTTCAGAAGAAAGAGCAGTGCGCAGCCGGTTACTCGGCCTTAGCGCCGGTCGAGTCGGCCGTTTTGCCGAGAAGAGTCGGCACACCACGGAGCAATTGATACATCGGCAGTTCGACATTTTCCCGGTGCTCGCCAAAAGTGATCGGAGCCGCCGCGCCGGAGTAATTTCGCACCCGGCTTAGTTTGGTCACGAGATCCTGTCGCGTGGCTGCGCCGGCCATCAGAGCCTGCGCGATAAGCTTGACCGCATCGTAACCCAGCCCAGCCAGCCGATGCGGCTGCTCACCGTAGCGGGCGTCGTAAAGCGACGCGAACTTGACATACTCCTGGCTGCGCTCCTGTTCGAGGAACGGCGACGGGAACACTGCCTGCCGGGTGACATCATCACCGAGAGCATAGACGGCATTGTCGCCCCAACCGTCAGAACCGAGGTAGAACGTCTCGATGCTGTAGAATTTCAACTGTGGCAGCAGCAGCCGAAGTTGTTCTGCTGATCCCGGAAGGTAAAGGCAGTCGATACTAGCCGGGACGGCCTCGATATCGAGCGTGTCGCCCCTGTCATTTACATAAGCCGCCGAGTCCGGCTGACCACCCAACAGCACCATCTTGAGATCGCGGACATACTGCCCAAAATCGCGGTCGCGCGAGCGGTAGTATTCAGTTGCCACAACTTTACCGCCGAGGGCTTCAAACCGTTCCTCGAAAGCCTGGGCCATGCGAAGTTGATCGGTGGTAGTCGGCGTGATTATCGCGGCGGAGTCGGCGCCCCGCTTGAGCACGGCATACTCGGCGGCACGCACACCCTGCAGCTCAATATTGGGCGAAAGTTGGAATGAACTCTCCGAAAGCAGCGTCAGTCCGGCCTGAGTAGCCGCCGGTATTATCAGCGGCAGGAAATCACAACTAAGCGCAGCAGCCGTCACCGCAGTCTCCTCACTGGTGAGAGGACCGATGACAGCATCGGTGCCGGTATGTACCAGTTCCCGGGCGAGCCGGGCAGCATCGATCGGATTCCCCTTCGTATCGTACGGAGTCAGTCGCAACTGACGGCCGGAGTCGCGACGGAACTGTTCGGCGCCTATTGTTGCGCCGCGATAGATCGCCTCACCGAACGATTGCATATCACCTGACAGCGGCAACAATAACGCCAGTTCCAAATCGGAACTCAGAGACAGGACCGCGGAACTGTCTGCTCGCAGCGCGACGGCCGGTACAGACGGCTCGTAAGCGCAGGGCCTGAGTCGTGTCGGCCCGCTTCTCGAGCGCTACCGCGACCGGTTCTATCAGTTGACAACGGCGGACCGGATCAAGCGAACCGAAATCGGCATCTCCGAGAGTAACGACTTCTGCCTGTGCAACCGCCTCGACGACGGAGTTGATGATCAGATCATCCAGCCTTATGTCATTCGACAAACGAAAAGCATCGATATAAGCCGCCACCGCCTGGCTCTGTTGAGCTTTCAGATAATAGGAGTTTCCCTCAAAGAAATAAGCGTGGGCGATCAGAGGCGAGTTGGGAAAGCGATTGATGAAATCACCGAAACCCTCGAGCGCGTCGGATCGATTGCCGAAATACAATTCCGCTTTGGCGTGATTGAGAATGAAGAGATCGAGATTCCTGGAGTCGGGATAGTGTTCGGCCAACTGGGTGAACTGACGGGAAGCTTCGAGGAAGTGACCATCGCGCAGCAACCGCCTAGCCTTCGCATAGTCCGAGAGTATTTCCGGTCGATCATCGAGCAGTTCGACGGCGGATACACCCACAGCGGCCCCGCAGAGCAGAGCCACAAGCAACATCAGCCGAAATCGGGACCGCATCTACAGATTGTATTTCCCAAAATCTTCGGGATTAATCTTCTTGAGCCTCTCGCGCAACGACTCTCGATCGGTCGGCATGGGAGGCGACTCCTGGTCCTGGTCGCTCTTGGTGCGCGGCTCAAACAACTCGGCGTTGACAAAGATCGGGCAGCCGGTCTTGAGAGCGAGCGCGATCGAATCCGAAGGCCGGGCATCGAGTTGCCGCCCGTCGCCGTTACGAGTCAGATGCACCACCGCATAGAAGGTCTGCTCCCGAAGCTCGGTGATTTCGACTCGCGCGACCTTCGCTTCCAGAGCCTCGATGGCCTGTTTCATCAGGTCGTGAGTGAGAGGGCGCTTGGCTGCGACGCCGGACAACTCCATAGCGATGGCCCATGCCTCGGCATGGCCGATCCAGATCGGCAAGACTTTGTCATCCTCCTCTGCTGGTGACAAAATGACCACCGGGGTATTAGTGGTCATGTCGAGCGCCAGTCCCTCGAGTTTGACCTGTACCATTTTCATGGCTCTATATTTTCTTGACGACCCAGACCTTGCAATTGGCCGTCACTTCCTTGTCGACCTTGATCGGAACCGTATAGACGCCGAGCGCCTTGATCGGTTCTTCGAGGATCAACGTGCGCTTCTCGGCCGTAATACCCTGCTGCTGCAGCATGGTAACGATATCCTGAGAGGTCACGGATCCGTACATCTTGTCTTCCTCGCCGACCAACACTTCGATCGAGAGTTCGATCTTTTCGATACGGTCCTTGAGAATCTCCGCCGTGCGCTTGCGCTTGCGATCACGCACCGCCGACTGTTTGGCGATCTCACCGATCGATTTTAGATTGGCCCGAGTCGCGGCAATCGCCAGATTCCTCGGAATGAGGTAGTTGCGACCGAATCCGGCCTTGACGTCAATCGTCTGACCCGAGTGGCCGACATCGGGAACGTCTTCTCGCAGAATCACTTTCATAAGAACCTCGCGGTAATTATAACCAAATATTAACTCTTGTCCAACTCAATTGATTGGGCGGAAAGTTTCCGCCAATCGGTAAAACTATCGATAAAACCGAGGAGCACCACCAGCATAAACCCGATCAACCCGGTCAGAATCATGGCTATATAGAAAAGAATCTTGACTCCGAGGGGAAGTTTCAGGCGAATGAGAAAGTGCGCCATAAGCGCCAGCCCACCGACACAATAGAAGAGGGCCAGCACTAGAAACAGATTGTCGGCTACCAGCGCAATCGCTTCGCCGCCGACCAGACGCCCCAGCGCCGCGGCAATCACCAGACCGATCATCGCAAACGGCACCCGCCAGCGCGTGAACGGGGCAAGCAAGGTCGCCTGACGCTCTGCCGAAACACCGAGCATCAGAAACCAGACGAACCCGACCGCGAACTGCGCTATCAAATTGATGATAGTTGCGGCCGGCACCAATCGAGCCATGACTCTAACGATAGTCTCCAACTCGCGGGAGTAAGCCTGCGCCGCCTCCGGATGATATCCGAACGCGGTCAGATTTCCTGAGAAAGAATCGATAGCCTCGCGACCGGCGGCTTCGAACATCGTCATCAGCGGGCCCCATTGTTGGGCGTACATGATGATGCCACCCAGGACGACCACCGACGTTCCCAGCAGGAATGCCTTGAGCCCGGAATCTCCGGCGCGCAGACGCACTCCTACCAAAGCGCCGGTACCCGCAAGCATGGTGGTCTCGCTAATCATCATAACTCTTTGCATAGGGTGGCAGACCGTCCATCCGGCGACCAGCGCCATTGCGCCGGCGGCCAGAATCGGCCAGAGACCACCATGGTAAACCGCGTCACTGATGGCTCGGAAGAGATAGATAACCAATACATAGGTCACCACAATCGTCACGAGGGTCAGAACTGAGAGGGGCAGTCGGAACGCCACGCCGTATTTCAACAGCGGGAAAAGAACCAGGACTGCTGCGGCCAGCCACACCTTGATGCCGGGTGTGACCGTGGCAGGGCTTCCCCCGACAGTCACCGCCGCATCAGGCTCAGCGGAATGATTCACTCTCAAACGCCAGGATCGCCATGTGCCGGCTGCGCTTGATAGCCGTCGTCAGCTTGCGCTGGTGACGGGCGCAGTTACCAGAAATTCGGCGCGGCACGATTTTGCCCCGCTCCGTCACGAAACGGCGCAGCAGGCGTTCATCTTTGAAATCTATGAAGCTGATCTTGTTTTCGCAGAAGCGACAAACCTTTTTTCTCTTTTTGAGACCGTAATCTGACATCGTTGTGCCTTTCCCTATCGCCCTTCATTCGATCCGCCGCCGGATCCATCGCGACGTCCATGGTAACCGCCGCGATCCGAGTCCTGCGAACCACCGAAGCGTCCGCGAGAATGATAACCGCCTCCACCGCCGCCGTAACGCGGACGATCATAGGAAGAATCACCTTCGGACCGATCTGACGATTCATCGAAAAGACCGTGTGACTCGGCGTTAGGATCGCCGTCGAATTTCACCGTAAGGAACCGCACATAAGGTTCCTCGAGCTTGTAATGCCGGTCCAGTTTCGGCAGAACAATCGGCTCGGATTCAAAAATGATGCTCGTGTAGTACCCCTGAGTCAGATTGGCCACAGGATAGGCCAGCCTACGGGTACCCATACGGTTTTCACGGAGGATCTGTCCCCCATCGTTCTTGATGATATCCAGTACCGCCGTTACCTGGCGATCAATGGTAGCATCATCGGCCTGGGGGTTGACAACAAAAGTAGTTTCGTAGCGTCTCAAGAGTACCTCCCTTCGGACGTTAAACTACATTCTCAGTTCAAACGGCCTTGCCGGGCTACTCTGGTTCCGGCAAAGCAGGGTTTCTATTAAATTGTGACATCGCCTTTTCAAAGCGATGCAAGACGGCAAATATAACAGCTTCCGCCGCCAGCGCAACCATTCTTTCGACTTTTTTTCGCTCCGCCTTCTTGAACTTGCTCAGAACGTAGTCGGCTACGTCCGCGCCTTCGGGCGGTTGGCCCACGCCCAGACGCAACCTCGGAAACTGCTGGGTCCCAAGCTGTTCGATTATGGAAGTGAGGCCATTGTGGCCACCGTCGGAGCCCTCAGATCGAAATCTCAGCGCCCCCAAAGGTAGATTGAAATCGTCGACCACCACGAGAATCTCGTCCGGAGTGAGAGCCAATTCGTCGATTAGCTCTTTGACAGCCTCACCAGAGAGGTTCATAAACGTGGTTGGCCAGGCCAGGATGAGATTTGAGTCAGTTTCGCGGTCAGGCAGCGTTGCTTCGGCGGCCTCATAGGTTGCTCGACCGGGCAGCTTTATTGCCTCAAGCGTTGCGGCGACGCGGCTGACCACTTCAAAGCCGAGGTTATGGCGGGTCCCCACGTATTTCTTACCGATATTTCCGAGACCGACAATCGCCTTAATCACGGGAGTGGCCTAACGAGAGGATTCGCCGGACTTCTTAGTTTCCGAGTAGCGATAACCTACCCCACGGATGGTCTCGAAATAGACCGGTTCCTTCGGGTCGTCTTCGAAAATCTTCCGAAGCTTCATCACGAAGTTGTCAACCGTCCGGTTGGTAGGAAAGGCGCGATATCCCCAGACCGCATCGAGAAGCTGATCGCGACTGACTACTTGCCCCGGCCGCTCGATCAGGTACTTGGCTACCATACATTCGCGGCGGGTAAGGGCGAACTTGCCACCCGGCCCTTCGGCTTCGAAAGTTCTGAAATTGATTCGCCGTCCTTCGAAGACGTACTCGCCTGAGGATTGTCTGTCACCTTCGCTCAACCAGGCCAGTCGCCTGAAAACACCGGCCACTCGGGCCAACAGTTCTTTCAGAGCGAAAGGCTTGGCGATATAATCGTCACCGCCGGCAATCAGTCCTTCGATTCGCTCATCGGTCTGACCCCGGGCCGTGATAAACATGATCGGGACCGTCTCCCCCTGCTCGCGAAGTTTTCGACAGATCGTTAAGCCGTCCATCCCGGGAAGCATGATGTCGAGCAGGATGAGATCTATATTGCCGTCCTGGAACGCTTCTATCGCCTGGGGGCCTTCGGCCACGTGGACGACCTGATACCCCTCACCTTCCAGATTCATAATGAGCCCGTCGGCCAGGCTGGTGTCATCTTCGACCAACAGAATGGTTTTCATGCGTCTTGCCCCAGCGGAAGGGTTATGGTGAATTCTGAACCGTGCCCGATTCCCTCGGAATGAGCCGTCACCTTGCCGCCGTGGGCGCGGATCATTTCGCGACAGAGAAACAATCCGAGACCTGTCCCGCGACTGGCCCTGGTAAGTTCGTGACCCACCCGATAGAAACGATCAAAAATCAGCTCGAGTTCACCTTTTTCGATGCCTATGCCCTTGTCGGCGATGACGATTTCGGCACTGTGATTGGTCCGGCGCAAACTGAGCATGAGATGGGGTTGTTGGCCTCCGGCGTACTTGACCGCGTTGTCCAGAATCGCGCCGAGCGCTCGACCCAAGACGGCGGAGTCGGCAACAATGCTAATACCCGGTTCGATCTTGCGAGACATATTAATTGCCCCACCGTCGGCTCTTTGCACCAGTCCATCGGCGAGCCCTTTAAGCAGTCCACTTAGATCGATCGACTGAAGGTTCAATCTCGACTCGCCGCTCTCGAACCGACCCGCTTCCAGAATGTCCTCAATCAACTGCTCGAGACGGTGAAGGTCGCCGCGCATCCGGGGAATCACCTGGAGTTTCTTCTCGGTCGGAATCTTCTCGGACTGGAGGGTGTCGACGTAAATGCCAATCGACGCGACCGGCGTCTTCAATTCATGCGTTACAGCCATGACGAAATTCTCCTGACGGCGCCTCAATCGGTCGGCCTGAATCAGGGAACGATAGATGAGCCAGACCCCGAGCAGGACGAGCAACAGGAACACCACACCTTCGGAGCCGACCATGATCTGACGCATAATTTCCTGGTGATGCAGATTTTCCAGGAACGCCTCGTCGGCGCCAAGGCTGTGGGCGATATCGACCTTCTCACGGGTCAACCGAGCCATGAAGATGATCCACCAGGTCGCCATAGCGAGCACAAAGACAACTATCGCTACAAAGGTGATTAGGGCGGCGCGTGGTGAAAGATTGCGTACACTCATACTTGGCTTCCCGGAGTACCGGTCAAGGCCAAAATATACGCACGATAGAGAGGGAGACTAAGTAGAAAATAAAAAGACAAAGACCGATATCACCCCCGGCTGGGTAGGTTACAAACGTTCGCCGGGAGCATCCGGAGACGGTCAGTCGAGCGGGACGGTAGCCAGTTCTTCCTGTTCCTGCGGTTGGCGGGCCCAGATTTCGTCCGGGACCTTTTCGCCTCGCATAAGGAGATCGGCGGCCTCGAGCAACTGATTGAGATTCAGTTTCGTGATGTGGGCATCGACGTCAAGGAACTTGGCCCGCGCCTTCATGCCGACGTCGCCGATCGAAGAATAGACCAACACGGGGGTACGGGGACGGTCGGATTGACGAATTTTCAGAGTGAGCGCCAGACCATCCATCCGGGGCATTTCGACATCGGAAATGACCAGATCGAAGGATCCCTTCTCAAACGCCTCCCAGGCGCTGACACCGTCGTTGGTCTCGACCACTTCGAAACCAAGGTCGGACATCTCCGACGCGAGCATGGCGCGTACCGCGGGCGAATCCTCGGCCACCAGCACCCGACGGCCCTTGAAATCGGCGCTGCCTTGATACGAAGTTACATTTCGCATCTGAAGGTGCGGGGAAAGATCGAGCAGGATTGTCTCGTAGTCGAGCATCTGGACCATGCGATCTTCGGTCGGCTTGACTATGCCTATAGTGTACCGATGAGCCAGGCTTCCGAACACACCGGCCGCGTCGATAACATCTTCCCAGAGGAAGTGGTGGATCCAATCGACCCGGTCGACCCAGAAGCCGATGTGCATGCCGAAGAATTCGGTTTCGAGCAACTTGTGCGGACGGCTGTCGGCCGGCCGCTCGATGCCCAGGATAAGCGCCAGATCGATTACCGGCACAACACGATTCATGTCGCGAAAGATTCCGGCTATGGCCGGATGAGAATCGGGCATATGAGTGAAATTGGTCAGCGTGTTTACGATCTTACTGACCTTGAGGATATTGATGCCAAAAGACATATCAGTGACACGATACTCCAGCACCCTGAGCTCATTGGAGCCGGTCTTCAAATATGATTCAGCTTCCATCTTCATCTAATCATCCCTCAGCTTTCATGAGCTTGATAGTAAACACTGCCCCCCCCTTGGGGTGATCATCGGCCAGCACGGTACCACCCATCCCCGTGGCCGCCAGCCGACAGAAGTAGAGCCCTAGCCCGACCCCGCGATGCTTCCCCTGAGATCGATGCATCACCTGCCGGTACTTTTCGAACAGCGTCTCGGGATCAATATCTCCCAAACCATCGCCGGAATCCTTCACATGAATGAAAAGGCATTTCTGGCCTGGCTCAGTATAGATCGAAATCTGTCCCCCCTTTGGCGTATGTCGCAGGGCGTTATAGAGCAGATTGTCGAGAACGCGCTTCAAAAGTTTGGGATCAGCCTTCACCGGAATGTCGCCGGAATTGTTCGTGAAATTCAAAGTGACGCCGGATTCTTCGCAGGAGCCCGCCACCAGTTCAATCGCTTCCTCAATTATGGCGGTCGGCACCAGGTTGGTCATTTCGACCGGCAAGCCGATCTTTCCGGCGCGCGCCACAGCCATAATGTCGTAGAGGATCGATTCCGCCCGGGTCAACGCTATACGCGAAGATTTCACCAATCGCTTATGACCCGGCTTGTTCGGATCATACCGCCCCGATTCCAATAAATTGAGCAGGTACTTGGTTGAAGCCAGCGGCGATTCCAAATCATGGATAAATAAGGAGAATATCTCCAGCCAGCCGTCCGGTACCGCCGACTCTCCGGAAAGCTCTGGAGCGTCGTGCACGGGCACTTTTTCAAAAGTCTTTATCATAGATTCATGCTTTACAGCCGCGAAGAGTTAGCCCCCTCCATAGGAGTTATTATCGACCGGGACGACGCTATATTAACCGAATGATTTCAGCCCGGCGTATTATCCCGGAAAACGGTGATTTAGAGGGCGACTCGACTGAGCCGTAGCGAGTTGGTAATAACGAAAACCGATGACAGGCTCATGGCGAGCGCAGCCAGCACGGGCGACATGGTCAGCCCCGATACCGGAAACAGCAGCCCGGCGGCGATTGGAATAGCGATAACATTATAGAAGAAGGCCCAAAAGAGGTTCTGGCGAATAGTCTTCATAGCCACGCGAGCCAGTTGAAACATTCGAGGAACACCGACCAACTGGGAACGAACGAGGACAACATCGGCCGCTTCAATCGCCACCTGGGTTCCCGAACCGATGGCCACGCCGACCGAAGCAGCCGCCAGCGCCGGGGCGTCGTTGATACCGTCGCCGATCATCGCCACGCGTTGACCGGCCCGACGATACGATTCCACAATATCCTTCTTCTGTTCGGGACGGATCTCGGCCTCGAATTCGGTCAATCCCAACGAATGGGCAACCCCGCCCGCCGTAGCTCGATTGTCTCCAGACAACATAATGACCCGTAGTCCGTCGCGCCGAAGCCTCTCGATCACTTCGCGAGCATCGTGACGGGTTTCATCGGCCAAAGAAATCAACCCGACTACCTGGCCATCCTGGGCGACAAAAACCACTGTTCGCCCGGATTCCATCTCTTTCTCGCCCTGAAGCAGACTCGGCCCGAAATTGATCTTCTCTTGTTCGAGAAGGTTGCGGCTGCCTATTACTAAATGGCGATCGTCGCATTCACCTACAACCCCAAAGCCTGGCCTGGCAGCTACGTTGCGGACTACCGCCGGCTGCAATTGCCTTTCTTTCATATAGCGCATCAGTGCTTTCGCCACCGGGTGCTCTGATTGGCTTTCGATTGATCCCACCAGACGGATCAGATTCTGCTCCGCGACCGGCCCGAAAGTACGAACAGTTACTACTTCTAGTTGACCGGTGGTAAGCGTTCCGGTCTTGTCGAAGATCACCGTATCGATGGTCGAGAGTGTTTCGAGAACATCCCCACCCTTGATGATAATGCCTTCCCGGGCGCCACGACCGGTACCCACTAGAATAGCCGCGGGCGTAGCCAGACCCAGAGCGCACGGACACGCGATGATCAAAACGGAAATGACCGAACGGACCGCCATGCCGCTTTCGGGCGCGAGAAAATACCAGAGCAATCCGGTTGTTGCTGCCAATACCAGTACTATGGGGACGAAGACCGCCGCCACCCGGTCGGCCAGATTCTGCACGGGAGCCTTCCGCGCCTGTGCCTCGGAGACCAGCCTGATAACGCCTGCTACAAAGCAATCTTCGCCGGTCGCTTCGGCTCTCATCTGGAACGGCGTATTGCCGTTGACCGAACCGCCTATAACCGCGCCGCCGACTCTTCGCTCAACCGGTAGCGACTCACCGGTCAGAAGCGATTCATCGAGAACAGCTTCTCCCTCAATAATTACGCCATCGGCGGGAACCCGATCACCGGGGCGGACCAGCAATACCATGCCGGGCTGAAGGGCGCTGGAGTCGATTTCGACCTGGACGTTATTAATGATCGCGGTCGCCATTGTCGGACGAAGCTTGACCAGTTCTTCAATAGCTCGTCCGGCTCGACGCTTGGCGCGCGCTTCAAGAAAACGACCCAGCAGAATCAGAGTGATGATCATGCCGGCCGATTCGAAATACAAATCGTGATGCCCGTGCTCACCGGCGCTCAGAAGAACAAATAGGCTCCAGCCAAAAGCGGTGAGCGTCCCCAGGGCGATGAGGGAGTTCATATTCAACCGAAGGTGACGGAGCTGCAGGGCAGCATCTTTAAGAATCGGCCAGCCTGGCCATACCTAGAATCAGAGCGGTAAGGACAGCCTGGGCGATAGCGTCTGTGCCGACCGAAAACCAAGGTCTCCCGAGGAGCATCCCGCCCATCGCCAATAGCATCAATGGGGCAGCAAATACCACCACCAGCAGTAAACGTCGCCGGGCGGAAGATTCCTCTTCGATATTGCCAGATAAGACATCAGGAGTCCCGGGCAAGGCCTGATAGCCGAGAGTCTTGATTCGCTCAATAATTGCGGCAGCATCCAAAATATCGCGGTCAAAGACCACCAGGCCCGATCGGGTTGCTAGATTCACCCGACACTCCGAAATACCGGACATCCCACGCAACTCCCTCTCAATGGTGGTTGCACAGTTGGCGCAATGCATCCCGGAGATACTCAGGTTCAGTTTCTCCATAGCGGCCATAAGGGAAATATAGGTGGTCAAACGCCATCCGAACAGAGGCAAACGGGTATCCGGCTACCGGATACCCAACAGAAACAATAGATGAGGACAGCGCCTCAACAGCTCTTTACGGACCCGCGAACGAGCCCGATGCAGATACCACCGTACGGTCGCCTCTGGCATGTCGAGGATCCCAGCGACATCGTCGACCTTGCGCTGGCCCAAATCGCGAAGGACGAAAGTCGAGCGCTGCTTGGGATTCAGCTTATGAGTGGCAACCTGAATTTCCTTCCGAAGCCGCTGCCGAAGATAGGTCAACTCGGGGCCCAGGTCCGGACGGTCTTCGAGATCGGTAAGATTTTCCAGCGATTCGTGGTGATGGCGTTGATTG
Organism: uncultured candidate division Zixibacteria bacterium; assembly: GCA_963735035.1. GTDB lineage: Bacteria > Zixibacteria > MSB-5A5 > GN15 > FEB-12 > JAGGTI01. The sequence goes on from CAVTJJ010000003.1 coordinate 369,828, forward strand.
CGGCGGATGTGGTCGATGCTCGCGTTGACCGTGATCCGGTAAAGCCAGGTATAGAACTTCCTGGCGGGGTCATACCGGTCGATATTCTTCGCCATCTTGACGAAAACATCCTGCGCAATATCGGCCGCTTCGTCATAATCGCGAACCATACGGTAGGCCAGGGCAGTCACCGGACTGCGATAACGCGTCACAATCTTGGCGTAAGCTCGTTGATCACCTTCACGAAAAGCGGCTACGAGACGGCGAATCTCTCGTTCGTCTTCGGGCGACGCTTCTGGCGCCGCCAACGGTACTTGTTTGGTTTCTACTTTGGCCATATCGCTCCTACTCGGCCCGTCCACATCATACTGAAACCAACCGAACCTTGATAAAGTTAACGCTACGACCGCAATCAAACAAGGATAAAAATGATCTTCTTTCGATTAGTTGGGAACCGGTCACAAAAAAGCCCCGCCGGAGCGGGGCTATCTCGTTATCAAATTTGTAATTAGGCCTACATGTCGCCGATGATATAATCGGCCGGGTTGAGGCACTTTCCGTTCAACCAGACTTCGTAGTGAAGGTGCGGGCCGGTCGAATAGCCGGTGGAACCCATCAGACCGATGGTCTCGCCACGCTCGACCATCTGGCCGCGCTGGACATTGACCGCCGAAAGGTGGCCGTAACGGGTCACAAACCCATACCCGTGATCGATTTCGATAAACTTACCAAGTTCACGGTCGATGAGGACAGTCTTCACACGCCCGGACGCCGGGGCGACAATTGGCGTTCCGATATTGTTGGAAATATCAAGACCACGGTGCAGACGGCGATACCCGGTAAACGGGTCGTTCTGCATACCGTAGCCGCGCGACAACCAGCCTCTTACCGGCCAAACTGACGGAGTGTGATCCAGGCGATCCTTCAGATCGGCCAGACCGGTCTCCAATTCGGCGTATTTCTCCAATTCGAAATTGGACAGGCGCAACAGGCGATCGATTTGAGCTTCGCTCGTAACCGCCATCTGTACAGTCTGATCAACCACCGGGGGAACGAATTCATTCGGGCCACCGACGCCCAACTGTCGTTCCTGAGTGTTGATTTCCGGCAGGCCGAAAGCGTTACGTATCGCTATCTCTTTCTGCACCAACTCGCTATAACGAGCGTCGGCCTTGTCCAGATCTCCCCTGAGTTCCTGGTACTTACCAGCCAGATCCTGATTTTCAGCCTGAAGGCGAGCCAGTTCGGCTTGGTCCACAGCACCGGTCAGGTAGGCCGAGGCAAAGAACAGCGTGAGCAACAGCAGAGCGGCGATTCCTATCAAGCCGCCCCACAGATACCACACACGGACAGTAAGTTGTCGAGACAACCTACTTGAGTCCGGTACGACGATAAATGTCAATATTCTGCTAAACATCCGTTATTCAACAGCTTTGTGCCTTAAATCAGTATGTCACTATTATGATCTGACAGTACGATCCAGCACGTGTAAGGAACGTTGAACCTAGGCCGCACGCGATACTTAGTCAAGCAAAAATGTGCGGGAGTTTATTTGATCAGGACATATTCCTGATTCAGCACCTTGTTCACGATCTCGGTCAGCTTGTGAGCTTGAAGGCTCTGCAAGCTGTACAGGTGCCAATAGCGCTTCGGGGGTCGCACTACTCGGGTATCCTTCTTGATGGACTTACCTGCCATTGCCAACTCCTTCGGAACAACCCCCGCCCGAGAGGTGTTGGCTCTTCGCCATACCTTGTACATTATATCGGGCGAACGGCTGAGTTAGTTTATCAATGTCCACGCTACGGATTTGCATTTGGCGTGCCGCTTTAGCTATTTCCTGGTCCAAATCCCCACCCAAGGCGCGGTTCGTTGAATAACAATGGCTTACGTAAGTTATTGCGTTATAACAGGCTGAAATGCTGTTCAGAATCTGAACACTTGGAGCCGTCTGGGGCAGGAGAAAAAGGCCGCCTGCTCAAAAAACGCTGTGCAAAATCTGAAAATCCGCAATTCTCTGCTCACTGCCCAGCAGGCCCAAACGCTCTGCCAGTCAACAAGTCCGGCCGCTTCTATCGTCTTTGCGAGTGGAGCTGCCCGCTGTCAGGCGGGGTTTTTTGTGGGCGGCACACGTCCCCGTGTGCCCCGCTTCAAGGGGCAGACCAGGAGGTCTGCCGCCCACTGAAGGCCGTTGATCCGCCGCGGCGGACCGGGCACTTGACTAAACGGCGAGCCGGGCACTTTAGTAACGTCGTTGCAGCGGAGCCTGCCCCCGGCTTGACCGGGGGTCTTGCCCCCCGCCGCGGGGCGTGTGACCTGCCGCTCGCAGAGAACTCCTTTTCAACTGTCCTATTTGACACTCGCCCGACTTCGTCCTACATTGGCTCCCATTCCAAGCGAAGGTACTTAGAAGGACAAAAGATGAATCTAACCGACAGAATCGTACTGGTAACCGGCGCATCGTCCGGCATCGGCCGGGCTACCGCCGTCAAATTCCACGAACTCGGCGCCCGCGTAATCCTGACCGCCCGGCGCGAAGATCGCCTCAAAGAACTGGCCAAGGAGCTCAAAGACCGGGTGCACGTCGCCAAGTTGAACGTCCGCAACCGCACCGAAGTCGACGCCTTTATCGCCGGACTGCCGCGCGAATGGCAGGCAATCGATATCCTGGTCAACAATGCCGGCCTCAGCCGGGATATGAGCAAACTCCACGAAGGCCGTCACGATTCCTGGGAAGACATGATTGATACAAATGTCAAGGGGCTGCTCTGGGTCAGCCGGGCGGTGATTCCGGGGATGATTACCCGTGGCCGGGGGCATGTGATCAATGTCGGCTCGATTGCCGGTCACGAGGTCTACCCCGGCGGCAACGTCTATTGCGCGACCAAGTTTGCGGTCGACGCCCTGACCAAGGGGATGCGAATCGATCTGGTGGATACCCCGGTTCGGGTGACGACGGTCGATCCGGGGATGGTCGAAACCGAGTTCTCGGAAGTTCGGTTTTACGGCGACAAAGAACGGGCTAAGAAGACTTATGCCGGGATAACCCCTTTGACGGGTGACGACGTGGCCGATTCGGTGGTTTGGGCAGCGACCCGGCCAGAGAATGTCCAGATCGCCCAGATCGTGATTTTGCCGAAAGCCCAGGCCTCCGTGATGGTGAATTATAGGAAGCCGTGACGGGTTTGGTGCCCCAGGGCTTGCCCTGGGATTCTTGTAGGTCGGCGTTTCCGAAGTTCGAGCGAAGCGAGAACTGAGAAAACCCGAGGTGTCCCGTGCGCACAGAGTAATCGGATATCACCCGGCAAGCGGCTGGGCCACCCGGGCCGTAGGGCAGGACCGCAGACTAACGAGTTGCATCTTGTCGAGACGTTTCGTCAGATGCCACACGCCTTGCTTTGAGTACTAGCTTGTTAATATTCTCAGGGAGCACCGCCAGCAAGAACTCAATTTCTGGCGGGAAGCGGCCAGATTGCTTCTCCTTCTCAAAGTGCTCGATCATTGAATTCTCTGTGAAAATCATGAAGCGTTGCTCGACTCCCCTCACGTTCAGAAGATACAGAGCGTCAGCCTTCAGTTTTAGAATCTTCCCGATAGCGGCATTGCCGGTAGCTGTACGAGCAGCACTTGTGGAGATTAGGCCAACAATCTTTCCGTCTTCACTCACAGCGTCAAACGCGAATTGGCCTCCCCACTTCAGGGTGAGCTTCCTGCCTGAGAATGATTTGCCCGCAAAGTGGTCGGCAAGATAATGCGATACAATCCATTCTTCGGCGACGTGCTGTGCTGATGTGTCGGCCATGAAGGGTAACCCTACAATCTGCTGAGGTTTGTATCTAGCTCATGATTTTCTGTATCATCGCCCCGCGCATCCGGATTGCATGATGGAATATAGTCTCGGCGATCAGTCGGCGTCAATCAGAATACAGCAGTCGGGCTGTGTGTGTGAAGGGTGTTACGGTCAACAAATAAATCTTGACGCTGTCACAAAAACTACCTATTATTCGTGACAGACAAGGTGCCAACATAATGCCGCAAGATATTATACGACAAATACTTGCAAGGATATACGGCTACGGTAGGGGTAACGTCTTTACTCCAAATAGTTTTCTCGACCTAACGAGCCATGAAACTGCAAGACAAGCGCTTTCGCGTCTGACCAAGCAAGGCACTATCCGCCGGCTCATGAGAGGGGTCTACGAGTACCCTGCCTATAGCAAACTGCTCAAAGCTCCGGCTAGCCCGGACCCGGACGCCATCGCCAGAGCCATTGCCAGAGCTCACGGATGGACGATTCTGCCTTCCGGCAATACCGCGTTGAACCTCCTCGGTCTGTCCACGCAAGTTCCTGCGAAGTGGGAGTATTTCAGCGACGGCCCGACCAAGACCTACAAATGGAGTGGTGGGACTGTCGCCTTCAAACGTCGAGCCAACAAAGAGACAACCATCCTCTCACCCAAGACCGCTCTGCTAGTCCAGGCGCTCAAAACCCTCGGGGAGAGCAACGTCGATCGGTCAACTATGACTACGCTACGAAAGAGACTGAGCGAGAAGGAGCGGAAATGGGCCGTTAGAGAGGCGCGGTTTGTCACTTCGTGGGTCTATGAGAGAATCAAACAACTGGCCTAAAGGGATTGGGGGATCTGTTTGCGTAACGTAGCCCTCCTTCCTGAAAACGACCGTAAAGAACTTCTTCGGGGCACAGCCCAACAGATGCAAGTGCATGAGGCCATCATCGAGAAAGATTTCTGGGTCTGCTGGATTCTTGACTACCTGTTTCATGACAGCCCGTGGAAAGATAGTCTCGCATTCAAGGGCGGGACTAGTCTCTCCAAGGCCTACAGTGCCATTGAGAGATTCTCCGAGGATATTGACCTGATCCTGGATTGGAAACTGCTCGGCTATACCGAAAACGAGCCTTGGGAAGACCGCAGCGCAACGAAACAGGACACATTCGGCAAGGAAGCCAATCGCCGGACGGCGCAGTTTCTTGCGAAGGAACTTGCGCCAAAACTAAGCACCGATCTGAAAACCCGGGTCGGCAAAGAAATTGGCACAGAGGCGGCGGGTCAGGTAGTGCTCATAAATTATCCGAAGACGTTTTCTCTGGAGGCGATACAGCCACAGATAAGACTCGAAATTGGACCATTAGCTGAATCGGTGCCAAATGAACAGCGCGAGATTCTTTCTCTTGCTGCCGTGAAGTTTCCAGAGCTTTTCAAACGGCCATCGACCACCGTTACAACCGTTCTGGCGGAGCGAACCTTCTGGGAAAAAGCAACCATCCTGCATCAGGAAGCACACCGGGGTAAGGACAAGACGCTACCTCCCCGCTATTCAAGGCACTACTATGACCTTTATCGTCTGAGCCGTATGTCGATTAGAACTGCCGCGCTGACCAATTTCATGCTATTGCATGAAGTAGCGCGGTTCAAGATGAAGTTCTATCGGTGCCCCTGGGCGAGATACGAGGAAGCGAAACCTGGCACACTGAAGCTACTTCCACCGAGTCATCATGTTGCTGACTTGAGGAAGGATTATAACTCCATGCAGACGATGCTTTTTGGACACATACCGACATTCGATGCGATCATGGAGGGGCTCGCTGCACTGGAAGCTGAAATCAATGACCAAGGTCACATTCGCCAGTGATGCTGTGGTTTGAACTCAGCGAGCTGTGGGGTACCCCTTCTCGGGGGCAGACGAGGACCCCGGATCAAGTCCGGGGCAGGCTTTGCCGCCCACAAATAAATGGTGGGCCACCTGACATTCCCACCCTTAGGGTGGGCCACCAGACATTCCCCACCATAAGTGGTTGACCACCCGAACCACCCGACTCAATCAGAAATTCCAGACGAAGTCTATATAGGGTATGAAGTCGGTCTCGTCGTCGGAGTCGTCCGTGTACTGTGGATCGAGCGAGTCATCGCGGTTGTTGCTTGATGATGAGGTGGCAACTCCAAAGTCAAACGTCATCTCCTTGCTGAGGAATCTCAATCCGCCCAATAACAGCATCCCGTTCTCGTTTTCACCGGGGACGAACCAGCCCTCGCCCACGACCGATAAGCGTGCTGCCAACCGGTATTCCCCGCCCAGGGTGCCGGCCGGTTTCTTCATCATGCCATGTTCGCTCCAGGCCAGACCTAGTCCACCGGTCAGACTGGCATCTTCGGTGCCGAAGGTCATGTTGCCCAGACCAAAATAGAGCGTTTCATTCCATATTCTGAAAATCATCAAGCTGGCTGCCAGATCGACCTGGTCGCTTGCCGCGAACCCGACTTTCGGAATGAAATAGAAGAATTGATTGTCGATGCCGGGGATGATTGATATTCCTCCAGAGACCGAAATGTTGTCGGTTATGCCGTACGCCAGTCCCGGAAAGAATATCCACAGGTCGAAGAAGTACCCCTTGCCCGCTTTCAGTGGCCTCGCATTGGGCGCAATTAGCAAACGAGTGCTGTTGGGGTTGGGAAACCAGCCGGGATGGCTCGACTCGGCAGCGGCCGGCTCATCTTTGGCTTTTGCTACCACCTTGACTTCCTCGACCGGTTTGGCAACCTCGACTTTCTTGGTTTCCTCGACCGGCTTGACTTCCTTGACCTCCTTAGACTCACTTACATCGGCGATCTTTTCGATCAAGATAGACATCAGTCCAAATTGGGTCTGGAACTCGATCTTTTCAGCGGTGATCATGGTTGTCTTGCCCACGAGCTTGGAGCCGTCGGTGAGCGTGACGGTCTGTGTGACACCCTCGGGGGGAATCCGAAGCGTCCCGGTATAAGCCAGAGCGCCGGCGGTCATGATAAAGACAAGGCCTGTCGCTATTGTCGCAAACAACATCATTCTCAGCATCTGTTGCATAGATTCCTCACTTTATGGAACTGACAATATGAGTTCACTAGTGCCATTCGGTTGGCCAAAATTACTGTGACGACTTTCTCAGTGAATCCTGATAGACCAAAGAATGCCTGCTTGCACCGGATGTCAACAGATTTGCAAAAACCGAACAATACGTGTCCTGATTGTTGTACGAAGTCATTAGTCTTGACATCGCGTTGCTGTGGGGTTCATCCTATAGAACAACAAGTCACTCAATTTCAGATTTTTTTGACATGCAGAAACGCGCGTTATAGGACAATCTTCGAACGAGGTTCGCATTATGAAACCAGCGATCCGTGTCATGGCAGTCGTTTTCCTTTCGGCATTGCTTTTGGGACTTCTCCCGGCTTCGATCCGCGCCGAGCAGATTGGTCCGAGCTTTCAGAGCATAAGTACCTCGCCCGGTCTGTCGCTTCATAAGGACATGTTCATGCTCCCGATAACTTACTCCGAGGCATACGACGGTGAGCAAGTCGAGGCGGTGTTTCAGATAAGCGCCAAGCACCGTCTGTTCGACACAAGATTATACTTCGCATACACCCAGATATCGTTCTGGCAGGCGTACGACCACAACAACTCGGCTCCATTTCGAGAAACCAATTACAATCCGGAGATATTCTATCGTTCCAAGTACTATCCGTTTTCGTCCGGTCAGGTCGGCGCAGATATCGGGGCCGAGCATGAGTCCAACGGGCAGAAGCCGCCGATCTCACGAAGTTGGAATCTTCTCTATTTTGCGCCGTATTACTTTCATTCGAATGTCCTTATCCACCTGAAGTTCCGCTACCGGATTCACGAAAAAGCCAAGCCGTTCCCCGGAGCGATGGAGGGCGACGACAACCCCGACATCACCGACTACCTGGGCTACAACGACCTGAACGTCTATTTCAGGTTCTGGACCAACCACATGCTGCATCTCAAGGTCCGTGGCAATGTTAGTACGGGTAAGGGCAGCCTGGGGCTGAGCTTAAGCATCCCTGTCCCCAAGAGCCAGAGGAGCTGCTTTAGCATCAGGCTTACCCACGGTTATGGCGAGAGTCTTGTTGATTACAAGCGGCAGTTGACGCGCGTCGGCTTTGGTATCATGTTTGTCAGTTAGGTTGTGCTATCCCGACATGGTTATTATCGGGCGCTCGCACCAGCGAGCAGGCGTAACAGGCTGTCAAACGAGTGCATCCCTTTTGCCACCCTACCCACAGCAAGCTGTGGAGTACCAGATTGGCCGGCGTCATGCTTCGACAGGCTCAGCATGACGGTTCAGGAGCCTTTCCCACCCACCGGGCGAGCCACCTGATCTCCCCACCATAAATGGTGGGCCACCAGACACTCCCACCCATAGAGCCTGTTGAAAAAGCCAAGTTTTCGGGTGGTCATCATGCATCTTGTCTGATGACTGTGTAAGGTGCGATAAATGGTCTCAGAAACCGTAGAAGCCGTTCTATGAGTGTCCGTAGACGTCTCCAGAGCCAGTTGAACCCCGGCAGAGTGACAAAATGCGCCGCCAGGCGCTTCGAATTGAGAACCGTGGCGACCAACAAGCACTGCACCTTCATCTTGGACAGACCACGCCGCCACGCCCGACTCAAGCCGTGCCATTGTTTGCTCTCCGCAAACACCCCCTCGATCACCGGCGCCCGGGAACGATACAGCTTCTTGAAACTCTCCGTTTTGCTGTCGGCCCGAAGGCGAAGCAGTGAACTATGGTGTCTGGTAACCTTGAGATGCCGGCGATCCGATATCGTGCACTGTGACTTCAACGGACAGCTCTGACAATCCGACCGTCGCGCTCGATATTCCCAACGTCCCCGCTGCTTCTCCGTTCGCACATACCGCAACACTTGTCCCGCCGGACACGTGAACTCATCATGCTCCTCGTCGTAGGTGAATTGCTCGATCGTAAAATAACCTTCCCCGGCACGGGTCGTCGCCTTCTGCGGCGGCGACACCAAACGGACACCGCGCGTCTCCATCTCATAGGCATTAAACCCACTCCCGTACGCCCCGTCCGCACACACCGCTTCCGGTGACTCCCGCAGACGCGCCAACGCTCGGTCAACCAACCCCACCGCCTCGTCGTGCTCCGACACGTTCGCCGCCGTCACCGATACATCCAACACCACCCGCTTCTTGCCGTCCGCCACCGTGTGCTGCTTGTACCCCGGACGCAACTTCCCATCCGGAAACCGACCAAACCGCGCATCCGGATCGGGACTGTCAACCTGGTTGACACGGTCGGCAGACAGGTCCGCCCGGATCGTCGTAGCGTCGATATGTAGCACCTTCCCCTCAATCAACCCGCTCGCTTGACACTGACTCACACTCCGAGCGAACAACTCGTTGAACACCGCATCACCAAACCGATCCAACGCCTTCGACAACGTCGAATGATCCGGAAGCGACTCGTCCAGCCCGTAGCCGATGAACCAACGATAGGCCAGGTTAACCTGCACCTGACGCATTAACTCCCGCACGTGAGCGATCCCGTCCATCGCCTGGATCAAAAACAGCCGGATCACCACCTCCGGATCGACCGACGGTCGACCGTTGTCTTGGCTGTATTTGTCCCGAACTACCTCGTGGACAAAACCCAGGTCCAAAACCCGATTCAACTTACGAAGATAGTGATCCTCGGGGATGAACGTCTCCAATGCCGGGAGAAGCATCATCTCATGTTGACTTCTCTCTCGCTTACTCTGCATCCCCTGCTTTAATACAACTACCCCCAAAACTCAAGACTTTTTCAACAGGCCCCATAGGGTGGGCCACCCAATCTACAAAACTCGACTCAGCCCATAAGTTGGGCCACCCGATCGCACTTTTTCTGTCACAAAACCGTAGCTGGGCAGTCTTGTACAACAGAGTAGTCAGTATTTCGGCCGACAACAAAAGATGTTTGAGACTACATACCGAGAACATTATGCCGCGGTCTATCGGTTCTGCTATCGCTTGATCGGCAGCGCCGAGGAGGCTCGCGATTTGACGCAGGAGACATTCGTGCGGTTCTATGATTCCGTCCGGCGCAACGAGAACCTCGATCATCCGGTGGCCTGGCTCTACCGGGTGGCGGGCAATCTGTGCATCAGCGGTCTGAGACAGAATCGGCGGCGGGCGGAGATATTGCAAAGTCAGGCGATTGAGGTCGAGACCGGAGGGCATCCAGAGCTTGACTATGAGCGGCAGGAAACACTGAGACGAATTCGGAAGGCTATGTCGAAACTCCCAGCTCGTGATCAGGTGCTACTGAATCTTTATATGGAGCGGCGACCTTACGAGGAGATGGCGGAAGTTATCGGAGTAAGTCGAAGCTCGGTGGGGACACTGCTGTCCCGCGCTTTGTCCCAACTCAGGTCATCCGAAAATACCGGGGTGAAGAAATGAACTGTTTGAAAGCAAGCACGCTTCAGGCTTTTCTCGACGGGGAGCTGTCTCCCGATGAGAAATCGGCGGTCGACCGGCATCTGGCTGAATGCGAAATCTGTGCTTCACGATGTCGCCGGTTGCAGAAAGCAATTGCCGCGTTTCGAACAGACTTCTCGAAACTCGATCCTGAGACGGTTGAAATCCCGGAGTGTTCTGCAATTCTCGTTGAAAGGCAGCGCACGTCACGAGCTAACCACCGACCGGGCAGCGCTCATATCACCTGGCTCCAGGGGCTGGTTGGTGTCGCAGCGGCGGCGGCGATTGCCTTCGCGTTTTGGCCTTCGCACAGACAATCTCCGACAATGGATCCCGGATTGAACTACTTACTGGCCCAGCTTCCGCCGATCGGCGAAGATCCTCAGCGCATGTGGCGGGAGCAGAGTTTGATTATCACGGTCGTAGACAACACCGACGGATCGGTAAAGCGGTTCATTACTTCCGTCGCCAACGACCGTGTCCAGTGCGAATCTCTCAGACCGGGCCATAGCAAGATTGACGATTCATCCAAACTGAGAAAAGGAATCTGACATGAAGTATCTCGCAACTTTGATCATGCTGCTGATCGTCATCAGCGGCGTCTCAGCTCAGAACGCGGCGGACGCATACCGGAGCGGCACGGTCGTCCTTCAGGAAGACGGCATCTTTGGCGCAGGTATTGATTGGAAACAAGTGTTCAATATTCCGGTGGTACAGGACGAAGGTTCGTCGGTAGAACCGCGCAAGAGCATAGCGGTTGCTGACGACGGTTCGATTTTCGTAGCGAACTATGACAGCTACACGATCCAGAAACTCGACCCGTCGGGCAGACCGGTAAAGACATTCGGGCAGGAAGGTTCGGCTGATGGACAGTTCCGCAATCGCCCAATTGTGCGTGGAGTGTTAGACAATCGATACGTATTCACCAGCGAGCACAACGGGCGACTGACCTTCTTCGATCTCAACGGTCAGTTCGTCAAGACGCTTACGCTCGACTACATGCCACTGCAATGCATACCCCTGCGCGACGGAAAGATCGCCATCGTCGGTTTTGTAGCCTGGTCCGAGGACAAGACGCGGCATGTCGTGGTTATCAAAGACATCGACACCGGCAAAGAAAACATAGTAGGCTCCAAGATTACGACTTCAGTGGCGTACGAAACGATATCTCTCAAGACCAATAAAGGCCAGATATCCCTGGCAACCAGCGCCAATAAGGGAAGTGGCTGGATGATCGCCCGGTCGTCTGAGGGCAACCTGATCATCAACTACTCGGACGATCCAACTATCGAGACATTCTCACCCGACGGACAACGCTTGAGCCAATTCAAAATGGCTGTTGAACGCGTTAAGTACCCCGAGAAAGAACGGGCTCAGTACGGAGTCAAGCTTCGCGACGTCGTTGCCAAGTTGGGAGTATCCGAGCAGGATCTGCAAAAAGCGATCGACAGTATCAAACATCCGGAATTTCTGCCGTACTCGTACAATGTCATTGTCGATTCCGACAAGAATCTGCTCGTATTCACCTACACCGACAACGAGGCCGGTCATCAGTTCCAGGCCTACAAGATTTCGCCGGCAGGTCAGTTGATTGGCAAAGTCGATCTGGTGTCGGACAAATATGACCTGAATCTCAATCCGAACGTTTGTGCGGTGCAGTTCGCGGGCGGGTATATCTATGCGATAGTGACGCCCAAAGATGCTCCCGACGGCCCGGTGCGGTTGATTCGCGGCAAGTTGGTGGCGAAGTAGAAGTCGATCTCGTAGGTCCGGTGACCCACCCAACGGGTGGGTCGCCACACCCCCGATATTCTTGAAGGTCGGGGTGCTTGTCATCCCGACTTTGCGGATCCCCCCCGCAAGTTCTTTCCCCTTGACACGGAGCAAAGTGAAGGGTTACCGGCTGCCTACTTCGTAAAGGCTCCCACGCTCAGCCTCACTGAAGCCGAGAATCCACCCCAGGTTCTTCTTCCGCCGCCCTCATCAGACGGCACTCCGGTTCCTGGGCCAACCGATCCCGACGGTTTCTCTTGCTTGCGAACACTCACGGGGATCCATTGCGAAACATCGAACGCCACTAAGAACTCCCTGATTCTCACCGACGGCATCAAACGAAGCCGCACCAGATCGGCCCGAACCAGGTCGAGCCGGTCGCTCTTCAGATCATCGATCGAAATTCCAAACACCGCCGGCCGCCATGTCTTCAACGTAGCTTCCGGTTGCAGTCGCAGCCAGTCCACTGCCGCCTCCAGATTGAACCATCGCCCGGTCACCATTGGACCACACAGCGCCGCCTCTTTCCACCTCAGCGTTCCTTCAACGACAATCTGTCGCCGTTCGCCGAGCAGCCGCAACAGACCTGTGGCAAAGGGCCACACTTCCACACTTCCCATCAGGGCGCCTTCCCCCGACCCTGACCCAACTGAAAAACTAGAGCGGCGGTACTGTATCCCTACCGACTGGCGGTCAAAGTACGCGTGCACGATCCCGAAATGAGCGAAACGCTCACCACCATCGTAGCCCATGAGTCGAGCGTCGAGTCGGACATGGCGGGCATTTGCCCAGCCACGCCAGTTCGGGGTCAGGGTGTACTCGATCGCTGCCGTGCCGTCGCAAGCTGTCCCGCTCAGTGCCAGCCGGTAGTTCCCCGATGGTTCGCCGGACATTGTAGGTGAAGTCGGTGTCATGTCCGCATCACGGATCTTCGAGCTCAGGCTCAGACCCTGGGCAGGGTTGACCGCTATCTCTACCTCTGTTAGCCATGTCGGAATCGACCAGTCCAGCGTTCCGCCCACCCGATCAAATTCGCCGTTGAGGTCAGTAAAGTCATAGTAGAGTTCACTGGCCGCGGGTTCCGGATGAACGTGACCGCGCCGAATCCCGGCCGTAAGGAAGTCGGTCGGTCTCAAACGCACCCCAGCCATCAAGCCGATCAGATCATCGGTTCGAACTCGACTTTCGATTTCAAGGGCTGCCCGATCATGCCACAGTCCGGCTCTCAGCCTACTAGAGATCGAAGGCTCAAATAACACCAGCTTCCCCCTGAAACGGTTAGTGCTTCCGGTTTGCTCAGCCCAATTCCATTGGTCAGGAAGGCCAAACCGCAGGTCGCCTGTCGGGTACGTGTAGGTGAAATGAAGCTGCCAGGCGATCCCGCGCGCGTCCATTGACAGGTGCCCGTCGTTCCGCGAAGCTCCCATCGTCCAGTGGTCGCCCTGGCCGCTGGAGAAGACCGTGGTCGTGCGATAATCGGAGGACGAACTGCCAACGTGTACTTCGGCTTCTGACACGCTGAAACCGAGAGCAAGCAGAGCCATGATAGGAATCACCCAGCACCGGGCCGGGTGATTCCTATCGTGTCTAAATATCGTGCGCATCACCACTGCACATCTTTACCAGAAGTTTTCATGACTGACTGTATCACAGTCGGATTTGAACCACCCCATGTGATTATCATTCGCCCAGATATCCTTCAGTTCCTGTGATGTCATCTCTGGAAGTAATCCGTTCAGAGTAGCGTTGGGAAAATACCAGTCGTCGAACGTGGCGGCGTCCCATTCATAGCAGGCTACGATCTGATCCTGGTCGTACCAGTAGTCGCTATAATGCGAACCGTTGGATGACCAATAGCACCAAGGATCGGTGGCCCCGGGTTCGCAGTAGTTATAGACATCATCCCAACCGAACATCATCTGCACGTATGACGGGTACTCAGCCAGCAGGCGATAGAACTCAGCGGTGTTCTCGTCCGGAAGGTGGTCAGCAAAGTAGGGCGTATCGTTCGGATATGTGAGTCCGAAGATAGAATCCATCGCCGCCCAGTATCGGTCACGGCTGAAGTGGTTCTGGGCAAAGGTTATATGGAGATCGTTAACGGATTCAACCGTTGCCGTATAGTCAGGAATGAAGTCCTTGAAGTTGCTCATCGCACTATCGAAGAACTTGCTGATATCGACTGTCAGCGAGACCGTGTCCTCTACAACATAGTGGTTCCAGCTGTCGCCGTTCCATGACCAATATGAGCCCGTCTCCCAGATTATATTCATCTGCCGAGGGCCGTCGAAATACGTAAGAATTGAAGTAACCGAGTCGCGGAGTCTATGAAGATCATCGAGATCACTAGAGTAGACCTTAATCAGATCGTCTGCCTGTGACGTCCCAATCTCTCCTTCCAGAAAGACAGTCGTCTGCTTGATCCCATTAAGGCAGCCGAGCACCCGCGTTTTCGCCTCGGCCATGTGTGCCGCACCGACCCCACCTTCTTTGAGGCTCAAGAAGTTCGACCCCTTGCGCAGTGCCTCCTGGACGCCCTCTATGTTATAGGCGGACAGGTCAAGATCGCGCGCAAAGAAAACTTGTAGCCCGGCCTCAACGGCCTCAGTCATCGTAAGAAACAACTGGAAATCCGGTCGATCGATGACAATCGGGCTGGCTCCGGGATTTCCCTGCATTTCCGGAGTGATAACGAATGTGTAAGCGGAATCATTCACCAACGCCGCGAGATGCAGCCGTGCGTCCTGTAGCCGGGGGAGCAGCGACGTCTCGAGAATGTCCTGAATATGAGACATCGATGGCTCGACCATGGCCAGCTTCGATATCGCGAGATCGAGTTCCAAGGGTGACGGAATTACATCATTGAGCCCCCCCGCACTTAGCGGCACGCTTTCGATTAGCATGCTACCGCCAAAATCGATCTTCGGCGCCATCGTCCAAGTTCGAAACGGATTGATCTCAAGAGTGTCATAGAGATGCTTGAAATCATCGACCAGATCGTTGAAGTCCGGGTCGGCCATAACTACCAGCAGACCGGTAAACGCCACGCCAAAACGAGCATCCTTGCAGTTCGGATCGACACTCAGCGCACTTCGATACGTAGTATTGACGTCGGTAAAGTCGATATCGCGCGGACGAAACGACGAATCAGCGTGATCAAGAGTAGTATTGATTACGGAATCCATGAGATCGGCCAGAGAAGTCGATGCTTGATCAGCTATCTGCTGAGCCTTCGCGGTATCAATAGGAGGCGGGTCGGTGCCCTTTTCTTCACTACAGCCACATACCCACAAAACCACTGCTATGATTAACAGCGATCTTAGCCACATCAAATGCCTTGCTGGAATCACGTGATATCCTCCTGTCAAAGAAGTATGATCAGAAATCTTCATGTCGCGTTTCAAAGTCCGGATGCAACTCTCTCCTCAAGCAGGGGAAGCCCGGCTAGGTCAAGGTTGCTCACCGCAGAGAACTGGACGGGTTCCCAGAGCCACTACCGAATGAAGTCTTTGTCGGTTATAGCGCAACTTCGGTCGGGTTTAAGCATAAGTTTCGGCTTCCCAGACGTCACGATGGCTCGACGTATTATAGCACATGAGACCCGTCGGTGTCAATGAGAATGAGTCCTTACCGAGCCCCACCCAGTTCATAGAAAGCTGCGTGGCATCCGAAAAACCCACCCGCATGCGGGTGGGCCACCAGACCATCCCCACCATAAATGGTGGGCCATCAGACACTCCCACCCATAGAGCCTGTTGAAAAAGCCAAGTTTTCGGGTGGTCATCATGCATCTTGTCTGATGACTGTGTAAGGTGCGATAAATGGTCTCAGAAACCGTAGAAGCCGTTCTATGAGTGTCCGTAGACGTCTCCAGAGCCAGTTGAACCCCGGCAGAGTGACAAAATGCGCCGCCAGGCGCTTCGAATTGAGAACCGTGGCGACCAACAAGCACTGCACCTTCATCTTGGACAGACCACGCCGCCACGCCCGACTCAAGCCGTGCCATTGTTTGCTCTCCGCAAACACCCCCTCGATCACCGGCGCCCGGGAACGATACAGCTTCTTGAAACTCTCCGTTTTGCTGTCGGCCCGAAGGCGAAGCAGTGAACTATGGTGTCTGGTAACCTTGAGATGCCGGCGATCCGATATCGTGCACTGTGACTTCAACGGACAGCTCTGACAATCCGACCGTCGCGCTCGATATTCCCAACGTCCCCGCTGCTTCTCCGTTCGCACATACCGCAACACTTGTCCCGCCGGACACGTGAACTCATCATGCTCCTCGTCGTAGGTGAATTGCTCGATCGTAAAATAACCTTCCCCGGCACGGGTCGTCGCCTTCTGCGGCGGCGACACCAAACGGACACCGCGCGTCTCCATCTCATAGGCATTAAACCCACTCCCGTACGCCCCGTCCGCACACACCGCTTCCGGTGACTCCCGCAGACGCGCCAACGCTCGGTCAACCAACCCCACCGCCTCGTCGTGCTCCGACACGTTCGCCGCCGTCACCGATACATCCAACACCACCCGCTTCTTGCCGTCCGCCACCGTGTGCTGCTTGTACCCCGGACGCAACTTCCCATCCGGAAACCGACCAAACCGCGCATCCGGATCGGGACTGTCAACCTGGTTGACACGGTCGGCAGACAGGTCCGCCCGGATCGTCGTAGCGTCGATATGTAGCACCTTCCCCTCAATCAACCCGCTCGCTTGACACTGACTCACACTCCGAGCGAACAACTCGTTGAACACCGCATCACCAAACCGATCCAACGCCTTCGACAACGTCGAATGATCCGGAAGCGACTCGTCCAGCTCGTAGCCGATGAACCAACGATAGGCCAGGTTAACCTGCACCTGACGCATTAACTCCCGCACGTGAGCGATCCCGTCCATCGCCTGGATCAAAAACAGCCGGATCACCACCTCCGGATCGACCGACGGTCGACCGTTGTCTTGGCTGTATTTGTCCCGAACTACCTCGTGGACAAAACCCAGGTCCAAAACCCGATTCAACTTACGAAGATAGTGATCCTCGGGGATGAACGTCTCCAATGCCGGGAGAAGCATCATCTCATGTTGACTTCTCTCTCGCTTACTCTGCATCCCCTGCTTTAATACAACTACCCCCAAAACTCAAGACTTTTTCAACAGGCCCCATAGGGTGGGCCACCCGATGTATCACACGCCGTAGTAAATCTCGAACTCATAGGGCGTAGGCCGGATGCGAATTTCTGAGACTTCCTTACGCTTGATCTTCACCCAATTTTCAATAAGATCTTCGGTGAACGCGCCACCTTCGAACAAGTAGGTGTGGTCTTTTTCGAGACTATCGAGCGCCCGGTTCAGTGAAGTGGGCAGTTGATGAATCTGTGCTAGCTCAGCCGGCTTAAGTTCGTCGAGGTTTCGGTCGAACGGTAATCCCGGGTCGATCTTGTTGCGGATGCCGTCGAGACCGGCCATCAGCATGGCCGCATACGCCAGATACGGATTCATGGTGCCGTCGCCCGGTCGGAACTCGAACCGCATCGTTTCAGGTTCGCGCTGATATCCGGGGATACGAATACAGGCTGTGCGATTACCGACAGAATACGTTCCAGCGACCGGCGCCTCAAACCCAGGGACTAGACGCTTGAATGAATTGGTAGAGGGATTCGAGAAGGCCAGGATAGAATCGACATGTTTCAGGATGCCGCCGATGTAGTATCGTCCCAACTGCGAAAATTGCGCCGGACCTTTGGCGTCGTAGAACATCGAACCTTTATCATTGGCCAGATACTGATGCACATGGAGACCCGAGCCGGGTTCGTTGAATAAGGGCTTGGGCATGAAACGTGGCCGATTTGCGATGGCGGAAGGCCTCATTCTTGACCATGTACTTGACCAACATCGATTTGTCCGCCATAGACAGAAGCGGCGCGAACTTGACTTCGATTTCATGCTGTCCGCCGCCACCGACTTCATGGTGGTGATACTTCAGCTCGATCCCGACATCCTTCAGAAGTGAGCAGATCCCATTGCGCAGGTTGTAGGTGCGGTCCTGCGGCGGCGCGACATGGTATCCCTTTTTGTAGGGAATCTTGAAACCGAGATTCTCTTCGTCGTCGGACGCCTGCCACGGCGCCTCGGCCGCATCGAGCGTGTAGAACGCAGAGTCGGGACCCTGATGGAAATTGACCTTGTCGAAGATATAGAATTCGAACTCTGGTCCCAAAATCGCCTGCACCCCAGCGAACATCTTCCCGAGCAACCGCTCGGCGTCGCGAGCCACCCGTCTGGGAT
This sequence comes from uncultured candidate division Zixibacteria bacterium, assembly GCA_963735035.1. GTDB lineage: Bacteria > Zixibacteria > MSB-5A5 > GN15 > FEB-12 > JAGGTI01. The sequence continues at coordinate 388,140 of CAVTJJ010000003.1, forward strand.
CACGGCTGTAGGGTACCACTGTCTCTTCCGACAGCATGAAGTCGCCTATCAGCGACAGCGTGGGGCGTTCGAAGAACGGATCGATGAAGGCCGTGGTCGGGTCCGGCAGCATGATCATATCGCCGCGCTCGATGGACGAGAATCCCGCCATCGAGGAACCGTCGACACCGACCCCGGAGCGGAACAATTCGTCCTTGAGGGCGGATATCGGAATGGTCAAATGATGCCAACTGCCGAGCAGATCACAGAATTTCAGATCAACAAATTCTACCTGATGTTGCTGGGCCATTTTTGACAGAGCGTCAAGATTCATAAGTCGTTACCTCAAAGTTGCCTACATGCTTCAAAGCGCGAACATGATAGGCGACTAACTCCCCATTGTCAAGACGCCGCCCTCCTGAAAAAGCTTTACCTGGCGCTCGCCCGAACATTGTTTGCCCCTGGCATAACTTGAGTGGAGAAAATATGAAGCATTTGTATCTGGTATTAGGGTTCGCATTGATAGCCGGGGCAGTATCGGCCCAGGCACCGCAAAATGATCTTGAACTCGTTGACTCGGCGTTGGCGCAAGTGGGGTTGACCATGCGCGACGTCCGCTTTGATGCCGACGAGGTCGCGACTTATAAGGGCGATCTCTGGCAGTTGAGTACCTTCACGTTATATCACCACAATCCATTCAAGCTCCCTCAGCATGCCAATCTGGACCTGGAGACTTACCGGACGGCGGCGAATAATATTACTTCGTTGATGGCGAAGGCCAGCGGGCTGATCGATCATCCGATTCGGCGCAGCCTTGTCGGTGATCCCCTTGAGCCGTACCTCGTAGCGCACGATACTGTCCCGCTTCAGTCGATGACCCGAAGCCGGAATTATCTCGCGGGCCCGGAGTTCGACCGACTTAAAGACGGAATCGATCTGATATATCGAATGGTTGACGATGACAAGTTCCTGTTCAAGCACGGCCTCGATGAAGTCAACAAGGCCAAGTATCGCGAGAAGCTGTTCGATTATTTCATAAACGACAAGGAAGAGAATCAGGATATTATCTACGAGATTGATCGAAAGATCGACTACGATTACATGCTCGCCGGGGCTCAGGACTTTGCCGAGGCGGTGCGCCGCCTTTGTCTTGCCGCCGATTCACTTCAGTTCCCCAAAGAGAAGCGAGAATTGAAAACCAACCGGGGATTGATCGTGGTCGGTTCCAGCGGTGACGATGTGTACCAGTATTTCGTTCCGCCACTCATGATCATCGACGGGGGCGGTAACGATCGGTATGAGTTCGGCGGCTACCCCGAAGATTACCCGCTTTCAATCATAATAGATTTCAAAGGTGACGACCAATACCTCTCCCCCGACACTACCAAGCCGGGCCTGGGTGGCGCGGTTCTCGGTATGTCTATCCTGGTCGATCTCGCCGGCAACGACCGTTACGTGGGAGCTAATGTCACGCAAGGGGCAGGCATATTCGGAGTCGGGCTCGTCTACGACAAGAACGGCGACGACGTCTACACCGGCCGCAGGCTGACTCAGGGAGCGGCAACTTTCGGAGTCGGCATCCTTAGCGACAGTACCGGGGCAGACTCGCTATTCTGTCTCGACCAGTCGCAGGGATACGGCTATACGAAGGGGTGTGGGTTGCTGATCAATTTCGAGGGGAGTGATCGCTATGTCGCCGATGACGCCAACATCATTCTTCCATCGGCGCAGACCAAGGAACACAATACGTCGATGGCACAGGGTGTCGGATGCGGCAGGCGGGCCGACATCTCGGACGGTCACAGTTGGGCGGGCGGGGTCGGCGTGCTTTGTGATCTCGCCGGGGATGATATTTACTCAGCGGGGTTGTTTGCTCAGGGATGCGCCTACTGGCATGCTCTCGGGATGCTTCTCGAAGGGGGCGGCAACGATTCATATAGCGGCGTTTGGTATGTTCAGGGTTCCGGGGCTCATTTCGGAGTTGGATACCTGGATGATTTTGGCGGCAATGACAAGTATAACGCTACCCTCAACATGGCGATTGGGGCCGGACATGATTTCACGATCGGGTATCTGAATGAACGATCCGGCAACGACGTCTACACCGCGCCAAATCTATCGCTCGGGGGCGGCAATGACGCCGGGATTGGTATTTTCCACGATCATGCGGGAGACGATACCTATAACACCAAGGGCGGCACTACGCTGGGACGGGCCAATCCGAGCAGCATAGGAGCCCGACGGTTCCTTCGCTGCTTCGGGATCTTTGTCGACGGCGGCGGGCAGGATACTTACATCGAGAACTGGGCGGGCAACGGTAGTCGCTGGATTGGTCCGGCGACCGACCCTGCCAACCCCAGCCCGTATACGATTGGTGTAGGCATCGACCGGCAGTAATTGAACTTCTCACACACCCGTGCCCGGCACGCCGCGGCGGGTCCACATCTGCCGACTCTGGTGCAGAGACGGCCGACGGCATTCCGATAATCAAGTTACTTGTATACGTGCCCGGCCCGCCGCGGCGGGCCCACATCTGCCGACTTTGGGGCAGAGACGCCCGACGGCACCCTTAAACAGACCCCGACTCTATTTCCTCACCACCAGCAAAACCCCGCCCAGGATGAGTCCTGATCCGATAACCTCCAGCAGCGTAAGTGATTCCTCGGCCAGAAAGACTCCTATGAGAATGGCCACCAGGGGCGTTATGAAAGCGACAAGCGCTACAACAGTCAGTCGCATGTGTCGCAACAGCCAATAGTAGCCCAAGAACGCAATCACGGTACCGGCCAGCGCCAAGTATATGATTGACCCAACAGCCGCAGTGGTGACGTGAAAATCCGACCATTTCTCGGTGAGCAGTGCCCCAATCACGAGAAATATGCCACCAAAGATCATCTGGACGTTCGCGGCAACCACGATGTCCACCTGGCTGAACTTATGTTTGTGAATCACTCCACCATACGCGGCAGCCAGGGCTGCGCCAACTACGAGAACGGTACCGAAGAATATGTCCGGAGAAGCCTGAAATGAATCGTAAGAGATCAGCACGACTCCGGCAAACCCGATCGCCATGCCAAGCCACGCAATTGGACCCAATCTCTCCGTGCGGTATTTCAACCAGGATAAGACGGCGACAAAGAACGGGTACGCGGCGAACAAGACCGCGCATGTAGCCGAATCGATGTACTGTTCGCCCAGATACACCAGCGCATAGCTTAGGAAAGTACATGTGGAAGCCGGGGTAGGCCAACGAGATGAGAGACTTGAAGTCGGTGGGATAGCGGCTCTTTCTGACGAGACCGATCAATGAAAGCACGGCCGTGGCCAGAATAAACCGGAGCGCCGCGGTCGTGAACGGCGGGGCTTCCGACAAACCGACTTTGATCGCCAGCCAGGTCGAACCCCAGATCAGGCAGAGAATGATGTATACAAAGGTATTCACAGTAAGATCAATTAGATCCGATTAACCCGGCTTGTCAATCACCAACCAGACATAGCAGGGCAATCATCGAAAGCTTGCAGAAAAATACGATATCGGATGATAAAATAGTTGAAAGTGTGTTGACGACCTGTACATTCGCCTTCAACAGGCTAGCAACAGGGAGTTAGTGCCTTGAATTACAGTGAAGGAATCATTAGAAACACCGAGTTTTTCACAACCTCGGAACTCGCCGACAAATTGAAGATGAACGTGCAGGTGATTACCCGCAAGGTTCAGGCCGGCGAAATCAAAGCGTACAAGATCGGCAAGGAATGGCGGATACCGGAGCCGTCGGTTTTCGAGTGGCTCGAGTCCAACGTCAACAAGCCGGGAACGCATGCGTCACCTAAGAACGGCGCCAATGGCCATGCGCGTCCGGACCATCCTGGCGCGGTAGCGACGATGCCCGAGAACCATCGGCATCTGCTCGAATATATCCTCGCCCAGCTCGAACCGAATCGGCTGTACACGGAGAAAGACCTTGATCGGGTTATAGGTCGACACGCCGACGATTGCGCCGGCGTGCGACGGGAATTTATCGACCGCAAGATGATGGAACTGATCAACGGCTCGTACCGCCGTCGCAACGGTTACCGTCTGGCTGACTGACGGTAGCCATTCAGGCTTTCTTTATTAGGATCCCCCCGCGCCCAGAAGTGACTGCAAAAGCGGGTCGCTCATGTTGCGTTCATAACGGGCGTACTGCCGTGCGGCCTGGATTACTTCGCCGCGCAAGGTCCGCCTGACCGAGGGCGCTTATCAGTTTCCGGAAGGCCAGGCCACTGTTCATATCGACTGCCCAACCCTCGCGGAGCAATTTCAAGCCGTCTTCCTTCAGCTTGGCATCATTCTTGAGAATACCCAGTTCGAATTTGGCTGACCCCAGGTCCTGCAGATAGAATTGACTGCCGGGATTGGTGGACAGGAAACTGGTCAACGTATCATTAAGCTGCTGATACCAAGCGATGGCTTTCGGTATGTCTTTCCGTATCTGGGCCAGCTCGGCCAGAGTCTGGTAGGGCTGCCAGAATTCCGGAATGACTTTGGTCAGATGGACCATGATAGCTTCGGCGCGCGTCGTGTCACCGGCTTTGAGAAGTTCATCGACCAGACGCAGAGTAGAAATCGCCACGCCGCCCATGACACCGCTCGCGTTTTCGTCGCGGAAGATCTTCGAATTCTCCATACCGTCGAACTTGTAGACGTTCATGAACAGATCGTAGCTGTGTTCTATATCCACCAGCTTGGGATCGGGCTCACGTTCCAGACGATACAACTGGCCGTCAACAACCGCATGGTCGCGGAGCTTGAGGGGTGATTCGCCGTACGGCGGAGACGAAAAGTAGATCGGATCTTTCCATTTGTTCTCGATCACGATCTCGTCGACCATCATGTCCTGAACGGCCACCTGGGAGAACTGCTGGTGCAGATAGGTCATCCGCTTGCGAGGCCGGTCGGCAAACGGCTTATCCGGACGCTGGGTCCATTGTCCCCCCGGCAGCTGATAAGGCTTCCAGAGGATTTGGTCATCGGTGAGAGAAATCGGCACGCCGTAGAAGTGCTTCATCTGCCAGACATACCAGTCGGTGTTCAACAGCGACAGATTGACAACGCGAACATCCTTGCGATAGTTGTACGCTTCCTGCAGACACCAGGTCGGGAAGGTATCGTTGTCGCCGACCGTAAAGAGGATGGCGTTCGGCGCACAAGTGTCGAGCAGACCTTTCGCATAGTTGATCGGGAAATAAGCCCCGGAGCGGTCGTTGGGATGATAGTTGTAGTTGAGCCCCACGAGCGGCATCAGGACCAGCACCGAAGCAACCGAGACACCCAGATGATCACGGCCGGACGGCGCGAGAGACTCGCGAACCATACTTATGATCGCACCTATACCAACCCCGATGGCAATGCCGAAAAAGACAAAGGCGGGTGTAAAGAAGTAATCGCGGTTGCGAACTTCCATGTAAGCGTCACCCGTCGAGGCATTGTAGTGTATGCCGTCGGCGAAGTTCATATAGAGCACCAGGCCAATCGAACCAAGTATGATGAGTGTCAGAAACGGCAGACCGACCTCCACCCGTTTTCGGATGGCGACTACCGCGCCCAGCATCCCCAGGACAAAGAACGGCGCGAAGGCCCAGCCGGCGGGGCTATATTGCTGCTCGAAATAGGACCAGAAACCCATGTTGGCGTGGCGACCGAACTGATTCGACCAGTCGCCGCGGCGCTCGAACATGCGGTCCACCATCGACATCTGCCCGTATTGTTTGCGGTCCAGGAAACTTACAAACTGATTCCAGTCCCTGGCCGGGTGATTCTCGTCGATGCGTGGATTCAGGCTGGACCGAATCGGCACGTAGTAGTGCACCGAGAAACCGATAAACCCAACAACCAGAATCGTTACCGCCAGAACCCATTGAGCATCCCGGGATTTCTTCAATGTTAGATATGAAAGTACGGCCATGATGCACATACCTATCGGCAGAGCCCAGTAGTACAAATCTTCGTAGAACAGGTACACGGCTCCAATCGAAAGACTGATTACAGCCACGGCCACGATTAAGCCCGATGGCAGCAACTCTCCGGCTGAGCGACGGGCCAGGTAGGCCAAAACTAGGATCGACAGCACCGCTAGCGGCAGTACCAGAAAATAGAGATTGTAACTTATCATCAGCGAACTGGTAGCGGCAATCGCCAGAAGAACTCCCCAGCGAATTTTACTGTAAAGCATGACCACAATAATCAAGCCGAGAATCACCGAAACCAGCTTGAACACTTCCGGGCCACCGCGTCCGTTGGCAAACACGATAATCAACAGAAGTTCGATCAAAGCAAAGAGGCAGATCAGAGCGTAGTCTTTCGGCTCGGCTTCGTGGTTCAGGATGAAGAAAATGGCGCAGACCGGAATCACCAGGAAGACCGTCAAGTGAAGTCCAATACCAAGCAGCGCCAAATAGAGCGCGAGAATCATTATCCTGGTGGCGCCCGGTTCGGTGCGGCGCTCATGATAGCGCAGAGTTAGCCAGAATATGGAGGTACAGAGGGCCATGGCTCCGGCGAAAGTCTCGGTTTCAACCGAATTCCCCCAGTTGGTCGATGAAAACGCGACCATGAACCCGCCGGCAATGCCACCAACATAGGCGGCGACCCGGCTTAGAAATTCGTAACGGCTCTCCCCTTGCACCATTTGAATCAGACGGACGGCGATCAAATAGCTGAATAGCGCTGTCAGCGACGACGAAACTACCGAAACGTAATTGATGCGGTAGGACACGTCTTCGACAAACGGGATAGCCATGAAGAAGCGACTAATCAATTCGAGGAGCGGGTAGCCGGGCGGATGAGAGATGCCCCCGACCGCGCAGGCGGCGATAAACTCACCGCAGTCCCAGAACGAAAAAGTCCTCTGGACTGTCATGGCGTAGACTATGAAAGCCCCAAGAAACACCAATCCGCCGAAATAGGCGTTTACTCGATCGAATCCCTGCGGCTTGTCCGCGTTCATACCAATCAAAATGTCCTCCTAAAACCAGTCGCCGTAATAGCCGACAATAGCATAGGATAACAGCTTTACCGGCTAGAGTTCAAGCTCAAAGCTGTTTTCCCAAAAACAGTCGCTACGGATTGTACCGGGCCTTTACGATCCGGATTAATCAAACCCGGAGGTAGAAGATGTTGATCTGGTCGGCTTTATTGTTCTTTCTCGGAGTAATGGCGTTTCTGGACTCGGTTTTCAACATGGGCGAAATTTTCCGCCAGGCGAACTCGGTCGTATTTCTGCTAGTTTCTTTGGCGCTTCTGATCCGTACCAGCACCAAGAAGCGGGAGCAAAGGGCCGAAAGACTCCAGGGCAAGGTATTCAACCTGGAACGCGAAGTCTCCCAGTTGAAAGAAGAGCAGAAGAAACTGGTCGAGTTCTAGCTGGCCGGCACAAGGGAATCGAGATCCCGAAGCTTGCCACGGACTTCCCGAACAAACGGATATTCTGAATACTTCTCAAGCAGGATCCGGTAGAGATCGGCAGCCTGCTTCAGATCGTGGCCGGATCGCGCCAAAACATCGGCTTTCAACTTAATACCCAGGGGTCGGTAGTAGGAATCGGGATATTCCTTATCCAGCCGGTCGATAAATACGATGGCCGCGGCTGAATCTGCCCGGTTGAGCTCAAGTTTGGTCAGGTCATAGAGCGCCAGGTCACCCATTACCGGTGGCTGGCCGTCTGCGAGAGCGAGAAGACAAATTCGGGCCGAGTCCAAGGCCCCCCGGAAAGTGGCAAAACATGAACTCGAATACTCATCGAGAGTCGGGCGGGCGTCTTTGGCGTCGCCGATAGCCAAGACCAGATTAAGGGCGTCATTGACAAAGAAACCCTTGGGGTAGTCAACCATCAGCTTGCGAAAGATGATTTCGGCTGTGTCGTACTTCTTGTCAAAAAACTCCACCAGACCGGACATATAAGCGATCTCTTCCCGAAGATCGTCCGGCAACCGGCCTTTTGAGAGTTCAGCCAGCGACGCGCGGGCCTCCAAGATATGACCCAGACGAAGGTGACAGACAGGGATCGATTTCCGGGACATAAAATACTGCTGACCCCGGGGATAGTACTGGACGACTGAATCGAAGTAGATCAGCGCCGAGGCATAATCGTGAAGATACTCCGAAGAAAGCACCCCCAGACCGTAGATGGCGTTGCCCCGAACCTGGGCGTTCTGCGATTGATCCGCCAGCCCGCGGTATACTTCGGCCGCCTCCTGTGGGCGCTGCAGCTCAGCTAGAGCCCTGGCTTTCTGTAGGGAAGCATCGGCTGAGAACGCCGCCTCCGGATGCTGTTGCAGAATTATGTCAGTCACTCGGACAACCTGATCCCAGAGATGTCGCTCCTGGCAACTTCGGGCGAACGAGGCCAGCGGTAGACCGGAACGGCCTTCAAGCGAATCCTGCCTCAGACAATAGGCAAACGCCTGGCTGTAATCTCCGGTCTTCATGTAGTGATCCGACAATATCCCCATAATGCCAATGTTCGACGTGCTGTCGGCCGCGGCTTTGAGAATCTGTTCGGCCTGTGAAGATGACCCCTCGAAATCCAGCAGAGCCAGGAGACGTGACTCGGCCTGTGGGGCACCGAGGCTGCTATCGATCAGGAGCGGGCGAAGATACTCCCGGACCGCCTCGGGATACTGCTGATGCTTTTCGTAAATGCTGCCGCGTTCGGCGGCAAAAAGGACGGGATCGCCCAGTCGGGTTCTGGCTTGATCGATACGGGCCAGAGCGACACTGTCGAGATCACAATTGACCAGACTGTGGACGAGATTGCGCAGGTACCCGATTGCCTCGATCTTGCCTGCTCGGTCGAAGGCTGCGGATGCGGTATCATACTCGGCAAGAGCTTCGGGTACTCGGGTCATTCTGACTAACAACTCCGCCAGATAGAGTCGCAGGTTAGAATCACCGGGATGGCTTTCGAGCATTCGCCGAGCCAGGATCTCCGCTTTCGAATACTGCTTGGACTGGTCGTAACAAGCTCGAAGTAGATTCTGGATTTGGTCGTTGTCCGGGCTGTTCTGGTAGAGAGTTTCGAGTATGTCCGCCGCCTCTTGATAGCGTTGGCTGGAAATCAACCTTCGGGCCAGTTGAAGCTTTTCCCCTTCGGAGGGACCGAATCCGACAACCTTCTTGCCTTCAAAGGGCGACTGCCCCTCCTGGGCAAGTACCTGCCCGGCTCCAGCAAGAATCATCAGGATGAGGAGAAGCAGACCCCTGCGAACCGACTTCACTGACCTACCTCATTTCCAGATGGTTGCCGGCGCTGATCCGCTTCGGCCTTCAAGAGAGCTCTGAAATAAGCTTTGATCTGCTCTTCGTATTGCGGCGGGTAGTTTTCTCCGAGGAATCGCTGCAGACGGTCCTCGATTTCCAGACGGTCGTCCAAAAGTCCGGCCGGGAGATCACGCGGCACGAGTACCGGCTGCTGGGTGGCCGTGGTGGCCTGGCGCTGTTCGGTGAAGTCCTTGCGTTGAAGCGACCGGGTCGCCTCGAGCATCCGCGAGAATATCTTCAGTTGTCGCTCGGTTGTCTGAGGTCCGGCGGTGCCGTTCTGGAGTTCCTCTTCGACATCTTTCATTTCCTTGGCGATGTCGTCCAATCGACCCAGTATCTGGCGGGAACCACCGAATTCCTGGTCGAGCTGCTGCATCGATTTGCGGATAGAGCCTTGCTCGGCCGCCAGACGCTGCATCCCGCGACGTAGCTCTTCGCCCTGCGGGCTTTGGCTGGGGGTTCCACCCTGACCGGGGTTATTGCACATGCCCTGAGACGTCTGGTTCAGTTGGTTTTGCTTATTGCAGAGTGACTCCATCTTGGCCATACCCTTGTCGCATTTGGAGCCGTTTTCACACTGATTCAACTGGTCCATCGACTCCATCAGCCGGGTGGCGGCCCGGTTCAATGTGGCCATTGCTTCGGTCTGATACTGCACTCCCTCGGCCGCCCGCTTATCAGACAATGCCGAGGTTGCCATATCCATGTTCTGGATGGCGTTACCGACGAGGCTCTGGATTTCGGCCGCCACAAACGGAGAAAGTTTGCCAAGCTCCGCTACCGTACGGTTTAGTCCAGCGCTCGCTTGGGCCAGGTCTTTCTCGGCCGGGGCCAGGTCACGCAGGGTCATTGCACCGGGAGCAATCTCCTGAGCCTTGCGGATTTCCGCTTCCTGATCTTCGGAAAGATTAGAGGCATGATCAATCGCCAGCCTCATCCGCTTCTTGATCTCTTCGCTATCGTTCTGATTCATGGCCATCTGAGCCTGACGCATCTGATCGAGCATCTTGGCCAGTTTGGAGCTCGACTGTTTGCCCGATGAACTAGCCCTGGGCTTATCCTGATTTTGAAGCGACTGTGACATCTCAGCCATGTTCTGGTCGGCGTCGGTCTTCTCCACCGCGTCGGCGAATTTCTGCGCATCGGTGGACTGCTCCAACTGAGCATCCTTCATCATCTCGCGAAGCTTGTCTGTCTCGGTCTTCAGACTCTTGAGGGCGTCCTCGTTCTCTTTCTCGGACTTGCTGAGATCAGCCAAGGACTCCTTGGAGGTCGAGTCGGTCTTCTCGTTGACCTTGTCCTGCTTGCGGAGAAGTTCTTCGGCCTGCCGCACCATGGCCTCCATCTTGGCCTGAACCTGCATCTTCTTGAGCAAGGCGAGGGTTCGTTCCAGGCGCTGGAGCAGCTCGTCCTGCGAAAGCTCGAAATCCTTCATAGCCTGCTGAAGCTGCTGCTGATCCATATCCTTGAGCATCTCCATCATCTTTTTCTGAGCTTCCTTCATCTCGGGAGTAGCCACTTCCTCGAACAGCTTCTGGATTTCGCGAAGTTTCTCGACGATCTCGCGCGACATGAGGGAGTTGTCTTCCATCTTGTCGAGCGATTTATCCATCTGGTCGGCCAGCTTCTGGACCTGGTCGGTCATATCGAGATTCTGCTGCGCGATCTGCTCCAACTCTTTCTGCTGCTGCCAGTCGGCCGTCTGGTTGGTATTGGTCTGCGATTCCAATTTGCGGGCAGCTTCCTTGAGTCGCCGCGAAAGATCTTTGCCGGACTTGATCAGGTTTTCGACGTTTTCAACCCGCTTGATCGACTCCTGTTCAGTCTGGGCGACAATTTCTTCAAGTGAAGGAAGCCGGGCGATGTAATGGCGGGAGCGGCCGATTTTCGGACCCGAAATGTTGTCGTTGTCGGCTACTTCGAAATAGTAATTCACATAGTCGCCGGGAAAGAGCGCCAGCGCGTCCAGGGCCCAATTGAAATCGATATCTCCCTCGGTCTTGATCTTGTCGGAGAAATGCAGGACCGCGACATTTTCATCCGACGCCTTCCCGCCGCTGACCTGGACGTATTTCATCACCAGGGACGTAAATCCGTAGTCGTCGAAGATTCTGACCTTGAGAGGCAGCACCATGTCATCGTTCAGATTGACATCGAACCCCGGCTGGATAACGTCAACCGTGGGATATTGGTCCGGGACAGCGGTTACATAGTACTCGATCGGGTCGGGGTTCTTCTCCCCCAGATGGTCGAGCAGTTCGATATGGAAACCTATCGACTTGTCGACCTTGAGCGAGGTCTCGGCAGTCCTTTGATCGACTGTCATCGCCTGACGGCTGGAATCATCGTAAACCATCTCGGCCGACGAGACCGGGAGGTTGGTTTCAATCTTCATGTTCACACGGCTGCCAACCACAGCCGAGAACGAGCCGTTGTTCTCGTTGATTGTGACCGGCGGCAGTCCGGTATAGCTCGGATAGAAGATCGACAGGCTCAGGCCGGTGATGCGGGGTCGGTCGACCACGTCGACATGGTATACTTCGCTCCTGAGATCACCGGCTTCGACATAGTAATCGAACGAACGGTCGGCCTGGCGGAAAGTCGTGCCAAAAATAACCGAGTCGCCGGTTGCTGTGACTGTGCGGGGCAAAGTGGTCACATCATATTCGGTCTTCTGCCAGCTTCCGCCGGCCAGACGATGATGCAGGCTGGCCTTGCCAGGGAAACGTTCACCGAGCAGCACGCCGCTGACCGTGATGTCACGGTATTTCACCCATTCGGTTGAACCGGGGACCGCTTTCAAGAGATAACCGACCGGAGGCGCCACGCGGGTAGTCGGGTTGGAATAGACCTCGAACGCGTACCCAAAGAAACCCGGCGCAACAACTAGTAGCAGTACCGCCACCAGACCGGCGATGACGAAATCGCGCCCAGCCCGAAGCAGCGGGTGAAGGGTCACCACCCGGCCAAAATCGATTTGGTCGGTTTCTCCAAGCACCTGAGCTTCGACCGCCTTTACCAGATCTGGGGAGTATCCTTCGGGCAATTTCATCCGGGAAAACTGGACGGCAGCAATCAGGCGACCTTTGAGTCCGGGATGGGCGGCCTCCAAAGCGAGCGCGGTCGAATCGATATTGCCATAGAAGAGCCGACGGATAGCCTTGCGGTAGAGCAGCCAGGCAGTGGCCAGCCCGGATATCGATAAGAAGCTGATTTTTAGCCAAACCGGCAAGACCCAGACCTGGGCGATGACCGCAAGTATCAGGGCCACACCAACAAGCACCGCCGCGACCGCCATCAGACCGGCGGCAAAGAACACCAGCCGCTGGCGCAATAGCTCCGACTTGAGCTTCCTGATCAGATCGTTGGTTGACTGTATGCGTGTCATGGTGTCGCTCCGGCTTCTAATGAGCGCGTTTGCTACAAGTATCGGCGGACAGGCCGCCTTTGAATCGTGCCGTCTGTATCTAAGACGCGGCCACGACCGGGCCCGTTGGGCCTTTCAGCAAGCTAATACAACAAAGCGTAAGTCAGCAGGTTCAGCCCCATCTCGAACGCCTGCTGCCGTTTCTCCGGCGGGTCGTTGTGCACCTGCGGGTCTTCCCATCCGTCCCCGATATCCGATTCCACCAGGAAGTACATCACCACTCGGCCATTTATGATAATCGCGTACCCGCGCGGCGGGAGCCCGTCATGCTCGTGTATTTTCGGCGGTCCGTTCGGGAAATCGTAGAAACAATGGTATATCGGATGGGTAAACGGCACTTCGACTATTTCCCGCTCTGGGAAGAGGCTGGCCATCTCTTTTCGGAAAGTCTGATCGACGCCGTAGGAATCGTTGACGAACAAAAATCCGCCCGCCACGAGATATTGTCTGAGTCGTTCGCGTTCTTCGGGGGTGAAGCTTATGACTCCGTGCCCGGTGGCAAACAGAAAGGGGTATTGGTATAGTTCGGGGTCGGTAATCCGGACCTGGCGTTCGATCGTATCCACCGGCATGTCAGTATTGTCGCGGATGTAATCAAGAAAGTTCGGGATTGAGGAACTCCCCCAGTACCAGTCGCCGCCGCCGGAGTAATGCAGCCGGGCGACTTTGATAGCTGACGGATGAGGATTATAGCGACCGATGGCGTAGTCGCGGACCGCGGCGGTATCGACAGTCGGGAACGGTGCCTGAGCGGACACCGGTACAACCAGGCCGATCAGACAAAGTCCAGCGCCGAGAATGGTAAGTCGCGATGCCATAATCTAATATACAACTGAAAGGGGGTTGGGGGTTCGCTTTTTCGCGGGCAGGACTTCGCGACCGATGGCCTTAGATAGCAGAACTTCTAAGGGGTTCGCGCTGCAACAACTTCCCTCGAACACTGTCTTATTGATCCGATTGGTTCAGTATCCGGGTATCAGAAACACGATTCCGCCAGAAACCGGACTCCCAACGATTCCTGAATTGGTGCTCTGTCGGTGTGGAACTTGAGTCTGAACCTGTGACTCCGGCATGCTGGGCGGCAAACTCGGCTATCCGGTCATCTCTCTCGGTCCAAAAAGACAGATAGTAATAAATGGTAAAACGAGGTCTTTTGCTCACGGTTGTCAGAGTCGTACACATCTTGGAATACGAAATGCTGTCCAACCTGCCGGACGAGTAGTCCTTTCGCAGACGAACATCCGTTTCGGCAATTATTCTGTCCATTCGAGTGTGAAAGCTGTCGTCTTCTTTTTGAACATCTTCTATTAGAGTAAGAATGTTGTTGAAGCAGAGATAATGAGATTCGGGATGAATAACAAGCATCACTGACATCCCTCGTGGATGTTCACGACACTCATCAATGATTTTCCGACGAAGAGACTGGTAGTCCGGTATGTACACATTCGAAGTACCGCCTAACGTCAAATTCGGTACTAGTCGAGGTAGATTATCGAGAGTAGCTTGATGTCGGTGCCACCAAAGTCTACCGGAAGCATCAATTCGGAGAATTAGCGAGGGACTGATGGGACTCGATGAATTCACTGTGGACCGTGAAACCATGAACGCTAAAACTGCGATGATCAGAATCCGAGTCTTCACGATAGTCTTCCCCGGTACAAATCATCCTCCGCCAGCGAAAATAACCCTCTTGCGCGTGGGACACAGCACCATACGGCAACGCCCCACGTAGTGAACTCGCATGAGAGTATGATAGTCCAGCAATCAATTTACGTCAATCACTCTCTTGCTCCACTATTGAACAGACGTTCTGTACCAGGTTTTTGTTCGCAGCACGGTGAACCCGCCAGAAGGTTAAGGCACCCAACTCTCAACCCTTGGGTGCCGCGGTCAAACCGGGGCACGACAAAATGGGCGCCGGGGCTGACAAAGTAGGAGGTCACCAACAAAAAACCGGCAGGGCCGGAGCCCTGCCGATTGGATAATTGCGATTGCACCCAAATAGAAAGTGCCGTCAGGCAGCCCGCCGCGGCGGGTCCTGACGGCACTCAATCTTCTCCCACCGCAAGCGGTGGGGCACCAGAAGTCAGACTATTTGAAGCGGCTCGGGCGGCGAGCTTCCCATTCGACTACGATCGGGCTGGCGACGAAAATGGAACTGTACGTTCCAATGATCACACCCAGAATCATCGCGAATGAGAAACCGCGCAGCACTTCGCCTCCGAAGAGGAACAATATCACCACCACAATCATAACGGTCATCGAGGTGTTGATCGTCCGCGACAACACCTCGTTGATCGACCGATTGACCGAGTGCACGAATTCACCACGGCCTGCGGTACTTCTTCAGGTTCTCACGAATACGGTCGAACACCACCACCGTATCGGTCAGCGAATATCCGGCCAAAGTCAGCAGCGCCGTTATGATCAACTGATTGAACTCGACCCCGAGCACGTAACAGATGCCGAGCACCGCCAGTACGTCGTGGAAAGTCGCAATCGTCGCGGCCATGCCGAAGCGGAAATCGAATCTGACCCAGATGTAGAGCAGAATTCCGATCAGCGAGATGATGACCGCCCAGGTGGCGTCGCGGCGAAGATTCTCTCCGACCGCCGGGCCGATAACGTGTTCGGAAACAATCGTGAATTCATTACCGGCGAATTTCTGCGTCAGCAGATTCTTGAGCGTGGTCGCCTCCTCACGATTAGCCGCTTCCGACCCCGGTTGCTTCGTCTTGATAAGGAAGGCGTTGGGGATGTGGAAATCGGTCAGGCTGGTCACGGCGGCGTCCGGGAAAGTGCCGGACAGGGCGCCGCGGAGCTCGTCGATCGCCACCGGTTTCTGGAAATGACCCTGAAGCATCACACCGCCGGCGAAATCGATGCCCATATTGGCTTTGCCCATGGCGGTCATAATGAAGGCAAAAAGGCCTACGGTCACCAGCAAGGCGGATATCCCGAAAGCGACTTTGCGCTCGCCGATGAAATTGATATTGGTATCAGGTAATATTCTAAACATGTTGTTGTCGTCCTTTCACCTATATACTCAGGGTTTGATAGGCCTTGCGGACATCGAAGATCGCCTTCGTAATCACATAGGCCGTGTACAGGGAAATAGTCACACCCCAGAACAGGGTGATGGCGAACCCGCGCACCGCACCGGATCCGAAGATGAACAGCGCCAGGGCTGTGATAAGCGTGGTCACGTGCGAGTCAAGAATAGTCAGGAAAGCCCGCTCGTAACCGGCATCGATCGAAGCTCGAACCGTCTTGCCGGTTCGCAACTCCTCTCTGATGCGCTCGAAAATCAGAATATTCGAGTCGACCGAGATACCGATGGTCAGGATGATACCGGCGATACCGGGCATCGTCAGCGTGGAATGAAGTCCGGCCATAATCGCCAGCAGGAAAAAGATGTTGAAGAGCAGACCGATATCGGCGATCACTCCGGAGATTCGGTAATAGATGCCGATGTACAGCAACACGATGATGAGCCCGACCATCGACGAGTAGAACCCTTTGCTGATCGAGTCGGCTCCGAGCGAGGCGCCGACCACGTTCTTTTCGATGATCTCCACCGGCGCCGGAAGCGCACCGGCTTCAAGAACGATCTTCATGTTCACGGCGTCGTCAATCGAGGCCGAGCCGCCCATCGTGATAGTGCCGCTGCCGCGAATCTTGGAATTGATGAACGGGGCGGACTCGACTTTGCCGTCGAGCACTACCGCCAGCGGCTTGTTGATGTTGGCGCCGGTCAACTGGGCGAAGCGAGCGTTGCCATCGGAAGTGATCCGGAAGTCAACTTCGTGACCGCCCATCTGACCACGACGGAGCGAGATGTTTTCGAGATACTTGCCGACAAATTGAACTTTGCGCTTGAGCAAATAGAGGTCCCAGACATCGCGACCGTTTCGACTCTCGGTCCGAGTGGACCAGGCGAACTGGAGATCAACGGGGATCAACCGCTGAACTTCGGGCATGGCGAGCCAGGCCTCCATAGCGGGCCGATCGGTCTTGTTGACCGCCCAGCCGGGCCAGTATTCGCGGGTCTGACTGCCACTCATCCATTGATCGAGACGGCTTGAGAAGGGATTGACTTCTTCCGATGTGCCCTGCTTCTCGTCAAAAGCAAACGCCGAGGTGTCCTTGGCGGAATCTTTGCCCATAAGGTCGGCCATGACATCGCTCTCACCGGTCTTGGCAGTATCGGTCTTGGCCGTCGGAGTCGTGCCGGACTTGGCCAATTCGGAGGCGTGCACCACCGAGTCGATCTTCCGGACGATCAACGAAGCGTTGTCGTTGTTTTCGAGCAGCTTGAATTCGAGCACTGCCATCTGGCCGATAAGTTCTTCGGCACGATTGGCGTCGGTGTAACCGGGAAGATCGATGATGATCTGATCGGTCCCCTGCTTCTGTACGTTCGGTTCGGCCACTCCGAGACCGTCAATACGAGTGCGGATGACCTGCATGGCCCTGTCAACCGCCCCGGTCGTTGCATCTTTACCCAGTTCCTCGGTCTTGACCCGGAGTACCACGTGGATACCACCCTGAAGATCGAGACCCAGGCGAATAGCTTTCTGTTGCAGGGCGAGCAAATCACCCGGCTGTTTCTCCTGCATAATCTGACGGGCAGTGGGTTCCATCGTCCACAGCTTGAACGTGTCCCAGAAGGCCAGCAGGCCGACCACGACCAGCACGGCGGTAATGAGAATGCGCCATTTCTGTCCTGACATTGGGAATCCTTTCTAAAATATCTTGTGCTACTTATTTCGCAAAATAGTGACACCAGCCCGGCGTAATACCGCCCGCTGGATGTTACCGAACCGTTCACGGTTCAGTCTGACAGAGAATTGACGAGGAGTTAGCTGGTGCCCGAAGGGCGAGCGCCAACGAGCGTGAAGCGATGCCCGATCTGAGAGGCGACCAGACTCACGGATTGATAAACGGCGCTGTGCGCGTTAAGTCCGTGGCTGGGGCTGATCTCGACGGTCGAGGGCGAGAAGATCAGGCGGTGGGAAAAGCTGCCACCCGCCGGAAGACCCGGATTCCCTTGCATCAAGAAGCACTGCTCAGTGCTCGGATGACTGCCGGGGGCCATGCCGCCGGTAGCTTCCTTGGGATCGGGCTTTTGGTCAAAGGCTGCGGCGACCGAAGTTGATTCGGCCGGGCTGGGAGACATTTGCTCGGTGAACAGACGATGCGCCGCGCCGGCGCCGGTTATCATCAGAGCCAGTAGCGCTCCGACAACCACGGCGACACGTAAACCGGTCAAAGTAATGTGGGCGAATCGTCTCAACATAGCCTTTCAATATATCGTCGGATTTTCGTTAGTCAACGCAAATCGCTCGCCTCGCTTGACATCGCCAGTCGACCCACGTAGTTTAACCCGTTGCCGTGAAGATAGTTATTTCACCGGCTCAACTTTTGAACAGTTCTCAAGAGGTCCTGGCTATGAGATTCCTGGTGTCCTTTCCCACAAGACTCTTTCTGGTTGTGTCCGTCTTTGCCGCCCTGGCAGTCACCGAACCGATTCAGGCCGCAGGTCAGCCCGACAAGCTCGACAACGGCATGCAGACGATCCTGATAGAAAACCACAGTTCCCCGATGATCGCCTGTGTCATTTTTGTGCGCTCCGGAAGCAAATACGAATCGGAATATGAAAACGGTATCACCCACTTTCTGGAGCACCTACTTTTCGACGGCACAACTCACCTTACGCGGGAAGAACTCAGCAACTCCATCCGTGACCTCGGCGGCTACATAAACGCCTTCACGCGAGAGGACCTGACGGCCTACATGGTGCTCCTGCCCAAGCAGTATATCGAGTATGGCATGACGACCGAAGTCGATATGCTTTTCAACTCGGTCTTTCCGGAGAATGAACTGACGAAAGAACGTCAGGTGGTAATCGAAGAAATCCGTCGCGACACCGACGACCCGGGCGCCCCGGCCAACGCGTTCTTCATGAAGCAGGCTTACGGCGACACCGACTACGGGCGTCCGGTCCTGGGATATGAGCCGTTCATCGCCAATATCCCCCGGGGGGCCATCATTCAGTACTGGAAGACCCACTACACGCCCGACAAGATGACCGCGCTGGTAATCGGTGATTTTGATACCAAGGCTATGAAAGCGACACTGGAGCGCATATTCGGCCGCATCCCGAAGAATAACAACGCGGAAGCTTCCAAGGCTACGGAGTTGCACCGGAAGCTGGCCGAAACGAAGCAGCGGAACGGCACAATTGTCGGACAGAAGCGATACGATACAACAGCAGCGGTGACATCGGCGTATGTGAATTTCTCGCTCGCGGCACCGTCGTTGAATTCAGCGGACTATCTCCCGTTCGACC
Organism: uncultured candidate division Zixibacteria bacterium; assembly: GCA_963735035.1. GTDB lineage: Bacteria > Zixibacteria > MSB-5A5 > GN15 > FEB-12 > JAGGTI01. The sequence continues at coordinate 407,196 of CAVTJJ010000003.1, forward strand.
TGCTGAGCCAGTACCTGTCTCTGGACGAAATTTCTCCCCTTTCCAAGGCTCTGAAGAACGGGGATCATCCGCTGGCCAGCGAAGTAACCGTATCGCTGAATACGCGGGCTGAATTCGCCCGGATGGATATTTCGGTGCTTACCGAAACGCCTCAGAATTGCGACAGCATCGTGAATACGGTTCTATCGACACTGTCCGGAATGGCGACTCAAACGGCTGATCCGGGCGATCTCAAAGGGATCAAGACCGGCATCCGTTGTGACGCCATCTACAACGCCGAGAAGCTCCACTACTACGCATTTCAAATTGCCCCGATGATGATGTCAGCAACCTGGAGTTGGATTCAGAGCTACCCGGATCGCCTGGACAGCGTCAAGTGGGAGCAGTGTAAGAAGGCCGCTGACCGTTGGTTGAGTAAACCGAATTATATAGCCACGGTCGTCCGTCCGGCCGACTCGAGCCAGACTGGATTCAAACCGTCATCCCTCACCGCTGAACAGGTAATAGCCCATTTCGATTCGACCAGTTTTCCTGCCTACGATCTGACCAAAGGGTACGAGTTGAAATATCCACAGACTGATTCGGTCGTCCTTGATCTAACTGACAAGGCGGTCTATTGTCGAGAAATACTGCCGAACGGACTTACAGTACTGGTCAAATCGAGCCGCGACAGTCGCGTTTTCGCGATCAATATTCTCGGGAAGAACCGCTCGGCCTGCGAACCGGACGACAAAGCGGGCATCACCGATTTCGTGAATCGGTGTCTGGCCAAGGGGACGCCAACCAGAAACGCCCAGCAAGTCAGCCGCGACCTGGCATCGATCGGAGCCAATCTGACCTTGAATGACAATCCGTGGATTCCATATGATGATCGCTATACTACACGGGGTTTTTCGTTCATAAAGTTCGAAACCATCGAGCCGTTCGCCAAAGAAGGGTTCGACCTTCTGGCCGATCTGGTACAGCACCCGGCGTTCGATTCCACTGAAGTTGAAAACGTCCGCACCGAAATGCTGGGGACCATAAGCCGAAACGCCAGTTCGCCTTCGCAAGTAGCCCGCGATTTGTTCTACGCCCAGTTGTTCGCCGGACATCCCTTCGCCAAGAGCATCATGGGAAATGCGGCAACAATCGGATCAATTATTACCACCGACCTGCGAAATCACCATCTCAGATTCTACGCGCCGGGTAACATGATTCTGTCTGTCGTGACCAGTCGCGACACCTCGGAAGTGATGTCGTGGGTGCGAAGCAGTTTCGGAGCACCCTCAATCGAGCAGCAAGTCTGCCCGTCACCCGGCGTTCCTGCAATTGCTTCCGGGCAGCTTCATCAAGAGCTGGCCAAAGAACAGATTGCGATCTATGCAGGCGGGCTGCTTCCCGGGGCTGATTCGTCGGATGCCCTGCAGGCTCAAGTGGCCGTTTCAATTCTCTCTTCCCGCTTGGGTGAAATTCTTAGGGAGCGGCAAGGACTGGCGTACTCCACCGGGGCCGGGTCGGATTTCCAGCGCAATTTCGGATGGTACCTCGTGAGTATCGCTACCGGCAGCCAGAATTATCAGACGGCGCTCGACGGCCTGAGTCTTCAGACCGAGAAGCTGGCTTTGGACGGCCCGTGGGATACCGAAGTTAAGGGAGCCAAGAATCAGATGTGGGGACAGCTCATGAGCGCCAAGCTTTCACGTATCAACCAGGCGTACTATCTGGGGTTGGATGAATTCATGGGACGTGGTATAGGATATGATAAGCGTCTGCTGACCGCCCTGTCGAAGATCACGGTGTTGACGGTGCGTGATGCCGCCGGGAAGTATCTTCGCCCCGAAGAGTGGGTGATCGCGACCGCCGGCAAGAAGCCCTAGGGGTGTGATCTCAAGTCTACGAAGCCAAGTGACATGCATCGTGGCACGACGTGCAGTCCTTTGGTATTGCGAAGTCAGTCTACTACCTTAGGCTTACTCTCAGAGAACTCGCTGCTTAGTTTCTCGCGCACCAAACTGAAATTGCATAAGAACCAGGGCCCACCGACAATACACGAGAGAATCAGCGAAATCTCGCCTGCCGTGAGACAGCGCAGACATCCACTGTCGAATAGAACCTTTGTAATCACGGCCACAATTGCGTACATAATCATTGGAATCCAGATTCTCTTTGGTAGTTCCCCGGGGTACTCGCGTTCAAAGAAAAGACAGTATAGCAGTGTAAGTACACAGTAAGTCGTGAACCATTCGAGAAACGTTGAAAGGTCGTTGGAGTATACAAAGAGAATGAAGACAATGACGGGGAACACTATATCCAGTACTAGTCTGAGCGCGTCTCTGTACAGCCTGTCGACAACTATCAGATGGTAAATTACCCAATCCGATAGACCGATGACGAAAGACAGGACCACAAGCGGCAGCAGAACCGGCAATTTGTTGGAATCGAACCGTCCTATCTTTGGAATTGTATACTCCAAACCGGTTGCCAGAGCAAGACCGTAGAACAGATCAATCAGCAAACCAAATTTCTTGCTGAGCGGCTCCGGCTTGCATTGCTTCAACAGAGTTGTCTCGTCACTCTGAGTCACTATGGACCTCCTATTCTATGAAGAATGGGCGCAGGACTGTACCTCTACTTTGGTCTTCTTTCGACTACATGTCGATTGCGGCGTCACTATCATCCTACCCATTACCATTGATTATGGAATTCAATTTGTCTGACGATAATTGATTCTGACTATGTTGTCACCAACAATCAGCGTCTTACGCTGGTGCCTCCGAAGACCGGTAGCCCACAGCTCTGCTGTGGGTTTTTATGCTCAGAGCTACCAGCGACTGATTATCGTTGTGAGCATGTCGGGTTTCTCGGCTCGTCCGTTTCCAGCGGCCGAACCTCGGAACGCCGACCTACTTTCTGCACATAAGCCGGCAGATGTGGACATCTGCCGGGCACGATTCAGAAGCTATTGTGCGGTCAGGCGTCCCTGCCTGACCGCGGCAGATATCATAGCAACCGTCGGGCAGAGACGCCCGACGGCACACTAAAACGCGTCAGGTCACACGCCGCCTTTGGCAGCGCAGGACCTGACGCAACAACATTCGGGGAGTTGTTCCACAGCTCGCAAGCGGTGGAGCACTATCAAATTGTCAGGAGCCTAAGGGCTCCTGACCTACTTCTTTCCTAGTTTCAGTCCGAGTCCAGTCATGGCGGTCGGCCAGAGATGTTTGCGGTGTAAGATGTGGTAGACTATCGCCAGGATGACGTATATCAGGGCTACTTCCATGCGGATCTGTTCCACAACTAGCTGCGCGGTAAAGAGTGCCACCAGGAGAACGCCTTCGATACGGCTCAATCTCAAATTCACCAGCACGGCCACGGCGAAGATTGACTGGGCCGCCGTCAGATATAGTTCATGATCCTGCAAAGTATCCAGTTGGAAGTTTTTGATCGTGCCGCCGGAAATGGCATACACCAGAGGAATGGTACCGACCAGCAGCGTCCACTGATTTACTTTGGACGATATCAGCGCCTTGATAGCCGATTGAGCGTTTCCACGAAGCGCCCAGGTTACGGCGATAATAAACTCAGGTGATTCCGAAGCGATCGGCGCGAGCCATTGGACCAGCAGGAACTGGCTCACACCCAGTCGGGTGCCGGTTTCGACGAGCGATTCCGCGAACGGCTCGGCGACAAAGAAAATGGTCGCGCCCGAGAAGAGAAAGAACAGCGCGGTCATGATTCGTCGGGGAACATCTTTCATGTTCGCCAGAATCTTCACCGGACCGACCAACTCGGGTTCTTTCACTTCCATCTGAGAAGCCCGTCGGGTATAGAGAATGAATAGCGTGACGAGAATGGCGGTGTCCAGCAGGCTGAGATGACCTTTGAGCGGAATCGTGAACGAATACAGCGTGGCCATCGCCAGGTAGAAGATTTCGCATCGCTGCGATTCGTCAAGCACCAGTTCCTTCTTCTTCTTGGCGATGATGAAGACGAACAGAACCACCGGCCAGCCGATTCCTACCAGCAGTCGGTTGGCCCCGGTCATATTGGCGATGGCGAAATGCGCTTGCGACGGGTCATGGGCCGACTTCCAGGTAAAGACGAAGTCCACGGCATATTCTGGCAAGACAGCTACCAGTGCAAGTAGCGCCACGGCCAAAGACTCAGAAATATCAATCTCGGCCGCCTCGGCCGCCCACGAGAGCATGAACGCCGCCCCAAAGACGGCCATGCCAAAGATAATCGCGCCAATGATAGGCGAAATCGAATCGTGGGAGATTCCGTAAAATAGTCCGGGGATAGTCAAGAGCATGGCTACGGCGAGAAGAACATAATCGCCGGTCTTGACGTGAAGCTTCTCTCGGTGGTGGCTCATCCGTAGTTTCCAATCCGGGTGAACAGGTTCAACCGCGAATCACCATGTTGACGATATCTTTTCTAAGCAGGACACCCACCAGGGTATCACCGGAAGTGACGAACACGCGTCGCACATCTTTGAAAATCATCATCGCAGCGACTTCGACAATCCGGGTGTCCGGGCTTACTACCTCGAAGTCCTGGCGATAGAGCTGGGCGACCTTGATTGTGTCTTCCCGCTTAAACAGTTCTTCGAACGGTTCTACGTCCATAGTGTAGTTGAGATTTGATACCAGGGCCTTATAGTTGGGCAAGGCGGCTTTGATAAGATCGCGATCGTCGATCACACCCAGCAATCGATCACTCGGATCAACCACCGCCAGCGCCGAGAGGCGAAAGCGAAACATCCGATTCGCCACTTCCTTCAACGTGTCCTCCGGTGACACTTTGGCCACGTTGTGACGCATTACGTCTTTGACCATAAGTTCTTTGTCTACGGTGACACCGGTATCCCCTATCAGCTTCACCAGATCGGCCTTGGTGGGAGCATCGAGGATGCGTTGCAGAGTGCCTTCGGTACGGGCGAAAGCGGCCAGACCGGACAATGTCTGCAGATAGAGCTTGGCGATAGTCGAGGGAGTAAGCAGCAGGCAAATGACATGGACAGGAACGTTGTCGTTTGTCTTGTCCATCAACCCCCGCCGGGAAATACCAAGCAGGATGTACATCTCAGAAACCGCGTCGGTACGAGCATGTGGGAATGCAAACCCCCGACCATAGGATGTGCTTTCGATCTCTTCCCGCTCGCGAATCGACTGGAGCACGGTAACGAGGTCGACACTGATGCCTTCCGAGGTAATCAACTCCAGCAGTTCAATTACGGCTTCGTCTTTGGTGCGGGCGCGCAAGTCGAGTTTGATGCGCCTTTCCATGAGCAGATGGGCCAGTTTCATATGCCGTCTCCCGCGGCCGGGACTCCCGCTGTCTTAATACGATTTCTAAGAATTTCCGGCGAGACAACACCGCCAGAAACGAAGAATTTCACACCCTCTTCAATTGTCATGTCAATCGGCGTGACCCCTTCGGCGGGCACAACAACAGTCATGCCGGTAACCGGTGTGGGGGTCGAGGGGACAAAACAAGTGCAGTATTCCTTCTCGACGCCGTTGATCGATATCCGATTGCGTTTGGATACGAAGCAAAGGCTGTAGAGACCCTGGCGCGGGTATTCGATCAGGGCGACCTCATGGAACGACCCGGCATTGGGTCGAGCCAGCGATTCTAGGAGTTGCTTGCTGCCGGAATAGATTGGCCGGATGAGGGGAACCCGCGCAGCGAGACGGTCTCCCAGGCGGTAAAGCTGGGCGCCAAGCAGATTGCGTGTGAGCACACCGGCCAGAACGATAATCAACAGGGTCGTCAGCAGTCCCAGCCCCGTCTGATAATAGCCCAGCAGATGATTTAGGGCGGGTCTGAGAATACCGTCGACGGTCTCAAAGAGGAACCTGAGAACAAGGAAGGTGATGATAAACGGCACCACTATCAGCACACCGCTGAGGAAATACCGCTTCAAATGTTGCCAAAAGGTCAAACTCTCGGACATACTTCTTCCCTGCCTGTCGGGGCGACGCCTCGCGGGGGCGCTTTCCCGGCCAAACAAAACACTTTTTGAAGCTCAGGTCAAGGAGCGATGAGGCCGGAGGAAGAAGAGATCTTGGACGCGAAGTCCATCACCGAGGCCGGGAACAGTCCGAACAGAATCACACCCACCAGACCGATGGCGATGACCAGCAGGGCGGGTGAATTATACGCCATGGTAATCGGCTCGGCCCGTTTGCCGAAATACATGACCTTGATCACATTGGCATAGTAGTAAAGCGAGAAAACGGAAGTCAGCAGACCAAGCCCGACCAGCCAGTAGAGCCATTGGAGCCCCGGCTGACCGGCCTGTTTGATCGCCGCCGCAAAGACGTAGAACTTACCCACAAACCCGGCCAGAGGCGGGATACCGGTCAATGACAGCAGAAATACGGTCATGGCCCCGGCTGTAAACGGCGAAGTTCGGGCGAGTCCGTCATAGTCGTTTATCTCACAGCTCCCGGTCTGGTCCTCAAACAGAGTGACTATGGCGAAAGCGCCCATGTTGGTGAACAGGTAGGCGAACATGTAGAAAGCGACCGAAGCCAGTCCTAATTCGTTGAGGGCGAGCATACCGATCATTATATACCCGGCGTGGGCGATCGAGGAATAGGCCAGCATGCGCTTTATGTTGGTCTGGCGGATAGCCACGGTGTTGCCAATTATCAATGCGGCCGCAGCCAGCACCCCGACCAGAACGCCCCAGTCGTTCGGGGCCATCAGCGGCTCATAGAAGGAGAACAGACCGATTACTACGACGTTTATGAACGCCACTATTCCGGCCGCTTTGGAGCCGACCGACAGGAAGGCAGTCACCGGCGTCGGAGCGCCCTCGTACACGTCGGGGACCCATTGGTGAAACGGCGGCAGAGCCAGTTTGAAGCCGAGACCGGCGAGAATCGATATGATGGCCAGCAAGAGCATCGCACCCATCTGTCCCTGGGTGTAGAGCTGTTTGCTCGCCAGGGCCATCCGCATCTGCATAATATCAGTCGTGCCGCTTAGTCCGTACAGGAACGAGATGCCGTAGAGCAGCAGCGCCGAGGAGAATGCCCCGACAATCAGGTACTTGATACCCGCTTCGACCGATTTCTTGTCATCCTTGAAGAACGCCGCCAGAACAAACAACGGAATGGTGGTCAGTTCCAGGCCAACATACAGCGAAAGCAACTCGCGCGATGACGCCAGGAACATCATGCCGACGGTCGAGAACATGATCAGCCCGAAGAATTCGCCGCGATGATTGACAATTTTCGTTTTGGTGATGCCAAACGAACTGCCGATGGTCATGAACGCCGCGCCGAGGAAGATCACTTTGAAGAAGATCGCCAGCGGGCTGTTGAAGAACATGTTGCCGAAACCGCGTCCGTAGTCCGTAAACGCCAGCACCACTCCGGCCAGAGCGACGGCCGCCATGGCAAGATAGCCGACCAGGTTGCCGTTCTTCCGGTGAGTGATGACATCAAACGCCAGCACCACCAGAGCGCCGAGGAATAGAACGATCTCGGGCGCCATCATCACCAGATTGTACTCGGGCAGTTGGAACTCCATCGTCTTACCTGGACATCAATGAAATCAGGTTCTGCAAAGTGCTGGTCATGAGCATCGAAAACGGTTTCGGATACATCCCGATCCAGAGTGTCAACAGCATCAGCGGGGCCACCGTGAGTATTTCTCTCAGATTGATATCGGTCAGGCCGCCCCATTTGGCCTCATCGAACGGGCCAAGGAATACGCGCTGCACCATTCGCAACAGGTAGGCCGCGCCGAGTAATACGCCCAGAACCGCGCCGCCGACAATCCACTTCTGCGACATCACACTGAACGAACCGACGAATATCATGAACTCGGACACGAATCCGGACATACCCGGCAATCCGAGCGAGCCCATCGCGAAAAACACCATCATGGCAGTATAGACCGGCAGCTTGGCGCCAAGACCACCGAAGGCGGCGATTTCACGCGTGTGGGCGCGGTCATAGAGGACGCCCACCAAAAGGAACAGCGCACCCGTGAGCAGGCCGTGCGAAATCATCTGGAACATGCATCCTGCAATAGCCTGCTCGGAATTGTAGGCGGCCAAAGCGACCATGCAGAAGCCCATGTGCGAAACCGATGAATACGCCACCAGCTTCTTGAGGTCCTTCTGCGCCATCGACACCAAGCGCACCGTAGATAATTCCAATCAGACCGAGCAGACCAACGTAGAAAGCCGCGTCGTGCAGGGCCGCGGGGAACATCGGCCAACTGATGCGCAGCATCGCGTAAGTTCCCATCTTCAACAGTACGCCGGCCAGGATGACCGACACGGCGGTCGGCGCTTCCACGTGGGCGTCAGGCAACCAGGTGTGGAACGGCCAGACCGGGACTTTGATCGCGAAGGCGATAAAGAAGAAGATGAAGCAGATCATCTGCAGCGTATAGGGCAAGCATCGAGCCGCGTTGAATGTGCTCGAGGATATTCAGCGTGTGCGGCTCGGTGTAGAAGTACAGAATCAGAATCGAGACCAGCATGAAGATCGAGCCGAACAGCGTATAGAGGAAGAACTTGATCGCGGCGTATTCTTTTCGCGGACCGCCCCAGACGCCGATCAGGAAATACATCGGCACCAGCATGATCTCCCAGAACACGTAGAAGAGGAAGAAATCGAGCGCCGACGAATACGCCCATCATGCCGGCTTCGAGCAGCAGGAAGAACGCGAAATACTCTTTTATCCGGTTTTCGATGTTGAACGAGGCCACGACCGAGATGAGTGACAAGAGTCCGGTGAGCGCCAACAGCGGCACCGAGATGCCGTCGACACCGAGGAAGTACTGCACGTTGAGCGCCGGGATCCATTCGAACGGACCTTCGACATAGGCCATCGCCGCCGAACCGGAAGAATTGCCGTAGTAGTTCACCAGAAGCCAAAGCGATTGCAGGCAGGGAATGGCGCTGAAGGCGGTCGCGGTCCAGCGGATCGCCCACTTGTTCTGCTTGGGAAGAAACATGACAACGATCATCCCGAGCAGAGGTACGAGTATCAACTGAGTGAGTATGCCCATCTATTCGCTAACCTCCAGGTCATCTATCCTATTCGTCACGCTTGGCCGCATCGACGCCCGCCGCCTGAGTAGCGGGACGCCGGGTCGCAATTCCGAGAAGAACGGCGCCCAACAAGAACACCAGGACCATCAGACGGCCACCAGGTGCTCGGCCAGAGTCGCGATATGCCCAAAACCACTATCATCGACACAATGAACAGCGCGTAAAATTGTACCGCCCCGGTCTGCAAGTACCGCAGACCCTGGCCGGTCTGGCGGACCACCCAACCGGCGCCGTTGACAGCACCATCGACTACATAGGTGTCGAACGATCTGCTTCATATCCGACGCAAACATCGTGAACCAGGCGACTCCGTTCACGAAGCCGTCGACAATCCAGATGTCGAAATTCCACAGGAAGCGGGTCGAACGCCATGAGCGGGCGGATCAATAATGAAATCATACAGCTCGTCGAACTACCACTTGTTGTAAGACAGATGTGTACAGCGGCTTGAACGTCGCGGCGATCTTATCGGCGGAAATCGACCTTCTATAATAGATCAGCCAGGCGAGCGTCTATGCCGGCCACAGCCGATCAACAGTCGAACCAGCATCAGCGGATGATTCCGGCTGAACGTGATACGGTTCGCCGTGATAGACAAAAGTCGAGAACCATCCGTGTCAGCCACTGGTATACCCACCCAGCCGGCGCAGACCGAAAGCGCCCCCAGAAACATCAGCGGCCAGGTCATGTTGTTCGGGGACTCGTGGGCGTGTTCGTACCGATGATGGTCGCGCGGCTCGCCGAAGAACGTCAGGAAGCAGAGCCGCCACATGTAGAACGCCGTCATGAACGCGATCAACAGAGTGAATACCATGAAGACCGGATGACCGCACGGTCGCGGCGACAATTTCATCTTTCGACCAGAATCCGGCCAGCGGGAAAATACCTGCGATAGAGGCCGATGCGATCAGGAAGGTCCAGCCGGTGCGCGGCATCTTCTTGAGCAAGCCGCCCATTTCCTGGATGTCGTTGGTGTGGACGGCGTGAATCACCGACCCGGCGCCAAGGAACAGCAGTCCCTTGAAGAAGGCGTGGGTCATCAGATGGAACGTACCGGCGTAGTATCCGGGCGAATGGTGGCCGTTGGCCGTATCGTAACCATACAGACCGAGCGCCATGATCATATAGCCAAGCTGGCTGACGGTCGAGTAGGCGAGCACCCGCTTAATGTCATTTTGTATCAGGGCGATTGAGGCCGCCAGGAACGACGTGATCAAACCAATCGTGGCGACTACCAACGCGGCATCGGCCGAGCCGACAAACAGGTCCATCGACCGCGCCACCAGGTAGACACCGGCCGCGACCATGGTGGCCGCATGGATCAACGCCGAGACCGGCGTGGGGCCTTCCATCGCGTCCGGCAACCAGACGTGCAGCGGGAACTGGGCCGACTTCCCTATCGCGCCGCAGAAGACACCCGACTGCGGCGATGACCAGTATCTCCGGCGGAATGGCGCCGCCAGAGACCGCTTCGAACACTTCCCGATAGTTGAACGTTCCGACATAGGTGCCGATCAGCAGCAGTCCGACAATGAATCCCAAATCGCCTATGCGGGTTGTTATGAACGCTTTCTTGCCGGCGTCGGCGGCCGATTTCTTCTCGAACCAGAAACCGATCAACAAATACGAGGTCAGCCCGACCAGTTCCCAGAAGATGAAGATCATGAAGAAATTGTTGGCCAACACCAGACCGAGCATCGAGAACAAGAAGAGCGACAGATAAGCGTAGAAGCGGCTGAATCGGGCATCGCCGTGCATGTAGCCGAGCGAGTAGATCTGCACACAGCTTCCGACCGTGGTCACCACGACCAGCATGATTGCGGTCAGCGGATCGACCAGAATGCCGATTTCGAAATTGACTCTTGGCAAACGAGGTCAGCAGCATGACGCCATTCGTACGGGACAACTTCGCCCCCGTGGGCGCCCATGTATTTCGAAATAGTCTCGATCAGAATCCAGACCGACATCAGCCAGGCTGTGACAATCATGGAGATGGCAAAACCGGAAGCCACTTTCTCCCGCCAACGCAGGAAGAAGACGATCATCAGGAAGGAGAAGAGCTGCAGCAGGGGTATGAGAAATGCAAATTCAGTCATCGCACTCTACCACTTCATGATCGAATAGTTGTCGGTTTCGATGCCGCGCCAGTTGCGGTAGACCAGAAGCACAATCGCCAGACCGACGGTTGCTTCGGCGGCCGCCACCACTACTATGAAAATCGCGAACATCTGCCCCACCAGGCTTTCGGTCGCTACGAATCGGTTGAACGTGACCAGATTGATATTGGCGGCGTTGAACATCAGTTCGAGCGACATGAGAATGCCGATCGTGTTGCGCCGGGTAATTACGCCGAACAAGCCGATACCGAAAAGCAGCGCGGCCAGCATCAGATAGTATTGCATCAGGCCCTTTCCTTTCGGGCCAGGACGATCGCACCGATCATCGCCGCCAGCAATACAACCGAAATCACTTCAAACGGGAGCATAAACGAAGTCATGAGCATCTTGCCGATCACCATGACGTTGTTGTCGGGAAGCGCCGCCTGGGCCATCTGCCAGACCTGGGCTTTCGTAGTGACTTTGATCAGGAAGAGCACGCCCACCGCGAAAATCACGCAGGCCAGAAGCGCCATCCCCGCCTTCTCGTTGGTCATGACGATGCGCTTGGACGCGAGCTGTGAGGTCAGCATGATGGCGAAGACCATCAGAATCGCCACCGCGCCGACATAGATCAAGACCTGCGCGGCGGCCAGGAACTCAGCCCCAAGCAGGATGAATATCCCGGCGACTCCGGAGAGGCAGATAATCAGAAACATCGCACAGTGGAAGATATTGCGAAGCGATACCACCATGAATCCGGAGACAAGGACCACAACTGAGAGAATCCAGAAGACAAGGCCCGGCTCGTAGGTCTCAGCCATTGCTTTCCTCCTGTGGCGGCAGGGCTTCTTTAGGCGCCGGCGCTACGACGGCAGCGGGTGCGGCCGGAGCCGCAGCGGCGGGTGCGGCTTCTTTCGGCGCTTTCTTCTTGCGCGTATCGACATAGTCCACGTCGCGGCCGACTTCCTGAAGCTTCTTCATATCCCAGATCAACTCACCGCTGGTGAGCGTCGAGAATTCGTACTTGGGCGTCATCTTGATCGCGCAGAAATTGCAGGCTTCTTCGCACAGACCGCAGAAACAGCAGATGCCGAAATCGATAACGAACGATTTCAATACCCGCTTCTTGTCTTCGCCACGAGGGGCATCGATGCGAATGGCCGCGGTCGGACAGGCCTGCATGCACAGCAAACATGATGTGCAGTTGAGTTCGCCGGTCTCTTTGTCGGAGAGCAAGACGACAATGCCGCGCGACCGCTCCGGCATCGTCCATTTCTGCTTCCGGATACTGGATCGTGATGGCGTGCCGGCCGAGATGCTTGCCGGTGATCTGCATCCCTTTAATGAGATTGTATATATCTTTCAACACGCCCATATCAGCAATCCTACCAGTACCATCCCAGATGTTTCATCAGCGCCGCCAGAATCAGGTTGCCGAAAGTCACCGGCACGAGAAACTTCCAGGCGAACTCCATCAATTGATCGACGCGCAGTCTCGGATAAGTCCAGCGGAACATCATCAAGAGCAGCACGACACAGAGCGTCTTGCCCAGGAACCAGACCCATGACGGCAGGAACGGTCCGTTCCAGCCGCCGAAGAAAAGCGTCACCGCAATGGCTGACACCGTGAACATATTGACAAACTCGGCCAGGAAGAACATGGCGAACTTCATCCCGGAGTATTCGACATTGAACCCGGCCACCAGTTCCTGTTCCGCTTCGGGGATGTCAAACGGTGTCCGGTTGGCTTCGGCGGTGGCGGCTATGATGTAGGTCACGAAGGCGATCGGTCCAAACGGCAGGCGGAAGAAGAACCAGTTGAAGATGGCATGACCTTCCTGCGCCTGGACTATATCGACCATGGAGAGCGAACCGGCGAAGATCACGACCGTCAGGATCGACACCACCATTGGCACTTCGTACGATACCACCTGCGCCGCCGAGCGCATGCCGCCCAGCAGCGCATACTTGTTATTCGAACCCCAACCGGCCATCAGAGAGCGAAATGATCGTGAAGGTCGTCACGGCTATGATGTACAGAATGCCGATATTGAAATCGGCCACGATCAATCCCTTGCCGAACGGGATACAGATGTAGGCCAGGAAAGCAGCCACGAAACACATCACTGGCGCCCAGAAGAACACGAACTTGTCGCGGGCGTCGATGTGGACATCTTCTTTCTGAAGCAACTTGATGGCATCGGCAATGGTCTGATACCAGCCGTGCCAGCCGTTGCGCATCGGACCGAATCGCTGCTGGATGTGACCGGCGATCTTCCGCTCCCACCAGACGAGGAACAGAGCCAAAACCGATAGCACGCCGAACATCATGGCGCCGAGAACCGTGTAGCTGATGATCGACACCCAGACCGGCGGCAGACCGAGACCTTCGAGCAGACCGGAAGCCCAGCGGAATATATCAATCAATTCCAGAGAAACTATCGTCAGCAGCATCACCGGTCAACCTCCGGCAAGATGACATCGAATGTGGCAAATATCGCCACCAGATCAGCGATGAGGTATCCCTTGCCCCGAACGACTTCGGGCAGGAACTGAAGCTGATTATACGAACCACCACGGGCCTTGAGGCGTAACGGCTTTTCGGAACCGTCGGATACCAGATAGACACCCATTTCACCGCGGGAGTTCTCGATGCGGACGTATACTTCGCCCGCCGGCGGCTTGAATTTCGCTCTGACCTTGGAGCGAATCTCCCCTTCCGGGATACCGTCGAGGGCCTGTGAGACTATCTTGAGCGACTGCTTGATCTCTTCAATTCGGACCATGAAGCGGTCGTAGTTGTCGCCGTTCTTCGCCACCGCAACTTCGAAGTCAAACTTGGGATAAATCGAGTACGGATGGTCGCGGCGAAGGTCGAACTTGACACCTGACGCTCTAAGCACCGGTCCGGAAACACCCCAGGCGATGGCTTTCTGCGGGTCGGCATAGCCGATCCCTTTCATGCGCGCCAGCCAGATCGGGTTTTCGTTGAGAATGCCTTCGTAGTCGGGCAGCTTACTCGTAATGATCTTGATCGCTTCGCGGCATTTCGGAATAAACTGCGGAGGGATGTCGCGCGAAACACCGCCGACTCTTATATAATTGTAGGTCAGCCGCTGTCCGCAGGTCATCTCGAACAGATCCATGATCAGTTCGCGTTCCCGCAGGCCGTACAGGAACGGCGTCAGCGCGCCTGTGTCCATGGCGGTCGTGCCGAAGAAGATCAGGTGCGAGGCAATCCGGTTAAGCTCGAGCATGATTACCCGAAGGTATTCGGCCCGTTCGGGTACTTCGACCTGACCCAGCTTTTCGGCCGCCAATGAGAAGACATAGTTGCACGACATGGCGGTGACATATTCGAACCGGTCCAGAATCGGGATGCACTGCGCGTAGGTTCGGTTCTCGCAAATCTTTTCGATGGAACGATGGAGATATCCGACATACGGAACGGCATCGACTACTTTCTCGCCATCCATGGTGAGCAGCAAACGACAGACGCCGTGGGTCGAGGGGTGATGCGGCCCCATGTTGATCTGGTATTCTTCGGTCCTGAGTTCCGACATCATGACAACTCCGGCATCCTTATGAAGTCGGGCGCGGTCCAGTTCTTGCGCATGGGATTGCCCTGGTTCCAGTCGTCGGGCAATAACAGTATTCTCAAGTCGGGGTGGTTCTTCGGATTGATCCCGTACAGCTCCCACATCTCGCGCTCGTACCAGTTGGCCGCTGGCCACACAACGGTCATCGTATCCACGGCCGGGTTCTCGTATCCGAGAATGACTTTGAAATCCATCCGGAGATGCTGGGTGGTCGAGGCAATCGAATAGACAACTTCCAGCCGTTGCGTAGTATCAACCCCACACATATTGCAGAGGTAATCGAACTTGAGCTGCGAATCGTCGCGAAGTTTCCTGGCCGTCTCAATCAAGTCATCCGCGCGAACTTCGAACATCGGTTCGACCCGTCCGGTGTCCAGAAGGGTCAGTTTGCTGCTGAAATTGGCCTGGATATAAGCCGTCAGTTCCTGTTGCGTCATGCTACTTCTCTTGCCACTCCGACAGCTTCTGCTTCTTGATCTTCTCCTGCAGATGCAGGCACCCTTCCAGGAGCGATTCCGGACGCGGCGGACAGCCGGGTATGTAGATGTCGACCGGGACGATATGATCGATTCCCTTTTCGACCGAATAGCAGTCGTAATAGAATGGTCCACCCTTGACCGTACAGCCGCCCATGGCGATGACATAGCGCGGCTCGGCCATCTGGTCATACAGCTTGCGCAAGCGCGGGGCCATCTTCTTGGTGATTGTTCCCGCAGCGATGATCAGGTCGGCCTGACGGGGCGAGGCGCGGAAGATCATACCGAGACGGTCGAAATCGTAGCGCGACGCGCCGGTGCACATCAGCTCGATCGCACAACAGGCGGTGCCAAAAAGCAGGTACCAGACTGACTTGGCGCGACCGAAATTGAGAACCGCCTCCAGGTTGGTTGCCACGATGGCTCCACCGGGGAGACTTTCTGTATAGATAGGGACTTTCTTGATCAGGCCCATTTGAGGACTCCTCTCTTCCAGGCATAGAAAAGGCCGAAAAACAGAATCAGGATAAATACGACCATCTCTACCAAAGCGAACAAACCAAGTTGACCGAACGCCACAGCCCACGGAAAGAGGAACACCACTTCGACGTCAAAGACGACAAAAATGAGAGCAAATATGTAGAATCCGGGGTTGAATTTGATCCAGGAATCGCCGATCGGCTCTTCGGCGCATTCGTAGGCTACCCCCTTGGCCGGATACGGGTTACGCGGCCGAATCAGGCTGGCGAGAAAGAAGGTAAACAGGACTATTCCTGTTCCAACGAGAACGAATATTAGAACCGAAAGGTATTCAGACATAACTTGTCGCCTTGCGGATCACACGGGAAAAGCCGTCCATGTGACCCTTTTCACAATAAGAGAATGGAAGAAAGAGGGAATTCACGACAAGTCAAGAGATATTTCCGAAGCTATGAAATGTCTCCGTAGGCGAGCCCAGCCTCGTCGCATAGTCGATTGCACGACAACATAATACGCCGGACAGCCTACCGGGCGTCGATATGCCAGGGCTTTTTGATGAGAAGTGCTTTCGTCCCGCCTGTTAGCCCAGTTTGCGGATCTTCAAATACAGGCTGACCGCCACAATCGTAATGAACAGGGTCGCCAGCGCCAGTCCCTTCCGGCGGTAGTAATAGTCATCTACCAGTTCTCTGGATTCCGAAAGGACTGTGTCGGCTTTGGCCAGGCCGGTATCGGTCTTGGGAATGAACTCGGCCGTACCGAACGTGTGTACCAACGTACGCGATTGAATCAAGGCCTGATCGACCTCGCCCAGCATGTACTCCGCATCAGTGGTCAGCATCCCCTTGGCAATCGCGTCGTCGAGAACAGCTTTGGCCTGCTCACGCGACGACACCAACCGACTGAGACGAGCGGACACCGTATCGGCGACTGCGAACGCCTTTGAGCCATCATCGGCACTGTGGCAAGTAGAGCATATCGCGCTGGAACCGGTGCCGACCAGGGCGTCGGTAGGCTTCTCTATCCGATGGTTGGAATGGCAAGTCTGGCACATCGGGAAATCATTCTTCTCGAAGGCCATTTTGTGGGGCGACTTGTCGTAAAGATCCATCTGGAAGGCGTGACAGTTGCCGCAGACCGCCGCCAACGACTTGTGTCCAGGAGGAGCAGCGCCGTGATTGCTATGACAGTCGTTGCAGGCCGGCGCGCCGAGGTCGTGACGTTCCAGAAGCGCCTGGCCATGGACCGAGTGCTGATAATCGTCAAGCTGTTTCGTAGGTATGTTGTACCCGGCCATGTAGGCCGAATCGGCGTGGCACTTGCCGCAGGTGGCCGGAACATTCGCCGGATAGGTGCTGGAATGCGGCAGCTTGCCATCGCCGATCTGATGAACCGTATGACAGGAAATGCAATTGGCAACTTTCTCATCGCGTTGCCCGAACAATCTCTGTCCGTGCACCGAGGTTTTGTACTTGTCTAGCTGGTCAGTCGGAAGCGACGGATTATGGCCGCGCATATAGGCGGCGTCGGAGTGGCATCGGGCACAGAACTCCGGGACCTGGAAATGATTCGGAACGCCCCTGAAACCGGCGCTCTTGCGAACGTCATCCATGTCGCTTAGGGTCGTGTCTCCCCCGTGGCAGTCGGCGCAACTCAGACCTTTTTGGGTGTGGATGTCCTTGACGATCAGATGCGATGGACCGGTGTCGTCTTCATTGTCGGTATGACAAGTCAGGCAGTTGTCGGCGGCCCAGGTGAAACACGGAAGAACAAACATAGAGGCAATGACAACGAGGCCTAAGAATATAAGCCTAAGCGGGCGACCGAATGCGGCAGATGTGGGCATCTGCCGGGCACAATGTGCGAGGGCCGGAGTGGCAAGGCAGTTGCGGGTACTTATCTTCTTTTCCATGGTCGCCTCCTACTCCATCACGTAGCCAAGTATGGTCATAAGGATTATAAACGCCACTACGAACAGTCCGAACAGGACAAATGTCCGCGAGCGTTTATCGATCTGGGACTTGCGATCCAGGAACGGCACCAGCGCCCAGATCAGACCGCCGATCGTAAATACCGCAATTCCGAACAGCTCCCCTTCGACAAACCAGATATGCGCCGGGAGCAGCTTGAGAGCCTGGAAAGCGAACATGAAATACCATTCCGGTCGAATCACCGCCGGTGGCGCCGCGAAGGGATCGGCCTTCGTGCCGAGCGGCCAGTGAACCGGTCCGACACCATCGGGAAAGATCACGGCCAGCAGCGCCAGGACGTTAAGCACCACCAACCAGACCAAGAGGTCCCGGTAGAGGAAGTTGGGAAAGAACTTCTGGAACTTCTTTTGTGATTCAGGCAGGTTCTTCCATTCGAGCGGTTCACTCATCCCCTGCCGCTGGATGAAGATCAGATGCACCGAGAGAACCACCGTGAACAGCGCCGGGAGAATGGCCACGTGCAGGCCGAAAAAACGTCCAATTGTAGCACCGGTGACATCGTCACCGCCGCGCATGATGACCATTAGATCGTGGCCAATGACCGGAACCGCGCCCGCCATGCCGGTACCGACACGGGTGGCAAAGAACGCCAGTTCGTTCCACGGCAGAAGATAACCGGAAAAACCAAAACCAAGTCCGAGTCCGAGGAGCCCGATACCGGAGAGCCAGGTCAACTCGCGGGGTTTGCGATAAGCATGCGTGAAGAAAACCGTGAACATGTGCAGGAAAGCGAAAAATACCATCAGATTCGCCGACCACGAATGCAGCGCCCGGATCAGCCAGCCGAACGACACTTCCGACACGATAAATCGAACCGATTCGTAGGCGGAGTCGGCGCCGGGACGATAGTACATCAGAAGCAGAATTCCGGTCACTACTTGCACGACAAACAGAAAAAGCGCGATGCCGCCGCAGTAGTAGAAAGCGCTGTGGCCGTGAACCGGCACAACCTTGTGCCCCATGTAATCCACCAGGGTGCTGATCTTGAACCGTTCATCGACCCAGCCGTAGGCCCGTGTGAACAGGCCATTCTTCGTTTCGGATGAACCAGCCATCAGACTGCCCCCTTCGAAACGAAGATGTCCTCGCCGACTTCATTTATCACATACATCTCCAGAGGACGGGGCGGCGGACCGGAGATGTTCTTGCCTTCGAGATCGTATCGACCGTTGTGACAGGCACACCAGATGATGCCGAGATCAGGGCGGTATTGCACGGTGCATTGCAGGTGGGTGCAGGTGGCCGACATAGCTTTGAGCTCTCCGGCATCAGTCAGGACTACGATTCCTACTGAGCGGCCGAACTTGAAGATCTTTGATTTCTGCGGTTCCGCGGCCAGATCGGCCTTCTTGAACGGCAATTTCACCTGCGAAACGTTGGCCTCACCACTGGGGGGCGGGGTGAGGAACTTCCAGGCCGGGTAGGCTATCGCTCCGAGGGTAGCAATCAAGCCCCCTCCGAGAACCCAACTCAGAAAGTTTCTTCGGGTTTGTTCCGCATCGGTCATCGGACCTCCTGATAAGTCAGTCTCGAACTCTTGATCAAACTGTTCCGACCATTACAAATTGCGATTCTCGCCTGGGATTGCCTTGACTAAAGTCATTTACGGCAGGACGGCAATGGCGTCGATTTCTACCCGGCCGTCTTTCGGAAGACGCGCCACCTGGACAGTCGCCCGTGCGGGAGGATTCTGCGTGAAGTAGCGACCATAGACTTCATTGACAGCGGCAAAATCGTTCATATCGGCCAGGAATATGGTAGTTCTGACCACATCGGACATATGCGCGCCGGCCGCTTCAAGGACCGCCTTCAGATTTTCCATGACCTGGTGGGTCTGATCGGCCGCGGTTGTGCCCACAAAATTGCCGGTCTTCGGGTCGAGGGCTAGTTGACCTGAAAGAAAGATGAATGTACTGCCGCGCACTTTGATGGCCTGGGAATAAGGTCCCAGGGCGGCGGGGGCGTGATCGGTCTTTATCGCTTCTCTCATATAACCTCCGGACTGCTTCGGAGAATATATGGTTTGTGGACCAGTCCAGACAACAATAATCACAGTTTCGGCTGTGTGACAAAAAAAGACGGAGAGTCCAAAGACTCTCCGTTTTCCATTCTGCTTATCTAATCCTGGCAGATGTGGGCATCTGCCAGGCACGTTTAGAGTGGGTCCACCGCGACGGACCGGGCACGTCAACTCTCCGTTTAGATGCGTCTACGAGCGGCAGATGTGGGCACTGCCGGGCACGTTTGAGTGGGGCAGACGCGGCGGACCGGGCACGTCAACTCTCCGTTTACGATTCGCCTCTACGGCCCGGCAGACGTGGACATCTACCGGGCACGTTTAGAGTGGGTCGCCGCACAAAAGCAGCTATTCGACCGACTCGATTTCCACCCGGCGGTTCTTGGCCCGGCCGGCTTCGGTCTTGTTGTCGGCGACAAAGTATTTCGGATCCTCGCCGTATCCCTTAGCCGTCATACGATTCTTCGCCACACCCATCTTTTCGAGATAGGCCATGACAGCGTTGGCTCGACGATCAGACAATTGCCGGTTGTACGATTCAGAACCAGCGTCGTCGGTATAGCCGTTGACGGCCACGTTAATGTCGGTGTACTCCAGCAGCGTCTTGGCGACGCCGTTAAGAATCTCCTGCGAACGGGCGTCCATGTCGGCCGAATTGTTGGCGAAATTGACGTCGAGCACGATCTTCTCGCCCTTCTTCATCAGTTTCGGACAGCCGGTCTCGTCCACGGCCACGTTGGCCGGAGTGTTGGGACACTTGTCGAGGTAATCAGGTACGCCGTCACCGTCGCTATCCTTCGGACAGCCGAAATCATCCACGGGCGCTCCGGCCGGAGTATTCGGGCACTTGTCCTTATCATCGGTCACACCGTCGCCGTCGCTGTCCACCGGGCAGCCGTTGGCATCAACGCGAACGCCGGACAGAGTTCCGGGGCATTTATCGAGATAATCGGGGACGCCGTCGCGGTCGGTGTCAATCGGGCAGCCGTTGTCGTCAACTTTGACTCCCGAGGGCGTTCCGGGGCAACGATCAAGGTCGTCTCTGACACCATCGCCGTCGGAATCGGCCACCGGCTTGGGAGCCGCTACACCGGCGTGGTAATATTCGGCGACATGCGGACGCGGGTCGATATTGTCCGGCAGACCATCGCCGTCACTGTCGACATTCGGCGCCTGGGCCAGACGATCATAAGGCTTTGTGCTGGGGGCCTTGTAGTATTCGGCTACATGAGGCCGCACATCCATGATGTCAACCAGACCATCGGCGTCACTGTCGGTCGTGGGCGACTGTTCCATGCGATCCCACGGCTGAGCGCTCGAGGCCCGATAATACTCGGCCACGTGGGGCCGGGGATCGAGTGCGTCCGGCAGGCCGTCGTTGTCGCTGTCGGTGGTTGTCGCGGGGGAGTTCGGGTTGGCCCGATAGTATTCTGCGACATGGGGACGGCGGTCCAGTGAATCGGGGAGTCCGTCGTTGTCGCTGTCTTGGGCGAAAACCGCTGTCCCACACAGCAGCAATCCGCTCAAGAGGAACGTGAAGCTTTTCATGATCTTCCTCCTAATGCCATTGAGTCATATCCTTACCTTTATCATAGTTTTCAGATTCGATTTTCCTGTCTGTCCATTCAAAATGCAAGGTTAAAGGTTGCAACCTCGACATCTGAATGGAGGTTCCCGGAAAGAGCTGAAACATTCCCGGGGTTACGTCCATATGTCACAATCATTCGACCGGGAAGTCTCTCACAATGCTGTTAGCTGACCGGATCGTATGATGCCAGCTGGATACCGCCATTAAGAGTTCCGGTCAAAAGCCGCCTTCCAAACAAGCGAACCCAGAATTCCACCGATGATCGGAGCGACGATAAACAGCCACAACTGAGCCAACGCCTCACCGCCTACGAACAGTGCCGGGCCCAGACTGCGAGCCGGGTTGACGGACGTTCCGCTGACTGGTATACCGACCAGGTGAATGAACACCAGGGTCAGTCCAATCGAAATCCCGGCAAAACCCTTCGGGGCGTTGGCGTGGGTCGAGCCCAAAATTACGAACAAGAACAGCGCCGTGAGGACGACCTCGGCCACGAAGCAGGCCATCATCGAGAAGTGATCCGGGGAATGAACGCCGTAGCCGTTCTGGCCCAGACCGCAGGCGGCGATGGTATAGTCCGGTCGTCCGGAAGCCACGGCCAATAGTACGGCCGCCCCGAGGATCGCACCGAGACACTGGGCGACAATGTACAAGCCGCCGTCTTTCGCATTGATCTTGCCGGCCACGAGCATACCGATTGTCACGGCCGGATTGACATGACAGCCGGAAATCGGCCCGATCGCGTATACCAAGGCCAGCAACGTCAGGCCAAAAGCGAACGCGATTCCGAGGAACCCTATGTGAGCGCCGGCGAGAACAGCACTCCCGCATCCGATAGTAACCAGCGCAAAGGTTCCGATCAGTTCAGCAAGATACTTTCTCATATCACTCCTTTCAGAGTCTCAGTGGCATCGTGCCTATAAACAAGCGCCTCGGCCTGCCTGCCCGGCATCTATTCGCCAAGTGCGCCGTTGTTGTCGATGCAGAAATACTTGCTGACGAGCAGATGATCGAATCGCGGCTCACAAACGTCTCTCGTTTTATGCCATAGAGTCGCATGAGTTAGATAGCAGAGTGCAACTTTGGCGGCAAGGATTTTATACCCCTCCGATTGGGTTGCTTTCGGTCGGATCGGTAGAGAGAGAGAAATTTGGCCGTGATTTATGGAGAAGAAGGACCGGCAATTCTTCCGGCTTAGAATTCCCCGAGCTCAGAGGGGCCCATCAGCTCGACAAAAGCACGCAGTATCTGCTCGTCGTAGGCTCCCTTGAGTGAGAACATGATCTTGAGGGCGGGGAAAGAATCAATCGCGTGCTGGTACACCCGGTCGGTGGTCATGGCGTCGAATGAATCGGCAATCGCGACTATCTTGGAGTAAATGTGCATTTCGTCGAGCGATAGTCCCGAGGGATAGCCTCGACGGTCGCCGCGTTCATGGTGCTGCATAATCGGAAAGTGCGACGAGGTGGCGATCAGGTCAGTCTCTTCGAGAATCTCCACCCCCCACTTGGGATGCTTCTTCATGATTTCGAACTCGATCGGTGTCAGCGATCCGCGCTTGTTCAGAATCCGATCCGAGATGCGTGAC
Source organism: uncultured candidate division Zixibacteria bacterium (assembly GCA_963735035.1). Lineage (GTDB taxonomy): Bacteria > Zixibacteria > MSB-5A5 > GN15 > FEB-12 > JAGGTI01. Next base: position 430,099 of record CAVTJJ010000003.1, read on the forward strand.
TTGCCGACGTCATGCAGCAAGCGATCCCATCCCCAGTTCGTGCAGGAATTCCTCGTCGCCGAACCCGAGCTGCTGCGCCAGAGCTATCGAGAACGTGCAGACGTTGACCGAATGGGTGTAGGTATAGTAATCGAACGACGTGATCTTGAGCAGGTTGAGAAAAGCATCCCGCCCCTGCAGAATGAAATTGACCGTCTGGCCGACCAGGTCTTTGGAGCGCTGAATATTTTCGCCGTAGGTCGGGTTGTTCAGGACGTCCTTGACCAGATTGGTCGACGTGTCATAGAGGATACCGGCCTTCTTGCTTTCCTCGACTTTGGGATCGGCCAGAATCTTATCCAGGTTCTGTTCGATGTAATGCTGATAGGCTTTCTTGCTTTCGAAAGCGACATACAACCGGTCGATCCGGTTCTCCATGAGCTTGCGGAGGGTACGATCGGTGAAAGGCAGATTGGCCGATCGATACAGAACCAGGTGGTTGTTGACGTTGATATAGAGATCAAAATCCAGGACCGAGTCGACCCGGATTGACTCCAGGTAGATCGGCAGGAATTTTTGTTCGGTTCGGTTCTTTATGGCAGTCGACGACATGTTTCGGCTCTCCGGCCGAGACCCCAAAAACGGTACACGGGGGCCGGTTTTCGGGTATCGGTCTTGTCGTCAAATTATCGGCAAATGGCGGGAACGACTTGAAACCAAAGAAAAGGCCGGAATCGTTCATGATTCCGGCCTTAGAGGCACACACGAAAGGAAACTAGGCACTATGCTCCAAAATTCTTGACCGTCAGCAGGACTGAATTCAGCCGGGTAGTGATATCCGAAAGAATGCCGGAATAGCGGCGCAGGATCTCGGAATACTGCCAGCGCATCTGGAAAGCTTGCTCCGGAAAATCGAACAGTTCCAGAAGAATGACTTTGTAGATTTCGTCGATATACTTGACTACGTCGTAGGTATAACCAACCACATTGGGATCGTGCACGTCGCCCTTGGCGAGGCGATCCCGGTAGACTTCAACTTTCTCCAGCACTACGGTCCCGAAACACCACGGCGTCATGACCACGCCCAGATTGGAACCGTCGGTGTAAAAGCGTCGAATGGTACGCAGGAGCAGGTCAACCACGACCCCTTTGGCGTGATAATAGGCCAGGGTCTCAGAATTGTCCTTGGCGGTGGCGGCGATTTTCTCGTCCAGATCTTTGCGGGCAGCGGAAGCACGTTCGTACGTCAGGGTCAGGAAACCGTAGAAATCCTCGAAATAGACGCGAGTGTTTTCGGACAGGGACATAATATAGAAGCCCCGTTCATCCTGGCGGACTTTCGGCTCCTGTTTGGAAGCCAGTCTCTCGGCTGAAAAACCTCTTTGATAACGTCCGTCGAGCATCGGTTCTCCTTAGTTCAGTGACCTTTCTGCGTCTTTCTGAGCCTCTCTCAGCATAACTTATGCCGCCGAAATCGCGCTCGCCCGGAACCTCTTCCCTTCCTCGTAAGCCCCTAATTATCAGCGTCTTGCAGACGACGGTGAGGCGCTTTGGCCACAATAGGGTCGATTCTGCACTGAGCAAACCGTTGCGTCTTTGGGAAGGCGAATGCTTTGCCGGGGGGACTAATATGAATGTGTACAGGAGATCGTGTGTTAGGCAGTGCTTCGGTTCGCTCGAATCCTGTCCCCCCGATTTGCACCACACAAAAGTCCGGCTCTTGCGTCCCCTAGGCTGAGAAGGCTACATTTAGGCGCCATGATCCACTAAAGAGGCTCACCATGTCCCAGAGTATCCGCCAGATTCTGACAGTACTATTTGTCGCAGCAGGACTGCTTAGCGCCTGGGGTTGTTCCGACGATGTCACCTATTCCCGGCAACGGCCGATGGCGGTATCGAACAGTCACCTCGAATTTACTTCCTGGGCCGGCGCTAATCCGTACCCGGCTCAACAGAAGGTGGAAGTCACTCTGGAAGGCCAGCCGACCAATGGATGGATGGCGACCACTACCAGTGACTGGCTGCGCCTCGGTCCGCGCGGAACCGACTCCATTTTCATTTCAGTAATTTCGACCGATGTCCTCGCCGGGGTTCATTATGATTCAATCGCGGTGAGCCTGACCGAGGCTACCAACAGCCCGATCTACATCGAAGTTAAACTGACTGTCCTCAACCAGGTCAATCTGTCACCAGCCAGCATGTCGTTCGCGACGCTGGCCGGTGGAGCTCAGATAGCGGCTCAAGACCTGATCATCGCCAATTTCGGGACCGGCTCAGTCAATTATACCGCTGAAACGACCGCCCCCTGGCTGGTCTTGAACAGTCTCTCCGGAACGATGCCGGACACTATCTCAGTCAACGTTGATATCACCGGCCTGAACGCCGGGTACTATCTGGACAGTATCGTGGTGAACTCGCCCGAACTGCCGCAAACGCGCGCGGTGGTATACTGCGGCCTGAGCCTGTCATCCTGGGCGACAGTTGGACTCGGTCGGATTGACGTCATGTTGGAAGATGTTCAGTTCGTCAATTCGCAAAGCGGCTGGGCATCCGGCTGGCTGCCCAACGCCACGGATCCCCACGGATTTGTTTTTCGGAGTGACAACCAGGGAGATACCTGGTCGAGTGTATACAATCGCTCCTTCTCGGTATTCGGTGGTTTAGCAGCTATCGACGCATCGCGCTGCTTTGTTGTCGGCAACGACGCGGAAATATTCCGAACGAACGACAGCGGTCGTACTTGGAATCAAATAGTGGGACTTCCGATTAGCGCTCCGACGGTTCTTCGGGATATTTATTTTGCCGACTTCGCCCACGGCTGGGCGATCGGTAACGGCGGTACGATAATCAGCACGTCTGACAGCGGCGCCACATGGACCAAGGATATCGTCCCCACCGCTCAGGACCTCACGGGTATAGCGTTCCTCGATTCGCAGACCGGCTGGATGTCCGGCAATCATGGCACACTGCTTCACACCGGTGATGGCGGCATGACCTGGGTGGCTCAAAGCGCCAACACGTCATCAGATCTTTGGGCAATATCCTTTGTAGACAATCTTCACGGCTGGGCAGCGGGCGCGGATGGATTGGTGATTCACACAATCGATGGCGGCGCAACGTGGGAGGCGGCGGCCAATGCCGGCACGTCGCTGCTCCTGGACGTTGTCTTCGTGAGTCCGACCCAGGGGTGGGTGGTAGGGATCGACGGTGCAATTCACCGAACCGACGACGGTGGCGTGACCTGGGTGGAGCAGACTTCCGGGACGACCCAGAGTCTGAAGGAGATATTCTTCCTCGATGATAAGCTGGGCTGGGCGGTCGGCGACGCCGGGACGGTGCTCAAGACGGCGAATGGTGGATTCTGAGGGGAGCTACGACGATTAATCGGCAGGGTTCCAACCCTGCCGAAACTCTGAAGACAAGAACGGCAGGCACAGAGGCCTGCCGATTAAATCTTGGGATCCCTGCCGAAACTCCGGAAGCAGGAACGGCAGGCACGGAGGCCACTAACCTGATCGGCAGGGTTCCACCCCTGCCGGATTTCTTAGAGCAGGAACGGCAGGCACAGAGGCCTGCCGATCAAATCCAAGGGGAGCTATCGGCACAAAATGATCGGCCCCCAGTGTGATCGACCTAAAATGTGATCGGCCCCCAGTGTGATCGGCAGGGTTCCATCCCTGCCGGTTCTCCGGATTCAAGAACGGCAGGCACAGAGGCCTGCCGATCAAGAATCGCGATTCACTGACACACCCTGTCAGTGGCCGGTGTCTCATTGCGACATGGCCAAACGACTCCGGCTCGATACGGACAACTCGACATATTTTCTAACCTTCGTCACGTGGAAGAGAATTCCTGTCTTCAGTCTCACGAAATTCGCCAACCTGGTAGTAGCCGCACTGAAGTTCTACTTGGAACGGAAGGACTTTGACCTTCACGGTTATGCCATTATGCCTGACCACATTCATCTAATTCTGACGACGCACGGCGACGCTAAACCGGGTCGTATTGTAGGACGACTCAAGTCTTATCTTGCCCACGTGATCGTATACGACCAATCATTTCGTGCTTGCGACGAGCTGAAATCGTTCAATACTTCACCAGATTGGCGCCTTTGGGTGCCGCGCTTCGACGAAACAACTATCAGGAATCAGGAGATGGGAACACAATGCCTAAACTACATCCACCAAAATCCCGTCAAAGCTGGTCTGGTCTCAAACGTAAGTGACTTTCCCTATTCTTCTGCGTATTACTATGAGACTGGAGTTTTGAGACCTGGAGACTTGCAGATCACGCCTCTTTGTTGAAACCAATCAGAGGAAAGAACGGCAGGCACGGAGGCCTGCCGATCAAATCCCAGGGAGCTATCGGCACAAAATGATCTAGCCCTATATGTGATCGGTCCAAAATGTGGTCGGCCCCACTTTGTAATCGGCAGGGTTCCACCCCTGCCGGATTTCCGAAGACAAGAACGGCAGGCACGGAGGCCTGCCGATCAAATCTTGGGATCCCTGCCGAAACTCCGGAAGCAGGAACGGCAGGCACAGAGGCCTGCCGATCAAATCTTGGGATCCCTGCCGAAACTCCGGAAGCAGGAACGGCAGGCACAGAGGCCACTAACCTGATCGGCAGGGTTCCACCCCTGCCGGATTTCTTAGAGCAGGAACGGCAGGCACAGAGGCCTGCCGATCAAATCTTGGGATCCCTGCCGAAACTCCGGAAGCAAGTAACGGCAGGCACGGAGGCCTGCCGATCAAGAGAAGCTCACACCCTTCCCAGCACCGCGCGGAGATACGCCAGCCGTTCGCTCTCGGCGATCTGCGATAGATCCAAATCAATTCGCGGATCACCCACCAGCGAAAACTGCAGCGGCTTGTCAGTCGCCTTGCGGAAACTCTCCACCTCCTGGCGCGTCAGTTTCCGATTCTCGATAAAGAACAGATTCGCCATACCGGAACGCATCTTCACCCGCTCGATCTCCAGCACCGCCGCCGAAACTTTCACCGCGGTCGCCTCGAACAGGTTCACCGCCGACACGGGTGGGCGGCCGAAACGATCCATCACTTCTTCACGAATCTTCTCCACATCCTCGAGCGTCCGGCTTCCGGCCAAGCGGCGATAGATATCGACCTTGTGTTCGTTGTCATTGATGTAAGTATCCGGCAGATAAATCTCGATATCGCACTCCAGCCTCGTCTCCGGCAGTTTCTGCAGCTCGGCCCCCTGGAGTCGCGCGATTGCTTCCTCGAGCATCTTTTGATACAGATCGTATCCCAATTCTTCGATGAACCCGGACTGCCTCGCCCCCAGCAGCGTGCCTGCGCCTCTGATTTCGAGATCGCGCATCGCCAGAGCGAATCCGGAGCCGAGGTCGGAGTGAGCTTCGAGCGCCCGCAATCGCTTGACCGCATCGCGGGTCATCAGCCGTGACTGCGGCGTCAGCAGATAGGCATAAGCGCGACGCGACGAACGCCCCACCCGTCCGCGCAACTGGTATAGCTGCGCCAGGCCGAACCGGTCGGCCCGGTTGATGATAATCGTATTGACATTGGTCATGTCGAGGCCGGACTCGATAATCGACGTGCACATGAGCACATCGAACCGCCCCTGCAGAAACGCCAGCATGATGCCTTCGAGCGAGCGCTCGTGCATCTGGCCGTGGGCGATGCCGATCTCGACTTGCGGGAGATGTTTCTTGATATAGCGGTGCATCGCCTCAATGGTCTGCACGCGGTTGTGCACAAAGAATACTTGTCCGCCACGGTCGATCTCGCGAAGTATCGCAGTTGCGATTACCGCCGGGTCGAATTCGACAATTTCGGTGCTGATCGGAAGACGGTCTTTTGGCGATGTCGTAATCAGGCTCATGTCGCGAACGCCGATGAGCGACATCTGAAGCGTCCGTGGAATCGGGGTGGCAGTCAACACCAGCGTGTCGACAGAGGCCCTCAACTGACGTAGTTTCTCTTTGTGTTTGACACCGAAGCGATGTTCTTCATCGATGACCAGCAGACCCAGATCACTGAATTCGACATCGCTCGACAGCAGGCGATGCGTCCCGATGACCAGATCAAGCTTCCCCGCCGCCAGCTCCTCGACCGTTTCCTTCTGCTGTTGTCGGGTACGGAAGCGAGACAAGAGCCCGATCTTCACGGGGAAATCGGCGAGCCGGTCGGAAAACGTCGCGAAATGCTGCTGTGCAAGAATTGTAGTCGGCACCAGCACCGCGACCTGTTTGCCGGCGTCGATAGCCTTGAATGCCGCGCGCACTGCTACTTCAGTCTTGCCGTAGCCGACATCGCCACACACCAGACGATCCATCGATTTCTCTTCGGCCATGTCCTTTTTGACTTCGACAATCGCCCGTGCCTGATCAGGCGTCTCCTCAAACGGGAATGATGCCTCAAGTTGTTTGAGCCAGACCGAATCAGGTCCGAATGAGAATCCTTTCTGTGATTTGCGCGCGGCGTAGAGCTTGATGAGGTCCTCGGCCATCGTCTCGATAGCCTTCTCGGACCGTTTCTTGATCTTCTCCCATCCGGGACCGCCCAGCTGCGTTAGCTGCGGCGCGCCGTCTTTACCGGAGTACTTGGAGACGCGGTTAAATTCTTCAATGGGGACATACAGCCGGTCTCGACCGGCGTATCCAAGCAGAAGACAGTCGCGATTGCGGTTGTCTACGGTGAGCGTTTGAAGGCCGAGGTATTTCGCAATCCCGAACTCGGTGTGTACGACGTAGTCGCCGACTTCCAGGGCGGTATAGTCGGAAATCGCCACGCCCTCTTTGAATTTCTTGCGGCGAAGACGACGATGGTGGCGGCCGAAGATTTCGTGATCGGTCAGAATCGCCACACCGGCGTCGTGGCAGACGAAGCCGCCATTGAAGAAAGCCACTTCGACTTTGGGCTGAAAGCCGAGCTCTCCCTTCTCGACGATGAGTTCCTTAAGTCGCTCCGCCTGGGCATCAGTGTCGACTGCGATGAGATAGCTCAGACCACTTCGTTCATATCCCCTGATTTCCTGGGCCAGCAAGTCTAGACGAGAACCCAGCGCCGGATGAGGCGAGCAGCCGAACGCGATCGTGTCGGCCTTCCCTCCCTTGAAGGGGACTCGATCTATCTGGGTGTAGTTTGCCAGTCGTTCAAAGAGCTTGTCCGGAACGAAGTAATACTCTTCGGGTTTCGGCAGCGATTGCAGACGACTCTTCAGACGCTCCCGCAACCCGACAGCTTCGGCCATGATGTCTTCGGCGGCCATTTGGAGCGAACCCTGTCCGCAGGTGTAGATAAGAGCGTTGTCGGGGATAAAATCCAGCAGACAACCCTGTGGCACGCCGAACAACACTGAGAGCCATTCCAATCCGGGGAGTTCGGGATCGTTGAGATACCGGGTACGGACATAATCGGCGTCGTCCTCGGGCATTCCTTCGAGATATTTTTCCAGCGTTTCCTGAGTAATTGGGATTTCACGACGCGGGAGCACCTGGACATGTTCGAGGCGTCCGGTGGTGCGCTGGTTGCCGACATCGAACTGACGAATAGTGTCGATGTCAGTGCCGAAGAATTCGACTCGAACCGGGGCGTCGGATCCGGGCGTAAAAAAATCAATGAGGCCGCCACGCTGGGCAAAATCACCCACTTCTTCGACCAGCGCCACTCGTCGGAAACCTAACCTCACGAGTCGACGCACCAGTTCATCAGGATCGGTCTCAGCGCCAACGTGCAAATCGATCCGGCCAGCGTGGAGGGCGTCGACCGGGATCGTCGGTTCCATAAGGGCCCGAGTCGGGCAGACGGTTACCGCGATACGCCCGTCGGATATTCCGGCCAGGGTGGAAATACGCCGCCCCATAATTTCGCCCACCGGGGCTCTGAAATCATACGGTAGGATCTGGCGCGCGGGATAATGACCGACCCGATCGTCGCCCATCAGGAAGCGAAGGTCATCGTAGATATCCCCCGCTTCGTCCGGTCGGTCGGTGATAACCAGAATCGGGCGGGCGAATTCTTCATTCAGCGCTTGCAACAGAAAGGCTTCAGCCGAGCCGGCCATGCCGGAGACACTGACGGTCTTGCGGTCAGCCGTTCGAACAGCCGAGGCCAGTTCGGTAAACGCCGCAGAATGTCGCCATAGGCGGAGAATCTTGTCCAGGGTGCGCTCGGCGGCCGGGGTCGCCGTGTCCGGCTTCTCGTTCATAGATCGTCTTTGCTCTAACGCCAAAACCCCGGATCCACTTGGACCGGGGTGTGGTCGAGTTATTCTTGGGGGGAATATACGAGCTTTGAAGCGGGGCGCCAACGATTAAGGCGTCTATAAACTGGGCGCCAGGTCCTGGCCTACTTCTATCTGGTCGTACATCTTTTCACGTTCCAGATACAGGACAATAAGCGAAATTCGCCGATTACGAGGGTCCTGAGGCTGGCTTACTATCATGGGGAATTGATCGGCGTAGCCGCGAACTTCCCGTACCTGATTGGCATAGAGCCCGGAGACTTCCATGAGCTGGCGGGCGGCGTTGGCCCGGTCGGCGGACAACTCCCAGTTCGAATATTCGCCATCGTTGGAGCCGCTACGGTCGGTATGTCCTTCGATTACCATTCGATTTTGGAGTTTGCCAAGTTCGCGGGCAATCGTGACCAGAATGATAGCACTCTTCTGGAGCAGCTTGGCCGAACCAGGTTCGAAGAAGGCCGGGGAGTTTTCCGATTCGTTCAGGATGATCCGAAGGCCTTCGGAGGTCATCTGCAGCTTGATGTTCTGCTTGAGGCGGTCGAACTCTTTTTGCTTTTCCAATTCTTGCAGAATCTCTTTCGCAACCAGGGCTAGCTTCTCGGCGTCATCCTTGGCTCCAGAGGCTTCTTTTTCCTGGGGGGCCTTAACAATGCTTGACGGATCATTCTTGGATGGGATCATGGCGTCTGAGCCTTTGAGCGCGCCCGACTTGCCCATTTGCTGGTATTTGCCTGGATCGCGGAAATAACTGGACACGGCTTGCTTGACCTTGTCCGACTGACCGACCAGCCACATCACCAGGAAGAACGCCATCATCGCGGTCATGAAATCCGCAAAGGCGACTTTCCAGGAGCCGCCGTGATGACCGGCTCCGTGTCCACCACCCTTCTTTCTTCTGATGATGATCGGAGTATTTTCGGAACCTTCGGCCACGAGACTACCTCTTCTTGGACTCGTTGCAGGCAGTCTCTAATTCGAGGAATCCGGGGCGTATGTCGGCGAACAAAGACCGACGCGCAAACTCTACAGCAATCACGCCGGCCACACCTTTGTGGAAGGACAGTAGAGCGTGTTTCATCAGGCCGAGATACTGGCTGTTCTCGTCGACCCGCGCCCTGAGACTGTTCGAGAGCGGCCCGACAAATCCGTAGCAGGCCAGCACACCTATGAATGTTCCTACCAGAGCGGCGGCGACGTTGCGGCCGATGATTTCCGGGCCACCATCGAGTTCGGACATAGTAACCACGATACCCAGCACGGCGGCGACAATGCCGAGGCCGGGAAGTGAATCGGCGATAGTCGCCAGAGCGGACGGGCCGCGCAATTCGTCGTTATGCGTGATTTCGAGATCCGAATCCATCAGATCTTCCAGATCGTGAGGTTGCACCGAACCGGAAATAATTACCCTCATCGTGTCGCAGAAGAAGTCAACCGCGTGATGGTTGGCGAGAAATTTTGGGTACCGCTTGAAAATATCGCTCTCCTGGGGATGTTCGATATGGTTTTCGAGACCGACCAGACCGTCACGACGGGCCACGTTAAAGATTTCGTACATCATGACCAGGAGATCGAGGTAATCTTTCTTCGTGAAGCTTGGGCCCTTGAAAACGCCGAGAAGTTGAGACACGAGCGACTTCAACACAGCGAGCGGCGTGGCAATAATCAGCGACCCGAGTGCAGCGCCGCCGATGATAATGAACTCGTTGGGCTGGTTGAGGGCCAGAACTTTGCCACCGTGCATCATAAACCCGGTTATCACGCACCCTATTACAACCGCTGCCCCAACAAGAAAAAGCATAAGTCCGTTTCTCTCTGTCTTGCGAACTTCGCGAACCTACTCGGTATCACTTTGATTTTCGGCGAGTTAGCGAAAATCTGTAGCATGGGCCGGTTTTCAAGTGCCCGATACTGCAGATACCACTTTAGCCGGTTCGAAAAACTTTGTCTTTTCCGCCATTCCGAAGTACTATTGATATGATCCAAGACGGGGCATCTGAACGACTTGCAGCGATGAGGCAGAATTGCGACTACTAACCGAAAAGCGCGTCTTAATCCTGTTGGCGACAATTATGGCCCTAGCTGCCAATTCTCTGGTATTTGGCTCCACGACCGAAATGACGGGCGGGGCGGGGTCCCCCCAGGGAGGGCCGGTCATGCAGGTTTTGCTGGGGCTGATTGTAATCCTGCTGGCCGCCAAACTCGGAGGGGATCTTTTCGAGCGCATAAAACAACCGGCGGTGCTGGGCGAATTAGTCTTCGGTATAGTGATCGGCAACCTGAACTTACTGGGTTTCGACGCACTGGAAGGATTCAAGCAGAACGTTACACTCGAAATTCTCGCCCAAATCGGCGTGATAATACTGCTCTTCCAGGTCGGGCTGGAAACTACCGTGAAAGAGATGATGAAAGTCGGCCTGGCATCGTTCCTGGTGGCAACTTTTGGTGTCGTGGCGCCGTTTTTCCTCGGCTGGGGTGTCGGAGTGCTGTTCCTTCCGGACGCCAGCCCGCTGGTTCATGTCTTTATCGGGGCTACACTTACGGCGACCTCGGTCGGCATCACCGCCCGCGTTTTGAAAGACATCGGGAAGATCGACACGAAGGAGGCCCGAATTATTCTCGGGGCGGCTGTCATCGACGACATCCTCGGTCTCGTCATTCTGGCGGTTGTCTCGGGCATTATAACCGCGGCCGGATCGGGATCTGCGGGAGGAATCGGGATAGGACAGGTGGTCTGGATTATCGCAAAAGCGCTGTTGTTCATTGTGGGCGCGATCGTGATCGGGTCAGTGGTCCTGCCGCGCTATTTCAAGTTTGGTTTCCGCCTTCGCGGCAAGGGTGTATTCCTTTCGTTTTGCTTACTGATTTGTTTTCTGCTGTCTTACATCGCCGGAGAAGTCGGATTGGCGCCAATCGTGGGGGCGTTTGCTGCCGGATTAATTCTCGAAGAAATTCAGTATCAGGATTTCCGACAGGCCGGCGAGCATCGTATACAAGAGTTGGTCGAGCCAATCGGGACATTTCTTGTGCCGATCTTCTTTGTGTCAATGGGCATGTCGGTGGACTTAAGAACGTTTGCCAATGTCCAGATTCTCGGTTTTGCGACAGTCTTGACCGTAGCGGCTATTGTGAGCAAACAGGTCTGCGGACTCGCGATTTTCCAGCGCGGCGTTGACCGGCTTTCAATCGGCCTGGGAATGATCCCACGGGGCGAAGTAGGGTTAATTTTCGCGGGAATCGGGGCCCGGCTTATGATCGACGGTGAACCGGTGGTTTCGGGCGGCACGTATTCGGCGGTGGTCATCATGGTGATCGTGACGACTCTGGTGACACCGCCGCTGCTCAAATTTTCGATGTTGAGGCTGGATCACCGTGGCGAATAAATACTCCGACTCCAGTTCAAAAGGAATCTGCGGAAAGACTTGACACGGCCAAAGCCCGGGGTATCTGGACGATCTAATTGCGTGGTGGAGTCCGCCGCGGCGGAGTAGCTCGACGGGCTCATGGTCATTAGGCGTCGGAAGTCAGTTTCAGAATTAAAGAAACGAGGGCATGTTGGGATTCGTCGTATATGTCATCAGATCCAAGAGTGGGAAACAGTACATCGGTCATACCTCCGATCTGGATCGAAGACTTGTCGAGCATAACACAGGTCTATGCAAGACCACGAAAGTGGATACCGGATGGATCGTGGTGTATCAAGAGGCTTGTTCGAATCGCGGTGAAGCACTCAAACGAGAACGCTGGCTCAAGACCGGAGTCGGTCGTGAGTATCTGAAGAAGCAAATCAAAGCATCTTCGGGAACAGATTCGCATTGAACTGGAATCTGCGGAAAGACCTAACTCAGCCGTTGCACGGATATTTTGGACGATCTAATCGCGGGGTGGAGTCCGCCGCGGCGGAGTAGCTCGACGGGCTTCACAAAAGGAATCTGCGGAAAGAAGTAACTCGGCCGACGCACGGATATCTTGGACGAACTAATCGCGGGGTGGCGTCCGCCGCGGCGGAGTAGCCCGTCGGGCTCAAAAGGAATCTGCGGAAAGACTTGACACGGCCAAAGACCAGGCTATATCGGGCCCCCTGATTGCGGTGTGGAGTCCGCCGCAGCGGAGTAGCTCGACGGGCTTCACAAAAGGAATCTGCAGAAAGACTTGACACGGCCAAAGCCTCCGGTATATTGGGCTCCCTGATCGCGGGGTGGAGCAGTCTGGTAGCTCGTCGGGCTCATAACCCGAAGGCCGCAGGTTCAAATCCTGCCCCCGCTACCAATTTCAAACCTCTGAGGGATAACAACTTCGGAGGTTTCATTTTTCTGCCAAATCCACAACAAAAATACAGAAGTCCACACATTACTCTCGTAGGTGTTTCACCCGCGTTGTCAACCCTCATAGGCGTGTAGGTAACCCCGACAGGTCGGACGTCAAGCAGAATCAAATCCGGCAGAAATCGGCTATCTGGATCGACAACTGATTTCTGCTCCATAAGCTAAATCAGCGCCTGATCTCCATCGGACGGATGGGTAGCCCTATTTACCGGTGATTGTTGCCGAAAGCAACTCCTGATAAGATCCGCTTGATCCGGGTTATCTTCAATGAGCAGGACGGGCATTGGTCGGTTGCGCGTAAGTCTCCTGTGCTGTGTCGTCCTCGATCAAATCATGAGGTATCGAAAAGCAAATGGTCGTTCCTTTATTCTTTCCGTCTGAGACTATCCATATTTTCCCGTGATGAAGCTCAATAATCCGTTTTGCCAAAGCCAAACCTATTCCTGATCCTTCCGCCGTCGGATCGAGTTGTTCAAACAGATTAAACACGCGTGTGTGGAATCGTGGTTCAATTCCAATGCCATTATCCTTCACAGAGAACACGACGCCCTCAGCAGAATTGGTGCAACCGATTTGGACTTCAGGCTGGGGTTGATCCCCCATATACTTAATGGCATTCTCCAGAAGATTCTGGACCACTTCCAGGATACGAGTCCGGTCTCCTCTGACGGTCGGGAAATTGGAGATGAGTTTCACTTCAACCCCGCGTTCGGCTGCTCGGCCGTTACATGACTCGATGGCCTCTCGAATCAGGTCCCCCATCGGTATCGGCTCATCGGGATTCACCATCCGCCCGATGCGCGACATCTCGAGCAAGCTATTAAGAAGCTCCGCCATCTTCTCGGCGGCGTTCGATATTCGTTTCATGTCCGATGGCGTCTGGTTGGTACTTCCATCGGCAATGTGCTGTTCCAATAATCCGATATACCCACTGATAGTGATCAGAGGACTCTTGAGATCATGCGACACGGTGTAGGTGAATCGTTCCAACTCCGCATTCTTCTTCTCCAACTCAGCTATCAACCCTTCCCGCTCTTCCTCCGTCCGCTTGCGCTCAACCAACCGCCACATGCCTTCCATTATCAGTGTCAATTGACGGACATCGCTATCGTTGTAGTCTTCTTCCTTATTCCCCACCCCGGCTACCAACACAATCTTGCCGCTGACAATAATCGGCACATTCATATGGCGCGTCACCTTAACATGGCCTTCAGGCGTTCCCTTTTTCCACGGGTTGGGAGCGGCATAATCGTTCGTGATGATGGGCCTGCGTTGCCGAACGGCTTCTCCCCACAAGCCGGTGTTGGTCACCTGGAAAATCTTCGACGGGTTCGGTATTTTGCACTCGTCCATGGCGCTCCGCGACCACGTTAGCATATATAGAATGGTTTCGTCCTCGTTCAGAGACAACAGATACCCCATCGGGCTTTTGGTCAACTTCAAGGCAGCTTCAAAGGCAAAGTCGATGACCTGGTCCAACGTCGCCCCAGTCATCTGGTTCAACTGTAGCAAAGCATTCATGCGCTTGGCATTGAGCCGCAACTCATCTTCCATTCTGATACGTTCTTTCAATTCTGTCTCCAACTTGGTGTTGGCAAGTTGCAGATCAGTTGTTCGCTCTTTAACCCTCTGCTCCAGCGTCTCGATAGATTCATTGAGCGCCATTTGTGCGCTTTTGAGATCCCTGAATACGAGCGCAAAGGGTTTCTGAAGCCCGGTCACAAGTATTGAACGGTAGATGAAATAGAATGCCGCCAGCTTGAAGAAATGGCCAAGCAGGTTAGCGAATCCGAAGACACTTACATATCTTGTAAACGACAACTCGGAAAGGATCGTGCACACGATCGAGAAGATGACAAGTAGCGCAATCCGGTTTTCAAACTGTTTCCGGACTCGATAAAAGACCATCAACGACAAGACAAGAATGATGGAAATGACATATTCGCTGTCTATTTTGAAATTCGTAAGTCCCTTCCCGTCAATGAAGCAGTCCGGGAACATACCTGACAAGACAGTCGCCAGAAGCGATGTCGTGACCACCACACATCCTGCGAAGACGGCGCGATAGTCGACCTTGCGGTCTCTGAGCAGTAGCGCCGTCACAAGAGTAGCTGCCTGCAGGTAACGTGCCGCTATCCAGAGTTGAGTCGGGAGGTTGGCACCGATGCCCGTGAATATCCCCATTCCCTTGTAGGCGAAGGTATGTACCAGATCGATCAGCGCACAGAAGGCATAGCCGATGCCGAGTACCGTGAGAAAACTGCTCGTGAAGTATTTGCGCGTATTCCAGGTGAGGACGAAGAGCGTGAAGGCAACTACGATGGTGACAATTTCGATGAGACTGTGGAAGAGCAGATAGCTGTGCAGACTGCTGAGATAGACACCGGCAACTATGGCTCCAGGGAGAACAGTCTTCGCTATTGTGTCTAGTCCGTTGATGTTGAATGCACCTATCTGCCCTTTCACTGCATCCAATATCCATTTCACATGTTTACTCATTTGCTCGACCCCAAAAAGTGACCATCATCACAGTGACGGCTAGAAGGAACATGCCAGCCCTACCCCAAAGCCGGACAGATTCGCTCCTTGCCGGGTTGCAATGGCGAGTCCGTCGCCGAAATTGTATGTCGCGTTAGCCCCGTTGTGAATGGCCGTGCACTGCCCGTAAAGTTCGATGGCATCGGCAAGAAAATATCCATAGCGCGCTGAGATCTGGTCAGCACCGGTGTTGGAGGCGCCGGACAGGTCATCTGCGATTGTGTAGACGGCACCAAGTGTGTGCACCTTTAGCTCGTAAGAGCCCGAGAAGCTTAGCGCGCCGCGCGAAGTGTTACCACTTCCGACAACGCCGAAACTGAGAAATTCATAGACAAAACCAATCTTGCCGTCGGCGATATTCCATGAACTGATCAGACGCGTCCCATAATCGATTCCCTCTATGTTGGTGCCATCCTTCACCTTCAGATCCTGATGCCGTTCGTGCGCGACACTTACGTACAGCGGACCTTGGTCATATGTTGCCGAAAGCGACAGTACCGACGGATCGACGGTTGCGGTTTTGGAGGCAGGTTCGTCCACGCTGTAGGCAAGCTTGACCTGGATACTCAGAATTTGTGGACTCCAATATTGTAGCGAACTTTTCTGACGACGATGAAAACCTGTTGTTGCCACAGAGACGCTGTCTACGGCGGCGGGAAACCCGTGAGCTGACGGGGGTAACGTGGAGCCTCCCGAGACGCCGTTACCGATACTGCCGAGTAATCCGATCGGACTGGCGATATGGGAATTGTCAAACAGATCGACTTTGTTATAGGATTGACGGAACGGCGTGTCCCATACACCCAGAAACACGGTGCCGAAGCCACCGCTGAGCCCAACTTGAGAGTTTCCCCACAGGGTGAAAAGCCCACCGCCTCCGCATGTTTCTGCACCGGCTATATTCACGCGCGTGGCAATTTGCCAAACTGCTCTTAGTTTGCTTCGCAAATCGATACTGCCCTTGGCGCCAAAGCGCGATGCGTTGGACGCAATACGAATGCGTGAGGACGCACTGCCGGGCCCCGGTTGATTTGTTCTGACCGATTGGATATCGGCGTCCATTTTGCCGAAGAACTGAACCTCACCTTCAATAGCAGGACTCGGCAAGAAACCGATAAGCGCTACTACAACAAGGTCGACGAAGCCTCTATTATGACGGAGGAAGAATCGTCTCAGCATAGCTATCCCCCCTTGTTGGACTATTGTTGGATACTCAATAAAGGCTGTTGATCGGCAGACGAAAATGGCATGTCGACCCTCCTCACAATTATGATCGGAATTCCATGCCGAATCCTGAATCCCTGCCCAGTAACCCATCGACCGCTAGGTGAAGCTGTTCTGATTCAACGAGGCGCGATAGTGTCCGGTCCCCTGGTGACGATCGCCTTATTCCGGTTCGGGCGGGAAACCGGACTCGGCCCTATCTGCCGCCGGACAGAGTCTCGCCGTGGACAGGTTCTCAGACCGCTACGAAAAGATCGCTTTTCAGTCCAGTTGCGACTGGCGCAGGCCTACCTGGATTTTGGTCATCCGGAGAAGGCCGGGCCGGTCTTCGAGAAACTTTCTGAGACCTATAACCCGACTCGGCAGTTCTGGACGCCCGAGAGCGTTAAACTACACTACTACCTGGGTCAGGTCTATGACGCACAAAAATGGTACGACAAAGCTTCGGCCGAGTATGGCAGTCTTCTTCGTATCTGGGCCACGGCGGACATCGGGATCAACGAGGTGAGCAAAGCGAAGGAACGTCTGCAATTGATGCCGAGACAACCGTAGGCTCATGACAGTGAGACCAGCCAGGCAGCTATACTTCATGGTCTGATTGGCGTTCCCCTGACAAACACATCTATCCCGACCTGACTGAGATTACGTGAGCCAATAACACTGCGGATCTCCGGTGAGGCTGTATCGCCCCGAGTTCCCGGTAGTCCTCTCTTCTCATTCGGTTCTCAAGGCGTCGACCGGATTGGCGTTGGCGGTCTTGATAACCTTAATACCGGTGGTAAGGAGTACAAGCATCAACACGGCAGCCGCCACACATAGGAAGGTGATCCATCCATAGTCAATTCTGTATGCATACGACTCCAACCACCGGGTGATGGCATACCGGGTGAAGGGCCACGCTATCAGTGCGGCGACCATAACCAAAAGCACGAGTTCTCCCGTCAGCAGTCTGACGATTGAGGACAGGGAAGCACCCAGGCTCTTGCGAATGCCTATCTCTCTGACGCGCCTCTCCACGACAAATGTCGTCAGCCCCAGCATGCCGAGAATGGCAATAAGAACGGCGAGCGCTGTGGAAACCCAACAAAGTGACTCGAATTTTCGTTCTATCGAATAACTCTCCCCCATGATATCAGTCAAGGGCCGACACTGAAAAGTCGTATTGGGGAATATTCCGTCCCAGACATTCTTCATCTTCGACATCATGCCGGCCGGAATGTCTTCGGGCAAGTTCATAGCGAGAATTCGCTCGTCGCTTGAACGCTTGGTAATGATACTGGGGGTGACCTGGTTATGAAGAGACAGAGCGCAGAAATCTTTAACCACTCCCACTACCGTCAGCGCCCCCCTCGATGTGATCAGGCTGACACCTATCGGGTCGGTCAGACCGAGTTGCTCGACAGCGGTTTCGTTTAAGAGAGCCAGGTCCTCCCTTTCGGCAACCGCCGGATCAAACAGCCAATGTCCGCGGACAAGCTGGAAATCCATCGTTGAAGTAAAGTTCTCGTCACCTGTAAACGTGTTCAGCACCTTGAATGAATTCTCACTTTGCCCCGCCAGACGCGCGGTGGTAACACGAAATATGCTCTCGCCGGGGGCGTTTACAGCCAGGGTCGGGCGGTTCACCCCCAGGCTTTCAAGTTCCCGCTTCAGCCTGTCCCTCTGCCCTCGAGTGGCATCATCTCCAAATTCTACCAACCAGACATTGCGAGGCTCGAAGCCGTAATGAAAATCTCTGATGAAACTTAATTGCTGCTGAACACCTATCGTAAATCCGGCCAGACCGATAGCGATGAAGGCCTGAAAGACGACCAGAGTCCGTCTGAGTCTCGATTTCGCCGGGCCGGGCGCCGAGCGGAGCGTCAGCACTCCCCTCGGCCGCTGCCGCACCATGACGGCGGCAGGATAGCTTCCTGCTACGACGCCTACAATAAGAACAAGAACCGGGGCGGCCAGCCAGACAAAGTGATTGTTCCACAGATTGACATCCAGACTCCTTCCGACATAGGCTTCCAAATATGGGATCGACAGTTCATAGAACATTAACCCGATGGCCATAGATACCGAGGTCAGCATGATTGATTCAGCCAGAAATTGGACCAGAAGCTGACCGCGAGTCGCCCCGGCAACCGATCGCGCCAACAGCTCTCGGCGCCTGTGAAAGATTCGGGCTGTCGAGAGATTAACATAATTGAAACAAGCCATCAACACCAAGAGCAGACCGATGCCAATAAGAAGGTAAACGTCTCTCAGCGAGCCGGTGGGGCCAAGTTCGTCACTCAGGTTTGAACTGAAATAGAGATTCTCCAGGCTCTGTGTCTGCAGATGGAAGTTTTGCGACGTTTCACCCAGGTGCGAAGCCAGAATGCCGGGCAGCTCCGCATCGACCGCTTCGGGTCGCGTCCCCTTGGACAGCAGCACGTAGGTGTAGGCGTTAAAGGTGCCTGGATCGCTCCATGCATTCAGGTCTTCACCCACGCTTTTCAGCGTTGCCAGTGAAGCAATGAAATCAGTGTGAATCTGAGTATTGTGCGGCATGTCTTCCATGATTCCGGTAATGGTCAGTATTATCGAATCACGAATCGTGATGGTCTTTCCCACCGGATCGGCTCCCGCGAATAGAGCCTTGCTTGCTCGTTCGGAAATTACAACCGATGCCGGTCGACTCAGCACCGACTGTGAGTCACCCTGAATTAGCGGGATCGAAAAGACAAAGAAGATCGAGGCGTCGGCCAACAGGACCTTGGGCGCTTTGAATTCGATACGGCTGTCTGTCCTAACGGTGACGTCGTCTAACTTTCGCAGACGGACTTGTTCCTCGACTCCCGGAATGCCTTCTTTGAGGGACGGGCCGAGCGGGAACATTACCGTTGTCAGGTAGTTGATTCGGTCGCCCTCGGTTCGATTTCCTCCTATGCGATAAACGCGTGTCACGTTCTGGTGACAGTGTTCGAAGCCCAACTCATAGTTAGCGTATGACAGAATGAGTGAACCCGCTCCCATCGCAATAGACATGCCCACCACTGAAATCACCACGTACATCCTCTGTCTCCTGAGAGCTTTGAAGGCAGATGTGATTGGATGAAAACTCATGATGTCACCTCTTCGACTAATAGATGTACTCGTGATTCTGAGGAGCGAGGACGTTGCGGCTCCGTGTGAAACAAACCCAACTATCGAGGACAGTCATTATTCTGGGACAACGTTCCATTATGTTGCTTTGCTGCAGAGCCGTGTTCATAACTTCAATGAGTTTCTCACTGTGGCGACTGATCGGCCGCCGGATGATCAATGAGTCCGTCGTGCAATCGCACAATCCGGTTGCCACAGGCGGCAATATTATCGGAATGAGTCACCTGGATAATTGTCGTGCCCTCGTGGTTCAATTGCCGGAATATCTCCATAACCTCCTCACCCTGTTTTGAGTGAAGATTCCCGGTTGGTTCATCGGCCAACAGCACTTTCGGTCCGCCGACTATGGCGCGCGCCACGCCGACCAGTTGCTGCTGTCCTCCGGAGAGCTGGCTTGGAAACAGGTCTTTCTTGCCGACAATCCCAAATCGGTCGAGCATGTCGCACACCAGACTCTTGCGGTCACCTGACTTCACTTTGCGGTACAACAGCGGCGTTTCGATGTTCTCGTACACGGTAAGATCTTCGATGAGATGGTAGCTCTGGAAAATGAACCCGATGTAGGCTTTGCACAATTCGGCGCGCTTCTTGTCGTTCAGCTTGTGCACGGCCTGGTCAAGAAAATGGTACTCACCTTCGGAGAAATCATCGAGCATCCCAACAATATTCAGCAGCGTCGACTTCCCCGCGCCTGATGGCCCCATGATGGTGACGAATTCCCCTTCCTTGACCTGAAAATCGACCGCCCTGAGGACATAAGTATCGAACACTTTGCCGGGGTAGGCTTTGGAGATGTTCTTCAGACTTATCACAATTCACCTTTCGTGTGATGCCTATTCATACTTAAGAGAATCCACTGGGTTGGCGCGCGCGGCTTTCCATACTTGCCACGAGACAGTAAGTGCGGCGACAATCGCTACCAGTGCGTTGGCGGATAGAAGCGCGGTCGCATCGACGCTCACGTGGTAGTACCAGATACTGTCCAGAAACATTGTAACAATCCAATACCCACCGGTGTCTGCTATCAATACGGCTGCAGCAACAACGATAATCAGCTCCCGATTGATCAGCACTACGATCTGGGAAGTTTCGGCGCCA
The DNA here is from genome assembly GCA_963735035.1 of uncultured candidate division Zixibacteria bacterium. GTDB lineage: Bacteria > Zixibacteria > MSB-5A5 > GN15 > FEB-12 > JAGGTI01. Next base: position 450,621 of record CAVTJJ010000003.1, read on the forward strand.
ACCACTTTGCGTATCCCGACTTCCTTGGTCCGTCGAGCGATATTCGAAGCAACCAGCGCGATAAGACCCATGGCGCCGATAAGGATGGCCAGAATCGATAGTATCGAGTTCAGCTTCAGCATCGTGCCGCTGAACTCAACCCCCCAGGACGTGGTTTCCGCCTGCCAGGAAGTCTCGCAGGGAAAGTCAGGATAGAGCCGCTTCCAGACCGCCTCAACCTTCGCGATAACAGCCTTACGGCTGCTCGGCTCAACCCGCATTACAAGAGCTCGCTCCGCACTCCATTGGTTGACCGTAAACATACATGGCTTTATGCGATGCGTGGTTCCAGAAGTAAGGAAATCTTCCACTACACCGATTATGGTGTGCGGACGACTGTACACCGGAACGGATAAGTTGACAGCCGAGGTTAATCCCAATTCGCGGACGAAACTCTCGTTGACCACAATGCCGTTGAGGCTGTCGTCCGGCGTCCGAGTATCAAACGACCTCCCCTCCTTTAGATGAAATTGCAGAGTCTCAAGGTAGTTGGACGAGACATAGTATGTCACGATTTCATACTGCCGGCCACCGTATGTCACTTCCGACGCGCCTGTGGTGAGTCCAACGCCGTTACCGGCGCAACCGGACATGCTTATGATGCCCGGATATTCGCGAAGCTCGTTGCGAAAGAGCTCGGTACTCTGTTCTTCGGGCATTTTCACGTTCAGCAGCGAAGACATATCATAGCCGGGATCGATATCCTTATTGTATCGAGCGTTCTGCGCAAACACTACGCTGGCGAGCACTACGGTCATGATCAACGCAAATTGCAGCACCAGCAGGGCGCGACTCACTATACCCATACCAGGACTGTGTCCCCGCCCTCTTAGGACAGCCAACGGATCCTGGGCCGTCACTACCCAGGCAGGATACAGGCCGCTGCCAAGAGCTGTCACCACCCCAGCGGCGAAGTACGAAGAAGAGCAGGTCGGGACGATGCAATATATCCAGGTGGATGTCAACGAAGCTAACAAGCTGGTTGAACCCTTTCATCAGAAATTCGGCCAGGCACAGACCAACCACGACCGCCACCAGACACACTATTGCATGCTCGCAGAAGAACTGAGCAACCAACTGACTTCGCGCTCCGCCAAGAACCTTGCGAATTCCGACTTCCTTCAATCGGCGGGTGGACGAAGCAATTGAAGTATTGATGTAATTGAAGCTCGCCAGTATCAGTATCAATAGGGCCGAGGCCATTACTCCGTACACGAAATAGGCGGGCGTGCTTCGGCGCAGCCCGTTGTTGGCCGTTTCTTCACCCTTTTCCGCCACTGTCTTCAGGGGGTCCAGGACGAACCGCTTGACCAACACAAACCTACTGGGCGGAGTCTGATTCTCGAGGTACTTGTTCAGTTGAGCACAGACCGCCGGCATTTTCGCAGGATCGGGAACCGTAATGAAGAGCGCCCACGTCTCTTCTGTGTAATTGTAACTGGCCCCCTTAGCGGCATCGACCAGAAGCGATGTACTCACCACACAGTCCGCGGTCAGGCATGAATTGGGTGGCGTCTTTCTGAGTACCCCGGTGACTGTCATTTGCGTCGGGGGTGCATTCATTATAGAGAGTGTCAGGACTTCCCCGATTGGGTCGGCTGTACCGAAATACTTCTCGGCTATTGATTCCGAAAGTAGAATCTGGTCTTTACGTGCCAGATCAATCCCGCCGGCTACCAGCGGGTAAGTGAACATTTCCAGGAAACCGCTGTCGGTAAAGGTCACGTATTCCTGAAATACTTCCCCGTCGTGCTTTAGGTGAGCGATTCTGCAGTTTACACGAACCGCCCTTGTTACGTCCGGGCAATCCGTCACGAGCATAGTACCGACATCCCACGGCACCATGCCGAACCTGGTATCGGTGTTGTTCCAATCCTGAATGCCGACAACCCGATAGATGGAATCCGCATTGCGATGAAAAGAATCAAAGCCGTGTGCATATGAGAATACCGCATAGGCCACAGCCGTGCAGGCTATGCCTGCGCCCAGGCCCAGAACGCTCATCAGGGTGTACCATTTGTTCCGACGAAGATTGCGAAAGGCAACGAACAGATAGTTACGCCACATTTTGATTTCCTATTCGTACTTAAGAGAATCCACCGGATTCGCCCTGGCGGCCCGTATAGCCTGGAAACCGACTGTCATCAAGGCGATAGCCAGGCTGCTCATCCCCGCTATCAAGAAAGGACCGGGATTGATTGTGACGCGATAGACATAAGTCTGCAACCACCATCGCATGAGCATGAATGCGATCGGCCACGCCACAACATTTGCGATAGCGACTCCCACAAGGAACTCTCTCGTCAACAACGATACGATTATCGCCGGCGACGCACCCAGGACCCGCCGCACCCCGATCTCTTTTGTTCGCTGCACAATGACGAACGACGCCAGTCCGAACAGTCCGATACAGGCCACGAGCACGGCCAGACATGATGAATAATTCAGTACTGTTGCGAAGTGCCGGGCCTCGCCATAGTTGGCCGCCAGCAGATCGTCAAGAAACGAATAGGTAAATGGCCGGTTCGGGAAGATCGCAGTCCAGCCCTCTTTCAACCGATTGATAGATTCACTCTCTGATCCTTCATGTATACGTATCAGCATCTGCTCACTTCGGGCAGGATCAAGCATTACCACCAGTGGCTGCACTTTGTAATCCAAATCCCTGAAATTGAAATCTGCCACGACACCGGTCACACTGCTCTCGTACATGGGAGTGAGTTTGCCGCCCTCCGAGCTATAGGACAAGAGCCTCTGACCGACCGGATCGTTCAGACCCAGCGCCCTAGTGGCTGATTCGTTCAGCAAGACCGTTCCCTTTGTGGCTGCGCTCCCGGATTCAAAATCCTTCCCCTGCAGGAGGCTCAGGCCGAGGGTTCGGGCATAGTTCGGATCAACCCAGAGCACCGGCAGACTCATGTATCCCTGACCATCGAGGCGAAGAAACGTCAGGCCGTAACAATTCTGCTCTCCGGGGACATTTGAGGCCAGGGAGACTGACTCGACTCCCTGGCACTTTGCAAAGGCGTTCTTGAGTACGTCACGCCGGCTCAGGACAGCCTCATCCCCGATTGGAACTATCAGCAGGCCGTCCTTATTGAAACCGAGATCCTTGTTTAGTAAGAATTGCAGTTGGTTATATCCGATAATCGTGCAGATGAGAAGCGTCGTGGCGCATACAAACTGAAACACCACCAGAGACCTGCGCAGTATGGCGCGCTTCGGTCCCGGCACAGTTGCACTCTTCAAAACCCTGGCCGGCGAGACAGCCGAGAGATAGAAAGCCGGAAAGATGCCGGCAAGAAACCCCACGACAGTTGGTACCATGACGAGACCGAGCCAAAAGCCAAACGCTGGGAAATAGTCAAGAGTCAGCGACGCGCCAACAACGGAACTGAATATTGGCTTTAGAATCTCGACCAGCACGATCGCCAGGAGAGTAGCACAGGCGGCGATGACGATCGATTCAGCGAGATATGACTTAATCAGATCGACACGCGTTCCCCCGAGCACTTTCTTTATGCCGATCTCACGCGCACGTCTGGACGCCTGGGCGGTCGACAGATTTATGAAATTCACGCAGGCAACCAACAGGATCAGTAGAGCAAGTCCCGCGTACTGATACAGCGTCGAGACATCCGTCTTCGCCTCCAATTCTCCGCCGAGATTGGAGTGCAGATGAATACTTGATAGAGGCTGAAGCCCCAACGTGACCATCGAAGCCGTTTCAGCACCCCGGTATTTGCGAACCAGCTCCGGGAGTTGTGATTCAAGCTGCTGCGCGGTGGCACCCTCACGAAGCAGGACATACGTATATACCGGCGCCTCCCAATGACCGGCGAATTCTCCACGCGGGGAGGTCCAGGTTGAAAGCGACGCCAGAAACTGAAACTGCAGGTGAGAGTTGGCGGGGATCGGCCTCAGAATTCCGGTGACAATGAATTCCTGCCGGTTTTCATAGGTGAGCGTCTGTCCCATCGGATCATCGTCCCCAAAATACTTGCGGGCGAACTCGGGTGTGATAACCACGCTGAGCGGCTGGCTCAACGCCGACTTCGGGTCCCCTTTCATGAGTGTGAAACTGAAGACATCAAAGATGTTCGCATCGGCGAACATCAACCCCTTTTCGTTGAGACCCTTCCCGGCACGACTGATCAGGGCATCGGTCCGAAAGAACCTGGTCACAGCTTCCACCGATGGACACGCCTCTAAGATCGCGGGTCCCAAAGGTGTACCGGTGGAGGCTCGACCACGGTTAAAACCGTCTGACCGTCGCATTTGCTCCGTTACTCGGTGGATCCTGCTTGAATTGCCGTGGAACGAATCGAAGCTAAATTCAAACATCACCCAGAGCAGAATCATCATACAGCAGGAGATTCCGACCGCCAACCCTGCGATATTGATACTCGCGTATCCTTTATGACGCCGGATACTCCTGAGCGCGATCTTGATATGATTCTTCCACATACCCTGTCCTCGACTGGCAGTTATTCGTATTTCAGGCTCTCTACAGGATTTGCCGTCGCGGCCCGAATAGCCTGGTAACCGACTGTCAGCAAGGCGATAGCCAGCGCCATTAGGCCGGCATAGATGAAGATGTCAAAGCCAAGTTCGATGCGGTAGGCATACTCTTGAAGCCAATTCTGAATGGAATAATATGCGATCGGCCAGGTGACCACATTGGCGATTATGACCAGTATCACGAACTCTTTAGTGAGCATCAGTACCACCGACGATACCGAAGCGCCCAGGACCTTGCGAATGCCCACCTCTTTGGTCCTGCGCTCGGCGGCAAACGAAGCTAATCCGAATATCCCCAGGCTGCCTATGAAAGCTGATAAAACCGCGAAGACAATGAATAGCATGCCGGTTTTCCGCTCACTCTCATAGTTCTCGGCGATTATGTCGTCCAGTAATCTGCCCTGGAACGGGCGATCCGGAATGACTTTCTTCCAGACGTCGGTGACGGCACCAATCGCCCCTTTCACATCGTTAGATGGCAATTGCACTGCAATATGCAGAAATTGCGAGGGCCCCAACATCAAAACTCCGGCGGTGATCTTGTTCCGCAATGACCCGCTGTGGAAGTCGTCGACCACTCCTATAATCGTCAGGGCTTTCTTCGAGTCGGGATCTATGAGCGTCTGCCCGACCGGATTGACAAGGCCGAATTCCTTGACGGCGGTCTTGTTGACTATAATGGCATTCTCCAGATCTGATGGATACTGATTAGAGAATCCGCGTCCCTCTATTAGCTTGATGCCGAAAGTGGAAATGAACGCCTCATCCACCCACATTAAGGGAGTCATCGCCGGCGGCTGGTCCGGTTGGGACGGATTAGCAAACGCCCGCAAAGCCGTCCATCCCGCACCAGGCGGCGCCCACACTGCTGAAACCGCCTCGACCTTGTTGGTCTTGGCAATTTCGTCGCGCAGGAGCCGGCACTTGCCCGCAATCTTCTCGTCGGTCAAATCCAAAATGAGCATGTTCTCATGGCGGAAGCCCATGTCCGTGACTCGAAACAGATTGGATTGTCTATAGATGGCAATGGCTGTGATCGTCAGACCGATCGCCGCTGCAAATTGGATCACCACGAGGATTCGCCGAAGTCCGGACCGCGAAGTTGTATGGCTCGAATCCTTTCTCATGGCGTCGGCGGGACGATAGCGTGACAGAAAGAACGCCGGATAGCTGCCGGCAATTACGCCCACTACAATTACCATCACGATCATGACCAGGATTAGCGCGGGGCTGCTCAACAAGCTGATCGGCAATTCGCGTCCGATGAACGTCTCCAATTGCGGCTTGGCGATTTCGAACAAGGCAACACCGAGCAACATCGATACGGTAGTCAGGCAGACTGATTCGCCAATGAATTGATAGATGAGATTGGCCCGACCCGCGCCGAACACCTTGCGTACTGCCACTTCCTTAATTCGACGAGTCGTGCGGGCGGTGGCGAGATTTACGAAATTGATGCTCGCCAAAATCAGGAGCAGAACGGCGACAGATGAGAATGTGTACACATAAGTCAGGTTACCCGACGGATCAAGTTCGCCGTTCAGAGATGAATGCAGGTATATGTTATTGAGGGGCTGAATCAGGATGTCGAGTTTAGCTTCCTTGAGGGACAAATTCCTGGTCACTATGGCCGATATCTTGTCTCTCAGTTGCGTTGTAACAGGGCCGGATTTCAGCGACGCATAGACGTAGTATTTGCCGAAATCGCCCCACTCCTTCGTATTCATACCCATTCGTTCAAGGGTCGAGAACGATACAATGGCGTCACAGCGAAGCTGGGTGTTGGCCGGAATCGGTTTCAACACACCCGTGATTCGGCAATCGATCGAATCGATCCGGAGAGTCCTGCCGACAGGATCATTGTCACCGAAGCACCTGGCCGCGAGTTCATCTGAGAGCAAGACTGTCGAGGGACTGTTCAGCGCTGTCGATCCATCACCGCGTTGTAGCGGCAGGGTGAAGACCTTGAGAATCTCCGGTGATGCAAAAAGCAGGCGATTGTTGTCAAACGGTTTGTGGTCGACTTCTATTTTCGTATCTTTGAAGAGCCTGAAACAAGTGACGTCTTCAATTTCCGGCAATTCGGCCGCCATAGCCGGGGCCAGTGGCGCCGTAGACGTGGCGAAAGGTACCGTGGTTGATCCGTATCGGTAGATGGATGCCACTCGGAAGATCCGGTCCCGCTGCTCGTGGCAGTCTTCGAAACTCAGTTCATTGGTGACATAGCCGGCTATCAGCAGACACCCGGCCAGACCTATAGCCAATCCGACGATATTAATAACTGAATAGAGTCTGTAACGTGACAGGTTTCTGAGTGCGACCAGGATGTAGTTCTTCCACATAGATGATTCCTATTCGTATTGCAGGCTGTCCTTCGAGTTGGCGCAGTCGGCTGCCCGCTCGTGTCTGTAAGAGATCCCAGATCGAAAGTACCAACGCCATCACACGCCGAAGACTCTTCCGACATTCTCCGTCACGATCTTGCCGTCGAACAGATGAATAGTGCGATGGGCGAATTCGGCGTAGGTCGGTGAGTGGGTCACCATGAGAATGCTGGTTCCGCCATTGTTCAATTCGGTCAGGAGTCGCATGACTTCGTCGCCGTGACGCGAGTCCAGGTTACCGGTCGGTTCATCGGCCAGGATCAACTTGGGCTTGGCGACAATCGCTCGCGCCACCGCTACGCGTTGTTGCTGGCCGCCGGAAAGTTGCTGCGGAAAATGGTTCTTGCGCGGCACCAGTTGCATGTGCTCCATCACTTCCCTCACCGCCAGTTTCCTCTGGGCGGTCGGTGTTTTCAGGTAGAGAAGCGGCAGCTCGATATTCTCGGCCACGGTCAATTCGTCGATGAGATTGAAGCTCTGAAATACGAAGCCGATATTCCCCTTGCGGAATTGCGCCCTATCCCGCTCCGACATCTTCCCTACTTCATGCTCCATGAAGTGATATTCCCCCCCCGACGGGCTGTCGAGCAGACCAAGGAGATTCAGCAAAGTCGATTTGCCGCATCCCGACGGTCCCATAATCGACACAAACTCCCCTTGTTTCATTTCAAAATTAACGTCGTTCAGCGCGGTGGTCTCAACTTCCTCGGTCGTGAATACTTTGCGAAGATTGACTGTGCGAATCATGGTGTCGTTCCTTCCTCTAATTGAGCACAATTCTTTCGTATTGAGAGTAAGTCTCATAGGATGACGTAATCACCCGGTCGCCGGGTTTCAATCCCTTGAGCACTTCGTAGACTTCCGTGTTCTGTCGTCCCAGTTCGATGTCCTGCTTGAAAGCTTCATTGGCGCCGGACTGGAGCACGTACACCCATCGTCCGCCGGTAGTGTTGTAGAAGCCGCCGCGAGGCAACAGCACGGCCCGAGATAGATCACCGAGCATCAGCCTGATCTGTAGTGTCTGGCCGCGTCGAAGGTCGGCCGGGGCACGGTCGGTGAAGATGAGATCGGCCCTGAACTTGCCACCGGTGATCTCGGGATAGACTTTGGAAACCTGGAGTGAGCAGACCGCCCCCTCGAGGGTCGCCATCGCCAACTGTCCGGTGTTGATCCGCGCGACGTAATACTCGTCGACGTCCGCCTGGAGCTTGAATCCATCCAAAACGTCAATCTGTCCCAGCCGCTCGCCGAATCCCTTAGATTCGCCGACTTCAGCGTTGAGCGACGTCAATTGACCGGTGATCGGGGCCTTGAGCACCAGATCTTCAAGCCTCTTGCGCACGAATTCGAGGTTCGCCTCCATGCGCGTCACCGATGCTTCGAGCTGCTCCACCTGCTGGCTTCGCAGCACGGAATCCTGGGCCTGTGTCTCGACCGTCAACACTCGTTTGTCAGTCCAGTAATCGAATTCTTCTTCGGCGCGATCGAACTCATTGGACGAGGCCAACTGTTTCTCCCGGAGTACTACCGCAACATCGTACCTGCGCCGTGACTCATTGATCATCCGATCCACTTCGAGCAGATCGGCTTTAAGCTCGAGCTTCCTCTGCTCCATGGCGATTCGGGTGTTACGCAGGTTGTTGATCTGTTCGTAGAGTTGAGCCTCTCGATACATGATATCAAGGCGGAGGTCCATATTCTCAAGACGAAGAATAGGGTCACCGGGTTTGAGCATCGCACCCTGTTCCGCGAAAACCTCGGCCACCCGACCACCCTGTACGGCGTCCAGGTAGAAAGTCTTAAGTGGCGTAACGACGCCGCTTACGGGGATGAATTCCTGAAACTCACCCTCCGTTACGACGGAAACGGTCAGTCGGTTGGCCTCAAGCCTCAGCGCGGAACCGCCTCCGAGACTGATAAGACCATAAGCAATTGCAGCAAGGCCAACTACGCCAAGCGAGAGGTAAGTTGTCCTTTTTCTCGTCCAGAATCGCTTCTGGATCTTCCGGTCCATGCCTGACAAGTCACTCATAGTAGTCCTTCCGAAATTCCTAAGTCAAATTCCATGCCACCAAAAAAGTCCTTGCCATATGGGCACTTACGTTCCGTAATTGATTCCCAACCGTCCGGTTTTGATACAGTGATTGTCCGGTAACGAACATCTGGACCGCCCCGGATAGGGCCAATAAGGAGTACTCTGGTGACCGAACTGGTGGAAGAATCTGGAGCCGGCATCCTGGTAGTCGATGACGACGCTGACGTTTTGCACGCCGCCAAGCTCCTCCTCAAACGTCATTTCTCACGCGTAGAAACTTTGACCGACCCCAACCTTGTGCCGGCCCTTTTGGCCTCGGAATCGTTCGACGCCATACTCCTGGATATGAACTTCACGCGCGATGTGACCAGCGGTCAGGAGGGGTTCGAATGGCTGGGGAAGATTCTCCAACTGGACCCCGACGCCGTGGTCATAATGATCACAGCGTACGGTGACGCGGAGACAGCGGTTCGGGCCATCAAATCCGGCGCGACCGATTTCGTCATCAAGCCGTGGCAGAACGAGAAACTTCTCGCCACGGTGACAGCCGGCGCGCGGTTGCGCCGCTCGCGACGAGAAGTCGCGCGTCTGGAATCGGGGCAGAGCATACTTCAGGCCGACCTCGACCAGCCGTTCAAGGATTTTGTCGGCGACAGCGCCGCCATGCGCGACGTCTTTCGTTTGATTGAGAAAGTGGCCGCAACTGAGGCTCACGTCCTGATTCTGGGGGAAAACGGCACCGGCAAAGAGTTGGTGGCGCGCGCGATTCACCGTCTTTCCCCCCGCCACGCCGGCATTTTTTGCCCGGTCGATCTCGGCGCGATCAGTGAGACCCTTTTTGAGAGCGAGTTGTTCGGCCACATGAAGGGGGCTTTCACGGACGCCCGCGAGAATCGAGCCGGTCGCATCGAGGCGGCCTCGGGCGGAACGCTGTTTTTCGACGAAATCAGCAACTTGCCTTTGCCTCTGCAGCCTAAACTCCTGAGCGCCATTCAGAGCCGCCAGATCACACGAGTCGGCAGCAGTAAGCCACTCGACGTTGATATTCGTCTCATCTGCGCCTCGAACTCTTCTCCTGAGGAACTGCTCAATCGCAAACGTTTTCGGGAAGACTTGCTCTACCGAATCAATACCGTGGAAATTCATTTGCCCCCTCTCCGTGACCGAGGTGATGATATATCCTTGCTGGCGCAGCACTTCCTAACAATTTATGGCCACAAATATGGTCGTGGGGAGTTGCGCCTTTCGGCCGCGGCCCTGACAAGGTTGCGCAAGCACCACTGGCCCGGCAACGTACGGGAACTACAGCACGCGGTAGAGCGGGCCGTAATCCTGAGCGAGGGCTCTAGTCTTACTGAGCGCGATTTCGTGCCCATGGCGACGACCGAATCGGGACACAAAGTGGTCGTCGAGAACCTGGATCTCGAAGGCGTAGAAAAGATGGTGATCCGTCAAGCGCTGACACGTTCGGCCGGAAACATCACCAAGGCCGCCGAAATGCTTGGTCTCACACGAACCGCTCTATATCGCAGATTGCAGAAATATGGGCTTTAAGCGTTTCCGCCTCAATTGCCTGCTCCGTGTCCTCGGAATTGTTGCCACGGTAGCTTTGTTATCGTATCTGACCCTGTACACGACCTTGTACGCCAGCATGCTGGTGGTTGTACTGCTTGGTGTCGCGCAGGTATATGGACTCATCGTTTTCGTGGAACGGTCCAATCGCGATATGATCCGGTTCCTCGAAGCCGTGGAACATGCCGATTTTTCGGACACCGTTTCGACAGGCTTGCATGGAAGCACTTACGATGAGCTCAACGCCTCATTCGCCCGCGTGCTCGGCCAGTTTCATTTGATTCGTCAGGAGCGGGAGGAAAACCTCCGCTATCTGGAAACAGTCGTTCAACACATCGGCATCGGACTCATAGCCTTTCGCGAGGACGGCACGATAGAGCTGGTCAATACGGCCGCGCGCCGAATACTCAACGTTACGCGACTGGACCGAATTGACCATCTGACTTCGATCAGTTCCGAACTTGTCACAATTCTGCAGAACGCTCGGTCGGGCCAGCAACAGACCGTTACGATAGTAAACGGCGGCGGTCCACAGCATATTTCGGTGCTGACGACCCGGTTTCGTCTCGCCCAGCGTGATCTGACGCTAGCCTCGTTCCAGAATATTACATCCGAACTGGGCGCAAAGGAGTTGGAAGCCTGGCAGAATCTCATTCGCGTGTTCGCCCACGAGATTCGCAACTCACTTACCCCGATCAGTTCGCTCGCGTCTACAATTGCGGATTCATTTGACTCCAGAAACGGGGCCGCCGTTGAATCCGGACTGGAGCGCCAGGACATTCGAGAAGCTCTGGCCACCATTCAGCGACGTAGCGAGGGGCTGCTTCGATTTGTCGATTCCTACCGCCGCTTGACCCGCATACCCGCACCCTCGATTGAGGCAATTTCTATCAAGGCGCTCTTGAGCGATTCGGTTACGTTGCTGCAGCCCCAGGTGTCCGCTAGTAACATAGCGCTGACATACACGGTCGAACCCTCTGATTTGGTGCTGTATGCCGACGCCCATTTGATCGGTCAGGTGCTCATGAACCTGTCGCTCAACGCCATTGAAGCTGTGACCGGCCGTCCCTCAGGTGCGGTGTATCTTCGAGGAGTGCAGGACGGCTATGGAAGGGTTAAGATCTCGGTAACGGACAACGGACCCGGGATAGTGCCGGAGGCGCTGGATCAAGTGTTTGTGCCGTTCTACACTACCAAGAAGAGCGGCTCCGGTATCGGCTTGAGCCTCTCCCGCCAGATAATGCGGATGCATCACGGTCAACTCACGGTTTCGTCGACACCTGATCACGAGACTACGTTCACACTGGTGTTCTAGCGCGGGAACATATGGGAGTGCTGCCGCTATGCGACGGCCGGATCGCCACCATCTGGGTGGTGACAATAAGGCTCTCTTTCCTCCCCCATCGATTCGGCACCCCTCCAGTATCACCTTCCCCGCATTAAGCAAGCCTCGGCAACAATACAAGACGCATTTGGTCCGCATTGATACAATGTTTATTGTTCCGTGTGACTGGACGATACTAGATACTGTGAGCTAATGTGTCCTTGATCGGCGGCTCTGTCGGGGCCGGAGGGACGTCAGGTACTCCCTGACAGATTCAAGTTTCAAATGTGGAGCCGTTGCGGTGAAGATTCGCAAGGTCGATTCTACCGACGTCGTCGACAAGAGATGGTCACCGTCACGCCTCTTGAGGAGGCCCGCTTGGAATTCATACCGGCCTTCGAGAGCATCGATCCTCGTTTTGTTTAGCGGGACACTGGGACATTATTGAGGTAGGGTCTATGGGAAATCGCGAGAATACCGGAAAGAGTGTAGCGGGCGGTGACAAACCGACGGACAAATCCTTAAAGGGGACCAAGCTCCGCTCCCTCTGGTTTGCCCCGACCATTTTGATGGGTGCGTTCATAGTCGTATCCTTGACTGTTTTCTGGCTCATTCAGGTAAAAGACTTTTCGACAAAACGCGATCAGCTCGTTGAAAATGCCGAGTCAACGGCAGAAAACATACGCCTAAGACTAAAGGGGAATCAGGACTACTTGCTCATGCTGGCCGCTGGGCGTAGCGACAGCATGATGGACGCCGAGTCATTTCAGAAACGGGCGTCGCGCTATGTCCAGGATCATCCGGAACTAATCAACATAACCTGGGTGGATGCCAACTTTGTGATTCGCGATGTGGCGCCGCTTACCCCCAACAAGCAGATACTGGGACTGAGCCTGGAGTTGCCTGAACCAAAGCGTGCATCACACCTGGCCCGAGAACTCCGTAAGCCTATCTATACCCGACCATTCGAGGCCATTCAAGGCAAACCATCATTCGAGTTATGGGTGCCGGTTTTCAAAGGCCCTATCTTTCAAGGGCTGTTTGCGGCAGTCTATTCCTGCGAGAGGTTGACGCGAGAATTAGTGCCCCCTCAGCAGCTTGAACACAATCAGGTCGGCCTGGTGAACATGGAGGGGGACGTCCTTTGGGAGACGGCCGCGTCGGCGACGACCGATGACAGATTGACTCACGAGGTCCCCCTGACCCTCCCGGATGGCGGCTTGTTGTTGCGATTCAGAGGATATGGATCGGGGGTTATAGAGCGGGGTCTCTTGCTTCTGGAGCTTCTCTGCCTTGGATTTGCGGTCGGCCTTGCTTACGCGATGTGGAGACTGAAAAGCTCGCTTGAGGCCAGCAAGAAGGCTGAAGAATCGTCGCGCAAGAGCGAAAAGGACCTGAGAGAAGCCCAGCGCGTTGCCCGGATCGGGAGTTGGGACTGGGACTCAGCAACTGACACTATCACCTGGTCCGAAGAGTATTACCGCATCTACGGCGTGGATCCCACGCACCAACCTCCGGGTTACGTGGAGCATCTAAAAGCCTACACTTCTGAAAGCGCCACACGACTGGATGAAGCGGTAAAACAAAATATGCAAACCGGCGAACCGTATGAGGTCGATCTGGAATTAGCTCATTCGGGAGGGACAACTCGCTGGGTCACGGCTCGCAGTGAAACCAAACGAAATGCCCGTGGCGAGATCGTGGGACTACGCGGTACGGCTCAGGATATCACGGATCGCAAGAACGCTGAAGATTCCGTGCGGTCACTGGGGCTGGAAATGCAGACCATCTACGACAACACGTATACGCTTTTCGCCTATCTTGACCGGGATTTCAATTTCGTCAGAGTCAATCGGGCGTATGCGGAGGCTGACGGGAAAACTCCTGACTTCTTCATCGGCAAGAATCATTTCGAATTGTATCCACACCCCGAAAACGAAGCCATCTTTCACAATGTTGTCGCCACCGGCAAGCCGTACGTAGCCCACGCCAAACCGTTTGAATATCCCGACCATCCGGAATGGGGTGTCACTTACTGGGACTGGTCCCTGGTGCCGGTCCTGGGCGACGACAAGGCCGTGACAGGCCTGATATTCACGCTGTTGAATGTCACGGTACAGAAACGGGCGGAACAGAAACTGGCGCAACTGGCCGCCATCGTAGCATCATCGGACGACGCTATCATAGGCAAGACTCTGGAGGGAGATGTCACCAGTTGGAACCGTGGCGCCGAAGCTATCTATGGTTACACCGAAAGTGAAATGATTGGCAAGTCGCTTTCGTTACTGATCCCCCCCGACCGCAGGGGCGAGCTGGCGACGATTCTTGATAAGATCAGTAATCGTGAACATATCGAGCTCTACGAAACGGTACGACTACGGAAAGACGGACAGCGTATTCATGTCTCGCTGACTATTTCGCCGGTGATAGATGAGAGCGGAACGATTGTTGGGATATCGACCATCAGCCGCGACATTACCAAGCGGCGGCTCGCCGAAGAACAGTTGCGAGTGTCGGAAGAGAAGTATCGGAGTCTGGTCGATGCCGCCGCCATCGGGATCACTATGATCAGCCCACAGATGGAAGTGCTTTCCATCAATCGCCAGTTCCAGCAATGGTTCCCCGACGTAGACGCTACGAAGCGTCCGATCTGCTTCAAGGCCTTCAATAACCCGCCTCGGGACGAATTCTGCTCGTATTGTCCGGTCGTGAAGACACTTGAGGACGGGCAGGTTCACACAAGTGTCACCGAGACTCCGGTCGGCGGCACGATCAGAAATTATCAGGTCATCTCTTCCCCGGTCCGTGACTCCGAGGGGAACATCATAGCTGCCATTGAAATTGTCGAGGATATCACTGACCGCCAGGAGATTGAACAAAGACTCAGGGAGTCCGAAGAACGGCTAAGACTCACCCTGGAAGCCACTCAGATCGGCATTTGGGACTGGGATGTTACGAATGACAAGTGGTACGCTTCGCCCATCTATTATACCATGCTCGGTTACGAGCCCAAGACCGGCCCGGCGGACCGAAGCGAGTGGATGGAACGGACGCATCCGGATGACCGTGCCCACGTCACAGAAAGGATACAGGACGTACTGTCGGGTGATTTTGAGGAATACCGTTACGAAACGCGCATGCGGCATGCCGACGGGTCCTATCGGTGGGTGCAAGTAGAAGGATTTGGCATAGAACGTGATCAGGATGGCCAAGTGACACGCTTGCTGGGAATCCGGCGGGACATCACTGAGCGCAAGTTGGCGGAGGAAGCGCTTCGATCCGCTTCGCTTTACACGCGTAGTCTGATCGAGGTTAGTCTGGATCCCCTCGTGACGATCAGCCCCATCGGCACGATCATGGACGTGAATAGAGCGACTGAGCTGGCGACCGGCGTGAGTCGCGACAACTTGATCGGCAGCGACTTCTGTGATTATTTCACCGAACCGGAAAAAGCACGCCAGGGATATCAACTGGCTCTGGCGCAAGGCTGGGTGAAAGACTACCCGCTGTCTATTCGCCGGGTCTCCGGTCAGGCAATCGACGTCCTATACAATGCTGCCGCATACCGAAATGAAGCCGGTGTATTACAGGGTGTGTTTGCGGTGGCACGCGACATCACCAAACGCAAACTAGCTGAAGAGGCGCTTCAGACAAGCGAACGCAAATTCAGGTCGCTGTTTGAGGAGTCACTGGATTGCCTTTTTGTCACTTCGCCCGAAGGCCAAATTGTTGATATGAACAAGAAGGGCGTTTCTCTGTTCGGCTATGACACCAAAGAAGAGATTTTCGCCCTCGATCTGGCCCGCGACGTCTACGCCAATCCGGAAGATCGGAAGCGCGTCCTCGGTTTGCTGGGTGACCATGGCGATGCCGAATATGAAGTCGAGGTCAAGAAGAAGAACGGCGAAACGTTCACAGCGCACTGTCTGCTTTATGCGTCCAAGAGCGAGGATGGCGTGGTTACGTCATACCGGGGTACCCTCAGAGACGTCACGGACAAGAGACAGGCGGAAGAAGAGCTCAGACAGGCCAAGGAAGACTGGGAGCGTACTTTTGATGCCGTCACAGACCTCGTATTCATCCAGGACACAAACGGCCGCATATTGCGAACAAACAGAGCCTTGAGCGACCGGCTGAAGAAGACCCCTGAGGAACTCTCCGGCATGCGTTGCTATGAACTGATGCATGACAGCCATACTCCGCCGGCGAATTGTCCTCGTTCGTTGATGTTGAGCAGTGGGTCGAGTCATGTCAGCGAGATCACTGAATCGTGTTTGTGCGGGTCTTTCCTCGTGAATATCTCTCCCATCCGCGATACCGCGGGGACAATGGTGGGTTCGGTTCATGTGGCGCGCGACATCACCGAAACCAAGCGTCTTCAAGATTTGGAGAGCCGGGCCCAGCGGCTGGATACGGCAGGGCGCATTGCCGGTCAGGTGGCGCATGATCTCAATAACCTCTTGGCTCCGATCACAGCCTATCCGGACCTTATTCGCGAACTGCTTCCCCAGGATGACCCGTCGCAGAAATATCTGGATGCCATTGAATCGGCCGGTAGCCGGATTGCCGAGATAAATCAGCAGCTTCTGACTTTGAGCCGAAGAGGCCATTACAGCCAGGATGTTCTGCACCTCAACGCCATCGTCGACCAGGCGATAGAAGACCTCGGGGCGTTGCCGGAAGGTGTAAGTTGCGAGGCCATACTTTGTTCCGATCTGATGAATATCATCGGTGGCAATGCCCAGCTACATCGCGTAATTCTGAACCTGCTCGCCAACGCGCGCGATGCAGTTGGGAATAGCGGCCATATTGTTGTCAGGACCGAAAACATATATGTCGACGAGACCACGATCAAGTATGACCGGGTTCCCAAAGGGGAATACGCCAAGGTCACGATAAGCGATAACGGAACCGGCATTCCTCCGGAAATCGTACAGAAGATTTTCGATCCCTTCTTCACTACCAAGACTACCGACAGGAGACGTGGTTCCGGACTGGGATTGAGCGTGGTAGAGGCGGTGGTAAAGGACCACCGTGGGTACATCGATTTACACACCGAAGTCGGCAAGGGAACTTCATTCTATCTGTATTTTCCGGTGACGCGCGAATCACTTGTCGAGACGGTCGACCTGGGGATCCCCACCGGAAGCGAGTCCATTATTGCGGTCGACGACGACGATGTGCAGCGCGACGTGCTGAGTCGGCTGCTGTCCACCCTGGGATACCAGGTAACTACCTGCGAAACCGGTGAAAAAGCCATCGCCGTTCTTCGGGAACACTCACACGACCTGATGATCGTCGACATGATCATGCCGGGCGGCATTGACGGAGTCGAAACGTACCGTCAGGCGCTGGAGATCAATCCGAATCAGCGGGCCATTATTGTCTCGGGCTTTTCGGAAACCGAAAAGGTACACGAGGCCCTGGCGATGGGGGCGGGCGCGTTCGTGAAGAAACCGCTCAACCGAAGCATCATCGCCACTGCTGTCAGAACCGAATTGGACAAGGCGACCAAGGCGGAAACTGAGCCAACGTCCATATCCTGACACGACGGACTCAATTTGTCCGACCCACTGTGGTGATCTATCGCCTAGAGTGTTCCTTTCCTAATCAGCGAAATGACACTCTGCATCGTGACGCTGTCATCATCGAAGCCGCCGTGGGTGGAGCTCTGTGATTCCTTCCCCGGCGCGAGCCAGAGCTTCGTATTTCGGAGATTCAGGGGCTTTATTTCGCTTTCGATAAACTTCTCCATCCCCAGAATCGGAACTTCCCGGCCCTTCTCAAATGATTGCGAAACCAGATACAGCAGCGATCGGCCATAACCCAGGATGGGTCGACAGGTATTGTCACTCAACTCTGCAGCCTTGCTCAGGTTGAACAGATTGAGTCGCTTCACTCCGCCGTTTTTCAAAGGCGATAGCATTGTCTTCTTGAAGTCATCGACACGCACGGCCGGCGCCAGGAAATTCACACTTTCGAACTTCCACCCTAGCGCGCAAAGCTTGTCGACGATATGACAGTGCAGAATTGATCCGGCCGAATGACCAATCAAATGCAGCCGCACTTTGGAGAGGTTATCGAAGTGCGGAGATTTGCCACAGGCTTCGTAGATTTGAAAACCCCCGCTCTTCGGCTTGCCTTCTTCCGGTTCCTGTGAGATCGCCTCGGCGTTCTGCTTCATCTCGCCCCAGACCGCCGAGCCTGGCACGGACAGAAGCTTTTCCAGTCGCTCGTCCCACCACCGAGTGAGGCTGGCGAGAGGTCCACTGGTCGGGCGGGGATAACCGGTTACTATATCCTGGAGTCGTCCTTTGAGGGTTGACCAGAGATCGGTTTCCCACATCAAAAAGATGGGAAAGATCTTGTTGTCGTAGAGGGCCGGAATCCATTTGGCCGCAGTCTCGGCGGCGGCTTCTTCGGATGTCAATCCCCCGTGGGCATAGATCGCTATGTCAACCGGTTGATTAGGCTTCAGTTTGAAGGTCTCTCGTGCCTTGGTGAGGTGGTCGTTGACCAGTGCCCGGACATCGGCGTCGTTGGTACGAAACGCCCCGGTGTTACTCAACAGGCCGTTATTCCCCATATCAATGATGAAGGGGCTAATTTCTCTTCTGCGAAGCGCCGCGTCCGAGGCCAATTGCACAATGCCGTTGCTCACGCGCAAAGTTGCGGATTGCGCTATGTCATCGTGCGATTTGGTGACGACTCCCAGTTGCGCCACCCAGCAGTCCATGGCATTTTCCAACCAGTCTTCGTACGTGAGTACCGCATGCCCGCCGGTTCCCCAACCGGTACCCCAGGAATTCTGAATGACGAACCCCTCCTGGTCGTAGCCCACGATTACGAACGCATGACCACCATCACCCGGACCAGCCTTCTGACAGGTAATGACATGGTACTTACTGTTCTTCGACTTGATCGGTTTGTCCCAGCCCGAATGACACACGGCGCTCGCGTACAGAATGCCGACCTCGTTCAGAGCGACATGCATATCGGTGACCGAGCGCGAGTCGATTCGATAATAGGCGCCCAACGGCCGTCGGACGGCATCGAGCCACCAATCCTTTTCCGGCTTGACATCCTTGCCTACCGGCATCGGCTCGGATATCCACAGCTTGTAGGCGCAGGCGCCATGCTTGTACCACCCTTTCATCGCGCCCCGCAAGCTCGATCCGGTATCGGCCCCGGGATCACCGGGGAACTCGTCGTAACGACGCGCCATCGAATAGAGCATGAATGGCGAAACCCGGCACTCTGCCGGCGGACGCTTCGCGGCGCGTTGCACATGATCGACGACACTGGCGAGGGCGAACCCGGTGCAGGCGTTGGTATCCTCCTGATTGAGAACCGGCAGGTTGTACTTTGGCTCGAGTTTCGGACCGGGGACGAGCGCGACCGTTGGTTGATAGACCCGATCACGGAGATCAATCTTGTCCGGGACGACGTTTCGGATGAGGCCGAACCGTCTGGCCGGTTTAGCCAACTTCGGTGAGCTTTTCTTCTTCGCGGTCATAGAGATTCCCTCCATTATCATTCTGACGGCTGCCTGAGTCTTATTGCTTACCTCAGGAACTTCACCCTGTATGTTTACTCACTATGTGACGGACATAATTACGAGTACCGTCGATAGACATGTCAAATGGCTGTCAAAACCTACCGCTACTTAACGAACTGGTCGGCGTAGTACTTGGCCGTCAGTTTTTCTCCGGTGGCTCGCTCGACCATATCGTTCCAGAAATAGACCGCTCCCGGTGTGAATACTTTGTCCCGAAAATACCTGCCGACTTTCTTATCGAGCGCAAAATCGGCCGCATACGGATCGGATGTCTTTAGCACACTGCTCCCAATTGTATGCGCGAATTGCGATGCCAACAACTCACCCATCAGATAGTTGTGGTAGTACACCGGCGAAGTGGCGAGATGAATCTTGGAGGCCCAGTCGGGTTCGTTGCGTCCCCTGGGCTGCTTCAGCAGTTGATACTTCTCGACCAAATCCCACCAGAGCTTGTTAAGATCCTGATCCGGATTGTCGTAGAGCGACCGCTCGAAACGGACCATTACCTGACACCAGCGACTGAACACAAGCTGCTCGGTGCGCTGCATCTGACGGCAAGCGCCGGCTACCGGCTCAACCTGGGTTTTCGGTACTCCTGCAACCCTCTCCAGCCATGACGGATTCGCCGCAAGCCGTCCGAAAAACAAGGCCACCGCCTCAGTCGTGACCGAATGGGCGGCGCCCCGCAGAAGCCAGGGTCGGCGAGGTTCGTTGTAATAGTCATACACCCCGTGACCGAGTTCATGCAGCAGAGTATTCATCCAGTAATAGTCCGGTCGCACACTGCACAGGATGCGTACATCGCCGGCCCGGTCGATATCAATCGACTGCGCGTGCTGATACTTCCCCGGTTTCTCGTAGAGATCACTGTGGGCGATGATACTGTCCGCCGGAATGCCGATCCCCGCGAAATAGGTACGCGCCAGCCCGACGACATCTTTGCCGCGATAAAATGAGCCCAGATCAACGTCATAGATGCCGGGCGCTTCCTGGAAGAACCGGTTTTGATAGTGCCACGGCTGCAATTCGCTGGGAGACACTCGATATCGAAGAGACAATGCTGAATCGATCTGGCCTTTCAATACTACGAAGGCGCCCCGTGTCAGCGAGTCGAGTTGGTCGAAGAGCGACGCAATCTCGGCCGGTTTCTGCTCGGCCAGTATCAATTGCATCTCGTAGTAATTGGCGAAACCGAGTTTCACCGCCGCCTGGTTGCGCAGCTTGACCAAAGCAATTATGTCAGTGGCCAGTTCACTCCCGACCTTCTTACTGGCCTTCCAAACGGATTCCAACTCGCGAGAGTCGTTGGAAGTCCGAAGGATCGAATCGATTTGATTGTCGTTCAATTCTTGATCGCCGACACGCGTGCGAAAGGTATTGAAGCGCTGCTCGATATCGCTCTGGCGGCGCACCATCTCGGCCAATATGGCGGGGTCCACCTGACGGCCCAGGTAGGACAGGTAGACAAGCTCCAATTGACGTTTCAGCAATTGATCGGTGATCTGGGGGGATTCGCGAAAAGCCTTCACGCGGGCAAAGGTTATCGTGTCGGCATGGAATTCGTCGAGCGCCACGGTGGCTTTCTCCGACTGCGCATAATCCTCATCCTTGCCGGAAACCATCGCGTTGAAATAGGACAGTCCCTCCTCGCGGCTTAGGGGGATGACTTTCGCCTGGTAATCCTTGAGGAACGTGGTCAGTTGCTGTTCGGTCACGGTCTCCAGACCTCCGAAGGTACAGGCTGCAAGAACGAAGATCAGGCCGGCGGAAAACATTAGAATACTCTTCATGACACTTCCTTGTGCGTTGCGTGTGTATGCCGTCTGGCCTTTGTACAGCCAAAGACAAGTATGGCTAATGAATTTGTGCCCGCTTGGCAAGAGAAGCGATCAGCCGGATTGGCCAAAACTGATGCGTCCGGGGACGGCATCGGTCACGCCGACCCGGAAATAGACATGTAATATGGTATGGGCGTTGGAGTTAACTTTGCGACGCGGCCTCTTAGCTCTGGGTCGCCCCGGACGAGTCATACGAGGTCGTCCCGGTGACTACGACCCCGCCCATTTGGCCCGTGGCCACAGCATCGGCCGGTTCAGTAACGGTCGCTTTGCTTTCGGATTTGGACCCCGACAACAAAGTGTAAACCACAGGGACCAAAATGAGTGTCAAGAAGGTCGAAAATAGCATCCCGCCAACAACGGCTATCCCAAGGGGACGGCGCGATTCTGCACCTGCTCCCAGCCCAATTGCAATGGGCAACACTCCGAATATGGTCGCAAACGAAGTCATCAGGATTGGCCGCAATCTAATTGCCGACGCATTCACGACTGCCTCGATCACACTCCGTGAGGTTCTACGCAATTGATTCGCATACTCGACAATCAAGATCGAGTTCTTGGTCACCAGCCCTATGAGCATGATCAGACCGATTTGCGAATATATATTTATGCTCTGCTTTAGAACGAAGAGCGAAATCAGCGCCCCTACTACGGCCAGCGGTACCGACAGGAGAATAGTCAATGGATGGATAAAGCTTTCGAACTGGGCGGCCAGCACCAGGAAGATAAAAACCACGGCGAAGAGAAAGAGGAAGTACAACGTAGAGCTCGAATCGCGAAATTCACGCGACTGTCCGGACAGATCGGTCTTCACCCCCGCCGGGAGATCGGCGGCAGCAATCTTGTCGAGATCATCGAGGGCCTGGCCCAGGCTGACTCCCGGCGCCAAGGTTGGCCGAGATGGTCGCCGAGCGTACGCGATTGAAATGGTTCAGCTCTTTCGGCGCGACGGTCTCGCGCATGTTCACTACGGTCGCCAGCTGCACCAGCCCGCCTTTGCCGCGCACGTAGAGTTCTTCTATCGTATTCGGCGTGGCCCGGTCGGACGGTTTCATCTGGGTGATGACGTCGTACTGCTTGGCGCCACGCTTGAAATTGCCCACTACTCGTCCGCCAAGATATGTCTCCAGGGCAGTGCCGATATCGGTCACCGACACACCCAGACCGGCGGCGCGCGCGCGGTCGATGGACAGATCCAGTTGCGGTTTGTTGAGGCGAAGGTCCGTGTCGAGATTGATCAGATACCCGAGCTTGCTCGCCTTGGCCATCATCGCACCGACTGCGGCCTGCAGCTCTTCGTACGTGTCCGCCTGAAGAACGTACTGCACCGGCGAGGCAAAATCTTGCCCGAGCGACGGCGGGTTGATTAGAAAAGCCAGCACCCCCGGAATACCCAGCAGGCGCGGGAACATCTGCGCCACGACTTCCTGCTGCGAGCGGCTCCGTTCGCTGCGCGGCTTGAAGCACAGAAAAACGAATCCATTTGTAACCCGACCCGGTCCGCCAAATCCTAGCCCGGTGGCCGTAAACAGACCGGCGCGTTCCGGAAGGGGCATCAGGGCCGCTTCCACCTGTCGCATGTACCGGTCAGTATATTCCAGCGTGGCTCCTTCCGGTGCGATCACGATGCCGAAAGCGGTGCCACGGTCCTCGGTCGGTACCAACTCGCTCGGGATGATTTTCAGCATGAGCCCCGATAAACCAACCAACACTACCACGCCAAATACCGATGCCACGCGGTGGCGTAGCACGAATCCCAGCGTGCGACGGTAGGTACGGTCGAGCCAGTCAAAGAAGTTGTCAAATGAACGCGAGGCCCAGTTGCTGCTGGCGCCGTGCAGCGGCTTCAACAACCGAGAGCAAAGCATTGGTGTGAGGGTCAGCGCCACAAAACCCGATATCAACACGGCCACGGCTACGGTCAGGCCGAACTCGTTGAACAACCGTCCGACATTTCCCTGCAGAAACGCCAGAGGCACAAACACCGCCACCAGCGAGACGGTTGTTGCGAGCACCGCAAAACCAATCTCATTGGCGCCGTCGAACGCGGCCTGAAGCCGGGTCTTCCCCATCTCCATATGGCGATAGACATTCTCGAGCACAACTATGGCGTCGTCGACCACCAGACCGATTGCGAGCACCAGCGCAAGCAATGTCAGGATGTTGATCGTGAAACCAAAGAAGTAGGCGAAGGCGAACGCGCCGATGATCGACGCCGGAATGGCGAATGTCGGGATGATAGTCGCGCGGAAACTCTTCAAGAAGAGCAAAATGACAATCACCACCAATATGATGGCGAGCACCAGCGTCTGGCTAACCTCACCGATCGATTCCTGGATGAAAGTCGCTGAGTTGTACGCAACGTCCAACCGCATGCCGTCCGGTAACAGCTTGGACAGCTCCGGAAGATCATTGATCACGGCTTTGGCGACATCGATCGTACTCGCCTTGGACTGCTTGACTATTCCCAGTCCGATAGCCGGCTGGCCGTTGTACCGAACTGCCGTGCGCTCGTCCTCGGCGCCGAGAGAAACCTGGGAGACATCCCCCAGTTTGACAAAATCGTCACCGTTCTGCTTGACGATGATCGCGGCAAATTCCTCGGGCGTGGCGAGATCGCCGCGCGTACGAACCGAGAATTCTCGTCCTTCACCTTCCACTCGTCCTGCCGGAATCTCCACATTTTCGCGCAGAATCGCCGCTTCGACATCGGCCGTGGTCAAACCGTGCGCGGCCATGCGCTGGGCATCGAGCCAGACCCGCATGGCATAACGTCGTTCTCCGCCGAGAAAGATCGATCCAACCCCGGGCAAGCGCTGGATACGATCTTTGAGGACACGATCAGCTATGTCGGTCAGTTCGAGATTCGAGTGCCGGGGGCTCGACAGCGCCAGCCAGACAATCGGCTGAGCGTTGACATCGACCTTCTCAATGATCGGTTCGTCGGCTTCGCGGGGCAGTCTTCCTCGGATTCGCGAGACCCGGTCGCGCACGTCGTTGGCGGCCTCATCGACGTTACGTCCCAACTCAAATTCGATCGTGATTATCGAACCCTGTTCCTGGCTGGACGAGGTCAGGGTCTTCACACCTTCGACGGTCGAAAGCTCTTCTTCGAGAACGTCGGTTATTTCGGTTTCAATAACGTTAGGGCTGGCGCCCCGGTAGATGGTCGAAATCGACACGATGGGCGGGTCGATATCGGGATATTCGCGAACCGGCAGGCGGGTAAATGCTACCAGGCCTAGTAATATGATAATCAGCGTCAGGACCAGAGCCAGAACCGGTCGCTTGATTGAGATTTCACTCAGTTTCACCTGAGACCTCCACTTACGGAATCGCTGGAGCAGACGGCGCGCTGGCCTGCGTTATCGGAACGACCCGTGCGCCTTCGAACAGCTTTTGGTGTCCGGCACGCACGACGGTCATCCCGGATTTGAGGCCGCTCAGGACCTCGACCGTCTGACGTTGGCGACTGCCGAGGTTGACGGCTGTCCGCGCCACAGTGCTGTCGGGCTTCACTACGAACACGAGGTTTTGATTGCCCTCAGCGAAAACCGCCTCATCGGGAATTACCAGCGCCTGATCGCGCTCGCTCA
This sequence comes from uncultured candidate division Zixibacteria bacterium, assembly GCA_963735035.1. Lineage (GTDB taxonomy): Bacteria > Zixibacteria > MSB-5A5 > GN15 > FEB-12 > JAGGTI01. The sequence continues at coordinate 475,488 of CAVTJJ010000003.1, forward strand.
GCACTACCGAGACATTGGCCGACATGCCCGGACGGAATTTGTTTCCCTGGTTCTTGACGTGGGCGATAATCCTTGCGCTGCGAGTGGCCTCATCGACCACCGGCTCGACTACCTCGATAGTACCGTTAAGTGAGAAATCAGGATAGGCGGTGGTCGACACGACGACCTGGGCGCCGCGCTTCAATTCGGAAAAGTACCGTTCCGGCGCCGCGAAGGTAACTTTGAGCTCGTCAAGCTGCGCCAGATCGGTAATGGCCGTACCGGGACGAACAAAGGCTCCGGGGCTGATGCGCCGAGCCCCGATAACCCCATCAAAGGGTGCAACGATTCTCGTCTTGGCCAGACTAGCGGCGATCATGGCGGAATCCGATTCAGCCACTTTGAGCGCAGCGGAAGCGTCGTCGTAATCCTGCGGCGATACGGCGCCCTGGTCGGCTAACCCTTTGATGCGGTTATAGGTGACTCTCTTTTGGTCCAGTACTGCCTTGGCCCGCGCCAGTTGGGCCTGCAATTGGGAATCGTCGAGTTGCGCGATCAAATCGCCTTTGTGGATGGCCGCCCCTTCGCGAAACGGCAGGTCACGCACGAGGGCGTCGATTTCCGATACGACCGTAATGGCCTCTACCGCATCGATTGTGCCAACCGCGTCGAAACGGTCAGTCACCACGTTGGGGTGAACCTCCGCCACTTCGACCGGCGTCGGCGGTGGTGTAAAACCTCCGGCCGGATGTTGAGCGGAGCAACCTGCAAGCATCAACAGAATCGCTCCCATCCAGTTGAAAGCCAGTGCCTTTGGAATTGTGTTCACTTGGATCTCCGTCGACTAGTCGAGTTCAGCCTTAAGCCTGCGACCTCTTGGCGCAATATCAGATTATAATGACAGAGAGGTGGGCATGGTTCCCACAGAATGGACTTTTATAGTCTGCGTTAGAAATTAGTGAGGCTGCAGGCGCGGCTTAGACAGCAGGTTCCCGCGAACGGTGATTTTGGGTGTGGCGCGAAATCAGGCCGGACCGTTGATGAAACGATCCGGCGCGCAATCTTGGGAAGATACCGATTAGTGTACTTTGGTTTCCTGGAGATAAGGCGTGTATTTCATATCCGTCTTCTGGATATGATCGACCAGCCAGTCCTTGAGGAAATTCATGACGTTCATTGTGAGCGTCAACTTGCCCTCGGTCATCTGCGTCTTGAACTCCGCTATCTTGGCCACGAACGCCTTATGCTGCTCCTTGTGCTGTACCAATCCAGGATAGTTCACCTCGGTCATGGCCTTTTCTTCAGCCGTGAAGTGGGTCACGGTATACCGTTCGAGATTGGTGAGCAGCCGCTCGACCACGTTGGCCCCCCGGCCGGTCTTCATAGCATCGTGAAGTTCGTTGGCCATCGCGAACAGTTTTTGGTGCTGAGCATCAAACTCTTTCACGTTGGTAGCAAAGCTTTTGTCCCAAACACAAAACGCCATAATAACCTCTTTCCCTCTAACGACCTTGTGTTTTTGGTATTGTCGGAATCCCGGGGAGAATCTTGATCCAGGAACTGAATCGACTGAGAGTAGTTCTATTATTGAACTTGTATTAATCCCCCTGGAGCGCCTGGTTGTCATGAACTTGGCGTGATCGACTACAATATTAGTAAGAATTTGCGAAGGTCCCTATGAAGAAGCGATATCTGATCCTGGCGGCTGTCCTGATAGTGGTTGGCCTGATAACTTACATGGTTGTATTCGGGTTCTCCGACTCCAAGGCAACCCAGTATGATTTCACTACGGTCGGCCGTGGCACTATTGAAAACACGATTTCAGCCTCGGGAACATTATCACCGGTCACATCGGTGGAGGTCGGTACACAGATTTCCGGCACCGTCGCGCACGTCTATGTCGATTTCAACGACCCGGTTCAAGAGGGTCAACTGCTGGCAGTTCTTGACACGACCGTATTGAAATCGGCGGTCCTGGACGCAGAGTCGGGTGTTGAAAGAGCCGACGCGCAACTGGCTCAGGCTCAATCGGACTACGACCGTAATAAATCGCTCCTCGACAACAAGTTGATCGCCGATGCGACCTTTCTGCCGTTTGACATCGCCCTGCGTATGCAGAAAGCCGCCCTGAAATCGGCCCAGGTTGCATTGCAGAAGGCCAAACGCAACATGGAGTACGCCGTCATCGAGTCACCCATCAAGGGGATTGTCATCAGCCGTAACATTGAGGCCGGTCAAACCGTAGCCGCGAGCCTGTCTACACCGACCTTGTTCGTGATCGCCCAGGACCTCTCCCATATGGAGATTTTGGCTGACGTCGACGAGAGCGACATCGGGCAGATCAAAGACGGCCAGTCAGTGCGGTTCGAGGTGACCGCCTACCCCGGCAAGAAATTTACCGGGGTTGTCCGCCAGATACGGCTTCAGCCACAGACGGTTTCAAATGTCGTGACTTATACTGTGGTAGTGCAGGCTTCAAACGAAAACAACCTGCTACTCCCCGGCATGACGGCATCGCTCGAATTTGTAATCGATCGCAAAGAAGACGTCCTGATGATCTCCAACAAGGCTCTTCGGTTTACTCCGGACTCCCTGACCGTGGCCGCGGCAATGGCAAAGCAACGAACGCGTGCCGATGAGGCGCGCCAGTCGCGCGAACCCGGCGGGAGCGATTCGACCGCTTCACGCGATCCACTTCCGGGCGGGAGCGACTCGACCGCCTCTGCGGGCTCCCATGCGGGGGGGCCGCCCCATTCGGCGGACGGGAAATCCAGGCGTCCGTCCATGGTCTGGTATGTGGACAGCACCGGCGTGCTGGCGGCCGCACCGTTCCGACCGGGTATAACCGACGGCACCAACACGGAGATTCTGGCCAGTCGCACGCTGACCGAAGGAATGAAAGTCATCGCCGGACAAAAAGGACAAACTTCGACCAAGGCCCCGGCTGTTGCGCCCAGCGGTCAGCGTCCTGGCGGCTTCCGTGCTCCCTTCTAGGAACGTGAATCGGACGATGAGACCAGAGGCTACCATGAACCCGGTAATAGAAATTCGCAGCCTGACGCGGACCTTCCAGGTTGGCGAGATCGCCATTCCGGCTCTGCGCGGCGCCAACCTGATCGTACAGCCGGGTGATTTTGTGGCCATCATGGGACCGTCGGGATCGGGCAAATCAACGCTTATGAACTTGCTGGGTTGCCTTGATACCCCCTCCGGGGGCGAGTACTTACTCGATGGAGAGCGAGTGGACGGACTCAGTAAGAACGCCCGGGCCAACATCAGAAATCGCCGCATCGGCTTTGTCTTCCAGGGATTCAATCTGCTGTCGCGTACATCGGCGCTGGAAAACGTCGAGCTGCCACTGTTCTACAGCCGGGACCACCATATCGTGGATCGCGGGAAAGCGGCTGCCGAGGCACTGAAACGGGTCGGCCTGGGTGACCGGCTGGATCATACCCCCAATCAGCTTTCCGGTGGTCAGCAACAACGGGTAGCAGTTGCTCGGGCGCTGGTCAATAACCCCGCTATCGTGCTGGCTGACGAGCCTACCGGCAACCTAGACACCCGTACTTCGATAGAAATTATCGAGTTGTTCCAACGCTTGAACAGCGAAGGAGTAACGGTCATACTGGTTACTCACGAGAATGATATCGCGGCGTATGCCCGACGGGTTATTAAACTGCGCGACGGACACATCGTGAGCGATGCACCGGTTCTTAATCGACGCGACGCGGCCGCCGACCTGAAAGCGCTCGGCGCTCCTGAGGAGGAGCCGCAATGAACATAATCAGGCTTTTGCGGGCCGCCTTTGCGAGCATCGCACGCAACCGGATGCGCAGTCTTCTAACCTCGCTGGGCATCATCATAGGTGTCAGCGCCGTGATTATCATGGTGGCTATCGGTGAAGGGTCATCGGCCAAGATCGAGGCGGAAATCAATTCGCTGGGCACCAACCTGCTGATGGTTATGCCGGGAAGTTCTACAACAGGTGGAGCCCACATGGGCGCGGGTAGCTTCAATCGCTTCACTTTCGACGATGTCGATAAGATCAGACGCACTGCTGATTTGATCGACGCCGTTTCGCCGGTGGTGCGATCGGGCGCCCAGATAGTCGGTGGCGGCTCCAACTGGTCGACCCAGGTCATGGGTGTTACACCTGAGTACTTCAAAATCCGGAATTGGCAAATCGAGTCGGGCGAAGCCTTCACGGATAAGGACGTTACCGGCAACCGCAAAGTTGTCGTACTCGGCGCAACCGTAGCCGAGCAGTTGTTTGCCGATTCGGATCCGGTGGGACAAACGATTCGGGTTCGAAATATCCCGATGGACGTAATCGGCGTATTGAAAGCAAAGGGTCAGAGCGGGATGGGCCAGGATCAGGACGACATAGTCCTTGCCCCGGCCACGACCGTGCTGTACCGGCTGAAGGGACGCCAGTGGATCGATATGATCAACGCCAGCGCTTCGAGCAACGCGTCGATTGATGCGGCCATCGAGGAGCTTCGCAACGCCATGCGCGAATCGCATAAACTCCAGGAAGGCGAAGCCGATGACTTCACCATCCGAAGTCAGGCCGAGATCGCCGAGAGTGTAACTTCGGTTACCAAGACCATGACCGTCCTGCTCGGCTCCATAGCTGCAGTAAGTCTGCTGGTCGGCGGGATAGGCATCATGAATATCATGCTGGTGTCGGTGACAGAGCGGACGCGAGAGATTGGCATACGGCTGTCGGTCGGGGCCCGCGAGAGTGACATCATGGTTCAGTTCCTGACCGAGGCCGTAGTGTTGAGTCTGGCCGGAGGCATAGTTGGCGTGGCCCTGTCCTTTGCCACCGTAGCCGGACTGAATCGCTGGTCGGATATGCAGCCGGTCATCACGCCCTACATAGTCACACTGTCGTTCATCTTTTCCGCCGCAATTGGTGTATTTTTTGGAATTTACCCGGCCCGCAAAGCGGCAGCGATGGATCCGATTGAGGCGCTTCGACACGAGTAGTCTTTTTTTACTTTGGCTGGAAGGCATAGGATATGTCACACAATCCATTCTTGATCACGGTTCGGGCGGCCCTGCTGACATTGCTTATATCAGCCATGCACAGTCCCTGCCGGGCCGGCAAATCGGTAGAAGCCGACAGTCGCTGGGCGGAGCGACAAATCCGGGTGGATGGACGATCCGACGACTGGGTAAGCGTTCAGGGGGCTTACCTGTCAGACCAGAACGCCGCGTTTGCGTTCTGCAACGACAGTGATTTTTTATACGTGCTATTTCGCACCACTGACCCGCGTTGGACCCGGACAATCAAAGCCACTGGCATCACGCTCTACTTTGACGCCAAAGGCGGCAAGAAGAAGGATGCCTCCATCTGCTTCAAAGTCGGACCGACTATGGAACAGGTCATGGCCATGCGAGAGAACGGTTCCGTACCGGAACGGAACAGACCCAGACCGGACGGCCGGCGAGCTTTTGAGATGGACGAAGCCCCTATACCGCCGTCGCTGACTTCAAGCTCCAAAGAGCGTCTCAAGGACGAGTCAATACCGCTCGATGGCACGGCCGGACCGGCGGCGGCGTTTGACACCTGTCAGGGATTCTTCACCTACGAATTCCGGGTGCCGTTATCCATAGACAAGAAATATGTTCTCGGCGTAGGGGCCAAACCGGGCCAGGGAATTTCGGTAGGGGCAGTCTGGGGCGAAATGGGTGAAATGATGTCGCCCGGTGATGGACCTGAAGGCGGCATCGGAGGCCCTCCCGGCGGCGGACTGGGAGGCTCCGGCGGCGGCATGGGTATGCCACGCGAAGGTGAAATGGGTGGACCGGGCGGTCGCAGGGAAGGCGGGGAACGTCTGCAAATGCCCAGGAAGCAGGAGATATGGATGAAGGTTCCGCTCGCTTCACCACCGATGCCTGCTTCGGCTGAGACAAAATAGTCTACGGGCTTTTGTGCACTTCGTGCAGAGCACTACCACACAGTTACTCTAAGTACCCAAAAGGGTCGGTCCCCGTAGGGACCGACCCTTTACCACAACGAACAGCTGGAACTGCCCTTATTTTTTCGTTTTCATGCCGGGCGGCTGAGTCTCCGCCGTGCGTCCGTCATCATGGCAATCACTGCAGACCGCGTCGGCCTCGTAACTGCGGTTCGGGTGACAAGCCGTACAATCCATCTCGGAATGCACATCATCGAGCTTCAGACCCGTCACGGCGTGAGTAAACGTTTCCTGAGTCCAACCACCGTGACAGTTGATGCACATCCGATTTATCTTGGAGATCCTCTTACCCGTCGGATGACACGACCAACAATCAAGTTCGGAATGATACGGGTTAAGTGGCCAACCGGTCGTATTATGGGAGAAGCCTGGCCGTTCCTTGGTGTCATGGCATTTGGCGCAAGCGTCCTGCTTATGGCAATCGTTGCAGATCGCGTGTACCTGCTCCTGTGACTTGCGCGGACCGGGGGTGCGCTGCAGATCATGGCAATAGCCGCAATTCTCCTGGCGGTGGCAGTTGACACATCGGAATCCAAATAGATCGATATGCTCTTTGTGCTGGAATGTAACAATCGGGCCGATCTTGTACGGCGTGTCGTACACCTTCTTGGCCGGAACCGCGATAACCGGATGAGAGCGGCCTATGATATCCGTCGAATCGTTCATGCTCTCCCCCACATTGGCGCCCGGCACGGGAAGATGACAGACGATGCACTTGGTATCGTGACTCCATTCACGATGGCACGAAAGACACTGACGGTGATAGGCGCCTTTCAATCCCGGCTGCGACAGGTTCTTCGGATTGACCTGGCTTTCATGGCAGTCTTTACATGGCGGAATCTGGCCGGGTGGACTGAAATGGTGGCAGGCCGAGCAACTGTCTTTCATTTCGGCCATGGAGGCGTGCAGCTTGTGATTGAAATGCACCGGCTGATACTCATCCGCCAGCTCTTTCAAGAGCAGTGTGTCGGGTGCTTCAGACAATGGATGCTGGACGGTCGTGTGCGTCATCGTATGTGTCGGGCATTGGTTCAGACATGGATTCTTGGCCGTCGGCACCGGACAGGTATGACACGACCCACAATCTATCTTATCCATTGGATTGGCGACATCCTGGGCAGCCCCCCACGACTGCATCCAGGACGTCAATCCGAACGCAAAAACTAGTATTGCTAACAAATGTTTCATTTCATCTCGCTTTGTAAACCGTGGTTTGAGTCGGCGCCATTTGAACTCTTGCGTCGACTTTGCCGTTTTGTCCGCCGCCGGAAATCACCGGGAAGTTGAGTACCACAAACCGATAGACTAACACGAGCGCCGATATCAGGCCGATCGTCACCATGATCTCATAGATCGATGGAAAGTAGGTCTTCTCGGGATACAGTGGTTCATAGGCAACCAGGAACACGTTGATACGATTGAGAGCCACCCCAAAGATCACCAGAGTGGCCGAAATGAACAAACCTTTCACGGAATGCCTGACCTTCGGTATCGATAGCAGAATCACCGGCAGGATCACACCGAGCGTCAGTTCGATGATGAACATGAACGATTCAAGATCACCGGCGAAAACATACGGCCAGACCTCACGCAGCGTAAGATCCCCGATCTTGACCGCTAGATACGCGCCGAGAAGAACCGGCGTATAGCGGGCAATCGACGACAACACCGGCAGCTCCGGTTTCAACTTGAAAGAGCGCGAGGCGAGGATCGATTCGAATATGACCATCGGGAAACCGACTGCGATCGCCGACATCAGAAACAGCAAAGGCGAGATCGGCGTGTACCAGAGAGCATGCATCTTGGTCGGCGCTATTAGCATGAGCGTACCGAGAGACGATTGGTGCAAACAGGAGAGCACTACGCCGGCAATGATGAATACGGAAATAAACCGGCCGAGATATTGTTCACAGACATCGAGCCAGGCTTCGACTATTCTATTGAGAATGCCGAGCGGACCCGGCAGATTGACCTTGCCCTTGAACCGCTCGACGACGATGGGCAGGAACTCGATGTACAGCACGGTCAGGTAGATCATGACACACATGCCGACTTCGAACAGAACCGAGTTCCCCTGCCACATACTGGGCAGCATCGGGTGCCAGACGTTGTAATAACGTCCGAGATCAGCCAACAGGCCGATCACCACGAAAGTATATCCGAGCATCGCGGTGAGAAGCGCCGGGCGCACGATCACGTGGTATTTTTCCTTGTGGAAGATATCGGCCAAAGCAGCGGTGGTGAATCCTCCAGCCGCCAGGGCTACACCGGAGGCCACATCAATAGCAATCCAAATGCCCCAGGGGTATTGATTGTCGAGATTGGTGGCGGCGCCGATGCCGGCGATCAACCGATAGGCATAAGCCGCCATTCCAGCCAGCATGATGGCAAACATGACTTTGGTGCCACCCGAGAAGAACTTCACCGGCACCGGGGCGGCCGCCTCGTGGCTATGCTTACTCATGGGTCGTCTCCTTGCTGCTCGGATCACGCAGGGAATGCATTACCAGACCGAGCAGGCCATAGAGCGCGAGCGGTGGAACGAATGACTTAAAGACACCGTGCTGAATTACTTCGGTCACGTCGGGGATCGGCTCCTCGCCCAGTTTTGGCAGGCCGGCAGCCGTCATGTCGGTGGCGGCAAGATACATCCAACTCGTGCCACCAATTTCCTTCTCGCCGTAGATGTGCTCAACGTAGCGTCCGGGGTTGGCCCGGAACCGGCTTTGCGCGATGTCCAGCAACTCCTCGCGAGTACCGAATATCAGCGCTTCGCTCGGACAGATTTCCACACAGGCCGGTTTCTTCCCTTTTTCCAACCTTGGAGCACAGAAGGTGCACTTGCGTACCTGCGGATCAAGAGCATTTTGGTATTCATACGCCGGAATCTGAAACGGACAGGCCACCATGCAGTACCTGCAACCGATACATTTCCAGGCATCGTACCCAACCGGGCCGCTATCTGTCTTTTTAAGCGCCCCGACAATACAAGCAGAAGCACAGGCCGGATCGTTGCAGTGCATACACTGCACTTTGAGCATGTACAACTTGTCGGTACCATCGCTCGCCGGGAAAGTGTTGACGACAGTAAAGGCGGCATCGGTTGGACGGCGCCGTTTCTGAAACACGGACTTGTCTTCGAACGCTTTCAGTTCCTGGGTGGGCAGCGCGTTGGCATCGTTACAAGCCCATTCACACTTGCGGCAACCGATGCAGGCGACCGTATCGACTATGACACCGAAGGTTTTGTCGCCGTTAAACGATCCTTTGATTTCGCTGCTGTCACTCGCGAGCGCAGAACCGGCAAGTGCTGTGATTGACCCCAGGGCACTTAGTTTGAAAAAATCTCTTCGCCCAATATCCATGAGGTTACTCCGAAAATAATTCGAGTCTTGCGACCTTGCGCATTATGTGAAAATTTTCACACATCGTGGTAAATCTCAACTTTCAATACCATCAGTGTTATATTTAGCATAACTTTCATTCGATGTCAAGACGGAAAGTCATGGTTCTGTCACGAAAAATCTGCGTGTCGGCGTATTGTATTGTAGCACAACATGGTACGCGATGCACTGACGAGGCTCAATACACACCTCGGGTGACCTTATTAACCCACCCTGTCCTAATTGAGCCCATTTCAGTCATGAATTTGGCGCTATCGAGACTAACCTTCCCACCCCCCTGATATGGTAATAGTTTTGGTCGCGCGGGTTCAGGCTTTTCAACTGTCGCGGTCTCTGCGACCGCTGTTGGCCTACGAGTTTCTTCGACTAGTCCACCAGCGCTCGCTCAAAACTGACCGCGTTCAGAGTCGAATCGACATAGAAGTAGCTCTCGGAATGAAACGGAACGTACACCAATCCGATCTCAGTTGGGACTATTTCCAGATCTTTCTCTGGCAGTGCCAGGCCATGATCTATCAGCTCTCGACAGATGATCACTTCGGCCATTGCCCGAGCTTCGTCAGGTCCGATCTGCACAGGCAGATAACGATCGTCCATAACTTCGACCACTTCGGTCGCAAATCGCGATTGGGCCGTAGTCATGCGGCGAGATAGCTTATGAAGCGATTCATAGTTCCCGGACTTGATGGCCGGAATCATCAAGGCTCTGCATTGATCCGCTCCACCCAACATACTGCCGTACCGCGAAACGATGTCTTCGGGCAAGCCAAGCCGCCAGAACGGAATCATTTTACCAGATTCTTTGGAGTCAGCACCAACGGCCTCGATTTGAGTAAGTCTTGTCGCGCTGGAATCCATCATCTGAATAGCGTGACAGTTGGAGCAAAGATATACATGAGAAAGAGTCCCCGGCAGGTCGGCGCCGCAATAATCGCAGCGATGGAAATCGACTTCGATTTGGCCGGGTGTGAACTGGGATTCGGCGGAGGACACATCCGAAAGCTCCGCGTCCGACTGAGCCAGGTCGGCCACCACTCCCTGAGCAAGGGTTTCCTCGTACATCAAATCTCTTGGTTCTTCGCCGCGCGAAGAAGACACAGTGATTCGCCCTGAATAAAGCCCAATGCGGTCGTCGTCCAGACCGGAATCTCGCGGCCGCCGTTGTTCCGGCAGAGTTGCCTTGATCATCCGTCCGACCAGCCCGTCGAGCACGAACCGGCGATAAGTTTCCGCATACTCATCGATAATCAGATAGGGGAAATAGATCAAAGACCAAACCGGGTTGAAGAGGCGAGTCAGGTTGCGACCGAAGTCGGCCGGGCTGATTTGAGACAGAGTTTCGACCGCCTGCTTCACACTCAGGTTAACCGCGGCCAGCGGGCAAACAACCGGCAAGACATCGAATTCGCCGCCGAGGACCTCATCGGCTAATGGCGTCAGCCCCACCGTTTCGGAGCGAAGGCCGAGCGATTCGGGAAGCCCGTCGACTTTCACTCCCGCAGCGACTGTGAACAAGTACGGCGTGACCGTCACAGTTGAGCGGTTGGTCTCGATCACGGTCTCCTGTTCCGATTCGACTTCTCCGGCAATCTTCCTCACTTCGGTGCGATTCCGGAGTTTCAGCACTCGGGCGTCGATCTTCCAATACGGATAGTAGAGCTTCTTGACCTGAAGTCCGTTGCCGGTTAGAGGGAGATCGTGCTGTTTGAGATATCGGTCGATATGAACGCGAATTTCGTGCGACTGCACCCGGGCCACAACCATGAAGGCGGGCGGCACTCCCGGCATGATGAGGCGCAGGGTAGAACCGCAATGCTCACAGCGCGTGACGAAGAAGTCGGCGTCGAGATGCAGTTCACCACCACAACCCGGACAGCCTACCCCGATGAAGAAACCGCCCGAGGGCTTACTGTTGTTCACTCCGGTCAACCGCCTTGCCGCATTCGCCGCAGTATTTCGAACCCGCAATCAGTTCCGCCGAGCAATGGGGACACTTCGGGCGGGCGTTCAGTTGAGCGCCACAGTTCAGACAGAATTTGGCCTCGGCCGGAAGTTGCTGGCTGCAGGCCGGGCAAACGTTCTGCGCTACCATCTGATGGCCGCAGCGATAGCAGTAGCGCGATTGCTCCGGCGTTTCGGTGTGGCATTTGGGACAGGTAACGGCCGAAACCGACTCGCGCTTCAACTCGGTCTGCTCGGGAGCAAAGACCTTGTTCAACATGGCGGGCATCATGACGCCGACTCCGGCCGCCATACCCAGTCCGGCCCCGGCCGTTCCGGCGCCGCCTGATGTCCCCAATCCTTTGGCCATCTCGAACTTGAGAAACTTGTCCAGATCGCCAACCGCTTCCATTCCGGAGCGCTGATCGATCATCCGCGCCACCTCGTCCGGCGGCGTGATCGACGAGATAAAGAAATCGACCAGTTCGAGGCCGTATTTCTCGAACTCTACTTTGACGATCTCCTTGAACTTCGCGGCCAGTTCCGTATAGATCGCCGGCAATTCGAGAATCGAGCCGAGGTCTTCGCCGAGGAGGTCGTTCATGCGCGCGATGATGACATCGCGGAGATAATCCTGTATGTCGCCGGTGGTATACCGCGCCTGACGACCCACCACCGTGTTTAGAAACAGAGCCGGTTGTTTGATGCGCATGGTGAAAGCGCCGTGGCCCCGAAGTCGGATAAGGCCGAGCTTGCTGTCCTGGAACGTGACCGGATAGCGCGTACCCCACTTGAGATCGGTGAAAGTCTTCAGATTGACGAAATAGACTTCGGCCCGAAACGGTGAGTCGAAGCCGAAAGGAAACGCCAGCAGCCGGGTAAGAATCGGGATGTTTTTCGTAGACAGAGTATGTCGCCCGACCGCAAACGAGTCGGCGGCGTGGCCGTCTTTGAAGAAGATCGCCATCTGACTGTCGCGTACGATCAATTGGGCGCCCAGCTTGAAATCGGCCGATCCCTCCTGCGGAAGGCGATAGATCATTTCCTGACCGGTTGGGTCGATCCATTCTATAACTTCGATCAATAGAGACATAGTAGCTCCTCAGTTTCCAGGGCAGATTTCCCCTGCTACTTCTTATGATCGACCGGTTGGTAGAAGTGCTTGAATCAAGAATTGGTATGGTCTGCCCAAACGGACTTGGGGAAGGAGCGGAAGGTCCGGCCAAGTCTTGATAGCTCGCCGTCGACTAGCGGACGGGCGAGTGTGACCTCACCGACAAGATGTGTTATATGTTAGATATGGGAGTTAAGCGCCCTTCGCGGTTCATCGTCATAATAAGCGTGTCTCCAAGCAAGGTGCTCGCATAAGCCATCAAGATCGGGTAAGAGCGTTGATCGGTTGACTCCGAGTATGTGCAGTTGCTTTCTGATTCCTGGAAAAGCACTGGGAGGAACACGTACTTTAGTAAGCTTGAAGAAGTAAGCTTTGTTCTTTTCGAAGGGCACTACATGTCCTGTGCGGTCTATTTGGTGAACGGTAAAAGCACCTGCTTGAGCGGATATTCTGTTGCTTACTATTCTCGGCCGAAAGACCTTTGTAGTTGTGTTAGACAGAGGATTGAATCTCCTTGTATCCAATCTGAAATCATCCAACAGAGGAGCCAGTATCCAGACAATACCGTCCTCCGGAGCATCCTCTTTGTCTATATAAGGCGGCTTACTTACTGCAAACCACAACCCCGTCAGAGCGCTGAATGACCAATCGAGCAGCCTCGTTGGAAGACCGTGATGCTGAGCAAGTGATAGCACATCCCATTTGTCTTCTGGGATTGACTTAGACAGAAGGCGGCTTGTTCTTGTGAACTCACGTATAATCAATTGTTCGATCTTCTTGATCTTGCCCTTAAGCTTATGTTCACGATCAAGTCTGGCCAGTCGCGGAAGAAGCGGCAAATCGCGTCTCTGTCCCCGAAAGAGTAAATCGGCATTGTTCCGAGCCTTTTCAGCTGCTTCTTTGATTTCGTCCACAAGCGAGACATACTCCTGGACATTGTTGATCACTTTAACGCGACGCTTTACCAAATTGGTCTTCCTCCTTCAAAGTCTGAGAGGATTCTTCATCAACACAAGTTAGCGCAGTCGTAGAAAATTGACAACGGCATTTATTCGAGATATGCGAGATCATGTGATGTTGCGGAAAGTACGGCCGTACGAACTGGCCAATGTCCAAATTGTACAGATGACGTCGTCCGGCGGGTACCATCGAGCACACTCGGCCTTCTGCAAATTGATAGCAGAGCGTCACCGCCCGAAAACGCGATTGATTTTCAGCGACCGAAAGATATCCAGTAAGTCACCGGCGTTTCCGGCTGTTCCTTATCATCGGTGGTGATTGTAATGGCACCGGACACATTGGTCCGGGCTTTCATCACGGCCGGTATAGGAACCAATGTTACTTCGTATTGCTTGTCAGCAACGAGAGTATCTACATGAAACATCAACCTCTGATCCACATCCTTGACACTGAGAATATGGACCTGCGCCCCGTCCACGGTGCTGATGACTTTGACCACTTGTTTCACCGACTCAGAGTTGGTCTTCGACGTATCCACGAAGAACTGAACCGCTTCGGGGGTTATGTCGACATTGCCTACCACCGTTCCCGTAATCGGCAGAGTGGCATCCGGCGTAGCACCGTCACCGGCGCGGGCAGTGAGAGCCGCATTGATGCGACCGACGGGTATATCAGACGTTCCGTGCACCTCTATCGTCAGGCGACCCGGCGTCGAACCGCTTCCGGGAACAGCCTGTACCACTTTGGCGCTGAACTGAGGGGACGAGGAAGTGAATGCTACGGTCTTCGCTATCGAAGGATCCTTCACTATCATCGATGTGCTTATTGACACCTGCTTGCCCTTGCGGACTCTTCCCACATCAAGGCTGTATTGTTCGAAACCAAAAACGATCTCAACAAAAGCCGTGATATTCAGCGTAGCCCTTGGATTCTTGGGATCGTTTGACTCGACCGTAATTGACTTCTTCTGCTGACCGGTCTTGTGCTTACTGTCGAAAGTAACTTCGATTTTGCCTTCCCCACCCGGGGGAATGTCCGTGTCGGTTAACACGGCCGCCGTGCAGCCTCACGTGCCCTGAGCTCGAATGAGCCGTAAGGGGGCATTACCGACATTTCGCACCGTGAATTTGTGTGAGACCATCGCCCCCTGGGCAATCGTGTCAAAATTATGCTCGGGCTCGGGGAAACTGATGCTCGGACTGCCGGAGACCGGCTGGCTCTTGGCCGTATCCAGATTCTTGACCGGGGCTTCGGCTCGCGGCGGAACAGTCTCCGTCGCTTTTGACACACGAGAAGAGTCGCCCTTTATGACGGTCCAACCTGCCACTGCGACAGCTATAACCAGGAGAGTGCCGGCCGCCCAGATAACAGTGTTTCTGAGGTTCAGGCCTCGACTCGACTGCTCGGACCGCGACTGTCTGCGGCCGCCCGATGCGGTCTTGTCAGCGCCTCTGTTCTTTTGCCTCTTGTGCTTTGCCATGTCAACCTATCCGGTTACGATTCTGCCGTCCTTGAGACGAAGTTGTCTGCTGCCGAATTTCGCCGCCTCGGGGCTGTGCGTGACCATTATAACAGTCCGGCCTTCGGTCTCGTTCAGTTCCTTCAGTATCCGAAGGACTTCCAGAGACAGATTCGGATCGAGATTCCCGGTCGGTTCATCCGCCAGGATAACATCGGGACCGTTCGCGAGTGCCCGGGCAATTGCCACCCGCTGCTGCTGGCCGACCGATAACTCGCGCGGCAGATGTTCCTTTCGATCCTTAAGCCCGACTCTGTCAAGCAACTCTTCGGCCAACGATTGGGCCGTCCCGTTGCGGTCACTGTTGAATATCATCGGCAGCATGATATTCTCCATTGCGGTAAGATACGGTATCAGGTTGAAAGTTTGCAAGACGAACCCGACCTTGCGATTGCGATACTCGGCCATTTCCGGTTCGGACATAGAGTAAACAGGTTTGCCCGAAAACGATACGGTACCCGCCGTGGGCCTAATAAGCCCCCCGAGCGTCAGGAGCAGGGTCGTCTTGCCCGATCCGGATCCACCGGTGACGGCGACGAAGCTGCCTCGCTCCACATCCAGCGAGACGTTATCCAGCGCCCGAACGGTCCCATGTTGTGAAGTATAGACCTTGCTGAGATTCTCAATGGTGAACATCGCCTATACCTCCTGCATGATGACGGCCGGGTCAAATCGCGCGGCGCGGTAGACCGGAAGAATGCTGCCCAGCAAAGCTATCAACACCGCCACCCCTACCGAGAAAAGCAGATAGACAGGAATCGGCGAAACGCTTAGCCCGGCCAATTGCGGCCCGAGAATCATCGCCGCTCCCGTTCCAACGATAAAGCCGCCCAGGCCGCCGACTACACCCAGAATGACAGCCTTTGATAGAAAGAGGCGGTAGATCGCGGATCGTTTGGTGCCAATAGTGATCAGAATACCAATCTCGCGACGGCGCTCTTCCACGTTCGCCCACATGTAGTTGCCTATTGTTATGGCGCCTACGATTATGATTATCACGAGAAAGACGAATGATATTTTCCGCATCAGTTGGTTGGTTTGAATCTGGGTGCTGACTATCTGATTGATGGTCGTAATGCGTGTGTCCGGAAGGATATTGCGAAGCTTACCGAGCAGACCATCCGATATGGCCGAACAGCAGCCCATGATCTCTATCGCGCTGACCTGCTCGCCGGTCCCCAGAAGCTGCTGGACCGTATGCAGGTGGGCATAAATGCGACTGTCGTCGATGGTGCCGGTTTCAGGGATGACTCGAGCGACCGTAAATGTTTTGCCCTCCAAGCTGAGACTTCCCCCCTCTTTCAGGCCGAGCCGCTGCGCTATGCTACTGCCAACGAGTACGTCCGTAGTCGCGAGCGAATCGACCGCCTTGCGCTGCAACTTCTCGTCCTGGTACCCAAAGGACTGATTAGCCGTGTTGCCGGGGGCGCAGGCCGCAGCCAGGCCGGCACCAGCTAATCCGGCCGACTGCCATATAGGCTTTGCGGCCAGCTCATTGGCCGGAAGAATACCGGTAAGAATTACCGGTACGTCGCCGACCTTGATACGGCGCGTCAATTTGGGCGAAAGATTGTCCACGCCGGGAAGCATGGAGGTAGCCAGTCGCTCGACGTAATTTTCGGGAAAGGTGGGAGCATCGATATCGGCTGAGTAGTAATCGTCGACCGAGGCGGCCTGCGGCAGGACGAGGATATTGGCCCCCAGATTATCCAGACTTACAGCTACTGCCTTCTCCGAAACCGCTGATACCGACTGAATGCCTACAATTACGGCAATACCCAGCGTGATACCGAGAAGTGCGGAGATCAGCTGCGACTTACGCAGCCAGAGCTCCCGCCACATGATGGTCTGCAGTTTCATATTAACGGTCCTACTTCTTCTTCGGGCCGCAAGCCGCACCCGGAGCGCAACCGGCGGCGGGGCTGCATCCGCTGGTCGCCTTCTTGGTCGCCGCTGTCACCAGATCGGTGACTTGCATTGCTCCGGTGTACACTCCGGAGATTTGTCCCTGCGCATTGGCCACCATGGTGACTGGTTCGGCCGATTGCAAGTCGACTTTCATATCGGTCAGAAAACCGGCCTCGGCCGGATCATCCATATCGACTGTTATCTGCACGCACTTGCCGGCCAACTGTTGGCAGGCGGTGGCGCAGGTGCTATTGACGGTCGCTGCCGTGGTCATGCCTTTCCGAGCGGCGGTGATAAACACGGCATTCCCCTCAGAGATGGCTTTGAGGATCTCTGCCTTCTTCGGTGACGGCACCAGCTTGACCAGTTGATCGACTGTCGCCTGGGCGGCAATAACACCACCGGTAATGACTCCGGCGCCGGAAGCAACCAGAATGAGCGGCACCGGAGCGGTTGCCACACCAAACTTGGTGACTGTCGCCGCGTTCGCCGCATCGCCGCGATCCATTTCTATGGCAACCGATCCGGGCGTTTGTTTGATTGCGTCAGATACCATCTGGCGAGCCTGATCCAGAGCCACGGCAGTCTGATCGTAAACGAGAATATAAGCGACTTTCCCCGCTTTGGCGGCGGATTCTAGTTGCTCGGTCACAGCGCCACAGACCGAACCGGCGATGAGAGCCAAAACGAATACCATAAGGCTGAACACGCGTACCATAGTCTTCTCCATTCTGTATATTACCTAAGTCTTCGTACTCGAATTATCACTCTATAGTCCATTCAGGCGCACTTTCTGGTCGTCAGATACTTCTTGAGTGCGGCCAACTCCTGCCGATACGGACTCTCGAGAGTCAGATGACGCTGCAGCGTTAGGCGTAATTCTTCGACGAGCGGCGTGTCGGCCAAACGATAATGAACCCATTTGCCGGAGCGACGGTCGGTAACCAATCCCGATGACTTCATGCGCGCCATATGCCTGGAGACAGTCGATTGCGGCACCTTGAGAACTTCCATTAAATCACAAACACACAACTCCTGGCCGAGGAGCAAAACAGCAATCCGAAGCCGGATCGGATCGGCCAGACCCTTGAACAGTTCGTGGGTCATGATTTCACCTCGCGAGGCATCGGGCTTATTGGCTCGAAATACTTCCGCCGGAAATAGAGGGAGACGCTAACCAAACCGATCATCACCGGAACTTCCACCAACGGCCCAATCACAGCGGCAAAGGCGACTCCGGAATGAATTCCGAACACCGCCACTGCCACCGCTATCGCCAGCTCAAAATTGTTCGACGCCGCCGTGAAGGAAAGAGTTGTCGCTCGTCCGTAGTCGGCGCCAATCTTCCAACTCATGAAGAAGCTGACCAGGAACATCACGACGAAATAGATAAGCAGCGGAATGGCTATGCGGACGACATCCATGGGGATCTTGACAATGTGCTCGCCCTTGAGCGAGAACATAACTACGATCGTGAACAGCAGAGCTATCAGTGTAATCGGGGATATCTTGGGAATGAACTTCTGCTCATACCAGATTTTGCCCTTGGTATTTATGAGCGCAAAGCGGGTTATTATCCCGGCAATAAACGGAATTCCTAGATAGACAAAAACGCTCTCGGCGATTTGCCCGATGGTCACCTGCACCAGCGCTCCGGACAACCCGAAAAGCGGTGGGAGCACAGTCACAAAGACCCAGGCATAAACGGAATATAGCAGAATCTGGAAGACCGAATTGAACGCCACCAGCCCGGCCGCATATTCCGGATCGCCCGAGGCCAGGTCGTTCCAGACGATCACCATGGCGATACAGCGCGCCAGTCCGATCATAATCAGGCCGACCATATATTCCGGGTAGGCGGGTAGAAAGACGATAGCGAGGAAAAACATCAGGATTGGCCCGATAACCCAGTTTTGAACCAGACTCAGACCGAGAACCCGATAGTCACGGAACACCCGCCCCATTTCCTCATAGCGAACTTTCGCGAGCGGCGGGTACATCATAAGAATCAACCCGACCGCGATCGGAATATTGGTGGTCCCGACCTGGAACCGGTTGAGAACCGACTGGACATCGGGCATGAAATACCCGAGCCCTACACCTAGAGCCATTCCGGCGAAAATCCAAAGGGTCAGGAAGCGGTCCAGAAAGGAGAGTCTTTTGGCGGCAGGTTGGTTCATTGGCAGTTTCAGTCTACGGTTTCGCCGGGTCAATTTACTCAGGCGGAGCCCGTCGTATCCGCTTATGCGAATATATTGTTATATCGGCGCCCCGTCAAGAAGTTCCAAGGACTCTTTTCTTCGGCCTGTGGTTTGGGCGTACTGCTTGTACCCCATCCAACGGGCGGGAATTTGATCGATCTTGTCAAGAGTTGCCATTCCGTCATGCCCGACTTGGTCGGGCACCCATGACCACTCGCGACCGCAAAAAACTCTTGCACTCACGAGAGACACAGCAGACTGATGATAATATGCGAAGATATCAACTCTCGTCAGCGACGGTGATCCCTCCAACCGAGCAGCCCATGGATTCCCGGCCAAGCCGGGAATGACGGAGATAGCAGAAAATGTCAGGAGCCTAAGGGCTCCTGACCTACTGGCTGCCGATCAAACAACCCCTGGGTGCCCCGCCTAATGCGGGGCAAGACAGCATTTGCTTTGATCGGCAGGCCTCCGTGCCTGCCGTAACGCGCACGGCAGGGCTGGAACCCTGCCGATCACAAAGAATGGCTACTTCAGAATGACCAACTTCCCGATCTGCGTGCGCGTCGCCGATTCAACGACCCAGTAGTAAAGCCCCGACTCCACCGCCAGACCGGAACGACTCACCAGATTCCACCAGTCGTGCATCGACTCCGGGCCGCCTTCGGGGAAATTGTGATCGATTGTGCCAATATGATCGCCATCGAGTGAATACACTTTGATCTTGCAGACGCGTGGGAGATTGCCAAAGTGGATTAATCGCGCCCGGTCGGGAATGATGTTCCCCTTGCGGTTCTCGTAGCCGCCGTCTTCATAGTTGGCGTCAACCCGGTATGGGTTCGGATAGACATAGGCGTCAAGATTCTGTTCTTCGACGATTTCTGACGAGGTCTGGGCGTAGCATTCGGTAACATTATTGAGTGGATTGGTTTCGTCGGGGGGCATGTTGCCGCGTCCCCCGGCGTAACCAAAGTCAAAGACGGTTACCGCGACAAAATATGGCACAGTCGGCAGAAGGTTATCGATGATGTATTCGTATTCGTAGAATTTGGGTAGCATGCGGCCACCGTGTTCAACCGTAATGTCATCTGCTGTCCAAAGGGTTGAGTCGGTGCCGGGATTGACCGCATCCGGGTAGGCTTTGTGGATGCCGTTGGGTGTAGTCAGACTGTACACGTTCTCATCGACCTCGGAGAAATAAAAGGCACTGTCACCATCGATCAACGGACGCTGGCGGGGGTAATCATCCGGGTTGAAATCAGGATTGTTATGGAGAATGCGGAGTGAATCGAGACTGAAGGGCGGATCGTCGTTGACCCAGCGACTCTCGCCCGATCCCAGTTCGTTGTATTTCCAGCGCAACCAGTCCTGTTTATCGTAACTGGTCAGCAGCGCCAAACTGGTTTTCCGGTTATCCAGACCGCAATAGACCCGATACCCCTCGAAATCCATAAGATTGGAAAAGATGTCTTTCGTTGTTTCGGAGAGATACCCGTTCCACCGAACAATAATCTTCCCGGCTTCGGTCTCGTACCGCGTGAATGGGATCGGCGGTGGGGTGTTGCCGCGAAAGTCGGGAACGCCGTCGCCCTTGTACCAGGTTGTTTCACCTTCGCAGACGCGATACTCGCCGAAGTAACCATCGCTGTCCGTGTCCACGCCGGGATTGTCGTAGACCCACTTGGCCCATTGAGCGTTGGTGGCAAGCTCGGAGAAGTTGAGCTGATCGTAATATGACTGCGGATTATCGGGATAGAAGACCGCGTTCGGATCGGTGTGGACGTTGTCGCCACCAACCACGGCGATAGTAAAGCTAATCTTGTCTTTCGACGGCAGTTCAAATGGACCGAAGGAGAGCAAGGCTTTGCCGCCTAGTCCCGATGCAATCAGCTCTGCATTCCCCGGCGGCGCCAGCCATCCTTGGGACTGATGGTCAACAGCGGTGAACATCTGGTCATAGTCGACTTCCGGGTGAGACATTACATAATAGAAATTCACATCCTTGTACGGCTGACCAAGGAAGGGGCCAATCGGTCGAAACGGATCGTCCACCGTTTCTTTCCGTCTCGGCCCGAAGCTATCGCGCAGATTGTTCGTACCAGTCCACCAGTTGAAATTCGGGCGGGACACGTCAGCGGACGCACCCAGAAGCATCACACCCACCGCCGCCCTCGGAGAGAGTTCAGTGAATTCACCCGCCACGGGGTCGCCATTATTGTCGATTACATAACATAAGTTGAGCGTGTCGCTGTAAGGACAAACTCCCGAATAGCGGATGTTCGGTATGTAACCGGCCAAGTTATCGTCATCATTAACGGCATCTGGCGTCAAGATGTTGCACGCTACGGTACCAGACTCCAGACCGATGAACACACTTCGCAGGTCCTTGTCCCCGATATTGGCTATATTGAATTCAATGATTACGAAGTCGTCTACCAAGCCACCGCTCCAGGCCATAGACCTTTGACTGATCTTGAGATCCAGTGATATCTGAGATCTCACATCCCAGCCGACCATTTGATACGGCGGCGTGAAATTGTCATAGAACTCGCAAATCAGATCCAACTGTGAGCGAGCATTGGGAGAGAAGGAGACTGAGCGGGGATCCCCACTTAGAATTGCAAACGCGCCAAAGGGCGCCACGTCCGGAGCCATCTCCCAGCTATTCGATACCAAAGTGTCGTTTGCGACTATGGCCCCGACGTGCAACCCGAATCCGAAATAGCTATTGTACGATCCACGCGGATAGACACAACCATATACGGAGTCTCCGGTCACGGGGTCGACAATGGCTATTGCTGAACTCGGGCCCCAAATCGTTTCGCCGATTTTCCCCGCATTACTGACGCTCAACTGAAGATTGCCCTGGCTGTGAGCCGTCCAGCGAAAATCCGGCCCCATTGACGCGGATGCTGATCCGATAGCAAGATGTCCGATGAGAACGCTCGCCATCAAAATAAGCTGTGTGGTCAGGGTAACTCCGTGCCACTCCCCTTGGGGTTGGGTTAGATTCGAAGACGATGCAGACATTTCCGCGCTGTTGTCCATTCCTGAGTTCGTTCCCAATCCTTACAACCGCAAGCGGTGGGCACCGATCGTTCTGCCAATTTCTACCATTTCATGCTTCGACAGGCTCATGATTCGACCCTTCGACAAGCTCAGGGCTCAGCATGACTTGGTCCGGCAGGGATGGAACCCTGCCGATCACAATTGACTGCCGATCACAATTGACTGCCGATCATAATTGCCTGCCGAATACAATTAACTGCCGATCATGGTTGCCTGCCGATTATAATTGCCTGCCGAATATAATTGCCTGCCAATTACAAGACGCAGTGCGCGTCATCATACCTGAACCCCACCTGCCAGCAGGTGGGCCACTAAGACCAATTACGCGGTGTCAAGCCGGAACCCTCAAAATACGGGGGATGCTGTCTCCTGAGGGCAGGATAATTTACCTCGCGAGGCGATACAAGCGTAATTCGCCACAATTCGGCATCTTTCGCCCCAAATCCCGCTGGCGGCGGCCGCCGCAATCCGTACATTGGGATCAACGTTGAGTATCACGGAGAGTTGAGAATGGAACAAGAATACCGCAAGATAATTACCGCCATCGGCGAAAACCCCGACCGTGAAGGTCTGCTGAAAACACCCACCCGCGCCGCCGACGCCATGCGTTATCTCACCCACGGATATCATCAGAATATCAAAGAAGTGATCGGTGACAGTCTCTACAAGGCCGACACCGATGAGATGATTATTATCAAAGATATCGAGCTCTATTCCCTCTGCGAACATCACCTCCTCCCCTTCATCGGAAAGTGCCACGTCGCCTACCTTCCCAAAGATTACCAGATCGGTATATCGAAAATCGCCCGGATTGTTGATCTCTTCGCGCGTCGTCTGCAGGTTCAGGAACGCCTGACCCGCGAGATCGCTGAATCGCTGATGGATCAGTTGAAGCCAGGCGGGGTCGGCGTGGTGATCGAAGCCCAGCATTTGTGCATGATGATGCGTGGGGTGGAAAAGCAGAACTCGGTGATGAAGACCTCGTGTCTCCTGGGATATTTCCGAGACCGCGCCAGCACCCGGGCCGAGTTCATGCAGCTAATTCAATAGACGCATCCTGAGTCCGAGTATCAGATTACTCCAGAGGATCAACCGGCATCGGGTCGTTCAAAACAACACCGGGGTCGTCTTCGACCATTTCGTGACGACGTCGCAGAATGATAAGCCGCGCCCGTATCATGGTCTCCTTGACTGTCTCGGAAGGCCTGATTGGCAGACCATATCGCTTCTGCAGACGCATCACATAATATCGCTCTTCTTCCTTGCGACGTAACGATTTAATAGCCGCCTCGAATTCGTCACGGCGGTCGGCGGCCGGCGCTAAGAGATAACGAATATCTTCCGGCAGGCGGGACAGATACTTTTCCGTCAGAAAGTAGCGGCTGGTGGTTTGGTTTGTCGATTCGTTCATAACATCACATCCAAAAATGGATAAATAGAGTCCTAATTAGAGCATTCTATCGCTGCTCTTAACAGTCGAGCCTAAAACCGGGTTCCCGAAAAGTAAGCCCTCGTAATGCCCTGACATTGGGGAGTCGTCGGTCGCCAGAACTTCGGGCGGTTTCCGAATGTTCTTACTAGTCTGGGGAGGCTGTTTCGTCACTTTTCGAATCCCCTCCCGGAGAATACTTCTCTTGGGAAACATCTCTTATTCAACCCCAACTTGCCTTCGAACCTATTCCTCCGTAAATTGTACCAGTCTTGATGCCGCCCCGCTGCGAATCAGCTCCGGTAGTCGGCGAGATCGCAATTACGATTGGCGTATCAACAGGAGAAGATGTATGAATCGAAAATTCAGGTTGAGCGTAGCAGGATTCGTGGCCGTTGTCATATTGGTCGCTTCCAACGCCGGCGCTCAGTCCAAGCCTGATTCGCTTGCCTCTCTGAAGGCCCAGGCTGACTCCATCTCGGCCGTCCTGGGCAGGGCGTTACTGCAGAAAGACTCGGCCCGGATTGTGGGTTCTGTCTCTGACACGGTTGGAATTGTGATGCCGGGGAATAAAGCCTTCAGTGGCCGCGAAAAGCTTGCTCATTACCTCCCCCTTCTTTTCGAAAAATGGGGTGGCGCAAGAGTCGAAGTGACTCGTAACGCCATTGAGCGGGTTCCCGGCTACACCGATATGGCCCGCCAGACCGGGGCGCTCGCTCTGACTCGCACTGACCCCAACGGCAAGGACGACAAGTGGCTGGGCCAGTATACCGTGTATTGGAAATTCACCGACACTTCCTGGACCATCGAGAGGCTCTTTGTCGCCACGCGCTAGTGCGACACCCAGCCACGACAGGTTGTTATGCAATTATCAGGTTATTTCAAGAAGATTACCGTCTATTTGCTGTCAGTCTCATGTTTCGCCTGGACCTCGGTAACTGCAGCGGGCAGTCTCGCCCAGTTACGTACAGCCAGTGATTCCGCCAGGCAAATTGTACAACAAGCCCTTGCTAGTGAAGAATCCGATCCTCTGGCCTCGGTCTTTACTGAAGACGGCTCAGTGGTCGTACCGACCGGTCAGGTCATTCGAGGCCGCACTACGATCGGATCGATGGCGGCGCTTATGATGATGACCTGGGGCGGTGGCAATTTGCAGACAACCCCCGACAGCCTCGCGGTCAGGGACAGCACCGGTTACGAAATCGGCCGTTTCGTGTTTCGCCGCCAGGTCAAGAACCTTCCGGATCAAGTATGGGCGGGCGGGTACACGGCGGTTTGGCAAATCGAAAAGGGCGCCTGGAAAATATCCCGAGTGACGGGCTTGTTGAATAAACCGAGTACTCAGACCGAGAAACCGGGTGGAAAATAAACTCACGACCGCCGATATATGAGAGAGCAGTCAGGTGCGGTCTATTAATGAGAAGTTTATGAAAGAGGCAATCGGATGATCTGGAATGTGATCTTATGGGCGGCGGTGGCTTTCTTAGTTATTACAATCTTATTCCGCCTGCTGTCGTCCCGCCAACCCGAACCGGTTTCCGGAGAGGCCGCATTGGAGCCCTCGCCGGTCAGCAAGATCTTGGGACGCGGGTGGATTGCTCCTGTGATCGCCGTTATCGTGGCCGTGGTGGCGCTTGGATTCATATACTGTCCCTGGTTCTGTAAGCAGAATTGGAACGAAACCGAGCAGGTGGATGTGGATCATTTCATTGAAGCCATCTCGTTGTACCAGGATGCCAGCACCCTGTCACAGAAGAGGGGTGTCGGCCGCGAAGATTGGGAATCGGTGAACGCCCTGCTCCAGGCGTCGCTTTCCGAGGCGGAACAGGTCAGCGATACTATCTTGAAGAAGATCGACCCTGAATTGCCGGCACAGTTTAAGGACAAGTTCCTGCCCGGATTGCGCATCGGCTCATACGGACTTAGATACTATGCCCAGCCGCCGCAGAAAGGCAAAGACACGGTGGAACACTACCGCGACGACAGCCTCGCGCAGAGTCGGGGGCTACTTGAAGAATGGAATGCCTGGTTCACCGCCCACAGGGCGGAAATAATGGACAAGCTTCAATAGAACCATCGCAAGAAATTGAGCAAGAGAAAGGCGAGAGGAGTAGCGCTCCTCTCGCCTTATTTCATTTCACCTGTCAACTCTCAGCCGATATGTCTCTATCGTAGCTTCCTTCCACCTACATGCAATTCGGCAATCCGAGAGAAGGTCCGGTGATAAAGAGATAATCGATCAGCGTCGAGATATCGCCGATAGTGATATCTGCCGCACCCGGATTCGCTCCACCCGATTGATTCACGTCGGCTTCGCCGTAGCATGACAGCGGCGTCCCAGATATAAACAAGTTACTTATAATGACCGAAATATCGCCGATCGTAGGCTCGGGGTTGCCATCCATGTTGGCATCGCCAACAATACCGACACAGCAGCACGCGTCGCCGACACCGTCATGATTGGTGTCCTGCTGTCCCGGATTGGGCTTCTGAGGACAATTGTCGCAGAGGTCACCGACACCGTCGCCGTCTGCATCTGCCTGGCCGGGATTGGCAATCGCCGGACAATTGTCGCAGACGTTGCCAACTCCATCGCCGTCCGTATCAGCCTGATCCGGATTGGCAATAAAGGGGCAATTGTCGACTGCATCCGGAATCCCATCGGCGTCCGTGTCAAGTGCAATAACGCTGCACTCGTATCCGGTCACGCGGAAGTCATCGATGTTCCATCCGCAGAAGACCCAGCCGCCGTCGGTCGGTCCCATGGTGAAACGGATGTAAACGACGGGTTGCCCGGAAGCGACCGTCGAGATGTTGACGTCCATCGGCGTCCACACCGAATCGGCCATCTCAGTGGGATTTTCCCAGACCGTAGTCCAAGTCGTCCCGTTGGTGCTGGCCGCAATTGTGGCCTTGTCAAAGAGGGGTTGCTCGACACCCAGCCAGCGTTGAAAATCGATATGAACATTGGTCAGTCCGGTGCAATTGAACGCCGGGCTGGTCAAGTAACGCTCGGGCATGTTGTTCGTATAGTCACCTGCCAGATTGAAACCGTACTCGTTGGTTCCGGAGAAGGCGCTGGCCGGATCAGGATGACCATGCTCACCACCGGCGCCCGCAGGCGTACCCCGCGCCCAACCGGTGCCGGGTGTCCATCCTTTATTGGTCTCGAAATTGTCCTCGAACACCGTTACCTGATTGACTCCGGGCTCGGCCAGGTACCATTGTGAAGCTCCTGGATCGAGGAACTGACCCGAAGTTGTCTCGTAGGCCTCGACCATGTATTTTACCTTGGAACCGCAGGCCACTGGCGGAATCGTCAACTCGTAATGGCCGGGACCAAGCTCGGTCACGCCGCCCATTTCCATCATGCCGTTGTCAACCTGGTACCACAAGCCGCCGCTGCCGGCCACAACCGATCCCTCATAGGTCGCCGCGACGTTGACTTCAAACGTGGTCGGAGAGTCCGGAGTCAGCAGGCTGGGGAGTCCGTTCGGGTACGTGAAAGTAAGCGTTGGAGCCGGCATTGCTACTCCAACCGCGGTCCAGGCGTTGCGTACCTGGGTTTCCCAGGCGCCCGACGGATCGAGATCGCGCGCCGCCAAAACCGTCCCATACGCCGCTTCGGAATAGGTAGTGAGCGAGGTCCAGTAATATACGTTGGCGCGATAGGCCACTTCAATCGCGTGACTGACATTGATTCCGGTGACAGTCACGCTATGGAACGTACCGCCGTCGGACAAGAGATAGAACCATTTGTTGCCGACACCGCTGTTGGTATGGACACCACAATAGTCATTGCCATTCGAAGGCGTGCAACCTGAAACGTTGACCCAGTAGGATCCGCCGTAATAATCTGGATCCGAACGGGCCGGGGGATTGGACATGTCGCGGAAATATGACCCGCTGATCTGGCCGTTCTCACCCATGTACCAATCCGGGGTATCATAAGTCGGATGCGCGAATTCGAATGCCGCCCCCATCATATCCGAGAACGATTCGTTCAGCGCTCCCGATTCTTTCTCGTAGGCAAGATTCGAAGTCACACCGGTGATGGCGTGCCCCCATTCATGAGCAATCACGTCCGGACAGCCCGCCAAAGACCGCCACCCGGTGCCCCAGGACCATACTACCATCTGCACGCCGTTCCAGTAGGCGTTGTTATTGCCTTCGGCCGAATAATCCACCGAAGCCCGCATGGGCGCGCCGGCATTGTCATAGCTGTTCCGCCCAAACGCCGAAAGCCACCAGTCGTACACCAGAGCCGAGTATACCTGAGCATCTACTGACGAAGCCTGCGACGGTGAATCCCAGACATTGTCGGCGTCGGTCGCCAGCGTCCCCGGAAGAGTCGTGCTGGCTACGTAAGTCGTGATGTTGTTACCCGTCGGCATCTGACCGTTGTGACCGTGTGGATTGTTGGTCGCCTGACGAGTATTGTCGGTCATGCTGTAGATCGACCCGTTGTAGTCCGTGTCAATGTGGGGACGGGACGTGCCCATAACCCCGGTGCCGGTGCCGATCTCGGCCACATCCATGATTCGGTTAGCTTTGAAAATCACCTGGCCGGTTTTGGCGTCCACGAAATACTCCCACCGTCCCATCGGGGTTTCGGAAAATATTTCCATCCGCCACGCGACGTAGTTCGTGCCTTCCCACGGGAAGATGATCAACTCCGGTTCATTGGGCTGGCCGCTTCCGAAAAATGATTTGAGGTCGCTCAGCGCGGTTTGCCGGGCCTGGTTGGCGTTGAATTGCGCGGTCGGATCAACTTTGATGTTGTCGATATACGTCCCGTTGACCGCATTTAATGCGCCGTCTTTGTCAAAGTGGGAGATCAACTCTCCGCCATAGACCGGCAGTCCCTGGTACACCTGCCCCATCCGGACGTGCCTCATGCCGACCTTATCCTGGTCAATCCGTTTGACCTTGATCTCGTCGACCGGGCTCTTCATCTGGTAGGCTGATTTGTGAGCGTCGAGAAAGCGAAGGGTGGCAGCGGTTTCCTCGCCCGGAGCCACCGGGGCCGACAAGCGGCCGGCTACGAACCTAAGACGTCCTGTCTCGTTATCTTGCAGCAGGCTTACGCCGGTTTCGGCCTTGAGTTGGTCGATTCCGGCCTGCATTCGAGTCGGCGTGGCGGCAATAGCCGACCCAGCCGTGATCGCAAGGATCACCGCAAGGGTGGTAAAACGCATGAAAATGTACCTCCAAAGGGTATGATCGTCCACACAGTCCTAATGAATAACTTTCGGCACTGTCTGATAGTGCCCGAAAATCATGTAGTAAAGGGCAGGTCCATCAGAAAGGTAGGGGAAAATCGATATTAGTCAAGGGGTGAAATGTATCGATAAATCGGCCCACGACGCGGCTTTTGGGCTGGACAAATGCATACGATTTCGTATATTATTCCGATAGGGCAACAGCCTAAACTACATACCATTGAGTCCCGCCAGGACCGGAGGCATATCACATGAAGCGATTGTTCACTATCACTGCTATTGTCCTGTTCCTGATCGGCTCTTCCGCCGCCTTAGCAGGCACGGTGACTGATATCGATGGCAATGTATACCAAACCGTGACTATTGGTACTCAGGAGTGGATGGCTGAAAACCTGAAGGTGACCCACTATCGTAACGGTGAAGCTATTCCCAATGTAACCGACGGCGCAACCTGGGGAGGTCTTACTACCGGAGCCTACTGTGAATACAACAACGACATAGGCAATGTTGCTACTTATGGCAGACTATATAACTGGTATGTAACAAGTGACGTCAGGAATATAGCACCAACCGGGTGGCATGTGCCGACAGATGCTGAGTGGCAGACGTTAGTTGGTTACCTTGGTGGCGCTGCTGTAGCTGGTGGCAAGTTGAAAGAAGTTGGAACCACGCATTGGTCGGCTCCAAATCCTGCTACGAACGAAAGCGGTTTTTCCGCATTGCCCGAAGGCTACCGTGACGCTACCACTAATGCTTACTACGAGCAGGGTGGTTACGCCTACTTTTGGTCTTCTACTGAGAGCGGCGCCCACGCCTTGTACTGGAATCTGAATTACTCTACTACACAAGCCAATCCTTTTGATTACGTCAAGGGCCACGGTTTTTCACTTCGCTGTGTCAAAGGCACACTTGATTCCGACGGAGACGGAATTCCCGACGATGCCGACAACTGCCCGACCGTCCCCAACCCCGATCAGATGGACTCAGACGGTGACGGTATCGGGGACGTCTGTGATCCCGATATAGACGGCGATGGAATCGACAATGCCTTCGATAACTGCCCAACTGTCCCCAATCCCGATCAGATGGATACAGACGGTGACGCCATTGGCGACGCCTGCGATCCCGACATAGACGGTGATGGAATCGACAATGGCTTCGATAACTGCCCGACTGTCCCCAATCCCGATCAGATGGATATAGACAGCGACGCCATTGGCGACGCCTGCGATCCCGATGTAGATGGTGACGGTCTCTTCAACGACTATGACAACTGCCCGACAGTGCCCAATCCCGATCAAATGGATTCGGACGGTGACTTTATCGGTGATGTCTGCGATCCTGATTTAGACGGTGACGGTATAGCCAATACCCTCGATAACTGCCCGACCGTTGCCAACCCCGATCAGATGGACACGGACGGTGACGCTATCGGCGACGTCTGTGATCCCGATATAGACAACGACGGACTCATCAATGCTGCTGACAACTGTCCTACCGTTCCCAATCCCGATCAGATGGATACAGACGGCGACATGATCGGCGATGCTTGCGACAACTGCCCGACAGTGGCCAACCCCAATCAGCTTGATTCCGACGCGGACGGCATCGGCGACGCCTGCGAGACTTGCTGCCAGGGCCGGGTCGGCGACGCCAACTACAATGGCGCTGATGAACCTACGATCGGTGACGTATCGGTCATGATCGACGCCAAGTTCATCACCGGGTCCTGTGATGGCATCCTGAACTGTCTTCCTGAAGCAGACGTCAACCAGTCCGGCGGCTTGAATGTAACGTGCGAGAATATCACGATCGGCGATATCTCGATGTTAATCGATTACCTGTTCATTACGGGTCAGTCGCTCGGTCTTCCGAGCTGTCTGTAAGCAAACCAAAGGGCGGGCCTGAAATCAGACCCGCCCTCTTTCAATCCGAACTCAGTCCGACCTGCAAAGAGAGTGTTGAAAAAGTCCCTTGCCCGTCATCGCGAGTCTCGACCGCGCTTCGCGGGCGAGACGTGGCGATCTCAATTGGCACTGCCGCACGAGCTTGAGATTGCCGCGCTACGCTGTCCCACCTGACGGCGGGCCATCTCCGCTCGCAATGACGATTAAACAGGCTTTTTCAACAAGACGCACGCGTGTGGGCCACCTGAGCGGCCCTTTTGCTACCCCCTTCCCCCCCGCAACATCATCTTGACTTTTGGGCCTGTTCAGGTGAATCTGTTATCAGTCGGTCACATACCAGTGCGGCCGTATAATATCTATGAAAGCCATGATCCTTGATAGACCCGGTCAGAAACTTCGGCCGGTCGAAATCCCTGCCCCGACACCCATTGCGGACCAGTTGCTCATCAAGGTCCACACCTGCGGCGTCTGTCGAACCGACCTTCACGTGGTCGACGGCGATCTCAAAAAGCCTAATCTCCCGATCATTCCCGGTCATCAGATAGTCGGCGTGGTCGAATCGGTCGGCGCCGGAGTTCGCGAGTTCAAACCGGGCGACCGGGTGGGTGTCCCCTGGCTCGGCGGAAGTTGCGGCGAATGTGTCTATTGCCGGACGGGGCGCGAAAACCTCTGCGACCGGGCTCGCTACACCGGGTATCAGATCAACGGCGGCTTCGCGGAAAAATGTGTGGCCGACCATCGCTTCTGTTTCCCGATCCCGGCGGGCTACCCCGACCTTCAGGCCGCCCCTCTTCTCTGCGCCGGACTGATAGGATACCGGGCGCTTGGGATGACCGGCGAGGCGCGGCGGCTCGGGTTCTACGGGTTCGGCGCCTCGGCCCATATCCTGATCCAGGTCGCGGCGTATCAGAAGCGCGAAGTCTACGCATTCACGCGCGCGGGAGACCGGATGGCGCAGGAATTTGCCCGTCGTCTGGGAGCAGTTTGGGCGGGCGACTCGGACCAGACTCCCCCAAGCGAGCTCGACGCCGCTATCATTTTCGCCCCGGCCGGCGAGCTGGTCCCGACCGCGTTGCGGGCCGTGGCCAAAGGCGCCGTGGTGGTCTGCGCCGGAATTCACATGAGCGATATCCCGTCGTTCCCCTATTCGATCCTCTGGGGGGAGCGCTCGGTCAAATCAGTGGCGAATCTGACCCGTCGCGACGGCGCCGAATTCCTCGCCCTCGCCCCCAAAGTTCCCGTCCGAACCGAGGTCACCCCCTACCCTCTTGACAAAGCCAACGAAGCTCTAGAAGATTTGCGGGCTGGGCGGTTTACCGGCGCGGCCGTAATCGTTGTGGACCCGGCCGGGTATAAATGAATTATGTTGGGTCGTAGCGAAAACACTGGAGGCAAGATGTTCGGGCGGTTCACGCAAATTGGGTTCGTCGTACTAGCTAGTCTAACGGCTCTGGTATTGGTATCCGTCAGTTTTGGTCAGGGCGAGGCACCTGCTAATCCCCAATCGACCGTAAAAGTTATCAATGTCCCGGTCGATTCTCCTGAATCGCTTCAGCGCAAGATTCGCGAGATACGAAGTTGGACCCCCAAGCAAGTCGACAAGCTCGATTTCGCCCTTAAGGGAGTAAAGAGAATTATCCGGTTTTCTGACCTTGGATTCGGAGACCGGATGGAAGTGACCATGCCGAGCGAGGAATCGAAGAACTGGCCGATCGCCAGTGCGGTGCGGGTCCATCTGGGTCGGGAAATGACCGCAATCGTTACCCGCTTCAAGATCGACACCCTTCCCGGCCCACGGGTGCGCGGCGAAGGAGTGCTTGGTCTAATGGGAGTTCACGGGGACTCGCTCAATGGCCGCGATATCGAAATTCAGCGCACTATGTCGAGCGCCGGTCGCGTAGATTTCCTATTTATCCGGGACATCCTGTTCGGCGCTACGGCCTGCTGCAATCTGCCGTCAACCTTCGCCCTTGGCCGCTACGGCAAGGCCAGCGACACGATGACCATGATCTTCACGTTTGATCCGTCGACCACCGATTACATGGTGACGGTCATCGGGCCCTTGGCCGGACGCACCTTCCCCGGCTTCTCCTATGGGATGTTCCGCACCGAGCGGGGCGAGTACCACCGCGAACTCGAGAATTATCCGTACCTGTGCAAGGACCAGGACTCGAGCTATGTGAATTTGTATGTCGGAAGTCGTTTTCGCGGTCGCAAATCACAGCAGGAGCCGATTCTCAAAGTTAACATGTTCTAAAGCGATGTTTGACCATATGGGAGACTGAAATGAGCAAGACCGAACAGAATCTGAAAGCCGCGTTTGCGGGTGAATCACAGGCCCGCAACATGTACACCTTCTTCGCCAAGGTGGCGCGCAAAGAAGGGTATCTCTACATAGCCAAGATTTTCGAGGAGACCGCCGACAACGAGAGCCGTCACGCCAAGGATGAATACACCCTCGCGTATGGGCTCGGCGACACGGCTGCTTGCCTGACCAAAGCGGCCGAAGGCGAAGACCACGAGACCACTTCGATGTACCCGCAGTTCGCCAAAGAAGCTGAAGAAGAGGGCAACAAGGATGCGGCCGTGCTTTTCAAGATGATCGCCAAGGTCGAAGCGCAACACCGTGACCGCTATCGTCGCTTACTCGAGATGGTGAAGAACGGGTCGGTTTACAAGCGCGAGAAACCGATCCGGTGGAAGTGCGACGTGTGCGGCTATATACACGAAGGGAAAGAGCCGCCGATGAAATGCCCGTGCTGCAAGCATCCCAAAGAGCATTTCGAGCCGGCTAATCTGGAAGAGTAGCAGCGCCCGCTTCGCAAATTCGCGTGCCCGGCAGATGTCCACATCTGCCGGCTTATGAATGGTTCTCGGAAAACCCCACCCTAAAGGGCCTGTTGAAAAAGTCTTGAGTTTTGGGGGTAGTTGTATTAAAGCAGGGGATGCAGAGTAAGCGAGAGAGAAGTCAACATGAGATGATGCTTCTCCCGGCATTGGAGACGTTCATCCCCGAGGATCACTATCTTCGTAAGTTGAATCGGGTTTTGGACCTGGGTTTTGTCCACGAGGTAGTTCGGGACAAATACAGCCAAGACAACGGTCGACCGTCGGTCGATCCGGAGGTGGTGATCCGGCTGTTTTTGATCCAGGCGATGGACGGGATCGCTCACGTGCGGGAGTTAATGCGTCAGGTGCAGGTTAACCTGGCCTATCGTTGGTTCATCGGCTACGAGCTGGACGAGTCGCTTCCGGATCATTCGACGTTGTCGAAGGCGTTGGATCGGTTTGGTGATGCGGTGTTCAACGAGTTGTTCGCTCGGAGTGTGAGTCAGTGTCAAGCGAGCGGGTTGATTGAGGGGAAGGTGCTACATATCGACGCTACGACGATCCGGGCGGACCTGTCTGCCGACCGTGTCAACCAGGTTGACAGTCCCGATCCGGATGCGCGGTTTGGTCGGTTTCCGGATGGGAAGTTGCGTCCGGGGTACAAGCAGCACACGGTGGCGGACGGCAAGAAGCGGGTGGTGTTGGATGTATCGGTGACGGCGGCGAACGTGTCGGAGCACGACGAGGCGGTGGGGTTGGTTGACCGAGCGTTGGCGCGTCTGCGGGAGTCACCGGAAGCGGTGTGTGCGGACGGGGCGTACGGGAGTGGGTTTAATGCCTATGAGATGGAGACGCGCGGTGTCCGTTTGGTGTCGCCGCCGCAGAAGGCGACGACCCGTGCCGGGGAAGGTTATTTTACGATCGAGCAATTCACCTACGACGAGGAGCATGATGAGTTCACGTGTCCGGCGGGACAAGTGTTGCGGTATGTGCGAACGGAGAAGCAGCGGGGACGTTGGGAATATCGAGCGCGACGGTCGGATTGTCAGAGCTGTCCGTTGAAGTCACAGTGCACGATATCGGATCGCCGGCATCTCAAGGTTACCAGACACCATAGTTCACTGCTTCGCCTTCGGGCCGACAGCAAAACGGAGAGTTTCAAGAAGCTGTATCGTTCCCGGGCGCCGGTGATCGAGGGGGTGTTTGCGGAGAGCAAACAATGGCACGGCTTGAGTCGGGCGTGGCGGCGTGGTCTGTCCAAGATGAAGGTGCAGTGCTTGTTGGTCGCCACGGTTCTCAATTCGAAGCGCCTGGCGGCGCATTTTGTCACTCTGCCGGGGTTCAACTGGCTCTGGAGACGTCTACGGACACTCATAGAACGGCTTCTACGGTTTCTGAGACCATTTATCGCACCTTACACAGTCATCAGACAAGATGCATGATGACCACCCGAAAACTTGGCTTTTTCAACAGGCTCTAAAGGGTGGGCCACCCGGGCACCTGGTACCCCACAGCTTGCTGTGGGTTGTCTCGATCTTTGAAGGAACACTCGAATTGGATTCCACCCAAAGGTTGGTCCACCCGACCGCTCAATTTAGAAGGACTGACATGACTAAACAAAAACTCGGCATCGCCGGTTCGATCATACTTTTCGTCGGAGTATTCATGCCGGTCGTGAGCGTTCCCGTGGTCGGGTACATAAACTACTTTCAAAACGGGAAGGCCGACGGAACCATTGTTCTCATCTTGTCAGTCATATCTCTGTTGTTGGTATTGGCCAGAAAATACAAAGTCCTGTGGATCACCGGGGGCGGAAGCCTCATCGTGATGGCGATCACGTTCATCAACTTCCAGAGCAAGATATCCGATGCCAAGAACAAGATGGGTGCGGACATCTCCGACAATCCATTCCGAGGCATAGCCGATCTGGCGATGCAATCGGTGCAGCTTCAGTGGGGCTGGGCGGTCATGATTGTGGGAGTGGCGCTCTTGATAACGTGTGCTGCGATGAGAGAAGAGCTGAAGCCGCGTTCAATTGGCGAAGCTACTGAATGATGCTTCTTGTATGAATTGGTAGCCCACAGCTTGCTGTGGGTAGTCGCGATTCTTGAAGCCTCCTCCACAATTCTATCAGATATAAACCTACCCGTAGGGTGGCCACCGAAGTCACGGGCGACCGGACAACTATACTATTCGTCGGCGGAACTTTCTAAATTGCGATCCAAATCGGAGTCGATGCCAGCAAACTCTTTGTCAAATGCAGAATCTGTGTTTGGTACGTGTGATATAGTAGACTTCCTACCATGTTTGCGCGAGAATTCATGAACCGCTTTTGCAATTCTGTTTCGTCCTGAGATCTCGGGGTTATGCATATGCTTCTTCGGTAAGGTGAAGTGAGCGACAGATGACTCTAAGTCAATCGTAGACGCATCCTCAGCAGAGGAGTTTGGCATTCTCGCTCCCGGGCCAGTATGATGGTATAACGAGCCAGACTCACGCCGTTTGACGTCGCCCAACTCCCTGCTTAGCGATACAATGTAGGCATGCTGACGCGCCAGTTGCTCGTTAATCGGTACTAGCTGGTCACGAATACTAACCTGCACCTTTGTCATCAACCAGGCCCCCAAATCGTCTGAAGGGTCTTGCTCGTCACCCGCGCGAGTAGAACCAGTTTCGAGCTTTCTCGATCTAAAGGTCCAAGTAATCAATCGATCGATAATGGACTGCGAAAAGATTGCTAGCACAGCCACGACCAACGCCAAAGCGACATAGATTACAATTCGCATGTTTCACCCACCAAAAAAACATAACATAGTAAGTACGAAGAAAAAGACGGAAATACCATTACACAATCGTCTCGCCCTCCGATCACTGTCGAAATCCAAGTCCTCAACTGGTGCACCCAGTACCAGAGCCCTGATAGCCCTTGCCTTGCCGTCCAACTCAAAGGGTATGATACGCCTCCCCAGATAAAACACCAAACTCCATATGAGAAGGACATGAATTAGCAGAAATATCCATACTACCCATACTTCGGGGAGTTCGTATCGTGACAGCCACTCTCTACGAATTAGGAGAGTGATGTCTGCAGCAATGCAGAGGGCTAAGACACCAAGGCCATCCAGCCCCATTCTTTGGGCATGGACTACTCTGGCTATCTCATTCCTACCGCTTGGCATTGAACTCTCACTGACCAAACGCGCAATTGCACCGTTAATGAGATAAGTGATCCACGACACACCCGAAATCTGTAATGGAACCTCTAAGCTAATACCACCAAACAAGATACACCCCAACTATCTTCGGGAACTACACCGCACCAAGAATTGTTTAGTTAGATTACAATTAACTGCAGTGCATTTATTGAACATAGCCACAGTAAAAAGCACGCAACTTGACCCTTCCCGTGGAGATTATTCGCCACCTAGTCGATATAAACGTAAAGGAATCAGGCTATGATGTCAATAGTAAAGTACATTGCGGCGATCTTTGTGTCGATCGGTTTTGTAGTCCTTTTGGACTCGGTATACAACACGATGCCAGTAGGACGTGCAAACATAGTGGCCATTCTACTCGGGTGCGTTTGCGTTGCATTGAACATCCTTCTACTGAGAAACCCGGGGAAACACTCACACGGCACGGCCAAGAGTCGCTGACATCACTCGGCGGGATCAACCTTGTTTCGAGCCTTCACCGCCAACATCAGCGGAAACTTCGTCGGACCGTCCGGCGGCACCCAATGACGATCCGGAAGTTCATACCATCCCTCCGCGAATCGGTAAAAGCCGAAATTGTATTCATCCAGACGTTCAATCGTCAACCCCGCCCCAATCAGCGCATTCACAATCTCCGACACCGGATGCTGCCACTCGACATGCTCGCCTTCGATCTTGGTATCCTTCTCACAATAGTCGCGTGGATTGAGAGTTCGCTCCGGCTCGCGCGCGAAGTAGTCGTACTTCTGTTCGGGAAACAGAAATAACTGGTCCACGGGATGACTATCGACCATGAAGAACACGCCCCCCGGCTTCAGATAATGCGCGATCACCGCCGCCCAGCGATTCAGGTCCGACAGCCACATGTGCGTGCCGTACGACTGATAGATAATGTCAAATTTGCGATCTATCGCCCCGATGAAGTCCAGTACGTCACAACGGAAGAATTCGGCCTCCACCCCGGCTTTCACTTTGATCTCATTAGCGACCGCAATAGATCGATCTGATATATCGACGCCGGTCACGTTAGCTCCCTGTCGCGCCCACGAAATCGTATCGAGGCCGAACTGGCACATGAGGTGCAACAAGCTCTTGCCGCGAACATCGCCGAGCGCTTCGAGCTCGACCCGCTTGAGCGATGAACCCCCGTCTATGACCTCTGGTGTCCGGTACTCCGGATGTCCGATGTGAAGATCGACCGCCCGGTTCCATGTGGCCCGGTTCTTTTCGTGGTCGGGGTGTGACATTACTTCGGCGCTCTCCACATGAGTATCATGCCGATCACAAAGAACAGCCCGTTGACCCCCCAGACGGCGACATCGACCGGTACCTTCTCGTTCCACCCGGCCGATTGCAACATGCGATAGAGCACGAAATATGCCAGCGAGATTCCGGCGCCCGCCGCAATTGATACGGCGATGCCCGCCCGTCGAGGATTCGACGCGAACGGCACACAGATCAACACGACAATGAACGACGCCATCGGGAAAGAGTACTTCATTTTCAAGTCGAGCGCTTCCCGGTGATACGGTCCGCCGATACGTTTCATCAAGTCGATGTACCGGCGCAGTTCGTCGATCCCCATGTCTTCAGGTTTCGTCAGGCGCTTCGCCAGATCATCGGGGACGTCCTTTATATCGCCGATGATGAGTGTATCGAACGAAGTATAACTCCCGTCGGTCGTGTCGCTGAACTTGCGCACATTCCCATCAAGCGCCTGCCACAAAAATTGGTGGTAGACGATCTTGTCGGCCGTAATTATTTCTGTGGCCCGGTTATTCTTAGAACGATAGAGCTTGAAGCTCTCCCCCATGCGACGGTCGGTGTCGAATTGCGACATGGTATAGAAGCTGCCGGGATTGATCTGACGGTAGACATCGCGCACGAGCGCTTGATTGGCGCGCGATTGTTTCTCGATGGTGAAATTCTTGATCTCGACCCGCCGCTGGTTCATGGCGGGAAAGACATACTCATTGTAGTAGAAGTGTCCGAAGGCGATCAATATCGCAATGAGCGCGAAGGGAAGCGTGATGCGCCAGAGCGAGAGGCCGCTCGCTTTCATGGCGAGAATTTCCTTACGCCGCGCCAGCAATGAGATAGAGAACAACACCGCCAGAAGAACAAACATCGGTGTGAACGATTTTACGACCCAGCCCCCGAAATAAAGGTAGTACTCCAGTATCTGTGAGATGGATACCCGATTGTCGATGAAGTCGGGCAGCTCCTCGACCATGTTGATGACAACAATGGTCAGGCCGATAGCGATCATGACGGCCGCGAAAGACTGCAGAAAGTAGGTCAGGAGGTAACGGTCGAGACGTTTGAGCATGCGCCGCTCAATCCTTCCTGCGGAACCAGCCGAAGATCGGCCTTTCCGAAACCACGATAAAATTGAGATACAGTCCCACGCAGGCCATGAGAATGTTCGCGCTCCACATCGCCACGAACGGCGTAATTATCCCCCGATCGGCCATGTCTTCGCCCCCGATCAGAAACGCCCAGTAGATCATGAAGAGAACTATGGCTATTGCTATGGCCATTCCCATTCCCCCGCGCCGCGACATGATCCCCAGCGGCGCCCCGATCAGGACGAACGCCAGAGAAGCGGCCGGGATCGAGTATTTCTTCTGAATCTCAATATTATACTTGTCCATAATGCGCCGCTGAGCCTCGATCTGCTGCCGGTTGCGCTCGACATGCCGGACCATCACCGAGGCATCACTTCGCACCAGGCCCAGGGCTTTGCGGTCATCCATCGAGTCGGTCGGGTTAAACTTGAAGCTGTCAGAGAACAAATATGAGTACTTGGTCTGAAGATATTCGTTGATCCGGTCACGCAGCGGCTTGGCGCTGTTGACCGCCTGGTGGACTTGCGACGACATCTGCTCGATATTCATTTCGCGGTCGGTGCGAAACTCAGACTCGGTACGTACCAGCTCCGAACCGGTTCCGGAAACATTGATGATCTGGTTCTTGAAGTCGAGCTTCCGGTAATTGTCGGGATTGGTGAGATCGAGCGTGTGAAGCTCGCCGTCGTTGAGCGAAAACCGCATGTTCCGGCCGCCATCGGTCATGGTCAAGTAACCATCCTTGGCGACGATCAATCTCGGATGGTTCGGATCTTTGGTCTCGGAAATGCGGACACCCTGAACGTACGACGTCGCGTGATCGATCTTGTCGATCAACACCAGATAACCGGGGATATCGGTAATGAAAATGCCCGACTGGAATATCATCGTGGGCCGCATCGACTGGATGTCCCCCAGCAACGTGCGAGCTTTCTTATTGAGATCGGGAAGCACCTTGTCGTGGAACTCGATCATACCAACCGTCAGAATCGACGCGGCCACCATCAGCGGCATGAGCACGTGAAGCAAATTGATCCCAGAGGCCTTGATGGCGGTGACTTCGAAATCCCCCCCGAGCCGCCCGAACGCCATCAGGGTCGCCACCAGCACCGACATGGGAACCGACAGCGCCAGCATCCAGGCCAGATTCAGACCGACCAGCTCCAGGACCACCATCAGATTAATGTCTTTGTCAATCACCCGGTCGATGATCTTTGGGACGAAATCTATGACCAGCAGGAACGTAATCGTAAAGAAGGCGAAAAAGAACGGGGCGATGTGTTCGCGAAGAATGTATCGAGTCAGGATTTTCATACGATTTTGCCAATATATTTCTTATACCCGCCGCCGCCAACTCTAAACTAATCAAACACTTTTGGGCTGGCCTTCGGAAGCCGACCTTGTTATTTTGACTTCATGCAGCAAAAGAAGATTGTGGATTTCGTCAAGGACGATCAGATCGAAGGTTACTTCTCGATCCGAAAGAAAGAAGTCAGAGAGTCCGTGCGCGGCCTGTTCGTATCGCTCGAACTGGGCGATTCCTCAGGTCGAATCGGCGCCGTCATGTGGGAGCCGGATCAGTTCGCGCTTGAGGAACTGACCGAAGGGATGGTGGTCAAGGCACGGGGCGTGATCGGAGAGTATCGCAACAAACTTCAGTTCACGATCGCCCGGATTCGGCTCGCGACCGACGACGAATATACCCTGGCCGATATCATGCCACATTCGCCGCAATCGCGTGAAGAACGGCTGGCCCGCCTGTTCGCCCTGCGCGATCAGATCACGAACCCGCATGTTCTGGCCCTGACTAACAGCTTTTTGAATGACCAGGTCTGGTTGGAAGGCTTTCTCAAGGCCGCGGCCGGGAAACTCTGGCACCACGCCACAATCGGCGGGCTTTCGGAACACTCGGCCAATGTCGCCGAATTGGCGGTCCGGGTCGCCCAGGGGTATGAGTTCCTGAACCGCGACTATCTGATCTTCGGCGGGATGTTCCACGATGCAGGCAAGATGGCCGCCTATGACACCCATACCGTGATAGATTTTACCGACGCCGGACGATTGATCGACCATATCTGCATTTCAGACGAATGGATCTGCTGCCGGGCGAAGGAGATCGACGGCTTCCCGGACCAACTGCTCATGATCCTGAGGCATCTGATTCTGTCGCATCACGGCGAGCGGGAGTTCGGCGCCCCGGTCGTCCCACAGATTCCGGAGGCGTTTATTCTCTACTATTGCGATGAAATCGACAGCAAAATGGGGGCAATTGACCGTATTCGATCCCGCCAGGACGGTCACGGCTGGTCCGAATATATCAACATCCTCAACCGGTTCCTGTATTTCGGCGAGGCGGACAAGCCCAAGGGGTGATGTCTGGAATCCCAATTCCCGAGTGAAGCGCTATAGAACCTGCTGAGCTGGTTGCGGTAGGTCCTGCGGCCCGCTCGGCGGGACGTGTGACCTGCCGCAAAGAGACAATTTGACTCAAGACAGATTTTTCGTTGAACCCAACCCCTCTCGGTTGTATGATCTTAGGAATAATATTGCAGGAGGTACCTAGAAAATGCGCCCATTGACCATAAGCTTTACCGTATTGGCGACCCTGGCCCTGCTGATAGCAGGGTGCCAGAAGCAAAGCCAAACCCCGGCCACGACCGACAAACCCGCGGTCCCGGCGACTGTGATATCCGTGGTGGTAGACAGCGTGCCGTCCGAAGATGGCGTAATGATCTATTACGACGTCCGGGGACAGGGAGACAAGGCCCTGGTATTCGTCCATTGCTGGAGCTGTGATCGGTCCTACTGGCAGAACCAGGTTGACGAATTCGCCAAAGATTACCGGGTCATCACCCTCGACCTGGCCGGCCATGGCCAGTCCGGGAAGGGTCGGCAGAAATGGACGATGGATTCGTTCGGGACCGATGTTGCCGCGGTCGCCAATAAGCTGAACCTTCAGAACATGGTCTTGATCGGCCATTCCATGGGTGGAGCGGTGGTGATCGAAGCCGCCCGACGGTTGCCCGGACGTGTCGTCGGGATTGTTGGTGTCGACAATTTCCAGGATTTGGGCAGTGTCAATTCCAAAGCCGACGTCATGAAATTCATCGAGCCGTTCAAGTCCGATTTCAGCAAGTCAACGAATCAGTTCGTACAATCATTGTTTCCTCCAACCGCCGATAAGGCTCTGGTAGAGCGCACCGCCCGGGATATGGCCTCTGAGACTCCGGAAATTGGTGTCGGTGCGATAACGTCGTTGCTGTCCTACAACTACAAGACGGCGTTGGCGGACGTTCGCGTGCCTATTAGGACTATCAGCAGCGATCAGTTCCCGACCTTCTCGGACACCAACAACAAGATTGCCGCTTCGTTCAAAGTGAGGATCATGCCGGGGGTGGGTCATTTCCCGCACCTGGTGGATCCGGTGGCGTTCAACCGCCTGTTGCACGAGACGCTGACCGATTTCTGGCCTCCGGCTGCGAAATAGGCAAGTGGCACTTGGAACGGGCAACGGGGTGCCCCATTGCTCGAATCGGGTTCACATAACGTGCCCGGCCCGC
This sequence comes from uncultured candidate division Zixibacteria bacterium, assembly GCA_963735035.1. Classification (GTDB taxonomy): domain Bacteria; phylum Zixibacteria; class MSB-5A5; order GN15; family FEB-12; genus JAGGTI01. Next base: position 518,080 of record CAVTJJ010000003.1, read on the forward strand.
CGCGGCGGGTTCACAAAACGTGCCCGGCAGATGCCCACATCTGCCGGCTAAGTATCCGGACGTCATAGGTCGCGCAAATTGCCCTTGTTTTCCGGGTCGGGGGTGCTAAATTGGGGGCTTCTCCGGCGGCTTTCGGCTGCCGGTTCAGGTGTATGCGGAGAGGTGGCCGAGCGGTTGAAGGCGCACGCCTGGAAAGTGTGTATAGGTAACCCCTATCCAGGGTTCGAATCCCTGCCTCTCCGCCAGATTTCATCTGGACTATTCGCTTCGCGTCTCATTTGCGGAGGTTAACTTGGCAGCCTGCAGCTCTGCTGCAGGTTCGCTCGCTCTTGAAAAGTGCCCGGCAGATGCCCACATCTGCCGGCTCATACGGGAACCGCGTTTTGTAGCCTTTCCAGAAACCGCTTGGTCATGACTGCATCGGCGAGTCTAGAAGAAGCCCGATCCTTGTCATTGCGGGCGAAGATAACCCAACGCAAGGCGGTTCATCGTAGCACGGCAATCTCAGGCTCGTTGTGGCAGCATCATTTGAGATCGCCACGTCTCGCCAGCGAAGCGCGGTCGAGACTCGCGATGACGTGCTCAGGGCTTTTCAACAGCCGCAAGCGCAGGGCCCCCCTGTTTCCGCAGTAACTAGGCCATCACTCCTCTCGCGGGAGTATAGTTCCATCCAAACCAGAAAGAGCATGTATCGGAGATCAATTTCTGGAGCTGGACAAAATCCAGCGGTTTTACGGCATAACCATTCGCACCAACCCGATACGCTTCCATAATATCCTGTTTCGCATCGGACGTGCTGAGAACAACAATTGGTGTTCCCGAGAATATTTCGCGCATCCGGATTCTTCGAAGAACTTCCAATCCGTCAATTTTCGGAAGTCGCAGATCGAGCAGAATCAGATCGGGGACACGACAATTTGTAGGGTCGGAAGCGGCGCAAGAACTCTGCTCGGACATGTAATTCAAAGCCAGATCTCCGTCGACCAGATGGACTACTTCTCGCACCTGCGGATGCTGCAAGAGGCAGCTCTTTATGAGCTCCGCGTGATCCGGGTTGTCCTCAATGAGCAGGACAAGTGACGACTTCTGGCGCATGCTCTCCCTCCACCTTACCGTTTTCGACCAAACTATGGGGTATCGTGAAATAGAAAGTCGATCCCTTGTAATTCCCCTCTGACTCCACCCACAATTTGCCGTTATGACATTCGATAATTCGCTTGGCGAGAGACAGGCCTATTCCTGATCCCTCCACTTTCGGATCGAGTTGCTCGAAGAGCTCGAACACCCTTCTGTGGAATCGAGGCTCAATCCCGATGCCATTGTCTTTAACATGGAATGTGGCGCCGTCGTGGCCTTCGTTGCAGCCGATTTCGACTTTGGGCCGTGGCTGATTCCCCATGTATTTGACAGCGTTGTCGAGAAGATTCTGAACGACCTCCAGAAGTCTCGAGCGATCGCCTCTCACGGTTGGAAAACTGGAAACTAGTTTCACACTGATTCCCTGGGCGGCAATTTGCCCCCCGCACAAATCCACAGCCTGCCGCACCAGATCTTCCATGTTTACCGATTCGTCCGGATTCACAATCCTCCCAATGCGCGACATCTCAAGCAGACTGTCGAGAAGCCCGGCCATCTTGTTTGCGGCATTGATTATTCGTTCAACATCGAATGACACCTGATCGGCATCGCCATTGGTACAGTGCTCCCGCAACAAACCTGCAAATCCACTGATCGTAATCAGGGGACTCTTTAGATCATGTGAAACCGTATAGGTGAATCTTTCAAGTTCGGCGTTCTTCGTTTCGAGTTCGGCTATCAACGCTTCTCGTTCCTTTTCAGCCAGCTTGCACTCCGAGACATCCTGAACAGTGCCTATTGACCGTACCGGCGCTCCATTTTCATCATAGAATGTCTTACATTGCTCGTGAACAAATTTTGTGCTGCCATCTTTCATGAGTAGACGATGGTCAATCTCATAGCTGCTTCGGTTTGCCAAGGAGTTGGTGTATGAGTCGTTGACAATGGCCCGATCGTCAGGATGGACAGCCTCGATAAAGGCTTCATAGGTTGCTCCAAAAGCCTGTGGTTCGAGATCGAAGATGCGGTAGATCTCGTCGGACCATTTTAGCTGGTTAGTTCGAAGATCCAGCTCCCAATTGCCGACATGAGCAAGTTGCTGGGCGTCCTGCAGGGCTTTCTCGCTCTCAATCAACGCCGTTTCCGCCAGTTTTCGCTCAGCGATCTCCCAGGCCAGGTCGGCAAGTAGAGAAACGGCGTCGACGTCTTGCTGGGTGTAATCGCGCGATTTGTTTCCCACACCGAGTATGGCTACGATCTTCCCGGCCCGAAAGACCGGCACGACCAGCTCTCGAACGACCCGGGCATGCCCCGGAGGTATTCCTTTGCGGTGCGGAAGCGACGAGTAATCATTATGGATGACTGCCTTGCGGGCATGGATACAGTCTACCCAGACCCCCGCCTGCGAAACGTCATAGTGCGATCCCTTCCCTTCCGCTTCGCAGAATTCGGCCTTCGTTCTCGTTGACCAGTTCTGTAGTGTTAGAGTCTTCTGGTCGGCATCGAGGAAATGGTAGAAGCCAATAAGGCTGCTGCTCAGCGCCTCCGCCTCGTCGAGCGTGGCCTGGAGCAGTTCGTCCAGCGTGTGAGTTGCGGCGAACTGGAGAAGACGTAGCCGGGCCATGTTGACACTTTCGGTCTGCTTGTGCTCGATACGCGTGCGCAGAACCGTGATGCCCAGCGCCAGATCGCTGGCCAGTTCTTCCAACAGGCGTATTTCTTCAGTGGTGATGGCGTTGGGTTCAGATGAATAAATCATCAGAACACCGAATACGGCCCCGTTGTCGTCATAAAGGGGCAGCGCGACACCGGAGCGATAGCCGTGTTGCAGGGCGGCCTCCCGCCAGGGGGCCATTAGTTCGTCGGTAGTGAAATCCTGCACACAGAACGATTTGCCGCTCCTGATTACTATTCCGGCGGGTCCCCTTCCGCGTTCCGAGTCGTCCGCCCAACTGAGTTTGGCGTCGGCGATATACCCGCTTTCGAAGCCGGCCCAGGCCACAGGACGCAGGGATTTGGCATCATCATGTTCGGCATATCCCACCCAGGCCAGCCGGTAGCCGGCCTTATCGCAGATGATGCGGCAAATGTCTTTTAACAGGGTCTGCTCGTCCGTTGCCCGCACCAGAACCTGGTTGCAGTCGCTGATGGCTCGAAGTTCGCGGTTCAACCTGAACAGTTCTTCATCCACCTTCATACGCTCGGTAACGTCAACGAAGGTTACGATGACTCGGTTTAGTTCGCCTGATTCGTCAAGAACCGGATCACCACTGACCAGAACCCAGACATCCTGTTCGGCCCGCTTGTGAGGACGGTGCACTTTGACAGCGAAATTCCGAAGTGGCTGCCCCGTTGCAATGACCTGGTTAACGGGATATTCATCTGAAGGCATTACGCTTCCGTCGGTGCGGAAGAAGTGCCAATCCGGATCAATGGCCGTCTTCCCCAGCAACTGATCTTCGGTCAGCCCGAGCAACTCTTCAGCCATAGGATTGCACGTTATTATTCGCGTATCCGGGCCATGAACCACCACCGCCGCTTGAATCTTATGAATGAGAGTTCGATACTTCTTTTCACTGGTACGTACTTCCGCATCTCGTACCGCCAGCTCGTCTAGCATGGAGTTGAATTCACGCGCCATAACAGCGGGCTCGTCGGGACCTGAAATTTGCGAGCGAGCCAGGTGGTTGCCGGATCTGACTGCGTCGATGGTCTGTTTGACTGCATAGAGCCTCTGAGTTATCCGACGCCCCATGAACCAGGCGATGATCGAGCCTACGAGAATGGCCGCAATAGCATAGATGGCGCCGCTGCGGGCAATCGCAGCCAGCTTCTTCCCCGCCACCTTTTGGCCAATACCCACGCGGGCCCAGCCGACATGATATCCACCTACCATTGCTGGAACGGCGACATCGACGAGCGCAGGAGTGCGCGAGAGTGTCGTACTACTCGCCTCCAGAGGCAGATCGATCATGTACAACCCGTGTCTGGTACTGTCGGTGTCGGCCAGCACACGTCCCTCATCGTCCGCAAGAATAGCAAAGACAACTTCGGGATATCGTCGCTGAGCATCGACGAGCTCTTGCAGGCCCGAGATATCGTCGGAGATAATCCATCCCGCGGCCGACGAAGCAAGAGTCCTGGACAGCGCCGTCGCTTCTTCGACCTGACGATCGAGAAGCATGGCTCGCTGACGCGTGGTCAGATCACCGATAAAGAGCGTCATCATCACGGCGTGGACAGCGGCCACGCTCAGAATCAGTCGACCCCGCAACGTATCGAACAGGAAATTGGGCAATATTCTTGACATTATCGCTCCTCTACCGGCCGAATATCCCGTTCGAATTCGGAGATGAAACTTTGCACTACGTCGTAGTCTTTGTCCGTGGCCGGGAGAAAGCGAGCCGTTTCCATCCCCGCCAATATGGCTCTTCCTTCTACGGTTGAGTCGAGCCCAAGCAGCAGCGCGCGGACTTGATCTACAAACTGCACCGGCACGTCGTTGCGCACCATGACCGAGTTGTTGATCAGCGACTCCGTTTCCCAGATGACTTTCAAGTTTGCGGCCTCTATGGGATGGTCTTTTTGAAACGCGCGCCAAGGCGGCGGCCAGGTCGCCCCGGCTGCGGTCAATCCCAGACAGACGTTCATGATGGACGACTCCTGGGAGCCCACGTAGCGATTGTCAATCTCGGTATTGACGTTTATGCCGTAATCATAGAGAAAGCGCTGAGGCATGATGCAGGCGGCCAGCGCCGTCCGGGAAGGATAGCTCACCGACCTTCCTTTCAGATCGGCCGGTCTATTAAGACCACCGTCCTTCCGGACCACAAATATCCCCTTGAAATCATGAGGCTCTCCCGCCATGGCGAGCACGAAATAGCCGACTTTCATAGCCTGAAGGGTCTGCCAAGGATTCGGAAGGAGAAACTCGGGTTTGAGAGCATTGTACTTCCTTTCGAAATCGGCATAATCTCGAGACGCTTCCAGAGTGAGGTGTCCCCGATGGAGCCGTGCGTTCAAGTAGTCGACGAGCGGCTGATAGGCCTGCATGAGCTTGGTGGGGTTGTGAAGTGGATGAACCGCCAGGCGGCAGACCAACCCACCGTCCGACGGCGGTTTGGCGGCAAACTGCGGCTCGTGATCATCGGATTCACCGCTGCAACCCGAAAGCGTTCCCAGGAAAAGCGCGGCCGCGACTATTGCCAGAACTCTCACTTCATGGAATGACATATCCCCCGTCCTTTCCCGGTCGTCATCGATCAGGTACTGTGCGAAGGAGCACAATCAAATTGCCCAGGACATCATCTCGCAGCAGCGGTTCAGTTCAGATGACCGATTTCAGTCGTCTTGCGGCTGTTGACAATCTGCTCCACGGCAATGAGAAGATTGTGACGGAAGAGACAATCTTTCACCACATAGTCCATGACGCCTGAACGAAACGACTCCACCGCTATCTGCTCGCTTCCCTGTCCCGTCATCATGATAACGGCACTGTCTCTTTTCAGCCAGTCAAGCAAATCGAATCCGGAACCATCCGGGAGAATGTAGTCGAGAAGGACAACATCGAAGCTCTTCTTGCACGTTACGGCAAAGGCTTCTTTCAGCGAACTGGCCACTTCGATGTCCCAGCCATCAAGTCCCGCAAACGCCGCCTTGGCCAGGGTGGCGTGGTCCGGGTTGTCTTCAACAATTAGAATCGAGACTCCCTTTTCCTGTTCCTCATAACCAGTCATGACCTTCCCCCTCCGTTCGATCGAACGACCTAGTAGACGTTCGCTTCTCGCCCTGGAGTTGCTGCTGTGTTTGACCAGTACATATTCATTTCAACCAGTTTGATGACGAAATCATCGTGACTGAGGGACTTTACGACATAACTATTGGCGCCTTTTCGATACACTTCGGCGATCTTGTCCGGATCCTCCGTATTTGTCAACACGACTACTGGAATGCCGGCGGTTTGCCGGTTGGACCGAAGGTGCTCCAGAAATTCCATCCCATCCATCCCGGGCAGAGTTAGATCGAGAATGATCAGATCCGGCAAGGGGCATTGAGCACCAGCCTGGGTCCGTACCGGCTTCAGCAAGTACTCAAGACCGGACTCGGCGTTTTCGAAACGAATTACCCGTGATTTCAGTCTGCTGTCGGTAAGAGCGGCTGACACGAGTGCGGCGTGATCGTCATCGTCCTCAATGTGGACGATATTCATTGGTTTCAATCTCATTGGAACCCCCCGTTTCTTCTTCTGATATTATCGACTGTTAACACCTTAATAGAATGCCCCCCCTGCCTACATCACGCGCCCGGACCGCCGTAACATTTTGACGGATAGTGAATTACGTAGCGTTGCCACAAATATCCACTTATAGAGGTATCGCGAGATTGTTCTCCCGATGAACACTTGGTCGTTCGGCGGGGAGGTTTATAAATCAGTGATCAGCAATCACTGCGGGTTGCCGAGATTCGCTAACCGTAGAAGAAACCCGGATTATCTGCAGCATGTTTCGTTCTCCTTTCGATGTCGAGACGCGTGATTACGCCGATCTGCATTTTTCGACTGACTCCACGCCCTTGAGGCCTGCCCCAGCCCACCCGGACCGGAAGTGATATCCAGGTCCAACAATTTTGTAGCTGCGGCGCGTATAATTTCTGACAAATCGGATTGGAAACCCACTGAATGTCGGTGGTCGGCCCTTTTTGGGGCAGCGCAATGAGAGAAAGCGAGGCAATATGCAGAAGATAACCCCGTTCCTATGGTTTGATAAAGAGGCCCGCCAGGTGGCCGAGCACTATACGTCCGTTTTCAAAGCCTCAACAATCAAGAGTGAGACCAGACTTGACAATACCCCGTCGGGTACGGTCGAGATCGTTTCTATCGAACTCTCCGGTCACGATTTTACGCTCATGGCTGCGGGCCCGCTCTTCAAGTTCACACCGGCCGTGTCATTTCTTGTTGGCTGCCGCACCAAGATTGAAGTCGAAACACTCTGGCAGAAACTGTCCGACAAGGGAACTCCCCTGATGGAGCTGGGAGAATACCCGTTCAGCGAAAAATACGGATGGGTGCAGGACCGCTACGGTCTTTCGTGGCAGGTTATGTTCATGGGCGACCACTTGCTCAAGCAGAATATTACCCCGACACTTATGTTTGTCGGCGACAAGTGCGGAAGAGCTGAAGAAGCGATCAAGACTTATGCGTCGTTGTTCCACAGGTCGAGAATCGGCGACATCTTCCGTTACGGGAAGGACGCGACCCCTGACAAAGAAGGGACCATTGCGCATGCCACGTTCACGCTTGAAGGCCAGGAATTTGCTGCCATGGATAGCGCCCGTGAGCACAACTTTACTTTCAACGAAGCCATTTCGTTTGTGGTGAACTGCGATACCCAGGAAGAAATTGACTACTACTGGGGCAAGCTTTCAGCGGACCCGCGAGCGGAACAGTGCGGCTGGCTGAAAGACAAGTACGGCGTCTCGTGGCAAGTAGTGCCTTCTATATTGGGAACGTTGGTGCAGGACAAAGACCGGAAGAAAGCGTCCCGGGTGACTCAGGCGTTTATGCAAATGAAGAAGTTCGACATCGACGGATTGAAGCGGGCCTACGCGGGACGATAGCCGAAGCAGGACGATAGTTGCAGTGGTGCGCCGCACGACAACCAATCGGCAGGGTTCCAGCCCTGCTGAAGAGTGGCCATCTCGAAAAGGAATCGGCAGGGTTTCAACCCTGGCTGAGAGTGGCCATCTCGAAAACTGATCGGCAGGGTTCCAGCCCTGGCTGAGAGTGGCCATCTCGAAAACTGATCGGCAGGGTTCCAACCCTGGCTGAGAGTGGCCATCTCGAAAACTGATCGGCAGGGTTCGAACCCTGGCTGAGAGTGGCCATCTCGAAAACTGATCGGCAGGGTTCCAGCCCTGCCGCGTCGGTGGCCCACCAATTAGGGCTTGATTGAATAACCTCATTCCCGGTCATTACTTGTTGTGATGACCCGCTATGAGGCGGGACATCGAAGCGAGCCGATCACTCGCTTGCTGACGCGGCATAGCCGCATAACTATATGTGGAGTGGTTGGAAATGACACATTCGAAAGAACCCAAAATGAGCCCGCGCAAAGAAGCCGCAGTGTCGTTCCTGAAACTGGTCGGCGGCGGCAAAGTGCGCGAAGCATACCAGGCCTATGTCGCCCCTGACTTCCGCCATCATAATCCGTATTTCAAAGGAGACACGGAATCTCTGGCGCAGGGAATGGAGGCGAATCACAAAGAATTCCCCAACAAGGTTCTCGAAATCCTACGCGTGCTCGAAGACGGCCAGTTCGTGGCGGTTCATTTGCGTGTTCGCCTGAACCCTGACGGACCGGACATTGCGCTGATTCACATCTTCCGTTTTGAAGGCGATCGTATTGCCGAACTGTGGGAAGCCGCACAGCACGTCCCCGAGAACTCTCCCAACGAAAATGGTGTGTTCTAGTCACCCAGTGTAGATACTCGGCAGCCCACTGCTTGCTCTTGGTTCTATCGCTCGTAAATTGATCGGCGGGGTTCCAACCCTGCCGCCCAAGTGACTTTCGAGACAGCCCCAGTAGTGGTCACACTCTGCACTTTTCCGACTCCCTGACTTATTAATACTTGACAAAATGGGTGCAGATTGTTAAAATTTTCCATGGGCCGGACTACCCCTCAGGATGGACAAACGTCGACTTGTAGTCTTGCTGACTTTGAACCTCACATTCAAGGAGAGAGCGAATGATCCATTCATTCACACGTCGACGCCGTCTAGCATGGTTCGCGATCGGAGCAGCTTCCCTTTTTGCGCTGGGGCTGTGGGGATGTTCGACTACGGACAACTCCCCCGTGTCATCTGACCTGACCGGTGACGCCGGTCTGAGTCTGGCGAGTCCCCGGGTGCAGGCTGTGATGTCGATTCAAGAGCTTCACACGCAGGGCCTCATGGCGAAACCGGATGTAATCGGCACTGCTGTGACAGTTGATGAAAACAACCAGCCGGCCGTCATGCTTCTGGTGACCACGCAGGCAGCCTTTGATGCGGCTCCGAAGACTCTTGACGGTGTCCCGGTCAAGGTAGTTCTGACCGACAAGATTGTCGCCATGAGAACATCGGGTGGCGTAAGCCACACGGCCAAGCAGACCCCGCCGATCAAGCTCGGTACGTCAGGTGGCTGGCGCTATGATCTAGCCAACGGCTACTGTTGCGCCGGTACTCTGGGTTCCTTGATTAGTGTTGGCGGGCAAAAGCGCATCCTCAGCAATTATCACGTTTTTGAGGCCGACATTGTGTCCGGCGGCAACAGCCGGGTTGCGGCTACGGGCGACTATATTATCCAGCCCGGACTGATCGATGTCGGCTGCAACGCTGCCAGCGCGCAGAATGTGGCCACCCTGGTCAAGTCCAGCTCGCTGCCGAACAGCAACGTCGATTGCTTCCAGCGCCAATATTATCACGGGCATGGTGGACGCCACCGGCAACATTCTGGAAATCGGCGTTCCGTCCGCAACGACCGTGGCGGCTTCAGTCAACCAGACGGTCAAGAAGAGCGGCCGCACGACCGGTCTTACTCGCAGTTATGTCAGCGGTCTGAATGCGACCATCAGCGTGTCGTACGAGAATGAATGCGCCGGCGGAACGGCCTTCACCAAGACCTTTACGGGTCAGATCCTCGTTGCCAACTCCCGGAGCAAGTTCCTCGGCGGCGGCGACTCGGGTTCGTTGATGGTGCAAGACGTTACCACCAGCCCGAAAGCCGTCGGTTTGTTGTTTGCGGGAAGCACCTCGATTGCCGTGGCTAATCCGATTGGCCAGGTACTGAGCTTCTTTGGCGCTACGATGGTTGGGAACTAACGGGTAAAGTTCTTCAACTGACAAGTTGTAGTAGCTTATTAGAGCCTGTCCCCGTTTCATACCGGGGGCAGGCTCTTCTGATTATGGGAGTACAGTGGTTCAGGTCACTGACTCGATGGATTAATTATGAACAGTCATAGAAATGGTTTCCTGGATACGACCTGTTCGTATACGAGTGTTGAAAGAGTCCCTTCCCCGTCATCGCGAGTCTCGACCGCGCTTCGTGGGCGAGACGTGGCGATCTCAAATGGCACTGTCGCAACGAACTTGAGATTGCCGCGCTACGAAGTCCCGCCTGACGGCAGGCCATCTCCGCTCGCAATGACTATTAGACGTGCTTTTTCAACAGGCCCTTATATGGTGGGTCTGCTGGTCTTGTTAAGCTCCTCAGTGCCATTTCTTGCCAGTCCACAAAGGAAACCAAGAAAGAGGTGCCTATTCGCGACATCAATGCCGTAATGGATTCTCACACAAGTGAGCTGATGGCTATCCCCGGCGTCGTGGGCGTGGCTATCGGTGAAACGGAAGACAAAACCCCCTGCATTCTGGTGCTGGTAGCTGAGGAGACAAGCGACATCAAAGGCAAAATTCCTAAAGTGCTGGAAGGTCACCCGGTGCGTTTGCTTGTGACGGGTGAAATCAAGCCGATGAAGACCGATTGATCGGCACCTACCAGGCGATTCCACTTTCATCAAACCGACTGTGTAGCGCTCTTCTCGCTACGAGGTTGACTCGTTCGGACCAGACATCAATGGGATTGAGATCGTCAGTAAACACGCGAACCCCTTTGACATCGACCTGGAAACGGTTGTCCCACGCGTGAGCCCGGTCGTACTCGGGGCTGAAGCGCTCAGTCGGGACCGGAAGTTCCGATCCGAGCGTGAGGACGCGGTCCGAAGCCAGCAGGATCAGATTTCCGAGTTGGTCCGGCGGCTCGGCGATGGGCAAGACGATGACGTTCTTGAACTGACGGTTGGCCGTGGCCGCCAGTGACTTTACGATCGGGTCGTCCCAGCCTACCGCTTCGAAGTTCATCGCGAGAATCCCATCCTGAGCCAGACGGGATCGGATCAATCCGAAAGCTTCCTCAGTAACCAGATGAAACGGGACGTAGCTGCTTCCGAAAGCGTCCATCACGATGACGTTGTAGGTCTTATCGTGACGCGCCAGATATTGGCGACCGTCCATAGTGAATACCTGTGCTTCGCTTTCTTCAAGCCCGAAGAAATCGCGCGCCAGGCGTGTTACCACCGGATCGATCTCAACCGCATCCACCCGCCAGCCATCGCGAGCGAAATTCTTCGCTACTGAACCGCCTCCGAGTCCCACGAGCAACATCTCACCGGGTTCGCTGAAGAAGTACTTGGCGATTTCCAGCACATTAACATACTGGAATTGCGATTCCCAGGTACCCGGAGTTACGCCGGTGTGCATGCCGCCGTCGATAAGCATGAAGCGGATATCGTACAGGTCGACAACCCGCAATTCTCCGTAGGCGCTGTCTTCAGCGGCCATGAGACCGATTTCGGGATTGGCCTTGAGTGTAGGCACTACAAGGAATAGCGATATTCCCCCCACGACAATGAGTAATGACATCAACGACGCCGAGCGCTTGCTCTTACAAGTCAGGCCGAAAAGTGCCGTACCTAACAACGCGAGTCCGGTCAGAAGCAGGAGACGCGACACACCAACATTGGGAATTAGATAGAATCCGATAGCTATGGCGGCGACGACACTCGCCAGAGTTGAGACCGCGTACAGGTTGCCGGCCGTGCGTCCGACCACACTCAGGCTATCGGCTTTCAGACGAATCGCGTAGGGGCTCACCATCCCGAGGAGAGTAAGAGGCGGAAAGAACAGTATGGTGGCAGTCAGAAGCACGGCCGTTCGTAGTCCTAGGCCTTCGGTGATCGCGAGTACCGGTACGCGAAGCCACGGGACTGCCGCAACCCACACACCCGCGATACCGATTATGACGCAAAAACGCTTGAGGCTGGCGTTGCGGTCGGCCCAGCGTCCGCCTATCGCATAGCCGAGACTTAGGGCGGCGAGGGTGACACTGATTAGCGCTGACCAGAGATACAAACTGGCACCGTAGAATGGCGCGATGACTCTGGTACCGAGCAATTCAATCGCCAGGACCGAGGCCCCGCTCACAATGACAGCCAAATATACATAGAAACTGATCATGTCGGTTCCTTCTGCTCAATTGTCTTATGTCATGGAGCGCGGCAATTACCCGGCGCGTTCCCTGTCCTGTGCGAACCCGAATACATTCAGTATGTCTGGTGTACTCAGTCGAACGGTTCGCCTCGTCAAGATGCAAACTAAGTCCTGCATCGTCTGATGGCAACGCCTTTTCGATGCGATAGGGTGGGGTGGTACCGACGCTTGACAATTGATCGGCAGGGTTCCAACCCTGCCGCCAAAGTGGCAACGCCAGAGTGGCCTTCCATTTATAGTGGGATCCGGGAACAGTAAAGTACTGTCAAGCGTTTCTGCCTGACAGCCCCACAAGTACTTGACGCCGTTTGATCGAGGTTTTATTATGCGGCCATGCGAGTTTATTGCGCGGGGCAACAACTCAAAGTCTCTTTCTACTACAAGCTGTGGGGAACCAGGCTACACCTCGCGACCTTTGCTGGTCTTGTTGCATTTCTCTGGTGTGGATGCGGCGGAAGGAATTTGAAACAGACTATTCCCTTGGAGACAGGCTGCCCTGATTCGCAATTGGTCGATCTTATTCTACAGAAAGCTATTAATTTCGGCGGACTCAAGGAGTCATACTTCCCCGAAATTGCTGGACGAGGTACGCTCAGCATTCACGGAAAGTGTGTATCTCCTGTGACTCAGCTAGTGTGGTATGGGAATCCAGTCACTGTCGTTGCTGACACCTGCTCAAGATCGGGAAATTGCATAGAGGTGAAGGTCCTGCAGGTTCAACGAGACACAGTCCGTGTCTCATTGTGGTATCCAATAGAGGGGGTATGGTGTGATTTGACATATGAAGTGTCTGACAGGGACCACCTTATTTTGGTTTCACACAGAGTAATGGAAATCTGATTTATTCGATGGTGAGGTCGCCCCGGTGGCCCTCCACACTCCTTAGGGTCCACAGGCGGCCTCCCCCCCTTGACTATCGTCCCTCAACCCGGCATCTTCCCCCAGCGCCGATACCGGAAACCAAACGCGAGGATAATTTGGATTACATCATCGACCTGCTCTTGCATCTCGACCGCCATCTGAAAGTCATCATCGATACCTACGGCGCCTGGACCTACGGCATCCTCTTCGCCATCATCTTCTGCGAGACCGGCCTGGTCATCCTCCCCTTCCTGCCGGGCGACTCCCTTCTGTTCGCGGCGGGCGCTTTCGCCGCCGCGGGAGTGCTCGACCCCTGGTGGGTATTCGTCCTTCTGTCAGTCGCGGCGATTCTCGGCGACTCGGTCAACTATTGGATCGGCGAACGGATCGGCCATCGCGCTTTCGAGCCGGGCCGCTATCGTTTTCTCAAACCGGCCTATCTCGAAAAGACCCATAAGTTCTATGAGAAGTACGGCGGCAAGACGATTGTCATCGCCCGCTTCGTGCCGATCGTCCGCACGTTCGCGCCGTTTCTGGCCGGGGTGGGGTCGATGTCATACCGCTACTTTCTCACCTACAACGTGGTTGGCGGTGTGCTCTGGACCGGGCTATTCGTAGGCGGCGGGTATTTTTTCGGCAACCTCCCTTTCGTGAAGAAGAATTTCTCGCTGGTGATCCTGGCGATCATCATCCTATCGGTCATGCCGGCAGTGATTGAATTCATCCGAGCCCACCGCGACGGGAAGAAAGCGGCGAAGTAGAAATATCGTTGGCGGCACACTCGCTTGGTGACTAGTAAGTGCCCGGCAGATGCCCACATCTGCCGGCTCGTACTGATGAAGGTGAGTCGAGATTGCCACTCCACCTGGTACCCCACAGCTCTGCTGTGGGTTGTTCGACTGGGCTGAACACTCTCATAACTTATCAATTCGTGAGAGGCACACCCCCTCGTGCGACCCAGTCAGGGGGCAGACCAGGAGGTCTGCCGCCCACGGAATCCCACCCGCAAGCGGTGGGCCACCCATCAGTACCGCGTTATCCCACCCAGCCCAAGCGGTGGGCCACCTGACACCCAACCGCTTACTTCGTCTTTCCCAGCAGCCAGGCATAGTCGCGTTTGATGGATTCGTAATCCGGATGGCCGACCCCCGATTCCAGAAACGCCCGGTAGTGCACGGCCGCTTCGGTCGTGCGCTTGTTCTCGACCAGGTAGATCATTTCGACCATGTGCCCGACCGGTGATTTCGGGTTGACTGCGAGAAGCTCATCGGCGATTTGTTTGGCGGACGCAGTCTGCTTGAGCACTACATAGGCCCGACACAGCGCCGACAGAATCTCTTCGGTTTTGGGCGACAGCCGATGCGCCTGTTCCAGCGGCTGAACGGCGTCGGCATAATCCCCGGTCATCATACAGATTCGCCCGAGGTTATAGTAATTGACATGGTTCGGGTGAGTGATCAGCGCCTTCTTGTACGATTCTTTCGCTTCAGGCAGTCGTCCCTGTGACAGGCGAATATCCCCCAGTGCCGCGAGGAATTCGCCATTGTCGGGTTGTTGCTTGAGCAGTTCTGTGACGAGAACTTCGGCGTCGGCGAGCTTCCCCTTCGCGATCAGACTTCGCGCCACCTGAAAGCTTCGTTGCTCGGGGAAGATGGCCGCCATCTCAGTGGTGACTTCGTTGTAAAGCGGCAGATTGCCGTCGTTCTGAATATATTTCGCGAAGGACACCCATCCCCCTCGCTCGCGAGGTCCATAATACCGCAAAAGGTCGTGCATGCGGGCGGTCGATCCCGCGGCGGAGCAGTTGACGCTCAAGAAAGGAACGACCACACCTGCGGCCAGTACCGCGGTTGCGAATACAATTCGAGGCGACAGGATCTTACTCCGAGTTGACCTGTATATCAGGAGCAGCCCCGGGGCCAGCAGCGTAATAGCCATCAGATCCCAGTCGCGGGCCAGGCCCAGTCTCGGGTTGATCGTAACCAGAAACGCCAGCGAACCGAACGAGAACAGCACTAGCAGGCGATGAATATGATCGACCTCTCGGTCACCTCGCTCGAATGACAGGCTGAGAAGCACAAGAATAGTCGGCAGGCACAACGCTATCAGATTGCCGATTTCGGCAAGATTCTGTACCGAGAAAGCGGCATATAAACTCGGCCCTGAAGTACCGGAGATGAGTGGCAGGAATGGATTGTCAGGAGAAGAAACGTACCGCCCAACTATGACAACCACAGCCGGCACGAGCAGAATCATCGTGGCCACGACTGACGCAAAGGTTCGGGTCGTTAAGCTCTCGAAAGCACGCGGCATGATCCTCAGCAACAGCAGGTACAGCACACCGGGCAGGTAGAATAGCGCTTGCATATGAATTGCGACAGAAAGCGCAAAGAGCAATAGAACCAACCAGAGCGATCCGCGATCCTTGGCGTATGCCAGCGCGGTTCGTACGAAGAATGACACCGCCAGCCACAACATCGGATAGTATTCGATATAGCCGAGGAAGAGCAGCATCCACCCGGAGCCAAGCAGTACGACCAGCGAAAACAGTCGCCCCCGGGCCGAGTCCGCTATCAACCCGGCGATAGCGATGAAATTGTATACCACGACAAGACCGGCAAGGATGCTCACGGCCTGGAAGGCATAAAGGGCGGTCCAGTAGGAGTATCCGCCAAAAGCCTGTTGGACCAGCTTGATAACCCAGAATGAAAGAAGCTTGATCGGACCGCCGGTGTAGGCTTCATCCCGACCGAAAATGTTCAGCAGAAAGTAACCGTCGCCGAGAAAAGCGGTCCCTACTCGAAAGACAAAGAACAGACCGGCCATTCCCAGTGCGAGCAGCCACCTGATAATCGACGCTTTCCCCCAGAGAAGATCACCCGTCTTCTCAACGGCTCGCTCCAAATGAGTCTGTGGGACGGGCCCGAACGCCAGATAGAGTACAATCGCGGTCAGAGCGATCAGCAGATAAATCGCACTACTGCCGAGATATTTGAAATAGTCCAGCCCCCAGGCCGCGTACGAGTCGGAATAGAATGCGAGCAACAGGCATACCGGTGTGGCTACCAGGGCCGCCCGCGGGACAAACTCCCGAACAGTCATATTGTGAGGATAGTCTTATGAAGCTATAATGCCAAGCCCGAAATGGTCGCAGAGCTGAATCGCCATCCACCTTCCCCTCGCGTCTACGGGATGATACAAAACAAGCTCAATCAGGGTCTTCAAAGTTAGTGCTTGTATGGTTAAGCCTGTCGATGTATTTTGTTCAAGACCAACAACTTGGTTTGCTAAGATGAGTGTACCCGCCCCGGGTCTACTGCCTGGTAATAAGCGAGGCCAAAACGGCACAGCATGATGAACGACATGGCCCGTTCGGCCGATAAGACATAAACGGACAATTGGTTAAGGTCCTTGAAACCGTCTCGACAGGAGATATCGATGTGGCATAGCGCTGTCTTGAAGTCGCAGCGTCTTAGTTCTGCGCAAACTAGCTCAATTAGTCGTTCTCACGCGGCCTATTTCATGTTCTTATTCGTGGCCGCGATCTTTGCAGCGATTACATTCCCGGCTTCGGCCTCGGCCCAGATGAGCCAGGCCGACATTGAATCCATCCAGAAGGCTATCAATTCTCAGGGAGCGTCCTGGACTGCAGGAGAGACATCGCGTACTTTGATGACTATCGATGAACGCCGCTCCGCGCTGGGTCTGATTCCCGATACCATGAGCGCCGACTCGCGCACCCAGCCGCCATCGGGTTCGATGGCGCTCGCCCCGACCGAATTCAGCTGGGGTAACAAAGACGGCTGGAACTGGATGACCACTATCAAGAACCAGGGCGGCTGCGGGAGCTGTTGGGCCTTTGCTACGGCGGCGGCATTCGAGGCTCGCCTGCGCATAAATCTCAATCAGCCCAACCTGGCAGTGGACGTATCCGAGCAGAATATGGTGTCCTGCTGGCTAGGTTCGTGCGAGGGCGCCAACGCCACCTGGGTGATGACCTACTTCCAGACTTACGGCTGTCCCGACGAAGCCTGCTTTCCCTACGCCTCCGGCAGCGGCACGGCCGCTCCTTGTACT
Organism: uncultured candidate division Zixibacteria bacterium; assembly: GCA_963735035.1. Taxonomy (GTDB): domain Bacteria; phylum Zixibacteria; class MSB-5A5; order GN15; family FEB-12; genus JAGGTI01. The sequence goes on from CAVTJJ010000003.1 coordinate 535,175, forward strand.
GACCTTTGCCCTGATTGGGCCTCGCGTGTCTATGGATTGACAACTTACGGCAACTACAACTTCCCGTCGGTCGAGACGATTAAGAACGAGATCATGCTCCATGGCCCCGTACAGATGCACATGTCGGTCTACGCGGATTTCGATTCCTACACGGGCGGCGTATATCAACACGTCACGGGCGCCTATGAAGGCGCGCATCTCGTTGTCATGTACGGCTGGGACAATGCCAACAACTGCTGGCTGGTCAAGAACTCCTGGGGCACGGATTGGGGCGAGGTTGGTCCCAATGGCCAGCGCGGCTGGTTCCGCATCAGAATGGGCGCCAACGAAGTCGGCTGTGAGTCCTATATCTACTTCTTGCAGCCGATAGGTCAGGATTATCCTGTAGCAACTTCAACTTCTCCGGCTGAAAATGCGGTGGGCAGTGCTACTGCGGGCGACATTACGGTCAATTTCGATTCTGACCTTGATCCTGCTACTGTGAGCGCGTCATCTGTGTTCGCCTCCGGCAGCATTTCCGGACCTCATGCGGCGTCCGTGAGTTACGACAATCCGACTCGCTCTATCACTATCAACCCGGATGCCGATTTCGTGTCCGGCGAGGCGGTCTCGGTGGTAATGTCACCCAGTATTCACTCGTCGGCCGGGATGTGGATGAGCACCGGCCACAACTGGCGATATACAACCTCGGTCGCTCCGAGTTCGGGGGCCTTCGCCGCCGCGGTCGATTACTCGACCAGCCCGGCACCCCTCTGGATGACTACGGCTGATTTGAACGGCGACGGCTCCTCCGATCTGGTGTCGGCCAATGCCACGACGGCCAGCATAACCGTTCGTCTCGCCAACGGTGACGGCACTTTTGGGTCATCCACCAATTACTCGGTCCAGAACGGACCCCGGTCGGTGGTTGCCGCCGACTTCGACGGCGATGGCGATGTGGACCTCGCGGTGGCGAACTACCAGTCGCACACTATCTCCGTGTTGTTGAATAACGGTAACGGCACTTTCGCGCCTCAGTTCGCGGTCATTACCGTCACTAGTCCCCGATCTGTAACGGCGACCGACATCGATGCTGACGGCGACATAGACCTGGTGGTCGGCAGCGCCACTCCATTGGCCATTCGCATTCACTACAACAACGGCACCGGCAGCTTCACCAATATGGTCCAGCGCAGTATTACCGGTCTGCCGTATGTTCTCACCACGGCCGACTTCGACGCTGACGGCGATTTCGATGTCGCCTATCCGGCCTACTCCACCAATGAGCTGGTGATACTTTGGAATGACGGACTCGGAACATTTGATTCGGAATCTCGATTCCCGGTCGGTGTCGGACCCCGGTCGGTTGCGGCGGCAGATCTTAACGGCGACGGTGTCATCGATCCAGTCGTGGCCAACTATTCGGCAATGACCGTTTCGGCCATGATGAAGACCGGATTCAATTCCTACACTAATCAGGACCTATCCACCGCGCCTCTGAGTCCCGAAGCGGTCAGCGTCGCCGATATCAATGGCGACCAACATCCGGACATCGTGGCCTTCGGAAACACCGGCATCGTGGTCATAATGAACCGGGGTGACGGGACCTTTGCCTCTGCAGTATCTCTGGCGACTGGCAGCTACCTGGCAGGGGCGGCGGCTGATTTCGACGGCGACCATGACCTCGATCTCGCGGGCGTGAGCTACGACGGTCAGAAATTCTCGGTGCTGCTCAACGGCGCCTGTGTCGACAGCGACGGCGATGGTATCGGCGATCCGGGCAATCCCGGTACGCTCTGTGGAATAGATAACTGCCCCAATACGGCCAATCCCGATCAGATTGACAGCGACAGCGACGGTGTCGGCGACGCCTGCGACAATTGCCGCATGGAGCCAAACCCGTCCCAGACCGATACAGACGGCAACTGTCCCGCACCGCCTTACGCATCCGATCCGGAGTGCGGCGATATCTGCCAGACGTGTTGCCGTGGACGGGTGGGTGACGCCAACAACAGCGGCGATGAGGAGCCGACCATCGGCGATATCAGCGTTTTGATTGACGCCAAGTTCATTACCGGTTCCTGTGTCGGAATCGTCGCTTGTTTGACTGAGGCGGATATCAACCAGTCCGGTAGTATGAACCCGACTTGTGACGATGTCACCATCGGTGACATTTCAACTCTGATCGATTACTTGTTCATCACCGGCTCCGGCAGTATGACCTTGCCGAGCTGTTTATAGTCAGGATATAGGCGGCCCGCTCCGGCGGGCCGCTCTCATTTCAGACCTGTACCATTCTTCACGGAATAGCAGTAAAGCCCGAAGCCCGTCATCGCGAGGCCACGACTTGGTCGGGGCCGTGGCGATCTCATTTGATCACACCGCGACAATATAAGGATTGCCGCGCCACGCTTTGTGGCTGGTGGACAGCCTGCCCCGGACCTGATCCGAGGTCTCCGTCCACCACCTTTGTACGGACAGACAGACTGACACGCGAGGAACCGGTCAGGAGGTTTACTTGTTTTCCCTTGTAATAAAAATTGGTGGCGGGTAGTTTGGTGCGCGAAGACTAGAGAAGAAGCGGTTGGAGAATCTATAACTACGGGCCCGGCTATGAAGTTTGGTCGCAAGAAGAACGCTGAAGAAATCCGACTGAATGAAGAGGGGTGGCGACGTGAGTCCACTGTTCACACGCTGCCGGAAGTCTTCTCGTCGATTGCTGTCTCCTCCACGGCCGGCTTCTGGCGTAAGCTACTGGCTTTTACCGGACCCGGTCTGTTAGTCGCGGTCGGTTACATGGACCCCGGCAACTGGGCCACCGACCTGGCGGGTGGAGCGAGATTCGGATATACGCTCTTGTCGGTAATTCTCCTCTCCAACCTGGTGGCTATAGTATTACAGCATCTGGCTCTAAAACTGGGCGTGGTCTCCGGCCGCGACCTGGCCCAGGCCTGTCGTGATCATTATTCGCGACCGGTCTCCCTCGCCCTCTGGGTACTGTGCGAAATAGCCATTGCCGCCTGTGATCTGGCGGAAGTGGTCGGCTCGGCAGTAGCACTAAACCTTTTGTTCGGCATCCCCGTGCTGATCGGCGTAGCGCTTACCGGGCTGGACGTGTTGGTTGTGCTGTTCCTGCAGAGCAAAGGCTTTCGATATATCGAATCCATTGTAGCGGGACTAATCTTCCTGATCGGCAGTTGTTTCGCCTATGAACTGGTGGTGTCAGAACCATCGCTGAGAGCTATCTTTGACGGATTGCTGCCAAGACCAGAAGTCGTTACCGACCCGGCCATGCTCTACATCGCGATTGGCATCCTCGGCGCTACCGTCATGCCCCACAACTTGTATCTGCATTCCAGCATTGTTCAGACGCGGGCCTACCCCCGCGACGATGACGGCAAGCGGATGGCCATCAAATACGCCACGATCGATTCTACCGTCGCCCTCCTGTTCGCATTCTTCATCAATGGGGCGATTCTGATATTGAGCGCTGCCGCGTTTAACGGCACCGGTCATCAGGACGTGGCTGACATTGGCGATGCTTACCTGCTTCTCTCGCCCGTGGTCGGGGCGACTTTCGCCAGCATGTTCTTCGGCATTGCCCTTCTGGCGTCGGGACAGAACTCGACGCTCACCGGAACGATGGCCGGTCAGATTGTAATGGAGGGGTTTCTCAATATCCGCCTTCGCCCCTGGATACGCAGGCTCTTGACCCGCTCGCTCGCGATCGTGCCGGCTTTTGTCGTGGCCGCCATCTACGGTGAACATGGGATAGGGCAGCTACTCATCTTCAGCCAGGTGGTGCTCTCGTTGCAGCTCAGTTTCGCCGTGGTGCCGCTGGTCAAATTCACCAGCGACAGACGAAAGATGGGACCATTTGTGAACCGCACCTGGCTGGCAGTGACCGCATGGATAGTCACAATTGTTATAATAGGACTGAACGTATATCTTCTCTGGCAGACCATCGTCGGATAGTCGGCCGGTTAACCGTCAGCAGCAGGAAATCAGATGTACAAGCACATTCTAATTCCGCTGGAGAATTCTCCCACCGATCAGGTGATTCTCACCCACATCCGCTCTCTGGCGCTATGCCTGAAGGCGAAACTGACCTTGATCCATGTGGCCGACGGTTTCCAGGCGCGCCGCCAGAAACAGATGGGTGAATCCGAGGAAATGCGCCGGGACCGGATCTATCTCGAACAGTGTGAGCAGGAACTTCGCGCCGAAGGCTTCGACGCCACCGCGATATTGACCTGGGGCGAACCAGCGGATCGGATTATCGAAGCAGCTACTTCGGGCCAGTGTGATTTGATCGCGATGGCCACCCACGGACACAAGTTTATCGGCGACGTGATTTTCGGCAGCGTGGCTAGCGACGTTCGCCACCGGGCAGACATCCCGGTGCTGCTTCTCAAGGGATAGACACAAGCAACCCAGCAGGTTGGAAGACAGCTCCCCAAACGTCAGAACAGGGTTGTATCGGTTACTGCGCCCCCGATTTCAATCGGGAGGCGTGTGAACTAGTGCCCGGCAGATGTCCACATCTGCCGGCTCGTATTGATACCACCGAATTGAGGCTGCTACCCTTCTTCTTCAGTAGATTCAGCCGATTCGTCCGCGCGGGCACTGGTCCGAGTCGATTGCATGGCCGGCTCGGCCTTAATCTTCGCCAGAATCTCATCGAATATCGTCGGATTGGCCTCGACGAACGCCCGGGCGTTTTCACGACCCTGGCCGAGACGGTTCCCCTGATAACTGAACCAGGAGCCGGATTTCTCGATGATATTCCGATCCACCGCCATATCAAGCAACTCACCCGAGCGCGAAATGCCCCGGCCATAAATGATATCGAACTCGCATTCGCGGAACGGCGGCGCAACCTTGTTCTTCACCACGCGCACCCGGGTCCGGTTGCCCACGACTTCCTGGCCGTCTTTGATGGCCGCGATGCGGCGGATGTCCAAACGCAACGAGGCGTAGAATTTCAGGGCGTTGCCACCCGTAGTAGTCTCTGGATTGCCGAACATGACACCGATCTTCATCCGAATCTGATTGATAAACACAATCGAGGTGTGCGATTTGGACGTAATCGCGGTCAGCTTGCGCAACGCCTGTGACATCAACCGCGCATGCAACCCCATGTGCGAATCGCCCATTTCCCCTTCGATTTCGGAACGGGGTGTCAGAGCCGCCACGGAGTCCACGACAATGACATCGACCGCACTGGAACGGACCAGCGTTTCGACTATATCAAGCGCCTGCTCGCCCGAGTCCGGCTGGGCCACCAGGAGGTCTTCGGTGTTGACCCCAAGCGCGTGGGCGTATTGAGCGTCGAGTGCATGCTCGGCATCGATAAACGCCGCCTGCCCGCCCAGTTTCTGGGTTTCGGCGATGATATGTAACGCGAGGGTGGTCTTACCCGATGATTCCGGACCGAAAACTTCGATCACCCGGCCGCGCGGAACGCCGCCTACACCGAGCGCATGATCCAGCCCGATCGAGCCGGTGGGTATGACCTCGACTTCCAGCACGGTGCTGTCGCCGAGACGCATTATTGCACCTTTGCCGAACGAGCGTTCGATCTGTGTCAGCGCCGCCGCGAGGGCTTTCTTGCGGTCGGCCGCGGTAGAGGATGTCTGCGCCATCTCAGGACTGCCTTTCTTTAGTTGGATCTTGCCGCGTTCCATGTCGCCCAAGATATGACTTTTGGAACGTTCTATATATCACTTTTGCAACTGACCTCAAGATCATTTTCTCCCCTGACAGATCCTGTCAGTGAAAATGAGGTGCCCCTCGGAAAGTCAATCGGCGAGATCCGGGAAAATGCGTCTAAATAGTTAGTAACTTTGCACTTAGCGATAGAATGCGGCTTCTCGCTAAAGCGAGCTTTGGTAGGTCGGGTTACGCGCAATTATGAGTTGAGCGCGCAACCCGACATCATATCACTTATAGGGCTGTGTCGGGTTTTCTCCGAGACTCGCTTCGCGAGCCTCTCGAAAACACCGACCTACTGGATTCCGCGGGCTCAACTGTTAAGAAGTCCGCCCCCTACCCCCCAAACCGCTCCTGCCCCAGCACCGCCTCATGGATCCGCTCATAAATCGAACCCTTCGGCGTCAGCGTCGACTTGAACAAGACCAGACGGTCCAGCTTCAGTGGAATAGGAGTCAGTTCGAACGATTCGAGAAAGGACGATAGCACCGCCACCGACCGACCTTCTCGAACCCGCCCCAGGGTCAGATGCGCCTTGAAAGGTCGCGTTTCTTTCTCAAAACCTAGTTCGTGCATGCGACGGTCGATCTCGGCCGCCATTCGGGCGGCCGCTTCAATCGGTTGTGACCCACCCACCCAGATCACGCGCGGATTCTTCAGTCCGGGAAATCCGCCTACCTGGTCAATGACCGACTCGAAAGGCTGATACCCGGCGCAGGTCTGGTCGATAGCCGTCTTGATTTTCGGCACCAGCTCTTCATCGGTTTCGCTAAGAAACTTGATTGTCAAATGGACATTCTTGGCGGCCACCCATTTGACATCGGGGCCTTTCGGACGAAGCAAGCCGAGCAACCGGTCGAGTTCAACCTCAACCTCGTGCGGCAGCGGCATAGCAATGAACAATCGGAGCATGATTTCACACTTTCGGATTTGAGGCCCACCCGTAGGGCAGAACCCTCGTCTTGCCCGCTACAAGCGGGTAAGGCGAGCGGTTCTGCCATGCTTCGACCCTTCGGCAAGCTCAGGCCTCAGCATGACTTCGGCATGGCAGAATCGCTCCCGCAAGGCGGGAGGATTCTGCCCTACGTTCTTGTTTAATAACATAACCACACGCCCGCCAAACCACAAGCGGGGTTAAGATTGCCCATGAAACTGCTGGACGAGTTGAACTTCCGGCCTTATTTTGCCTCCGCCGTTTCTATTCGAGCCCGGCAGATGCCTGCCCTCGACCTGATCGGGAGTCCACATCCACCGACTCGATTAAACGGTTGGAACAACTACATCGTCCGGCAACCCCGTGTGACCCGGACGACAAAACAAGGTTAGGACAGCTATGAAATACATACCGGAACCGTTCAAAATCAAGACGGTCGAACCAATCAAGATGACTTCCAAAGAGTACCGCCGGAAGGCGATCCAGGAAGCCGGCTACAATACGTTTCTGCTCCGCAGCGAAGACGTCTATATCGACCTGCTGACCGACAGCGGCACATCGGCCATGTCCGACGCCCAATGGGCGGCGATGCAGCTCGGCGACGAAGCCTACGCCGGAAGCAGGAATTTTTATGATCTCGAAGCCACGATCCGCGACGTGTTCGGCTACAAATACCTCGTGCCGACCCATCAGGGCCGCGCCGCCGAACACATTATGTCGAAATTGCTCATCAAGAAGGGTGACTACGTCCCCGGCAACATGTACTTCACTACCACCCGGCTACATCAGGAATTGGCGGGCGGGAAGTTTGTCGACGTAATCATCGACGAGGCCCACGACACCACCAGCGAACACCCGTTCAAAGGGAATGTCGATATGGCCAAAATGCAGAAGCTGGTGGATCAGGTCGGCGCCGACAAGATTCCGTACATCAGCTACGAAACCTGCGTCAACATGGCGGGTGGACAGCCGATATCGATTGCCAACCTGCGCGAACTACGAAAGTTTTGCGACAAGTACAAAATCCCGATCATGCTCGACAACACCCGCACGATTGAGAACGCCTATTTCATCCAGCAACGTGAGCCGGGTTATCGCAACAAGTCGATCAAGGAAATCGTTAAGGAAATCTGTTCCTACACCGACGGCTGTACCTGCTCGGCTAAGAAAGACTGTCTCGTGAACATCGGCGGTTTTCTCGCGATGAACGACGAACAATTTTATGTCAACGCTCAGGCGGAAGTTGTCGTATACGAAGGCCTTCACACCTACGGCGGTCTGGCCGGGCGTGACATGGCGGCTCTGGCTCAGGGTATCCGCGAAGCGGTCGCGAACGATGACTACATCCGGTATCGAGTCGAACAGACCAACTATCTGGGCGAATTGATGACCCAGTACGGCATCCCGCACGTGATTCCTCACGGGGGTCATGCGATATTCCTCGATGCCAAGCGGTTCCTGCCCCACATCGACCAGGAGCAGTTCCCGGCACAGGCGCTGGCGGCTGAGATTTATGTCGAGACGGGCGTACGCGCGATGGAGCGCGGGAATGTTTCCTCCGGACGCGACACCGAGACCGGCCAGAACCGTCGTCCAAAACTGGAACTGGTCCGACTGACCATCCCAAGACGGGTGTACACGCAGAGCCATCTCGACTACACGGCTGAGGGTATCGCGCAGTTGTACAAGCGCCGCGATCAGATCAAGGGGTTGCGCTTCACCTACGAACCGAAACAACTTCGGTTCTTCCAGGCCCGATTCGAGCCGGTGGTATCGGTCGCCCAGCCGGTGGGGTGAAATTGTAGGTCGGGACCTTTACGGTCTGGACAAAACACGTGGCCGGCAGATGCCCACATCTGCCGGCTTTCTATTTGTGGGATGTGAATATTTTGATCGGCAGGGTTCCAACCCTGCCGCAAAGCAAAAACGGCAGGCACAGAGGCCTGCCGATCATATCTTAGCTGATTGTGGCAGGTGTACGTCCTCGTGCACCTGCTTTTGGTTTCCCGAACCTCCGCCTCACAGCGACCAGCAGTGCCGTTCGAGCGCTTCGGCGATGTCCTTGATCGAGGGATACATGCGAGGTTGATCTTCGCGCGGCTGTCGGCGCTGCTCTTTGATAGTATGGCCGTCGATGATCAACGTGGGTGAATCGACATCACTGTGTGCCTCGAACACCCGGGCGAAAATTCCGCGCTTCTCCACGAAACTAATAACGAAATCCCTGGCCTTGGTCTGCCGTGGGTCCTTCTGCGAATATACGAATCCTATGTCCATAAGTACTTCCCTGTGTGATTAAACAGTCAATCCGCAGATGAAGATCAACAACAACCGTATATTTTACAACTACGAGTTCCAGAACAATGTGCCCCGATAATAAAAATGCTCAGAAAAAGACATCGGTTAGCCGTAGGTCAGATCCGTCTTCGAACCTGCCACGGCGGTTTCCGCCGTTCTTCCCATGGCGGGCTTGAAGCAAGCCCTTCCTACAACAAATTGCTACACGATTGGTCCGCTATTCGAGTTTTGCCGTGGGACGGGGCGCAACTTCTCTTCTGTCTTGCCCCGCTTTAGGCGGGGCACCCAGGGATTGTGGAGTCGGCTGCGTAAGAGAAAGTCCACTTGCCACCGAGCAGTATCTATACGAGCCGGCAGATGTGGGCATCTGCCGGGCACCGTATCTGGAAGCGTCAGGTCACATCCCGCCCAAGGGCGGGACAGGACCTGACGCAACCAACAATGGCTACAGGACCGAAATAACTTTGTCGGCGCGTGGTGTGACCTCGCCCACGACCGTCGCGGGCAGTCCAGCCACCTGTAAGGCCTGAGAAAACGTCTCAGCCCGATCCGACGGGATAGCAATCAGCAGTCCGCCGGACGTTTGCGGATCGTACAAGACCTGTTCGAGTGACTTCCTCACCCCCGAAGCCATGTCCACCCGATCCTGGAGCCAGGAACGGTTATCATTTGCCCCGCCCGGGTTGACTCCCTCGCCGGCGAGACGTTCGGCCTCGGGAAGGATCGGCAGTCGGTCGGCGAAGAACCGAAGGCTCGTCCCCGATGCTTCAGCCATTTCCATGGCGTGGCCGAGCAGGCCGAAACCGGTTATATCAGTGGCCGCGTGAACACCGTATTGGACCATCAACACCGCGGCAGTCCGGTTGAGTGCAGCCATCTGGCGGATGACCAGGTTGGCCAGTTCGGCGGAGACAACATTGCGTTTGATGCCGGTTGTAATAATACCGGTCCCGAGCGCCTTGGTCAAAAAGAGCTGGTCGCCCGGTTTCGCGCCGGCGTTGGTGACGATCTTGTTCGGGTCGATTATCCCCGTGACCGCCACGCCGTATTTCAGTTCTTTGTCTTTGATCGAATGACCGCCGACCACCACCGCTCCGGCTTCTTCGATCTTTTCGTTGCCGCCGCGAAGAATTTCGCCCAGAATTTCCGGAGGCATGGTCGTGACCGGGAAGCAAACGATATTCAGAGCCGTCAGCGGCCGTCCTCCCATCGCGAATACGTCCGACAGGGCGTTCGCCGCGGCAATCCGGCCGAAATCATACGGGTCATCAACGATCGGCGGGAAAAAGTCCACCGTCTGGACCAGAGCTGTCCGCTCGTCGAGGCGAAACACCCCGGCGTCGTCGGCCTTGTTGAACCCGACCAGAAGGTCCGGATGGGTCGACTGCGGCAGGTCTTTGAGCAGATTGGCCAGGAACCCCGGCCCCAACTTGCTGGCTCAACCCGCGCAGGCGACTTCGGCAGTCAGCTTGATGGTGGTCTCTTTGCGTTTGTCTTCCACGGTGGAAGGGTAGTAAAGAGAACTTCGCTACGCAAGCTTGAGTCGTCTCCCCCCTGTTCACAAATTGAACACCGCCAAAGACTGGACCTCCGGGCCGTTTTGGCCGATTACATAGAGAACAGGAGGCATGCGGTCAACTACAGCCGAAACAGGCCACCGAACCGGACTATCCGGGCGGGGCCAAGCGACCGCGCGCCCGGAACGGGATGCCAAACAGACGCGCCGGTATATGACTCGTAAGAATTGCACGCTGCGTATCGACGAACTTCTCTTGAAGCAACAACTGGTGACCGAGGACCAGATCAGGCTGGCCCTTGACCGCCAGCGTGAGCACGGCGGACGGCTCGGCTCCCACCTGATGAAGCTAGGCTTCATCACCGAGGACCAGTTGTTGAATGTGCTGACGACCCAGTTCAATTGTCAGTCTGTCTCGATCGTCCAACAGAACATCCCGGTGGAAGTCATCAGGATGCTTCCGGCCAATGTCGCCGTAGCACGCACTGTGATTCCATTCGCCTATGATCCGTCGCATGACCTTCTGAGTATAGCCTGCGAGGACCCAACCAACACTGACCTAGAATCCGAATTGAAATTTGTCACCGGTGGCAAGAATATCCGTCTGTTCGTGGCAGCAGAGTTGTCGCTTCGCGCAGCCATATCCAAACACTACACCGCGAATACTTCCACCGGGCGGGTAGCCGTCGTAACCGAGAGCGTCGTGGCCCAGCAGGCCGATTGGTCGTCGGGCAGCACAACCGTTCTGGTAGTCAGTGATGATCTCAACGGCGACAAACCGCTGGTGCAGGCGCTCAAGAACGAAGAGTTCCAGGTAATCTGCACCGAGTCGGCCGATGACGCCATCGATCTTATCGGTACCCACCGATTCTTTGCGGTGTTCATCCGCGATACGGTACCGGGCGATTATATCGACCTGATCGACCGGCTGCGCAAAGTCTCGCCCCGTACCAAAGTACGCTACTACGAATCGGCCGCCCAGATGCTGATTCATGAAACCGGCTACAAAGAGTCTGAAGATCTTTTGATCAAGAGTACTCAGTTGTTCACCGCGCTGCTGGCCGCCCGCGACCATTCATCCCACAACCATGCGGCAGTCGTGGGTCGATATGTCGATCGGTTGTGTCGCCAGCTCGGACTCCCGGAAAAAGATCGATTGAGCGTTGTCGACGCCGCCTATTTGCACGATGTCTCGCGCTACTACTACGGTGAATCACAGGCCGCCCCCGATTGCCGCACGCGCGTCCCGATGTCCGCCAAGCTGCTCGATTCGCTGAACTTCCCGCCGCTGGTAGTCGGGATGCTGAAGTCGATGTACATCGACCTTGAGCAGAAATACACTCGTCGCCTGCCGATTGAAGCGCTCGGCGGGAATATCCTGACCATCGTGGATGTGTTCTGTGAGAATGTGTCGTTCGACCGCCGGCTGTCGCTCGACAAATTCGAAAAAGTCCGGTCGAATCTGGAGTCGATGTCCGGCCGGTTGTTCCTGAAAGAAGTCACCACGGCTTTTGTGGAGTTAATCGAGCAGGAGATTCTCGACGATTCCCCGGTGCAGGACGGCACCCACAACCAGGTCTTGCTCTATTGCGATGACAAGGGCTACCTCGAAAGTGTGACTGACCGGCTTCGCGACGAAGGCTTCCGGCCGCTGGCCATGGACAATATCGATAAGTTTACGGTCATGTACCGACGGTCGCGCCCTGACATCATTGTTCTTATAGAAAAGTCGGATGCCGCCAAGGCCCGTCAGACTGTCACAACCATAACTGAAAAGGGCGTCGACATCCGTCAAGTGCCAACGTTCCTCGTTTCCTCCGGTCAGGCAGCGTCAGAACTGGCGGCCATGCTTGAACTGGGTCTCGAGGATGTGGTCGCGATCGAGAACTCGCTCGATCTGCTAGTCGTCAAACTTCAGAAACTTCGCGCTCGAATCGCCCAGTCGGCGCATTCGGAACTGAAAATGGACGTCCACTCCCCGACTGTTACATCCGGAAATATCGAAGACATGAACCTGGTCGATTTGATACAGGCGATGGGACCCGGCGGGCGAACCGCCAAGATCAGAGTCATGTCGACGCAGGGCAAGCTGACCGTCTGTTTGGATAGAGGCCGTATCATCTACGCTGAGAGCGACGACAAAACCGGCGCCGAGGCGGTTTACGATGCCGTCATGTGGCGCACCGGTAAATGGGTGGTCCAGACGCTCAAAGAAGATGAACTGCCGGAGCCAAACAACGATTCCGCCAACGAGGCGATCCTTATGGAAGGGTGCCGCCGCCTCGACGAGATGTCCCGCGCCGGACAGTGACTCTCACCGGCGTTTCCCTCACTCACTTATAAACGTCATTGCGAGGTCGCCCTTGGCGGCCGTGGCAATCTCTATTGTTGTAGGTCGGGACCCTGGTGCCTGCTCGCTACTTAGCAGACGGCCGTAAGGCCGTCATTCCTGCGAAGGGGCATGTTGAAAAACCCCCCCCGAATGTTGTTGCGTCAGGTCCTGCGCCGCCAAAGGCGGCGTGTGACCTGACGCGTTGCAGCGACTTAGGAAATCACTATCGTGCGTGGAATGATTCGAATTGAGCCAAGAGAGGCTTTTTCAACAGGCCCCTCCGCGGGTATGACGGGGCTGGCGCCCCGTTCTTTATCTCCGCAAAGAAGTTGGCAAGTCTGAAGCAAACCTGCCCACAATAATTGTTTCCGCTCCCCTACTCCCCAAACCGCTGCAGATAATTAATCTTCGCGCTCTGACGACTGCGCGTCTCATCCGAAATACGAGCCTCGTATGACCGGTAATGCTCTACGGTCGCTTTCAGATTGGCATCATCCGTCAGCCAGGTGCAGCATTGCGCCAGATGCCAATCACATTCGATCAGATTGAAATAGTTGCCGGGCGAACTATCGAGCCGGGTTCGCAATTCCAGAAAAGCGCGGGCCGCCTCGCCGTAGTGGGTCTGAAGAAACCGCGCCTGTGCAATCGGCCACAGGAAGGTATGGCCGTCGGGGTATCGTTTGACAAAATCCTCGGCCAGAGTCACGGCCGCGTCGTATTCCTTCTCATCAATGTATATCCAGATCAGAGCGCTTCGCGAAAGCTCGCGATGAAGCAGTGACGAGTCCGCCGCCCGGCGGAGTTCCGCGATACCCTTGTCCTTTTCATCCTTGAACAACCCGATCCAGCGCAGCATCCCCGCCTTAGCCGATTTCCAGTAATGATACGAGCCGATCCCCATGTAGAGATCATACAACGAACTGTCGCGGCTCAACCCGGCTTCGTACTCGTCGATACTGGCCATGCCCATCTTGAGCGCCGCCATCGATGAACCGAACTTTGATTCGTACAGTGATCCGTAGGCCCGCGCGTGACCGCGCCAGAGGTACATCCAGGCGGCGGTGGGATTATTACAGGTATCAAGGATGCGGTCAGTCAGCGACACCACCGAGTCGAGCAACTGCCGGAAGAGCGCGCCGTTAACGTTCTCCTCGCGATCAGACATATCGGCAAATAGTGCCCCCGCCCGGAAGAGGTAGCCCGCCGGGTCCTGGGTACGAGCGGCGATCTCGGCCTGGTAGATCGAATCGACCTGAGCGAACCGGTCGTTGAAGAGCAGGCTTTGTGTCTCCAGAACCGTCCGAACGTATGTGCTGTCGAGCTGGGCGGACTGAGCGTGCATCAAAGGAGCAACCAGGTAGATTGCGATCGATAACAGGCTGCTTAAGAGTCTTCCTCGGGCGGACATTCGGCCTAACCTAGGCCCGGACGAGCCGAAGGCAATTAAAAAACCGGCGCGTCCGTTGCGCCGGCACGAGACATCATGATCGGTTGTGTCAGTTCCTGCGACCACGATTTATCGGGGTCGTGTGAACTGACACCTGCTATCAGGCATAGACAATGGCGGCAGGTCACACCCACCTGCGGTGGGCAGGACCTGCCGCAACCATGACCTATTCGTTCGTAGCTTTACACCTAACTAAATCGGATTACGGTCGGGGAAGAAATCGAGCAGATCGACATCCCGATTCGAGCTCGCCGTCACGATCAGAGCGTTGCCGACCTGACGATATACCAACCGGCAGCCACGACAATTATGGTCGTAGAATTTGGCGCCATTGCGATGTACGATGGTCTCGATTAATTCTTCCGGAACGGTCAGGAGGTCTTCGTCAATAACGAATACCGACACGAAATGATCGTCGTTGTGGTAAATGAAATGAACCAGCGGGATGTTGTCCACCGTCTCGACCTGCCCGCCGATGAGTGTGAACGTTTTCACTTTCTCGGCTACATCGTAGGATAGATTTTGCTGTGAAGTCGAGCGAGCCAGAGTCGTGGTGGCTTGGTCGCTATAGCCATCGTGATTATCAACCGCCGCCGCGTGTGATTGCTCCAGCGGCAGATAAGCGCCGTGAGTGTCGAAAACCGCCCGGCCGACAAAATAAGCGCCGATAACGACTACCAGCGACGCCGCAACAGCAAGCGCCCAGCCAAGCCGGAAAGCCGGTTTGGCAGGGTAATCATTTTTTTTTTCAAAGGAGGGTGACAGGGGACGATTTTCGCCATCGACCCGGTCGAGTTCGGCCAGTACCTTGAATTTCAGCGTGTCCAGCTTAGGCGTGGCCTGTCGATGCGCCAGCTTCTCCTGAATCAACTCGTTGACTGAACGCTCGAGCCGATAGACGCCGGAACAGTCCTTGCAATTGCGCAGGTGTTCTTCTACTTCTTTGGCGTCGATTTCAGAGGCTTCTTTATCAATTATTTCATAGAGAAGATTGAGCGCTTCCTGGCAATTCATTTAGCGAGGTCCTTGATGTAACCGTTCTTGACTGCGTAATCATAAAGCTTCTTTTGCAGGAGCTTCCGGCCGCGATGCAGGCGCGATTTTACCGTCCCTAGTTGAAGATCGACAATATCAGCAATCTCCTGATACGAGAAATCTTCCAGGAACGACAAGACCACTACTAACCTGAAATCATCCGGCAACTCCTCGATAGCCTTCTTGACGTCATCGTCAAAAATCTTCGCGAACAACTGCTCTTCCGGATTCTTATCCGGAGTCAGCGACGACAACTGTCCGTAGAGGAAGTTGTCATCGATATCATCCAGATTCACCGACACCGGCGTTCGAGACTTGGACCGATATTCATTGATGAATATGTTGGTCATGATCTTGAACAGCCAGGCGCGACAGTTCGAACCCGGTTCGAACTTGTCCCAGAAGCGGTACGATTTGACCATCGTCTCCTGGACGAGATCTTCCGCGTCGGACTGATTCTTGGTCATTCTCAGTGCCGTGCGGTAGAGCGCGTCCATGTGAGGCAACGCCTCATTTTCGAACTGCTTCCGCTTGTCGAGCTGCTTGGTTGAACCTTCGGGCATACTATCGACCCCTTACGCCCAAAAGTTCGTTGCTTTCGCAACCTATGTGTCTAAACAGTCGGTTCACTGGTGAAGTTCCCGCTACGGTTGTTCGCGTTCTGTCCGGGCAATATCCTGTGATCCAGCGTTTTGGACTGCAACGCAGGGTCGGCGGCCGGGCTCTTCGCGCTAGTCAAGATACAATATGGGCGAAAAAGACACAAGTGCCTCTAATCGCTTAACAGGACCCTTTTTGCCTTCTTTCATTATATTGTACGCTTGTAGTTCCACTTTGATTCAAGTCAAGTGCGGGGAGAATTTACGCGTTTGTCATGCCCCGGTTTAGCCGGGGCACCCAAGGGTTGAGTGAACCGTGCCCCGCAGATGTCCACATCTGCCGGAATCAGGGCACCCAAGGGTTGTCCAAACGTCATCCCCGAGAAGTCGGGGACCCAAGGGTGTCCTGATCGGCAGGGTTCCACCCCTGCCGGGGGATGGTGCCCCAGCGCTCGCGCCGGGTTGGTGTTTGATTTGAAAAACGTAGGTCAGGCGGACTCGACGCCTGACGTCTTGCAGGTCGGGTTCGCCGCTCCCCTACTCGCACCCCACCTTGAAAGCGGCACTTGATATGAACAGATGGTCGATCATCAGCGAAATATCGCCGATCGTTATGTCACAACGGCCATTCACATCGCCAACCTTCGGGGGATCTATCGGCGTACCACCGATGAACAGATGATCGACTAAGAGAGCAATATCGCCAATCGTGCAGTCGTGCGACCGGTTGACGTCACCCAGCGTCCAGGTCCAGAAATCGGACACCGCCGACATGCTGAACAGCCCCCCGTTGTCGAGCGCCTTCACTCGCCACCAATAGCGGGTGCTGAACGACAGTGAATCTGCGAAATTGAACACCGTATCGACCAGGTTGTCGAACGGCACTATCATTGTAAAATTCTGATTGAGCGACAACTCCAGCCGGTATCGGACTTCGTCGAACGGGTCCGGGTCGGTCGCCGCGGTCCAGGTGAACGCGGGCAGCATGTCGAACAGAATCAGGTTCTGCCCGATTGGTGCAATAGCAGTTGGCGTACTGGGTGCTTGTGGCATGCCGTTAACTGCGAAGAAGAACCAGCTTGACGTGTCCGAGAATTCGTATCCGTCCCAGACGCGACAACGCCACGCGTAGATTGAATCTTCCGCCAAATACTCACTCACGGTCCACCCGGTGGAATCGGTCTGCTGCGGCACCAGATCGCTGACCATCAGCGGCGACGGATCGCCGGGGCTGTCATAGAGAAGGAACTGGTATGACAGCGAGTCGCTTTCGGGATCGGTCGAGTTATAGACGTAGAGCGTTGGCTGATACCCGGTAAATGCTCCGTTGTGCGGCGACGCAATGGCTGGCTTGACGGGCAGCGAGTTCATGCGGAAAGAGGTTTCGTACCAGGGCGTCCATGACCCGTTGAGTTTGGTCCGAACGCGGGCGTAGTACGTGGCGCCATCGAGCAACGTCGCCCCAGCATAGACAGTAGAAGCTTCTGTGCTTTGGGAGGGGGCCGGATTCCACATTTCCGCATAGGCCCAGTCGTTGTCGGAGCCGACCGCGATTTCGAATTCGGTCTGAGACCAGCCGAGAGCAGGATCGAAAGTCCAGCCCAATACCGGGGTGTGGCTCATAACATTTGTGGTGGACGGTTCAGCCGGCAGTGCAAGAGTAGCGGCGAGCGTGCAGGCGACATCGTACGCGCCGATCAACTGCCCGCATGAGTTGTTAGCCGCCGCACAGGGCGAGAAGTTGTATAGTGAGTAGTTGCCGTTGGCGGTATCACAGAAGAGCGGATCAAGTGAGATGTTGCCGTTCTGGCCATACTGGTCAGCGATACAGCCGACCCAGTCACCACCGGCGTTTGCGATAACATTGGAGCAAGACACAAGCGGCGCGATGCCGCCGTCCTGCAACACTATAGCTGCCCCTTGGCGGCCATCCGCAAATACACATTCTGAAATAGTTGGTGACCCAGTACCATACGTGTAACTGCCACAAACAATGTGACTTCCCGTGGTCGCACTATTCCCCACGAAAGTACAGCCAGTCACATCTGATGTGCCCCAAGGTACAACATATAACCCGGAAATGGCACCGCCTGCCTGGGCCTCATTTGATTCAAAGACGCACGAGTGAATTGACAAACCTTGAATACACGATCCCGCAATGATCTCAATTCCAGCCCCTCGAGATGCAACGTTACTCCGAAATCTGCAACGAGAGATTTCAACCGGTATGCTCGAATTGAAGCAACGAAGAGAAATTGCGCCTCCGGACTCAGCTACATTTCTTTCAAAATAACAACTATCGATGACAAGTCGAGAATCTCCCAACGAGCCCTCCCAGAAGCGCACACCAGCACCGGAACCACTCGTGATGTTCGCTGTAAACTCGCAATGCAACACTGACAGCTGAATTGGACTATCTTCTACCCATACACCAATTCCAGTCCCATTGCCACCAAACCTGCAGTTCGTGACTAGGTTTGTACCCCCTCGAAAATACAGTGCATCTCCAACATTGGCCTCAAATGAACACGAGTCAATGTCAGTCACACCTTGACCAAAGGATGCCCCACCGCCAGCATTGCGATTGATTTTGCAGGAAGTCAGTGCACCTACGTGCGAATACAGCCCTATTCCGCTGTTATCCTCTATTACGCAGTCTTTCAAGATTGCGCTTCCTGTCGAGACACCTGCTCCCTGATTTTCTCTAATGATACATGAGTCTAAAACTATATCTTGACCCTCCGCGAAGACCGCACTGCCGAAAGCATGCATGATCGTAAGCCCGCGAATCGTTGTTGTACCACTAGTTAGCAGGAATCCAACATGCGGGTCGGCTGCCGAGGCATCACAGTCAATGACAGTGTTCTCCGGGCCATTCTCCGACCTAACGACAATTACCTTCCCCGACACATCAACGTCGCGATTGCCCTCTCCTGTATATGTCCCATCTGCCACGAGCACTGTATCACCGTTTAGAGCAACATCAACACCGGCCTGGATTGTTGGTTGGTCAGACGGAACGCGTATTGTAGTCGGAACATGTGGCAAAGCAGTAAGATTCATTATAATCGATACAGTGTTGGAGCTTTCGTTGGCCACGGTCAGATCATTGTCACCATCGCTGTCAAGGTCGCTCGAGTATATAGAAAAAGGACCGTCTCCAGCGGCAAAGTTGACTGCAGCTTCAAACGTCCCGTCACCATTATTCTTCAGAATCGACACGTTGTCAGAGCCTGCATTCGCCGCAACCAGATCGTTGTCACTGTCACGATCAAGATCAATTGCGAAGACAGCGCGCGGACGATCCCCCGCAACGTAGTTGACAGCGGCTTGAAAGGTCCCGTCACCATTATTCTTCAGAATTGACAAATTGTCAGAGTCAATGTTCGCCACGGCAAGATCATTGTCGCCGTCGCCATCAACATCGATCGCAAAAACAGAAATGGGCTCCGTGCCAGCCGCGTACTGCACACCAACTTGAAACGTACCATCACCGCTATTCTTCAGGACAGACACCCTGTCAGATGCAATGTCTGCGATGGCCAGATCACTATCACCGTCGCCATCTAGATCACTCGCGAAGACGCACCAGGGTTTGCCTCCCACGCTATATTGGACTGCAGGCTCAAAAGTACCGTCCCCATTATTCATCAGAATCGACACACTGGCGGCATCAACGTTTCCCAGAGCGAGATCGTTGTCACCATCAAGGTCAAAGTCACTGGCAAAGACCGTTATCCAGTCTCCGGGGCCATAATTGACCGCGGGCTGAAACGTCCCATCACCGTTATTTTTCAGGATTGACACATTGTCAGAGTCGATGTTTGCTACAGCCAAATCAACGTCACCGTCACCATCCAGATCAATAGCGAAGACAGAATACGATGTTGTACCAGTTGCATAGTTGACCGCAGTTTGGAACGTCCCGTCGCCATTATTGATCAGAACTGACACATTATCAGGGCTATAGTTTGCCACGGCCAAATCATTGTCGCCGTCTCCGTCAAGATCGCTCGCAGAAACAGAAAGCGGGCGACCTCCCACTCCATAGTCAACTTTCGTATCGAACCACGGATCCTGGGCATGTGACATCGACGCCGCCAAAACCACCATCAATGCAATTATCACTCGGGCCATGAGCCCCCCTGTGTTCGCGTGTAAGTACGTTCTGTCACATCCAAAATATCGAAAAGGGAGAGAATCGTCAAGGTTATTCGGGGGATAGGCGTCAGGTCACACCGTCTCGCCCGCCGTTGGCGGCCGAGTCGGCAGGACCTGACGCAACCACGTCACAACCCTTGGGTGCCCCGCCTGAAGCGGGGCAAGACAGAATAGGCGCCGGGGCATGACAGAGTAGAAGCCGCGGCAGGGATGGAACCCTGCCGATCGCTTGCGGGACCCTGCCGATTGATTGATTCGTCGCCCCTTCCCCCCGTCCAAAAATGGACCTGCGAGGGCCCAAATCCACCCCCGGTCCAATTAAACAAACTTTCATAGCGCCGTCGATCCACCCTCCCGAACAGCCAAAATCGCGTAACTCGCTGCCAAACAACCGGTTTACAACCTCAGAAAAGCATCGCCTAAATTGCTTATAAACCTTGACATATAAGGCCGTGGCCGCTTCATTTGTGGCCGCTTGTGCCCTACGACTGATTTTGGGGACGGTGTTCATTTACATCAACCCAATAATTCAGACCGAGAGTACAACGACGAGATGAGAACGTACTGTTCTTGAACGAAAACAAAACAATGTTTGCCGGTGACGCTTCATGCAGATGATGTTTGAACACGAACCGGACGGACACACACAGACCCGACCGACCCTGTCACTGTCCGTAGATGTTAACCAAAGCGTCCGCAAGGGCGGTCGGTCGAAAGGAAAAAACGCTATGTCAACGCGTGTGTCGTCTATTCTGGTGGCACTCGCAATCGCGCTCTTGGTGACCGGTTGCGCCAAAGCTCCGACTGAGGAGCTCAAGACCAGTAGTGACGCTCTCGCCAACGCTGAGTTGGCCGAAGCCAAAGATTATGCTCCGGCGTCCTACCAGCAGGCAATGGATTCCCTCAACGCTGCCAAGGTTGAGATCCAGGCCCAGGATTCAAAGTTCGCTCTGTTCCGTGGCTACGGCCGGGCGAAAGAACTTCTGGCCGCCGCTGCCAGACTGGGTGACCAGGCCGTGACCGACGCTCAGGCCGGCAAAGAGCGGGTACGTCAAGAAGACCAGGCTCTGATCACTCAGATCGACGGTCTCTTTGTCACCGCCAAGGACGCGCTTGCCAAGGCCCCGAAGGGCAAAGGCACGAAGGCTGACCTCGAACTGATCGCCTCCGATCTGGCCTCAGTTGAAGCCGCTCATGCGGCTGCGCTGGCCGATTTCAACGGTGGTAAGTTCCTCGTGGCCAAGCCGAAATTGGAAGGTGCGATTTCCCAGTTGAATCGTATAATTTCCGATATCGAAGCTGCTAAGGCCAAGGCTTCAGGGAAGCGCTAATTGTAGTTGTCTCACCCTGACAGCAACTTTCGTTTTTCGGAGGGTTGTCCGGCAACGGGCAGCCCTCCCCTTAGTTGTAGAAGACCGCAGGAACCACGGATGACATCGGGCAAGAAACGGTGGATCATTGCCGTCTCGATTATCCTGCCCTTGCTTGTCGCCGGGGCATGGATCGCGGCGCTACATTATCGCACCCCTCCCCTCGCCAGTCTCAATCAGGCCTACCGGGCCATAGACCGCGCCCGTCTGGCCGGAGCCGAACAACAGGCCCCGGTAATTCTTCGCCAGGCCGAATTCTGTCTGGAGCTGGGCGAAGGCTCCCTGCGACGGGAAAATGCCTCATACAATCCTTTCGGAACTTATCGCGAAGCCGACTCGTTGTTTGCTCTGGCGACCGTGAAAGCCGGTATCGCCCGCAAAACCACGACCGATTTGCAAGAGACGGCTCGCAACCAGGTCTCCGATGCTTTCTCCGCGACTCAGCGCGAAATCGACGGCTGGCGGAAACGTCTCGACGACGGACTTGCTCCGATGGAATGTCAACGAATCTTAATCTCGGCCGGGACAAGTTTGAGCCTGGCCCAGGACCTTATCTCCAGGAATCAGCACACCGAAGCTGAATCCCTGCTGCAGAAGACCGACTACCTGCTGGATAGGTTGTCGACCCAATACGGAAACTATCAAAGCCAAAACGTGGAAAGTCTGCACCACTGGCAGTCACTGGTCCGCGAAACCAAGCAGCATTCGAAAGCTACCGGCGAGCCGGCCATCGTGGTGGACAAAGCGGCACACAAATTATATCTGATTCTCAATGGTGATGTGGCGTCGGTGTATCCGTGTGATCTCGGTTACAGTTCCGCCAAGCAAAAATGGGTCTCCGGTGACGGCGCTACTCCTGAAGGCAAATATCAGGTGACCGAGATCAAGCACCACAGCAAATACTACAAGGCGCTGCTCATCAATTACCCGAACGATGCGGACCGGGTCCGCTTCCGCCAGGGTCAGCGTAACGGCAGCATTGGGGGACGGGCACGTATCGGCAGCCTGATTGAAATCCACGGCGAAGGCGGCAAGGGCAAAGATTGGACCGAAGGCTGTGTGGCCGTCACGAACCCCCAGATGGATAAACTGATGAAATACGCGGTTAGAGGTATGTGGGTAACGATCGTGCGTATGACGGAGCCGATGCCATGAACAAGTGGTTCATAATCATTCCGGCGGGACTTCTCACGATAGTGCTGTTGTTGATCGGCATTCTCCTTTGGACTTCACAGGAATCATTCGTTAAGCCCAAAGTGACCGACAGCAAGCCGGCCGTGGGGGCCGACCAGGGCGGCAAGAAATCGCAGCGTCCGAAGTCCAGTCTGCCATCCGGGCGACTCAAAATGACGCGGCCGTACATTGTGATAGACCGCTATGCCAACAAGCTCTATTATCGCACCGAAGATTCAATCATTATCGCGGCGG
Organism: uncultured candidate division Zixibacteria bacterium; assembly: GCA_963735035.1. Classification (GTDB taxonomy): domain Bacteria; phylum Zixibacteria; class MSB-5A5; order GN15; family FEB-12; genus JAGGTI01. The sequence goes on from CAVTJJ010000003.1 coordinate 557,986, forward strand.
ATTGTTCCACCGGTTCCGGTGCGGAATTGACCGACACGTTGACCGGCCGTCACTGGACTTTCGGCACTCCGACCGGCGTCTTCGTAGCCGACAGCAAATTAGAAGGCCCCTGGTGGCGTAAGCCGGACTGGGCTTTCATTGAAGAAGGCGAGCAAGTCCCATTGACCGAGGAAGAACGCATGGACCCCAATACGATGGGCGCGTATGCGATTGGATTCGGCAACGGCTATTTCGTGCACGGCACCCTGTACGAGCGACTGCTCGGGGTGAGCGTCACCCACGGGTGTGTTCGTCTGGGTGAAAAGGACCTGTCGAATCTCTATGGACGCGTACAATACGGCACATACATATTCGTTTACTGATATGAACAGATCAAGACGACGACTTGCGACTGTAATTGGCCTGGTGCTGCTTCTGCTGTTGGCTACAGTGGCTTTTGACTCGGCGCCGGCCCAGGGTAAGAGCAAAGGCAAGACCCCCAAGCCGCCTCCGCCTCCGCCGGCGACTGACTATGCCAGCCGTTTCAAAGGCGCCGAGGCGGCCCTGGTTGGGGTGGATCGTCCCTATCTGGTGCTTGATTTCGCCAAATCTCAATTTCACCTTAAGCTCCGCGGCGTCTCCCTGCGCGACTACAAGTTCACACTCTTGAGCAGCCCCGATGAGCCCAGGGCGTTTACCGACCACGCTGCCGCCGGCGATACGGTCAGCAAATCGTTGGTTCGGATGCATGTATTCGAATCCGAACCTCAGCTCAACGACACCGTCCTTCGAATTGTCGCCGAGGCCACTACGGCTCCGGCCAATCTGATCCAACGCTACCGCCCGAAACATCTTTCGGTGACCTACTCGAACCGGCTCGCGCTCGATGTCTACGCTTCCGATATCGGCGGCAAATCGACGTCGTGGAGTGAGGACCTCGCCGAAGAGCTCCGTCTGTTCGCGGATGGCGTCATGGGTGGCGAGCGGTTGAAGATTCAGATAAGTCGTGACGACGCCATGTCGTTCTACGGAATATGCCGCGACGCGACACCCTTATTGGTAGCGCCCTAGCAAATTCGCGACGCCATTCTCTCCCAACGCTCATTTCGTCGGAACCTGATTCCCCCGAAGATAGTTCTCTTATCTACGCCCGTCCTGTTCTGCAGTTTCGGGAACACGACTGGCACGAAAGGAGTCAGTTATGTCAAGATTCATGTATGTCTTCGTGTTGAGCCTCATCGGTCTCGCCGGTATGCTCATAGCAGGTACTGCGCCTCAGAAGATCGAAGCGACACCGGTCAGTGTAAACCAGGCGCAAGTTGTGAAGAGCGATGATTATCGCCAGTTCCGGTTCGCCACCATCATGGGTGACACAACCAGCCTGGCGTCATTCGACGGCAAAGTCGTCCTGATCGTCAATGTCGCGAGTGAGTGTGGCAACACTCCGCAGTATGCGGGACTGGAGTCGCTGTATCTGAAGTACAAAGACAGCGGCCTGGTGATCATCGGTTTCCCGGCGAACAATTTCGGCGGACAGGAGCCGGGCAGCAACGAACAAATCCTTCAGTTCTGTACGTCCAAGTATGCGGTGACTTTCCCCATGATGGCCAAGGTCAGTGTCAAAGGCACGGACAAGAACCCGCTCTTTGTCGCGTTGACAGAAAAGTCAAAGCTGCCCGGCGAGATCAAATGGAATTTTTCGAAGTTTCTGCTAGACCGTCACGGCAATCTGGTGGCCCGATTCGATCCGACTGTCAAGCCCGATGCGCCGGAGTTGGTGAGTGCGATCAGGAAACTGTTGTAGGTCAGGCCGACTCGGGGCCTGACAGATGAGTCCGATGTAGGTCAGGCCGACTCGGGGCCTGACTCCTTTGGACATGTCAGGCGTCAAGTCCGCCTGACCTACAAGACTGTCATCGCGAGTCTCGACCGAGTTTCACGGGCGAGACGTGGCGATCTCAAGTGTCGCCAAGTGCCCGGCAGATGCCCACATCTGCCGGCAGTATTAATGACGGCGAATCGAGATTGCTGCGCTACGCTGTCCCCACCCGACGGCGGGCCCGCCCCGTTCGCAATGACATTGAGTGAGGTATATTCAACCCACCGCAAGCGGTGGGCCACTCGACTACCACTTCTTGCGGTGCCACAGCCACAGGAAGGCCAGCACCGAAACCACGGCCAGGCTCATCACGATATAGAATGCCAGCGGATGCGCTTGAAGAGGTAATTCGACGTTCATCGAAAAGGCGCTGACCACAAATGTCGGCACCATGATGGCGATAGTGATGATATTGAGAAACTTGATAAGGACGTTCAGGTTGTTGCTCACGATCGAAGCCCTGGCGTCCATCAATCCGGCCAGAATGTTCGAATAGATCTCGGCCTGCTTATAGCACTGGCTGCTGTCGATGATGGTATCGTCGAGGAACTCCATCTCCTCCGTGCCGAACCCGACCTTGCTGGAGTTGACCTTCATCTTCTCCAACACCATGCTGTTTGAGTTCAGAGAGTTCAGATAATAGATCAAGCTCTTTTCCAGAGTGAAGAGATTGATCAGGCTCTTGTTCTCCATCGCCGTATTGATTTTGTCCTGCAGGCTGTCGGAAATCGCCGAAATAACTTTCAAGTGCGCCAGGAAATGCGCAGTCGAGCGGTTGAGCAATTTCAGCAGCAGGAAGCCGGGCGTAGTGATGCGAATTATCTGATTCGAATCGGTCAGCGGTACATCCTCGGAGATAACAACTATCAACCGATCCTTGAAGAGAAATGCGCCGGTCGAAGCCACTCGAAACAGAAATTCGTCTTCATGTGAATAATTCTTCGGTCGCTTGAAGATCAGCGCGATATGATCCGGCTCGAACTCAAGGCGCGACAATTCGTCGGGGTCAAGGGCCGAGTTGAGCGTGTGCTCATCTAACCTAAGACTATCGATGAGATATCGTTTCTCCTGCTCGTCGGGATTGAAATAGACGGTGAGCAGGCTCTGCTCGTTCTGAGTCTCGACGAGTCGGCGCTCGACAATGTCATACCTTCGCTGCATCCGTTGCTTTCTCTGTTATCCTGACCGAGTCCACGATACCCGGTCTTGCCAAACGAGCCACGCGAAAGATTGGCCGGACTTCCCTTATACACCGACGGTTTCCTGACCAGGCTACCCGCGCAATGTGGCTGGCAGTAAACACTCCCCTCAAGACAAACACAAGCCGAAAATCGAGACAAATGGGCGACCATCTCCCGTCTAGGAGGATCGCCCGATCAACCGCCCTAAGACATTACCGACTCGCGGACAATCCCGGTCTTGCAGTGCTCGAATATGCCGTTCAACCGCGAGGCCATATCCATGGCCTTCTGGAGGCGCTCGGTCTCCTGGGTCTCGAAGTTACCTTTGATTCGGCTCGACAGGAGATTGCAATCAGTGAAGATGACCGTGTCCCCCTCGGCTTCGATCATCAATATACCCGGGAGAGCCGCCAATTCAGGCCAGATATCGCGGGGGATTTGCCGGGACGCTTCCTGGGGGGTGCGTGAGAGGACTACGTATTTCTTTGCAATTTCCGGCGAGGCTTCAAGGGGTACTTCTTCGAATCCCCCTATTTTGACCGCCAGTAGCGTCAGGCTGCCGAGCAGCTTCCACCCTCTTCCTTCACCGCCCAATAGGGGCGCCAGCCGGAGCGACGGCAACTGCCAGCCGTGCCCGACCAGGACCGTCTTCAGATCGGAGCTCTTGTCATTCCGACCTTGCAGGACGCGACAGTCGTAGAGTGCATAGGAGCCGTGGTCGCGCTTGAAAACCTTGCTGACTCTGACCCCGCTTCCTTTTGGCTCGAGAATTCGATTTAGTCGCTCTACCAAGGCCGGGTCAGGAGGCTCTTCACTGATGAAGCCGAGACGCTGGCGAATCTGACGGCACAATTCTTCATGCTTACGGGCAGCTTTAATAATCAGTGTCAGGATGAGCGCGAAGGCGCCGACGAACAAGAATGGAATGAACCATACCGGCATAGACTGCATCCTTTACTGCTGCTGAGAAAACTTCGCCTGCTTACCTCTAGATCGACCAACTCAGGATGTTCGTGAGTATCTTCGTTTAGTCTGAACCCGCCGCTCCCACTGGCTGTTTTCCCATTATCTGCCGATGTCTGAAAGAGCACTTTGTGGACTGGATAATATGGCGTTACGCAAAAATGATTATGAGTATTTGCTTGGCGACGGCGATGCCGAGCTGGATCGGCTGAGATTCCAGCAGTCTGTCTGGGGGCCGGTCACCCGGCGTTTCTTCGACCGCCTTCATGTCGCCCCGGGCTGGAACTGTCTGGATGTCGGCGCCGGACCGGGGTTCGTGTCCATGGACCTGCGGGAACTTGTGGGCGACAACGGGTCGGTGACGGCTCTGGAGCCCTCGGAATACTACTGTGACTGGTTTCAAGGTCAAATCGACGCAAATGGCTGGCGTAATATCAAGATCATCAAGGGAAGTTCATTTGATGCCCCGCTGCTGGATCGATACTACGACCTGGTCTTTGTGCGCTGGGTCATCGGCTTTGTCCCCGACCCCGAAGCTTTCCTGGCACCGCTCGTGGCGACTCTCAAGCCGGGCGGTATAATCGCGATTCAGGACTATGTGCACGAGGGTTGTTCGCTTTTCCCTAACGGCGGCATCTGGGACCGGATGCCTGAAGCTGTTCGCGCCTGGTGGCGGGCCGGGGGCGGCGACCCGTATGTATGCGCCAAGATGCCGGCGGTGATGAAATCATTCGACCTGAACCTGATCGACTATACGCCGAACTGTCTGTCGGGGGGTCCGGACAGCCCGGTGATGGAATGGATGGGGCGATTTCTCAAGAGCCAGATTCCGGTGATGGTCGAGAAGGGTATTCTCACGCTATCCGACGCCGATCTCATGCGTGATGATTGGCAGAAACATCGGGATAATCCCGCGACGGTGTTCTTCTCGCCGTTCGTGGTAGACGTGGCCGGGCGGAAATGAAATTTCAGGTTGACCACCCGCCATACGATGCCCTGAACCAAAGGTCACTTTCTCAAATTGATCGGCTTTTTTTGGTTGCGCAGGCAGTGCGAATACGATTTACTAAGCCACTACAGAGTGGTCAATATTGTAGTGGAACGCTGTATTCGGAGGTCGGTCTGATGGATGTCCAAGTTTGTACACTTGTAAAAGTTGTTGAGTACTTGGCCGGAAAGAAGCTAGATCTTACCGAATTCCCAGAACGGCTTTTTCTTCAAAAGGCCGTCTACTTGGCACAATTGGCACATGTCAATCTGGGTTACAGGTTCTCTTGGTACCGCCATGGGCCATATTCCTCGGATTTGGCCAAGACAGGCTTCCAGTATATGGAGAACCGCCAATACTACAACGAGCTTGTGGGAGAATATGTGCTCACTCAAGTTGGCCAAGCCCGACTGGATAAGATAAGAGCATTAGCTGACCATAACCCGGGGATGGAATTACCGCAGTGGATGGAATTGCTTGCTTCAATACACTACTTGAAATGGATAGCGTACCAGCCAAATCGGGATGCTGTAACAGCCGAATCCGTCGGAGGCATCCTTAGGGAACATGGAAAAGAATTCTTGCCCGATCAAGTTAATGCAGCTTGGACGGAACTCGAGCGCATAAACCTTATTGGTAACAAACTCCTTCCAGAATCATAGGAGTTATTGAGAGGGGACTTCGGCCGTCAAATATTCCTACAAGGTCTTCAATGACCCAATTCATGGGCCAATCGGCTTGTCAAAGCTCGAGACGCAGATAGTCAACACACCCACTTTTCAGCGTTTGAGAAATTTGCGACAGCTTGGCCTTGCGGAGTTTGTGTATCAGGGTGCAACTCACTCTCGATTAGCGCATTCGATTGGTGTTATGCACATAGTCTCAAGGATCGTCGAGGCAATCGAGTCAAACGGTCGGAAGACCGGCATAACTTCTCCTTTTGGGACAGAAGATCAATCCCGAAACAAACAGAAGTTGCGTCTTGCTGCGCTACTTCACGACATCGGCCACTATCCCCTATCGCACGCCACCGAAAAAGTATTCTGGCGAGCAGCGAAAATACCTGACGATTCAATCTCTCCCCCCGCAACCTCGACTATCGAAATGCCGTTGAACGACATGGCAAGCGTTGTTAAGAATAAGAACGTTGACCATGAAGTCTTTGGTCGGTTTCTTGTTGAACGCCGCCCTGACATAGCGGACACGTTGCGCGGTGATGACTTTGACCCCGAAGAAATCAGCAAGATCTTCACTGGGGAGACTGGTGCCAATGATCTTTACTCGCAACTTATCCACAGCACTCTCGACGCGGATCGGCTCGATTACTTGCTCCGCGACTCACATTATGCGGGTGTACCTTATGGACACATCGACCTTAATTTCATTCTGTCGCAATTGATATATTGCCCTACAGAGCGAGTGATTGCGGTAGCCCATAAGGGCATTCCCGCATTGGAGCATTACTTGATCGGTAGATACTTCACATACAACAACGTCACATACCACAAGACGATCGTCGGTTTCGAGACTGTTGCGCAAGCTCTATATTACCAGATGTTCAAAGAAGGAAAGGTAATAGGTGACCTGTCCAGCCTGACGAAGGTTGCCCTTGGCGACTGGTTACCTCAATTCGATGACAGCTACTTCTGGGGGAGTATGCGCACATGGATTTCAGACGACGAGTACTTTCGCGATTTGAAGGAGAGCTTTACCGATAGGCGACCATTGTGTGTGCTGTGTGAAGAGCGAAAGCTAGTTCCTTTTGACAACACTGATTCACACTTCCTCCTGAATCCTCAGCTTCCCTACAATCAGCGTTTCCAGGCACTTCTTGATCAGTACGGCATTCAACGGGATTGTATCGCGCTAATAAGGCGGGTTCGAAGCAAACCCGCCCTACAAGACTACCCGTTAATCTTCTTTTCTAAGAACTCAAACACTTCCGCCGTCTTCATCCGCGTCTGCTCCATGCTGTCGCGCTCACGAAGCGTCATCGTGTCGTCCTGAAGCGTCTGGCCGTCGACCGTCACACAGTACGGCGTACCGGCTTCGTCCATGCGGGCGTAACGCCGTCCCACCGCGCCGGATTCATCGTAGAAGACTTTGAACTTCTTCTTGAGGTCGTGGTAGACCTTCTCGGCGTACTCCGGCATGCCCTCTTTCTTGACCAGCGGGAAGATCGCCACTTTGATCGGCGCGACTTTAGGTGACAGATGCAAGAACACCCGCTTCTCACCTTTCACTTCGGCCTCGTCGTAGGCATCGACCAGAGATCGTCAGCAAGGTCCGATCGCATCCGGCCGAAGTCTCGATGATGTACGGAATGAACTTTTCCGGGAAACGATCATCCTGATAGCGAAGGTCCTTGCCCGGATTCTTCCATGTGGCGCCGCAGATCGAAATCGGTCCGGTTGTGCACACCTTCGAGTTCCTGCCAGCCGAACGGGTATTCATATTCGACATCCCACGCCGCCTTGGCGTAGTGGGCCAGTTCGTCGGAAGCATGTTCGCGCCAGCGGAGTTTGGACATGTTGATGCCCAGCCCCTCGTACCACGCCCAGCGCTGTTCGCGCCAGTATTCCATCCACTTGGCATCTTCGCTCGGCTCGATGAAGAACTGCATTTCCATCTGCTCGAATTCGCGGGTCCGGAAAGTGAAATTGCCGGGCGTGATCTCGTTGCGGAACGCCTTGCCGATCTGGGCGATACCGAACGGGATCTTCTGACGCGATGAATTCTTGACGTTCAGGAAATTGACATAGATACCCTGCGCGGTTTCCGGACGAAGATAGATTTCCGATGAGGAATCTTCGACCGGTCCCATGTGGGTCTTGAACATCAGGTTGAAATTGCGTACCTCGGTCAACTCGCCGCCGCATTCGAGCGGAGATTTCGACGGTTTCATCGGACAGCGGGACTCGGCCAGCTTGTCGGCGCGGAACCGCGCCTTGCACGTCTTGCAGTCGACCATCGGGTCGTTGAACTCGGCGACGTGTCCCGACGTGCGCCAGACCTGCGGATGCATGAGAATGGCGGCGTCGAGGCCTTCGATATCGTCACGGCGGGCGGTCATGGCCTCCCACCAGTAGGTTTTCAGATTGCGTTTCAGTTCCGCGCCGAGCGGCCCGTAGTCCCAGCAGGACGTAAGTCCGCCGTAGATTTCGGACGACGGGAAAATGTAGCCGCGTCGCTTGCACAGGGAGACGAGTTTTTCCATCGTGTCGTTGGTTTTCTCAGAGCCCATAGTCGATCCTAATCCTCAACTCAGTTGACTGCTCTTCAGTTTATCAAGAAACTCCAGCGACTTGATATCCGAAACCAGCCCTGAATGGTGCTTGACGAACTTGGTTAGTGTGTCTACCAGGAGAGTGGCCTCCTGGAAGCCGAGCGGCACGGTCGCCGCCTCGTCCAGTGACGCCCGCTGCAGCACCGAAAGCAGACGGGCCTGCTGAACCGAAAGGCCAATATAATACTCGCCCGGCTTTTGGCAAGACGGACAGATCAGGCCGCCCCGCTCCGCCGAGAACATCAACTTCCCCCCCGTTGGAGCAATTTCCTCCTGCCCTTTGCTGCAACCGGTGCAGTACGCCAGCGACGGATGGTACCCCAGCTGCGACATGGTACGGAGAAAGAAGCTGATAAACAGCGCCGGCAGGAACTGTTTCTCCTGCTCGGCTATCTTGTCGAGAAAACGGAGAAAATAGACAAACAACGCGGGTTGAGGTTCGCCCTCCGGCAAGAGCAACCAGAGCAATTCAGAGGCAGCCGATCCATAAGCCAGTCGTCCGAGCGAACCGGATTTCTCGAGAGAAAACTCGCGGATAATATCGCAGTCACGAAGATAGGCCGAGACCTGTTTCTCCGACTTGTAGAAGGTCACTTCGAGATGCGCGAACGGCATCAGCCGTCCCCGTTTCGATTTGGCCGAACGACCTCCCTTGTCCACCAGCGCCACCTTGCCGAACCGTGCGGTGAAAAAGACGGCGGTCCGGGAAGACTCCGACCAATTGTATGTTTTGAGAACGACCGCTTCGGATTTTTCCAGAGCCATGACGGTTACCGGGTGCGGTAACGATAGACGGTCTCGTTGGGACGAACCATGAAGTAGCGGGTGCGGGCCACCTGCTCGATATAGACCGGATCGTTGTCGAGCATGTTACGCACCCGGGTGGCGTCGATGAGGTCGGCCGCCAGGTTACGATTGGTCTCGACCAGCGCCTGTTTCTTCAGATTCAAACGCACGATGCGCGGTACGCTATACGGCCCGATCAGAAGTCCGTAGGCGAACAACACGGCCAAACCCCAGAGACCTATTTGAAGAAGGCGACGACGAAACCGACTGTCGGAATTCGACAGACGCTTCAAGAGGTCTCCGGCCGGGGCCAGGAGCGACGGCCTTCTCTGACGGGCTTTACGCAGCATGGTGCTTAGAAACGATCAGAACGGTCGGCAAGCAACAAAAACGTGCTAAAAGAGTCGCGGGAATCGTAAGGTGGGTGGCAGTTCGGTTTCGAAATAACCAAGTTCGGTGCCATAGCGATCATACCGGTCTTTTTCTATAGCCGAAACCCCGGCCAGTTTCCAAGCCGATTTGACCCGTCGGAAGAGCAGGAAGGTGTAGCGGATCCGTTCGACGTTAGCACCGATGTGGGAGGCTTCGCCGGCCAGGGCGATTCGGGCAAACGGCGGCTCTACGGTCAGGTCTTCCAGAAGGAGCGTATCCGGGTTGGGCCAGCCCCCGAAGCGGGCTTCCAGGTACGGCGTCAAGCCGGAAACCCCGTACAGTTTGCGGGCGGATTTGAAGCGTCGGGCCTCGGCGCTATCGAGAAAACCAGCCAGTTCATCCGGGCGATTGGAGAGCGCCGCCTTTTGCAGGTCACGAAAGATAGTAACCAGGGTGTCAACCAGAGGCGGTTTTGCGGGTGCTGGCCGAGGTCTGGTTCAGCCCACGATGAGAGCACGCCCCCAACAGAACAAACACCGGAATCAACCAAAGCAGGTTCTTTCTCAGACCTTACCTCCTTGCCTTCTATTAACTTATCGGCAGAAAGGATCACCCCCCTTGAGGGTCATATTTTGTTTGTTGCTCGATGGCAGTTGTTGGCCGATATAGACTTACAGAGACTATGGCTACAAACACCCGCTCACGCCACTCGACAAAACCGAAATACTTGCGCCCGATCCTGCTGGTTGCAGTAGGGTTGTTACTGGCCGGAGCGGCGCTGGCAAACACCAATTGCCAGTATTGCGGAAAGGTCATTGATGACGAGTACGTCGAGTACAACAACCAACTTTACCACCCCGCCTGCTACCACCAGCACGTCGCCCCTCGCTGCGCTCTATGCGGCAAGGAAATCGATGGTGGCGGCATCACGTACGAGGGCAAGAATTACCATAGTAGCTGCTACAAGGATCAGGTCGCCCCACGCTGTGCTCTCTGTGGGAAGGAAATCGAAGACGGCGGGATCATTTTCGAAGGAAAACATTATCACAAGCAATGCTACGAAGACAATGTGGCGCTTCGCTGCAGCGTCTGCGGCGGGATTATCGAAGGTGAGTACCTGATCGACCATTGGGGTAACAAGTATCACAAGGTCCACGAGAAGGAAATCGCCAGTTGTTCGTTCTGCGGACGGCTGTTCACCGATCCACTCGCCGGCGGCGGGATAGTGCTCGACGCTACCCACAAAATCTGCAATGCCTGCAACCAGACGGCCATCTCGAATCTCGAAACGGCGCAACCCCTGATAGACCAGAGCTTGGACCTTCTTGCCAAAGTCGGGATCACGGTCAAACCAAAGTCCTTCAAGTTCAAGCTGGTCACCCGGGAGGAGTTGGGAAGTCTGACCGGGCAGGACAACCCGGATCAGTTCGGCCTGACCCACTACAAGAAGACCGAATACCTGGGCTTCCTTGAAGACAAGAAGCTGGTGGTCTATATCATTGACGGGTTGCCTCGGATGCATTTCATCTCGGCCGCCGCCCACGAACTGATGCATGTCTGGTTGTTTCTCAACTCCCGCTACGATCCTGACGTCGCCGATCCGCAGATGATTGAAGGTAGCTGCAACGGTGCAGCGCAACTGGTGCTTCGGCAACTCGACGATGACATGGCCAGGTATGTTGTTCAGCAGATGGAAGAAGAGAAGAGCGTTGTTTACGGCGGCGGATTCCGTCGGGTCGAGAAGCTCATCGATAACCGGGGTGTGGAGTATTGGCTTCAGCATCTGCGGTTGGACCCGGAATTTCCGATCGGGTATTGAGTGACGGGGGTGCCGGGTGCAAAATGATGCGACAAGTGTTATGAGAACCAACGGTGAGTACTGATGTGGCGTTCAATCTTTAAGCCCCGTCCAGAGGCTGAGCTTGAGCTTGAGCGTCAACGTACGCTGTGGTTGCTTGACCTTGTTGTGGGAACTGTGTATTGCATACCGATGATGGCGGCGCTCATGGAGCTGCAAGGTTATTGGGTGAATGTCTTCTGGGGTGCCTCTGTGCCAGCCATGGCCGGGGCTTGCACAGCCTATCTCATCAAGTGGGCCATGTTTCGAAAACGGAGAAGGTATCCGAGAACGCTATTCGCTCTACTCCTTCTCATATTCAATCTTTGGATTATGCAGTTCACGCCGCCGGCTGTGGACCCATCAGCGTTAAGTAGGTGGTTGAAAGGTGTGTTTATTGTGTTTCTGATTTGGGGGTTGACCCGTTCCTTTGGAGTACCCATAGAGGGAAGGAGTCGGCGCAGCTCATGAATTATCAGAACGCGGGACGTTGGCAGTACTGCAGCCCCAATTATCTTGTAGCCGGGTGCCCACAAATAAGTCAGGCTGAGCCTGTCGAAGCCTGGCTTACTTGCACATCATAAGTCACACTTCGACAGGCTCAGTGTGACTTAGAAGCCGGGTACCCTCAAACCGCCCATGCCACGGAACCGCCCGGAAACTATCCTCTGGATATCTCACCCCCTCAGGCGTATAATGGGGCGTGGATAGTGCTACCCTCGAAAAGAAAGCCGAAGAACTCACGACCCTGGCCGCCGACCTGTTCATAGTCGACGCCTACTACCTCCATCAAAAGCAGGTGGTCCTGAGCCTTCGCTATCGTTTTGAGTCCCAGAAGTCGCTCGCTCTCCTGAAAGACCGGCTAAAACTGGCGGGTTACCGCCATACTCTGAGCACTCACGAAGACAGCCTGCTCTTGTCGGTCAACCCGGAGCGGCAGTTACGCATCCCGGTGCTGAACGTCGTCCTGTTCCTCGTGACCCTGGCGTCGGTTTATTTCGTTCCGGTCTACTACTTCAATGTTGAAATCTACGGCTTCGGCGGGGCGTTTCGTCACGCCTTGAGCGATTTGGCCGCCGGTCGCGGTTTGCAGTTTACGGCCGCTTTGATGTCCATTCTGTTGGTGCATGAAATGGGGCATTTCATAGCAGGTCGAAGACGGGGCATTGTCACATCCTGGCCTTATTTCATCCCGGCGCCGAATTTTATCGGCACGTTCGGGGCGGTCATTAGGTCGAAGTCGCCGTTTTGGAACCGTCGTGATTTGATTGAAGTTGGCGCGACCGGACCCATTGCCGGCTGGCTGGTAGCCCTGGCCTGGCTGATCTACGGACTGACGAATTCCCAAATTCTGCCACCCAACGCGGCTCCGTTCTCGGGCATGGGTTTTTCTTTACAGGGAGAATCAATTCTGGTCAGGCTTCTGGTACCCTCGCTCATAGGCCCGTCCGGACCCAACACGTTATATCTGTTTTCCGAGGCGGCTTTCGCCGGATGGGTGGGTATGCTGGTAACGGCGCTGAACATGATGCCGATCGGTCAGTTCGACGGCGGTCATGTTATCTACGGTTTGGTCGGGAAACGTCAGGCGGTTCTCGGCTGGATAGCTCTGGCGGCTTTGGTTGCGCTGGGATTTCAGTCGCCGGCCTGGTGGGTGTTTGCGGCTCTTGGATTTGCCATGGGGGTAGCTCATCCTCCGACTCTGGATGATCGCAAACCGATGCCGATAGGGGCCTACCTGTGGGGATTGGCGGCGGTGGTGATTCTGATTCTTTCGTTTACGCCTGTGCCGTTTCAGTAGACAAAGCCTGGCCGAGACAGCCCATATCCTCGTCGCGTCCGTACAACTGACGCAAATCCACCACCCCTGAATTGAGCACCGTGAGAAATGCTTTGACAAGAAATGGGTCGAACTGAGTGCCGATGTTCTCGGTCAGTTCGCGCACGGCGACATGAAGCGCCGCTCCGACACGATACGGTCGGTCGGACATGACGGCATCGAAAGTGTCGGTTACCGCCAGCAAACGGCCTTCGATCGGTATCTCGTCCCCTTTCAGACCACGGGGATAACCGCTCCCGTCGTACCGCTCATGGTGAGCAATGATATAGGGGATGGACGGGCGGAAAAGGTCAATACCACGAATGATCTTCAAACCGAGTTCGGGGTGCTTCATCATCATCTTGCGCTCGGGCTCGGTCAACAGACCGGACTTGTTCAGGATAGCGTCGGGAACGCCAATCTTGCCGATGTCATGCAGAGTACACCCCATGCGCAGCGCATGGATTTGCTTTTCGCGCCAGCCCAAATGATGCGCCACCAGTTCGGCCAGCTTGGTCACCCGGTCGGTATGACCGGCGGTATAGTGGTCTCGCGCTTCAATGGCGTTGGTCAAGGCGCGAATGGCCTGAAAATACGACTGCTGCAAATCTTCGTAGAGCTTCTGATTCGCGAGCGCCGACGCCGCCGAACTGGCCAGCAATGCGAGAGCGTCGAGTTGCCCGGCGGGCACTGTATCCTGACGGGAAATAATGAGCGCGTTGATCACCCCGGTAAGCGTGCGCCGGATCGTAATCGGTTGGCTTATAGTGATCCGATAGCGACTGTTACCGTCGACCAACCATGGTTCGACACTGACCAGGGGCACGGTGTTGCCGCTGCCGCTGAACTGATCCAGCAGACGGGAATCCAAAACCGTGTCGCGCTCGTCCGGTTCGGAGCAGGCGGCCACCTGGCGAACGATTTCCCCGGAACGCGGATCAACTTCCAGAATGGCTGAGGCCACCGCCGACAGTTCGGTGTTGCACGATCGGAGCAACAACTCCATATAGTGTTCGAACTCCATCCCCGAACCAAAATAGGCGTTGGTTACTCTCAAGAATTCGACCTGTCCCTTGAGCGACAGGTTATCCCGAAGCACTTTCTGATGCGCCAGCCCGCGCTCGACCGTCTGGTTCAGAATTTCCAATTTGAAAGGCTTCACCAGAAAATCATGCGCGCCCCGCTTCAAGACCGCGATGGCCGTCTCGACCGTGGGATGCGCGGTCATGAGCACTACGATGGCGTCGGGGTAGTTTTCCAGCGCGGCTTCGAGAACCTGCAGGCCGGAGCATTCCCCCATCATCAGATCGGTAAGGACAAGATCCACCGGATTGGCAGACAGATAGTCGATGGCTCTGGCCGCCTCACTGAAAGCAACGATGTCGTAATTCGCCTGACTAAGAGACTCGACGACTATCTTGCAGATGTACTGCTCGTCGTCGACCACCATAATCCGGCTCTTGCGATCGTGCACCATGCTTGTCCTTTCTGTAGTCCGGTCGCTCTTTTTATCGACCACCCGGCTTGATGTCTCAGCACCTGACCCCGGTTTGTCCAATAATTGCGCTTGGCCGGAGTCAGAGTATTGGCAAGAGTCCCGTTATCCGCACCGTGAGCCGTTTCTGAACGAATCGGGTGGGGACTAAGTCGGCCGTCGGAGGGGCTTCCCCCATAGATCTCATCGACTCGAGCAAGGGTTCAAGGAAAGGGGGTGAAGTTTCGATAAGTATATGAGGAAGAAGGTTCAAACCTTTAAGGAGACGTTTCATGTCTTATAGGACGGCCGCACTTCTCTGTCTGGGCAGTCTGTTGATTGGGTCAGTCGGCTTAGCCGCCGACAAACAAGCCGTTCGGGTGGAGCGCATTGGTGACATTTCCCCGCAGGACATCATTCTGGCTCCTTCGCTGATCTCAGCCGACACTTGCACTGTCACCAGCTACACGACACTGACAATGCGCATCGACGGCTGGGTGACCGGATTTGAATTGTACAAGACTCTCATGAACCCTGCCACCCGGTGTCCCAATCCGTATCCATACACGGTGATGGCGGTCAATATGCCGATGGGCTTCAGCAAGGCCACTACTCTGACCGTCTCAGTCGATGTCGAAGCGGTCGATTCTACGACCATTCCCGGATGCCCGGTGCCGGGGGTTCTCCTGGCGCTCTCTTCGGACTATACCGTTAGTATTCCCGGTTCGGGATACTACGACATCTGGATTCCGCTTGATACTCCCAAAGCGGTGACCGGCCCGTTCTTTGCCGGATTCTATATCGGCAACGCGGTCGACCCGGCCGCCCAGGTGGCGTTGCTTACGGATGAAAACCCGATTGCGTGCGCGTCCTACAACATTTGGAGTGACTCGATCGGGTGGGTGGATCTGGTCAATAACGATGTTTTCAATTTCCCCGGCACTCTTGGGATGGAGGCAGCCGGCAATCCCGGCGGGAATCCGTCAATCGTCCCCGACCTGCAAATTGTTTCTCCCGCTGACGGCGACTTGCTCTATGGCAGCGCCGAGCTTTGGGCCTGGGATCGAGCGCTTACCGGCGCGGTAGAGTATGTGGTATTCGAATACTCCACCGGCGGCGTGTTCACCGAAATTGGCAGGGATTTCGACGGCACTTCAACCAATCGCAACGGAGTCAACACGGCTGCCGGCGGTACCGGTTACAACGTCACCTGGGATTTCTCAGCCTTGCCTGAAGGGACCTATACGATTCGCGCTACGCAAGTACCCACGGCCGGGAACCCGACATCGTCGTCCATAAGTGTCTATCTGGAACCTACTCCACCGATAGCGAGGGTTGTCTCTCCCGCCGCCAGTACTCCCCTCTGTCTGCCGGTGGACATCTACATGAATTGCCCCGATGAAAACATGGCGTCCGTTGAAGTCTTCCGTCGCCAGGCGGCTTCGTCTGTGTCGGTCGGTGTCTCGCCGATGAATCAAAACACGGTCGGCGACGTCAACGGTAACGCAGCGGACGGAAATCATGTTTCCAGCGGCGAGTTCGGCGACTACTACTCCGGACCGGTGGCTGCAACCGTCGCGGCTATGGTCTGGTCGAGTCGCGGCTATCCGGCACTGGTACGTCAGGGAACAACTTCTTTGACTGTGCAACAGGTAGCCGAAGGGTTTGCCACTTCTTTCGGCACCAGAACGAAGACGGGCACGTATGACGAAGCGATGTTGACCGGTCTCCGAAGTTATGCCGTCTCCAAAGGGGGCGGGTTCAATTTCGATTTCAAACGCAACCCTGCCTATTATGATCTTCGCATTTGGGTTGAAGACGAATCGCGCGTGGTTATGCTCGGACTGGGAGGAACTCCCGGCCTGTGGATCACGGTTGATGGCTTTGCCGTCTGGCAGCGCGCCGACTCGTCGTACCTGGTGAGTGTCGCCGACCCGCTGACTGGCACTATTCTGGACGCCTCCTGGCGCAACCGGAATGGCTATAGCGAACTAAGCATAGGTGGAGTGTGGCAGCGGGTGGAGATCATGGTATCGATGTTCGCGTCGGCCTATCCGGTCAACCGGACTCTGATCGGAGTTGATATCAATGGAAATGATGGCTGGAATGTTCACTGGTCCACCATCGGAATCGGCGACGGCACCCGCCACTACCTTCACACCAGCGCCGAGGACACCGACGGTCATACCGGTCCTTACACGACCCTGGTCGAACATAACTGCGCCACCGCCTACGTGCATGGTGATTTTAACGGTGATCGTACGACGACGATGGCAGATCTGTACCTGTTGATCGATTTCATTACCGGAGCCGGTTCGGCACCCTCTGGCGGCGCGGCTCGCGCTGACTGCAACTGCGACAACGTGGTAAACATCGCCGACGTCATCTACTACATGAATTATCTGTATGGACAGGCCAGCCCGCCCTGTCGCTAACAATAACTAGTGCAAAAATGCCAAGGGCCGCTCAATAGAGCGGCCCTTTTCGTTGCATGCCGGGGCTTCTCATAGAACGTCTACCAGCTCAGTTGCCAGTTGGCCGAATTAGGCACCGATACTCGCTTGCGGAGAATCGTCCCGTCGCTACGGTTGATCGTAAACTCGTATGAGGGCGATCCGTTAAGCAGCGGAGAAGGGATCAGATCGAGATAGAAGTATCCGGACTCGTTCACAGTAGCAGTGACCGGAGTCGGAGAGATGATATTGCCGTTCTGCAGTGTCACTCCTCCGGGCAGCCGTGCAATAATTTTGGCATCGGTCTCGGCGCGACCGTCGGTGGTAAACAGATATCCATATACCCGGCACAACGACGGCGACGAAGGCGTCCCTGGATCAAACCAGGTCCCCGGAACCGTGTCGGTTTTCGCGCCGGATATCGCGAGCGTATCGAAGGCTCCAAACATGAATCCCGGGGCCGTGGCAGTCACTAGGTAACTGCCGGCATCGAGGTTAGCGGTCGCATGTCCCGAAACATCTGTCACCGCCGACACGAGTAGAGCCGTCTGATCCAGATTTCGTATGCCGAGTGCAGCACCGGGTACTACGACGTGGTTGGACGTGTCAAACGCCAGCAACGTGACCGAATACGCTCCCGATCCGGCGATTCCGATAGCCTGATCCAGATCGACTGCGGTGTTATCTTCATCAAGGGAAGTCAACTGGCGGTCCGAATTGTCCCAGGGGTTATCATCGATCCCGGACACCGGCTCGTCCAGATTGTCGAGTCGCACCAGATAATCTGACAGTTCATCGCCGCCGAGTGTGAATGCAAAGCAATTCGGAGTCGGCAGACCACCGTCGCAATATAGGACCACCGTTCCGGTATAGAGACCCGCCCCTTCATCGTTGTCAATGTCCGCGACCTGATCGACAAAGTAATAATATGTATGGCTCGCGAACCTCAGACTGTCAATATAGACGCTGCCGGCACCGGCGTTAGTCCAGCGGCAGGTATATGAAACGGCGTCAGAGGTATTTTCCCCTTCGAACCAAACCAGCACATGACCAGAATCCGGCGCGACCGGCAAACCGGCGGAATCGAGCGCCTGAATCTCGAAACGAACGTAGTCAGCCGACGAGACCGCCCCCAGGTCCACGCCCGGCGCGACACCGGTTAGAATTGTGCACAGGAGTACACCAACGAATACCATCCTCATCTTCTTTGACCTCACTGATTAGTAGTAAGCATGAACAGACGTCGCCGCGACGATGTTTCGGCTACCGCCGTGTGATAGTAGATTGTCACTTTGGGACGATTGGCAGTTGTGGCGTTTTCAGACGACGCGAACACGGTGGAACCGTTTGTGCCAATTTCAACGAAGATCACACCGTAGGGCTGTTTGATGCCATCATACCAATCCTGAGCCAAATCGCCACCGACCCGAAAACGATACCAGGTCGGCGACGCCGATACGGTGACAGTGGTCATAGCCGTGGCCTTTCGGTCGGCCCCGGTACCGCTAAGACGATTCTGAGCGCCATGGTCGTTGACCGAATCGGCCATCTCTTTAGTCCATGCAGAATCATTGTGCCGCCAGTGGGTGTCATCGGCCGCACCTGATTCCACCGCGTTGTCACTGTTGCCTTCGTACCAGTCCTTCCACAACTCGAACATGCCAACGATTGCACCGGCCTGAGAGGTACAGTATAGATCGATTGCCATCGAATCGATCACCTTGCCCATACCGACCGTATCCATGTTTGTGAACTTGAACAAGGATCGCCGGTTCAGTCCGGATAAATTCAGAACGGTCAACGTCTGCGAGGAGCCGAAATTGATATCATCGTAGTTCTGATACATCTTGGTGTCATATATGCCTGCCGAATTCTGGCCCTGAACGACCAGGCTGTCGGCTGCGGCGTGCGCCGAAATAATCGACAATGCCACAACGACGTATCGGAGCAACCTGAATAAGTGAACGTGACTTGTCACGGCTGAACCTTCCGACGTTTCGGACAGTGCCGGTTTCGGAGAAGCTTCGGCCTTCGTCCCAAACACTTCCTGTCTTACTTTCTGCACGGTCTTCCACAGTTCCTCATTGGACCTGTTCACCGGCTGGATTTCTTTACACGATTGAATCATTTTGAGCAATGTCTCCGGTTTCTGGCTTTCGAAAATGACACGAGCGTTGTTGAGACACACCAGCATGATATGGTCGTAAAGCAGGCGGACGTCTTCATCAACCGGCCGCTCGGTCTCGGCCTCACTTTTATCGGATTTCTTAATCACCCAACTCCACAATCCACAGATCCACCGTAATTGGCCCCGAGGCGGAGCTGTCCCGCGCTATCTTGAACCGATCAGCGGCTTCGCATCCGGTAACATACGCCGGCGCGCTTCCCTTGACCCGCACGAATACCCTCGGGCTGTCCAATTGCGACGGCAGTGAATTGCCACGATGATCGGTCAGTTGACTGAACAACACTTCCTGCTGGCTCTCCCCGATCGACGCCGTACCGTAATAAACGGAGCGGGTGGATCCAATTTTCTCCAGGGCGAGATATTCATGCTCACCGATAGACGGTTGTCCCCAGACGGCAAGATCGGGCACGAACCAGGTTCTTCGCGAAGTCAAACGTTCCCATCCTGTCATGGTCTTCTCCTTAACTCCGCTGTGGATTTCGGGGACCGTTGAAAGGCGGGCGGAATCCTGTCAGCAGTTGATCGGATCGCCCGGCGTAGTCATCGGCCAGTTTGATCCAGACGGTGGCAATCTTGTCGGCACCGTTCTGCGAAGCCAGTTCGCGGCTGGCGGCCGCCCGGCAGACTATCTCCAGCGCCCGATACGTTGCGGCGGCACTCAGATTGGGATTAGCTTCGAATTCCCGCTCGGAATCCACCTCGGTCTGGACCATACCGTTGGCCAGGGCGACAGCGTTCTCGATGATTTCATCGGTCACACTGACAAACACCGGTCGATAGTCGAGCCTGACCGTCTCCCCGGAGGCTATTTCGCCGCCCGTGAGACGCTTGATCTGTCCACCCGAAGCATCCAATCCATAATCACTCCCCTCTTCGTAGAGAGCGTAGGGCAGATACCATACGTGACGGTCTGCGTTGACGATAGACAGCCTCCGACTTTGGTCGAGAGGCGACCGCCCGCGTAGTCAACCACATAATCAACGTTCTCGACATAGACGGTGCCAAGCGAACTGTCCGACGCCACCACAACTGAGTCGGGAATGATCATGCTCGGCGTGATCAAGGCCGAGCCGTCCGTGAATATGACACTCGAGCGTACAGGTGTGCGAGTCCGGATCGCCTTGACACGAACCGAGGTCGCGTCCACACCGCCGCCAAAGAAGCGAATGAACCCGGATCCAGACAATATCACCGAGTTGATCGACGACCTGCTCTTCGACCGGGTAAGGAATGACCAGATGCTGTCGGACCTGTTCCACGGTAGTGTATGACATAGTTTATCTCCTGAATGACATCATAGTGGCGTCGGTAGCGGCACTGATCTGACTGGCTACGGGCCCAGTGGAATAACCGGATACAACCTCGATCTTCACCCAGTACCGGCGTTGAGAATTGATGAGCCGCTTCTGCCAGTCATCAGGAAGAGCCGCGTAGTCGGTCCACATCAATATGTCGAAAGCGGACGATCCGAAGTTGGGATTCCCGTTGGCAGGAGTGAAAGCTTCCCAGTTGGCTCCGTCCCAATAGCTTACTTGCACCGAACCACCCACCCCGGTCTGTGAGAGTATCAGACGGGCCACGCGGAACGGCGCATCCATTCCTAGATACAGGATGTCCCCGGCGTCCTTCAGCAGGCAACCGGACGAAGCGTGATAGACATCAGCCACCTCCCAACCGGCCGCCTGAGACGTGACGTCCTGGTAGCCTTCGGACGCGGCGTGGTATAACAGAACTGAATCGAACTGGGCCGACCGGCGGTCGAGGACTTGCGACGAGCCAAAGCTGCCGGTACGGCGGTCACAGAAACGAGCCACTCTGGCTTCCCCGCCTATATCGTTCAGATAGACCACGGCCGCAATGTTACCCTCAAATAACACTTGTGGTGATGCTATCGGGTGTGACTCGATAACCGCAACAGCTCCCCAGTTGTCACCGTCGGACTCGCGATAATAGAACTGGTCGCCGCACCAGGCGACTCCCAATCGATTATCCGCCCCAACAGCCGCGTCGAAACTACTCAGGCCGGAACCGTTGGCGACGGTAACGGCACTCGACCAGCTCCCGCCCGATAACGGGAGAGATCGGACATACACCGCCCAATCCTGGTCGTGGTACACTATGCGGACCCGGCTGGCATCAATAACCAGCTTCGACCAGGCGAACATCGAGCCGTTCGATATCTGATCACCGGCGTCATTAGCCCCGCTGCCCCAGGTCGCACCCGCGTCGTTGGAAGACTTGGCGTGAATCCATCGGTTCGGCGTAACATATCGGGAAAAGCTCACCCAGATTCGTCCGCCCGGCTCGATGGCAACTGATGGATCATAACACTGAGTACCGTTGTAAACCGTCACTTTGGCGCCGACCGACCAGAGTCCGCTTGCGAAAGTCAGCCTGCGAGTCACGAGATAGCAGGTCGTCTGTTCGCTGTAGACCAGATGGATATCGCCATTGGGCGCCATTCGGGCATCAAAGCAACTGTCATCGGTATCCGAGACAACCGTCACGGGACTAGACCATCCGGCCGCCGGCGCATCGGACCAAGCCAGCTTGATTTCACTCGGCGATGATTGAAACAATGCCACCCGTCGCCCGGAGTAAGTTCCGGTCGCGACCGTGAACAACCTGGCCTGCATGGACGTGCCCAGACCGTATGTCGCCGTGGTATCCGCAATTTTCTTCTGCATTGCGCCTCGCATGAAAAGACGGGTCCGGTCGCCCGGACCCGTCGCTAATGATTAGATGAAAGTGGTATCAAGAATGACCGACGCATCCCTTATGACCTTGGCGTAGGTCACCGATTCGGAGATGACCGCCTCTTCGAACCGCTGCTCGATGATCTTGTCGTACTCGACCATGAGCGGCTGGGTGATGACTTCCTCGATGGCGAAACGGGTATCGAGTCCGATGACAAAGTCGGTCGGGACTTCATCGGACCGCACCAGCGACGCTCCCAGCGGGCTGAACAGCTCACCGCTGTTCTGGAACCGATAACCGGCCAGCGGATCTTTGAACTCGTCCAGCGTGAGGATGGTCTTGAGCGTGTTGACATGACAGATGAGGCTGTTCATCTCGAACGGCGCGAATTGCGACCAGAGCGTGATCAGATCGTTGTAAGTCAGAGCGCCGGACGTGGCAGCGTTGACCGTCGCCGCCGGGTTAGCGTTGCCGTCGCCGTTGATCAGCGTATTGACCAGCATGCCGATCTTGTCGGTCTGCATGCGGAAGCCGATGTACCAGAGCAGGACTCGGAACTGCGACGTGCTCCGATAGCGCAACGCCTTGTAAGATGATTTCAGCGCCAGGCCGTAGTCGCGCACATTCACCGCGTGGTTCTGCTCGGTCACGATCAACTGCGGAATTTCGGCCCCTTCGCCGATCGGCCGCAGCGAGAAACGTTCCTTGCTGGTGGTGTCGATGTGGAATGGCGTGTAACGGTTAGTGTTGACGGTTGTGGTGTTGGCGATCAATTTGGCCAGCTCCGGCCGCATCGCCTGACCCTGCTTGATTTCGCGCAGGATGAACTCCGGCATCAGGACCGAAGCTTTCTGGAAGAACTGCTCGACCGTGGTCGGGTTCTTGCCGCCCAACTGTACTCCCGCCAGAAGGAGCTGCCGCTCGAACGCGTCGACGGGCGATCCAAGAGCGCTTGGGTCGTATTCGTCACACTCGAGCAGTTCCGAAAGAGTCAGACCGCGCGCCTCGGCTTGCAGATACAGGTCACGATCTATCTCGACCCCCGCTGCGCGACTGAGATCAGCGCGTGCGTTCGAGCCCGAACTGCGATCCTCATTCATAGAGGCGCCCACAGCGGCTGATTGCAGAAATTGATTGAAATCCATGGTTGCCTCCTTAGTTCAATAGAATGACACAGTCGGTCGTGCCGTTTACCGCGAGGACTGTGCCGCGAGCGATGTTTCCGCCGGCCGGATCATAGCCGGTCAGCACCGGCGCCTGTTTGACCGTCCCGTTGCCACCACCGACTACTCGATTGCCCACGGTCGGAACGGTTGCCGACACCGCCAGTCGACATATGCCGCCAATCTGGACCGTCGCCTGGCGCTGGCCGTTGTCGTTGTCAGACAACGTCAGACTGATCAGCTTGCCCAACAATTGACCGTTGTTAGCCAACGGCCCGATTTCGTTGCTGCCGGTCAGCATGACCGGTTCGCCGAGATCGGCATCCTTGAGATCGTCCACGCCGGTGGTCTGGTGGACGCTGAACGTCGCCAGCACCGGGGCAATGGTCTCAAGGTCTTGATTTCTTACTGCCATAAATTGCTCCTGAAAGTTCTGAATTGTTTGAGTTCGATTGGGGTATGCGACCACATGATGCTATCGCGTTTCCCCGCATTACCGGGCCGACGGCTGTGCCTTGGGCCCACTGTAATTGCGTGGTCCGAAACTGCCGGGGAAACAATCCCGGAATCGGGCGGCGACACGACGATGCGTTTCCAGCAGGCGCGACGGCGTCTGTGTCGCCAGATCGTCGATGAGCGCCGCCGCTTCTTCCCATCGCTCCCGCTTCCGATCGACCGCCGCCACCGCCTTGATCATGCCGGCGACGCGTTGCTCGATATCCTGTCGCAATACGGCATGGCCTTCAGCCAATTCCGCCAACCCGTTCAGGGTGGCACACATGGCGCGGAGACGGCTCTGAAGTTCATCGAAGTCGAGCCGTGCGAGGCTGGCTTCGTCCAGCAGACTGACCACGCTCTCGAAATAGGCAATTTCGTTCTTAATGTTTTCCAAGGTTCTCTCCCGAGTATTCAACCAGATAGTCTTCTATGCGAATGAGGCGGGCTTCGACATCCGAGGAGAAGCGAAAGAACTGTTCTTTGCTGACCGTACCTTCCTTGAGCAGAACTTCGATACTCGCTAATCTCTTGTCGAGCGTTCCCACCACGGCACCTTCCGCCTTGGCTGCCAATTCAACTTTCAACGATTGAATCGTCATGAAGTAGGCTGCCGCGATCCCCAGAATGACCGAGAGCAGATTGATCCACCAGCTATGCAGGCGGAAGGTCGATTCGGAATTGTCACTGCTCATGCTGCTTCTCCTGCGTTCGTGCCTTCGGACAAGCGACCGAACAGGAAGTGATCTTCCCCTTTCAGCTTGATCGGGCGCAGAACAAACGAACCAGTCAGGTCGCCGGACAAATTGAATCGCCAGGCGTCGCCTTCTTGAGTTATGCGGTTGAGATGCCCGGTAAGAGTTCTTCCCCTCCAGACTGATCCTGGTAGCGGCCCTGATCGCCTGGCCAGGAAACGCTTCCCTGATGTCAGTTTGCTAAGGTCGAAGTCTGCCAGGTCTAATATCAGCGGGGCGATGTCTCCCCTGCCCAAAGTTGAACCACTTGATCGCAGAGTAAGATGTGCCAGACCATCACCGAGCCTGAGAGTAAGCTCAGAAGAAAATAAACGTCGCCGATTCTGACTTGGCGGACGATACCAATAGCCTTTGCCGGCAACCAGGGCAGTCGCCTGTGCACCGACCGGATGAATCTCAACCCCGTCTTTGGTCATGACTTCCATGACAGCGTGCTCAAGTCGTTCGCGGGTCGCGATACGATAGGGCATCAGTCGAATTTCGTTTCTCGATCTTGAGGTTACACGGGGCAGCGTCACCATGCCCTGGCTGGGGAGAAGATGAAGCACTAGCCGCGTAACCGGACTGGTCCGACCTTCCAGATAGTCTTCCAACTGTTCAACGGAGCAACGTTCTTTGCCGCGCTGTCCCACCAGAATACCGAGTAGTGATTCGCACCAGCGCAGCCCGATCGGGCCAAAATGATCGGACCGGCGAATCGGCTTTCCGTCCAACTGTGTCAGGGTAAGTCTATCCCCGTCTATCGCTGCAGATACCTGAAGTCCTACGTAACGTGGTATCACTAAGTAATCGGAACTCCCACCGATATCGGCGAGGCTCAACACGGGTTCAACCGTCCATTCCGGACTCGCTATGACTGAGCTTTCGATATCGCCAGTCGTATCGCCGAGTTCTTTGACGACCGCCGTGTTCGGAACCGCTCCCCGGTAGACCAGCGATGTTTCGAGAACCCGCTCGACCTGGCGATAGTTGAAATGACACGGTTCGGACGAGCCGGCATGGTCGTATGACTCAAACGGCTGATGTTGACAGCGACGGATATCCTTGCCGCAGATGGAGCATTCCGGCAGATGGAAAGTGAACGCGATCGAACATTCCTTGTAGATGCCCCCGTCGAGATTGGCGCAGAACTCTTCGGCCCGGTCAGCCAGCTTCAGCCAGTAGAAATAGCTCTTCACCCAGGGACGTCCGTCCCGGTCAACGGTCGTAGCGTGAAACGTTCGCGCTACCGGAAGTTGGTCTTTGCGATGTCCCACGAGAACCGGCGAGTCCACCAGAAGTTGGGCGAGTCCCGAATGCTCCTCAACCGGGAACCGGCCTCCGAAAGAGTTGACCTGGTCTGATACAATGTACATCGCCCTGATGTAGACGTCATCCGCCGATACCCGGGCCGGCGGCTTGATATTGACATTAATCAACTCCACCAACTCTGCCGGTATTTCCTGTCCCGGTTCGGCCAGTTCCGCTACTACCCTACCCATGCTCAGGGTCATCTATACCTCCACGTATGCATCTGCTCAAGGGGACAAATGTGCAATCTGCACTAAGTTAATACCGAAAGTGTGCAGACCATTTCAGAGAGGGGATTAATCCGTTTGGAGTAATTGGCTCTAGTTGTCAATGACTATCTTATTGCCCAGCAGTGCGTTCGCTATGCGCGAATCACCAAGAAGAAACAGGCACGACCTTTGCTTAAACCTCGCCGAAGCCGCGCAACAATCGGCTCTGAAAGGTGAAAAGAATATGACACTGTATCGCAGTCGTACCAGCCAGCCACTCAAGTGGATTGTTGCTCTCTTCGTTTTCGCCCTCGTGATGGGAGTGACTTTCTCTGACGTCTATGGCCAGGACCATCACAACGGCGGCAAGCCGGGTGACAACAACTTTCACGGCGACCGTGGCAAGAATGACGATCATAACGGTGGCCACTATGGTAACAATGGTGGCAACGGCGGCGGCAACAACGGCGACCATGGAAATGGTGGCGGTGGAGACAATGGCGGCAACGGCGGCAATGATAACCCGGCCCCGTCTTCCGTTCCTGAACCGGGCACGTTGATTCTTCTCGCCGGTGGATTGAGCGCTCTTTATGTAGCTCGTCGGAACAAGTCAGTTAAGTAATCGAAGATATAGATCCCCAATCCCTCCCTTTAACGCCTTCCGGTCATACTTGAACCGGAGGGCGTTTTGCGTTTGGTCGATCTCTCATACTGCTCCCACCCGAGGTGACGGCGAAAACACCGGCGAACTTCTTAACGGCCACAGGGCCAGACCCAGCGCCATGAGGGCATCGCATTCGTTGTTGTCGTCCCATCGCGCGGCCCGAAGTTCTGATTCAAGCGACCACGACCTTCCCGGACCATCCGGCAATTCCCAGCGATCATAGATGATCGTCTTCCGCGCGTGCCACAGCTCGACGTTGGTCAGAAGCTCGGCTTTGGACGCCGCCGTGAATATGACCGCTTCGGGGCGGTAGTCGCGCAACTGCTCAACCACAACATCCCCCAAACCGGTGGCATCGATCACCAGCCGCCCCGGATAGAGCTGCTGGCGCTGCCTTATCTTTTCGAGCACCACCACCCAGTCAAATTGCTTGAAGCGTTCGAGCGCCACTATGCGGGCGCGGCCGTCCTTCACTTCGACAGTAATACCCACGGTCGCGGTCTTCTTCCGCGCGAGGTCCCAGCCGGAAATGTAGCGGCAACTCTTCGGATCGACAATTGCCGACTCTTGTCGACCGGCATCCAGCGCAGCATCGACATACTCGCCTTTGAGTATTTCGCCTCCGGAATCCACGAACTGCCCCATAATGTTCTGCTTCAGCCGGCTCTCGGAGAAGTACTTCACCCGCTCATCGAGAAAGTCTCGTGAGACATTCGGATTGTCACGACTGTCGCCGGACTGAAAGTATCCGGGACGATTGCCTTCACTGATCTCGCGGGCGCGGCGATAGAACCAATTCTTGCCGTTCGGGGTCGAGACCAGATCGAGCCGCCCTTCACGGTCGGCCAGCCGCATCAGGATGACTTCCTCGACCACATACTCCGGCGATGTTTCAAACGCAACTTCATCGAAAATGAACAGGTCGTAGTCGTTCCCAAGCAGATACTCGCCGCGATTCTGAGTCGTGCGGGCTTCTATGGTCGCGCCGTTGCCGAATGTAAGACAGGGAAACGGCGTCCAGACCAAATCAGACATCAGCGACGACACCAGCGGCGACTGGCGCAGCAGTCGCAGCACTTGACTGAACACCAAGTTAGCCTGTGGTTGGGTTATCGACGCCACCACCGCGCGATACCGCTGCGTATCATCGAACTTGAGAGGCCGCACGCGGTAGATAGCGCCATGAATGAGCTTCACCGCCGATACGAACGACTTCCCCCACCGGTTGCCGGTAACCAGAACATTCTCGCTCCGGGTCGATCCGTTTAGCCAGGCCTGTTGCCCCGGATGCAATTCGACTTCGAGAAAATGCCGCGCGAAGAATGTCGGGTCTTCCAGCCCGCGCCGCCAATCGTCGTAAGTCGGCGATGGGATTACAGCAGGGTCCAAATCTTTTCGCGCGCCTGTTCCTTGTCGATCAACCCGGCCTGATAGAGTTTCAGGACATTGTCCACCCGGCCGCTTTCCATTGCGAGATTATCCTTCGCCTGATACGCGAAAGCATTGTCGAACTCATACCGACAGCGGACGTTTATTCCCGCCAAAGCCAGGTCAATCCCGGCGATCCATTCGAGAAAACGAGCCACCTCGGCCTGCACCGAGCGGACCTGCCGCATGACCACATCGAATTTGAACCCCGACCAGGTCGTGGTCGCACCGTAGGAGTATCCGAGTAGATATGGGGCCAGATGCGTCCCGGCGCAAATCTCCTCGATCATCGACCGATGGCTCATGAACCAACTGCTGGTCACATCGCGCGATTTCTCAGGCGCGACATGGCCGATCTCAACATTGTCCCAGGTGACCGGGTTGTCGTCGATCTCAAGTGTCTTGATCATTCGCACGGTGGCGTCGAAATACCCGTTGATACGATCGGTGTAGGCACTGTCCGACTCACCCCCCATCCGCTCCGGCGGGGTGATCTTCACGTGCAGCCGATGAAACCCGGAATTGTGGCTGGATCGGCGCATGTCGTCCACCAGTTGTTGCTCTACGTAAGACACGAACGGAATGGCTTGCAGAATCGACCGTCCAAACGGCTGCGCGATTCCACCGTTGAACGGGACGTAGTAGAAATCGGGACGGTCCAGCGCTATCGTAGTGTGATCCAGTTCCAGCATCAGCCGTCTTTGGCCTGTGTCTTGATCCGCGCGAAGATTGATCGGATCGACCGGGATAAACTGATCGACCCCTTCGTCCCCATGCACGGTCAGGAATCCCGCGAAGATCCCGTCACGATATAGCGACATGAACAGGTCCGGCAACAGACTGTCCAGGCCGATCCGATTCCCCGACGGATTCGTGTACATACGGCGTACTAATTGATCGAGTCGTTCCTGCGCTTTGGCGGAAGTACGGCCGTCATCGTTGTCCATAACCTTGAATCGCCCCGGCGCGGCCGACAATCGCACCCAGGTCCAGATGCAGGCATTGATGACCGGAATCTGGTCGGTGAGGAAATCGATAGAGTAGTTTGCGCCAGCGTCCTGATTCGATGTCCTGATAACTCCATCGCAACACTGCTTCCATCTTGTCGGCGGTGGCAAATTTGTTTCGTTCCATCGGCTTGATCAGTGTGGCGTCACGAAGTTGATTCGCCGACAAACCTGTTCCGTTTGACGGCGCGTGCCCGATTTCATGCATAGCATTTCTCCCTTTTGGTGAAACTCGGGGGCAACGGATCACCTTTGATGATCGTGTGAATTTGCGACCAACACGTTGCGAATCCCGCTGCGACTGGCCCACTTCGACCACTCTACATGTGCCCGTCCCGCCGCGGCGGATCCACATCTGCCAGCTCGTACTACTACTGTCCCATGTCTGTCTTGCCCCGGTTTAGGCGGGCATCAAAGGGTGTCAATTCCCTCTTTAATCGGCAGGGTTCCAACCCTGCCGTGCGCATTCCGGCAGGCACAGAGGCCTGCCGATTAAAGTAAACACTCTCTTGCCCCGCTTCAGGCAGGGCACCCAGGGGTTGTTTGATCGGTAGCCAGTAGGTCAGGAGCCCTTAGGCTCCTGACAATCGACATTCATGCTTTGCGCGAATCTCAATTGTAGGTCAGGCCTACTCGGGGCCTGACGTTTTGACTATCCGGCAGATGTGGGCATCTGCCGGGCACGGTTGCGCGAATGTCAGGCGTCAAGTCCGCCTGACCTACCGGTCTGTAAAATTTCGGTACCCCACCCAACGTGCCTGTTGAACCCCCCCCCGAACGTTGTTGCGTCAGGTCTTGCGCCGCCACAGGCGGCGTGTGACCTGACGCGTTGCAGCGACTTAGGGAATCACTATCGTGCGTCGAATGATACGAATTGAGGCAAGACAGGCTTTTTTAACAGGCCCCAACGGGTGGGATTATTAGTTGTCGAGATCGATCTCCTTCGCGAAGACCCACCTGTTAGGTGGGGTACAAGTTGTAGGTCAGGCCTACTCGGCGGCCTCACATCTTCACCGTAATCCAACCCGAATGTCAGGCGTCAAGTACGCCTGATCGGGAGCCAGTAAAGGCCCAATAACCCCCCTCCTCGCCTCACCGGAATCCGGTTGCCATCGCCGCCCTTCGTCGTTATCTTCCCCATCGTGTGGTTATCGGGGCGGCGGTATGACTCATAAACCGCGCCTCAAACGATTAAATGAGTGGTTGGGCAATGGAACCCGAGTGTAGCAGCAACAATCTGATCTATCTGGACAACGCGGCCACCTCCTGGCCGAAACCGGACAAAGTCTATCAGTTTATGATAGACTTTTATCGTTCCTGCGGGGTAAATCCGGGACGGAGTGGTTTTGACAAGGCGATCGAGGCCGGCAACATTCTCGAAAATCTGCGCAAGAAACTTACCCGGTTTTTCGGCGGCGACGAGGCCCATCCGGAACGCCTCTGTTTCGGCTACAACGCCACCGACGCGCTTAACCTTCTGATTATGGGGATGCTCAGTCCCGGCGACCACGTCATCACGACCAATGTCGAGCACAACTCGGTCATCCGTCCGATCCGCCACCTGATGCGCGACAATGGCGTCGAAGCGACTTTCGTTCGCTTTGATGACAACGGGTTTGTCGATCCCGACGATATCAAGAAAGCGATCCGCAAGAACACTAAGCTGGTCGTGGTCAACCACGGCTCGAACGTGCTCGGAACGGTTCAGCCGGTGGCGCAGATCGGCGCTATCTGTCACGCTACCGATATCAGGTTTATCATAGACACGTCGCAGACCGCCGGTATGGTGCCGATCAACATGAAGGCGATGCAGGTCGACGCGCTCGCGTTCACCGGCCACAAGTCGCTCATGGGCTCGACCGGTATCGGCGGCATCTGTGTGGGCGACGGGGTCGAGATCAAACACACTCGCGCCGGCGGCACCGGGGTGCGTTCGGCGTATCCGTATCATCTTGATGAATATCCGTACCGGATGGAATACGGCACGCCCAACATGGTCGGGGTGGCGTCGCTCTGGGCGGGGCAGGAATGGATCGACGAACAGGGCGGGGTGGATGCGATTCATGCTTACGAGATGAAGCTCGCGAAGAAGCTGGTGGACGGGTTCAAAAAGATCGACGGCGTCACGGTGTACTGCTGCGACTCGCTCGAGAATCATCTGTCGACGGTGACGATGAATGTCGACGGATTCGAGGCGGGGAATGTCGGCACGATGCTGGATGTCGATTTCGATATCGCCACGCGGACAGGCTTGCACTGTGCGCCGCTCGTGCATGAACAACTCGGTTTGGTGGAGATACACGGCGGGGTGCGGTTCGCGATTGGACCGTTCAACACCGAAGCGCATATCGACAAGGCGATTGCAGCGATTGCCGAGATCGCGAAGCGGGCGCAGAAGATCCGCAAGCCGGCCCTGCAGGGGAAGTAATCGTGGGCGGTTAGCCTGCCCCCGACTTGATCGGGGGTCCTCGTCTGCCCCTTCATGGTGCCCCAGCGCTCGCGCTGGGTCTTCTGGGTGGCCCACCATTTATGGTGGGGTCGAACAATTGATTCTTATTGACGCCGCAGCAATGCGGCGTTATTTTTTGGTATGCGAGGTCGAGGCGCGGGGTATAGCAACTGGAATACGGAAGCACTGGACGGCGCTGTTGGGTGCTCACTTGTTGACCCTTTGAGGGTTAACTGATGTCACTAATCAAATGTCCGGATTGTAGTAGAAGCATCAGCGATGGTGCCATAGCTTGCCCAAACTGTGGGTGCAAACTTACTCCGGTCAATATCTCTAAAGGGAAAAAGGCCGCCGAAAGGGAGGCCATTTCCGGCATAGGTTGCCTCACAGTCATGGTGGTCTGCGCTGTCATTGTCGGCGCTATCTTATTTCTTAATCGTGGCGGGGAAAACGGACCAGACAAAATGGGAGCTTTTGTAATGAGCCAGAGCTTCGTTGAAGAACGGCTGAAAGCGCCTGCAACAGCAAATTTCTGCTCTTACGGTGATGCAACGGTTACGGATCTGGGTGGAGGTCGATTCAAAGTATTGGCATACGTGGATGCTGAAAACAGTTTTGGAGCCAAACTCCGAAATCATTACACGTGCGTTTTGAAAAGCAGTGATGGCTCAACTTGGTCCCTTGAAAGTCTGGATATGCAGTAGTTTCCTGGTGGCGCAATTTCTCTGATCAGCAACTGGCATATAAGCAGGGTTTTGAATCAGGTTAAGAGGGTTCAATGGCAATAGACTTCGGCAGCCTACAGAAAGAGGACCAGCAGAGAATTGCGGCATTCCTCATGACTGCGGACAAGTTGCAGCATTCCGACTTGTTCAAAGGCAAATTTTCCTTAAGGTATATCATAAAGTACGAAGCGGAGCAGGGGACTGTCCAAGAACGAATCGATCGGCCATCAGAAAAGGATGTACGCGATGCGATATTGGATTTGCGGAAGTTTGTGGCAAATTCGGAAAGCATCTTCTTCAAGGCGATCTGTAATCGTCTATACTTGCTCTTGGATGATCCAGTAGCCCGAGAGAACCTCGACTCTGTGAGACAAGGATTCAAGGATTCGATGGCAGGGCTGGATGGTTCTGCAACAGTGAGAATTGGCCTTAAGTCGAGCCAAGGAGCAAGACCGGAGTTCCTTAAGCCAGAGAATGTCCTTGATCTCTATCTCAACGGCGACTATTTCCACATTGATAAAGACAAAGCTACGAAGCTGGAAGTAGTGAAGGCCATGGGTCCAGTGGCGGAACTTGCTTTTCTGCAAGCGATAGGAAACATTGCATCTTGTGTATTCTACTTAGCAGCCATGATCAGAAGAGAATTTGCACTACCCATTGAACTTCAGAAGTAAATCAAATCCGGTAGCCGACAGCTCTGCTGTGGGAGTTTTGGCATGTGAGCGCTGTCGGGTTTCGTCGCCGTTCGCTTCGCGAACGTGTCCGTGTTTCCGAGCTCGCAGGGAACCGGGACTGTTTCGAGAATGTTTGACGAACAGACAAGCAGGAGTATACAATATGAGCCAGAAACTCTATCTCATCATGTCGGGAGTCGTCTTTCTCGTTGTAGGCGTGATCCATCTCGTCAGGCTGATCAATCACGTGCCTGTAATGGTCGGCGCCACCGAAGTACCGATGGCTACTATCGTACGTCGGTTTTCCGGCCGCCCTTGTCCTTTGTATCTGGGCGTGGAGCTCGCTCAGAGCCGGACGGTAGCCCGAGGCTCTGCTGTGGGGTGTTGGTATTCATGTGAGCCGGCAGATGTGGGCATCTGCCGGGCACGTATAAGGTCCGTCATGCCCGGCTCGGTCGGGCATCCATGACTACTCGCGGTCGCAAGGCCCCAATCGCAACAATTTAAGCCTGCCGGTCTTGATTACCCCATAGACCCCCGACGTCTCGGGGGTGACGGAGCTGGTGCTCCGTAATGTTCCTTTCCACCATGAATGGTGGGCCACCCGTCTACAAGAAACGGGACGTCAGTCCCGTCATCCCGACGGAAGTCGGGACCCAGTTGTGATCGATATGTCAGCGGCGTCTTGGCTTGACCTTCCCTTCGCTATGAAAGCTCAGAACATTAGCGTCTACGCTTTTTCCAACACAACTGGGCCCCGGTTTACACCGGGGTGACGGAGCTGGTGCTCCGTAATGTCTTCGAAACAGCTACCTACAATTCTTGGATGCCCCGGTCAAGCCGGGGCAGGACAGTGTTGGGGGAGGTTCATACGAGTCGGCAGATGTGGGCATCTGCCGGGCACGGTGTACGACAGGTAGGCCGCCCGTCCGCTCACACCACACCCAGCGCGAGCGCTGGGGCACCAGGTTTCCGTACATGCCGGCAGATGTGGGCATCTGCCGGGCACGGTGAACGACTGGCGGGCCGCCCCCCCCGGTCGTTTTAACTTCCATTGAATCGAATACGCGCATAATCTTCGAGTACAGTGTTGACGACACAGTCTATCGAATCACAAATCGAATAATAACGCTCGACTGAAAGGATACATTATGCTCTTTATCTTAGCTTCACTGATAGCGCTCATAGCGCTGTTCGTCTGGTACCGGGCCAATCATTCCGGTTCGCGCGACATCAATGCCGTGCGGTTAGTCGGCACAATCGCGATGGTAGTCGCGCTGGTATTCGGTGTGGTAGCAGTCACACAATGCTTCACACAGATCCCCGCGGGGAATGTCGGGGTCGTGGACTTTTTCGGCATCGTGTCAACCCGCACTCTGCCGGCGGGCATAAACCCGGTGAACCCGATGGCGCGTGTGATCAAGTTCTCTATTCAGACCAAGGAATTGAAAGAGACGATGCAGGTATTATCGCGTGAAGGTTTGACAATCGGCCTGGAGATAAGCGCCCTGCATCGCCTGATTCCGGATTCGGCCGCATCGGTGTACAAGTCGGTGTTGGGAGGCGACTATGAAAGTATCCTGCTGGTGCCGCAGTTCCGTTCGATCAGTCGCGCGGTGACGGCCGGTTTCCAGGCGAGTGCGCTTTACTCGACCGAGCGTGAACGTCTCGGCTCCGCCATTCAGGAAGAGTTGGCGAGGACGATGCTCGCGCGAGGCGTGTATATCGAAACGACTCCGTTGCGTAATGTTTCACTCCCGACCCAACTGACTGAAGCGATTGAGCAGAAGCAGCGCGCCGATCAGGAGAGTCAGCGGATGGAGTTCATTCTCACCAAGGAGAAACAGGAAGCCGACCGGAAACGGATCGAGGCGCAGGGTATCTCCGATTTCCAGAAGATCGTGTCATCCGGGATCAGTGATCAGCTCCTGCGGTGGAAAGGGGTCGAGGCCACCGAGAAATTGGCCGCGTCGGCAAATACCAAAGTGGTTATCATCGGTTCCGGCAAGGACGGTCTTCCGGTGATTTTGGATACGAAGTAGGCCTGCTGTGTGGTTATGACGGTGTTCGCTTTGCGAACGTATCCGAAACGGCAGCCAACAAGATTGGATTGACATAGGAGAACGTACTATGTTTCGTGGGCGCATTCTTTCATGTGGAGGAGTTCGATCTGAGCCGTACTTTGCGGCATTTGTCGTTGTCATTTGCGCACTGATGACCGGATGTCAATCCGAGCAGACTCTCCGCGGAGGCTCGAGCGCTCAGGTATCGGTGAGTCGACCGAGTGAGCTTTTTGTGCCGGAGAAAGGTTGCATACCAGATGAAGCGACGGCAATTCAAGTGGCCACGACAATCTTGAAACCGGTCTATGGCGAAGGGATCCAATCTCAGCGCCCGTTTCGTGCTGAACTGATTGGAGACAGCGTGTGGGCCGTCGCCGGTACACTACCTCCCAGCCGCATTGGAGGTATCGCTTACATTGAGATCCGCAAGCTTGACGGTAGCGTCGTGGGAATGGGGCATAGTAAATAGCCCGGTATCCTGGTAGCCCATAGCCTTGCTGTGAGTGCGGTAGGAAGAAAGCCAATGTCGGGTTTCGTCGCCGTTCGCTTCGCGAACGTCTCCGAAATGCCGGCCAACAAGATTGTAAGAGAAACGGACGCGAGTATGTCATGCCCGATTCAGTCGGGCATCCATGACTACTCGCGGTCGCAAGGCCCAATTGCAACTACTAAAGCCTGTCGATCTTGATTACCTCATAGACCCCCGACGTCTCGGGGGTGACGGAGCTGGCGCTCCGTAATATCCCCTCCCACCATGAATGGCGGGCCACCCGGCCCGGTTACAGGGCAAGGGGCAGACGAGGACGTCTGCCGCCCACACAACACCCACCCTCAAACCGGCAGATGTGGGTCCGCCGCGGCGGACCAGGCACTTTTCACGAGCGAACCAACCCACAGCAAGCTGTGGGGTACCGGTGTCCCCACTCTACCCCACCATAAACGGTGGACCATCCGACGTTGGTGGGCGTGTCCAATTGTCTCACTTCAACAGCAACATCTTCTTGGACTGGACATAATCGCCTGCCCGGAGTTTGTACAGGTAGACACCGGTCGCGACCGGCGTGCCCGAGCCGTCAGTCCCATCCCAGGTGACGGTATATGGCCCGGTTAGTTGCTCTTGATCAACCAGCGTTCGCACTCTCCGGCCAAGCAAATCAAATATCTCAACGATCACATGACACGGTTCCGGCAAGCTGTACTGGATGGTCGTTGACGGGTTGAAAGGGTTG
This sequence comes from uncultured candidate division Zixibacteria bacterium, assembly GCA_963735035.1. Taxonomy (GTDB): domain Bacteria; phylum Zixibacteria; class MSB-5A5; order GN15; family FEB-12; genus JAGGTI01. The sequence continues at coordinate 594,039 of CAVTJJ010000003.1, forward strand.
GGATAATTCTGAGACCAGAAAGACCACTCTGGTGATTTCGCGAAAACAGGATCCCTTTTAGAGGACCTGCGAACCATAAGGTCAGCCCGTATCCCCTCCGGTGTGACATTGATGTTTTTCACTCCGACCATAGTAGCGCCGGCAGTGTAGCTGTTAGAGGATGGTGAACTCATGCTGTCGAAGGCCATGCGGTCGACCGATCCGGGCCAGGGGTCGCAGTCATCCCCCATGTTGTAGTGGTGTTCCAGGTCGTATCGGCCCTCCGCCTGCTCCAGCGCCACCATGAAGTGGTTTCGCCCGGGCAAGCCCGGATACCATAGCTGATCGTTGTTGTATTTGCTCCTATCAATGTGCCATATGAGTAATCCCTCACCGGGAAGAGCAGCGTCATAGCCGAAACGCCGCCGGTTCTCTAAGAGGAAGTACTCAGGTGATACGGTTCCGTAGTTCCAAAGCTTGTAGATAAGACCGCCTTCCTCACCAATCGGTCTGATCAACTCGTCGGGTCGGTTGTCCCTGACATTCACGGCACGTGCAAGGCCGAGTTGGATCAGGCTCCAGGCGCCGGGATGGGCCGGGGAGTCGCCCATTCGGCCGTTCCAGCTGCCCAGGGCCATAATGTCCCACCGACCGACGCCATAAGAGCGAAAAGTCATATCGATCAGATCGGGCAGCCCGAATCCATGCAGTAGTTCATGGCACGAAACACCACAAGTCATGTCTCCCGGGTCGAACCAGAATTCCGGCTGAATTGTGTAAGCACTAACATAGACCCCCTCTCCCGTCAATCGCGGAGTGATGCCCCACTTGTGTGACCAAATGTCATGTGCATCCCCCGATACTTCGGAAGAGATTCCGGCGTGTACCACGAACAGGACGTCCACATCACCATCGCCGTCGTTGTCGTAGTTACCAAAATCAACCACTGGATCCACTGCATCAACCAGGTCCTCGACCAGCTTCTGAGAATTCTGAGGATATGGGCCAATGCCGAAGTCGTTGTCGGCGTAATATGCGTAATTTCGTGGGGCGCGAATCCAGTTCAGGGTCGAAGGCATGTTGACCGTTACGATATCTACCCTGCCGCGCGATATCTCGCGGAAATAATCGCCAACCGTGCCTGTGCCCGGGCCGAAAACGAGGCTGTCAAAGAAAGTCGCGCGTGTCTGGGACATCTGGTCGGTAAAATCTACCAGGATAGCCAGGATGCGCAATTGCTTAACGCCCGGGATGCTAAGCTCGTTGCGACCTCCTTCACTTGTCCCAAAGCAGTCCTCCGGCGCCTCGATTCCGCGCGAAAGCAGCTCTGTCGGATTCGGCAATGGTGCCAGGACGCAATCAGTACCTTCCTGGGCGATTCGTGCTTTGAGCAAATCAGGGTGCGGTGGAATCGCTTGGGCAGCGCCGGCAATTATCATGATGGCCGCTAACGGTACACTGCTGGAGCGAATGAGGCTCTTCAACGTAATCATCTCAGCCAGCCACGTTCTCATATTGTCTCCCATTTGTTATCGCTCTCTTCGGCTTCTATGAGGGCAAATGTAAGAACTCCGTCAACCTAAAAAATGGGAAGCGTGCCACGGTCAAGCTGGGGCAAGACACCCGTCCCAGCGCGAGCGCTGGGGCACCAGGTTTTCGTACATGTCGGCAGATGTGGGTCCGCCGCGGCGGACCGGGCAAGTAGAAGGTCCGTCACGCCCGATTCAGTCGGGCATCCATGACTACTCGCGCTCGACATATCAAGGGGCAGACGAGGATCCCCGATCAAGTCGGGGACAGGCTTTGCCGCTCACGAATCGATCTTGATTACCACTTAGACCCCCGACGTTTCGGGGGTGACGGAGCTGGCGCTCCGTAATATCCCCTCCCACCATGAATGGCGGGCCACCCGGACCGGTTACAGGGCAAGGGGCAGACGAGGACGTCTGCCGCCCACACAACACCCACCCTCAAACCGGCAGATGTGGACATCTGCCGGGCACGGTGTACGACTGGTGGGCCGCCCAGCCAGGCAAATTGTGTTGTGTGGCAAGGCGTTAGAGGAACTCTGTCGGACAAAACCCAGGGCAGAGCCCTGAGGCACCCGAGCGAAATGTTAAATTATGCTTATTACTTGCGGGGAAGGAATTTATCGCGAAGATAAATGAATCCTGTTCCCCCGGTCTTCCGTCTACTAAATTAGTGTTAATGCGTCTTCTTGCTATCGCAAATTCGCTATTTTCAAATAATACATTGTGGAGGTCTGCTTCATGGGTCAGATGACAAGGCGGAGATTCGTCCAATTGGGGGCCCAGGGGATTGTCCTTGCCGCTATTCCGAGCTTCTTCCGGTTCAATCCAACGGCGGCTTTTGCCCGTCCGGTCGGTGAAATGGCGTTGACCGATTACTATGCCCATTTCGGATTGGACGAACAGACTATTCGTGACGTCATGGCGGCGGCGCTGTCTCGCGGCGGCGACTACTGCGACATCTTTGTTGAGCATACGCTCAGCAACAATCTGGTGCTCGAAGACGACAAGGTGAGCCGGGCTTTCACGACGGTCGATCTCGGAGCCGGTATCCGGGTGCTCAAGGGCGACCAGACCGGTTTTTCGTTCACCGAAGAGCTGACTCCCGAGGCGATGAAGCTGGCGGCCAAGACCGCAGCGACGATTGCAGCGTCGGGCAGCGGATCGGCCCCGGCCAGTCTGAAGTATGTCAAGACGCCCAATTACTTCGTAGTTGAGAACCCGCTCGAAGAGATCACGATCGACCAGAAGATTCCGCTTCTGCAGAAAGTAAACGAGAAGATGGCGAATCTGGAAAGCAGCCTGATCCGACGCCGGGTGTCCTATTTCGACGGATCATCATATGTCCTGATCGCTACTTCCGACGGGCGAGTTGTGTGTGATTACCGTCCGATGACCCAGATTTCCGGGTCGTGTACGTCCGAGATCGATGGCCGCCGGGAGTCCTGTGGATATTCGGTCGCCGGTCGGAGAAGCGCCGACTACTTTGACGATCAGGTGTTGACTCGGATAGGGACGGAAGCGGTCAATCGGACGATGCAGATGTTCAAGGCAGTGAAGCCTGAAGCGGGTGAGATGCCCGTGGTATTGGCCTCAGGTCACTCGGGAATTCTTCTGCATGAAGCTATCGGACACGGCATGGAAGCCGATTTCAACCGTCGGAACGAATCGGTCTTCGCCGACAAGATCGGCAAGCCGGTGGCGGAGAAGATCGTCACCATCATCGACGACGGTACCAATCCGTACGAACGCGGATCGATCAATGTCGACGACGAAGCCAATGAGAGCAAGCGCACAGTCCTGGTCGAAAATGGTACTCTCCAGAGCTTCATGCACGATAACATAAGCGCGAAGTTCTACGGCGTTCAGCCGACTGGAAACGGACGGCGCGAGTCATTCCGCTACAATCCGATTCCCCGGATGCGGAACACTTACATGCTCAACGGGCCGAACACGCCTGAGGAAATCATCAGCAGCGTGAAGAAAGGGCTCTATTGCGAGTCTTTCACCAACGGCCAGGTCAATATCGGCCCCGGCGATTTCACGTTCTATGTCCAGAACGGCAATTTGATCGAAGACGGCAAGCTGACGGCTCCGGTGAAGGATGTCAATCTAATCGGCAATGGTCCGCAGGTGCTCGCCAAGATCACCATGGTGGCCAATGATTTCAAGATGTCGGAAGGCACCTGGACCTGCGGCAAAGGGCAGTCAGTTCCAGTGTCGCTCGGGATGCCGTCCGTGCTGGTGTCGGCCATTACCGTAGGGGGCAAAGGATAACCGACGCGCCTGATTGGTTCAGGACTGGAAGTGTTCTGACGCACAACAAACTGGGATAAAGACTATGAATAATAAAGAAAGACTGGAACTGGCGCGCTGGGCGGCCGGTGAATGCAAAAAGGCGGGCGCCGACGATGCGTCGGTCAACATCTCTTTTGATCGCAACGTGTCGGTGGAGCACCGTGACAAGAAGATCGACAACCTGAGCGAAGCGACCGAGAACTCGCTGAGCCTGTCGGTTTATCTCGGCGGTCGATATTCAAATCACACTACCTCCGATCTTCGCAAGGATACGCTGGGCGGATTCATTCAACAGGCGGTGGCGATGACCAAATACCTGTCGCCGGATCCGGACCGCACGCTGACCGATGCAAAATATTGTCAGGGCCTGCAAACGCGGGACCTCAAGCAGACGGATTCTACCTATGGTCAGGTTACGGCCGAAGAACGCGTCCGTCTGGCCAAAGAGTGTGAAGATGCGGTGCTATCACGCAGCGACAAGATCGTGTCCTGTATGGGCAGTTATAGCGATTCGTACTCCGAGTCGGTGCTGGTGCTGACGAACGGTTTTGAAGGCGAGAAAGCCAGCACTAATTTCGACGCCTCGGCCGAGGTTACTCTGCAGGGCGCTGACGGCGTTCGGGTAGATGACTATGACTACGGCGGCGGTTGTTTCCGTCGCAACTTACCGTCGCCCGATGTTCTCGGCCAGAAGGCGGTGGAGCGCGCTATGGCTAAAGTGGGTCAGTCCAAGATGGAATCCGGTGTTTATGATATGATTGTCGAGAACCGGGTGGCCTCAAGACTGATCGGGGCGACTCTTGGCTGTCTCAGCGGGCAGGCCATCTATCGCAAGAACTCGTTTCTGATCGACAAGCTGGGCCAGCCAATCGGCTGCGACAAGCTGACGATCATCGACGATCCATTCATCGAATCCGGCTATGGCTCGCGTCTGTACGACGGCGACGGGATGCCGTCACAGAAGCGCGTGGTCCTGGATAAGGGGGTTCTCCGCACCTATTTCATCGACTGGTATTACAGCCGCAAGCTGAAGACGGAGCCTACTACCGGCGGCAATTCCAATCTTACTTATGAGTACGGGGACAAATCGTTGGATGGGTTGGTCAAACAGGCCAAGAAAGCGATCCTCATTACCAGTTTTATCGGAGGCAATTTCAACGCCACGACCGGTGAGTTCTCTTACGGCGTGACGGGGATGTATGTCGAAGACGGCAAGATTGTGCGGCCGATAAACGAGATGAATGTTGGCGGCAGTTATGTCAGTCTCTGGAACCAACTGGTCGAGCTGGGTAACGATCCGTACTTGATGTCTCCGAATCGTCGACCAAGTCTCTATTTCAAGGACCTTCAGTTCGCGGGCAAGTAGGATTGTTCGATAGATACTACGATGGTAAACGTCGCCGGTTAATTAGAGCCGGCGACGTTTTTCTTGAGTCGCAATCGCCAACGTGATCGTGCGTCGAGTCCGGCTGTGAGCCCGTTTAGTTTGACAAGCGCATACTTCTTTGCTAAGATTGATAAGGGATCCATTCCCGGTTTCGTTTGGTTCGGTTCTTACGCGGTTAGTCCGCGGGCCAGGGCCTATCAATCGGGTAGTGTGATGCCGAAATGGCAAGAGAGAGAATGTAATGAGAAAATTCATTTTCGTAGCAGTATTCGTGTGTAGTCTGTGCTGTGTTGCAGCCGATGCCGAGATAACGATGAATGTAGCGCCGTACGCCAGAATAGGTTTTGGCGACACTCGCTACGAAATCTTCATTCTTGGCTATGATTCTGATAGTTCCCTGTTTAGCGGCGGTAGCAGACTAATCTATCCGATAGACGACGTTCAGACCGGAATTCGGTTCAACCTGAGTGTAATGGAGAAGGGGAATCGCGCCTGGACGGCTGAAGCTCGTATAGGCACGGCGGTGAGCAATCCGCATAGTCGGATGTCGGACGACGACTGGGAAAATATCCAGAACGTGGAAGTGCTTTGGAGCCACACGCTCTCGGACGTTGACGGTTCCGCGAGCTCCGCCGGTCTGGAAGTTACCCGGCTCTTGAGCGCCGGACATAGCGCTGAGTTGGGGGTGCTGGTAGGAATCCAGTACCAGAGGATCATGCAGAAGATGATCAGTCTCTATGGTTATCAGTACTGGGATGCCGATACCAACGGACAGTTGGAAGTCTACCTGGCGTCTGATCGTGAACTGGCCCTCACCTATGAGATCCGCTATGTCCGGCCTCGGTTGGGGCTGGTTTCACGATGGCAGGCGGGTCCGTTCGGCACCGAGATAAAGGCCGCGCTTTCGCCGATGCTTTCCGTCAAAGATATCGATGATCATGTCCGTCGGGGATTCCAGATACGCACTGATGGCAGAGGCGTTGGTGTTGGCTGCTCGGTAGCGCTCAGCTACGAGGCCCAGTCCTTCGGCGCCAGACCGTTTGTGACGCTCAGCGGCGATTTCTTTGGCGCCGATCTCAATACCGTCGGCACCCGCGATTACTACCGCGATTATGAAAAAGAAGGGATACATCGGGGAGATCGTTTTTCCGAGTCCCACCGGATCAGGACCCGGCAGTACGGCATAGAACTGGCCGTGGGAATGAAGTTGTAGCGGTTTTCGTTCAACATTCGAAGGGATGTTATCAGCCTTATCAGTCGTTTCACCCGTTTCACTGCGAGACGAATCTGAAACGGTCTCTGTTCCGACCTGAAACCTGATCCGATTGTTGGTCGAGTCACTATCCTCAGGCCTGTCGAATCGTCGTCACTAAGTTATTGTCCTATGGTTGATTGGGGGAATTTCGCGGCAAGCATTGTGTGAGTGGCATCGTTGGCACGGAAGTTTCATACATAATCAGCGTCGAACGACTTTGGCGAGGTTACTGGGGGGCTGGAAATCTCGCCAAAGGTCACGACACCGTGGGGAGGACAGCAGGGGGAGACAACAGGGGAGGACGGTTGAGCGATAGGTTGAGCAGCTAGGATTCATTGGGGGGGAGCTCAAGGGATTGTGTACTGGCCCAGGGAATGGGCAAAGCACACGAAACACCACTTCACCGTGAAAACAGCCTGTACCGGCAGGCTGTTTTCGTTTTGTCTAAATCAGCAACTACTACCTCCATTTTCGGCCCGGCCTTCCGATCAGTTGTATAAGATTACCAAGAATGATATCCTGATCGGCAGGATTGTAAAGGACCTTGAAAGTGGAAGCGCACGATCACAGCGTGGCAATAGGTAAAGTTGCTTCGAACTCGGTTGAAACCGAACCGAGGCCTCGGGTATTGATCCTGCAACCTTCGAACGGTTCCGAGGCCCCGACCGCAGCCTTGATCGCGGCCGGATTGGCCGGAGAAGGCTGGGCCGCGTCCGGCTTTGCCATGACTCCCGGGCACCGTTCTGAATGGGTTTTCGACTTCAGAACGATCGAGCGGACGCTTACAGGAAAATACGAGTTCTTTCGGAGTCTGGTTCACAAAGTGTCGTCCTGCGACCTCGTGCACATCCCCTGCACGACCTCCCGTCAAATTGTGCGCGAAGCCCTGCCACTCTTGATTCTGACCAGATTTCTGGGCAAGCGTTCGGTCTTGCACTTCGTCTCTCCCGATATTGAAACTCTGCTTGAACGACGGCGTCGCTTTATCCTGCCCCTTCTCAAGCTGGCCGATAACACCGTGGTGGGTTCGAGACATCTCCAGAAAATCATAGCCCGGACGGGGCTGAATGTACGCGCCCTGACCGCGCCGGTTTCAATTGAGCGCCTGACGCACCGAGTGCGAGCCAGGTTGCAGCCGAAGATACTGGTGGTGTCACCACTTGAGGCCGATGCCAACGTCCAGGCGGCCATCAGAGCCTTTCGATTGGTCAAACAGAAGTATCCTCGGTCTGAGATGATAGTGATCGGTCAAGGCAACCTGCGTCGGAACCTCGAAGACTTGACCGACCGGGGCAATATTGTCGGAGTTGAATTCCGAGGTGAAGCCAGTGAGAGTAGAATCACCGATGCCCTGAACGAGTGCGATATGCTTCTGCACGCGCCACTGGCGGATGAATCCCCCGCCATATTGATCAAAGCTTTTGCGGCCGGTCTGCCGGTCGTGACGAGCGACGCCGATGGATTTCTGCACATGGTCCGTGACCGGGTCAGCGCGCTTATCGTGCCGAGCGGCGACCATGTGAAACTGGCGGATGCGATTCTTGAGTTGGTGGAGAATGAAGAATTATGCGCGCGGATGTCACTACAGGGGCGTCAGGAAGCTGAAAAATATTCCTGGTCCCGAGTGAGACAAGACTGGGCAAATTTGTATAAGACTATGAGGTCAACTAGTTAACCAATACGTTACCTTCTTGTCGTGCAACGGAAGGGCCGGGACAACACCCGACCCTTCTTTTTTGTGTTTGTGGTTGGTACCCTGGTATTTAGTAAGTGATTGCGCCGCTTTGCCTACTGCCCTTATATTTGCGGTATGCTAGCCAAACTAAGCCACAGCGCGCTGGACTCGTTTCGCACTTGTCCGCGCAAATTCAAATTCGAAAAGATCGAGAAAGTCAAAGTCTACCAACCTACTCCGGCTCACTTGTTGGTCGGTACGGCGGTCCATGCGCAGGTCCGGAAAGCCTACGACTGGGCGGCAAACGGCAAGCTCTACCCTCTACCTGAAATGCTGGCCGGATATGACAAAGTGTTTGAGGGACCCAACCGAGACAAAGTAGTTCCGGGGCACGAATACTCGACTGTCGAAGAGGATATCGCGCGTGGAAGAGATATGCTGGAGAAATTCTATTCCCAGTATCAGCCGTTTTCTGAGGGGAAACATCTGTTCGCCGAGAAGTCGTTTTCGTTTCATCTGCCGGATTGTTCGCCAGAAATGACGGCGCGGGTCGATCGAGTATGGAAACGCGACGATGGCGTCTACGAGATTGCGGATTTCAAGACGGGCAAAATGGCGGGGCCCAAGGACCCGGTCTTCAGGAATCAGATGGGGTTCTACCAATTGGCGGTCGCGGAGTCATTCCCCGATTGGACTATTGAAGTGGCGGAATACTTTCTCAGGTACGGCGAAGTTGTCCGCTACGCGATGCGACCGGACGAGCTCGATGAGTTGGCGGAACAATTTCGAGCCGAAGTTCACGATATTGCCCGGGCCGAGCGAACCGATAGCTGGCCCACCAAAGAGGGCGGGCACTGTAACTGGTGTGATTTCTTTCAGCTCTGTCCGGCTAAGCGGCACCAGAAAGTGATGGAAGAGTCGGATGATGAGGAAGCACCACAGGGGTTCCGCGAGGCGGCGGTTCTCGCCGATAAGTATCTCAATCGTAATGTCGAGTACAAACGCCTGAAGACGGAACTCGACGCTCTCAAAGAAGATCTGACGACTGTGGCCAGGGAGCTGAAAGTCAGCAAGTTCCAGGGAACGACCGGCCATGTATCGGTTACGATCAAGCCGATGGAGAAATTGCCGTCGAAGTCCAATGATCCGCAAAAGTATGTCGAGTTGGTTTCGCTGGTGCGTTCATGGGATGAGAACACGCGCGAAACCTGCTTGAAGCCTGATGAGACGATTCTGATGAACCTATATCACCGGGGTCGATTGGCGCCTCTTGAGAAAGAAGCTCTGGCACGATTGATAAAAACATCGGAGCAGATAACGGTACGGGCGAAACTCAACCAGCCGATTGATTCGGAGGACTCAGAAGAGGCCGAAGGCGATTGATGTCGGCTTCTTAGAACGTCGGCCGATGTGGGCATCGGCCGGGCACGTTTCAGAGCGGAACTAGCACTATCCTGCCGGCACTTGTAGGTCGGTGTCCCGAGTCGCGGCCGGTAACAGCGGGCGCGACGAGAAACCCGACAGGGTCTACTGTCCTCACAACCCATCTTGCGGCACAAAAAAGCCCGGCCGTGTGGCCGGGCTTCTGAAGTCTATTGAACAACTAAGAACTACTTCTTGGCGTAGCGGATTACCCAGGCCGGCTTGATCTGGCGCTCGATCATTTCCATTTTGCTGGTGTCGGCGGCCGCACCCTGAACCTGATCGGCAACCGCCATCAGGCTGACACCACGAGCGACGGTGGTCGTGTCGATCGTGAGATTATCGATATTCTTGCCTTCGAGGGAAGACACGAATACGGTCACGAGCCGTCCGTTGCCGGGGGCGAGCTTGTGGTCAGTAGGTCCGATATTGGCAATCATGCCGAGAGTAACGCATTGAATAGCCGTATCCGAACGAAAACCGGGGTAAGCCCACTTGGCTTCGGCGATTCGACCGCCGGTGTAACTGGCGGAATCGGCCACGATCTTGTTCATACCGGCGTCCATTTTGAACGGAATCTGGAGTCCCACCACATTTTCGTCGTTGAAATACGAGATGGTGACAGTCGCCGTAGTGGGGTTGATCCAGGCCACGTCGGCATAGACCGTGTCTACAGCGCCAAAACGATCCTGCCCGGCCATAGCGGCCAGCGGCAACAGGATTAAGCACGTCAATCCAAGTACAGTCTTCGCAATCGGTTTCATTCTTCCTCCAAAAGTATCCTACGTCCAGCCAAAGAGCTTGTACATTATATGTCGGCCAAAGATCCTACATTTCCTGAGTCTCGTCAACCGTTGTCAGCCTGGTTTTTAGCACCTGAATGAGAGAATCGGCGGTGGCCGGGTTGTTCAGTTGGTCCCGGTAGGTAACAATGGCCACGATCGCGGCCCGGTAGCCGATTTCCGTGGTCGGGTACTTGTCGGAAACCTCGGTCAACAGGGCGCAGGCCCGAACCCAATCGTGGCGAAGGCGATACAGCTCGGCCTTGTAGCTGAGAGCGGCCGCGGCGGCCCGACTGTTGGGGCGGGTGGACGCGATTTCATCGTACTCTTTCTCGGCCCGCTCTTCAAGACGATCCGCTTCGGTACTTCGCCCCTGCTTGCGATATTGCTCGATCAGATAGAGATAAGTGGCCAGACTCTGCTCGGTCCCGGGGAAATTATTCATCAGGTATTTATACTCGGTCTCGGCCCGATCCTGGCGGTCCTGCATTTCGAAAGTGCGCGCGATAGCATACTGCAGGTTCGGCATCTGGGCGTAAAATTGAGGGTAGTCCTGTTTGACATCGGTCAGAATCTGGCGGGCCTGATCGTACTCCTTGCGGTACATCAGGATGAGTCCCTTGTTGTATAGGATCATCGGGCGCTGCAACGTGTCGCTATCTTTCAGGCGGCTCAGAATTCGGTCGTATTCTTCCAGAGCTGAGATCCGGGCGGCCAAGCTGATCGGCATGAAGCGACGCAATTCTCAGGTAGGCCGGGGTGGCTATCCCGCCAGTCGTGTCGGTCAGGTTGCTTAGCTCGGTGACGGCATCCTGATACCGCCCCAGTTTTTCGTAGAGTCCGGCCAGGTTGAGACGGCTGACACCCGAAGTATTAGTTCCGGGATGATCGGCAATCAGACGGCGATAATATTCCTCTGCTCTGGCGGACTGGGTCCTGGCGGCGGCAGTATCGCCAATCTTGATAAGGCCGTCGTAAATCTGGTTGGGCAGGTTGAACAGGCCGACAATAACTTCGCCGTCGGGGCCGATCGGGGGATAGAATTTCGCCACCGAGTAGTTGTAGACCGTCAAGGCCGAATCCCATTTACCGCTGGCCTGCAACGCCCGGCCAAGATTCAGATGCACGGAAATATCGGGAAGGCCACTGAGGGGGACACGCTTCATAACAGTTCGAAGAATCGCAATGCTGCTATCAAAGCGCTTCTCGGCGAAAGAAAGCTGCGAGAGGCGGGTGGCGGACTGAAATGTCAGCTGGGTCATCTCGCCGTATTCGGTGGGATAGACTGCCGGTGGGATAGAATCCAGGGCGTGGTAACAGTACTGCAGGGCGGCGCCGTACTCGCTGTGCAGTTGCTGCGAAATCTCCGGAGTCATCAACGCCTGTATGATATGCGCGCCGCGCCGGGTTCGTTCGGCCTGGAAAAACAACCGCTCAGCCTCATAGCGGGCCCGGACGGCCGGATTTTCGGAACAGGCAGTCAGGGCCAGCGCGAGGGTGCCGGTTATGAAGAGTAGTAGAGATAGACGTTTCATATTCTGAGCTTCGGCGTTTTCAGGTTAAGCTGCAGATACAACGCGGAAATATAGAAGGGTGGTGCCACAAGGCAAAAATAAAGATTTGGGGGTCGTCGTCCGACTCTTCGACAAGCTCAGGGTGACGGAGGGGTATTGATGGGTGCCGTCAGGCGTCTCTGCCTGACGGCGGCTGACTCGTGCAGTGGGCGGCAGAGCCTGCCCCCGACTTGATCGGAGGTCGTCGTGTGCCAAGTAGGTCGCTATTTCAAGATCACCAGCTTCCCGATTTGCGTGCGCGTTGCACTTTCGACTACCCAATAGTACAGCCCCGACTCCACCGCCAGACCGGAACGGCTGACTAAGTTCCACCAGTCGTGCATCGACTCCGGGCCGCCTTCGGGGAAGTTGTGATCGATCGTGCCAATATGATCGCCATCGAGAGAATAGACTTTGATTTTACAAACGCGAGGCAGATTGCCGAAATGGATCAAGCGCGCCCGGTCCGGGATGATGTTCCCTTTGCGATTCTCGTAGCCGCCGTCCTCATATTTGGCGTCAACTCTGTAGGGATTGGGATAGACATAGGCGTCAAGATTCTCCTCTTCGACGATTTCCGATGAAGTCTGAGCGTAGCACTCGGTGACATTGTTCAAAGGGTTGGTTTCGTCGGGAGGCATATTGCCGCGTCCGCCGGCATAGCCGAAGTCAAATACTGTCACTGCGACAAAATATGGCACGGTCGGCAGCAGGTTGTCGATGATGTATTCGTATTCGTAGTATTTGGGGAGCCGGCGGCCGTCGTGCTCAGTCGTGACATCTTCGTCAGTCCAGACGGTCGAATCAGTGCCGGGGTTGATCGCATCCGGATAGGCTTTGTGAATTCCGTTTGGGGTGGCCAGGTCGTACACGTTCTCATCGACGGCGGAGAAGTAGAAGACGCTGTCGCCTTCGAACAACGGCCGTTGGCGGGGATAGTCATCGGGGTTGAGATCGGGGTTATTATGTAGATTGCGAAGTGAGTCAAGACTGAACGGTGGGTCGTCGTTGAACCAGCGACTCTCGCCCGATCCTAGTTCGTTGTATTTCCAGCGCAGCCAGTCTTGTTTGTCATAACTTGTCAGCAACGCCAGACTATTTTTTCGATTATCAAGACCGCAATAGACGCGGTACCCCTCGAAATCTATAAGATTAGAAAAGATGTCTTTCGTTGTTTCTGAGAGATACCCGTTCCAGCGGACAATGATCTTCCCGGCTTCAGTTTCATATCGCGTGAACGGGATTGGCGGCGGCGTGTTGCCACGGAAATCGGGAACGCCGTCTCCTTTGTACCAGGTCGTCTCCCCTTCGCAGACGCGATACTCGCCGAAGTACCCGTCGCTGTCGGTATCTACGCCCGGATTGTCATATACCCATTTCGCCCATTGCGCATTGGTGGCAAGTTCGGAGAAGTCGAGTTGATCGTAATACGCCTGTGGGTTATCGGGATAGAAGACTGCGTTCGGATTTGTGTGGACATTATCGCCACCGACGACGGCCATCGTGAATCTAACCTTCTCACGAACTCCAATTTGAAACGGACCGAAGTAATAATACATGCGGAACGGCCAGCCTTTTGCGATGTCTGGTGCGAAACTCCACGGAGGCATCCAACCGAAATGATCAACAGCCGCTGACATCTGATCGTAAGCTATTTGGGGATGACTCAGAATGTAGTACAGATTCTCATAAGAACCTGGCCACGCGAAGTAGGGATTGAAGGAGCGAAATGGTTCGTCGGGAGTCGACTGACGCCGCGGTCCCCAATCCTGGGCACCTGGGGCGTCTTGCACAAGCCAACTGTAGCCAATCTGTATTGAATCCGAAGAAGCGCCGAGCAGCATGATGCCAACCGCGCCGTTGCGCGACTGTGACATATAACGCCCGCTTAGAGGGTCACCGTCGTTATCCATACAGTAGGCGACGTTGATCGGATTGTGAAAAGCGCAATTGTCCTGAGAGACAATATCGCGCAGGAAACCGGTCAGATCGTCAGAGGGTCCCACTTCTACCGGCTGCCAGTAGCTGTAGCATTCCATGCCTATCCAGACGTCCTTTAGAGCCTTAATGCCGACATTAGTAATCTCGTAATCAAACAAGACAAAATCGTCAATCGTAGATCCGCTCCATGCCATTGATTTCTGAGTTCCAATAATCTCTAAAGGGACGGGATTCTGAATCTTCCAATTTGCCCATCTGATATTTATCTGGCTTGTATCGGTGAATTCTGTTTCGAGATCAAGACTAGATCGTGCCTCAGTCGAGTAGTATGACGAAGTGGGATCGGAGCTCTTTACGTGCCACAGCGAAGCCAAGTCCGGTATGCGAGCGCTCCAAAACCAGGTGGCAATGGTATCTTGACCGGATACAGCCCCAACAAGCAAGTCTGCGTCCATATACATCCTATGGCTACCGGCAGGATACTCGCATCCGTAAACCGAGTCACCCGTGATCGGATCGTATTGAGGAATTTGCCCTTCGGAATTAGCTGTCAATTGACCCCAGCCACCAGGTTCAACTGTCAGGGAAAGATTCCCTTGATTATGGGCTCGTCGATAAAGCGACTCTTGCTGGCTGTGTGCTGAAGCCGAAAACAGCAATAGCGCCAATATGATAATTGCTGGCATCCTTCGATGGAGGATAAACATCAATCTCCTGGGATGTCTGAATTTGAAGATGGCAATAGTTGTCAAATGACTGTTGACTTGATTCTCTCGATTCGGTCTAGTCATTACCCATAGAACTAAGTATTGAAGGTTTCAGACTATGACGATCAATTATGTAACCGCCTGACTACCGACCCCATACTGCGACGTTACGATTCTATTTGACTACTACTTTCCTGGACACAAGTAAGCGAAGTCACAAGTTGGTGCGCCGTTATATACGCAGCCCACGTTCTTAACAAAATGACCAATCTTGGACACGTATTCAGGATAACCTGGGCAATCGTAGATTTCGCAACAATCGTAAGCCTGTGCCTGGCTCGCCATCGTGAAGCTGAAGCCGAGCGTAAACGCGAACAGGAACAGATACGTATAGATTATCAGAACTTTCTTATTTTTCATAATAGAGTTCTCCTTCCTATGGTTAGATAGGTTTGGTGTTAAAGGAAGGGAACGGACAGTCAGGCGGCTTTGCATTAGTTCTTCCAATTCACCCTTCGACAGGCTCAGGGTAACGAGCGTTTGCTGTGTTGACCGTCTCAAACAATCGCTCATAGTCCTCCGCCATTAACTTATTGGCGTGAATTTCAGTGATCAAGCGATCCCGGTTTACAACAAGATTGAACGGGAACAACTGGATATTCAACGCCGCCCCAAACTGACGCTCGTTATCGTACAGTATCTCACACCCCAGACCGTAGTCTTCCCTGAGCCGTTGCATATGCAATGGATTGGCCGAGGTGATCAATATCACATGTTCATAATCATCCGGACCTTTGGCGACGTTACGCAAACGCTCAAGTTCTTCCAGACACGCGTCACAGTCCGGCTTAAGATAGGTAATCAGCGTTCTATCTGTCACCAGTTCCGATAACAGATGCAACTTCCCGTCGATGTCTTCCAACGGGAAGTTCCCCAACGTGTCCCCCACTTTGATTGTCCCCATTTTCCTCAGAACTGCAGCCGTCTGCTCAGCGGCCTGGGTGCGGTAGGTATCAGCATGGCGGCTGAGATTCCACTCCTTCATCCACTCAGCCGATTGTGTACCAATGAGATAGGCGAGCGCGACCAGCGTCACCCCCCCCCATAACCCATACTACTTTACTCTTGATTTGAGCCATTTGCTACTCCCTCATCTATCCAACTTCCACCAACCCACAACAAACTGTGGGCTACCCCTTTCGACCGTCCGGCAGGGATGGAACCCTGCCGATCATGTATTAACGCGGTGTCGTGCCGGAACCCTCAAGATACGGGGGATGCTGTCTCCTGATAGGCAGGATAACTTACGCCGCTGTGTGATGCAAGAGCAAACCACGGTTCTGCCGGAGAGCGCTCGGCAGGGGTGGAACCCTGCCGATTAAATTGACTGCTCACACCCTTGGGTGCCCCCTGAAGCGGGGCAAGACAGAGTGTAAGGTTGTGCGTGGTGGAGCCTGCCACTGACTTGATCGGGGGTCCTCGTCCACCACGAAGGCCCTGGCGCACGTGGACGTACGCCAGGCACAACGGCCCAAATCCCCTAGGCCACCCAGATCGTCTTGATATTGACGAATTCCTTGATACCGTAGTGTGAAAGCTCGCGGCCGTAGCCGGATCTCTTGATGCCGCCAAACGGCAGTCTCGGGTCAGACTTGGTCATGCCGTTGATAAAGACCGCGCCGGTTTCGATCCGCCGCGCCACCATCTCAGCCCGCTTGACATCTTTCGACCAAACCGCCCCGCCGAGTCCGAACGGCGAATCGTTGGCCACCGCGATAGCTTCTTCAGCGTTCTTCACCGGAATAATCGCCGACACCGGCCCAAACGTTTCTTCGTCGTAGACCGCCATACCTTTGCGAACATCGGTCAATACGGTCGGCAGATAGTACGCCCCGGGGCCATCCACTTTGCGACCGCCGCACAGCAGTCGCGCTCCGGCATGAATCGAGCGCTGTACCTGGCTGTCGAGTTCTTTCAGCAAGTCGAGCCGCGCCAACGGGCCGACTTTGGTGTCGGGTTGCATCGGGTCGCCCATCTTGAGCGCCTGCATAATTGCGGCCTGCTGCTTCTCGAACTCCCTGACTACCGATTCGACTACAATGAATCGCTTGGCGGCGATGCAGCTCTGACCCTGATTGATCATGCGCGAGTTGACCGAGACCTGCACACACTTTGCCAGGTCGGCGTCTTCGAGTACGATATATGCATCAGACCCGCCCAGTTCGAGTACGGTCTTCTTGAGTTCATGGCCCGCCGTTGAGGCCACCTGCATCCCGGCCGGCTCTGACCCGGTTAGCGTGACCGCCTTGACCAGCGGATTGCGGATAACTTTTTCGACCTGTCGCGACGAGATCATAAGCGTCCGGAACAGATTCTCCGGGAATCCCGCCTCGCGAAAGACTTCTTCAAGCGCCAGGGCGCATCCGGGCACATTCGACGCATGCTTTAGCACACCGGCATTGCCCGCCATGAGGGCGGGCGCCGCGAAACGCATCACCTGCCAGAACGGGAAATTCCAGGGCATGACGGCCAGCACGATTCCGAGCGGTTCGAAAGCGGCGAAACTTCGGCTCGCATCCGACGCGATAATTTCATCGGCCAGAAATTTCTCGGCATTATCAGCGTAGTAATCGCAGGCTGCCGCGCATTTCTCGACCTCGGACAGCGACTCGGTGATCGTCTTTCCCATTTCGAGTGTGATGATCTCGGCATATTTCCGTTTGTTGCTGCGCTGAATTTCGGCCGCCCGATGCATGAGCGGTTTGCGCTGCGCGAAAGTCGTCTGCCGCCAACTGCAGTACTCATCGTACGTCTGTTCCAGTATCTCCGCAACTTCAGCGTCGCTGTGCTCGGGATAATCCCGTATCAGTTCTCCGTTGGCCGGATTGATTGCTTTCATAACGTCCTCACTTTTGCGTGAAATCGAAACGCTCGCACAAGTTCTTCTCCAGTTTATCGCTTAGCTCGTAATTGACCGAAGTCTCAATCGGTATCTCCACCAGGCAGAGTTGCTGGCGACTGATCGCCTCCTTTAGCCCTTCTTTCAACTCGCGGAGGCTTGTCGGTCGATACGCTTTGATGCCGAAACTTTCGGCGTACTTCTTGAAATCGGGATTAGTCAGATGCGTCCCGAACGATCGGCGCGTGTGACTGTGTTGCTTCCATGAGATCAGGCCATAGTCATTATCGTTGAACACGACAATCGTGAACCCGACACCAAGGCGGCTTGCCGTTTCGATTTCCTGCGAATTCATCATGAACCCGCCGTCGCCCATCAACGCCACCACCTGCTTGTGCGGCAGCGCCAGCTTGGCCGCGATTCCCCCCGGCAGGGCGATGCCCATGCTCGCCAGACCGTTGGATATGATTACGGAGTTCGGCTCGTATGCGGGATAGTTGCGACCGATCCACATCTTGTGACTCCCGACATCCGACAGCACGATATCACCGGGATTCATCATCTCACGAATGACATGCAGCACCCCGGGCACGGTAAATGCGTCGCCGTCTTTCAGTTGGTACGAATCGATATCTCTCAGGATCTGATCCCGCAGCGGCTGGTACCACTTGCGGTCGAAACTTATCCGCTCTTTCTCAACCTGGGCATTCAGCTCCCAGAGCGCACCCGAAACGTCACAGATGATTTCCACTTCGGGTTGATAATGTTCGTGCACCTCGGCCGGGGCGAAATCAATGTGCACGATCCGCTTGTCCTTGGCGGCGTTCCAGAATTTCGGATCATACTCGGCGATATCATACCCGACCGTTAAGATTAGATCAGCGACATCGATCCCACACATGACGAAATCGCGCCCCTGCAAGCCAACTGCCAGAAGCGAATGCTCATCTTTGTCCGAGATCGCTCCTTTCCCCATGAACGTGGACACTACCGGAATACCCGTCTGTGCGACCAACTGACGAAGATGTTTCGACGCCATCTTGCGGATGGCGCCGTTGCCGGCGATGATCATCGGCTTTTTTGCCTGCTTGAGCAGGTCCACCGCCTGGCCGACAGCTTTGAAATCGGGTGAACCTCTACGAACGCGCCGCGGTTCGATCGGTTGACTTGAGCAATCTAGCTTGGCAATATCCTCAGGCACCTCAAAATGGGTGGCTCCGGGCTTTTCCATCTCGGCCAGTTTGAACGCCTTGCGGACAACTTCCGGCACAATCTGCGGATTCTGAATGCTGGTGGTCCATTTAGTCACCGGCCGGAACATATTGACCACGTCGATATTCTGGTGGCTCTCTTTGTGAATCCGGTCGGACGATCCCTGCCCGGTAATGGCCACAATCGGCGCTTTGTCTAAATGAGCATCGGCGACACCAGTCAACAAGTTGGTAGCCCCCGGACCGAGCGTGGCCAGACAGACGCCCGCCTTGCCGGTCAGACGGCCATAGACGTCGGCCATGAACGCCGCTCCCGATTCATGACGGGTAGGGACAAACCGAACCGAGGAACTCTCCAGCGAGAAGAGGATGTCCTCGTTTTCTTCACCTGGAACACCGAAGACATATTTGACGCCTTCGCGTTCGAGACATTTGACAATTAGATCGGATACTTTCACATCGCGTTTCCCATCTTGGAACAGTATGGCACCCCACAGCTTGCCGTGGGTTGGCGGCTCCAGCGCCTTACATCAAGCAACATAGTCGAAACCCCACCCGCAACTATTTGTTCCGCACGGTCGCAAGTAGCTCGATGAGGGGTATAAGCTGGTGTAATGGAGTCATTTCAGAAAAGTAGTCAGTTGACATCGATACAAAATCCAACTAACCAGCTACCGGGGCTTTTGTTATATTCCCGACCATGTTAGGAGTATATTATGAAGTTTGGTACTGACATCCCTTTGCTTTCAGCCGTTGTAACCATCACTTTGGCAGGCCTTCTTATTTCCGGCTGCAGCAAGAGTGAGTCAAACGTACCGGCCGGCGGTCGCAAGAGCGGCCCTGCCGGCGCCCCGGTCGAGGCGGTAGTCGTACGCCCGCAACTGCTCGAGAACCGTGTTTATGCCACGGGTTCTCTCCGCGCCAACGAGGAAGTCGAGCTTCGGTCCGAGATCTCCGGACGAGTCACCGGCATTTTCTTTTCCGAGGGGAGCCGCGTCAAGAAAGGGACCGTCCTCCTGACCATCAACGACCAGGAGCTTCAGGCCCAGCTCAAGCGCAAACAATTCGAAGAGACTATTGCGGCCGATGAAGAACGTCGCCAGAAGTCCCTGCTCGATATCAACGGCGTCAGCCGGGAAACCTACGACAAATCATACAACAACTTGAAGATGATCGAAGCCGACCGCGAATTGCTCGAAACCCAAATCGCCAAATCCAAGATCACGGCGCCATTCGACGGCATCATCGGCCTGCGCTATGTCAGCGAAGGGGGTTTTGTTACTCCCGACGTACTGATTTCCACGATGCAAGACGTTGACCCTATGAAGGTCGAATTCTCCGTCCCGGAAAAGAACGCCCGACAGATAAAGAACGGAACTCAGATTCTGGTTCGAATCGGCGATTCTCCCGAAGGAAGCAAGGGGGTCGTATATGCGGTTGAATCGATGATCGATCCAGACACCCGCACTATCAAGGCACGCGCGACGATCCCCAATCCGGACGGAAACCTGATTCCCGGCTCGTTTGGCAAAGTCGAAATTACGCTGGACCGGCTACCCAATGCGATCGTGATCCCGTCCGGGGCGGTCATCCCCCGAATCAATGACGAGATCGTCTATGTCTGCCGGAACGGCAAGGCTCAGATCTGTCTCGATCAAGAGCGGCATCAGAACCGAGAGCGGCATTCAGATTACCGAGGGGATTGCCCCCGGCGATACTCTGATTGTCAGCGGCTTGCTCCAGTTGACCGACGGCAAGAATGTCCAGATAACCGCTCTTCAGGGAAATTAGCGCCGGTCAGCTCTTATGAATATATCCTCAGTCAGCATCAATCGGCCCGTTCTTTCGACCGTGCTCTCGATCCTGATCGTTCTCTTCGGCGGGATCGGCTACTATTTCCTGGGCGTCCGCGAATATCCCAGCGTCGACCCGCCCGTCGTCACGGTCAGCACCAGCTACACCGGCGCCAACGCCGATGTTATCGAATCGCAGATTACGGAACCGCTGGAAGAATCGATCAACGGCATCGCCGGCATTCGCTCGCTGACGTCGTCCAGCAGCGACGGCCGCAGCCGGATCACGGTCGAATTCGAGCTCGGGGTTGACATGGAGACGGCCGCCAACGATGTCCGCGACCGCGTTTCCCGCGCCGTCCACGATCTTCCGCCCGATATCGACCCGCCCAGTATCTCCAAGGCGGACGCCGACGCCAACCCGATTCTGGCCATCATGCTGGCAAGCGACAAGCGGTCGCTGCTGGAACTGTCGGAGATCGCCAACGACATTTTCAAGGAGCGGCTGCAAACAATTCCGGGCGTCAGCGAAGTCGGCATCTGGGGCGAGAAACGATACGCCATGAAGCTGGTGCTCGATCCGGCGCGTCTGGCAGCCCATGGTTTGACGCCGCTGGATATCAAGACCGCGCTCGACCGCGAAAACGTCGAACTTGCCGTCCGGACGCATCGAGGGATATAACACCGAACTGTCCATCCGCACTTTCGGTCGGCTGACGATCCGCTGAGGAATTCAACAACCTCATCATCAAGCAGACCGACGGATCGGTCGTCAAGTTCCGCGACATCGGCCGGGCTGTCCTGGCGCCGGAAGACGAACGGTCGAGCTTGACGCGGGAGCGGCGGAATCCCCATGGTAAGCGTCAACCTGATTCCCCAGCCCGGCTCGAATCATATCGCCATCGCCGACGAATTCTACCGTCGACTCGACCAGATCAAGAAGGATCTGCCCGAGGATGTCAGCTACAGTATCGGCCATGGACACCACGGCCAATATCCGCAAGGCCATCACCGAAGTCGTCGAGACGATCCTGATTGCCTTCCTGCTGGTCATGTTGGTGATATTCGCCTTCCTGCGGCACTGGCGCACAACTATCATCCCGATGCTGGCCATTCCGATTTCGCTCATCGGCGCCTTCTTCATCATGTATGTGGCCGGTTTCTCGATCAATATTCTCACTCTGCTGGCCATCGTGCTGTCCACCGGTATTGTCGTCGATGATGCTATCGTAGTCCTCGAAAACATCTACAAGCGCATCGAGAGAGGCGTCGATCCGATCGAGGCCGGACACCAGGGCTCGAAAGAAATCCTGTTCGCGATTATCTCGACCACTATCACCCTGGCATCGGTGTTCTTGCCCATCATGTTTCTGCAGGGACTGACCGGACGTCTGTTCCGCGAATTCGGCGTGGTGGTGGCCGGTTCGGTGCTGATTTCGGCCTTCGTCTCTCTGACTCTGACCCCGATGATGAGCGCGCGGATTTTGCACAAGCCCACCCATGAGAACAAGCTGTTTGCTTTGAGCGAGAGATGGTTTAACCGTCTCATATCGGGGTATCACCGCTCATTGAATGCCTTTGTTCATCGGAGATGGTTGGCGCCGGTCATAATGGTGGCCTCGCTGGCCATCATTCTCGGCGTGGGAGCGCATCCTTCGCTCGGAGCTTGCCCCGATGGAGGACAAGAGCCGCCTGATGGTCAACGCCTCGGCGCCCGAGGGTACGTCGTACGAAGCACTTGCCAGCTACATGAGTAAGATTCTTGCGGTCGTCGACACGCTGCCCGAAAAGAGCGTGATTATGACCATGACCGGCGGCGGCGGCATGGGCAGCTCCAACAGCGGTTTTGTCAGAATCAGCCTGGTGCCACCGGATGACCGGCAAAGGAGCCAGCAGGAGATTGCCGACGCCCTGACCAGGAGCTTGCGAGATTACACCTTTGCCCGGGCCTATGTAACTCAGGAGCAAACCATCGGCGGCGGACGAGGACGATCCCTTCCGGTGCAATTTGTCATCCAGGCGCAGACATTCGATAAGCTCCGGGCCGTTATCCCTCAGTTCATGGAAAAGGCACAGGCGGATTCGGCCTTTCCGGTCGTAGATCTGGACTTGAAATTCAACAAGCCCGAGATGACTATAGAGATCGACCGCGAGCGGGCCAGATCACTCGGGATCACGGTTCGGGATATTGCGTCGACCCTGCAGTTGTATTTCAGCGGCCAGCGGTACGGATACTTTATCCTCAACGGCAAACAGTATTCGGTTATCGCTCAGGCCGACCGGCAAGATCGCGATGCCCCGATGGATATCAGTTCGATTTATGTGCGAAATAGCCAGCGGCGAGTTGATACAGCTCGACAATCTCGTCAAGATGTCGTATCGCAGCAGTCCGCCGCAACTGTATCATTTCAATCGCTATATGTCGGCCACCGTATCGCGTCGATGGCCAAGGGCTTCACGCTGGGCGACGGCATCGCCGAGATGGATAAGATCGCTTCCGAAGTTCTCGATGAATCTTTCTCGACCAGCCTCGCAGGTACCGCAAAAGACTATTCGGAAAGTTCCAACACGCTGGTATTCGCTTTTCTCCTGGCACTGACCCTGGTCTATCTGATCCTGGCGGCGCAATTCGAGAGCTTCCGCGATCCGCTGATTATCATGTTCACGGTTCCGCTGGCGTTGGCCGGAGCGGTGTTGTCGCTATGGTTGTTCGGTCAGACGCTCAATATTTTCAGCCAGATTGGTATTATCGCCCTGATCGGTATCGTGACCAAGAACGGCATCCTGATCGTCGAGTTTGCCAATCAGCGCAAGGCTCAGGGTTTGTCGGTCAGGGAGGCGGTTATCGATGCCGCCGCTCAGCGGTTCCGACCGATCCTGATGACCAGCTGGCGACGGTTTTCGGCGTCCTGCCGATCGCGCTGGCCCTCGGTGCAGCGGCCAAAAGCCGTGTGTCGATGGGTATCGTGATTATCGGCGGTCTATTGTTCTCGCTCGGCCTGACGCTCTATGTGATTCCGGCGCTGTACACTTATCTTTCGAGCGCGAAGAAGACGACGCCATCTCCGATCACAGAGCCAGTCGCGGTGGAGTGATCTTTCTTAATATGTCGGGTACCCCACCGCTCTGCTGTGGGTTGCGACTTCTCTGAAACGACGCGGGGTGGCCCACCCGCTTTGTGGGCGGCAGACGTCCTCGTCTGCCGCAATCTTGTAGGGCGGGTCTGCTTCAAACCCGCCATTATCGACTGGTTTACCGCGCAAAGATAAGAGCAACCGCGACAACCACGGCGATAGCCACAAAGATTATCGCCACCAAGCCGCCTTCACCCATACCGACACTAGTCCGGTACGGATCGCAATTGAGCGATTGGTCCTGACTGCGCCGCTCGATCTTCCGCTTGAACCGAATGCGGTTATTGTCGAACTTCTCGATCATTTCCCACCCGGCCCGAGCTTCGTCGGTACAAAGTCTTTGCACCGCCTCGCGATTCGAGAACTTGCCGGTCAACGAACGAACGATTTTGAATTCCCATCCATCAAGATCCGGGGGACTGTATTGGGTCATTTCCTCTTCCTCCTGCTGTTCGCGACGTTTCTTGGCTGCCGCCGCCGTTACTGCCGCCATGCTTCCAGCGCTCATCTGCCCGTCTCCTTTGTGTGGACGCCAAGCTAACCGTCAGAACCCGGCCTGTCAACCAGAGTGACGTGAGCCGGTCCTATAGGACAATACTGCAGCGCCTTCTGACTATTCATATCAATCGCCCTTGTGCCCCAGGGCTTGCCCTGGGATTCAGTCTGGTGGCTCACCCGCTTGCGGGTGGGTTTGGATGCTATGCCCTGGTAACACGTGCCCGGCAGATGCCCACATCTGCCGGATTAACGTCGGGAACAAAACCCCTCTCACCATTGTCTTTCAACTTGAAGGACCTAATATGCATACGCGAATTATCCAAAACGCCGTTCTCACGATCGGGCTGATCGGCCTCGCACTGTTCGCGGTTGGCCGGGCGCCCGGAAACGACGATACCAAAGGCAGTACCATGACCCTGAAAAAACTGACGCCTGATGAAGAGCGCGTGATTGTCAACAAGGGCACCGAAACCCCCTTCACCGGCAAATACTACAATTTCCACGAAAACGGTACCTATACCTGCAAACGCTGCGGTGCGCCGTTGTTCAAATCGACCGACAAATTCGAATCAGGTTGCGGCTGGCCGAGTTTCGATGATGCCATCCCCGGCGCAGTGAAAGAACAACTCGACGCCGACGGTTCCCGCACCGAGATCGTCTGCGCCCGCTGCGGTGCCCATCTTGGGCACGTTTTCATGGGCGAGGGGTTCACGCCACGCGATACTCGTCATTGTGTCAATTCTATCTCGCTTGATTTCGTTGCGGCTGATATGACCGTGAAGACCGATACCGCCTATTTCGCGGGCGGCTGTTTTTGGGGGGTGGAGTATTACTTGCAAAAAACCGAGGGCGTGCTTTCGGTGCTGTCCGGTTACATGGGCGGCAAGTCCGAGCATCCTACTTACGAGCAGGTATGCAACGGGGCCACCGGCTATGCTGAGACAGTCGAAGTTGTGTTCGATCCATCGAAGATCAGCTACGAATCATTGACCAAACTCTTTCTCGAAATCCATGACCCGACCCAGGTTAATCGCCAGGGACCGGACATTGGCGGCCAGTATCGCTCGGCGATCTTCTACAGAGACGATTCGCAGAAGATGACGGCGGAGAAGCTCATCAAGATATTGGAATCGAAAGGGTACAAGATCGCGACTAAGCTATCGAAGTCCGACAAGTTCTGGGTCGCCGAGGATTATCATCAGGATTACTACGCCCGCACCGGCAAACAGCCCTACTGCCACGGCTACGAAAAGCGGTTTTGATGATATGGCCGGGGTGGCCCACCCGCTGCTATGTACTGTGTCAAGGGCTTTCTGTTCAGGCATAGGACTCGAACCAGTCTGCTATTCGTGGTCGCTGACTGGCAGCGCCACAGGCAATGTATCCGCTCGTGACCTGGCGAGGCAGCAGACTTGCGGACGTGGTCTCGGTTGGCCCGAGCCACAGCGGGTGGGTCGCTGTTCTCGCGTTAGCTTGGTACGGTTCCGACTCCTTGGTTATCTTAGGCGGCCGCACACGGCTCATAGGCAACGTTATCAAGCAGAACCCGCCTGACTGCCAAGACCAGTCGTCGAGCTACCGCCACTATGGCTCGTTTGCCGCCGGCACGTTGCTTGATCCGGTTATAGACCAGTTGTAAGTGTGGGTCCTTCCGAACGGCAATCCAGGACGATTCCACTAACAAGCCCCGAAGATAGCTGTTGCCCGTGCCGGTAATCCGACCCATCCGGACATGATCACCGCTGGAATACTGCGAAGGTGTCAGTCCCACATAAGCCGCCAATTGCTCAGCCCGTCCAAAACGACCGACCTCATGCAATTCCAACAGCAGAGCCATCGCCGTAATAACCCCTATGCCGGGAACGCTACTTAACAGCCGAACTCGATCACGATACTGTGGCAGTCGTGACAACTCCCGCAACAGTCGTGTCTGCAACGCCAGCTGGTTACTTACCAGATCGTACATCTCCAACAACCGCTCGTAGCTCGCCTGAGCCCAGACATCTGCCAAACACACCTGTCTCAGACGCTCTAATAACGGACCGGTCCACCGACCCGTCCCACTGCACACTGAAATACCATATAAGGCCAACTCCGATTTGATCCGACTCTGAAGACGTACCCGATCTTGAACCAATTGACGACGACGACGTAAGACCTCTCGGTGACCCCGCTGACTCTCATCCGGAACCCAGACCTTCTTCAACAACCCTAACGACAGCAACCAGGCCAGCTTCCGGCTATCCCGCTTGTCCGTCTTCACCCGATTACCGTAGGCCATCGGCACCAAGCTCGGCGGCGTTACTACGCACTGACCACCCCACGCTACCACACAGTCGTGCAGCCAAAAACCAGAAAAACCCGCCTCGTAAACCACGGACACACACCCAGGATCATACCGATCCAGCAAACACCGCAAAGACGCCCAATCCCCGTTAATGCTGCCACAGAACAGTTCCACTTCTAACGTCCTCACCGTGACAAACCACTGACGCTTGTGAACATCCACGCCAACAAAAACAGCACTTCCCACTTCCGCTCCAACTTCGTACCTTCTCATCTGAGCCTCCTGTTCTAAGGATCTATCGTTGTCTTCAGACCACGATACGATACCTTGTCCGAACAGAGGCTCAAATCACGAACAGTATCATAGTTACTTGCGGGTGGGGGTGGATGAGTTGACTATTTTTATAGCTGGCTGATCTTGTGGGGGGTGGTTGCGTCAGGTCCTGCCCGCCGCAGGCGGGTGTGACCTGACGCCCCATCCGTCACCCTGAGCTACGCCTGCCCTGAGCTTGCCGAAGGGTCGAAGGGTGACGACGAGAGACAATGTCGAAGCCGCCCGAAGGGGTTTGGTTTTGATCTACAAACCTAATTCGGCGGGTGCCCGAATCGCAGGACTCTTGTCGCAACCCCGCTGGAGTCGGGCAAACGCCGCTGACCAGCCTGCGTCCAGAGACGTTCCAGACCGGCTCTGTCCTTCCAATCTTCATATGGCCCCTCAAGCGACCAGAGGGAGTCGTGTTCGGCAAGCCGTTTGTAACCCTTCATCTCTATACCGCTAAGCATTCTGGCGGAATCATCCAGGTAGCGATAAAGAATGCTGTCCGCCATGTGTTGGCCGACAATCGCGCGATAGACAGCACTCGAGTCATTGCGTCGGCTCACTATCGCACCGAACCAGTTGTCGTAGAACACCAGAAAGTCAGCGCCTGAAGTGGGGTAGACTTTTTCGGATACGGTGTCCTGAATAACTACTCCCTCTTGAGCTGCCAGAAATCCAATCTGCAAAAGCCAGGCATTACGTTCAGTAGGAACAGTCTTCTTGCCTCTTGCACGATATGGAAGAACATCATCAGCGCTTGTCCAGCAGATTGACCGATAGGTGTCACCGTCATCAATCATCAAACCAGTGCTGTTGTACAGCTCAGCCCATTTCGATTCGTCCTCCCAAAACCTTCCGGCATCAAACAGCTTCCACAGTTCCCCTGAACGATCGAGTTCCAAATACGTTCCTTGAGCCTGCCCTGATAGGACAAAAAGGGCGTTCTGCCCAGCATAGTAATATTCCAATTCGTTGCCACTCGCGAAGTACCTGCCAACAACCAAACTGTACACGAGGACCGAATCAGACCGCGCACTAAATACGGCAGCGAACCGTTTACCAAATGTTCTCCAGAAGTCCAACGATACAATTCTGTCAACACCTACAGTATCGTATGCACCAAGCTTGCTTTCATGTCTCAACAAATGGCCAGATAGTGCTTCCCACTCTTGATCCGTAGGAGGAGACAAAGTGGCTTCATATGCCTCTTCTGCAGGACTGTTCCATTGAGGTGCCTTCGTTCGTTCTCCTGTCTTCTGGCAGGCCAGGCAAAGTACAAGCATCATTGACAAGGCTCCGAGGCTCGCAAATTGCATAGACAAGTGATATCGTGTCGAAATCATAGGCACCTCTGGAATCTGCTCACAAAATCCCGCATCTTCAACTCGCATGATGAAATAATAACGCTGCGAACATAATGTGTCAATCGCAAAACCGAAACTGCGGGATACATAAGAAACCCGCGCAGATGTGGACATCTGCCGGGCAAGCTGTGAGAGTATGAATGTTATCTATGTCTGCTGATCGACAGCGGCCGCGCACCATCACTGGTGGCGTTGATCTTGTCAGCCCCGGCCGATTGATGCGCAATGTCATCATCCGTGACATAATGCACGTCGAGCAGTCCCTCGGAGCGAAGTCCCGTGCGAATGTAATTCGCTTCGGCGAGACACTGGCTCCACCCCGCAAACCACGAGCGCAACTGCTCCTGCTGATCATGATCGCCTCGGAAATGAACGAGCAGATCGATATCGCTGCTCGGGCCGGCCGTGGCGTTCTTGGTGCTTCCGAGTAGATACATATTCACGACACCGTACTTCTCGGCGTCCATCTGACGCGCCAGCCGCTCCACCATCTGCATCCGCCAGCGCCAGTGCTGATCACTGCCAAGCGGTTCGTCTTGTTCACCGGGTTGCGACGTTCTTATCCAGCCGGTCTTTCCTTCGAACAGCCCCATGGCCACACCCATGTCGGCGTTCATCAGGATGTGCAGCACCTTGCCCCCCGAAGTCGCCGCGACATCGATCACCCTGATCGTGTCGCTCAGTTTCGCAAACTCCGGAGCGAATTCCGCGAGTGAATTCTTGGAGTACTGCAGGAAATGTTCGTTGAAAATCGTCCCTTCGTCGTCGGGATACAACGGCAGATATCTGATACCGGTCTCGACCAGATCCTGGAAGAAATGCGTTCCGAACGACAGATCCGGCACGTAGCTCCCCTGGCGACGCGCTACCTCGATCAAACACCCAGCGTTGCTGATATCGGAATAGGTGACACTCACGCCCATCCGGATATCACCGCGGCTGCCCCACCGTCCGGGGCCGATCAGCACAAACTGACGCCTTGGAAGGGTTCGATTCAGCACCCCTATGGCGCGACCGACTT
The DNA here is from genome assembly GCA_963735035.1 of uncultured candidate division Zixibacteria bacterium. Taxonomy (GTDB): domain Bacteria; phylum Zixibacteria; class MSB-5A5; order GN15; family FEB-12; genus JAGGTI01. The sequence continues at coordinate 623,092 of CAVTJJ010000003.1, forward strand.
CAAGCATCTGGCTGCGCGTCTCCATTGCGGCGTACTTCTGCGGATCGACATAGACAATATGTGTCACATTGGGCACCTGACCGTTGCCGATATGCTTGTAGGCCGTAAACAGAATATCATGCTGCGGGGCATTGCCCGGAATCGGCGCGGGGGCGTCGGTCCCCGAAAGATTCTGCGGCCGACATTGCAGTAGATAGAAATGACGGCCGTCGCTTGCGAATTCGATATCGACCGGCACCCCCAGCGTTTCGCGCAACGTGTCGAGAATCGCCTGAACCTGGCGGCAGAAATCGGTCTTCTTCGTCAGGCCGTCAAACGTCACCACCACTTTCTCGGAATCGAAATCGGCCTGCATCGGTGACGGCGTCCGCAGGTGGCGAAATTCGTAAAACGAAACGATATCATGTATGCCCGGAAGGTTCGAACCGCCGTCACGGAGAAATTGCGCCAGGTCGATCGTTTCAAACGAATTCGTCTCGAGATTGATGACGTCCAAATTGCGCGGTGAATACTTGGCGATTTCTTCCGGATCAGAACTTACTCGTATTGCCGGGTTGCGCGGCGCGAGCATCACAGGATAATCATCGCTGACCCTATCCACCGCCCGCGTACCGAGGCCGGGCACCAGTCGAAGCAACCCGTCGTCGCGCTCGATCCGGGGCGACCAGCGGAATTCATTGTTGCTGAACGCCACCCCGGCGAAAGTCGGCAGGAAATATTTCCCCACCCGGTTGCCCACGACTTCCTGAATCAGAATCCCCATCTCTTCGTTGTAATCGATCAATCCGCGCTCGGCTCGATATTCCATCGGGTCGGGACCAAACATCGACGCATACACTTCCGCGATGGCGTCAAGCATGGCCTCAAGCCGCTTCTGCTTGGATCCCTGATTGGCCAGAAAGAGGCTCTTGTACTTGCCCGAGAAAGCGGCGCCGATCCGATCTTCCAGCAGGCTGGAACTGCGAACGATCAGCGGGTTGTCACCCAGTTCGTCGAGCGCCACGGAGAGACCGTTGACTATGTCCGACGGAAAATGCGCGCTCTTGAAAGTCTGGACCACGTGCGGATACTCGAACTGCACCTGGTTGATCGGCTTGTATTTCTGCTCCACCACTTCGTCGAAATCATTGTAGTGCATGAAATGTATGAGCAGATCGGACGCCATGTACCAGGTGCGTGGCACTCGAACGTCCGCCAGCAACTCGTTACGGACCGCCTTCTTCTTCAGAATCTGTGTGGCGAGATAAAGCCCGGCGCTCTTGCCTCCGAGTCGCCCCAGGCTGGCCGACGTGTACACCATGCGGCCCACCAGATGGTAGAAATCCCGAACCTCAATGAAATTCTTGGCGACGTTTATATAAGACGGTTGATCCGAGAGAAATCGGCGAATGAGCGATACTTCAATACCGCGCGTGTTGGGCGAGGCGGTGCCACCACCTTCGTCGGCCAGATGGTGATACCTTCTGATAGCGTCGGCCACTTCGGTCAACGACAGGTTTCGATTGACCACCTGAACCAGATAGGCCAGCTTGTCTTCCTGCACCCACTTTTGGACCAACCGAAGCGACTCTTCGTCGGGCAGGTTCTCACCCGCTATGCGTAGCACTTCTCCGACCAGAGCCGAGCTGAAACTGGTCGTCTGAAGCCTCTGTGGCTGGTTCCAGTTGCTCCGCATGATTTCATCGCCTTTGGCTACTTCGCGAGCAAACTGTTCCAGAATGGATTCCGCCGCTTTGACGCCGGTCCAGCAGAGGTAGTTGAGCATGCGCCGCACGACCCGCAGGTACAGGGCGCGGTCCGTCTGCTCGATCATCTGCAGCACGATCCGCCATTCCTGGCGCTGCGGCTCCACGACATCACGTCCCATGCGGGTAACCGAATCGCGGGCCTGCTGATGCGCCACCCGCTGACCAAGTCGGTTGGCGACCGCTTTGAGAAGGCGGATCTCCTGACTCAGAAACGGACCATCGTCGGCCCGTGGCATATCCTTGACATAGTAGACACTGACACGACCGACCACCGACCCGCCCAGCACAATATCCGCCTGCTGGCCCCAGAACGATTCGATAAAGTCTCGCGAGGTCCAGACCTGATTGTTGATTTCGATTCGCGCCGCACAGAATTCCGGATATTGCCAACCCGAGGGGAGTGCGTCTATAACCTTCTGACAGACTACGTCAATCGGGTCGCTCGTTCGACTCAGCGCCTCCTCCACCCGGTAGAGGCAGTTGAGCTCCTTCGCCTGATTCTGGAGTTGCTCCAGGAGGCGATGGTCGGACTCGTTTTTCGGCGGTTTCGGATCAGCCATAACTTATAAACAATAATTCCCGGACCGGTGCGGCAAAAGCTTTCAATTGTCAGCGGATGACCCGCCTGACAGCCGCAACCCGGTCCGGGAAGTCAATTTCCAGGGCGTTCAGTCGTCGAACGACGGCAGGGTTTTACACCCAGCCACGCTCATGACAGGCCCGGGCAACGCGGTCAATCGCGATCACGTAGGCAGCGTCGCGCATATACAGGCTGCGGCGCTTGGCCAATTCGCTTACGGCCAGGAACGCGTTGGTCATCTTGGTGTCCAGTTCTTTCAGAACATGGTCCTTTTCCCAGAAGTAATTCATGTTGCACTGCACCTGTTCAAAATATGAACAGGTCACACCACCGGCATTAGCCAGGAAATCCGGGATAATGAAAATGCCCCGCTCCTGAATAATCTTATCGGCTTCCGGCGTCGTCGGTCCATTGGCGCCTTCGGCAATAACACGAACCTTCTTGCTGATACCTTTGGCGGTCTCGCCGGTCACCTGATTCTCGATAGCCGCCGGGAAGAGGATATCGACTTCCTGGGTGATCCAGTCGCCACCGTCGGCGATGGAATAACCGAGGCTCTTGGCCTTGGCTTTGTCGATGCCACCGAACTTGTCGGTGATCTTCTGCAGCGTGGCGAGATCGACCCCATCCTTCTTGATGAAGGAATATGACTTCTGGTCGTTCTGGTCCCAGCAGGAGACACAGATTACCCGGCCACCTAGTTGCTGGTACTTTTCAATCGCGTACTGAGCGACGTTCCCGAAACCCTGTACCGACGCCGTGGTCTTGTCCAACGCGATACCGAGCTGCTTCAGCGCCTCGCGAACAGTATAGACTACGCCGTATCCGGTAGCCTCGGTCCGACCCAGTGAACCGCCCAGGCCTACCGGCTTACCGGTAATGAAACCGGGGAACTTACCGCCCATAATGCGCTCGTATTCGTCGAGCATCCAGACCATGTGCTGCCCGGACGTCATGACATCGGGCGCCGGAACGTCCTGCACCGGCCCAACATTGCGCGCCAACTGGCGAACCCAGCCGCGACAGATACCTTCCTGCTCCCGTTCGCTCAGATTGTGCGGGTCGCAAATAACGCCGCCCTTGCCGCCGCCCAGCGGTATGTCCACCACCGAGCATTTCCAGGTCATCCACATAGCAAGAGCCCGAACTGTATCGATCGTTTCCGCCGGATGGAACCGAATTCCGCCCTTGCAGGGACCTCTCGAATCGTTGTGCTGAACGCGGAAGCCCTGGAATACTTTGACCGAACCGTCGTCCACCCGAACCGGGATGAGGAACTTGTACTCGCGGATCGGCTCACGCAGAAGCGCCCGCGTAGCGGCATCCAGATTCAGCATATCGGCGACTTTGTCGAACTGGGTCTGCGCCATATGAAAGGCATTGAAAGCCGGACCCTTGGCGGCATCGTGGCTACTCATACTTCGTATCTCCCATTAACGTTGTTGGTAGTTCTACCAGCCTGTGTGACCATCGCGGCTTCAACTCCTATGAAACTCCTGACCGCAAGCGATTCAGATAATCTTCCGTTTCGTATCGATCAGAAAACTTGAGCTTCAGCGTCACTCCAGACGAGGTGTTCCGTGCCCGCGAGCCGACCACATGCTTTCGGCTTTTGTCAGCACAGCTTCGGAATGCCAAGGAACACCAAATCGTCCGCATTGTCAAGGCGAGCCGGCACTAGATTATCCACTTTGTCAGCGCTATCCGTTTCCAAAACGGACAGAGCAAACCACCAGAAGAAACCCCACTAACCTACTCTTAATTATCGAGTTCGAATGGGAGGCAACGCCTCAGGCAGGGACTCTACAAACTGCCGTATCTTATCGCGAACGCGACGGTAGACAGCTAGCGCTTCTTCGTCTGATTCAGCCCCTTTGGCCAGTCGGGGCGGGTCATCGAACCCATTATGAATCTTGACCGCCCGCCCAGGGAAAACCGGACAGTTCCGATCGGCATCGGAACAAACCGTTATGACATAATCGAATTCGATCCCCCGAACGGCGTCGACTGTTTTTGATTGTTGTCGTGAGATATCAACCCCGGCCTCCATCATGACTTTGACAGCCAGCGGGTTCAGACCGTGGCTGTCGATCCCCGCGGAATGGGCCTCGATCTTTCCGGCTTTCAGATGCCTCGCCCACCCCTCGGCCATCTGACTCCGGCAGGAATTACCAGTGCACAGGAAAAGTATCTTCAGTGGTTTGTTCGATTTCATCATCGAAGCCATTCGCCTCAGCCTTGACTAGGCCGCGACACAAGTCGCATTCGCGCTGAACTAGATGTAGCTCTTTGCTGGGTTCGCGTAGACTTCCGGCCTGCAAGTATCAGGATTCGGATCACTTCATATGAATGATCCGCACCCCGACCCGGAAAGCTACGCCTATTCGGAAACCGGCGAGAGACCCGTGGCCCGGCGCCGGTACTGTTCTATGATTATTCTATCGCTCGGGTTCGTCGTCGAAGTCTAAGTCGTCCTCCGGCTCGTCCTCCGCAAAATCGTCCCATTGTTCTTCTTCGACATCGTCAACATCACGGTCTCGTCCTGTTCCGCCGGACTTGCGACCGCCCTTGGGGGTCATCTCAAACACCGCATCGCAATCCAGACAGTAGACAATTTGCAGATCATGTCCGGAAGCGTCTTCGGCCTCAAGATTCTTACTCCCACAATGCGGGCACTTTTTCATCGTAAATCTCCTCTAATGGGATGCGATCAGGGCGATGACACCTGATCGTCCGGTTTTGTATTATTGTGTTTCTGTTTCTCAGTTACATCGGCCTCTGAAGGCGTTGACTGACGCCCCAGGGGCAACAATTTTAGTACTTCATAGCCCATTAACTGAACCATCAACGGAATTCGTCGCTCCGAAGGTTCCGTGAGAATCAGCATTAGCCCGGCCGAAGCTATCCTTAAGACGGCCGAAATTACAAATATAATGTGATAGTTTACAAATGTTTGTTTTCCTACTTTCCAGGCAAAGCTAGATACACTTTCCGCCAGCATTCCGCCCAAAATTGAGGCCGTAAAGAACGCCAGCCCGGTAACCGCGGCAAACCATGCCAGATAATAGGTTCGGTCGTCCTGGGGGCTCTTGTCAATCGGCAAAGTGAAGGCGGCCAGGTTGAATCCGGCCCACAACCAACCGGAATAAACGCATTCGATTGCCAGCGCCCAGAGCGAATCAGCTCGCGGCAGGAGCCAAATCAAGGGTATCATACCGATACCGGCGGCGCAAAAAGTGAGTACCGACCTCGACCCGAACCGGTCAATCCAGACCCCCCAGAGCCGGTTTGACGCCACCGCCACAATGGCCGACGCCGCCGAATATATGCCAATCAGAAAGAAACTCATTTTGAGGTTCAGCAGCATGTGGGGCGAGAAGAACGGGGCCGAAAGGCCGATCGCGAAATACCAGGCGACAAACACCCGGAGGATGCGACGGAACTCCGGAGCTCGAAGCGGCCGCGCCCATCCCCCTGCCCGATGAGCCTGCTCGGGCATGCTTACCACTTGCGAGACATTCGATACCCGGTTCAGGACTAACGAACCGATTAACGCCGCCACCGCTGCCGCACCAATGATCATGGCGAACCCGAGCGGTTCGCGCCCCCCGGCACGAGTCCAGTCCAGCACCAGACTGCCCAAAATCGAGAACGCCAGCGTTGTCCCTGCAATCCAGGCGTTACGTACGCCAAAGAACCGCCCACGGATTTCTCTTGGCACAATATCCGAAACCCACGACAGCCAGACCGGGGTCACTATCTGGACACAGGTTGCCGAAACCGTCACGAGCAAAAGGAATCCCGCCAGAGCCCAATTCGACTCGATGAACAAGAGAGGTATAGCCAGCCACCAGATTTGCCGGCCGACCGTAATCCCCCAGAGCGCCAATCTCTTACGGTGCCCGGCCAGACCGGGCAGGAGAATCGAAAGGGGCTGTGCCGCCTGAGCCAGAAACGGTAGCGCTACCAGGAGGCCGATCTCGAAATCATTCGCCCCCAACATAAGCGCCAGACCGGTAGCAAATGTACCGCTCGTGAGGACCACAAAAACGTTGGAAAGAGCGCCTTCCCGGACAATTCGGCTCAGGTCGCACCGAACCGATCTCGACTCCGGATCGGCACAATCGGAACTTGATCGCATCCCGCTGGTCAGAAGGCCCATAGTGGATCTTCCTTCTCAATCCCGCCTAGACGGTCGCGCCTCCCGAAGTGTGCGAATGGTCAACCGTCTCGTCTATCAATGCTACTTTCGGTAGCGGCTTTATGAAATTCTGGCGAAGACTATAAGTGTATGCGCCCTGGTCGGGGATCAAAAGAACATCACCCGGAAGGATATCGTCGCCAAAATACGAGTATCCCCAGATATCATGGGGTGTACAGAGCGACCCGGCCACGAGACACTCCCGCTCTTCTATCGATGGCCGTGTCAGATTGATGACCGGGAAATAGTCGGATTCGTACCGCTCCCAGCCTACCGCGTTTATGCCCCCATCGGTGATCACCAGATCGGCCGCCTTGCGGTCGATTACTTTCACGAGAATATGCATCGACTCATGACACAACCATCGTCCCGGTTCGCAGTACAGTTTGAAACGGACATCCGATGGTATCTGCTCGGCCAGCGCCCGATCTATCTGCTCGACAAAAGTTGTCAACGGGACAGCCGTTTGACAGAAATGATCCAGTGGTCCCCCGGAAGGCTCTGATAGCGCGGCATGCAATTGCCCCTCGGGCGTTGCCGCAGGCTGCATCCATTCTCCGGCGGGTGGCCAAAAGCCGCCGCCAATGTCAAGGAATTCAAGCGCCGTGCGATGCGACGACGCCAGGGTGCGAAGCGCTGCTCCCAGTCGAGTGATGAACTTCACCTGATTATCAGGATTGAGATTCCAGCTTATGTGAAAATGAAACCCTACCAATTTGACATGATTGCACTGCTCGGCCTGCTGAAAGAAATCGGGCAGCGATTCGAGCGGCGTGCCGAACTTTCTCCAGATGCCCGACTCCGCCGTAGTCAGCCGCACCCCGCATTTCATTGGCTGATTCTTCCGCGTAGCAATCTGCTCTACCCGGTTCAACTCTGACAGGCTGTCAAGCATCAGGATCACCCGTCCGGCGTTCTTCACCGCCAGATCGAGTTCATCGTCGGTCTTGCCGGGTCCGCTGAAGATTATTTCCTTCGCACCAGCCTCAAGGGCCTGGTTCAGTTCGAGTCCGCTCGAGGCGTCCAATCCATACCCCTCGCCTACCAACGTGCGGGCGATCTCGGGATAGTTATTGCTCTTGATAGCATAGCAGGGCTGGACGTTCGGAAGACGACACTTGAATGCGGCCATGAATTCCCGCGCTCGTGAAATCAGCGCGGCCTGATCGAAAGCATAGAGCGGCGCACCGTGCACCCCTACCAGATTTAGAAAGGTGTGGCGACGTTCGAGGAACCGCTGGACGTAGGCCTGGAGCTGCTCACGCTCCAGCCGTGGAGTCGGCCGGTTCAGCAGTTCGGCCATGCGACGGGCGGAGCTCTCTGAGCTTCTGGTCATGACAGTTCTCGATTTCGACGACTAGGCGCGAAGCCAGTATGACAGCTTCTTGCTCTATCGATTGATAAGTATACGATGTGGGTCGGAAAATGATATGCCCCAGCAACCAGGAATCGTAGTCCTCCGGCGGCAATTTGACAATATGTCCGGGGACCCGCTTCAAATAGCACTCAAGCACTTCCGGACAAGCCAGAACGGCGGCTGTATCCTGCCGTACAATTTTGCCCTCTATCTGAGCGAAGACTCTCGCCCCGACCAGGGGCGTCCATTGTGAAGTCGGCAGAATCATGATAGGCTTGTCTTCGGAGAAATCCAGCGCCAGCCCCAGCATATCGAGCCCACAGCTTCTCTTGATTAGCGGCGGCAGGCAGTCACCGCCCGGCCGTGGAGTTATTTCAAGAAAGCAGGGACGACTATCGCGAACGATAAAATCAACCATACAAACAGCCCGCTCGATTCCGAGCGCGGTGGCCGCCGCCCGCAATTTGTCGGTGAGCGATATTTCGTCCAGACCATAAGGCAATTGTGCGGGCAACAAATATGCAAAAGTAGTCCCGAAAGTCAGGCGACTCGACAGCACCTTGCCGGCGATACGAATGATCCTCACCTGGCCGGCGTCGATTATGAAATCACAACTGAACTCCGGCCCCTCCACCCACTCCTCGGCTACAACCGCTGATACCGATGCCGCGAACATGCGCGAGCCGGTCCGTTTACTCAAACCGTCTACCACTTTGCGAAAGGCCCGCCGACACTCATCGCGATCGTTACACCGAAATGTCAGTTCGCTGCCGCTCCCGGTGAGGGGCTTGAGTACCAGAGGACCGCCTATTTTATCGGCGAAAGCGAGCAGCTCTTTCTCATCGGCAACCAGAGCCGACCGGGGGCATTCAATCCCCTGTTTCTGCCACGCCTCTTTGGTTCTGGCCTTATCCCGCACCAGCCGTATTGTCTCAGGCCTGGAATACGCGAGCCCGAATCTTTGCGCCAGAATCGCTGCGAGTTCCATCGATTCGCAATCGAACGAGGTAATTCCCGATAGGCGGAGATTCCATTTCTTCAGATGCGCTTCAACTGCCGCAAAAGCGGTCTCGGGCTCTATCAAACTGCAGAGGATTTCGGATTCTTGGGCGGGCGTAGTTTCGCGGGCGCGTTCACGCTCGGCCGGGTCGGTCAAGAAAATGGCCCGCCGGGGATACCGACGGTCAATGAGATCAATGTAGTCGGCGGTGGTGCCGACTACGAGCACTCGCTCCTCAGGCATTAGCCGCTCCACCGGCGTCCAGTCCACGCGGCGACCAGACGGCCCGGGGATGAATCAACCCGGTCTCCGGTCGGACTGCCGGACGGCTTTCATGCAAGAGGTATAAAGGAACCGGAGTGAGATGGAACATCTCTTTCCAGTTGAAATTACCGCACAGGAAATCAACCCGGTCCAGTTTCTGTTCGCAGGCCCAGGTCATGTGATGAACATTGATCAGTTTGGCAATGCCTACATGGCGACCGTCGGTTCCGCCCGCCAACATGGTAAGCGTGCCGTTGTAGATACTCCCCAGATCGACCGCGGCTGGTTCGCCGTCGACCAGAATCGTCACCACCCGCAACCAGCCGCGTTCCTTCAGGAAATCGCGCAGGCTGCGGAAACTGTTCAAGAAACGGGAGTCGTGGAAATACGATGACTGCCCATACCGACCGAGATTCAGATCGATCATGGTCTCGAAATCATCCGGATCGTCGAACCGCCAGGTCACCCCGCGTTCCTCCCAGGCTGCCAATTCCCGTTTCAGCTTCTTGGCGGTCTTGTGGGAGAATTCCTCGTAGTAACGTTCCATGTCATAGCCGTACCTGGGCGGACAGAACAGATAGCCGATTTCGTCGACCTGACTGTACACCTCACCGGCCCGACTGTACGGACGAAGATACCGCAGATGATACGGCCCCGGCACCGCCGCCAGCATCTCCGAAAGCAGGCGCGGATTGTCGATCACGATTCGATTCTGTTCCAACCAGGTCTTGCCGGACCAGGTCTCGCCGGGAAAGAAATTGAACTGACCGGAATCGCCGTTGAGGCTGAGAGGCAAAAGCCCGCGCACCTGACCCTGCTCTTCGACCACGACGAAGCAGGGAGCATGACGGTAGTACCCGTCGAAACAGGCCCGCACCTCCCAGAGATCCGAAATGAACTCGCGCGGGATGAAGGCATCCCAGAGGCGATGACATTCTTCCGGATCTATGACTACACGAATACGGTACACGGCTACTTCCTCAGATTCACCTGCACGATACAGCGCGACCCGCCGAAATACTCCATGGCAAACTTCTCGACCACAGCCGGGTCGTACGGTTTGCAGCTGAAGACGTCGAGATACGTCGCGTTGCTGGCATTGGCGAAATGGGCCGAGATCAACGAAGTTTCGATCAACTGAACCATCGAAAATCCGGCGACCCTTTCATCCTCGCCGAAATTAACCACCTTGCACTCACCGAAGCGCTTCATGGCGATCAGATCGCAGAGCTCGACTACGAACTGACGGATCTTGTCAGCGTCCCTGATCGTATCCGGATCGCAGTCGTAGATATCAAAACTGCAAGCCAAACCCCAGGCGCCGCTGATGTCGCCGGCTTCGTACTGACTGAGTTCGTCAAAGGCCACGAGACGAGAGACCGCATCGCTCGCGGCCTGTCCGGGGTGGAATTTCGTCTTCACTTGTTTCCGTCCTTTTAGCAAGTGTTGTTTCCGTCGTCGCCGAATGCGCGGCCACCAGCCGGCCTTCGCCATTCAGCGGTTGTTATTATCTCCCAGGCTGACTCCCAACCCGGGTCATTTCACTATCCACTCTCATGCCCTTATCGGCTATCGCCGTGTCCAGGACATCACTATCAAGAGCAGATACTCCATATCTGCTTAATTGTTCGAAAGTTATTTCCCGACCGGACAGGTTACCTCGCCGCTGTAGACGTTTCCACAACTGCGAAACTCCCCTGACTGTTCGGAAATTACCACCGTTGGAAAACTCGACGGAGACTGAGAGACCGATAGACCTTCCGTCCGAGAGACAGAAACCCGTAGACGCCGCTGTCGTAGACGACGGGGCGATGGTCGGGAACCAGAGTCCATTCATGCCCGACCTCATATGGCCGGCTCTGTGAAAGTCGTCAGCCGTCACTGTCCTCGCGCCGGAAGGAGCGAAACCGTCCGGGTCGACAGAGAATACCCGCCGCCCGACCGAGTCCGCGTCCGCCTTTCTTCTTGTTCCACAAGTTTGGCAACAAACGCGACCAGGTTCTTTGAGATTGTTGATCCATTCTCGATATCACCTTGCCGCTAATTCACTTTATCCGCCGGTATAGCTTCCCGAATGAAACGGGTCAGCCCGGCCACAAATGCCTGTTTCAACGACGCAAACGAACGATCCACATCGTCACCGTCGGTGGTCACCACCGCAAACGAGTAGTAACCGGAAATGAACCCGACAATGGCGCAGGCCAGTCGACGAATTGTCGCCGGAGGTATCGGCGCTTCAATGGTCGAGTCGACCAGTTCTTCCACCGTTCTGATATATGCCAGGAAGGGTGTCTCGATCCCTTCGTATCCCTGCTCCAGGGTCAGATCAGCACGTCCCTGGAAATACAGCACAAAATCCTTCCAACGCTGGCCGAAAAACTCGACATGAGCACCGATCATCGCATCCAGCATTTCCGGAAGCTCGGTGTGTCCCTGGCATTTCGCCACCAACTCGGAAGTCAACTCGTCGATGATCGATTTCATCAACTCGTTCACCAACTGGGACTTCGTCCCAAAATGGTAATAGAACGTCCCCCGCCCGAGATCCGCCCGGCGGGTGATGTCATCGATTGTTGTCAGATCCAGCCCTTTTTCCGAAAACACCGAGCGTGCGGCGTCAAGTAGACGCGCCCGAGTCTTGCTGAAGCGACGGTCTTGTCGCGACTCGCGCCGTTCGGCGCCGGAGGGTTTATCCGACGTATTCGTCACAGTTATATTCGACACTATCATCGTTTTGGACACTATCGTCAAAATTGACGAACCTGTCAAGAGGTCCGAACAAAAAAAATTCCCGCGCGGTTCCGCCCATATCAATACTGGCTATTGTGAGTCTATGTTACTTGATTGCAGTAATTCGAGCGCTTACTCTCCAACTGGTGGTACCGCAATTAGTTGCCAATAGTTCAATGTCACCGCTGGCTCCTGCCAATTTCGCAACACTTCAAGAATTCTTCATGGGTATCAAGCTCATTTCTCGACCAGTTTTTCGATAGTGGACTCGAAAGTCACCACATTTTTCATGAGTCGCCCCCGACCATAACTCGTAACAGACGCAGGGTCAGCCACTTACCACGCGCCAATTCTATAACTATCAGACTGTGAGGCCGCAGTGTGGTCCTGCTCACAGAACAACCCCTGTTAGTATATGCCCTTACAGTGGAGGTGTCGGCGTAACTAAGACACACTTTCACGCGAGTCAGTAACTTCTCCCCCCGCACACATTCCTGGTTACCACGGTTCACACGGACAAAACCGCTTCTTTCGTCACACACTAAACTGTATTGTGTGATGAGCAAACGCGAGGAAGCCTGACCGGGAAATGGCAATTGAGGGCAGGCTGGGCATCTTAATGACGGAGGAAATTGGTATGGGAATGGTCAAAGAATTCCGTGAGTTTGCCGTCAAAGGTAACGTCGTTGACATGGCGGTCGGTATCATTATCGGCGCGGCCTTCGGTACCATCGTCAAGTCACTGGTGGACGATGTCATCATGCCGCCCATCGGTCTCCTTCTCGGCAACGTCGATTTCTCCAATCTGTTCATAGTCATGCGGGAAGGTTTGAGAGCTGCTCCGTACGCATCCATCGCCGACGCCCGCGCCGCCGGTGCGGTCACGCTCAACTACGGCATGTTCATCAACACCCTTATCAGCTTCGTGATCGTAGCGTTTTCCGTGTTCCTTCTCGTCAAGAACATCAATCGACTCAAACGCGAAGAGAAAGTCGCTCCGGCGGCTGTGACCACACGCGAGTGTCCGCACTGTTGCTCGACCATAAGCATCAAGGCAGTGCGCTGCCCGCATTGCACTTCGACGCTACAGGGCGTCTGACAGCAGATCAGCAGCACCATTTGAACGGTAGCCGTAGGACTGTATGTTGTGTCAGGTCCTGCGCCCCCGATTGGATGTTATGTCAGAGCCTGCCCTCGACCCGATCGGGGGTCTTGTCCCCGGCCCGTCGAAGACGGGCGGTGATGTGACCTGACACTGAGCAACACATGTAAATTGTCGTGTCAGGTCACATCACCACCCCACCTCCGGTGGACTGGCGACAGGACCTGACACAACCTTTCGCCACCCAACCAACTACGCCGCAATATCTTACGCAGTCATACCCATGGGTTCTGCGGACCTGCTCTCAAAAATTGATCAGAGCCTTTCCGGCTTCCGATTATTGCACTGGACTTTCTCGATTGGACCGGATATTTTTGTCCGTTGAAATTGGTTTCCGTGAGACCTTTGGTTGAGAGTTTGTCATTCCCAGCAAATATCTGAAAGAAAGCGTTGAGGCGGAAGCTGTGCGCAATTATGCGCTGTAATGCGTTTGTCGTTGTCGAGTGATTTTCTCGCAGAGACCTGGGCAACTGACAAACAAGACCGGAGTGTGTGATGAATATTTACGTGGGAAACCTGTCGTTCACTACGACAGAACAGCAGTTGCGTCAGGCGTTCGAGGCTTTCGGTGAAATCAAAAGCGTGAGCATTATCACGGACAAGTTCACCGGTGAAGCTCGTGGCTTTGCCTTTGTCGAGATGCCTGACAAGGACGCTGCGATGGCAGCGATCAGCGGCCTCAACGGCCAGGATCTGAACGGTCGCAAACTGAACATCAACGAGGCCCGTCCGAAGACCGACCGCCCTGATCGTGGTGGCGGCGGTGGTGGTCGCGGCGGCGGCGGCGGCCGTGGTGGCGATCGTGGCGGCTACGGCGGCGGCCGAGGAAGGGACTAACACACGCCCGGACAAGAAAAGAAAAAGAATATGACATGTCAGAGACCGGCTTCGGCCGGTCTCTTTGTTTTGGTGAATACTGAATGGCGGGCTACTCTATATTTTCCCACCAGTGGACAAGTTCAACCGGTTTCTCAGGATCAACCACTTCCCCCAACCGGGGCGCCATCATATCGACCCCTTCAGCCTCGGCCGCTTTCACCAGACGCTCAATCGGTTCGCTCCACGGGTGCGCTGCAAGATCGAAAGTCCCCCAATGTATCGGGAAGAGCATCTTCCCTTTCAACGTCAGTTGCACGATGGCGGCTTCTTCGGGACAGAGATGGATGTCTTTCCAGGCGTCGTCATAGGCGCCGATTGGAAGCAACGTTAGGTCGAATGGTCCGTATCGTTTGCCGATGTCTTTGAAACGATCCGAGTACCCCGTATCGCCGCCGAAGAACAGGCGACGGGTCGGGCCGATTATCGCCCAGGTTGACCAGAGCGTTCTGTTGACGTTCGAAAAGTTGCGACCGGAGAAATGTCGCGCCGGCGTACAGATTATTTCAAGGGAGTGGAATCTCGCCGACTCCCCCCAGTCGAGCTCAACGATCTGACTGTTCGGGGCACCCCACTCCTCGAGAATTGCGCCCACTCCCAGCGGGACGAAGAATGTCACCCCCTTCGATGCGAGGTACTCCACGGTGGTCCGTTCGAGATGGTCAAAATGGTCATGTGAAATCACAACGGCATCGATAGTCGGCAGGCTGTCACGAGAAAGAGACGTAGGCTGAAAGCGTCGCGATTCGCCCATCGCATGCTTCGTGTACTCGTCAAATACCGGATCGAACAGCAGCGTCACACTGTCGATTCTCACCAGAATCGTGGAATGTCCCAACCAGACCGCCTTCAGCCCAGACGATGTATCAAGAGTGGCAGCATCGACAGCGACCGAAGGCAGAGCTTTCGAAGGGCGTGATCTCTTCACCGGAACGACCTGATCCTTCAGCGGCGACCAGATTTCATTGAAATCAACCGTGCTGGTGGGATCTTCATTGACAAAATGCCCGCTCTCGAAATTGCGCGACCGCTTCATTCTTTCCAAACGCTTTTCCGCAGCGATCGAGCGCGAAGAATCCGGGTCCGCCGAAATATTCGACATGGCAACGATCATGGCAATTAAGGCTGTGATGACAAGACGGTGTGGTTTCATGTCGCTGACTCTTCTACCCCTTCGCGCTACGTCGGCGCCAATTACGTTCAGAACCGCCAGGTGAGCCGAACCATCCTTGAACCATCTACTCGCGAAGATCCCACCGCCAGCCCCTTCGACTCTCCGGCCCGGTGAAGTCCCGGCACGACATATCCGATAGTCGCTCCGACCAGATACCCGGCGATCACATCGCTGGGGAAATGCCGCCCCGATTCCACCCGAAGTATCCCCACCACCGCCGGATACACCGCCGCCGCGCTCCAGATCACAATGCGAGTCCGCTTATCCGAGACGCGGTCAGAAAGAATTCGAGCCGTCAAGAAAGACATCGCCGCCGAGGTCCCGGTGTGACCGGAATAGAACGACAACCGCGCATCTCGATCTGTTTTTCGGTCGAGCGGTGTATTCGGGTCATAGACGTACGGACGGGTTCGCTTGGTCAGGCTCTTGACGATTCCGTTCACCCCGGACTGGAGGAGTAGCGTCTCCCCCCACATCACGCCGATTGCTTTCCACTCCTCGCGTAGTTTCCGGTCGGCCAAAAGTATGAACGGCATCGCGACCGACACCCCCATCGCGATATCGCTCGCCGTGGCGCCACGGAAAGAGCGGACAGCGCCCCGGTCGAAACTGTTGATATTCGCCCGGTCGAGGGCGTTGATCTGGTCGAGTGTCAACGGCTGAACATTGTTATGGGCGATTAGCCCGCCAACCGCCAGAGCGCACCCGCTTCCGACTAAAAGCCAGTCCCGTTTCTGCTCAACATTATAGAGCGGCTGAGCCTGACATGCAGCCGAACTGAAAAGAGCCAAGAAAACAACAAGTCTGAACTTCATATTCGCCCACAGGACCATACCCCAGACCCCGTCGAGAGTCAATCAGTGTTATCTGTGTCGAAACGCCCTGAGGCCCTGCCGAATTGTCGCCCTTCCCCTCTGGTTGACTTAGGCCTTCCCACACGGTAACTTGTCGGTCCATGAACGCGCCCAATTTCCTGACCCTCATGCGTATCGCCCTCGCGCCTGTCTTTATGGTCATTTTCCTGATCGACAACTACTACACCCGCATGATCGCCCTGGGGATTTTCGTGGTCGCCGCCCTGACCGATATCGCCGACGGCTACTACGCCCGCAAACTGGGCATGATCACCGGCTTCGGCAAATTCATGGACCCGCTGGCAGACAAGATTCTGGTCTCGTCGGCCCTGATATCGTTTATCGCCCTTGGCTACGCCTCGCCTTTGCCCGTGATGCTCATAGTTGGTCGGGAGTTTTCGGTAACCGGACTCAGACTCTTGGCCGCCTACAAAGGGGTGGTAATCCCGCCGACCTGGATGGCCAAAACCAAGACCTTCCTCCAAATGACCGCTATCGTAGCCGTCATGGGGTATATCTGTCTCCTCAGCTCGCTCGAGCATTTTCAGCACCCCGCCCGCGAGATGCTCCGGTTCGACTACCTCTTCTATTTCAATATGCTGCTCTGGGTCACTGCCGGCGTGACGGTTTGGACCGGTGTAGACTATGTCATCAAATACTTCCACATGATCAAATCAGTGCTCAAATAGGATAATTGCATGAAGAATTTCCTGATCAAGTTTTTCGCCTCCGGTCTCTTTTCCGGGTATCTCAAGCCGTTCCCCGGCACCTGGGGCACTATCCCTGCCTGGCTGATCGCCTGGTTCTTATTGAAAGGTGACCCCACGCTCATGTGGGGGGCGGCCATACTCTCGACAATTTTCTCGATCGCCATAGCCTCGCTGGCCGAACCGCTCATGGGACACGACTCCCGCAAGATTGTCATCGACGAGTGGGCCGGGATGTTTATATCGCTGCTCTTCGTGCCTTACTCGTGGCAGATGTATGTCGGGGCGTTTGTGGCATTCCGGGCTTTCGATGTTGTCAAGATCTGGCCTGCCCGGCAATTGGAGAGCCTCCCGAGTGGTTTCGGGGTGACCATGGACGATGTCGCCGCCGGAATCCAGACGGTTCTGTTCGTTCAGATTGTAATTTACGTGACCGGCCTGTTCATATAGCTTGGCGCCGGAAGGGCAAAGGAAGCGTCAGGTCACACCATGCCACGTGCCTGGCAGATGTCCACATCTGCCGGCGCGCACAACAAACGGCGGACAAGATGAGAGTAGTTCATGAAAGCTGAAATCATCGCCATCGGCGACGAAGTCCTCCTCGGACACATCGTCGACACCAATTCCCCGTTTATCGCCCGGGCCTTGTCCGGTCTCGGCCTGACAATACAGGGCAAGACGGTGGTCGGCGACAGTGTCGAGGCTATGGAAGAAGCTTTCCGCCTGGCCCTCAAACGCTCGCAAATAGTAATCGTCACCGGCGGCCTGGGACCGACCGACGATGATCTGACCAAGCGGGCAATAGTCAAGGTCTTCAAGCGAAATCTGATTCTCAACGATGAAGTCCTCGATACCATAACCCAACGGTTCACGGCACGCGGCCTGAACATGCCCGCCCTCAGCCAGAACCAGGCGCTTCTGCCGCAGGGGGCGGTCTTCTTTCCCAACCGCATCGGATCGGCGGTAGGAATTTGTATAGCCGAACAGGGACGGGTCTTTATCGCCCTGCCGGGTGTGCCGGTCGAAATGTGTCAGATTATGACCGACGAAGTCGTACCGTACTTGGCCAAGCTCAATATCGCACAGGCCATCAGTGTGGTCACACTTCGCACCACCGGAGCGGGTGAATCGCATTTGTCAGAGCTTATTGCGCCCGATCTGAAAGTCGAAAACGGCGTCAAGCTCGCCTACCTGCCACATTTTGGATCAGTCGATCTTCGCATCGTGGCGACCGCACCGCAGAGAGCTGAGGCCGATGAAAAAGCAGCCCGCCTCGCGCGACATGTCGAGAAGGCGGTCGGCAATTACGTGTTCGGTCGTGGCGATGAAACCCTCGCTGGCGTGGTCGGGCAGTTGCTCAAAGACAACGACAAGTCGCTTTCAGTGGCCGAATCCTGCACCGCCGGACAACTGGGCATGGCGATTACAGACGTCCCGGGCGCGTCGGCCTATTTCCGGGGCGGCCTGGTTGCCTACGACAACGACATCAAGATCGCCCAGCTCGGAGTACCCGAGGAAGTTCTAGCACGGCAGGGAGCGGTTTCCGAAGAATGTGCGACCGTGATGGCGTCCGGCTGCCGCAAGCTGTTCAAGAGTGATTATGCTCTCTCGGTGACCGGGATTGCTGGCCCCGACGGCGGTACGGATGACAAACCGGTCGGGACGACCTATATCGGCTTTGCATCGGCCCATGCGGCGTATGCGAAGCATTTCCGATTCGGGACCGAGCGCCAGATCAACCGGACGCGTGCAGTCAACGCCGCTCTGGAGCTGCTGCGACGAGAGATATTGGATCTCAAATAATTCATGAACTCCACCACTCTCCTCGGCTTGCTTGCCGGCGCGTGTACGACTTTCGGATTCTTGCCTCAACTTGTCAAGATACTGCAGACAAGATCCACGCATGACATTTCGCTCTGGATGTATTTGGTCATCTCGACCGGCATCCTTCTCTGGCTGATCTACGGCCTGATCATCGGATCAATTCCAGTGATCGCCGCCAATTCCGTCACGCTGATCATTTCCATCATGATATTGATTTTGAAGCTCAAGTATAAATAGGGTGTGACCGTCTTCGCCTTGGTGCCCCAGCGCTTGCGCTGGGATTCGGCTTTTGTAGGTCGGGTTCACGAACGTCGAGCGGAGCGCGACGCGAGCAACCCGACATTCCGCTTGCTACATCTTCTCAACGGGGTACCCCACAGCTTGCTGTGGGTTGGTCTGCTATGACAAAATGGGCGGTTGGCGTACGTCCTCGTGCGCCAACGAGGACGTGGTGGACGAGGACGGCCACCACGCACACAACAATGCCGTCAGGCAGAGACGCCTGACGGCACGTTCACTTGTCCCAGCGCAAGCGCTGGGGCACCGGGGCACATTTGTATTCGAAAGCGAATCTTCTACCGCTTGATATTGTAAAACGCCGACATACCCGGGTACACCGCCGTCTTACCGACCGTCTCGCAAATCCGCAACAACTGATTGTACTTCGCAATTCGATCCGTCCGGCACACCGACCCGGTCTTGATCTGACCCGCACCGGTAGCCACTACCACATCGGCAATCGTCGCATCTTCAGTCTCGCCCGACCGGTGCGACACTACCGCCGTAAATCCGGCTTTCTGCGCCATCGCAATCGTATCGAGCGTTTCGGTCAGGGTGCCAATCTGGTTTAGCTTGATCAGAATCGAATTAGCGGACTTCTCTTTGATACCGCGCGCCAGACGTTTGGGGTTGGTGACAAACAGATCGTCGCCGACGATCTGGACTTTCTCGCCCAACACTTCCGTCATCATCTTCCAGCCGTCCCAATCGTCCTCGGCGAGACCGTCTTCGATTGAAATGATCGGGTACTTAACGACCAGATCGGCGTAGAACTTCGACCATTTGTTCACTGGTGAGCTTCTTCCCTTCGGCGGAGAGATTGTACTTCTTCGTCTTGGCGTCGTAGAACTCGGTCGAGGCCGGGTCGAGCGCAATCATGACATCTTTGCCCGCCTTGTACCCCGACTTGACGATTGCCTCCATGATGACTTCGAGCGCTTCCTCGTTCGATTTCAGATCGGGCGCGAATCCACCCTCGTCGCCGACCGACGTATTATATTTCCTCCCTTTGAGGACCTTCTTCAGGCTTCCGAAAACTTCGGCGCCCATCCGAAGCGCGTTCGGGAAATCTTTCGCTCCGACCGGCATGATCATGAATTCCTGCAGATCGACATTGTTGTCGGCGTGTTTGCCGCCGTTGAGAATGTTCATCATCGGCACCGGCAGAATCTTGCAATTGCAGCCGCCGATGTATTCATATAGAAACCGTCCCCGGCTTTCGGCCGCGGCTTTAGCGGTCGCGAGCGAAACGCCCAAAATGGCGTTGGCGCCGAACTTCTCTTTGTTCTCGGTGCCATCCATCTTGATCATGTAACCGTCGACCGCTACCTGATCGAACGGGTCGATTTCGTCGGCGATCAACGCCGGACCAAGCTTGTCGTTGACATTGGCGACGGCCGTTTCGACCGACTTGCCAAAATATTTGGTAGCGTCCCCGTCGCGCAGTTCGATAGCTTCGTGGGCGCCGGTTGACGCTCCCGACGGAACCGCGGCGCGACCGATGGTGCCGTCGGACAGGCAGACGTCGACTTCGACGGTGGGGGTGCCCCGGCTGTCGAGAATCTGCCGGGCGTGGATATACTGATAATCCGACATGAAGAATCCTTTCTAATGCGCTTGCTCTTCCTGTTGAAACTTATCGGCACAAAATCAGCGAGACAAGAAAATAGTTGGCAGTTGTCCACAGGATGGCGGCAGGTCACAACCTCCCCGCCAAGGCGGGTCGGTCAGGACCTACCGCAACCACGCGAAGGTCATTTCGGAATGCGTAGCCGGTCTGCCTCAATGGATTCTCGTCTCCCCTTTGCAGGTTTCGCCAGGTCCTGACGACGCCCTGCGGCGTTGTGACCTGGCGACATACGCAGCCGTCTTGCCGCCCACGAAAAGGGGATTCATTCTTGCGGCTACACGTCCTCTGATACTATCTTTCCCCCAGCTTATGTCACTTCGTCTCAAACTCGGGGGCTTCTTTCTAGCGGCGGTGGCCGTGCGGATCGGGTTTCACTACCTCACCGGGTTCACAGCGGACGACGCTTTCATCACTTTCCGCTACGCCGAAAATCTCGCCGCCGGACACGGATTCGTCTACAATGTCGGAGAGCGTGTGCTGGGGACGACAACTCCCCTCTTCACCTGGCTTCTGGCGGTTCTGGCGCTACTTCGAATCCCCCCTATTTCGGCCGCGCTCTTTGTATCATTGGTCTGCTCCGGCCTGACCGCCGCACTACTTTATCGTTTTGCCACCAATCTCCGCTTTGGGCGACTGGCCTGGATTCCGGCAGTCGTTTACATTCTCTGGCCTCGCTCGGTACCGGCTGACACCTGCGGCATGGAGACGGCTCTCTTCACTCTTCTGGTCACGGCCGCATTCTACTATCAGCACCGACGGCTCTATTACTACGCCATCGGACTAGTCACTCTGGCCACGTTGACCCGCCCCGAAGGCGCTCTCGCGCTGCTTCTGCTACTCGCCGCGTCCTGCCGGCGGGACATCAGGGCTTGGAGGACCTTTCTCGCAACACCCGCCCTGCTGCTCCTTCCGTGGCTGGCTTTTTCGTATTACTACTTTGGCTCGCTGATACCGAACTCGATCACGGCCAAAATCGCCCTGTACAGCCGATTTGGGGCCGACTCCTGGCTGCAGAATCTTGCCTACTTGCTCGCGCTGCACAACCCTGTCGGCTGGGTGATTCTTATTGCCGCCTGTCTCGGAGGCTGGTGGCTCTACCGAAAGCAGTATTTCGGGTTGATAGAGGCCGTCTGGTTTACCGCGACCATTCTCTTCTATACTTTCAGTAGCACGCGGCTGTTTTTCTGGTATATCGCCCCGTTATATCCTGTCCTGATTCTATTCGCATCCGCGGCAGTTGTCTGGCTCTGTGACCGTTGGAAGAGAATGCGAGATCAAATCGCCTGGGTCGAAGCCGCCGCTGCCGTCATAATCGTCGCATCGACCGCGCCGGGACTCTATCGCCAGGTAGAACATTTCCGAACTCAGGCGACCTACGCTGAAACCGTTCTCAAACCAGTCGCTTTCTATTTGAAATCACAGGCTGATCCAAAATTTCAATTCGTGGCTGCCGAAGATATCGGCCATATCGGCTATTATTCCGATTGTCGCATTCTCGACCGCGATGGCCTCATATCGCCTCAGGCTGTTACCTACAACCGTGACGGTCGCTATCTCGACCTGATTCTCGACACCAAACCGGAATGGGTAGGGGCTGGAGTGGGCAGCCCGATCTCCGGATTTATCGATGATCCCCGGTTCACCGAATCGTACTCTCTGGCACAATCATTCCCGCAGAATTCGGCCCCGCAGTATAACCTCTACCGACGAATCAATCGCCCATGACGAGAATACGATACATATCTGCTTCAATCTTGATATTGATCGGGCTGGCCGCCCTGTTTGGGTTCGAGAGTTTCAAGCAACTCTTTCTGTTTCTCAGCCCCGACCGCGACGTGACCTCGTTCATGTGGCTGCTCCTGAGAATCTGCCTCGTATCGCTCGGGGTTTCCGGAGCTTTTCTTTTGTTTCTTCGACCGCTGCTGAGAATTCTTGGACGACTTGATCGGCGTCTTGTCACGACTGACCGACGCACTCTTCTATTTCAGATTCTCATGCTGGCCGCTGCAGTCCGTGGGCTGGTGGTCGCCCTGATGCCGTTCAACCTCTGGCAGGATTTTCAGTGTTACGATGACCTCGGTTGGCAATGGACCACCGACGGCGGCTATTTCAACGGTACCCACCTGACCGCCTACTGGCCTCCCGGGTATCCGTTCTGGCTATCGCGCCTCTATTGGGTGTTCGGACACCATCCGCAGATGGCCGCAGTCGCCAACATCTTCCTCGGGACTGCAACCGTGCTGCTGGCGTACCTGCTGGTGCGACGTCTCTGGGGTGAGCGGATTGGGCGATGGACCCTGCTTCTCATGGCCGTCTTCCCCAGTCAGGCGTTCTTCACGAATGTGCTGGCATCGGAACTGCTCTTTACGCCCCTGTTTCTGGCGGCGTTGCTGTTTCTCACGATGGGAATTCGCAAACAAAGTTGGGTATTCATCGTCTTATCGGGCGGAATCGTGCTGGGATTGGCCACCCTGACGCGTACCATAACCGCCCTCTTTCTTGTACCGGTGGCCATCTATTGGTTTCTGGAGCTGCGAAAGTTCAGAGCCGTAGCGACGCGACTTGTGGTCGGTCTTGTCGGGTTCCTGCTGGTAGTTACGCCCTGGGTCGTGCGCAACCATTACGCGATCGGCCGCGCCTGCTTGAGCAGCAACAGCGGGATCAACCTGTTCATAGGCAACCAGCCATCTTCAGGGATGGGGTACAATCATCGTGCCGCCCTCGAATTCGAACTCTGGGATCCGTCGAAAGAAGCATACATCGACAGCGCCGCCTCGGTCCGAGGCTGGGACTATATCAAAGAAAAGCCCCTGGCGTTTGTCCGTCGGGGAATCTTCAAATCCATGTTTCTGTACGCCACCGATGTCGATGCCCTGGACTTCCAAATGTTCCAGACTGCTGAGAACGGGGACGGCGGCAAGTGGCTGCTCATTGCCTCGGTCGTTCAGTCGTTCTATCTGGTCGTGCTGTTGCTGGCGTTTTCGGGAATTTGGATCGTCCTGAAATCGCGAGTTCACCGGGACAGCGGCACCTGGCTGGTACTAATGACGCTAGCCTATTGGACCAGCGTGCATTTTGTCTTTTTCTCAATCGGCCGGTTCCATTACCCGGTGATTCCATTAATAGCGGCTCTATCGGCGGTTTCTCTTGCCCGGCAGATCGATCTTAATGGGACGCCCCGGACTGGGACTTCCTCCGGAACAAAGTAACTGGACAGACCGTTGCGACTACTATAGATAGTGCCGGGCGTTGTCTTCCTGATCGTAATAATTCTTGCCGTCTGTCCGATATGGTAAGAATAGAACGTGTTTGAACCGAAAGTATGAACCTATGAAGTATCTTGTTACCGGTGGCGCCGGATTTATCGGCTCCAATATTGTCGAAAAACTGCTACAACTGGGCCACGAAGTCCGTGTCCTAGATGATTTCTCTTCAGGTCGTAGGGAAAATATTGCCGCTTTCGGCAAGAACATTGATCTGATCGAAGGCGATATCCGCGATTTCGAAACCGCCTGCAAATCCGTCAAAGGGATGGACTTTGTGCTCCACCAGGCGGCGTTGCCGTCGGTCCCCCGGTCGGTGGCCGATCCTATGACTTCCAACGCCGTTAACATCACCGGCACGCTGAATATGTTGGAAGCTGCTCGTCGCGAGGGCGTAAAGAGATTCGTAATAGCTTCGTCATCGTCTGTTTACGGCGAATCCGAGGAACTTCCAAAACATGAGAAGATGATCCCGTCGCCGCTGTCACCGTACGCGGTCAACAAGATCACCGATGAATACTACTGCCGGGTGTACTGGGGACTTTATCAGTTGCCGACCGTCTGCCTGAGATATTTCAACGTCTTCGGACCGCGTCAGGATCCGAAGAGTGAATACGCCGCCGTGATACCACGATTCATTACCGCCCTACAAACAGGGACACAGCCGACTGTTTACGGCGACGGTGGTCAGTCGCGTGACTTTACTTATGTCGAGAACGCGGTCAATGCCAACATCCTGGCGTCCGAGACCGATTCGATGTCCGGAGGTGTCTTCAACTGCGCATGCGGCGCTCAATACACGCTCAATCAATTGCTCGACAAACTTCGCAAGATCATCGGCTCCGAACTACAGGCGCATTACGATCCTCCGCGTGCCGGAGATATCCGTCATTCGTTCGCCGCCGTCGACAAGATCAAGAAGCAGGGCTTCAAGGTGACGGTTGATTTTGAGGAAGGTTTGAAGCGAACCGTGGCGTTCTTCGCCGGCCAACCGGTAAGCAAAGCGCGCTGACATTTGCAAAAAGATGTTTCATGAAGCCTGGTTGACACCGTTGTCAGCCGGGCTTTTTTTGATTCACGGGCGGGCCTACGGATGCGTGCGTGGTGGACGTCCTCGTCCACCACGTTTTCTTTTGTCTCAAGGACGGTACCCCACGGCTTGCCGTGGGTTCGGTGGTAGATGGTGGGCGGCAAAGCCTGCCCCGGACTTGATCCGGGGTCCTCGTCTGCCCCTCATCGACTCTTAAAAAGTTACTGATGCCCCACGGCAGAGCTGTGGGCTTCGCGGTGCATCAGTACTGCGGGCAACCAGCTTACTTCCTTAGTTCTTTTTCAGTCGCTTCTTCCGGGCCGAGCAGGTGCGCCTCGTAGAGTTCGTATTGCCTCCAATCCTCCCTGTCAGGTCGGTATTTGAATACGCACGTCCAGCCGTCGGGTGACCAACGAATATCCCTTACCCAGCGCCCGCGGCATTCACCGTCTTGAGCGTATCCGCCACCGCCATTGAAGACCAGTTCACCCGCATCGCCACGATGGGCTATGTACAAGTCGGCGAAATCGCTGTAGGCGATCAACGGGATAGTCGGCCCGTATTGTGGTGGCTGGGTCTGCACGTACGAGCGCAATACTATCTTGCTTAGACCGACAAGATCATATTGCACCACCGAAGCACTTCCATAATCCTCGCCTATGAATTCTGTCTCCGCTGCGACGCACGAACGCTTGTCTCCGTCGAAAGAAAGGCTGGAAAATCCGTACGCACTTGTGTCGAGCAAGACTGTGTCCCTGCCGCACAGATATATGGCTCCGGGGGCGAACCGGTCCAGGCCTCCTTCGGAATCGTAGTCCTCAAACTGCTCACGCTGGTACTGCACCAACACCACTGAATCATTCAGGACGTAATCTGTACGCACCAGCGAATCGCCCAAATTCGTGACTTTGCCCGGTGGTGCGTTCAAGGCCGCCAGGTACCAGTCGGGCGCCTTGTCGATCTTTCTAACCTGCCAATCGGAACAGACTTGTGGTTGCCCTTGTGCGGGTAGCACACAGCACAGGAACAAGCCGACAATGACTTCCAGCTTTGCCTTACCCATGTTGATTCTCCCTCTCATTACCGTAAAGAATACATTGCCCCGCGATTTGACGTCGCATGATGCGAACATACTCCTCGCCCGCGTTCCTGTCAATAGTGTCCGGAAGAGAGTCCGGCAGGGCTGGGACCCTGCCGATCATTGGAAGATACCATCGCGCGAGTCAAGAATGGCCGGTTCGAAGACCGACCTTCCCTGCAAGAGAACTCCAGCTATATCGAAAACCGCCAGCCGCAGTAATGCCCCTTGCCGGCTTCCGGGTCGGGCGGGCAACATATCACGGTCGTCTTGATGCGCGGATCGATCGTCCGCGCAAACTCGGTATATTCAACAACCCCGACCAACTTGCACGGGAACAACGGCAGTTGCTTCCGTTCACGCGCCGACTGCACCCGACAATCGATCATATAGAAATCAAACGATGTTTCGGTCTCGTTGCGGATTTCCTGCGTATTGATGAAGGCATAGAGACGATACTGAAGCGCCTTCTTCAAGCCGGCCAGACCGCTTCCCGGACGGATCTTGTGCAGCGCCATGATCCGTTGGGCTTCTATTACGGTGAACTTCTCCCAGGCCTGCTTATCCAGATCGATGGCCGTATCCATGTCGGTGTGTTTCTCGACCGCCTGAAACCAGAGGCCGTCGTGTGCCAGCCAGTTCTTGGCGAAATCGGCTATCATGGCTTCAAGCGTCTCTCTGTCCAGGTGCTTAAGTTGGTCAAACATCAATTTCGTCTCCTGAAGCTTCTTGTTCGGCTCCCACTATAAACCGGACGGGGTCTTTACAAAAGAAACTTCTGGGTCTATCTTGTCTGTTACGAGTAGTAGTATGTACAACCCTCTGCGGATAGCATGCAGCCGCCCGGCACCGACTCCTTTCGACTGTCATCACTGCCTGATAATATGTTGTGTCATAAACAGTTAGTCAGCCTTCTCGGTCATCGACTGCGGCATGGTTTTCGCTTTGCATACCGCTACGGTAGCCTCGTCTATACTTTGGAGATCTTGATGAAATCAGCCTCTTTTCAGTTCGCCCTGGTCGGCGTCATGTTCTTCTCAGCTTTTTCGGTTCAGGGCGGACAACTCGATCCTGATCTGGTGACAACTATCCAGCAGGCGTCCCCCGACAGTCTGATAAGCGTCTGGATCGAAGTTAGGCAAGCCCCAGGCACGGCCAGCATGAAATCGGCCGCGTCCTCAGCCGCCACTCGCGCCGAAGCCCATGCTCTCGTTTGCACTGAGTTGAGACAGCAGGCGACCGCTCAGAACAATCTGGTAGACCATCTGAACACGCTGAAAAGTGCGGGACGGGCCGACCGCGTTAAGGGACACTGGATCGTCAATATTGTTGAGGCCGATGTCACCGCCGAACAACTGGCTGAACTCTCCAGGCGAGACGATATCGTCAACATCTACCTCAAGCCCGTCGTGTCATCACTGGATGATTCCTCGGTCGACAACGGCGGAGCTTCGGTATCGCCCGACAGCACCACAGGCAATCTTCGCAATATCAAAGCCCCCGATGTGTGGGCGCTCGGTTATACCGG
Organism: uncultured candidate division Zixibacteria bacterium; assembly: GCA_963735035.1. GTDB lineage: Bacteria > Zixibacteria > MSB-5A5 > GN15 > FEB-12 > JAGGTI01. The sequence continues at coordinate 650,377 of CAVTJJ010000003.1, forward strand.
AACGGGACGAATCGTATGCAGTTTTGATACCGGCGTCAACGGCCTGCATCCGGCCCTGCACAGTCGCTGGAAAGGGAACGACGGCGATTCGGCGGCCGCCTGGTTCGACCCGGTTTTTCAACAACCGTTCCCGCACTATGTCGCCTCGAGTCTTCAGCCGGCGCACGGCACCCATACTATGGGCATCATGGCAGGGGCTGATCCAAACACTCCCGATACGGTCGGTGTAGCCCCCGGCTCCAGGTGGATATCGGCCGCCGTGATCGATATTGCCGGTGCATCAATTCTCGATGCCTTCGAATGGGCGGCGGATCCCGACGGCAACGCGAACACTATCGCCGACGTCCCCGATGTGATCAACCACAGTTGGGGATTCCAGAGCATTTCCTGCTTGAACATATTCTACACTGCGATCGACAACACTGAAGCCCTCGGGATTGTCAATATCTTCGCGGCTGGAAACTTCGGGACGCAGGGAGCAAGCAGCATAACTTGCCCGGCCGATCGCGCGCTTGATTCGCTGGATTGTTTTGCGGTCGGCAATCTCAACTATTCGACTGACGTTATCGTCGCTTCGTCCTCACGTGGTCCGTCGCCGTGTAATCTCACCAAGATCAAGCCGAACGTAGTCGCCCCCGGCAATAGCATACGCTCCTGTGCCTACAACTATCCGACCGTGAGCTATATTCCGATGAGCGGCACATCTATGGCCTCCCCGCACGTCGCCGGCCTGGTGGCGTTGCTTCGCCAGAAGAATCCTAACGCCACAGTTGATCAGATCAAAACGGCCATCTTGACCAGCACTCGCAGGGCCGTTGCCTGGGGCACTATGCCTAACAACACTTACGGTTGGGGCGAAATTGACTGTCTGGCGGCGCTAGATGCTCTCTCGGCATCCAATACCACTCCGCACATTCGCCTGTACGATTTCGAGCACGCGGCCATCGCCCCCGGCGACACGATCTACGGCTGGGTCAGACTCCAAAACCTCGGGGCCTCTACTACCGGCGTCACCGCGATAGTAACGAGCTCCAATCCCGCTCTCACGATCTTGGACGGTACCCTTTCGTTTGGCGATCTCAACGCAGGAACCATTGTCAGATCGATCGACTCCATCCGTGTCATCGTGTCCGACACGGTCACCGACGGATCAGCGTTGGCGACCGACCTGGTCGTTCAGCGCGGAGTGGTGAACGATACTCTGCGGCTTTTCTTCCTGGTGGGCCAGCAACCGGTCAAGTCTATCGTGACACATACCGGCAGCCGGATAAGTTTCAGCCTCAGCGACTACGGCGTTCTCGGTTTGGGGGATGGCTCGATCTATCCTCTCAATGGAGTTGGATTCACTTTCGATGGCGGTTCGAATGATCTTTACGAAGGCGGCTTGATGATCGGAGCCTCGTATTCCCAGGTCTCCAGCGGCGTACACACCTATCTGTTTGAACCGAACATGGACTTCAAGGTGGCGCCGAGCGGCGATATCCGGATGACCGCCCCGGGTCACGATGCCCCACAGCAGACCTTTGCCATGTTCAACGACAACGGCGCCAAATACCCGATCGGCGTTCTGGTTACTCAGGAATCGTTCTCTTACGACGCCCCCAACAACGATTTCGTGGGCCTGCGCTTTGCGATCAAGAACATTTCGGGCGCGACGTTGACCGATCTCTACGTCGGCCTCTACATGGACTGGGATATCTACAGCTTCAACTACAATGCCGGTGGATACGAAACCGACGGCGCTTTTGTCTGGCAGGCGTATAACAGCGGCACAGGACTATACAATTTCAGGGGCCTGAAACTTCTCAACGGCACTCTATCCGCGGGGGGCGCGATAGATTTTGATGTCTACCGTCAGTGGCCGCGAGTCACTTCCCCTCCATCCGGCGACGGTTACACCACCGACGAAAAATACGGATCTCTTACCAGCGGATCCCTTTACGCCGACACCAACAAAACGGCCCGCAAGGAGATGTTTTCGATCATCGGGGCCGGACCAATCACGCTGGCCCCGGACCAGATGGATACGGTTACTTTCGCTATTCTCGCGGCCAATACTCTCGATTCACTGCGAGACGCCGGGATGCGGGCCGAATCGGTTATGAACAACTTCGAAGATCAGGATGGGGACGGCGTGCCTGACGTAACCGACAACTGTCTAACCATTCCGAATCCAAGCCAGGAGGACGCCGACGGCGATGGCATCGGTGATAGTTGCGACACCTGTACTGACACCGATCACGATGGGTTTGGTGATCCCGGTTTTGCCATGAATACGTGTGCGATCGACAATTGTCCGACTGTTCCGAATCCAAATCAAGAGGACTCTAACAGTGATGGACTGGGCGATGCCTGCGACACTTTACCCAAAAACTTCTATCTCTACCAAAACTACCCGAACCCATTTAGCTTGATGACCATAATCAAGTTCGATCTGCCGGAGCGAAACCGCTACAAACTGGAAATTCTCAACGTGTCCGGGCAGACCTTGTACTGTGTCGAGAGTGTGGGGCAGCCTGGTCGAATAGCGATTCCGTGGAACGGCGACGGGTACGCCTCGGGCGCCTATTTCTATCGTGTGACCGTAGGCGGCCGCTCTTTCACCCGCAAGATGATGCTGCTGAAGTGAGCGCGATAACTCGAAGGACAGGTCCCCCAAACGGACCGTCTATGTAGCTAAGTAAGTTTAAGATTGGGAATCGCGTTGGCGATCAGCTCACCGGGGCCGTACTTCTCGAAACTGTAGAATCCGGCGGCGGCGATCATCGCGGCGTTGTCTGTACATAGTGACAGCGAGGGGTAGAACAAACGGCCTCTTCGCGCTTCAATTTCTTCACGCAGTCGCTGGCGCAGACGGCTGTTGGCGGCGACACCCCCGGAGATAGTCACATGACGCACGCCGGTGGCCTCAGTGGCGCGAACGGTCTTGGTTACCAGCACGTCAACGACCGCTTCCTGAAACGAGGCGGCGATATCCGCTTTCTTCTCGGCAAATTCATTCGGATCAAGTTTGTTCAGATAGAGTGAGACCGCGGTCTTCAAACCGGAGTACGAGAACTGGAAATCGTCTTTCATGACCGCGCGTGGAAACCGAAAGTAGCGGGGATTGCCGGTCGAAGCCAGCTTGTCGAGAGCTGCCCCGCCCGGATAACCAAGCCCCATGAGTTTGGCGACTTTGTCGAAAGCCTCGCCGGCGGCATCGTCGCGCGTACGACCCATCACAATGTATTCCCCAAAGGCTTTGACTTCAACGAGCATGGTGTGTCCGCCGGACACGATCAGGGTCAGATGATGTTTGTCCAGTTCCCGGTGTTCGAGCATGTTCGCCGCCAGATGGCCTTCCAGATGGTTGACCGGTACAAACGGGATCGAGCGGGCGTAGGCCAGTCCTTTGGCGAAACTCAATCCAATCAGGAGCGGGCCGACGAGTCCGGGTCCCATGGTCGCAGCGACCAGGTTGATCTGTTCAAGCGTGACTCCGGCTTCTTGCAGAGCCTGCTGATAAATGGGGACGATTGCTTTGATGTGTTCGCGGCTGGCAACTTCGGGGATGACGCCGCCGAAGCGGGTGTGTACCGCCTGTGACAGGATAACGTTGGACAGGATGTCGCGTCCATCGCGAACCACCGCCGCCGACGTTTCATCGCATGAGGTTTCAATTCCCAGAGTTAGCATCGGGATTAGTTATGACGAGTACGGAATCGCTGGAGAGCGACTTGAACTTGAAACCGGGGGGACAATCGAAACGGACTTTGGCTCGTCCGCCGGCGCTGATCGTGCGATGATCCACCGAGAGGGTCAGGGCGTTGGGAGTGAGTCGGTCAATTTCATCGGGCGGCCCGGTCAATTCAACTTTCAATTCGGTCGGGTCGGTGCGGACAGCAATTCCCCCCGGTGTATTGAACACCTGCACGGGGATATGCTCGAATACCCGCGTTTTTACCGGGAAGACCGGAATCGTCACCGACACCGATTCCGGTTCCACTCGGAATCCGTAACCTTCCGGGCAAATAGTCGGTACGGTAATAGTCACCGGATTGCGCATTGAACCGAGTTTCTTGGATGCAGTGCGGATGGTGTCAACTTCCTGTAGCCGCGAGCGCGGGCCGATAAGCGTGGCCGTCGACGGCGCAATCTGCAATTGCTGACCCACGGCAAAACCATCATCAGCTTCGGTCTCAAGCGCCGCCGTTATGGGCACTTGTTTCTTGCCCTCGACGTCTATTTCCAGGCGAAGAACCTTGGGCGACACTATTTCCTGAAGCGTAACCTCGGTGGTGGGGTGCACCAGAGATGTATTCTGCGTGCTTAGATTGACGTTGAATCGTCCGGCCCGGAACTGTCCGGCGTTGATTTCGACACCTTCATCCCGCCACTTTCGCCGGAGGAGTTGTTTGCCCGACGCCAGGACCGACACGCGAAGCGAGTCCGGAGGCGCCTCCGCCAACACCAGTCCATCACTCAGGATGACTTGAGTAATGGGCAATATGATTTCATGGTTGTAGATCTTCTCGGTTTCGACGTGCAGCCAGACGAGCAGGCCGAGACCGAAAGCCGTTATCTTGAGCCAGAAATTGTTGAACAGCCACTTCATTAGAATCCATCTTACACAAATACAAGGGGCCGATCAACCCTATTGTTGACCGATCAGATCAATCGACCCAGCGCGAATCGTTCCACATAAACCGGGTAACCCCGTTATCCGTGCCTACCCAGAGGTAATCGCCGTCGAACCGGAGCGACAGGACATTGTCCGACGCCAGGCCATCGGCCTCAGTCACGACAACTGTACGGTCTTTCTTAGCACCGGGCGTAATCAGTACCAGACCGCGATCGTTGGCCAAAGCGACCACCCGGTCGTTGACCGCCAGGGCGCGTCGGTTATGCCGGTTGCTGGGCTCTCGAAATGATTCCGACTTGCCGGTGGCTATATCCAGCCTGACCACGCCGGCGTCCGAAGCTAACCAAACGTCGGTTCCAGAGTGCTCGATATTCAGCACCGCGCTGAACAACACCAACTCGGAATCCTGGAATTGCTGAAGGCGGTCAGTTTCGAAAGTATAGCGAAAGGCCCCGATACTGGACGCGACCCAGACCGTCTTGTCAACCAGGTCAAGATCGTAAATGATCTGCCGGTGAAAAGTTTCGGGACGAACCTGATAGATCGAATCAGTCCCCATCTTGAGAAGACTTAATCCGCCCCCTGTTCCTATCAAAAGCGAGTCGCCGGAACGTGCGAGCGAGACGACAAAATCGTCCTGAAGCCCACGGTTGGCGTTAAGTGGGCCGCGAGCAATATGGGTTGCTTTGTCCAACTCGTACAAGCCTCGCGGTGTGCCTATGTAGAGGGTGCCGGAATCGGCCTGGAGAGAGTAGATGTCGTCGGCCGGGAAATTGCCATCGAGACCTGATTCGATATCATCGAAAGTATTGTTCGTAACGTCGTAACCTGACAGACCGGTGCGGAAAGATTGTTGAATCCTTCCTGCGAACCAAATAATGGAATCGTCGGGGAAGATCACATCCACCTGGTCCTGCAGGAGCCCGTAAGGCAGAAGGTCCATCAGGCCCGACCGGGAATCGGCGCGGGCGGGACCGAATCCCCAGGTTCCCATCCAGAGATCACCCGCGGCGTCCTGCACTACATCGGTAGACTTGAAATGGCGGGCATGAGCATCGACGAATTCTCCCAGCCCGCTGTAAATAGCGTCGAATTGAGGCAGGAGTATATCCGGAGTGTGAATGTGGGTGATGTCGTTGTCGATCGACGGCAGCTCCGCGACGACGCTCCAGCTATCCATGAAACTGTCGTACTGATATATGCTCAGTTCGGTGCCGAGAAAGAGGGTCTGGTCAAAGCGGTCGACCCAGAGCTTCTGAATCGGCTCGCGCGGCGCGGCGTCGCCGCCGGTCATGGGCATGTCCCACTGCAGGTGCTGTTTGTCGTAGCGGATCAATCCACCGGTAGTGCCGTAGTAGGCATAGGCGTTCGACACGGTCACCGCCTGCACATAGTCAAAATTGCGGAATGTCACCGCCTGGCCGGGAACGTGTTGGGCAAAACTGTCCGGTGCGATGACCAGGAATGCGATGAAGAACGCACTTGTGCTTGAGATGATCCGGTTCATCTGGTCTTCTCTTCTGCGTATTTGAGAACAGCACCGGTCAGTAGCGCTGAGCCGTACCAGAGCGCGTTCTCGTCGGCGACAAACTTCGACGAATGCCAGGGTTGGACGGCGCCTATCGCCGGATTGCGGATTCCGAGACGCAGCATAGCTCCCTGCACATGCTCCAAGTAGTATGCGAAGTCCTCCGAGCCGAGGCTTTGATCGGCTTTGACCACTTTGGTGCGGCCAAACAGAGTGGCAAACACATCCGAGTACAGTTTGTTGGTCGCCGTGTCGTTGACGAGTGGCGGGTACGACGCCACAATCGTTGTCTTGCCGACCGCGCCGTGAACTCGGCATGCGGCGGCAACAGTCTGTTTGATAAGGCCGGGCAATTTTCGGGCGAGTTCCAGGTCGAGTGTCCGGGCTGTGCAGATCAATTGAGCCGAAGAAGCTATCACGTTTCGGGCGGTGCCGCCGCTGAATTGCCCAATCGACAAAACCATGGGTGAAAGCTGATCGGTTCGGCGTGAGACTATCGTCTGCAAAGCGTTTACTACCGCCGCTGCGGCGACAACGGCATCAACACCAAGATGCGGCCGCGCTGCATGACTGCCGCGACCGGTGATACTGATGTCGAAATCCAGCACTCCGGCCATCATGGGGCCATCGCATAGACCAATCTTGCCGACCGGAATCGACGGATCCACGTGCAGGCCGAAAATGGCATCGACACCTCGCAGAACCCCTTCTTTGACTAGAAGTGTCGCTCCACCCGGCGGGGCCTCCTCGGCGGGCTGAAATAGAAACCGTACCGTTCCTTTCAGTTCCTTGCGACGTTCAGCAAGCAACGCTGCCGTGCCAAGCACGATAGCCATGTGCATGTCGTGACCGCAGGCGTGCATCTTGCCGACCGTGTTGGAAGCATACGGCAGCCCGGTTTGTTCGGTGACCGGAAGAGCGTCAATATCAGAACGGATGGCGACAGTTGGGCCGGGCCGCCCCCCTTTGAGTTCCGCCACAACCCCGGTGGGGATTTTCAAAGTCCAGAGGGCAAGGCCGAGCCGGCGGAGTTCCTTTTTGAGAAAGGCCGTGGTCTTGATCTCCTGAAGGGCGGTTTCGGGATTTTGATGCAGGTGACGGCGCCATTTCACCTGGGCTGGAAAAAGCCGTCGGGCGGAGGCAATGACAGCCTTGTTTTCAGTTTCCGTGTGACGAGAGGTCTTCTGATGTGGCAAGGTGTTGCACCTGTCCTAAATGGTTTGTTCGTGATCCAGGTTACTATATGACTTATACGATATATCTGTCAACAAGCGTCGTCATTAGCTTGACAGGGACAATCAAGGGGCGTTTCTTAGGACAGCTTTCATAACCGCTTTGAGCGGAGGGTTACTATGCGTTACGCCGCGATTATGCTGTCGCGCCAGCCGTTACGCCCGACCGGAGAGACTCCGTGGGTGAAGAAATCGGTTGAGGCGGTCCGCTGGCTCAAAGACAACGGTCTGGGATTGACTAGCTCGGTCGGCTTACAGACCTGGGAACTCCTGACAACTATCGCGCTGGAACAGGCAGTGCCTCTGCGCCTGGTGTTGCCGTGCGCGTCTTCGGAAGAGTTCTTCGAACTCAGTGATGCCGTGATGCTGGATTTCGGGCTCTCTGAAGAGCTGATCGAATTCATCCCGGTGCGGGACGAAAGTGGCGCTGACCGGATCGGTTTGTCGACCGCGCGTGATCGCCAGATAGTCGAAACCGCCGATCTTCTGATTCCGATATCCTGTCGCCCCGGAGGGAATATGACTGCGTTACTTGAAGAGGCAGGGAAACGCGGCCAGGATGTGGAGAATCGATTCGCAGTAGAAGATGGGCGACCGAATGAACCGTTGAAATATGACATAGGTGAACAACCGCTGAACCCGACTTTGCAAACGTTGGCCGTGAGGTATCTCATACACTGGACGCGGACTACCAGTTCCGCGTGGCCGGGAGAGACACGAGCCGGGTTCTATCGAGATATTCTGGCGTCTGTTGCCTGGCCGAGATCGGCCTTTGCTACCCTGCAGCGGATTGTCCGCATGAAGAAGATCATGTCCAGCCCCCGCCACATGCCCGGCAACACACCGACCGTGTCGTTTTCGGCCTTAGGTCCAACCGAGGCTGTGCCATTGATGCGTTGGAGAGCGCGATATCGCGAAATGTCGTTCGAGCCATACGGGATCGGTATCGAACGACCTCTGGCCACAAAGCTCGGCATTGATGAGGTGATGTATTTCGAGCGGGCCGACGAAGCCTCGGTTCCGGCTGAGGATCGATGGAAATGGCAGTCCAGCGGAAAGGTCACTCCGTGGCGGGCGGAACGGGAATTTCGCTATCGGGGTGATCTGGATCTGGGGAGAATTCCGTCCGGATCAATAGCGCTCTTCTGCAGGACGGCCGATGAAGCCCGGGTACTCAGGGAACTACATAGCGGGCCAGTCTGGTCGTTGTTTGCTTGATGGGGATGGCCCCCCGGGGGCTGACGACCTCTCGGTCGTGGCAATCTACATCGTGTCCTATCAGGCGTCCCTGCCTGACTGCCTTATTAGGTTTGACGCTGTTTCATCGCCGCACTATTATTTCGCCATGCGAATCGTTTGCGCGGGATACATTCACTGCCTATATGAACCAACCCAGCAGATTATTGTCACTGCGAACCGCACGAGGGACTGCAAATGACGTTTCCCAAGCTGAATAAGAAATACTGGATAAGTCTTTCGGGGATAGCTGCAATTTGGTCTCTGCCGATTTGGACTTACGTCATCATTGATGCCGTAAGATTGTCGAAGGGTCTGCCAGTTGTATCTTGGGAGCGCGTTCAGATGCCGGGAATATTGCTTTCGGTGTATCTTAGTCCCCACGGTGTTTGGGCTGGAATGCACGACTATACTTGGACGGAGGTTGGCATCTACGGTTGTCTGTTCTACTATGTAGTAGTCGCGCTTCTAGTGATGCTCTGGCGCAGAGTCAGAAGGTCAAAGTACTCTAGAACTTTGTAGGTCGGGTTTACGGAGTCACGAGCGACGCGAGTGACGACAAACCCGACACCGAGATCGACAGACAAGGGGCAGACGAGGACGTCTGCCGCCCACATAGCCCTATCCACCCCACCCGCCCCCAATTTTCCGCATTGTAGACCAGCCCTGATCATCGTATATTTGTGCAATCCCACCCGCAAGCGGATGGGCCACCCGGAGATTCGAAAGCGTCACGGACCCGGATTGGACAGGGACTACTTGTGATCTCAAAGGCCATCAAACTTCTCATTGTCGCCATCACGATCTGCATGGCGCTCTACTACGGACTCTTCTACACTCAGGAAGCGTCCAAGCTGATCGCCTATGGTCGCTCGGGGATTATTCAAAGCAGTATTACGGGACCTGACAGCAATATAGTCATGTCTCAGTTGGACACGGCTGATTTTGCCGCACCCCCCTACCCAGCTGTTGGTGATCGCATCTTGACCATCAACGACTCGACAGCTACAAACGCCATCTTGAATGCGCACTTCAACTCTCCTCATCCGGCGGGATACGAGACTGTCATTACTTACAAATCAGGTAAGGATACCCTGCGGACGATCGTGCGTTACCAGCCGATGACACGCCGCACGTTCGCGTTTCAAGCGGTCCTGATGTTTCTGCGGTTCCTGATCTCGGTCTGCTATCTGGCGGTCGGCCTCTGGGCCTTCGCCAAACGTCCTGATTCCGGCGCCGTCAGGGCGCTGACGCTCTTCTGCTATGCGATGGGCGGTTTCCTGATGACCGCCGTAACCATGATTAGCGACAGCTACTCCACCATCTCTTTCCCCTACATGAGCACGTTAACGGCTGGGGTAGGCTCGCTGGCAAGTTTCTTTGGAGCTTTCTGGCTCAACCTTCAGCTCCTTTTTCCGGTGCCTCGCCGCATAGTCCAGAAACACTCCCTGGCCGTTCACGTTCTATGTTACGCCGCACCGGCGGTGGTGGGCATTCTCGCATTGATATTCAAGTCGCAGTGGGCGGGCTTCGCTTTGCTGGGGATGGTTACAATTCAGATCGGACTGGGATTCTATCTTCTCGCCCGATTCCACAATCGAACCACTGAGCCGATTGAATCGCGACAAACCCGCTTGGTACTGTGGGGCACCGGGGCCGGCCTGGGTGGTTTCGCCTTCTTCATCTTGATGGCCATTCTGCTACCCCGGTTCTTCAGATCAATTCCCGAAATCTACCTGACAGGCTTCCTGATCGTTGTCTTCTTAGGATTGCTGCTGTCACCGCTCTCTTTTGCTTACGCGTTCGGCAAATATCGCCTGCTGGAAATCGAGGGTCGCATCCGTCGCGGCACCCGCCATTTCCTGATCGCCCTGGCGTTACTCGCCCTGTTCTATCTACTCATCTATTTCGTAAGCGAGTTCGCCCTCGAGGTGCTGGGCATCGAGAGCCGCACCCCCGTTCTGATAATCGCGCTTTTGCTTGCTGTCGGTTTTGCACCTGCACAGCGACGCCTTCTCGCCTCGCTCGACAAATGGGTGTACCCCGAGCGGTTCCGACTCAAAGGTATGCTCAATGACTTTCTCTCCAATTCGATGGCCACCACCGACAAAAAAGCCTTTTGGAATGAACTCGAGAACCGGCTGAAGACCGCTCTGAAAGTCGACCAGGTTTATCCCGTCCTGCGAGCCGTCAACAACGGTCATTTTGAACACTGGACCGGCGCCATGACTCCGTTCGTGAAGGACAGTGCGTTTATCAAGACGATATCGAGAGTCGGCGGACGACCGGTCATGCGCGATGAGCTCGAAGCCGGCGGAAGAACTTCGTTCCGGGAAGGCGAGCGCGACTGGTTCAGTTTACACCAGGTGGCGTTGGTTCTTCCGATGGTAACGCATTCCGAGCTGATCGGTTTCCTGGGCATCGGCCTCAAATCAGAACGGCGCGATTTCGAACCCGCCGATATTGAAATCTTGCAGTCGCTCGGCAATCAGATCGCGGTCGCTACCGATAACATCATCCTGCTCGAAGAGAACGCCGAGAAACGCCGCATGGAGGCTGAGCTGTCTATCGCGCGCAAAGTACAGGAAGGGATGCTGCCGCACGACATCCCCGACACCCCCGGCCTTCAGATTGCTGCACTGAGTCGCTTCTGTACTGAAGTCGCCGGCGACTACTACGATGTCATCGAAGTCGGCGACGGCCGCACGGTGCTGGCTATCGGCGACGTTTCCGGCAAGGGGGCCGGGGCCGCGCTGCTCATGTCCAATGTGCAAGCATCGTTGCGCACTTCAGTCGGCATGGAGACTACAGAAGAAGCTGCGGAAAACCAACTAGTACACAAGATCGATCTGGCGCGAATTGTCACCAATATCAATCGCCTCATTCACCGCAATTCTCAGCCGGAGCAATTCATAACTTTCTTTGCCGCCGTGTATGACCCGATGGAGCATACGCTCACCTTTACCAACGCTGGACACAACCCGCCACTTTCGGTGAATCGCGACGGTCAGGTTCGGGAACTGATCGACGGCGGTGTACTGCTCGGCGCGGTGCCCGACTTCCCTTATCAGCAAGGAACAATACAATTGGCGAGCGGCGATACCGTGTTTCTATATACCGACGGTTTGAGTGAATCGACTCGACCCGACGGCCAGATGTTCGGGGAAGATCGTATCAGACAGTTCCTGGCGCGAAATGTCGAACTGCCTCCCCAGCAGTTGTTGGCGAAACTCGAAGAAGAAGTAGCGACTTTCGCGGACGGCATCCACCTCGCGGATGATTTCACGCTGGTAGTGGCAAGAGTGGTCTAGTCTATGATCGGGGTGTTTCGTGGGCGGCACACGTCGTCGTGTGCCCCATGACCTCCGGGTACCCCACAGCTTGCTGTGGGTTGCTCCGCATATAGACAGGCAGGTCACGTTCAGGAGTCATTAGCGCGGCGAATAACGAATAGTCCGATATGCGACATGCTGCATCATTATGATTGACACTGATGGATTGCGGAGTTAACATAACTCCATGCGGATCGTGTGCGTGGGTCAGAAGGAGGAATAGTCTGTGATCCACAAACAGGTGACTCATCTGGCTACCTGGGTAGTAGCAGCGGCGTCGGTCATTGCGCTATCACGCTGTTCATTATCGGCCGAAGAATTTAAACCACCCTTCTTGAATTACGGTGACGCATCATTCATATCTCTTGATCCGAACCTCGATTCGCTGCACCTCTCACTCCCAAAGGAACTCTGGTCAGTTGCAGATTCAGTCACGAAGACTGTCTGGAATACTCAAAGCCACATGGGTACCTTTTCACAGTTCTATTCAAGTAGCGGCGATACTTGGAGGGCTCTGCAATTTCAGTTGATGCATGAGGTTTTTGTAAGCCGATGCTACGGATGGTCCGACACGACTAGGACCCGCGTCATACAAATTCTTGACAGTCTATGGGGTATTTCAAGAGACAGTAAGGATCTATTGTCGAGTGCCCCCTTTCAACGCGATTACGCCCAGTATGTGGGTGCAGCTCGGAGCCTCGTCAACGCATTTGAACCGATTGTCACCAAATGGCATTCCGTGCGTATGATCAGCTTCGAAGCATGTTCAGACGCGTTACTGACCATTTATTCCAGCGCTGAGCAGAGGAAGACCGATTACACGATCCCTTTCGTTCTACGTGAGGAGGTCGGTCACATCTACGGAACATCCGTCGTTCCCGCTGAATGCGAGGAACAATTCAGGACCGGAAAGCATGTACTTGTACGCTATTTCAATGACACCGTACACCTGGTGTATGCATACTATCCTACCAACGCAAATTCATACAACGTAACAATAGTACTCAGGTCTCCAGTCCCCATCCGTCTTCCTAAACACTAATTCAACGACGCCTACGCCAGTTCCTTCACCACGAACACTTCCGTCCCGTCATAGTCGATCTTGAAACCCCGCTTCTCGAACACCGATATCATCGCGCGGTTGTCCGTGGTCGTCTGCGCCACCACCCGCTTCAATTTCCAGTGTTCGGCGATCTCGAGACAGTAATCTGTCAGAATGCTCCCCACTTCTTTCTTCTGCCAGGCGTCGGTGATCAACACCGCATACTCGACCGCCTCATGGTCCGGGTCGGCGATCAGGCGGCCGATACCGATAATCTTCCGCACCCCCTTCTGCACTATTTCCGCCACGATAGCTATTTCGCGGTCGTAGTCGATATAGCAGAAGCGGGTCGCCACCTCGTGTGAATCCCAATGGAAGAAATACCTGAAGCGTGAGTAGACCGCTTCTTTCGAGCAACTTGCGAGCAGACCCAGCCAGAGAGGTTCGTCCTCGGGTTTGATCGGACGAAGTGTGGCGATCGTTCCGCCCTTCAGCTCCACCTGCTTGACATACTTTTCCGGATACGGCCGAAGCGCCAGATGCGAGTACGGCTCGATCTCCTGGCCGACCAGAGTCGAATCGATAATTACGCGCGCATCGAGTGCTATTACTTCGCGCGGCGTCACCAAGAGCGGATTTATGTCAAGTTCGATTATTTCCGGATAGTCCGCCGCCAGGTACGACATCCGTACCAATGTTTCAATAAGGAGTTCGACATTGGCAGCCGGGCGGCCCCGATATCCCTGCAACAGCGGCCAAATGCGGAGCGATTCGAGCATGCGACGAGCAAGACGTTCGTTGAGCGGTGGGAACCCGAGACTGCGATCTCCGAGAAGTTCCGCGCCGATCCCTCCCATACCGACCATCATGATCGTCCCAAACGTAGCGTCCTTCTTGATCCCGACAATCAACTCCACGCCGTCATGAAAGTTCACCATCGATTGAACCGTAACCCCGTCAACCCTCGCCTTCGGCGCTTTCTCGGCTACCGACAGCATCATCCGATCAAACGCCCCGCGCAACATGGCCTCGTCTTCGAGATTGAGCGCCACGCCGCCGACATCGGTCTTGTGCGTGATATCAGGGGATAGAATCTTAATTACCACCGGATAGTGAATCTTCTTCGCAATCCTGGCAGCCTCGTCGCCGGTCTTCGCCGGATGCGGTCGCACCGTCGGAATGCCGTAAGTCTCGATCAATTCTTTCGATACCGCCTCGCTAAGCAGATTGCCGTGTCCGAAATGCTTGGCGACAAATTTGTTGCGAAGTGTCTCCCGATCGATCGCGAATTCCACCGGCAGGTCTTTCGGCGTTTCGTAGAGCGTGTCGAGATTGCGGCCGTAGCCGACCAGAGTCATGAAAGAGCGAATCGCCTGCTCTGGGGTCTGATAAGCCGCCACACCGCTGTCGATCAGCAGCCTGATGCCCTCACGCATGGCCGCGCCGCCGAGCCAGGCCGCCAACACCGGTTTCATGGTCGACTGCGCAAGCTTGCCCACCGCCTTCGCGATGGCGTTCACATTGGTCATCGCCTGGGGGGTGAGAATCACGAGAAGCGCATCGACTCCAGGATCGTCGAGCACCAGCTGGGCAGCTTTCTCGATACGCTTGGCGTTGGCGTCTCCGAGTACGTCGACCGGGTTCCGGTGTGACCACGACGACGGCAACGACAAATTGAGTTGCTCTAGCGTCTTCTCGCTTAGTGTCGCCAGCGTTCCCTTATGTTCAATCAGCGAGTCGGTAGCGATAACACCCGGTCCGCCGGCATTGGTGACAATTCCAAGGCGCTGGCCACGCGGAATCTTGTCGCGTCCTATCAGCTCGGCGCAGTCAAAAATGTCACCGGTGTCGTAAACACGTGCCAGTCCGATACGTTGAAACGCCGCGTCGTAGATCGCATCCTCAGCCGCCAGCGCTCCGGTGTGCGACGCCGCTACCTGGGCTGACTCCGGAAATCGTCCCGACTTGAACGCCAGGATCGGCTTGGTGCGGGCGAACGCTCGGGCGGCGGTCATGAAGCGACGCGCGCGGCTGACCGATTCAATGTATAGAATGATCGATTTGGTATTGTCGTCAGCACCGAAAAAATCAATCAGATCGCCGAAATCGACATCGATAGTGTTGCCGATCGACACGAAATGCGAGAAACCGATCTTACCTTCAATCGCCACATCAAGCACCGACGTACACAGCGCACCCGACTGCGAGATAAACGCCACGTTGCCCGCTTTCGGCATGCCTCCGGCGAAACTGAGATTCAGATTCTTGCCGGGGATGATGATTCCCAGACAGTTCGGGCCGATAATCCGCATTCCGTCGAACCGTTTCCGATACTCCCGAATCTGGTCTTCCAGCTTCTTCCCTTCCTCGCCTATCTCTTTGAAGCCGGCGGAGAGAATAACAATGCCCCTGATCCCGGCTTCGCCGCATTCAAGAACGGTCTGCGGAACCTTCTCCGCAGCCGTGCAGATAACGGCCAGATCGGGCACTTTCGGAAGGGATTTCAGATTCGGAAAGCAGGGTACGCCCATGACCGCTTCACTCTCGGCGTTAATAGGATAGACCACGCCTCGGAATCCGCCTGAGATCAGGTTAGTCAGCACTTTGCCGCCGACGCTGTTCGGGTTGATCGTCACGCCGATAAGCGCAATTCGGTGGGGATCGAAAATCTTCTCAAGCTTATGTATATTCATTCTTTTGGTCACCTCTACAATGGCCTAATAAGCTCTAGTGATCTCCTTTAGAGAAGTGCTTTCTTGAGGATGTTAGTCGACCTCATTCCTTTTGTCGGTCAGACGGTTATGACAGAGGTGGGAGTAAGTGAGATCCGGGCTTGAATCTTACGAAAGCTTCCGGAAAGGTAGAATGATTGAACAGGCTGCTTATCGCAGATCGGATAGCATCGTCGGGGTGGCAATGAGGCTGTGGAAAATACCCCACCGCTTGGCCGGGTTCTCCAGCGTACCTCCGTGGCGGGCTTCGCAGTCGGCCACCAGCGCTTTGCCGACGGAATATGTCACGATGTAGCTGCGATAATCATCATAGAATGACAGGGACTTGACCGCCTCGGCTTCGCTCTGCAACACATAGTAACCGAGCCAGGCGATGGACTGGGTTTTGTCGCGAAGACCATCGAGGTAGAGTTGGGCGACATCTGCACCTGCGCCGTCAAGACTCCCCATCACATCAAGGACGAGACAGTAGGTCGGGGCCTCGGACGGGTCCAGACCTGCCAGCGGAAACAGCGTGTTCTGATAGAAGGCGACTCTATCCACCGGCGAGAGCACCATGTCGACACCGTAGTTGGCGGTTCCTTCGTCGAGCACTGACATCGGGCTGAAGAGTGGAAATACCGAGTACTCCACCCAGCCGCTGTCTCTTACCAGATGCTTCTCGCGAATGATGTTGCTGCAGTGATGTCCGGGATATCCTTCGTGGGCGGCCAGACCGATCAGATTGCCGATATGGACGGTGGTCGTGGTGTCGATCTGTATGAGGCTCTGAAGATCGCCGAGATACCAGTTGTAGGCACCCCAGGACTGGCCGCCGACCAATTCGACACGGCAATCTTCACCCTGGGGCAAGGCGAGGTAGTTCGACGTCCGAGCGCGGCATTCGGCCAGACAGACCTTCATCAAAGTATCAACACGATTCTTCGGCACCACAAATCTCTCATGGTACTTCATGTATCGCTGTCTGATATCCCCCTTGCCGGGCAGAAGCGAATCAAGCGCAGCCAGTCTGGTTTCATAGTAGGCAGAATCATGATGCGGCGCCTGCACGCCGTATATGGCCGAAGCCTCCTGATCGAAAGTCAGCGTCTTGCCGTGTTGCCGATCGAGCACGCCTCTCAATGATGTCAGTTGAGCGAGCATGAAGTGTAAACGACGTCGAGGGGAATCGTCCGAAACGGTGGGACCGATTGCGCTTATTCGGGCAATAAGCCTGTCAGCGTCCTCGCACAACCGATCATACGGAAAACCTTTTTCGACTTCTTCCCGCGCCGCATCTTCTTTCAGTTCCGATGGGCCGAAATACGCATCGATGTAGTCCGGTATGTACTTCCCTGCGCGCAGGACCAGCTTGACATACTCCCTCGCGACACTATCGACACGCTCGTCTGCCTTAGCAGTTGAAACCAGACTTATGACGGGAAATACAACAATTGCTGCAAGAGCCAATACACGCCGGATCATAGCTGTCAATCCTTTCCGAACAGGATACAATTGTCCGACCTGCCGTACTAGCAGCGCAGGTTAAATCTCTTGGGCCAGTAGATTTGCCAAAGGATAACATTTCATGGGAATCGTTGCAAGCGGAATAGCTGGACGATAACTACGCTAACATTACCTGATTTGTCGTGCTCTCAATACATTGTGTACTGTTCACATCAAAGGGGTTATTCGACACTAACTCGGACAGTCACCAAGCTCTAGATTCACACCAATGAAAAAGACCCCTGCAGAGACTGCAGAGGTCTTATCACTTACCGTTGGAAGAGGGCCGTTAAGCCGTCTTGCCGGACCCCTTGATCCGCATACAATAGAACGAGCGATATACAAACACGACCGACACCAGGAAGAAAATCGCCGCCATGAATAATCTGGTGGATGTTTGCAGTTCAATGGCCAGCTCGACCGCCAGTACACCGAACAGGGTCGTGAACTTGATGACCGGATTCATCGCCACCGATGACGTATCCTTGAACGGATCGCCTACCGTGTCACCGACAACGGTCGCAGCGTGAAGCGGCGTGCCCTTTTCGCGAAGTTCCGTCTCGACAATCTTCTTGGCGTTGTCCCAGGCGCCGCCGGCGTTGGCCATGAAGATGGCCTGGTACAGACCGAAGACGGCAATCGAGATCAGATATCCCACGAAGAAGTACTCATTGACACAGGCAAAGGCCAGGGTCGAGAAGAAGACCACGATGAAGATGTTGAACATCCCTTTTTGCGCGTACTGGGTGCAGATTTCGACCACCCGCTTGGAATCCTTGACGGACGCCTTCTGGGCGCCTGAATCGAGATTGATATTCGCTTTGATGAATTCCACCGCCCGATAGGCGCCGGTCGAAACTGCCTGAGTGGACGCGCCGGTAAACCAGTAGATAATAGCGCCGCCGGCAATCAGACCGAGCAGGAACTGAGCGTTCAGGATCGAAAACGAATGGCCGCTTGCCATCAGCATCTGATTGATGCCATCCACCGTCATCTGACCGGGGACCATGCCGGCCGCCCGTTGCGACAACAAGAGCAGAATGGAAAACACCAGGGTGGTTGCACCGACCACAGCGGTGCCGATAAGCACAGGTTTGGCGGTAGCCTTAAACGTGTTCCCGGCCCCGTCATTCTCTTCCAGACAAAGCTTGGCTTTCTCAAAGTCCGGCGTGAAACCGTAGTCTCTCTTGATCTCTTCCTTTATTCCCGGAAGCGTTTCGATCATTGAGAGTTCGTACACCGACTGGGCGTTGTCGGTCACCGGCCCGTAAGAATCGACCGCAATCGTAACCGGACCCATCCCGAGGAATCCAAACGCCACGAGTCCGAACGCGAACACCGGAGCTGCAGCCATGATACTGCTGGCTCCCACAAACGAGGTGCTGATCCCATAGGCGATGGACATCAGAGCTACAATTGTGAGACCCATCCAGTAGGCCGAGAAGTTGCCCGCCACAAGCCCTGACAGAATATCCAGCGAGGCGCCGCCTTCGCGGGCCGCTGTTACAACTTCCTGTACGTGACGCGACTTGGTGGAGGTAAACACCTTGACCAGTTCCGGAATTACCGCTCCCGCCAGGGTGCCGCAGGAAATGATCGACGCCAGTTTCCACCAGAGAGAACCGTCGCCCAGATCGGGAAGCATCAGATACGAAATCAGATAAGTCATGATGATGGATATGATCGAGGTAATCCATACGAGAGTCGTCAGCGGCGTCTCAAAATTGAACGAAGGCAAGCCGCTGTAGCGGGCCTTGGCGATGATGCCGTTGATCCAGTATGAAACCACGCTCGTGGCGATCATCATCACGCGCATCACGAAGATCCAGACCAGCAACTGTACCTGAATGTTGGCGGACGTCACAGCCAGAAGTATGAACGTAATCAGCGCCACACCGGTCACACCGTAGGTCTCGAAACCGTCGGCCGTCGGACCAACCGAGTCACCGGCGTTGTCACCGGTACAGTCGGCAATCACACCCGGGTTGCGGGCATCGTCTTCCTTGATATTGAAGACGATCTTCATCAGGTCGGAGCCGATGTCGGCGATCTTGGTGAAGATGCCGCCCGCTATACGAAGCGCCGCCGCGCCGAGTGACTCGCCGATAGCAAATCCGATAAAGCAGTATCCGGCTAAATGACCCGGCACGAAAACCAGAATCGCCAGCATGATGATCAACTCGATCGAGATGAGCAGCGTGCCGACACTGATACCGGCCCGGAGCGGAATCGCGTAGGTCGGATAGGCCACACCGCCGAGACTGGCGAAAGCCGAGCGGGAGTTGGCAAAGGTGTTGATTCGGATTCCAAACCAGGCGACCGTATAGCTCCCGGCGATACCGATCAGACTGAACAAAAGAATGATTATGACGTTACCCAGGCCGACCGGTCTCAGCCAGCCGAAATAGACCATCATGATAATCGCGATAAACGTCCAGAGGATCAGGATGAACCGACCCTGGGTCAGCAGGTAGGTCTTGCAGGTCTCATATATGAGCTCTGAGATTTCCCGCATCGACTTGTGCACCGGGAGTTTCTTCAGACCGGAGTAGGCAAACCAGCCGAAAATCATGCCGAGGATGCAGACTACAAAACCGGACAAAAGAAGGTTGTAACCGTTCATCCCGAAGAAACTCACTGTGCTGAGATCCGGGACGACAATGTCGGCCTCACTGGCCCGGCTGCCGGACGCCAGAGCCGTCATCAGAAGAGTGGGAAGCGCCAGTCGTGACAGCGACTTCCACCGCAAAGCTTGGATTCCAAGACCCAACCTGCTCATAGACAATTCTCCTTATCTAGGTACCACAATAGTATCACCAACACAAAATACTTAACCCGGTGGCCGATACCGAATTACCGGTCAACACTCGCTTTTCACCGCGACCGGATTAGCCCTGCCGGTTAAGTTCCGGCAAGTCTACAAAAACCCTTAGACAAAAGCAAGTTATTAGGCCCGATACGAAGAGTAACTTGGGCTTCTTTTTTGGAGTAGTCACGATGGGGAACAACGACTTAGGGAATGCACCCCGAAAGACCCTTCCCCGGGAGGAAATGAACCGGGTTGATACGACCGGACTCGAACGCTTACGAACCGAAACAGGCTATCGCCCTGCCCGCTACAGCCTCTATCGAAGGAGAATCATCTTTCTGGTGTCGGAGAAATCGCCAATCTTGAGACGATAGAAGTAGATTCCGGTCGCAGCCGGTTTGCCGTTTGAATCAGTACCGTCCCAGATCGCTTGATACGTTCCTGTCCGGCGAAACGCATCTACCAGCGTTACCACCTTCCGACCCAGAATGTCAAATACGGCCAGGTTCACCCGACCACTTTGGGCTAGATCGTACTTTATTTGGGTGTCGGGATTGAAAGGATTGGGGCTGTTCTGGGCCAGCCTGAACTCAACCGGCAGTGGGGAAGTGGAATCGTCTTCCACGTCGCTGGCGTTTCCCTGATTCATGTAGACCAGGAGGTCATTTGAAGTTCTGTTGGCGACCGCCAGATCATCATATGTGTCGTGGTCAAAATCGGCGGTGCACAGCGACGCCGGTGAGTCGCCGGCGGCATACTGTATCGGCTCTGCAAAAGTCGCATCCCCGATGTTGAGCAGGATCGACAGGCTATCGGTCATCCAATTGGCTACGATGATATCGATATCCCCGTCCTTGTCAAGATCACTCGTGAAGGTAGCCAGTGGATATCCGCCGGAATTATAGTAGACCGTGGGCTGGAAAGTCCCATCGCCATCGTTGAGAATAACCGAAATTACCGACTGATCATAGGCATCCGAGTTCGGCGCTATCAAATCGATATCTCCATCCCCGTCGAGATCCGCCGCCGATATGTCCGAAGGCATATAGTGCGACGCATAGTCTACGTGCGAGGAAAACGATCCGCTCCCGTTGTTCAGCAGAACCGACACCGTATGAGCCTCAACGTTTACCACCGCCAGGTCAAGGCTGCCGTTGCCGTCGAGATCCACCGCCACGCTCTTTTGCGGACTGTAACCAGTTCCGAAGGAAACGCGGGGTTGAAAAGTCCCGTCGCCATTGTTGAACATCACCGAAACTGAGTCATCCATGAAAGGAAGAGTTACTTGTTCATTGGTTGCCACCAGATCGGGCCAGGTATCGCCGTCCAGGTCGGCCAGACGCACGGACGTCGGCGAAGTCCCGGCGGCAATAGTACTGGGAGCTGCGAAAGTACCGTCGCCATTGTTGAGAAACAGCGAAATACTATTATCGAGTTTGTTCGAGACTGCCAGATCGATATCGTCATCGCCGTCGACGTCGGCTCCATGCACATAGACAGGAAGGTTTCCGGTAAGATAAGTGGCGTTTAGTACGAATGTCCCACTGCCGGAGTTAAGAAGTACGGTCAGGCTATCGGTTTGATAGCTGACCGTTGCCATATCTGCATAGCCATCGCCGTCGAAATCAGCGCAGAACACCGACCACGGACTTCCACCGATTACGTACTGAGTGGGGTCCTCCAGATGGCCACTTTGGGCCATTACCATTCCGCAAGGAATGAAGAAGAGACCGAATATGACAAATGCGCTTCTCAGCATATAAACCCCCGGTTCGTCTAGTTGCCCAACATTAGTAGTGTCGGACGTAACTAACAATAACTTTGTCTATCGACGGATGGAATTTCCCTATGCCGGCATGGGAAGGTCGAAATTAGGTGCCTGGCGGGCAATTTGGGCTCGCGTACCTATTTTTGTCGGATGGCGATGTTTACAATTGCAGTCAGGGTAGGTTCGAACTATCTGTACGACCGCCCCGAATACAATCGCGGGCAGACTGAGGTACCATGGGCTCGTTTATCGATCTGCTGGCAAACAACGATCTGCTGCTGCTGTTCACGGTCATTGGACTCGGCTACCTGATCGGAAACATCAAGATCTTCGGCTTCAATCTCGGCGTGGCCGCGGTGCTATTCGTCGGGATCGCGTTCTCGGCGATTGACGCACGCTTATCGCTGCCTGATCACATTTATGTAATTGGCTTAGTACTGTTTGTCTACGCCGTAGGTCTGCAGGCCGGACCGGGCTTCTTCGCCTCGTTCCATCGACGCGGCCTCAAGATCAGCGTGATAGCCGCCTTGATATTGTCTGGCGGCGCGATCGTCGCCGGCCTGGTGGGCGGCGCCCTCGGGCTGTCAGCGGCCAGTATCGCCGGTCTGTACTGTGGCGCCTTGACCAACACACCGGCTTTGGCGGCCGCAGTCGAAGCCACCAAGAATATGGCCGCCGCCCTGCCGCCGGATCGAGTTGATTTCTTCGTCAACAGTCCGGTCGTTACTTATGGCCTCGCTTATCCCATTGGCGTTTTCGGTATGATCCTCTGGATGTTCATCTTCACCAAGATCTTCAAGGTGGATTTCAAGAAGGAAACCGAGGATCAGCGTCGTGAAGCCGAAGCCGAGGCAGTCGTCAGCCGTACCTACCGGGTTTCCAACCCTGCCGTTTGCGGCAAGTCGGTCGATCAGTTCATGAGCTCACTTGAGAATCCAAACTTCGTGCTTAGCCGGATCAAGAAGGGCGACCAGGTTATCGTCGTTGGACCGGACACAATTCTCGACGCCAACGATCTGGTGGTCGCCGTCGGACCTTCGAAAGCCCTTCACACGGTCTATATGCTCCTCGGCGAAGAAAGTAATGAGCACATCGCCGAGCGCCGCGATGAAACCGCCTACCGCTGGTTCTTCGTCTCGAAGCATGAACTGGTCGGCAAGACGATGGAAGAGCTGCGGCAAATGCGGGCTTATGTCGGTATCGTCACCCGTGTCCGACGCGGCGATGTCGAATTTGTCCCGACACCGCACACCTCGTTGGAAATGGGCGACCGGGTGCTGGTTGTCTCCCCCCGGGCCGAAATCGACAAAGTATCCGGATTCTTCGGCGACTCGCTCAAGGGTCTATCGGAAGCCGACTATCTGTCGCTGTCATTGGGAATTGTGTTGGGGGTGATCGTCGGCATGCTGCCGATTCCATTGCCGAATGGTACGTCGTTCAAGCTCGGCTTCGCCGGTGGGCCGCTGGTGGTGGCGCTGATACTCGGCCGCCTTGAGCGCACCGGCCCGATCCAATGGACTCTTCCCTTCAACGCCAACCTCGTGCTGCGACATCTCGGTCTGGTCTTCTTTCTGGCCGCGATAGGCACCAAAGCCGGCCACGGCCTGAGCGAGACGATGAAGACCGGAACGTTCGGCCTGATCCTGGCCGCGGTTCTGATTACATCTTTCGTAGCCGTCACGACCCTTATGGTCGCCTTTCGATATCTCAAACAACCGATGTCCTCGGCTATGGGATTGCTATCCGGCATTCAGACTCAGCCGGCTTGCCTGGCGTACGCCAATCAGCAGGCCCAGAATGAACTCCCTAACCTGATGTATGCGACCGTTCAGCCGGCGTCGATGATCGCCAAGATCATGCTGGCGCAGATTATCGTGACGACACTGCTGTTGTAAGACTCACATCCGTCATGCGCTCTAGGCCGGGCATCTATTCAGAACCGTAGGTCAGGCGAACTTGACGACCGACATCTGGTAGGCCGGGTTTACGGAGTCGTGAGCGAAGCGAATGACGACAAACCCGACATTCGACATCGCGAACATGAAGCGGACGTATCACGCATAATTCTATTGACTCCCTTCCGGTTACGGTTGTATCATTGCGCTACAGCTTCGACAGCGGAGATTTCGGAATGACATCCGTTCCTGACTTTGCCCGGAACATTCTAATCGGTTTTGTGATCTTTGTCGGACTTCCCCTTCTCGCTTGGGGAGTAACCGACCTTCGTGGTTTCTACAATGACGAGATCAGGCAGGGTTACCTGGCCATGTTGGTTCTCTTGCAGGTAATTCAAATACTTCAACCTTCGAAGGTCAAGGCGGACGACGATACTTATGACATGACCGTGAAACGACAGGAAGGGTCGGTGCGGTTGTTGCAGACCATTTCACTGTCCATTCTCCTCATCACCCCTTATTGTGACGGCCGGAATATTGCTGTGTTCGAAAGGATATATTGGGTTCAAGTGTGTGGACTATCCCTGATTGCGCTAGGCCTGTACATGATGCATAGGGCCGAAGAAACAATCGGTCGCCTGTTCAACGTGCAAAGCGCAATTCAGGAAGTGACTCGTTTTGAAACCGATGGAATCTACTGGTATATGCGCCACCCAATGGATTTGGGTGTGATCATGGTAACTCTCGGCATGTCTCTGGCCTTTCGATCCTGGGTTGGGCTAATACTTACCGCCGCCATTACTCTGGTGATGCTTCGGTGCATCCGTGACGAAGAGAGAGAGATGAGCAAACGATTCGAGGAAGATTGGGAGTACCACTGTGGCTGTACCTGGGCACTGTTCCCGCGTCTATCTATTCGTAGGACTATGATAGGGGCTTTACTACTGCCATCAGAACCCGATGTGGAGCCACCTGAAGATATAGAAACACCCGGCCGCGATCAGACCACTCGCCGGAATCGTCAGCAACCAGGCCCAGACGATTCTCCCGGCCACACCCCACTTGATCCCCGATAGATTCTGAGTCGCACCGACCCCGACAATGGCGCCGGTAATTGTGTGGGTGGTCGAGACCGGAATCCCCATGTGGGTGGCCATGAACAGTGTGGCGGCGCCGGCCGTTTCAGCGCAGAATCCGCCTACCGGCTTAAGCTTGGTGATCTTCATCCCCATCGTCTTGACGATCCGCCACCCCCCGAATGCCGTTCCGAGTCCCATCGCCAGAAAACAACTGAGAATGATCCACGAAGTCTGAGGATTCAAGAGCGACAGCTTCTCGTCCGGTTTCATCACACCACCGGCAATGAGAAGCGCCATGATAATACCCATCGTCTTTTGAGCGTCGTTGCCGCCGTGCCCCAGTGAATACATCGCCGCTGAGACAAGTTGTCCCTTTCGGAACAGACGATCAATGTCGGTCGGCCGCCAGCGACGAAAGATCCAATATACGGCTATCATGATCCCGAAGCCGACCACCAACCCGATAAGCGGCGCGAGCGGAATGAAACGGGCCGTCATCCAGATGGTACTCCATTGGATAACTTCAGTGCCCTTGTAAGCCAACCCTGCCCCGGCGACACCGCCGATAAGCGCGTGTGACGAGCTGGTCGGCAAACCCACCCACCAGGTGATCAGGTCCCAGACTACGGCTCCAAGCAGGCCGGCCAGCACCACGTAAACATAGACCGTATCAGTGCCATCAATCTTGACGATCTTGGCGATCGTGTCGGCCACCCGCGGCGCAAAAATGAACATCGCAACAAAATTGAAAAACGCCGCCCACCAGACTGCAACCCTCGGACTGAGTACTCGAGTGGAAACGACAGTGGCGATAGAATTGGCGGAATCGTGAAAACCGTTGATTACGTCAAAGATCAACGCTATCACGACCGTGACGATGACGACGATCATAACCGGAGTCATGCTCAGGACGCCTCGATCACTATACCCTGGACGATATTGGCGACTTCCTCACACCGGTCGGTGGCCTTCTCCAGCCTCTCGAACAACTCTTTCCATTTGATCAGTGTCACCGCCTCCCGCTCTTCCTTGAAGAGACGCGCCAGCGCCGCTCGAAGCACCTGGTCGCCTTCTTTTTCCGCGTCGTAAACCGCCTGGCAGCAACGCTCGATCTCATCGCCATTCTTGCTCAAGTGCTTCAGTTCGCCAATCGCACGTGAAAGATGAACGGAGGCTCGCACCAGAACAGTTGTAAGCTGCTTGACTTCGGTGCGCATCGTGGTCATCTCGTAGAGCATCATGCGCGACGCCGATGGCATCGACCGAATCGATAATGTCATCGAGCCGGGTGATAAGCTTGTGAATATCGGAGCGGTCAATCGGCGTCACGAAGGTTCGGTGAAGGGCGTCGATGCAGCCGTGGGTTATCCGATCGGCTTCATGCTCGATAGCCTTGATTCGGCTGGCTCGCTCGTATAGCTTGGACGGGTCGGCGCAAATCGCATCCAATTCGGCGCAGGCCTCGCACGTCAGCTTGGCATGATCCTCGAAATACTTGAAGAAGTTGGTTGTTTGGGGAAGAAGTCGCTTGAACATTTCCGCGCTCCGATTAGGGCCACACCGCACGCCGAATAAGTTGTCAAATCCGGGCTACCACACCGCTATCTCGCCCAAGCGTAACACATGACGGGGCATAGGTCAACGGCATTTTCTACAATTGCTCGGCGGCGCACGTCCCCGCCCCGCTCCCGCAAGTCGCTGTCGTACGGAATGTTGCGCCACACGCGTCAGTTCGCATGATCGACCTTACCGGCAGAATTAGTTGCGTAAGGGCTTTGTTCAAGTCTATATTTCGTTATCAGCTTTCTGGACGAAGTGGGTATCGAACAGCAATCGATACTTTGGGCGGCACACCAGCCAAGTCATTGGGAGTGGAGATGCCCCGCCGCGAGGCGGGACATCGTAGCGCGGCAATCTCGATTCGTCGGCATCTATGCGAGCCGGCAGATGTGGATCAGCCGCGGCGGACCGGGCACTAGTAGGGGGGCTTGCTACAAGCCCCCACTCCTGACAGGACTACGTGGGTCCTGCTACAAGTCAAGCTACGAATCTACAGTCAGGCTAAGTTCCGCCTGCCATGAGCTTGTCGAAGGGTCGAAGCCTGAGTTACCCAATGATCACATGTCATCTCACCAAGCCACCCTTCGTCAGGCTCAGGGTGACTTTTGGGTTGGCTACTATCTTCTGTTGGCGGGTTTGAAGCACCCCCCCCCTACGAATCCCATTCCATCGTCGGCAGGTGAATACCCGCTGCGGCGGCCTCGCGATCACCAGCTCGGGGGGGTTGTTTTTCGCCCCATTCTCCCTTATGTTCCACCCCACATCTTTGGGAAGCCGCCACCGGGCGCACCAGCTAGGACCTGTCCGATAGAAACGCCGAATGACCGCTCTAGTAAGGAACGCCACCATGCTAAAGACCTGTTGCCACCGGCTCTCGACCCTGGCCGTCGCGATCATCTTCGCCGCCCCGATTGTCACCGCCGAAGCCCCCCCCTTGAAGACTGCCGACTCAACCAAGCCAAAGTGGGATGTCACCGTCCCGAATGTCCCGAGTGACACCGTTGAATTCAAGACTTCCGAAGGTACCTGGATCACTCTGGACGTCTCCCCAGACGGTCGCGAGATCGTGTTCGATCTGCTGGGCGATATCTACAAGATGCCCGTAACCGGCGGCGAAGCTGTTCTTCTGGCCGGCGGCCTGGCGTATGAAGTCCAGCCCCGGTTCAGCCCCGACGGCAAGAAGATCATATTCACTTCTGACCGGGGCGGCGGCGACAACATCTGGATGATGAACGCCGACGGCACCGAACCCGTCCAAATCACCAAAGAAGATTACCGTCTGCTCTGCAATCCGGCCTGGCATCCCAGCGGCAAGTACATCGTGGCGAAGAAACACTTCACCAGCGAGCGAAGCATGGGTGCGGGCGAAATGTGGATGTACCGCGTACCCGAAGGCGGTGATGGCGTCCAATTGACCAAGCGCAAGAATGACCAGCAGGACGCCAACGAGCCGGTGTTCTCGCCCGATGGAAAGTATTTGTATTGGGCCGAGGATATGTCTGGGGGCGATTCATTCGAATACAACAAGGACCCCAACGGCACTATCTATGTCATCCGCCGCCTCGACTTGCAGACCAATGAAATCCAGAACATAATTAGCATAAACGGCGGTGCCTGCCGACCGCAAGTTAGTCCCGACGGCAAAACTCTGGCTTTTGTGCGCCGTGTGCGCGAACGATCGGTGCTAAGCCTGTTCAATTTCGACAACAATCAGGTGCGTCACCTGTGGGACGGCCTCAGTGAAGACCAGCAGGAAACCTGGGCGCTGTTCGGCGTCTATCCGGGCTTCTCCTGGACTCCCGACGGCAAGAATATAGTTATCTGGGCACAGGGGAAGATCTGGCGTGTGGATGTTGCTTCCGGCAAACCTACCGAGATCCCGTTCCATGTCACTTCAAAGCAGATTGTCGCGAAAGCACTGCGGTTTCCGGTAACGGTCGGCGAGGCAACGTTCCCGGTGAAAGTGATCCGTTGGCCGCAAGTGACTCCAGCCGGCAACGAGACGGTTTTTCAGGCGCTGGGATACCTATACAAGAAGACACTACCCACCGGCACCGCAACGCGAATCACTCGTCAAACAGATCATTTCGAATTCGCCCCGGCCCTTTCTCCCAACGGCCGCGAAATCGTTTTCACGACCTGGAACGACACTCTCGGA
Source organism: uncultured candidate division Zixibacteria bacterium (assembly GCA_963735035.1). Classification (GTDB taxonomy): domain Bacteria; phylum Zixibacteria; class MSB-5A5; order GN15; family FEB-12; genus JAGGTI01. Next base: position 678,854 of record CAVTJJ010000003.1, read on the forward strand.
GGCACGATACGCATTGTCGGCCTCGATGGAACAAAAGAGCGCGTTCTGGTCGCGCGACCGGGCCATTATGTGTCCGCACAGTTCTCGCCCGACGGCAACTGGGTGGTCTATCAGCGCGGCGACGGTGACGGCTACCGCGGCCGCCTCTGGCAGAATGATCCGGGCATTTACCTGATCGACGCCGCAGGAAAGACCGAACCCCGGTTCATCTCACGCGATGGCGCCGCTCCTCGTTTCTCGAAAGACGGCCAGCGCATCTACCTGATTTCCAACGAAGGCGAATCGGCCTGTCTGGCCAGTCTGGACCTGCTCGGATCGGATCGCCGGGTTCTGGCCACCTCAAAACGCGCCACCGATTTTGTTCTCTCTCCCGATGAACAATGGCTGGCTTTCGAAGAACTCTGGCAGACTTATGTCGTCCCGTTCCCGCACGTCAGCTCTCCAGTCGAAATTGCCCCTGAGATGAAGAATCTTCCCGTGCGCCAGCTCTCCACCGACGGCGGTACTTATCTGAGCTGGTCGACCGACAGCAAGACCGTGCGCTGGAGTCTAGGACCGGAGCTCTTCAGTAACGTTCCGACTGCACTCTACTCCAAAGACACGTCGAATATCCCCAAGGCGACGGTGGCCAATCTCGGTTGGAACGAGAAGGCTGACATCCCCGGCACCGATCTGTATTTCGTCGGCGCCCGTATCCTGCCCATGAACGATTTGTCGGTGATTGAAAACGGCGTCGTTCATGTAAAGGGAAATCTGATCACCGAAGTCGGCACTCGCGAACAGGTGAAGATTCCGAGCGGCGCTAAGACAATTGATGTCTCCGGCAAGACCCTCATGCCCGGCCTGATCGACATCCACGCCCATCCCGGTTCGTCGCGGCAATCCATGTACGCGCAACAGACGTGGGGCTTTCTCGCCAATCTCGCCTTCGGCGTGACGACCATGCACGATCCGAGCAACAACAGCGAGATGATTTTCGCCACGGCGGAGCTCGAAAACCAGGGCGTTATGCTCGCGCCGCGCATTTTCAGCACCGGGACGATTCTCTACGGTGCGGAAGGAAATTTCAAGACCACGATCAACAAGTACGAAGACGCCGTCAACGCGGTCAAACGGACCATCGCCTGGGGAGCAATCTCGGTCAAGAGCTACAATCAGCCCCGACGCGAACAACGGCAGATGATTATCAAAGCCGCCCGAGAACTGAATACGATGGTTGTCCCCGAGGGTGGTTCGACGCTTAACAACATGATGACGATGCTGCTCGACGGCCATACGACGCTCGAGCATCCCGTCCCGGTGACGCCGGTGTACGACCCCGAACTAAGCCTGATGAGCCGATTCGGTACCGGCTACACTCCGACTCTGATCGTCGGCTACGGTGGGCTCTGGGGTGAAAACTATTGGTATCAGCACTCTAATGTATGGGAAGACAAACGGCTCGCCCGTTTCACCCCGCGCTGGGCGCTCGATCCACGGTCTATCCGCCGCACCATGGCGCCGGACTCGGAATACCATCATTTCGCCCTCGCCAGAGTCGCTACGGACATTCTTCATCGGGGCGGTAACGTCGAACTTGGCGCGCACGGGCAGCGTCAGGGCCTCGGCGCTCATTGGGAGCTCTGGATGCTGCAGCAGGGCGGCATGACCAACCACGAGGCGCTCCGGTGCGCCACTTGGATGGGCGCGCGCAGTATCGGTCTCGATCACCGGCTTGGCAGTATTCAACCGGGGTTGCTGGCGGATCTGATTGTCATCGACGGCGATCCGTTGGTGGACATTCGGCAGTCCGAAAACGTCCTATATACGATGATAAACGGCCGTCTGTACGACGCTCAAACGCTGGATCAGATCGAGCCGGAGAAGCGCCCCCTGCCCAAGGGACCGAATCTCGAGGGCGTCCTCGGCACCGACGTGAACCACTCGTGTGTGGACCACTGAGAATTGACTATTAGCAACTCTAATATTGGAGACCACCGCCATGGCATTGTCTGAAGCAACCGTTGACCTGAAAAGGCAGCAAGATCCGGACTACAATAAGCACCCGCGCGGCTTCTGGTTCATCTTCTGGGGTGAACTGGCCGAGCGCGCCAGTTTCTACGGCATGAGAACGCTTCTGCTTCTCTACATGATCAACAAGCTCGGCTACTCTGATGCCAACAGCGGCACGGTGACCCAGCTCTTTACCGCCTTCTGCTATATTCTGCCGATTGTCGGTGGCTACATTGCCGATCAGTACCTGGGCAAGTTTAAGACGATTATCTATTTTGCCATCCCGTATCTACTTGGCCATGTCATTCTGGGGACGTTCACCAATGAAGTCGGCTTCTACGTGGCCCTCATGCTTCTGGCCGGCGGATCGGGCACTATCAAGCCGAATATCAGCACCCTTATGGGTCTGATGTATCAGAAGGCCGGCAAGTCACACTTGATGACCCAGGCGTTCTCCTGGTTCTACATGGCAATCAACATCGGCGCCGCCGCCACAACTTTCACGCTTCCGTTCATCCGCGACAACTACGGCTATAGCGCCGCTTTCATGGCCCCGACCATTCTGATGGCTGTATCGCTCGGAATCTTCTTCCTCGGCAAGAAACACTACCCGGTCGAGGAGATCAAACGGGGCGTAGATAAGATTATCAAAACTTCCGAACAGAAACATGAAGACCGCCAGACACTCCTGCGCCTTTCAGGCCTCTTCCTGATGATTGTCTTCTTCTGGTCGATCTTCGATCAGGCCGAGTCTACCTGGACGCTCTTTGCTCGCGATTACATGAACCGTGACATCAGCCTGTTCGGGTGGAACCGGAACATTCCGCCCGACGCTATTCAGAGCTTCAACCCGGTGCTGATTGTTCTGATGACCCCGCTGTTCGCCTGGATTTGGATGAAATCTGATCGCAGCAAGAAGTTCCGTCTCTCGTCACCCAAGAAGATGCTCCTCGGTTTCTTCCTGGTCATGCTCTGCATGGGTGTAATGACCGTGGCCGGATACCTTGCAGCAGAGGGCAAAGTCCCGATACTATGGGAGCTGGGAGCCTATGTTTTGATTACGATGGCGGAATTGTGCATTTCAGTAATCGGTCTCCAATTGGCCTTCGAGGAAGCGCCGGAGAGAATGAAATCGGTCATCACCGGCGTCTGGCTCTTCACGGTGTTTCTTGGCAACATCTTGGCGGCCTGGTTTGCGCGCATTTATACGTCGATGTCGCCCGGCAATTACTTCGGGATCATGACAATCATGATTGCAGTCGTTACGGTTCTGTTCTATTTCATTGGCCGTCGTTTCGAACACGGCTCCGGGAACAACTCAACCGCAAGCGCTTAACAGCACCGGGGCAAACCCGCCTATGGTGAATTCTGGAACCGACCCTGCCCGGGGTCGGTTCTTTCCTGAGAGGTTGAAGTGAGTTTCTTCGTAATCGTCATTGCGGTCCTGACTTTGATGTACGGCTACGTCGGCTGGCGTTTGATCGTGCCGGCCGCCTTCAGCCTGCCCGTGAATATCCTTCTTTGGATAACACTCGGCGTTTTGCTCATACTCCCCTTTCTCCCGGTTGCCACCCGACTGCACAGCTCCAACAGTGGCTGGGCGAATCTGATCGCCTGGGTGGCCTACCTGACGTTCGGCTTCATTACCGTGCTCTTCGCCTTCTTGGTCGTTCGGGACATTCTCCTGCTTCTGGTGTTTCTCGCCCAAAGAACAGTTCATCTATTTGGTTCCGGCGAAGTCGGCGAGAATATTGTCGACCCCGAGCGCCGTCGCCTGCTTATCAACACGACCAACCTCGGATTACTAGGTATAACGGGCGCCCTGACCAGTTATGGACTTTACGAGGCCACACGTACTCCGAGGATCGTACGCGTCGACGTGCCCATCCCCAATCTGCCACCGAGTCTGCAGAACTATACCATAGCTCAGATTACCGATGTGCATGTCAGCCACACAATCAGGAGAAAGTTCGTTCAGGCGGTCGTTGACGAAGTGAACATCGCCAAACCGGACTTGATTGCGGTGACGGGTGATCTGGTTGACGGTTCAGTCGAAATGCTGCGAGATGACGTTGCCCCTCTGGGTGACCTCGTTGCGCCCGACGGTCTCTTCTTCATCACCGGCAATCATGAATACTACTCGGGAGTACAGTCCTGGATAGACGAGACCCGCCGCCTCGGGTTCACGGTCCTGTTGAATGAACATCGGATGATCGATCGCAGCGGCGCCCGACTCTTGCTTGGCGGCGTCACCGATTACTCCGGCGGACAATTTCGAGCCGATCACATATCCGACCCGCATCGAGCCGTCGCCGGCGCCCCTGACAGTCACGTGACAATCCTCTTGGCCCATCAGCCGGTGAGTATCTACGAGGCCGAAAAAGCCGGATTCGACTATGTCATTTCTGGACATACTCACGGCGGTCAATATTTCCCCTATCATTACCTGGTAGGACTTTTTCAACCTTACCTGGCGGGAATGCATCAGCATGGCAAGACACGCATTTATGTCAGCCGAGGTACCGGCTACTGGGGCCCGGAGATACGCATCGGCGCTCCCTCCGAGATCACGCTGCATCGCTTGATACGGGTCTAGCTTGAGCGTTGGTGCCCCAGGGCTTGCCCTGGGATTATCCTTACTTTGCTTCCTCGTCTGTCATCCGCTCGAGGCGCCAGGTGTTCACCGGGTCGGCTTCGGGACAGCAGAACACCATCTCGTACGAATCGTCCAACCGGGTGGACTCGGCCCCAGACCGAAGCACCTCAATATGTGGCAAGAGCCGCCTCAGCGCCGCCGAACACATCTCTTCCGGAATCATTCGTCCCACCACGAATTGGTCGCCGACCTGGTGCCTCGAAGGACATCGTTTCTGCTGAGCGATCAGTGTGATTCGTACGTCGTATTGTACGCCCATTCTAGCCTCAAGATATCATAGCCCACCGTCTACCGGCGGGCAGGCCGGGTGGCCCATCCGCCTCGCACTACATTCCCGGACTTCACCCAAACACCTGTCGCGCCAGAAAATACGGTATAATGATGTATAGCACTGTATCTCTTATGAAATAGTAAATCACTACCGCCGCGACTAGTTTCCAGCCATGTCGTTTCAAAATGAAACCCACCCGAGCTGTAAAGCGAGCGAAACGCGATCTCCGGTCCTGGCCGGGAAGGGGGACTCGCATATCGGCCTTGAAGTCGGCAAGGCTGTCCCTCAAACGACGAAAGACGCCTTTTCTGGCCGGGTGGCCCACCGGCTTGCGGGTAGGGGTTGCATCGCAAGTGGCGGAGTCGGGCTGCTGAAGCTCGTAATCGGTAAGAGCCGGTTCATTCGGCGAAAACTTCATACTTCTCCACTTTTGAATTCAGATCGACCCGTCCGTCGGCTCCCTTGAACTCGCCGACCCGCTTATGACCTTCCCGGTACTCGTCGCTGCCGACCCAGCCCTCGAAAGCACTCTCCGACTCCCAATGCGTCATGATAATGTATTCGTCCCCTTCTTTGGGACGTAGAACTTCTGCCTTGAGAAAGCCGGGTCGACGGTCCACCGCCCTGGCCCGAGTTGAAAACATCTGTTCGAACCGCTCTCGCTGTTCCGCGGGTACTTTCATTCTATTCATCATTACAAACATTCGGACACTCCTATGATTTGGTTTGAGGAGCATAACAAACTCGCCGCGTTCTGGTTCACTCAAAGATCATGAGAATCACCATTCCCGTCTTTACCGGATCATTGATACAAAACGCGGAGGCAGAGCCGCCCGACAACTCTAAAGCGGACTACAAAGGTGCCGATAAGGTCCATAAGCACGGAATCTGAATCCTAAGCCCCCGGAGACGGAGTCTATGAAGAGTTTTTCGGTAAAAGCCAAAATAATAATGCTGGTTTGCATCTGCGTGGTCGGTGTTTTCGGCCTCGTTGCCATATTCAACGGCCGCCAGCAGACCAACACTTTGGAGGGTCTTTATACCTCCAGTTCTCACGAGCTGAGTTGGGCCCTTTCGAAACAACTCGAAGAGTGCATGATCTACGGCGACAATGAGAAACTCCAACCGATGACGGAAGAAATTGTATCCACGGGGTTACTGCTGGAAGCTACAGTCATCAACGCTGAAAAGGTGGTCAGAAGGTCTTCGGACAAATCTCTTCTGAACAAACCGTCCGATGCGGTATGGTCGTCCCTCTTCGCCTCCAAGCGTGACACTCTGTTCGACACTTCCGAAAAAGGGAAACCGGTACAGGTGGCCTACCATCTGCTAACCAACCAGACTGCCTGTGCGAGTTGTCACGATGGCGCTGCCGGGTCGGTTCTGGGCGGTCTCAAGATGGTGCGCTCAACCGAAGTCCTTGCCGAGGCCACGCGCGCCAATTTGTTCCTGATTCTGATGTGCTCGATCGCCGGGGTCCTTGTTCTCGTCGTGGCTATCATGTTGGCCCTGAACAAACTCGTCTTCCGGCCTATTCAAATAGTCAAGGCTCGACTATATATGGCCGCCCAGGGAGAAATCGGTCAGGATCTGTCAGCCCGCTCGAACGATGAGATTGGTCAACTTCTGATGGCTATCCAGAGCCTGATGGAATACATCCGCGGCCTTTGCAACGTCGCCAGCCGGGCCGCCAGCGGCGATCTATCCGCCGAGGTTGTACCCCGCTCCGAACGTGACGTTCTCGGCACCGCTTTTCACACGATGATTCAGTATCTTCGAAACATGATTCACGAGTTGAGCGACCATTCCCGTCAATTGGCCAGCGCCGCCACGGAGATCGCTTCTGCCTCTGACGAAATGTCTCGCGGAACAAAAGAGCAGTCGCAGCAGATTACTCAGATTTCCAGCGCCGTTGAGGGCATGGTCAACACCATAGTCGAATCTACCAAGAACGCCGGCGACGCCCGCGACCTGGCCCAGAACGCCGCCGGTACCGCCGCTTCCGGCGGACGGATTGTCGGCGACACAATTCAGGGTATGCAGCGAATCGCCGACGTTGTCCGCGAATCAGCCGTGCTGGTCGGCCGTCTCTCGCAAGCCGCGGAACAGATCGGCGAAATCGTCCAGGTCATCGATGACATCGCCGACCAAACCAACATGCTCGCCCTCAACGCCGCTATCGAGGCCGCCCGCGCCGGTGAACAGGGACGCGGCTTTGCCGTGGTAGCCGACGAAGTACGGAAATTGGCGGAGAGAACCGGCAAGGCGACCGGTGAAGTCAACCAGATGATCCGGGACATTCAAACGCGCACTTCCGAAGCCGTTGAAAGCATGGAAACAGGCATAAGTGAAGTAGGTCAGGGACGCGAACTGGCCGACCGCGCCGGCGGCAGCTTGGACGAAATCTGCACGCTCGCCCAGCAAGTCGAGACGGTCATCTCTCAGATAGCCGGAACATCCGAACAGCAGAGCGAAGTGGCTCAACAAATAGCCGCCAATGTCGAACAGATTGCGTCAGTCACCAAGGAGACGGCTTCCGGTGCTGAACAATCAGCCGCCGCTGCGGAGCAGCTCTCCCGTCAGGCCGAGGGTTTGAGACAGATTGTAGGCCGATTCAAAATCGAAGCCCAGTGAGTCGCGTAGATATTGCGGCAGGTCGTATACCCCTTTGGAAGGGACGTGTGACCTGCCGCTTTTCATTTGCTTAGCAATATTCCCCGAGTCTCAATTCTGCACTATCGATTCCACTGACCGATTCATATTCACTCTATAATATAGAATCGGCACCGCCACCCGGCTGATCAGAAGCGAAGCCACTTCACCGGCCATCAACGCAATCGCCAGACCCTGAAAGATCGGATCGAACAAGATCACAGTTGCACCCACAATCACAGCGCCCGCCGTCAACAGCATCGGCCGGAACCTCACCGCACCGGCATCGATAACAGCGTCCGCCAACGGCATTCCTTCGCGCAGACGTAGTTCGATGAAATCAACCAATATGATCGAGTTGCGGATAACAATCCCGGCGCCGGCCATGAAACCTATCATAGACGTTGCCGTGAAGAACGCCCCGAAAGCCCCATGGGCCGGCATGATACCGATCAACGAGAACGGAATTGCGGCCATGACTACGATCGGCGTCACCATCGAGCGGAACCAGCCCACCATCAGAATGTAGATTAGAATCAGCACGGCCATGAAAGCCACACCCAGATCGCGGAAGACTTCGAGCGTAATGTGCCACTCGCCGTCCCACTTGAGCGACGGTTCGAGCGTGGTTGTCGGGAGCGAAGCATTTAGGATGTTCAGTTTAGCATCGCTGCCACCGAAATCCCGCATGTCGAGCTGTTTGAGCTTCTCGTTCATACTCTGGATGGCATACACCGGACTCTCGATTTCACCCGCGACATCGCCAATGACATACGTTACCGGCATCAGGTTCTTGCGGTAGATCGTCTTGTCGGCCACCCGCTCTTCGACCCGCACCAGTTCCGAGAGCGGCACCAGCGGCGGGGCGTATTCCTTGCCGGCCGACCGGGCATCGGCCGCGCGAACTTGCAGGCCGAGGAGATCATTGGATGACGTCTTTAGCGAACGCGGGAGCTCCAGCACCAGAGCAACATCCTCGCGTTCATTCGAGCGATGGGCGATGTCGACCTGAATGCCCGTTACAGCCAGACGTAGTGTCTGTGCGATCGTCTCAGCGCTGATACCATGCAGCGCCGCCTTTTCATGATCGATTACAAACGTAAATTCCCGTTGATCCGCTTCGAGATAAGTATCCACGTCGACCACACCCGGGGTCGATTTGAAGATCTCGCGTATTTTCGACGCCAGAGCCGTGCGCGATTCGGTCGTGGGGCCATAGACTTCGGCGACAAGAGTCTGCAGTACCGGCGGGCCGGGGGGTACTTCGGCCACCGCCACACGAGCCCCGAACCGTTTGGCCACTTCCTGCACTTCAGGCCGCACCCGCTTCGCAATATCGTGGCTCTGCGCCGAGCGTTCCCCCTTGGATAGCAGGTTCACCTGGATGTCGGCGACATTCGCCCCCCGCCGCATGAAATAGTGCCGCACCAGGCCGTTGAAATTGTACGGCGCCGACGTACCGGCGTAAATCTGATAATCGGTGACTTCCGGTTCTCTGGCAATCGATCCGGATATCTCACGCGCCGCCTCGACCGTCTGCTCGAGCGACGACCCCTCGGGCATATTTATGATCACTTGAAATTCGTTCTTGTTGTCGAACGGCAACATCTTCACCTGCACCCAGCCGATCCACACGAGACCGAGCGCCACCGCCAGTGCTGCCGTAATTGAGATCAAGAACGTTCGCCGCTTTCTGGCGTCTCGAATGAGGCCGTTCATCAGACGACGATAGAGGCGGGTTGAGTATCCTTCTTTCGTCTCGCCATGTGCGGCCAGGTTTGACCCACCTTTCCAAGCGAGCACGCGTACCGCCGCCCACGGGGTTACCATGAAGGCTACTACGAGCGAGAAGAGCATCGCCGCGGTGGCTCCAATCGGAATCGGCCGCATGTACGGCCCCATCAGGCCGCCTACGAATGCCATCGGAAGAACCGCCGCTATCACTGCCCAGGTGGCAAGAATAGTCGGGTTGCCCACTTCAGAAACCGCCTCAATCGCCACCTCGCTCCAGGGCCGTCCACTATTGCGCGCAAGATGCAGATGGCGAGTGATGTTCTCGATCACGACGATGGCGTCATCCACGAGGATGCCGATTGAAAAGATCAGCGCAAAGAGGGTGATCCGATTGAGCGTGAAACCGGTCAGATAGAACACCAACAGAGTCAGAGCCAGGGTGGACGGAATAGCCAGCGCCACAATTATCGATTCCCGCCAGCCGAGACTGATCATGATCAGCAGCGACACGCTAACCACCGCAAGCAACATGTGCAGTAGCAGTTCATTCGACTTCTCAGCGGCCGTCTCCCCATAATTGCGAGTGATAGTAATATCGACATCTGACGGAATCAGTTTCCCTCTGAGTTTGGTCACACGGTCGATAACTTCGTCGGCCACATCGATAGCATTCGTGCCCGGACGCTTGGCGATAGAGAGCGTCACGGCTGCTTCGTCTTCATGCTTCTTTCCCGATGCTGCCCCAGAGCCATAAACCACCACCTGATTCAACTCTTCAGGGCCATCAACTACCTTGGCAACGTCGCGGAGATATACGGGAGCGCCGTCGTAGACTCCGAGCACGACCCGCTCGACATCGCTAACGTCGCGCAGGAATCCCCCGGTCTCGACAATTATCTCCTGATTGTTGCGGATCAGGTTACCAGCCTTCGACTGTCGATTCGCCTGTTGCAGGATTGGAATAAGCGTGACCGGATCAAGATGCCGCGCAGATAGTGCCACCGGATCGAGCTGAATGCGATACTGCCGCCGGAGCCCCCCGATCATGTTCGTTTCAGAGACGTCCTTGACCTGCTTGATGTGCTCTTCGACTTCAGCCACCACGCGTCTTAGAAAGTAGTGATCCTCCGTCTTACTGTGGAAAGTCAGCGCGAGGATCGGAACGTCGTCGATGGAACGCGATTTCAATAGCGGAAACGACACCTGCGGTGGAATGCGATCGAAATTGGATTGCAGTTTCTGGTTGAGTTTGACAAGGCTGCGCTCGACATCCTCACCTACCTTGAAACGAACTATGACCAGAGCTTCTTCCGGTCGTGAGATAGAATAGACATACTCCACGCCGGGAACTTCCCACACCAGCTTCTCCATCGGAGCCGCCACCCGATGTTCCACTTCCTCGGCATTGAAACCGGGCACGGACACCATCACGTCCACCATCGGGACCTTGATCTGCGGCTCTTCTTCCCGAGGCAGAAGCGTCACAGCCAAAGCGCCAAGCAGCACCGAAGCCATAATGAATAGCGGAGTGAGCTTCGAATTGACAAATGATCTTGCCAGCAATCCGGCCAGACCTTGCGATTTCGGGTCGGTATCGGAATTCATCATAGCGCCACCCTGACCGAATCACCGTCCGAGAGATCGCGCTGTCCTTCAACAACGACACGTTCGTTCTCCCTAAGCCCGGCGAGGATTTCCAGCCGGTCCGGAAACTGCCGCCCGATTCTGACCAGTCGCAACGCCGCCCTCTGGTTGTCGCCAACGACATATACCAAGTCCAACTGACCGCGCTGGACAAGAGCGTTACGCGGAATGAAAATCGTCTGATCTCCCGCGGCCACGAGTTGCAGCCTACCGAACTGCCCCGGTCGGATTGCAGCCATAGCCGGGATGGCGACCTTGGCGGTAAACGTCCGGCTGACCGGATCAGCGCTGGGGGAAAGTTCGATCACCTGCCCCTTGACGACGGTGTCAATTGAAGTCAGGGCCACGATGGCGCTGTCGCCGACCGAGACCTGACCCATCTTTGACTCTGGAAGCGCCGCCTCGAATCTCAGATGTCCCGACTCTTCCAATGTAAATAAGGGACGACCCGGCACTGCCAGATCACCGACATCAATCAATTTCTCGGTCACGCTGCCGTCAAACGGAGCCTCGATCCGGGCGTAGCTCAGATATGTCCGGGCTTCGCTCAGTGACGCCTCAGCCACCGCTTTGCGCGCCTTGACCGCATCGAACTCCTGTTGCGTAGCAGCCCGCTCCGCCAATAACGCTTCAAACCGGGTCAGATCGCTGGCCGTCTGCTGATAGACAGCCTCAGCTTGCTCTACTCTGGCCTGGTACTCGCGGACATCCAACTCGGCCAGCAGATCACCGGCTTTCACGACACTGCCGAGCGTGACAGGGATTCGTTCGACCCGCGCCTGAATCTTGGATTCGATACCAGCTCGATTGCGCGCGACTACCGTCCCCATGAATTCTTCGCGTGACGATTCGGCCACTCTCTGAGCGGTCGCCACCGTAACTTCCTTGGGAGTCTCCCCGGATCGGTCGGCTTGATGTGCGCGATCACCACACGAGGTCAGGACAAGCGAGCTCAGTGCAGACAACATGAACGATTTTTGCAACATCTGTATCTCTCCAATTATTGGCGGCAAGGTGCCTCTGCCCGGCTCGTTACCGGACAGGGCGACTTCTAATTAGACGCTTTCTTTATGGCACATCCGCTTGATGAATATTTCGGCCGGGCAGAAACCGGTAAAGGCGGATTGGAACAGATTGAGCCCCACGAACGCGGTTAGAAACAGCCAATAATGATTTACCCACACTGCCAGGGCCAGACTGATCAGGATGATTGTGCCGGCGATGGCGCGGACCTTGTGTTCAACGGTCATATCGTATCGCTCCTTGTATAAGTGTCGCTCGTCAAAACGTCTCGGACGTCAATTTGTTCTTGACAACCACATAAATATATTGTTATATATTAACTATGACAAGAGAAAAAACAAGCGATTTTTCCGAAATAACCGCGCCGATGCTCGATCTGGTCGCCGGCTGCTTCCATGCCCTCAGCGACCCTACCCGACTTAACCTGTTGCGGGAGTTGAAGAACGGCCCTAAGACAGTCCAGGAGCTGGTCGCCCGGTTCGACTGGACTCAGCCCAACATTTCGCGCCACCTTTCGATCCTGGCCGCCGCCGGTCTCGTGAAGAAGTCCAAAACTGGGGCGCATGTCGTCTACCGCATCGCCAACCCGAGGGTTTTCCGCCTTTGTGACATGATCTGTACCCATGTCCGCTCTACCATCGCGGACTATTCCTCGCCCGGCCATTGAGCCGCTTCATCGCCTCCAAACATAAACCTTGATTCGCCGGTGTGGATGATTTATGCCTGTCTCAGCATTACGGTAGAATGACAACTCCCCAAGGAGAACAGGCTCATGACCCCACCCTCGACTGCGCCCCATGCGACCGGCGGCGAGTTTCAGCGAAAGCTCCGGCTGCTCGATACCAGCATGCTCGTGATCGGATCCATGATCGGCTCCGGCATCTTTATCGTCAGCGCCGATATCGCCCGCACTGTCGGCTCCCCCGGATACCTTCTCCTGGTCTGGCTCATCGCCGGCATCATGACTGTCATCTGCGCTCTCAGCTACGGTGAGTTGGCGGGAATGATGCCACACGCCGGAGGGCAATACGTCTATCTGCGCGAGGCCTATAATCCCCTCATCGGATTTCTCTACGGATGGACTTTATTCCTGGTAATACAAACCGGCACTATAGCCGCGGTCGCGGTCGCTTTCGCCAAGTTCACGGCGGTGTTGTTTCCGTCAGTCGCCGACACCAACGTACTGATGACTCTTGCGGGGATAAAAATCACTGCCGCCCGTCTCCTCGCGGTGGGTACGGTTTTCCTGCTCACCTACTTCAGCACCCGCGGCATCCAGGGCGGCAAGATTCTTCAGGACATTTTCACGAGCGCCAAGACACTGGCCCTGATCGGTCTGATTCTCCTCGGTTTCGTGATTTCGCGGAGCGCGGCTACCTGGAATACCAACTTCGCCGACTTCTGGAACCCCACCTGGACGCATTTCGTCGACGGCAAAGTTGTGAGTGTCGAACCCTTGTCCGGCCTCACACTTCTCGCGGCTATATGTGTCGCAATGGTCGGATCGTTGTTTGCCGCCGATGCCTGGAATAACGTCACCTTCACGGCCGGTGAGGTTGTCAAACCGACACGCAACATTCCGCTCGGCCTGGTTATCGGCGCCGGATCGGTCATCCTGCTCTACCTGGCCGCCAATGTCTCGTACCTGATGGTTCTTCCGCTGCGTGGCACACCCGACGCGGCTGATGTGTTAGGGCGGGGCATTCAGTTCGCCTCCTTCGATCGGGTCGGCACCGCCGCTACCACTGTGATGTTCGGTGATATCGCTACGACCATAATGGCCGTGCTCATCATGGTCTCGACGTTTGGCTGCAATAACGGTCTCATTCTGGCCGGAGCGCGAGTCACCTACGCAATGGCACGTGACAACCTCTTCTTCGCACCGGTCGGCCGCCTCAACAAGTCCGGTGTCCCGGCCGTGGCTCTTTGGGTGCAGGCGCTCTGGACATCCATCCTGTGCCTGAGCGGTACTTACGGTGATCTGCTTGACTACGTCGTGTTCGCCGTCCTCGTATTCTATATCCTGACCATGATTGGAATCTTCATCCTGCGACGCACCCGACCCGACGCCGAGCGACCCTACCGCGCCTTCGGCTATCCAGTGCTGCCTGCTCTGTACATTGCCGCCGCGGCCATAATATGTTCGGTGCTACTCATTTACAAGCCGACCTACACCTGGCCGGGGGTATTCATCGTACTCCTCGGCATCCCGGTGTATTTTGTTTGGAAACGGTTCGCAGGATCGGCCGCGCGAACAGAATAGCTGTCTGAAGTATCGGCCCTGTCAGAATCGTCGGGTCAACATGAGACGACCGGCCGCCTCGTTGAATTGTGAGGCCTTGGCCCCGCCGCGATTGTGGGTCGATTCCATTTCCGCGGAAAGTGTCAAGTCGCGGCCGAGAGGATAAGCGAACCTGAGGCTCGGACGAATGGTAGTATTTACGTTGCCGACCGCCACCGCTACCGTTGCTGACGACGTCAGCTTCCCGTTGAGCCCGAGATGTCTCGCCGACGCCGAGTAGTTCTGCGTAAATGTTCGCTTACCGGTGCCAATCTGGGTGCTCATCAACCCGGCCGTAGCCACGGTTTCGAGATTTCGACTTATCGCAATTGTCCCACTCGAAGTGGCCGAGTGCGACTCAAGATCGGAGCTTTGACGAAGCGGGTTCTGATCTCCCGAAGTCTGAAAGGTGTAGTCGAACGAAAGACTTCTCAATCCGAAACTGCGGTTGAACGAGAAATAGTGGCCTGTGCGCAGCACCCAGCTCGAGAAATCGACTCGTCGCACATTCTCCGAAGCATCATTGCTTACTCCGGTGAATATGATTCCCAGCGTGGCGTTCCAGCGAGGACGCAGACGGTGGCTGACCATCGCGCTCAACCGGGTGCGGTCGGTCGTACTTGATTTCTGGTCAATCAGATTGTCGCTCTGAAGGGCACCGTCGATCTTTACCATGCCTCCCCGATGTCTCGCCATGACACCGACCGTGACCTCGCGTTTGTCGGCAATCATCGAGGCGAGTCCAAGCGAAATATATCCGGGGCCGATATAGTGATATCCCGCGCTCACGGTTACTTTAGAAATGTCCATACTAATGTCAGTGGTATAAGCATAATCCGCCCGAGTACTCACCCGGGGCGTAAAGATCTTCTTCAGCGATTCCGGGATGTCGGAGCTTTCCGGTTCAGCGGAACGGCGGTCCCGCGTCAGCGCGCTCACCCCGGCTTCATTGCGCCACCGAAACTTCCTCTTGAACAGCGCCAGATTCGTGACTGCCGAAACAACCAGATTCTCCTGTGGTGTGACCGACACCGGGTTCTGCTCGGCATCCGAAAACAACGTGTCAGTCACCGACACCGTATCGTGCACATCGGCAATCGATGACAGCTTGTCCTTGGCGCTGACGAAGTACAGATCGAACCCGGTCCCCCCCTCGCGACCCACGCCGAGCCGCCCTCCGGTGATCTGACGTTCGTAGGTTCGATTATTGTCCGTGCTGGATACCGACCGTCGCGTCAAACCGGTAATGAACGTTACTTTCATCGCACCCGGCGTCAACAACACCCCGCCCCCTCGTACCTGCACGCCCCCCATCGTCAGCGGCGTCAAGGCTCTCGCTAAAGTCGCCCAGGTGCGCCTGTCCCCAACGCCACTTGGGATTGAAATCGAGTTGATTTATCTGCTGACGCGCCGAATTTCCTTCGGTGGATAACATCACATTGAAATTGGCCGACATGCTGTTCCAGGCGGTCAGGGTCGAGCGAAGATACAGCCGTCCGGTGCTCTTGGGGCGACGAGCCTCGATACCGGACATGCTGTACAGCTCGCCGAATGTACCAAGCTCACCCTTCAATACGAAAGCCCTGCTCGATCCGGTCGAACTCGACGACTCCGATTGTGCATTGTCAGACGTCTGAGCCTGAGCGCCCGCCAGGACAGGCATAAAACAAGGCAGGACGATCAGGGCGAGTAGTATGAAACGAATATATCGCTTGTGGCAAGCCATGCAGAGCATCCTCGGTTAGTCGTACAAGAATGAGACCTCAGCACTCCGGTCGCTTTCAGCGCCGGACTGATCGACACACGAAACCGAATAGTAATACCGCTCGCCCGCCTTGGCGGAGGCATCGCGATATTCCGTCACGCCCATTGGGACAATCGTCGGTGTAACCGACGCGGCGGCATCCTGCTCACCGTGGCGATAGACCCGGTACCCGGCAACCGAAGACTGGTACGTCTTATCCCAATATATTTTGAGCGCCGTTCCCTCGCGGGTGACTCGTACTCCCCCGGGTGGAAGGGGCACAGCCTCAAAGGCAAAGATGCGAACATTGTGTGACCAGGCCCCAGCGACCTGAGACGTGTTAATCGACTGGATTCGATACTGATAGGCCGTGCCTTTGCGTACTGTGCTGTCGGTGAACTCACCAGCTTCCCGTCCCAGCGGAACGGTCGTGATCTTTTCCCATTTGAGACTGTCACCGTCGAGGGCGCGATAGACATTGTACCCTGAAATCATATTGTCATCAAGGCGCGCCCAAAACAGCCTGGCGCCTGAAACATCGTAGTAACCAAAGAACGAAGCTGGTGCGCCGGTGGCTTCCTGCTTTTCCGGAGCGGTCGCGGCCGGAAGCGAATATTGACTCGTAATACCCGTGTAGTTGATCGCTTGCGCCAGATACCAGTATTGACCCCGGGACGACAGATATGCGCTCGTATCGAGATATTCGGTTGTGTCCCTGCCGATCAGCGGCGAGACCTGACTCAACTCGCCGTTATAGCTGTCGGCGCGAAAGACATAGTATCCTTGGACGTCTACCTCATCGGACTTCACCCACTGTACCCGGATGCCGTTCGTGCGGGACTCCACTTTCACGCCCTGCGGCGGAACAGGCGGGAGATAGTTCCCAAACAGCGACACCGAGCGGGGCGATTTCTCCGATTCATTTCCCGCCCGGTCAATCGCGGTCACCCGATAGAAGTACCGGTCGCTCAGGGTCGTGGACTTATCCTCGTAGTATCCGGTGTCGGCTGGGAGTATCACCGCATTCAAACGCACATAATTGCTGTCGGCGTCCAGACTTCGATACAGGTTATAACCCGCTACATCGGCGGCTGCAACTTTGTCCCAGGTTACTGTGATTCCGAGATCCGACGGATTCGCAAAGACATTCTGAGGAATAGGCGGGGCGACTATGTCGGCGCGATTCCAAATCAACTGCGGCGTGCGCGGGCTTTCGTTTCCGGCGAAGTCGACTGAAACCACTGAATAGTAATAGGTGCGACCCACCTGAGCCGTCGTGTCGATGAACGTCCCGTGCTCCGTCGATCCGCTCTCGTCCGGAAGATATGCCAGTGGCGAACGGTTCAGGCATAGATATGCGCCGTTCGAATCGGGGCAACGATACACGGAATAGGTCAGAGCTCCAGAGTCGGCCGGATTTGCGTCCCAAGTAATTTCTATTCCGTTGTCTTTCGACTTGCCGCCGACCTCGATCGGGCCCACCAGCGGCAGCGACGGGACACCGAAAGTCGCCTGCTGCGGTTCGCTCGGCGCTGATTCCCTTCCGTTCGCATCCACCATGGTCGCCCGGTATTGATACGTCTTGCCGCGTTCTAGTTTGTTGTCCCAGACGAGCAGCCCAATCGCCTTGCGGAAGTTCTTGCTCAGCAGAGTCAGCGCCAGGACACTTGAATCGTTATGTTCGATACGTTGCCACAATTCCAGTTTCGAATTGAGCCCGGCGAACTTCTCGAATCCGTCGATAGATCCGCCCATGGCTTGTTCCAACTCAGCCAACGTGCCAGGACGTGAAATCGGCGCGGAGGTAACTCGAACAAATCCAGTGTCGCCCTGAACCCGACGATAGATATGATACCCCACCCAACCGCCGTTATCGGCGGCGCTGTTCGGATGAAGCGTCGGTCCGCCTATGACCAGCAGCATCCCGTTCGGTCCGG
Organism: uncultured candidate division Zixibacteria bacterium; assembly: GCA_963735035.1. Lineage (GTDB taxonomy): Bacteria > Zixibacteria > MSB-5A5 > GN15 > FEB-12 > JAGGTI01. The sequence continues at coordinate 696,788 of CAVTJJ010000003.1, forward strand.
ACAGGGGAACGACCACGAACGACGCCTCAACTTGCGCCAGGCACGGTGCAGCAAGACAGAGCGACGCCAGCACGAGAATCAGCAGCAGTCCAACCGTGGGCCGCGAGAGTGTGATCTGATATTGGTAACTCATCTCAATCATCCTCATTTCCGATTCCCGTTAGAAACTGACATCGACGTTCAAGCCGCGCTTGTTGCTGTACTCGACCGCTGCGTTCATACCGATACATCCCTTGGCGCCGGTCGGTAGCGCAAACACACAGGCGCCGAATATGCGGCAGTAGCATTTCCAGCAGATCGACCAGCAGCCCGCGTTGGGACATGAGCCGATCGTGCCTTCGAGACTGAAGCTGCCGTTCGCCCCGGCTGCGACTTCGTCATCGCGAACTGTCACGTTCGCCCCGAGAGCAAACCGACCGCGCGCCTCGATCAGGTCGAGCGAGAATAGGCCGAGATCGAAGCCGATCCAGGCATAGGCGCTACCCGACATTTGGATCGACCCTGTCACCCCGTGGTTCCAGTCGATATCGAGTTTCGCGCGCTGCTCCAGATTCAGACCGAACTTGATGACATACCAGTTGGCGTTGTAACCAAACGAACTGCCCACTTCGATATAGATGCCGGTCATTAAACGGGTCTGGCCGTTGTATTGCCATTCCCAGTTGTTGGCGATGACGATTATGCCATCGGCCTTGATAATCTCAATTACGTTGAGATTGGCCCGGCCGTAGATGTACCAGTAGCGGCCGAACTGAACGCCCAGATCAAGCTGTGCCGATGCCTTCGCCGCCTTGAAGTCCATGGCGAAGACGATCGAGCCGGTGACTCTCTCTTCCGGTATGTTGATTTCGAATGTGGCGCGACCGACATTCATGTCGCCGCCCACCTGGACGTTGGCATTGCCCAGGATGATGACACCTTTGGGCGTCTTCTGGACTTCAACCAGGATGTCGAGCTTGATCCCCTTGTCCGCCTTGGCCGGCGCTACAATGCCACCGAGGCTGAACTTCCACGTATCATCCTTGCGCCCGATGCCACCCGAGGCCTGGACAATTTCAGCCGGACCGATCGGGATTCTCGTGCCCGAGATGATCCGCACCCACCAGTCGGTCGAGCCACCATAGCGGAACTCCGCTCCAGCGCTGAAGACCGGCCTTACCGCCAACAGCCCCTTCCCCTCGAATACACCGTCGGCGTACGAAACGCGAATGTCCACACTGGCGGGACCCGCCACGAAACCGAGTGCTATCTCGCGGAACGTTACCGCTCCGTCGAAATAGAATCTTAGGTCGCTCGCCTGCACGTTCAGACCGTTGATGGCGCCGAACTTCACCCCGCCTGTCAAGCCGATAAACTGTTCCGTCCGGGACGAATCGTAACCGAGCTCAATTGACTCAAGTGTGAGGGTGACTACATTCTTGAATGATACCGACTGATTGAACTCCAGCTTGCCGGTGAACCTGCCCTTTTCGGAGTAGCGAAGCTTCATCCCCACCGGCTTGTCGAGAGCGGTAACTGTGAGCTTGCCCGCGAAGGCGAAATACTTGGTGTGCTCGAGCGTCGTCGACTCGAAGTTCTCAGTGCCAAACTCGAGCGACTCGATCTGGAATTTCTGGCCGTGGACGTTAATCGTGCCGTTCTTTTCGTCGGCTGTGAGCGTCAGACTGAGGAACTCGCCCTCGGGAGAGATACGCAGATCCTTGAAACCGTACTCCCGGTTGTCCAGCGCGTTGAGCACGATTGCACCGCTCGCCCGGAACCCGGTCGCCTCCCAGCTCATCGAGCTGTCGACAACAGTAAAGACGCCGAATGGGATCTTGATCGCGGGCTCAGTCTTGAGGGTGACCGACTTAAGCGTGATCTCGCCGTCGGTGTCGCGACCGATCAGCATCTCCTCAAAACCAACCTTGAACTTGGAGCCGAACTCGATTGATCCGAACAGATGCAGGCCGGCCGTATCAACACAACTCTTCGTGTAATCCAGGCCGAGCTTCACCGACTTGATCTGGACCTGGACTTCCTTGTTGGTCACCGTGATGCCGTACTTGCTCAGGCCACGGTTGACACCACCCGCCCAGAACGACGGCGCATACGACTTCGGAATCTTGAAATCTATGAACTTCGTCTCGGGAAGGATCTTCGAGATCGGGTCTTTGATCGTCACATCACCGCAGATGCGCCCGGCCTTGACCGAATCCACCCATTCCAGTCGCAGACCGCCGTCGAACGACATGGAGCCTTCGACCCCAAAGATGTTGATATCAACGGAGGACGTTGTCAGCTTGACCGTATCCGACACCGGACGATAATTTGACCCCACTTCCAGGGCGGCGAAATTGAGCGACGTGCCCGGATTCTTCAGTTGGACGCCAAATGTGGCCGGAACATCGATCAGCGCTCCCCAGGCTTTGTTCTTTCCGTCCGATCCCGCTTGTATCGAATCGAGTGCCACTGCGAAACCGAAGAGCGAATCCATCGGCGACGGTTCCATTTCGATCGCCAGCCCGGTGACCTTCGCCCCCGCTTCGATACGCTTATCGTGTTTGAGTCGCGCCGTCTTAAACCCGGCTTTACGTGCTATCAGAGTGACCGACTCGCCGGTCGGGACGTTGCGAAGTTTGAAGACACCATTCAGATCGGTGGTCGCGGTTACTTTATCGTTGCCTTCAATCGTAATCGCTACTTTTTCAATCGGGAGGCCGCCCTCCTTCGCCTTGACCGTTCCCTCGATCCGCGCCGCCGGCGCCAACTCCACAATCACCGGCGCAGCGTTCAATCCCGGGTAAACGGTCACCTGGGACTCGACCGCCTCATAGTCCTGAGCGTAGCTGTCATCCGACGGAGGCATCACCTTGAGCTTTTGCTGCCCGGTCGGAGCCTCGTCAAAATAGGCCACGCCGTCCGCATCGGTGGTAACCGGGACCGTGTCACCCAGTGTGACCTTCATGTCCTTCAGCCGCTTATCCGCGCTGCCCTTCTCTACGACCCGCACGAACACCTGCCCGATACTTCGAGCAATGGTCACGGATACCTTCAGCGTATCATTGGCGGTAACTACGACCGTCGTGTCGAGATCGGCGTAACCCAATTTGCGCAACTGCAGATGCACGCTGTCGGCAATCGCATCCGAGATCTGCAGCAAGCCATCTTTATTGGTGAAGCCGATAAGCGACGGTATCTCCGGCGATTTGACGCAAACGTCGCTGACACCCTTCTTATCCTTGTTCGTAACATTCAGCGAGATGAATCCCTTGGCGGCGCTGAGTTCCTCGTCGCGCTGGAACCGGTCACCGTAGTTGACGGCGAACTCCCCAGTGATTAGAGTAGCGCATCCGGTCTTGGAGAACTTAATGCGATAGACACCGGGCATGAGATTCGCGAAACTGTAGGCGCCGTCGCCCCCCGATTCCATCCATCCCGCACTGAGATTCCAGGCGGTCCGTCCGTCCGGAAGGGAGTCGATGCGATTCAACTGAACCCGCACACCGCTGAGCTGAGTGCCGGCGGAACTGGTTACGCGTCCAAAGATAATACCGCCTACCCGGGTCAGTCCGAAATTGACCGTATCAACTTCGTTCTCGGCGTCGATCCGATCCCCCTTTGTAGCCGAGCCGTAACCCTGGGCCTCGACCCAGACCAAATATCGCTCGGTTACTTGTTCGGGATCATTGATCGGAACATTCGCCAGAGCATAGTTGCCGGTCTGATCGGTCTGATACATATCGAGCGGCTCGCCGGCCGGCTTCTGATTGGCGGTATTACCCCAGGTCGTATCGACTACCGGAGCCGATCCTCCGCCCGCCGATTCACCCTCGCCGGAACCGAGCGAGCTCTTCGAATTGCCGGAGCCTCCACCGGACCCCTGATTGCCACTCCGCTGCCGTCGCGTGGCCGGATAGAGATAAACGCTCGCCCCCTCGACCGGCAGACTGTCGCACAACACACGGCCTACTATACTCCCCGCCTTCGGCTGCAGTAGATGCTCACCCGTATCAGTGGTCTCTCCCGCCGCGAGCGTAATCGACTCGGGTGACGTATACGGTCTGTAGCGAGCGTCGTTTACAACAATCTTATAGGAATAGCTGAGCGGCGCGGAAGTTGTTACCAGCATCGGGAGTCTGGCGTTCCCCACATTCATGTACTGGACTTTTACAGTTGCCGCTTTTTCCTGGCTGATCCCCAGAAGGCGGAAGAGTCCACCTCCGTCAGTGTACGCGGTCTGTTGGCAGTCGACCGTGATCTCCTGTTGGACCGATCCAACGGTTGCACCCCATAGCTTGGTGGTGATCTGAACCGTTGCGGTGCGCGACAACTGCACCAGCGCCCGAGGCACCGGCTTGTAGGTTCCCGCCACGATCGACTTGACCACACCGGTGATAACGCCGGCATTTGGCTTGATCAGGAAGATGTACTGGTCGATATCTCCCTGTTGGCGCTGATCCGGTCCGATGTCCACCGCCGGGAGATACGACGGCGATTTCTCGGCGCGCAGACTGAAATACGACGAATCCGCCGCCTGCAGGAATTCGAAACGACCCTCCGCGTCGGTTGTGGCAACCAGCACCTTGCGAGCGACCTCGACATATTGGAACTGGGCGCCGCCGGATGAATCCGACGTGCGCACTACGTCGACCGCATGGTAAGTCACCGGCGCGTTGGCTACCGGCTCATTACTGAAGAAATCTTTCAACACACCCGCGAGGCGACGGGTCCCCGGCGAAGCATAGGCAAGACGAACGGTCTTGTTTCTGACATCGCCGTCTTGATACTGCTCCCGCCCGCTCAGAAGCAGGGTGGTGTAATCCTTCCGGCTGATTTCGAGCGTGTAGAAGCTCTTGTTATAGGCGGAGTCGATTCGGAATGCCCCGGTCGGCCCGGTATAACAAACCGTTGAATCTTCGCCCGCCGTCCAGGTCGTATCTCCGGCGCTGATGCTTCGAGAGATAGGACGATACACCAGTCGTGCGGAATCCAGCGGGCGGCCGTTTTCGGCGTCAAGCACCTGTCCGGCCAGCGTGCGAAGTTCCACCGGTGTTGTTGTATCGGCGTCAAACCGGAATGACCAGATCTCACTGCGACCGTCATTGGTCGACGGCGGGTACCCCTTAGAATCCAATACCTGCACCTGCCAGGCGTACGTGCGATCCTTTACGAATGCCTGAGCATAAATCGGATACTGCAGGCTGGGGTTGCCAATATTCTTGTCTTCAAATTGTGGCACATCGGCGGCCAGCGCCTGTGCGGCCGTCTGTCCGGGCAAGACCTCGGCCATCCGAAGATTGTAGTGCACTCCGAAACCTGCTGGAACTTGCACCGGCGTCCACTGAAACACCGGAAACTTGCTTAGGACCGCCTCGCCATCGGTGGGATATACCAGATAGGGCGGATCGGGATAGACAATCGTGAATTCAGCACACTTGTTGTCGGCCAGGATCGTTCCGTTCTCATCCTCGATCCGAAGACAAGCTTGATAGGTTCCTTCGGGCAGACGTCCCGTGCGAATTGCTATATCTTCAATGTCGTTGTTGTACTCAATCGAGGGGTCATCGATGATATCGCGGGTCGTGATATTGGACGACGGTCCCGGCGGAAAGTCGAGCATTTTGCTGTTGGCGCTGGCAATCTGCTGACTTCCTCGGCTGACTGTAAGGTATATGCGCACATGGACCGTATCAGCCAACGGGTTCACAATTAGGGCCTGACCAATACCGGCGTTGTTCTCCCAATCCGTGAGATATGGCGACGGGTAAGGATCGAATATGAGCGTGGCTTCCCAGCCCCCTTGGGCCAACGTGGAAGACGCTATAAGAAATATGAGCAGGCACAGAAAGAGTGCGCGCAACCTGCCAGCATTACTCATGACCGGTACTCCTTTCGCAGGGCCGATCAGTCTGATTTCAGAAAGCTTGGCGGAGATCGGGCCTGGGAAGCAGAATCTGTTATGTCATGGATAATATTGGCAACTAACTCAATGCAGTCAATAATAATACAGTGGATGATACTATGCGAAGGTTGTGCCAATTATGGGAAGACCGGGGTAAAGGACTCTCTCAAGTGCCCGGCAGATGCCCACATCTGCCGGCTCGTATTGATGCCGTCGAATTGAGATTTCCACGCTACGCTGTCCCGCCTGTTGGTGGGCCATCTCCGCTCGCGATGACGATTGGACAGGCTTTTAGCAGACACACAACAAAAGAGGCCAGGGAAGCGGTGACTTACCCTGGCCTTTGCCTCTCGACTATGATAGCCGAACTACTATTTCTTCGCTTTGGCTTGCCATTCCGCAATCAACGGCTCGGCCTGTTTGAGTTGTTCCTTGGTCAGTTTCTTGCCCAGTTCTACGCATCTCTCCGAATAGGCCTGTTTCTGCTCCAGATTCCAGAAACGGTCTAGCGATGCCGAGTAGAGAGCATATGCCAGAACACTGTCCAGCGGCACGCCCCTGCCGTCGAGATAGCAGTGGCCAAGTCCCCAGATACAATCGGCATCGCCCAGTTCGGCCCCTTTGCGGAACCACTTTATCGCCTCTGAATTATCCTGCTCAATTCCCATACCCAAGGAATTCATCATAGCCAGGTGTTGGACGGCCTCCGTATGATTTTGTTCGGCCGCCAGCCGATACCATTTCATTGCTTCGACCGGATCGGCCTTCACACCGCCCGGGATTCTTTCGCCGGCCTCATATACTAGCCCCACGCTAAACTGACAGTCAGCGTTTCCCTTTTCCGCGCCGGTTTTCCAATAGTCTATGGCTCGTGGTAAATCCTCCTTGACGCCAGCGGTGTTTGCATAAATGAACCCCAGGTCATACCAAGCCTGAGTCTTGCCGGCATCTGCGGCCTTTTGCAGCCAATGCAATGCTTCCGTCGCGCCAGAATCAGTGCCCTGTTCGGGAATCAGTTTTTCCCCGAGTTGAAGCATGGCGTCGGCATTGCCGCCGTTCGCCAGCGTCTTCACTTGCTCCATCGACATGGCCGAGTCGATAACCGGTGAATCATCTGCGGCGGTCGCGACTGCCACCAGACTCAACACCAGCGATACGGCCAGTGCGGTTCTCCTGATTCGCGATCCTGTCCGTTTCATAATCATCGCTCCTTCCTATGAGTAGATATGTATTCCGAGTAATCTCACGCGGTCTTCTCCGGTTTCACATCATGTTCACTTTGGTCACCGATAAAGAGGCAGATACCTGCAAGTATCAGCGGTACTCCTATCAAGGCAGCGACCACGATCTGTGTCCACAGAGACCCTGAGTTCCTTAGACCAACGGTCATAACAAAGATCAGCATCAACGCGGTCATAATAAAGACGATTATTCCCATTACCCGGGGGTATTTCTTTGACAAGAACCCGGCTGCCGCGATCACGAGCCACGGCCACGCCTGCATAAATGCCCCGACAATCGAGCCGCCGTCCATGGCCGCAAATGTGGCAATCAACAGACCTGCCGAAATGATTATTTTCGAAGCTGCTTCGCGATAGTTCTTGACCAGGATGACGTTTAACAGACCCTTCGCGACGAGACCAACGATTATCGCCGTCGCGAACAACTCGAAGTCGTGGTTGCCCTCGGTCTCCAGCTTGGCCATGAAAATGACACAGGTGATGAGTAGGACGGCGAACCCAATATTGCCGGAGCGGTAGTTGATCGTCATCTGGCGCTCATCGACATTCTTCCGGGCGATTCCTAGCGACGCCAGAGTTGGTCGAAGCAGATACGACCCTATTCCCAGGGCTATCCAAAACTGGTTTTGGGTGATCGCAAAAAGCGCAAAGCCCAGCACCAGAATGCCGGCCGCACACCAGAAAATCGGATCTTTCTTAAGCATGGTCATTACCTTCCTATCTGAACTTGTTTCAGGCGATAACCGGAGTCTGGCCTAGTCATGATCTGACTCCTCCAATAGGAAGAGTTCTTCGACCGTCGTATCGAGCTTGAAGGCGAGTTGGAGGGCCAGTTTCACCGACGGGCTATAATCCCCTTTTTCAATCGAGACGATAGTCTGCCGGGAAACCGAGACCATATCGGCTAGTTGCTGTTGGCTTAGCTCGCCTCGTTCAAATCTGAATCTTCGAAGGTTGGTTTTCATGGTTGTTCTTAGGGTTTTCGTTTCATCTCTATTCTCGCCCTATTGTATAGTATTCTTTACATTCTGTCAAGCAAATTGTTCACAAAGACAAGAAAAATGTACCGCTATTACCAAACCATAGACCGAGGTCCCCCCTCGGACCTCGGTTATCACATTGAGATAGAGTATGTTACACAGAAGCAGATAGTGTTGAGCGGTCAGCTTTGCGAGCTACTGTTTGATGCCCGGTCGGTAGGCGAACTCGGATGCTGCCATCGACGCCGGTACCGGGTAGAAGCCCGCCCCCGAGCAGAGCGGACAGGGATTGCGATCGACCTGTCTGACTTCGATCAGGCCGGTCCCGTGGCAGGCGTAGCACGGGTTTTCAAGGGCGTCGAACCCTTTCCCGTCACAGTACATGCACTTGTGCGAATGGTCCGGTGTGATACACCGATTATCTACCCAGCCCCGGCCGCGGCACTCCGGGCAGACTTTTGGTTCGCCCTCGGGCGACGGCTTCTTTCTGGTCTCTGTCCCCATACTTCACCTCGCACGTTCTATTGCGAATCCATTCTTCGACTAAAGTAATCGCCGGCTCCACAGCCGCCGTAACGGCCGGGGTCATCTCTTCCGACAGCGTCTGCACATCGGCCGCTTCCACGGCCAGGACGTCTATATTCTCCGGCATCTCATAACCAAGAAGCCTTCCAAGCCGGAGCGCCGTCGGCAGACTTATCTCGTGACTTGATACCAACCCTCGACCGGGGGTCCAATATCCGTTCGGGAAGAAATGCAGTGTCCCTGGAATCGCTTTGCTCGTCAGCACTGTATCCACTACCAGCACGGCCTCACGGCTGTGCATCAGATCCAGCAATGCGAACCCCGCCACCGAGGCGGTACAGACATCGGCGCGTTCGGTCACTTCCGGCCGAGTCAGACTCTCCCCCACCCGCAGACCAAAAGCGTCGTCGGTCAGCACATCATTTCCCAGACACAGGATCAGAATCGGTTTCAACCGTCTCTCCGTTTCGAGTCAATAATTTCGCCGGTCGCAGCGTCGTGCACAATCAGCTCCAGCGGCATCTCGCCCGGCAGCGAATGCGTGGCGCATCCGAAACAGGGATCGTACGCCCTAAACGCCATCTCAATCCGGTTGAGAATGCCTTCGGTGAGCGTCGTACCCTTCTTGATCAAGCCTTCCGCGGCCCGTTTGATTGACATAGTAATCGGGGCATTGTTGTTCGTGGTACCGACGATCAGGTTGGCTTCGGTGATGATCCCTCGGTTGTCGGTCTTATAATGATGCGTCAGCGTTCCCCGAGGCGCTTCGACAATGCCAACCCCTTCGCCCACAATGCCTGTCGGCGGCTCGAAGATCTTGTCGGATGTGATTTCTTCATCCTGGGCCTGTTGCAGCACTGCCTCGCAGGCAAACACCAGCTCAACTACCCTCGCCCAGTGCGTGGCCAGAGTAGCGTTGACCGGCGTTCTGCCGGTACGATCCCCGGTCAGCGTCTCATAGAACCGTTCGTACTCAGCTTGAGCCAGCGGCGTAGCCATACCGTCCGAGACGTTGAGCCGACTCAGCGGAGTCGCCTTGTAGACGCCTGAATCCTTGCCGTCGATAAATCCCTTCCACCCGACCTTCTTCAGGAACGGATATTTCAGATAGCTATATGGCTCGACATGCTCGGCGACATATTCGAGATAATCTTTCGGCGCATATTTGGCGTGTTCGGTGCCGTCGGGCGCGGTCACCCGCACCATACCATCATAGAAAGTCACCTTGTTGTTGGCGTCCACCAGCCCCATGTTGTACGTCTTGTGGCAGAACAGGTCACCTACTATCAGATTGACATAATGCTTTGTTCGCAAGAACCACGTCGTTGAGCACCTGAATCGTAAACTTGGCGAACTCAACCATATCCCGGCCGATCTTGATCATCTCCTGCTGTTCTTCCTTGGTGACCCGTTTGGACATGCCTCCCGGAAGCGCCGTCACCGGATGTACTTTCTTGCCGCCGATGATCTCGATAATTCTCTGACCGCGCGCTCTTTGAGCAATGACCTTCTTGCCGGCGTCGATGCCCACCTTGGCGATTACGCCAAGGATATTGCGCTCAAGCGGGGGCGCATCAGGACCGCAAACGAAATCCGGTCCGCCCAGAGCATAGAAATGGGTGGTATGATCGCCCGCATAGAATCCGTTATAGACCAGTTCGCGTAGCTTGCGCGCCGCCGATGGAATCGTCACTCCGTAAACCGCATCGGCCGCTTTCGCCGCCGCCATGTGGTGGGCATCGGGACAAACCCCACAAATGCGGGTCGTAATGCGACACATCTCCTCAACCGGCCGCCCAACACAGAACTTCTCGAACCCGCGCAGTTCCGGCACTTGGAAATAGCAGTTGGCCAGCGAGCCGTCGTCGTTGATGAATAGGTGTATCTTGCCGTGGCCCTCGAGCCGGGTGATCGGATCAATCAGGACCGTTCTCATACTTGTACTCTCCTGATCATTGATGCCGGAAGACTGAAACGATAGAACGTGCCGACCGGATCGGCGATGGTCCCGATGATCTCGTCGATCTCCTCCGGATCGGTGGAATCAATCACGCTGGCCAGCGCCGAAACCATCTTCGCCCCCTGATCGCGGACGTTCACCGGAAGGCCATAGCAGCCCCGGCAGGGCACCCCGGCCGTTGAACATTTCGCACCGCAGCCTGCCCGAGTCGCCGGTCCCATGCAGACAATACCCTGTTCCAGCAGACATAGATTGGCGTCGATCCTGATCTCATGCGGCCGGTAGAATTTCTTGATCTTCTTGATATTCTTTTCGCGCAGACATTCATCGCAACAAGTCTTGTCGGTCGCCCCGAGAATCGTCCCTTTCGGGGGCAGCGGTTTGCCGTTTTTCAGGATATCGATCACCGCTTCGACCACTGCCGCAATCTGATTCGACTGGGGCGGACAGCCGGGAATGATATAATCGACCTCGACCACCTGCGGCAGCGTCCGCACCGTATTCCACAAGTATGGGATGTGAAGCTCACCCTCGGGGACTTTGACAGTCGGTTGCGGTACTACTACGCTCCCCTTTTCCAAAGAGGGCGACTTCTTGTAGACATAATCCATAATCGCGTCTTTAGTCACCAGATTGGCCATCCCGGGAATACACCCCTCCGAGGCGCAACTGCCGAACGCACACAGCACCACCGACTTGGCCCGCATGAGCTTGGCCATCTCGTAGTTTTCGTCGCTGCGAATGGCCCCGTTGAACAAAGTCAGCGTGATTGACTTATCGTCCATCCGACGGATATCGTCATACTTCGTATCCATCGCACATGGCCAGAAGATCGGGTCGAAGAAATCCGCCACGGCCAGAATCTTCTCCTCGATATCCAGAATTGCGATATCACAACCGCCGCACGACGATGCCCAATAGATTGCCAGTTTCGGTTTAGCCATGTTTGTCACTCCCTGCTCACAACCAAATCGTGGCTCGCGACTGAGGCGTGGCGCGTGTCCGCCTCGCCCGGCTCGAACGTCCAATCCTTCAGGTGAAGCGGCCCCAGTTCGCGAATCTGTTCGGTAAATTCGCCGATCACTTCCTGGAACCGCACTCCTTCGGACGCCGAGACCCATTCGAGGCGAAGCCGCCGCTTATCGACCCCCATCGCTTCTAGTAACTTGAGAGTCAGCGGCACGCGACGCATGCACTTGTAGTTGCCCTCGACATAATGGCAGTCGCCCGGATGACACCCGCAGATCAGGACCCCGTCGGCCCCTTTCTGGAACGCATCCAGCACGAATCCGGGATCGACCCGACCGCTGCACATCACCCGAAGGCTCAGGATATTGGGGGGATATTTAAGCCGCGCCGTGCCGGCGAGGTCGGCGCCAGTATAACTGCACCAATTGCAGAGGAAACCTATGATCTTGGGTTCGAAGCTCATACCAACATCCCCTCTATTTGGGCGTAAATTTGTTCGTCGGTGAAATGTCTCGCGACAATCGCACCGGCCGGGCAGGCGGCCACACAGGTGCCACAGGCTTTGCACAACGCCGAATTCACGACGCTGACTTTCTTATCGGTCAGGTAATCAATCGCATTGTACGGACACAGTTCATTGCATACGCGACAACCACCGCAATATTCTTCCTGAATTGCCGCATATGCGGCATCCATCATTATTTCGCGCTGACAAAGTAACTTGAGCGCATGTGAGGCTGCCGCCCCTCCCTGAGCTACTGTATCCGGAATATCCTTAGCGCCCTGACAGGCTCCGGCCAGGAATACGCCATCGGTGGTTGTCGAAACCGGCCCAAGTTTCGGATGTGCCTCTATAAACCAGCCGTCGGCGCCAACTGAAATGTTGAACTTCCTCGCCGTCTCCTTGGCGTCCTTGCGTGCTTCCAGTGCCGTGCAGAGGATCACCATGTCGACCGGAATCTCGCGGAACTTGCCTATCAGCGTGTCCTCGCACATGACCAGCAAGTGGCCTTCCTCGCCCCGACGGAACCCCGACGGCACCACTTCGGCTGCTTTGCCGCGGATAAGATTCACATCTTCATCGAGAATGCGCTGATAGAACTCTTCGTACCCCTTGCCGAAACTGCGCACGTCGATATAGAGTTGGTAGACTTCCGCCGAGGTCTTTTCCTTCACCAGATGCGAGAACTTGAAAGCGTACATGCAGCAGACCCGACTGCAGTACTTGTGATAGTTTTGATCGCGGCTGCCGATGCAGTGCAGAATGGCAATCGCCCGCGGCTCCTCGCCGTTTTCCAGCACGATCTTGCCCCCGGTCGGACCGGCGGCGTTGTTCATCATTTCGAATTCTTCGGCCGAGATGACATTCGGATACTTGCCGTAGCCGTACTGCTTCATCGGTGTGGGGTCAAAGCTGTCAAAGCCGGTGGCCATGACAACGACGCCAACATCGAATTCCTCGAACTGATCCTGATCGTCGTAGTGAATACAGTCTTTCGGGCAGACTTTCGAGCAAACCTTGCACTCACCCGTATTGAAGTGTATGCACTTGTCCGGATCGATGAACGGGACGTTCGGCACGGCTTGGCGAAACGGCAGCGAAATCGCCGAGTTCGGCCCGAGCGATATCTCGCTGTGTACAATTGAACGCCCGTGAATTTCTTCCATCTTGATATGCCCGGTCGGACATACACTGGCGCAGGCGCCGCACAAGATACAGTCGTCGCTGCCAGCCTCCGAACGGCGTGGCGACTTCCCGATAAATGCCCCGGTTACTGAAAGCGAGCGCATGCGCGCCGACGACTTCGTCGCATACCCGCACGCACAGACCGCACAGAATACACGTGTCCTCACCCGTGCCCCAGCGCGGCTTGTCGATTCCGAATTGCTCCGCCAACTGCTGCAACACCGGAACCGGCGCGCAGCGACTCATGAGCATTTCGAGATTGACCCGGCGAGCGTTTATCACACGCGGCGTCGAAGTGTGTATTTCCAGACCGTCCCAGACCGGATAGTTACAGGCCGTGACAATCTTGCTCCAACCTCGGCCGTCGCGCGCCTCGACCGCACAGATACGGCAGGCGGCGTACGGGGTCATATACGGATAGTGGCAGAGAGTCGGGATGTACGCTCCGAGCGCGCGGGCGCCGTCGAGAACAAACGCTCCTTCTTCCATCTCCACCGAATGTCCGTCGATCTTTACATTCACTTTGGCCATCAAATCCTCCTACGCCACCGTGGCCGCTTCGCGCCTGACCGATGTCTCCCAGACCTGAACTGCTTTAGTCTTGAATGCCCGTCGCCTTCACCTCGTTTGACGCGCACGATGGCGTCGTGCTTGCAGATCTGGTAGCAGGCACCGCACTGGATGCATTTGTCCTGGATGATACTGTGCAGCTCTTTCGGCTTGCCTACAATTGCCTTAGTCGGGCACGGCTTCAAACATGCCACACAGCCGGTGCATTTCTCGGTAATGGCGTGCGACACTAATTCTTTGCAGACTCCGGCCGGACACCGCTTATCACGAATATGCGCCATGTACTCCTGTCGGAAATACTTGACCGTCGACAGAATCGGGTTCGGCGCACTACCGCCCAACTGACAGAGACTGGTATCCACCAGTACCTGTCCTAGTTCTTCCAGCAGTGACAGATCTTCGACCGTCCCTCGACCATCGCAGATCCGGGTCAGCACTTCCAGCATGGTCCGGATGCCTTCCCTGCAGGGCAGACACTTCCCGCAGCTTTCTTCCTGCAGGAAAGTGAGGAAATACCTGGCGACATCGACCATACATGAATCTTCGTCCATCACAATCATGCCGCCCGAACCCATCATCGAACCGACTTTGGTGAGCTCGTCGAAATCTACCGGCAGATCAAGCAGGCTAACCACTTCCTGATCATCGCGGATATCGCCGTGCGCCACCAGGCTGTCGTGAATCTTCTTCTCACCGGTTTCGACTATCAGCGTCCCCCCCGACGGCCCACCGGTTTGCACCGCCTTGAATCTCTTGGTGCCTCTCACACCGCCACCGATATCATATAGGATTTCGCGAAGTGTGATGCCCATTGGCACCTCGACCAGACCGGTGTTGTTGACCTTGCCGGTCAGGGCGAAGACCTTGGTTCCCTTTGAGCCCTCGGTTCCGATCCTGGCATAGGCTTTGGCCCCCATCTCGATGATGATTGGGACATTGGCCCAGGTCTCTACGTTATTCAGGTTGCTCGGCTTGTCCCACAAGCCGGATTCGACTGTGTGAATATACTTGGCGCGGGGTTCGCCGGTTTTCCCTTCGAGCGAGGCCATCAGCGCGGTCGATTCTCCGCACACAAACGCCCCGCCGCCACGCGAAACCTCGATGTCGAAATCGAATCCCGTCCCGAGTATGTTCTTCCCCAGAAGGCCGCATTCACGGGCCGCGTCGATTGCGATCATCAGATTCTTGACCGCGAGAGGATACTCGTTGCGCACATAGACGAACCCCTCATTGCTGCCTATGGCATACGCACCGATAATCATCCCCTCGATAACAGAATGCGGATTGCCTTCGAGCAGGGAGCGATCCATGAACGCGCCGGGATCGCCTTCGTCCGCGTTGCAGATGACATATTTCGGCGTTCCTTTCGCCTTTCGACAGGTCGCCCATTTCTTGCCCGTGGGATATCCTCCACCCCCTCGACCACGCAGACCGGAGGTAGCTACTTCCTGAATGATCTCCTCAGGCTTCATCTTGAGCGCCTTAACCATGGGTCCGTATCCGCCCAGAGCGATGTAGTCACCTATCGAAGTCGGATCCATGTGACCGTTCTTCCCGAAAATCAAGCGCATCTGCTTTTTGTAGAACGGTATATCTGCTTCGTGAATGATCGTCTCTTTGGTAAGCGGATCGCTATAGAGCAGGCGGTTGACTATCTGCCCCGCTTTGATCGTCTGGTTGACTATCAGCTTGGCATCGGACGCTTTCACCCGCTGATAGAAGATGCCCTGCGGATGAACCACCACCAGCGGACCCCGCTCACAGAAACCGTGACACCCGGTTCGTTTTAGTTCGACTTCTTTATCCAGGTGACCCGCCACGAGTGCCTCGTGAAGGGCATTGCTTACCTTCTCGCAACCGCACGCCAAACATCCGGTCCCCGAGCAAACTGAAATAGTTGTTCTCTCTTCCTTACGGTGCTTGACGAGACTGGCTCGAAATTCTTCGAGCCCCGCAGCCGAGGTGATCCGTGTCATGTTCATGATTCCTCCTCACCCTCTGCAGCACCGGTCGCTTTGCCCTTCAACCCATCAAGCATGCGGTCGACTTTCGACACCGTCATGTTGCCGTAATAGACTTCATCAGCCGTCACCAGCGGCCCCAGGGCGCAGGCCCCGAGACAGTTCACCGTCTCCAGGCTGAATTCCCGGTCGTCGGTAGTCAGGCCGGGTTTGATGCCCAGCGACGTCTCCAGCCTGTCCACAATGACCGACGCCTGGCGAACGTGACAGGCCGTCCCGGTACAGACACAGATGTGATGCTTCCCCTTAGGGGTCAGACTGAATGAGCGATAGAACGTGGCCACACCAAATACCTGGGCCACCGGCAGCTCCATCTTCCTGGCCACCAACTTGAGGGCTTCAATCGGCAGGTAGCGATAATGCTTTTGCACATCCTGAAGGATCATGATGAGGGCGGTTTGTTTCGCCTCATACTTGTTGACGATACTATCGATCGCTTCGGCCAGATCGTAGTGGCTCTGCACGGCCGTTGTCACTTCGAGCCTCCTTCCACCGGCACCGACAGCGGCTCCGGCATCGGCTGCGCGCCGGTCAGCAGGGTCAAATCGTGGTCGGGACCCAGGACACCACGATGACTCATGTCGAGCGCCTTCCCTTCTCTGACCACCTGCTTACCGAGAAACAATCTTCGCTCGCGGGGATACGGCTTGCTGGGACACGCCTCGTAACATGAGCCGCAACTGTTGCACAGGGTCGGATCGACATAGCGCGCCTTCTTACGAACCTTCACTTTGAAGTTGCCTATGTATCCCTTGACTTCCTCGACTTCCGCATAAGTCATCAATTTGATATGCGGATGCTTCCCCACCGATACCATCTTGGGAGTCAGAATACAGGCGGCGCAATCAAGCGTGGGAAAGGTCTTGTCGAATTGTGACATGTGGCCGCCGATCGACGGCTCTCTCTCGACCAGCACCACTTCAAAACCGGCGTCGGCAATTTGCAGGGCCGCTTCGATTCCGGCGATACCGCCCCCGACAATCAATACCCGCTGGAAGATCGGTACCCGGCGCATTTCGAGCGCTTCGTGGAACTTCACCCGCGCCACCGCGCCGCGCAGCAGAGCGAGCGCTTTGGTGGTCGCCATCCGAGGATCGACTGTTACCCAACTTACCTGCTCGCGAATATTGGTCATCTCAAAGAAATACCGGTTCAGGCCGCCGTCCTCGACCGCTTTACGGAAAGTCGCTTCGTGCATGAGCGGACTGCACGCCGCCACCACTACCCGATCGAGTTTCAGTTCTCTGATATCCTTCTGAATGAGTTCCTGTCCGGGGTCCGAACACATGAATCGATAGTGACGCGCGATCACCACTCCCGGCGCTTCGGCTATGGTCTCTGCAACTTTGACCACATCAACCGTCTTGGCGATATTCGTCCCGCAGTGACAGATATACACTCCCACCCGGGGGGTACCATTGCCGGACGCATGTTCAAGCGAGCTCATACCGCCACCCCTTCCGCCAGCGCCCGAAGTTTGACCGGATCTACCAGCAACTTATCCAGCCCCATCTCGTGCGATGAAATCCCCAGCGCCGCCCCTACCAGATGACTGAAATAGACCACCGGAATCTTGAAATCGCGCCCAAACGTCTTGCTGATCTTGCCCTGATAGGCTTCGAGATTCATCTGACAGAGCGGACAGGCGGTGGCAATTATCTCGGCGTTGGTGTCGTTGGCCGCCTGAAGCAGCTTCATGTTCAGATCGAGCGCGACGTCTTCCTGGGTGGTCATCAACATACCACCGCAGCAGCGTACTTTACAGGGGTAAGGGACCACCTCGGCTCCCAGCGCGGTCAGCAGTCGATCCATCGTAACCGGTTCGTCGACATCGTCGAAATGCCCGTGCGGCCGGACGATCTGGCAGCCGTAGTAGGTCGCCACCCTGATGCCCGCCAGACTGTGCTTCATCCTGGCCTTGATCGCCGGAAGCCCGAAATCGTTTACCAGGATATCAAGCGGGTGCCGGACATCGACCAGCGTGTCATACTTAAGTCCCGCCGCCGCCAGGGCTTCGTTGATCTTGGCGCGTTCTTTCGGATCCCACGCGATGTGGCGATTGGTCTTCCGTAGAATCGTGTAACAACTGCTGCAAGGGGCGCATATCTGCATGCCCATGTTCTGCGCCAGTGCCAGATTGCGGGCGCTTATCGCGTAGCCCACAATCTTCTTGACCGACATGTACATGGTCGCGCCGCAGCAGTTCCAGTCCTCGATTTCGTGCAGGGCGATCCCGAGCGTCTTGAAAATAGCCCGGATCGACTTGTCGTACGGACTGGCGGTGTGTTCCAGGCTACAGCCTGGATAGTATGCATATTGGAGCATCATCCTTCTCCAAATTCATTGGCCTTATTGATGATGGCCCGTATGTCTTTTATTCTTCTTAACTTTCTTGGAATCAAGCCCATCCGCCCCCGGCGAATCATCGACCACCCCATACCGGCGTTCGAAATAAGACGACTGATTTCGGTCCGCGCGAAATACCGGATGCCCAACCCCAACTCATAGTTGCGGCCGTACCTATAGACGTTATCCACAAAAGCTCCCGACAGTACGTGCACGAGGAAGCGGCCCGGATACATCTTCTTCGCCATCGCAATCCGCTTCAGAGCGTACATGGTGTCAGTCACCCGGATGTCCGCGGGACAGCGGACCGTACATGAATAGCATGATGCGCAGAGCCAGATGGCTCGGCTTTGCAGTATCTCTTCAATATGGCCGGCCCGAAACATGGCCACGATCTGACGAGGGGTCAGGTCCATGGCATAGGACACCGGACAGGTCCCCGTACAGGTTCCGCACTGCAGACAGCGCTTAATCTTGAACCCCTCCGGAAAACTTCCGACCTGTTCCCAAAAGGCCGCCCGAAGCTCGGCCTCCTTTTTAGGGAGAAATTCGATCTTCCCTATCATAAGGTCTCCTTGCTGGCTCGGACTGACAAAGATCGTAATCAGATACTAAAATGGGCTTTGTGATCCGTAAAGCTTGCCCGACTACAGTTAACCCTATCGACGATACACAAAGCGGTCAAGGGATATCTTTCACAAGGCGCTTACGTCCCGCCAGTTTGAAGCAATACCTAAAAGACTGATATGATCCAAGTTACACGTTTGTAACATGGTCTATTAAGACTAATATTAACGCAATCTAATACGCTATATTACTGTGAGTTAGTACCAGCTAACATAGTCTCCATCGCCCTCAAATTCGCTCAGGACAGACGTTGTAACCATGAGGTGACAACTTGGATGGTTTGTCACAAAGCAGTGACATATACTCCCCCGGGGGAAATTTGAAACGAAATTGCTCCATCCGCCTCGTGAATATGACCCAATTCCACCCCCTTCTGTCACTGAGAAGTGACTTGACAGAATCCAATTTGATTTGCAGTCTACCTTATCGACTGCACTCAAACCGACGGCTCCGTTCGGGACAGCCGTCCAAGGAGTAGGTCCGATGATTCGAGACAAAGAGGCCACTCGGGCCAGGATTCTTGCCGCCGTGGGAACCGTTCTCTCGCGCCGGGGCTTTGCGAAATTCGGGATCAATTCAATCGCCAAGGAGGCCGGAGTAGACAAGGTATTAATCTACCGATACTTCGGCGGTCTCGATCGGCTCTTGAAAGCTTACGCCGAGGAAAATCTGGACGCGTACACGATTCCCCCACTGGCCTGGCCGCCGCACGAGAAGAACATTCCCCCCGCCCTGACCACTTCGGTGCTGTTGCGCGACCAACTCGAGGAACTCCGCCGACGACCTGTCGCACAGGAGACGCTCCGATGGGAATTGCAGAGCCCCAACACTCTCACTGATCTGATAGCGACGGCTCGGGAAAAGATGGCGAAAGAGTATCTCGCGCGACTCCCCTTCGATCATGAGAAACATCCCGACTGCGATCTCGGCGCCCTCTTCGCCCTGCTTCACGCCGGCATTACCCATATGGTCGCCAGCGCCCCGAAGCTTGACTATTACCAGGGCATTGACTTGAAATCAGCACGCGGCTGGAAGCGGATCGAGCAGATGATCGATGCTCTGGTGCAGGCCTATTTCGGTCGGCATGCGGCACAGCCTTCGAAATAGACTCTCTTGCTTTCTTGGGTTTAGCGCAAGATATCAGCGACTCATAACTAACAATCGGTTACGCTAGTGGCTGTGCCGATGGTGTAGGTCGGGCCAGTGGGGGTGAGCATGTGCGATCGGATCATGACGATGACGGTGCGTATGGCGGTTGTCCTCCTCGCCTTCCCGGTGATCGTGTCGATGGTGCCCGTCGTCATGCCGATGACTATGCTCGTGTTCCAACTCTTCGTGCCGGTGCTGGTGTTCATGTTTGTCGCGGAAGACCAATACGAGCGATACGCCGAGACCCGCTATCGCTACCATTTGCAGCACGGAAATAGACTCGCCGAGGAAAATGGCCGAGAGCAACACTCCGAAGAACGGACTGCTGGCGAAAAACATCTGCCCTCGCGCCGCTCCGATATTTTGCGCCGCCGTGATGTACAAAATGATGCTGGCTCCATAGGAAAACGCTCCCACCCCAAGCGCTCCAAACGTCGTGGACGTGGAGCCACCCCAATCCTGCGACGAGAGACCTATTCCGAGATTGATAACCCCAGCCACGATTCCTTTCCAGAACGTGCTCTGGGCAGGAGTTATGCCGTCGATAAGAGCCGTGAAATTGTTATCAAATCCCCAGCAGGCGCAGGCGGCCAGAACCAGCAGCCCAGCCTTGATCCCGGCTGTTCCCTCGCCCACGCACAGCAGGACACTCGCCGCTACAACTCCGAGCATGCCCAGCCAGCCAAACATCCCCAGGTGATCGTTAAAGAGCCAACGCCCCAAAATGGCAGTTGCCACCAGTTCAAGCGGCAGCCAGAGCGAGACGGATGCCGCCGATGCCACCTTGAGACCAAACAGGAGAAACAGCGGCGCCAACACCCCGCCGAAAAGCACTGCACCGGAGAGCCGGAACATGTTACGGCGATCCATGCGCCAGGGTTGGGTCTGACCCTTCTTGAAAGCAACGACAGACGCCCCCAGTGCCGCGCCGAGATAGAGCAGTCCCGCCAACTGAAAGGCGCTGAACGAATCCAACAGCGCCTTGCTTAACGGAGTAGCGGCGCCGAACAGCGCGGCCGAGAGAAGCGCGAGCATAACATAGAACATTGCGCGGTCAAGAAACGAAATCCAATCCACTTGTGCAATATGGTGACGTGGAGACGAGTCGGTTATTACTGTGGGCGGCACACTGCCTGCCCCCGACTTGAGGGCCTTTTGAAGAACTGCTCGAATGTTGTTGCGGCAGGTCTTGCGTCGCCGAAGGCGGCGTGTGACCTGCCGCGTTGCATTGACCTAGCGAGATGCTTACTATCACTCGTAGACGATGCGTGATAAGAGAACGACTCTTTCAAGAGGCCCTTGATCGGGGGTCCCCTTGTGCCCCCGATTCGTGGAATAGAAAACGACCGGCGCAACCACCTCAAGTGAAGTCTGGTCGCGCCGGTCGATACAATCTTGACCTAAGGGGCGTTCTTACTTGTGTCCGCCCATTCCCTTCATGTCCATGGTCGGCTTCTCGGACTTGGTCGGTTCATCCATCATCTTCAGGTATTCCTGCGGCTTGGCCTTGAACTTGTCCACGCATTTGGAGCAGCAGAAATTGATACGACGACCTTCATAATCGGTGTAAGTATTCTTGTCGGTCAGGGTGTCGCCTGTGACCGGGCAGGTTTTCTGTATGTTCTGAAACAGAACGCCTTCGGCTGCTGCTGCCTTGAAATACTTATCCGGGTCGGCTTTCACTTTGTCCGGACAACCTTTACAGCAGAAATACACGCGCTGACCCTGGATATCCAGATAGACAGATGAGTCTATCGGTTTTCCCATGACCGGACAAACGGTCTGGTTATGCAATTTCGTGACCGTCGCCGCAGCGGTTGCTGTCGTCGTACCCTCTGAAAATGCCAGAGCTGCGATCACGGCTACCAGCGACATGGCCAATACAAATAATCTGATTGTCTTCACGAAAGGATCCTCCTTACGGCTGCTTTCCGGCCTCGATAACAACTATTGAGGCCTTCACGTTTTCCATTACTCATGCACTGTTCTACCACAAAGATCGTGCCATAGCCCAACGTTTGTGTAAACGATTGACAAATAACACGTTATCTGAACATCCGAATCCTCCATCAACTCCCGCAAGATAATAGTGTTGGTTATTGAAGAATATTCTTCGGTAGTTGACGATTATAAGGATATGGAATAAGCTTTGGCGCGTGCCACACAGACCCTTGAGAATTGCAACCGGTTGTCCTGCATGACAAGCGCAGGTATTGCTGGTTAGGGTCGAATCGACAAGAGCCTTTGGCACGAATGTTTCAATAGGTCTAGTTAATGAGCGCGTTCTCCAAATATTCCGAGATCATGCGTTTCACCCGTGTGAAGCTGCTTGTACTTGCGGCGATCATGGCACTCACGGTCACAATTCACTACGGCTGGCTGACCGACGCGCTTTTCGGACACGTCCACTGGCTGCACGCCCTGCACAGCCGCTTCTGTTACATCCCGATCGCTGTCGCCGCCTCCTGGTTCGGACTGCGCGGCGGCATCCTGAGCGCTCTGGCTATCTCTCTGATGGTTCTCCCGTATCTTCTGAGCACGGCTTCGAATACGACTGATCTGTCTCAGGAACTCGTCGAGATATTCTTCTACTTCGCAATCGGCATCCTGATCGGTGCCCTCATCGATCGAGAGATGCGTGTCCGACGCAAGCACGAGGAAGTCAAATTGCAGTTGGAGCGCAGCCGACACCTCTCCCTCGTAGGCCAGATGGCCGCCGGTGTGGCTCACGAAATCAAGAACCCGCTCGCTTCAATCAAAGGCGCCCTCGAGATAATCCGCGATGACAAAGTGCCGCAATCGGATCGCAACGAATTCAGCGACATTGCTTTCAAAGAAGTCAAACGGATTGACAGCACAGTCGCCGAGTTTCTCCAGTACGCCCGACCGAAAGCGACCCAAAGGCAGGACGTGGATTTGTCGGCGCTGGTGGAATCCGGCCTCAAACAATTGAACCCCCAGATGGCCAAGGCCTCACTGAGTCTGCAGACGAGCATACAGACAGATGTCCATATCCTGGCCGATTGGGAACAGATCCATCAGGCGTTGCTCAACCTGGTCATCAACGCCATGGAAGCATCGCAGCCCGGTGGTTCAATCGAAGTTAAGCTGAGTCACGCCAGTACCGATCGCGTTGTCCTGTCGATTTCCGATACCGGTTCGGGCATGAACTCGGCTCAGCAGGAACAGGCGTTCGATCCATTCTATACCACCAAGGCGGCGGGTACCGGTCTGGGTCTGGCTATTGTGAAATCAATCATCGACGGACACCACGGCCAAATTGAAATACAAAGCGAAGCAGGCCGTGGGACGCGAGTGAATGTCACGCTGCCCGCACTTGAAGTAAAGGCCGGATCATGAATATCTTGCTTGTCGATGACGATGCCGCCCTTCGCCGCATAATCGAATTCAAATTGAAGCAGCGCGGCTATCATGTGACTGCTGTCGGCGACGGCGAACAAGCGCTGGCAAAGCTTCGGGAAGCACGATTCGATCTGGTCCTGTCGGATATGAAGATGCCCGGCCTGAGCGGTCTCGATCTGCTCAGTCGGGCCAAGCGAATCCAGCCCCATCTTGAAGTTATCCTCATGACCGCCTACGCCGCCGTTTCCCAGGCAGTCGAAGCGGTCAAACAGGGAGCGTTTGATTACCTGACCAAGCCTTTCGACGACGATCAATTGTTGGTCACAATCGAAAAGGCAGTCAAGTTCAAGAATCTCGAGAACGAGAATCGACTGCTCAAAGAGCAACTCACAACCGCTGGTCAGATCAGACCGATGGTCGGCGTGGCGCCGTCATTCAAACAGCTTCTCGAACTGATCGACAAAGTCGCTCCGACCGACGCCACAATCTTAATCACCGGCGAATCCGGTACCGGCAAGGAATTGGTGGCCAGAACCCTGCATCGTCAGAGCAACCGCGCCCAGCGCGAGTTCGTGGCGGTGAACTGTGCAGCCATCCCCAGAGATCTGCTGGAATCGGAATTGTTTGGCCATGTCAAGGGAGCTTTCACCGGAGCGGTTCGGGACAAGAAAGGTAAATTCGAACAGGCCGGCGGCGGCACACTTCTGCTCGACGAAGTCAGCGAGCTGGGCATGGAACTGCAGGCCAAACTCCTGCGCGCCGTTCAGGAACGGGTGATCGAACCGGTCGGCTCGGAGCGACCCGTTGAAATCGATGTGCGCCTGTTGGCCGCCACCAATGTCAACCTTCGCGATCTGGTCGCCTCGGGGCGCTTTCGCGAGGATCTGTATTACCGGCTCAATGTCATCCCCCTGCACGTGCCGCCGCTCCGCGAGAGACGGGAAGACATCCCTCTACTTGTGAAAACATTTCTTGAGCGATTTGCCCCCGGAGCGGATATCAGCGTGGCCGCCGACCTGATGACAACTCTAAAGCAACACCCCTGGCCGGGGAATATCCGGGAATTGGAAAACCTGATGGAGCGCATGGTCATCCTGCGCAACTCAAATGAGCTGACATCGGCCGATCTACCGCCGGATTTTGGTCACGTCGGCCGAACGAACGAACCTGCTGAGGCGACTGGCTCGAGCGAGCACGTGACATTCTATGAAAATGAGAAGAATCTCATTATCGCCGCGCTTGAAAAGTTCGCCTGGAACAGAACGAGGGCTGCCGCCTACCTTGACATCCCCCGCCATGTCTTGATCTATCGCATCAAGAAGCTCGGCATCACTCCGGACAGCGCTTGATGAACATCTAGTCGATCTCCAATCGGACTGATCTACCTAATCAACCGGGAGTGCTGAAATGGTCCCTTCCTCGTCATCGCGAGTCTTGGCCGCGCTTCGCGGACGAGACGTGGCGATCTCAAATGTCACTGAGTGCCCGGTCCGCCGCGGCGGATCCACATCTGCCGGCTCGTATTGATGTGATTGGATTGAGATTGCCGCGCTACGCTGTCCCTCCTGGCGGCGGGCCATCTCCGCTCGCAATGACGATTAGACAGACTTTTTCAACAGGCCCCCACCCCTTCAGATAGTATTCCTCCCTACCGAAGAATATTCTTTACACCCAGGCGAACGGGGACTGAGCAGTGTTTTTTAATTGTATGTCGTGGTTGCACTTAGGTAGATAGGAAGGGTTTGGCACATCTCTTGCGAATTGCAGGTCGTTATGAAGATATCAAGTACATTAATCTATAATGGTGACTGTTTGGCGAAGACTCGCATCACCTGGTATGTCCTGGCTGTCATGTTGGGGGCAAGTCTCGCCTTCTCCGCCTCAGCACAGACACCCAATTCTCTCGGTCTGGATCAAGTCATCCGAGACGTTGTCCAGCACAACGACCGCATCGCTGCCGCACGTTACATGGAACAAGCCGCCCAGGCCAAAGTAGGTCCGGCCGGAGCGTGGGACGACCCCATGCTCATGCTCGGAGTACAAAACCTGCCGACCAATTTCGATTTCACGATGGACGATATGACCATGAAGATGGTCGGCCTGAGCCAGAACATCCCGTACTCAGGATATAAGCACTTAGCCCGCAAGTCGGCGTCTTCTGAATCAAGAGCATCATCCGACGAACGCCGCGCGGATGAACTGACTCTGGTGACCTCCGCCAAGCAAGCGTTCTTCGACCTGTATTACCGTCAGCTCAACTTGAAGGCGCTCGAAAGCCAGCGAGAAATTCAGCAGCAAATCGTAGCTTCGACTACCGCCAAGCTTCGAGTCAATCAAGCCGGACAAGAAGAAGTCCTTGGCTCCCAGGCGGAACTGTGGCGGCTCGAATCGACTATCCTCTCCGCTCAGCAGGAACTGACAGCATCGGCCAACAGTCTGTATGTCTTGCGCGGCCTCGACACACCCAAAGACATTCCAGCTTTGAGTGCCCCCCCGGCCGTAACCGTTCCCGAGTCGAGCGCGGCCTGGTCGGATGCGGCGCGTCAGGTCTATCCTCCCCTGAAACGCCTGAAGAATCAGTCGGAAGCGTATGCTTTCTCTGCGCAATCATCCCGACGTATGCGCTGGCCGATGCTTGGACTTTCAGCCAGTTATGGTATACGCACCGGAGAATTCACTATGCCTAGTATGGGACGCATAATGAGAGACAATATGGTCAGTTTCGGACTGCAGTTCTCGCTGCCGATATTCTCCGGTCGCCAGCAGGGACGGATGGCAAAATCGATGACGGCAATGCAGATGAGCGCCGACGCAGAATCGGCCCAGTTGTGGCGGGAAGTGCAGTCCGATCTGGCTACCTTGCATCAGCGCGCGCTAAGAATTCAGCAGAGTCTGGCGCTCTATCGCGATCGCATCGTCCCGGCTTCCGAGGAAGCTTTCCGCAGCGCCCTGTCCGCTTACACGAACAATAATTCGACCCTGGTTTCTTTGCTGGCGTATTCGTCAGCTGTCTACCGAGACCGTATTACCGCCAACGAACTGGCCAACGATTTAGCAACTACTATGGCACAGGTAGAGCAATACACGACCGACCCGAGCGTGTGGGAACCCATAACTTCAGATTCGGGCAAGTAGCACAAGAAGAGCAAGAAGCACGAGAAAGACGAGTAGAGATTATGTCAGACGATCATCAACTATACAATCCGGATGACAGCGAAGTGATGCCCGAAGGCGAAGAAGCACCTCCGCCCTACACGCACACCATGGCTATAGTGCGCTGGGTACTCCTGGGTGCAATGACCCTGTTCGCGGTCGTTATGGTACTTCATTACTTCGGCGCCACCCCCTGGCAGAGCGCGTCCGCTCAGGCGACCCAGTACCACTGCCCGATGCACCCCACTTATGTCAGCAACCAACCAGGCGAATGTCCAATATGCGGCATGAACCTTGTCCCGATCGACAAAGAGGGACATGAGATGGCCGCGAGCAAGGATACCGACGAGCATGGCGGGAATGCCGGGAATGGCAGAACCGGCCAAACCGAAAGCCAAACCAGGGCAGTACACCTGCCCGATGGACCCGGAGAGTAATTTCGGACACCCCCGGCAAGTGCCCGATTTGTGGCATGAACCTTGAGCTTGTGCCCCCCGATACGACCACCACCGCTTCGACACCTGCCGCCCCATCGACCGCGATGCCGATGCCGAATCCATCCCCGGTGCCGGGACTCGTATCCGTGACAATCGAACCACAGCGACTGCAGTTAATCGGCGTGAAGACCGGCCCTGTCGAAATGCGCAAGATCGAAGGCGGAATCAAACTCGTGGGCTACGTCACGCCCGACGAAACGAAAGTCTCCAATCTGAATATCAGGGTCAGCGGCTGGGTTCAAAAGCTGTATGTCGACCAGACCGGCCAGTTGGTCTCAGAGGGTCAACCCTTGCTTTCAATATACAGTCAGGATTTATACCAGGCCCAGCAGGACTATCTGGTAGCGCTGGCGACGTCCGGGCAGATGACGGGTGACGCGGTTCTCGGATCGGCGCGAACGCAAATCGTCGATGCCGCTCGCGAGCGGCTGCGGCTTCTGGGCATACCCGACGAGGACGTCACCACTCTCGTAGCCGACGGCAAAGCAAGTTCAGAACTGACTCTTCGCAGCCAGTTCACCGGCATCGTCCTCAATAAGAATGTCAACCAGGGGCAATTTGTCGGCCCGGGTCAGGACTTGTTTACTATCGCCGATCTCCGAAAAGTGTGGGTCCTCGCCGACGTCTACGAGAAAGACCTTTCGCAGATTCGTGTCGGGCAGGAAGTCACCGTGACCGCATCGGGAGTCGATGAAGAATTTCAGGGCACCGTGCAATTCATCTATCCCACCGTAGCCGAGCAGACGCGCACGGCCAAGCTGCGCATCGAACTGTCGAACCCACAGATGAAACTTCGCCCCGGCATGTACGCCGACGTTCGACTCACCGACGACAGCAAGCCAGTTCTGGCGATGCCGTTCGACGCCTTGATGGACGGCGGCGAGACGCGGTACGCCTTTGTCGTACACAACGGAACTCACTTCGAGCCACGATTGCTCAACATCGGCCGTCGCTCTGACGAATGGGTCGAAGTGCTCTCGGGACTTTCGGCCGGTGAGGTCGTGGTCACCAGCGCCAATTTCCTAATTGATTCCGAGAGTCGGCTGAAAGCCGCTATATCAGGGATGGGAAGCACTGAACCCAACGCCCATGCCGGCCACAGTGGCATGTAGGAGATGAGAAGATCGATATGATAAGCGCCCTGATAGATTTCTGCGCCCGAAACAAGGCGGTAGTGTTCATAGCGACCGTCTTCGCGATTCTGGGCGCATGGTACTCGATCCACAACATCGCCCTCGATGCGATCCCCGATCTGTCCGACACCCAGGTGATTCTCTACACCGAGTGGATGGGACGCGGTCCCGATCTGGTGGAGGATCAGATCACCTACCCGATGGTGTCCGCTCTGCTGTCGGCCCCGAAAGTAACCGCCGTGCGCGGGTATTCCATGTTCGGCATGTCGTTCGTATACGTCATCTTCGAAGACGGCACCGACATCTACTGGGCCCGCAGCCGGGTGATGGAGTACATGAAGCAGTTCGAGTCCAAGCTGCCGACCGGAATCACTCCAATTATCGGACCTGACGCCACTTCGGTCGGATGGGTGTTCCAGTACGCCCTGGTAGACAAGACCGGCAAGCATGACCTGGCTGATCTACGGACGTTTCAGGACTTCAATCTCCGTTATGCACTCTCGGCGGTCTCGGGAGTCGCCGAGGTAGCCTCAATCGGCGGGTATCAGAAACAATACCAGGTAGAAATCGACCCGACCAAGCTACAGGCGTATGGACTGTCCATAGGCGATGTTACCCGCGCCATCCGTGCAAGCAACAACGATGTCGGCGGACGCGTTCTCGAGATGTCCGGTCGCGAGTACTACGTCCGCGGACGGGGTTATATCAAAGATCTCGAAGCCCTGCGGCAAATCTCACTCGGCCGTAGTCCGACCGGCACACCGATCCTGCTCGACAATGTCGCCACTCTCAGTTTCGGCCCGGATATCCGTCGCGGCCTGGGCGAGCTGGACGGCATCGGCGAGGCGGTCGGCGGCATCGTGGTCATGCGTTTCGGCGAAAACGCGCTGGATGTAATCGAGCGGGTTAAACAGAAGATCCAGGAACTTCAGCCCTCGTTTCCGGAAGGTGTCGAGCTCAAGATCGTCTATGATCGCAGCAATCTGATCGACCGGGCCATCCACACCCTGAAGCACAGCTTAATCGAGGAAGGCATCGTGGTCGCAGCGGTCATTATCATCTTCCTGATGCATTTCGGAAGTTCTCTGGTGCCGATTATAGTCCTGCCCATCGCGGTCGCACTGGCTTTCATCCCCATGTACTTCTTTGGCATCAATTCCAACATCATGAGCCTGGGAGGTATTGCCATCGCCATCGGCGCAATGGTCGACGCCACTATTGTACTGGTGGAGAACGCCCATAAACGTCTTGAGAAAGCCCCGCCGGCGCCAGTCGCTCTGAAGTTATCATCGCCGCCGCGAAAGAGGTCGGCCCCGCTATCTTTTTCGCACAGTTGATCATTACGGTAGGCTTCCTGCCGATTTTCGCCCTCACCGGTCAGGCGGGCAAACTCTTCACACCGCTGGCCTTCACCAAGACGTTCGCCATGTTCTTCTCGGCCGTCGCGGCGATGACTATCGCTCCGGCCCTTATGATGTTGTTCATGCGCGGCAAAGTTCATCCGGAGTCCAAGCATCCGGTCTCGAAGCTGCTTATCGCGGTGTACAAACCATTTGTTTACGTGGCTCTCCGTAATCCGAGAACGACCATTGCCATCGGCATTATGGCGATCATTTCGGCCATTCCAATGATCCCCAAGATCGGCTCCGAGTTCATGCCGCCGCTCAACGAAGGGGACATTCTCTACATGCCGACCACTTTCCCGAATATTGCTATCGAGCAAGCCAAACAGTACATGCAGTACCAGGATCGCGTGATCAAATCTTTCCCCGAAGTGATCTCGGTCTACGGCAAAGCCGGTCGTGCCGAAACCCCTACCGATCCGGCCCCGCTCAGCATGCTTGAAACAGTCGTGCAGTTGAAACCGCGCGAGGAATGGCGCAAGGTGCCGCAGGAGCGCTGGTACTCTTCATGGGCGCCGGAATTCATGAAGAAGGCTCTTCGCCCCATTTGGCCGGAAGAACGCATCATCGATTGGAAAGAACTGATCGCGGAATTTGACAAGGCGATGCAAATGCCGGGCTGGACCAACGCCTGGACCATGCCTATCAAAACTAGAATCGACATGCTCTCGACCGGTATCCGCACCCCTATCGGCGTCAAAATTTTCGGAACGAGTCTCGATGAAATCGAACGGATCGGTCAGGAGCTCGAAAAGTCGCTGTCGAAACTTCCCGGTACCCGCTCGGTGTACTCCGATCGCAACACCGGCGGGTTCTTTATTGATATCATCCCGGACCGCGAGGCGATAGCCCGCTACGGCCTCACCATGCAGGATGTGAATGACGTCATCGAGGCGGCTATCGGCGGCATGCCGGTGAGCGTCACGGTCGAAGGCCGCAACCGCTTCTCGGTCAACGTTCGCTATCCCCGCGAACTGCGCCAGAATGTCGACCGACTGAAAGAGATCCTCATTCCTCTACCCGCCTCTGCAGGCGACAAATCCAGCAGTGGAATGCCTACCATGGGCGCCCTGCCAACGTTCACCGAACCGCCGCTCCTGGCCTCGAATGACCCTATAGTCGATTACCAGGCTTTGGCAAAGACTGTACAATTCGCCCAGATGGGCAACATGCCCGCCGGCGGCGGAAGTATTGACCGCCCCTTCCCCGGCGCCGGAATGAGTTCAGGCCAGATGGCGCCGAGCAAGATGCCGGCCAATGCCGCGGGCATGTCCGGATCATCGAGCACGCCAACTTTCAAGCTCCCGGAAGGCCGTGCGAGCATTCCGCTGGGCCAGATTGCCGAAGTCAAAATAGTCGGTGGACCGCCGATGATTCGCGATGAAAACGGCATGCTGGTCGGCTATGTCTATGTCGACATGGATCAAACCAAGCGCGACATCGGCGGCTATGTGGACGAAGCCAAGAAGACGGTCGCAGCCGAAATTTCGATACCGGCCGGGTATTATCTGAAATGGACCGGTCAGTACGAACTGCTTGAAGCGATGGCCAAGCGCATGAAGATCGTAATTCCGATCACGCTGATTCTGGTCGTCATACTCCTGTACCTGAACTTCCGCAACGTGACCGAAACCTTGATCGTGCTCGCCTCGGTACCGTTTGCTCTCGTGGGCAGTATCTGGCTGATGTACTTCCTGGGGTACAACTACTCCACCGCGACCCTGGTGGGCATTATTGCACTGGTAGGATTGGCAACCCAGACCGGCATTGTAATGGTGCTATATCTCGATCACGCCTATGAACGGCGCAAGAAGGCCGGCAAGATTCGTGATCTCAACGATATTATCTGGGCGCACATGGAAGGTACTGTGATGCGCGTCCGACCCAAGCTCATGACGGTGACTACTACGGCCGTCGGCCTGATACCGCTCCTTTGGGCTTCTGGAACGGGCGCAGACGTCATGAAGAGAATCGCGGCGCCGATGGTCGGCGGGCTGATTACGTCTACCTTCCTGACGCTTGAGATTATCCCGGTGGTCTACACTTACTGGCGACTCTGGCAAATTAGGCGGGAGAAGCTCCAATCCCAGCATTAGTATTTGACAATCCGACGACATGTCAGCAAGTTACGCTCTACGGCAGGAAAGCGACAATCCAAGCGAGAAAGCGACCTGCCGAGACTGATAGGCCGCTATGTCTGACAAAACCGTTCTGGTCATAGAAGACGATAACGACATTCGTGAACTCATCACGTACAATCTAGTTCGTGAGGGATACCAGGTTTTGGAATCGTCTGACGGAGAAGACGGTCTGTCCAAGGCCAAATCGAAGCCGTGTGACTTGATACTTCTTGATCTGATGCTGCCCGGCGTTAGCGGCCTTGAAATCTGCAAGAACCTGAGAGCCGCTCCAAAAACGGCCAACATTCCCATTATCATGGTCACAGCCAAGGGCGAGGAAGCGGACATAGTCGTTGGTCTAGAACTTGGAGCTGATGACTATGTCGTCAAACCGTTCAGCCCGAAAGTGCTCATGTCCCGAGTGCGAGCGGTGCTCAGGCGACAGCGTACTAGCACCGACGCTACATCAGGAGCACCCATCAAGTTCGACAATCTCGAAATCCACTCCGGAAAACGCGAAGTCCTGATCGATAGTAAACCGATTGATCTGACCTACACCGAGTTTCAGATTCTATATTTTCTTGCTTCGCGACCCGGCTGGGTCTTCACCCGGTATCAGATTGTCGATGCGGCCAAAGGTGAAGGTTACCCGGTAACCGACCGGGCCGTCGATGTACATATCGTCAGCCTGCGCAAGAAGCTGGGAGCGTGTGGCAAGTATATCGAAACGATACGCGGTGTCGGCTACCGCTTCGCCGAACAGATACCCGAGGCCGAGGAATAAACTGTGGCTAAGCGCCCCCTGTTCTGGCAACTCTTCCCCTCATATCTGGCGGTTCTATTCCTTGCCCTCGCTGCGGCGAGTTGGTTTGTGGTGCATTCCATAAAGGACTTCTATCTCAGCCACACGGCTCAGGAACTTGAGGCTCGCGCTGTGCTATTGCGGGAGCAACTCGCAGGTTACAGCTTCGACTCCGAACCTACCAAGATTGACAGCCTGTGTAAGCGGCTCGGCCGCGAGAGCGGGACACGTATTACGGTGATGTTGCCTTCGGGAACAGTCATCGGCGATAGTGACGACAACCCACCTACCATGGAGAATCACGCCAATCGACCCGAATTTCAAGATGCCCTGAACGGCCGCACCGGAGTTGCTACTCGCTTCAGTCACACTCTGCAAAAGACCATGATGTACGCGGCGATTCCAATTAAATCAAATGGCCAGCTAAGAGGCATCATACGAACATCCATGCCCATCAACGAAATTGAGCACACCTTCGGCTCCATCTATACCAAGTTGAGCGGTGGACTTCTCTTGATCGCTCTGCTTGCCGCATTTGTCAGTCTGTTCATTTCGCGCCAGCTTGCCCAGCCGCTGGTTAAGATGCGACTGGCCGCAGAGCGCTTTGCCGTGGGTGATTTCAGTCACCACCTCCCGGCGGGAACCAGCCAGGAAACCGATCAACTGGCCCGGACCATGAATGAAATGGCGGCCCAGCTCGACGATAAGATTCGAGCCATCACCGACCAGAGAAACGAACGTGACGCCGTCCTGTCGAGCATGGTGGAAGGCGTGATTGCGGTCGATACGAACGAACGTGTCATCAGTCTTAACCGTGCCGCCACTCAGATGCTGGATGTTGAATCGCATACGGTGGTCGGCCGCTATCTTCAGGAGGCTTTCCGAGTCGCCGATCTGCAGCAATTCGTGGCAACAATTCTCCGTACTCAATCAACCCAGGAAAGCCAGTTCAGCCTTCAGGGATCGAGTACCCGGATAGTGCAGGCTCTCGGCGCGCCCCTAAAAGGTGATTCGGGTCAGAACCTGGGAGCGGTGGTAGTGCTGCACGACATAACCCGGCTGCACCAACTCGAAGTCGTTCGTCGTGATTTTGTCGCCAATGTTTCCCACGAACTCCGCACCCCGATTACTTCGATCAAGGGATTCGTGGAGACTCTTCGCGATGGTGCTATGGCAGACACCGAGCAAGCAACCCGATTCCTGGACATAATCTCTCGCCAGACCGACCGCCTCAATTCTATAATCACCGACTTGCTCACTCTGTCCGAGTTGGAGCAATCCTCACGAGGCGCCATCGGCCTTCAGCCCTCCGATCTCAAGGCCCTTCTGGAAGGAGCCATCGAGTTGGTGCGTCCGAAAGCGGAGACGGCGAGAATCAACATCTCACTACAATGCAACCCCTCTCTTGAAATCACGGTCAATCCCCCCCTCATGGAGCAGGCCATCGCCAATCTGCTGGACAACGCCATCAAGTACAGCAACGCCGGTGAAGCAATCGAAGTAACCGCCCAGATTGCCAATCAGCGGGTCTCGATAAGTGTCCGTGACCACGGTTGTGGTATCGAACGAACGCACCTGCCGCGCCTGTTCGAACGATTCTATGTGGTCGATCGGGCCCGCAGCCGCGAACTCGGCGGCACAGGGCTGGGTCTCTCGATTGTTAAGCATATCGTTTCGGTTCACGGCGGCGAGGTTACAGTCGAGAGCACCCCCGACAAAGGCAGTATCTTTACTATCAGCCTGCCTTACTCTCCGACCAACATTAATCTCTAACGCCATACCCGGCATCTAACTACAGCAGCGAGGGCCCTTCTTCCCTTTCTTCGGGGAATAAGACGGGTATACCTATTTCTAACTAGTCCTTAACAGAATCTTAACAGGCCCCCGGTTTATAGGGGCATCTGAGTGAACGTATTCCCGCGTGACTCGGCAGGAACTTGGCAGGAATCTGGGAAGAGAAAGGAACTATAATGAGAAAGGCGCTAATCGTAGCCCTGGTAATTGCAGCAACGGCAGCCGGTCGTGGGGCGGGCCAGTCATCGAGCGACAGCACTTTGACTCCACAGGAAATCAGCGACCGCCTTGCCGGCATAAACGAAAACCTGAACACGCTGAACGGTGATGTCGCCATCCTCAAAAGCCTCAAAGCCAGCGGCTATCTCCAGGCCCGATACGAGTACAATGATACCTCGCAGACCGGCGACCTGGTCAACGGAACGGTCGTTAATCGAAACGCCAACAATTTCTATATCCGCCGCGGCCGGATCAAATTCACTTTCCAGCCCGCCCAGTCGAGCAAATACGTGATTTACTTCGACGCCTCCAAGAATAGCATCTCTATGAAAGAAGCTTATCTGGAACTCTACCGCTCGTTCGATAAGCACAATTTCGCCTTTACGGCCGGCCAGTTCAACATTCCGTTTGGATACGAGATCGAGTACTCGTCCTCAAAGCGTGACTTCCCCGAACGAAGCATGGCCGAGAACAAACTGTTTCCCGGCGAGCGCGATCGCGGGATCAATCTTACCTACACTGCCCCCAAGTACTTGCAGTTGAATGCGGGAGTACTTCAGGGGAACGGAATTGACGGCGCCTGGAATACACCAAGGAAAGCCAAAGATGTGGTAGCACGCGCTAAGGCCAAGTTCGGCTTTATCGATGTCGGCATGTCCGGCTACTGGGGAAAATCTTACGTCGCCAGCACCGCCGCCGTCGTGGGTTCGAGTTCCTGGTACGACGCTAACAAGAACAACCAGATAGATTCGGGCGAAGTCAAGACCACTTCCCCCAAAGCGGCCGTTCAAGGATCGACCTGGGACAAGGACCGCTACGGGCTCGACGCCCAGGCGTATCTCGACCTGCTTCCGATCGGCAGCACAGGCCTTCGAGGCGAATTCTACCTGGCCAGAGATTACAATAAAGACATCAAGAATGTAGCCCATGAGCAGGGCTGGTATCTTTGGCTATCACAGAATCTCGGCAAGAAATTCGGCGCTGCCGCTCGCTACGATTACTGGAGCCCGAATACCCGCCTGGCCAACAACGCCACCGGCACCTGGTCGTTTGCGACTAGCTACTTCTACGACGGCAACGTCCGTATCACCCTTGGGTACGATATTCCCAAGTTGCTGAAAGGGAAATCTACCTTCTCCAAGTCGGAAAAGGATCGCAAGGACAACCGGCTCACCCTTCAATTCCAATACACGATATAGATAAGACCAATAGGCGTAAGGAGCCCAAAATATGAAAAACGAAAAATTGACAAAGAAGCTGCTTACGGTTCTTGTGTATGGAACCGTGGCCCTGACCATCGCCCTCTGTCTATGCGACGCTGTTTTTGCCGCACAGACTGTTACGGTCAAAGGATCGGATACTATGCTCCTCCTGGGGCAGAGATGGTCCGAAGTTTTTATGAGCAAGAACCCGAATGTGTCGATCCAGGTAATGGGCGGTGGATCTGGTGTCGGGATCGCCGCTCTAATCAATGGTTCGACCGACATTTGCGAAGCCTCTCGTTCGATGAAGCCCAGCGAAGTCGACAAACTGAAGGAACGGTTCAACAGCCCCGGAGTGGAAATTCCGGTAGCTCGTGACGGACTCTCGGTATACGTCAGTGAAGCCAACACCGTAACTGAACTTACAATCGACCAATTGAAGCAGATCTACCTCGGCAAGATTACTAATTGGAAAGACGTCGGCGGATCGGATGCGCGGATCATTATGTACGGACGTGAGAACAGCTCCGGCACTTACGCCTTCTTCAAGGAAAACGTTCTGGCCAACAAAGACTTCGCCCCCCAGGTGCAGGGTCTGCCGGGGACTGCGGCCGTCGTGAATGCTGTCGCCAAAGATAACTCCGGAATCGGCTACGGCGGCGCCGCCTACGCCAAAGGGGTAAGACTCCTCAAGCTCAAGAAGGACGATAAGAGCCCGGCCTATGAGCCATCGCTCGAAAACGTCAAGAGCGGTCAGTACCCGTTGTCGCGACACTTGTTCTGGTACCTGCGGAACAAGCCGACCGGCGATCTGAAGAAGCTGGTCGATTTTGTCCTCTCCCCTGAAGGACAGGAGATTGTTACCAAGGTCGGGTATTTCCCGGTCAACTAACCAGGGTTTTCGGAGGGGAGCACTGCTCCCCTCCTTTCATTCCACCGCCCCATCTCTCGGGCGGCCAATTTTATGTTTTCTTAACCAAATCTTAACATTACGAAGGTAGATAATTGAAGTATATGAAGACGATACGGATTCTGAGAAGGCAACTCCCGACCGGTGGTGGGCAATCGAGAGTCAGAAGATTGCTGCACAAATCAATTACTTCCCGCCGGCGCTGGACTATACGGAGAAGCGTGCGCTAAAGTAGGCAGCCATGCAAGCATATCGATTCAAGCCCAAATCGAGAGTCCGAGAGTTTGTTGGTGAGAAGATCATCCAACTGTCGGCTTTTGCCGCCTTGCTTGGCATCGTCCTGATATTCATTTTTGTCTTCAAGGAATCGCTGCCCATCTTCACCGATCCTACAGTACGCTCTGAAGCGAGTGTCGACAAGCTCGTATTCAAACAACAGTTCTACGATGACCAGGAACCGAACTGGGCCTGGCAGCCGACCTCGGACTCCCCAAAATATTCGATAATGCCGCTGGTTGTCGGCACACTCAAAGCGGCCCTCATAGCCATGCTTCTTGCCGCGCCGCTTGGTATAGCAGCCGCCGTGTATACATCGGAGTTCGCCTCCAAACGCGCCCGTGAATGGATCAAACCGACTATCGAACTTCTCGCCGGAATCCCCTCGGTCGTGCTTGGTTTCTTCGCGCTGATCGTACTCGCATCGATGCTTCAGAAAATGTTTGACCTGACCTACCGCCTGAATGCCCTTAACGCCGGAATTGCGCTCGGCATCACGATTATCCCGGTGATCTTTACCATCGCCGAAGACGCCATGTCTTCGGTGCCAGGGACGCTTCGGGACGCCGCTACCGCGCTCGGCGCCAACAAGTGGCAGGTAGCCACTACAATGGTTCTTCCCGCGGCACTTCCAGGCATCGCCGCCGGAGTCGTGCTCGGTTTCGGACGGGCCATCGGCGAGACGATGATTGTGCTTATGGCTTCGGGTAACGCCGCATTGTTGTCGGCGAATCCAGCCGAGTCGGTACGGACGATGTCGGCGACGATAGCGGCTGAGTTGGCTGAGGTTGTATTTGGAGGGGCTCATTACAGTGTGCTATTCTTCATCGGCACCCTTCTCTTCGTATTCACGTTCCTTATCAACCTGGGCGGCGACATGGTGCTGACCAAGCTCAAAGAGCGGATTCAGGGAAGGAGCGCCTGATGACTCCCACAACTTCCGGCCCATCCGTTGCTAACTCCGGCCCGATCATCAGTCTCACACCCAAAGGAACGGCACCACTTCCGCGCGCGCTCATGCTTCTGTCCGTAATCATCATTCTGGCCATCCTGGCCGTGCTAATAGTTCACGTCATGATCGGTGGGCTCGGAACGATAAGCTGGGAGTTCTTCAGCAGCCCACCCACGCAGGGAATGGAAGCCGGTGGCATCTTCCCTGCTCTCTTCGGAACCGTTCTGCTGGTCCTCCTGATGGTTATCGCGGCCGTTCCGGTCGGTGTGCTGACGGCGGTCTATCTTCAGGAATACACGAACCCGCAATCCCGACTCACCCGGATGCTTCGCGTGGCTATCAACAATCTCGCGGGTGTACCCTCAATCGTATTCGGCCTTTTCGGTCTGGGATTCTTCGTCGGTTTCATCGGCGGCGGGCTGGACAAATTGCTTCATCCTGCCTCCGGCCCCGTCTGGGGACAACCGGCTATCATCTGGGCTTCGCTCACAATGGCGTTACTGACCCTGCCGGTCGTAATTGTCTCAACAGAAGAAGCCCTGCGCGCTATCCCTCGCGAACTCAAAGAAGCGAGCTATGCCCTGGGTGCGACCAAACTTCAAACCATCATCCGGATTGTCATCCCGCAGGCTCTTCCCGGCATATTCACCGGCGCTATTCTGGCCGTCGGGCGTGGCGCAGGCGAAGTTGCCCCGATCATGTTCACCGGCGCCGCTTACTACCTGCCGCATCTGCCGGCGCACTTGAACGACCAGTTCATGGTGCTCGGCTATCATGTCTACGTCATGGC
The DNA here is from genome assembly GCA_963735035.1 of uncultured candidate division Zixibacteria bacterium. Lineage (GTDB taxonomy): Bacteria > Zixibacteria > MSB-5A5 > GN15 > FEB-12 > JAGGTI01. The sequence goes on from CAVTJJ010000003.1 coordinate 735,361, forward strand.
GACACAATCACCGGATATCGAAAAGACCAAACCGATTCTGTACGGTACGGTGCTGGTATTGCTCGTCCTGACGTTTCTTCTGAACGTTGTCGCTATCGTGATCCGGTCACGTATAAGATCGAGGCGCATCAGTGGTTGAGAACACTATGAACATTAACGAGAAAGAACGTGTCGTGCCGACTCAAGTAGCAGGATTAGACGGCAAGCAGATGAAGATGACGGCACAGCATGTGAACTTCTTCTACGGCAGTTTCCAGGCGTTGCACGATATCTCGATGGATATCGAGGTGAATCGTGTCACCGCCCTGATTGGCCCGTCCGGCTGCGGCAAGTCGACCTTCCTGCGCTCGCTCAACCGGATGAACGACACTATCCCCGGAACCCGCCTCGAGGGTGAAGTCTTACTGGACCAGACGGACATATACTCCGGGGTGCGCGACGTCTCCACGATTCGAACCCGGGTGGGCATGGTGTTTCAGAAATCGAACCCCTTCCCCAAGTCGATCTTTGATAACGTTGCCTACGGCCTTCGCGTCAACGGCATTACCGACAAGGATGTCATCAGCGAAGCGGTCGAAGACACCCTGAAACGCGCCTTCCTGTGGGACGAGGTCAAGGACAAGCTCAACGTGAGCGCCTATATGCTTTCGGGCGGTCAGCAGCAGAGACTGTGTATCGCCCGTGCCCTGGCTGTCAGACCCGAAGTGCTTCTGATGGATGAACCGGCTTCGGCGCTCGATCCTATCTCTACTTCCAAGATCGAAGACCTGATCGGGGAGTTGAAGAAGAACTTCACGATTGTCATAGTCACGCACAATATGCAGCAGGCGGCCCGTATTTCCGATTTCACCGGCTTCTTCTACGAGGGGCGGTTGATCGAGTTCGGGCTAACTAAGACAATATTTACGAAGCCTTACAACAAACGGACCGAGGATTACATCACCGGCCGCTTCGGCTGATGGAGAACATATTATGGCTCAGCATTTACAGCGAGAAATCGAACAGCTCAAGAAGAAGATTCTTACTCTGGGCGCCACGGTCGAGAGCGACATACATAAAGCCGTCCATTCGGTATTGAATCGCGATATCGACCAGGCCGTTGAAGTGATCAACCTCGACGCTACCATCGACCAGCTGGAAGTTGACCTCGAGGAAGACTGCCTCAAGATTCTTGCGTTGCATCAACCGGTCGCTATTGATCTCAGGTTTATTGTAGCCGTTCTCAAGATCAATAACGACCTGGAACGCATGGGCGATCTGGCGGTCAATATCTCCGAACGGGCGAAATTTCTCGCCACCAAGCGTCAGATCAATATCCCCTTTGATCTCCACACGCTCGCGAAGAAAGCCATGGGGATGGTCCAAAAGAGCCTCGACTCGCTGGTCAATCTGGACGCGTCCCAGGCACGCGAAGTTTGCCGCATGGATGATGAAGTAGACGAGCTGAACCGCCAGGCCTTTGAGTCGGTCATGGCCACCATCCGTACCCAGCCGGACCAGGTTGATATCCTGATCGCCTATCTGTCCGCCTCCCGCTATTTGGAACGAATCGCCGACCACGCCACCAATGTCGCCGAGGACGTCATTTACATGATCGAGGGGGTGATTGCGCGGCACCGAGAGGATTCGTCACGAATTGCCTGAGCCGGTTTGACTTCGAGGAGTCGGAACACTGCAAACTACATGGGGCTGTCGCGTAACTAATCACTGGACATTCTATAAGTCCTCTTAAGATATTTAGAGGTATCACACAGATCTGACGGACTCCTGGTGGTGACTATCGAGAGCGCCTCTAAATAAGATCGCTACGACGGCAACGGCCGATGCGATACTGAGGAACATGCTGACTGGCGACCAAATCGGAGCCGCATCTAAACTCGATCGCAAGGGTATTGCGTCGTTCCTGCTTATCACCTTTGCCATTACTTACGCCATCGATCTGTCACTTATCGCGGCCGGATTTCGCATCACGCAGATCCCGGCTATGTACGGACAGCTTGCGGTCGCAGCCGTCATGTGGGTCCCGGCGCTGGCCACGTTTCTTACCGTCAAGTTCATTACGCGGGAAGGTTTCGCCGGCACGAATCTCCGCATCGGTCCGTGGAAGCCCTATCTCAAATCCGCATTGATTATCCCCCTTTGCTTTGCCGGTATCTATTTTCTCACCTGGCTCCTGAACCTGGGTGATCCCGACTGGAAGATGGAGCGGTTCTACGGTATGATTGCTTCGGCCGCTGGACCGGGTACACCGTCGATACCATCTCTTGGACTAGTCTTGCCGGCGCTGTTCTTCCTAACGGTTATCATCGCACCTATCTTCAATGCGCTCCTCGGCTTTGGAGAGGAACTTGGTTGGCGAGGCTACTTGCTGCCCAAATTGATGCCTCTTGGAAAAGTCAGAGCGTATCTGCTGCTGGGCGTTGTGTGGTCTCTGTGGCATCTGCCCCTTATCTTGATCGGATTCACTTACCCCGACCACCCGCTTCTCGGCATCGTTGCATTTACGGCCATGCTGTTTTCATTTGGGATCTACCTGAATGAGCTGACTCTCCGACACCACAGTTGTCTCCTGGCAGGTTGGATTCACGGCGTGTTCAACAGTCAGAAGTTGGGTATCTGGGTCTTGCTCTTTCCCGATGTGAATCCGCTAATCGGCGGCTATGCGGGGGTATGCGGCATAGTCGTATGGCTTGCTCTTGGACTGTACGAGATGCGACAGGCAAAACACGTTGAGGAAGTTGCCGTCGCCTGATTACAAGTAGGGACTCTTGCGGCAAACGCCGGTCATCGCTCAACCTGGGTCCCACATGCCGCCGCAACCATGTCCGATCCCATACTTCACGATGGTGGCTTACTATCGACGAATCCGAATGCGGACACGCGCCCTGTCCGAGCAAAAAAACTTGACATCATCGCTCTTATTTTGTCTGTTGGGATCTGACAGAAATTCTGGCGGATACGAATAAGAGTGGTTGAGTTGTCGAGCGAAATTAGTACGACCATGCGCCCGGCTGATACCGGGTGTTCTTATAGGCTGCTCCGGCATCTGTCGAAGGCCCTGCTGCTTTCCTGCCTTGTCACAGCGTGTTTGATGTCGGTTTCGGTCCAGGCCGTCGATCTTTCAGGTCGGATCACCTCCAGTCTGTACGGCTCCGAGCGCTCCCATGACAAATACTGGCGCGGCTACGTGGGATTCAATTCCAACGCTACCCTGTGGCGCTCGACTCAGAACCGATCCCTCGCACTTCATACGAACCTGCGCTGGACCGGTGATCTGGCCACCAAACGACCCGGCACGCCGCAGACTTATATATATGACCTCTACTTCAAACTCGCTGGTTATCCTTCGGGCAGTGCGATCTATGTCGGTCGTCAGTTCGCCTACAACACGCTGGGCAGCTCGTTGATCGACGGATTCCGCGCCAGACTGCGTATAGTCAAGGCAATCAACCTCGATTTCTTCGGCGGCGCAACCGTGGCGCATGAACGACCCGAGAAGATTCAATCTCTTGGCAATTTCAGCATGTTCGGCGCTCGCATCGAATACACTCAGTCCCAAACCACACGACTGGCCCTCAACTGGCTCGCCCAGACATCGTACGGCTCAACCAGCCGTAACCGGGTCGGAGTCGATGCTTTCCGTGAGGTCCGGCAGATAGAGATGTACAGCCGGATATCGTACGATCTTCTTAATGCTGACATGGCCGGAGTGTTGGCCAGAATCTCCTCCCGCCCGGGCAAATGGTACCTGTCGGGGGAATTCGATTGGCGGAAGCCGTCGGTCGATGGCAATTCCATATTCAGCCTGATCGACGCCGATGCCTATAAGGGTGTCCGGGCTGAAGCCAATCGCACCGTGTGGCGGGATATTCGCCTGCTGGGCCAGTTCCACAAAGAATTCCTGGCCGAAGGGGACGCCTGGCGCACGGTGCTGGGTCTGCGTAACACTAATTTCATGATCGGCTGGTACCACCGCGCCGGGTATGGCGGAGAAAGCAACGGACTGCAAGGTCAGGTCAATCTGGACCTCAGACCCGGCCTCGAGCTGTACGGCTCGACTTTCATGTCGCGCTACCTGATCCAACCAGAGACTCGGGATAAGATCGACGCTTATTCATCCAGTGCCGGCTTACTCTGGCGACCGGGCCGGGCGATGCAGATCAGGATCGAAGGCCAGTACTTGCGAAACGCCGTAGAAAAGAATGATTACCGGATATACGTTCAGTTGGCGAAGAATTTCGACATCAGATCGACTAGGACGGAGGCGGGAAAATGAACATCCGACGTCCTGGTCTGCTTGCTGTGATAACGCTGACTGTCGCTGCCGCCATGATGGCGGGCACGCCTCCGCAGGCGACTGTTTCGAGTCTGATATTCTCGCACACCCTGCACGTCACGGGACAGGGAATCGAGTGTGTCGCCTGTCACGCCGAAATTCCATCCAGTACCGGCGCCAAAGATCTCAAGCTCCCGACCATGGATGCGTGCGCCGCATGCCATGAAGTCGAAGATGACAAGACCTGCGGACAGTGCCACCGCGATCCGGAGAATCCGTCACCGGCGGTTGCGACCAGACTTTCGGTCCAGTTCAACCACAAGCGACACTTGGAACTCAAAACCGCCTGTAACACTTGTCACAGCCTGACGAATGAAAACGGCGAAGCTCTGCTGACACCCACTTTGCCAAATAAGCCGATGTGTATGTCCTGTCACGATGGCGTCCGCGCCCCGTGGGATTGCCGTCTTTGCCACGCCGGCGGTAAGACGACTCTGGCCGATATCCATCCGACCGGTTGGCGTCACCAGCACGCCGAACAAGCCACGCTCAAGCCGGATTGGTGCCACACCTGCCACCAGCAGGAAGTGTACTGCATTAGCTGTCACCGGGGTGACAACCAGACCGGCAGCATTCACGATCTCAACTACGAATTTACGCACGGGCTCGACGCTCAGGGCAAAGAGGCCGATTGCGCCCATTGCCACGACAGACGCGCTTTCTGCAACGATTGCCACGAACGCGAGAACCGAATGCCGCTAGCCCACTCGACCGGAGCCTGGCTCACCGAACACGGACGGGCGGCGCGCAACGACATAGAGAACTGTGCCTCCTGCCATGAAGTCGATGATCCCACCTGCGCCCGCGCGGGTTGCCATCGCGATGCCGACGGAGTTCGCGGGACAGACCAGCCGATTCATTCGGCAGATGCGGGTCGATTCGATAGCCATGGACCGTGGCACAGCGACGATAGCTATTTCTGTTTCACCTGCCATACCAGCACCGGCCGTCCGGGGGTTGGTTTCTGCGGCTACTGTCACGGGAGCAAAGACTGATGAAAGCCCGGACAAATACTGGCCGCAGTCATAACGGAGCCGGTCTGGCATTAATTCTTTGCTTTGGTCTTCTTCTCTCCACCTGGTGCTGCAGCGATGAACGCACGGCCAGTCAGTTGCCGGGCACCCACTCGGCTTCGTGGATGGTTAGGGGATTGGCCGATTTTCATGGTACGGTCGCACTACAGAACGGCACCGGAAGTTGCGCCGTATGTCACGGGGAGGACTACAATGGCGGGCAGGTAGGCGTTTCATGTATTGATTGTCATCTAACCAGCGGTGCCTGTATCGCCTGCCACGGCGGATTGGACAACCACACCGGCGCACCACCTCTCGGACTTCGCAGCGAAATTTCCGACACAACCGTGGCCGTGGGTGCACACACTCTGCACCTGACCGGAACGTCGCGCTCAGCTGCGGTGACCTGCCAGTCGTGTCACCTCGTTCCGGCAAGCATGTTCGAGCCGTATCATCTGAACGCCAACGGCGGCGTTCTTGATTCGATTGCCGAAATAACCTGGCAAGGATTCGCCGACGGCGGTCGCGCTCGATGGAACCGTACCGCTCGCACCTGCTCCCGCACTTATTGCCACGGCAATTTCAGCGGCGGTGATTCCACCTATTCTCCGATATGGACATCGCCCAAACCAGATTCATTGCGGTGTGGCACCTGTCATAATTCTGGTGACAACCCTGACTCTCTCGGATTCATCCATATAGTTCACTATTCCGGCAATACCTTCGTATGTGCCGACTGTCATTCCGGTGTGGTGGACTCGTCGCTGCACATCATCACCCCTTCGCTTCACGTCAACGGCGTTGCCAACGTCACCCCTCTGGACACCACTAGGTGCGATCAGTGTCACGGCACCGGCCCGGCGGCCTGCACCCACTGTCACGGCGGCGGTGACAATCAGACCGGGGCGCCGCCTCGTGGTTTGCACGGCGAAAATTCCGCGGCCGAACTGGCCGTGGGAGCGCACACCCCGCACATGGAAAGCGGCTATGTGGCTGACGCTTTCGCGTGCAATGAGTGCCACAAAGTGCCATCCCGCCTGTCCGATCCCGATCATTGGGCGGTTGATTCGGTTGCCGAAATCACCTGGGGTTCGCTGGCCGGCACCGGCTCGACCTGGAGTCGCATTACCCGCCGCTGCAGCTACACCTACTGCCATGGGAACTTCTACGGTGGATATATCGCCAACGCACCTATCTGGAACGCCCCCGGCCAGGCAGCTTGCGGCTCGTGCCATGACGACGGCGCCAATCCGGGCGATCTGCTGGGCAAACACAGCAAGCATGTCCGTAGCGAACATATCGGATGCTACGAATGTCACTCCACTACGGTCGATTCGAGCTTGTCGATTATTGGCAAAGCGGTTCACGTCGATGGCCAGAACACGGTCGCGTTCGGAGCCAGACAGATTACTTACTCGAACGGCGGATGTTCCGGCTCAGGGCTCTGCCACGGTGATGAAAACTGGTTCTGATTAATCTGTATTGAGATTGAATGACTGCTTCTATTTCACGGCCAACTGCGGATTCGAGCGGGCGTCCCTGAGATACTGAGCGCACTTCCGAAGCGATTCAACGTAAACTACAACCACCAATATTAGCATCACCACCGTCGCCAACGCATTCAGGTTTCCCGTGAAAGTATGCTTGGGGAGATAGTTGTTGACGATGTTCTCGATTCCCGCCACGAAAGTCGTCGCGAACATGAATAGCGACGGGATGAAAGTCATCAGAGCGTAAGTCCATTTCCCCGAACGCTTCAGAATATAGATTGTACCTATCGACAGCGCCAGTGTGGCCAGAAGTTGGTTCGCGACCCCAAACATCGGCCAGATCGATGAAATATCGCCGTTGTAAACCAGATACCCCCACAGGAAACTGATCGCGGCGCTGCTGAAAATGACCCCGGGCAGCCAGGTCGAACTTCCGAGTTTCGGATGAATCGGCTTGAGAATCTCCTGCAGGATATAGCGCGCGACACGGGTGCCGGTATCGACCGTGGTCAGGATGAACAGCGCTTCAAACATGATCGCGAAATGATACCAATAACTCATCAGGTGTTTCATGCCCTGAATCGACGACAGAATCAGCGACATCCCCGCCGCCAATGAAACCGCCCCTCCCGTCCGTCCGGCCAGCGTTTCACCCGTCATCTGCTCAATATAATGAAGCTGATCGATCTGCATGCCCAGCTTGCTGAATACTTCCGGCGGAAGATTGATCGCGAAGTAATCACCGGGCATCATGGTGGTGGCAGCTATCAGCGCCATTATCGAAACAACCGCCTCGGCCAGCATCGAGCCGTAACCGATCAGGCGAATATCTCCTTCGCCGCTGATCATCTTGGGCGTCGTACCGGAACTTATCAGCGCGTGGAACCCACTGATCGCTCCACAGGCAATCGTGATGCAGACAAACGGCCACACGGTGCCGGGAATGATCGGCCCTCCCCCGTGCACGAACTGGGTAATCGCGGGCATATGAATGACCGGGTTGACCACTATAATGCCGACCGTCAACAGCAGGATGGTCCCGATCTTCATGTACGAGCTTAGATAATCACGCGGACACAGCAGCAGCCAGACCGGCAGCACTGAAGCAATCAGGCCATAGAGCGGGAGAATGATCGAAAGCGCCGGCTTTGAGAGAATGAAGTATTGGCCGAAAGCCGTGTGTGACAGCGGTTCTCCGGCTATGACACCCAGGACTACAATAGTCACGCCGACCAACGATGCCTCGACCAGTTTCCCGGGTCGCAGCTTATACATGTACAGCCCGACGAACAACGCGGCTGGAACCGTGACAGCAATAGTGAAAGTCGCCCAGGCGCTTTCATTCAGCGCATTGACCACCACCAGAGCCAAACCGGCCAGGGCGGTGACAATTATGAAGAGAATCGCAAACGCCGTCGCAACACTTGCCACCGGGCTGACATGTTCCTTCGCCAGATGAGTCAGCGATTGACCCTGCGACCGCACCGAAGCAAATAGAATCACCATGTCATGCACAGCCCCGCCGAGCACGGCGCCGATCAAAATCCACAAGTATCCGGGCAAATACCCGAACTGGGCGGCCAGGACCGGCCCCACCAACGGACCCGCCCCCGAAATAGCCGCAAAATGATGACCAAACAGCACCCAGCGGTTGGTCGGGTGATAGTCTTTTCCGTCGCGCAACGTGTACGCCGGAGTAGGAAGTGACTTATCGAATACGAGCGCTTTGGTTATGATGAACTTGGCGTAGAATCGATACGCCAGCGCGAAGAGCAGCAGGGCAATTATGATCAGAGTCGATGCGTTCATGCACTTACCCGGATGCCAAAATCCGCCCGCAACCCAAAGTCTGCCTCATTGCGGGCACGTCATCCTGTTAGACATATAACCAATTTCCGGAGCATTACCAAACGAAAACTTGTCTAAACGGGTGCATCGCGCTCGCAGGCGCCAAAGTGACGCTATACTATCCTGTTGCGCCCAACGCACTTTTCAGGTTTCTGGTCAGACTGATTGGATCTTCCAGCAGGCCCGTTGTCCTGAACTTGGCGATTATGCTCGGCGGCATCTGGTCCGATGTGACTCCCGCCAGGATCAAGGCGGTCTCCTCTTGCGTAAACTCCGCCAGGTGCTCCTTCCACAGACGGACATCTTTGTTCTCGGGACAATAGTGCTGGCATTGCATACAACCTACCAGGCAATGGTGCCAGGACTTATCTATCCATTGCGGAAACTGCTCGGACGACTCGTTGTGAAGTGTCAGACACCTCTCGGTGTGCAATTGAAACCGATCCGGGTCGATGGCTCCGGTGGGGCAATGTTTCGTGCAGGCCTGACAGCCATCACACGCGTCAAGTACTTGAGGCTCACGCCAGCTATCACTTTCTACCGGCATATCAGAGTAGAATGCGAGGAGGCGGTGAAAACTTCCCATCCCTTCCACATAGGCGACGTTGTTCTTGCCGTAGCGCGCTATACCGCTCCGGACCGCTAATAGCTTCAGCGGCAGCATAGCACGACAGATCTGAAATCCATGCGGTACCAGGGAAGACTCAATGGCGGACGTCACGGTCTCATCAATACTGTGCTCATATGTGGGCGGAATGATCAAGGTGCGTTGTTTCCCATCGATATCGAAAGTCACTTCCAGCGCCGGGCGCGGTACCGCTACGACAACTATCGAGCGCGCCCACGGAACATCCTGTGAGAGCATATTCTCGAAATAGGCCGCGTATTGTCTGAACACGGCGCTATTAATCAAGTTAGACGCCCGCCCCTCTTCAATAGTCCGGCGTAATTCGAGCGAGCGCTCGGCCGACACGACCGCGGATTTGAATCCCCACTGCTCCAGGCTTGCCTGCAAGGCGTCGAGAACTTCTCTTGAACTCATGTAAAGCGCTCCAATTCCGAATTCTTATCCGTAGTATCTGCCGTTACCGCCAATAATATATTACTGGTTACGTTACCTGTCAATACGTTTTACCGGTTATTTTTGTTTACAAGTTATTGGAGACGCTGTATCTTTGTACTATGAAGAACCTCAACCTGCTCACCACCGGGAGCAAACCCGCGCCGGGCGAACTCGTTCTCGTACAGGGGCTTGTGAATACATTCAATGTCGAAACGGGTGAAGATGAAATCGGCACCAAAGAATCGCTTAAAGCCTGGCTGGTCCGCCATGGCTTGCTGCGCTCGGCCGCAGAAGTAACTTCTGAGGACCATCGGATCGCACTATCGTTTCGTGAAGCAATCAGACACCTCCTGTTAGCCAACAACGGCCAAACGGTGGAACCCGCGTCGCTAAAGCAGATAAATGCTCTGACCTCTCGGCTCAAACTGGGAATACAATTCAAGTCTGACGGGAATCTAACCCTCTCGCCTGACAGCGACGGCATTGCCGGTGTTTGCGAGCAGATACTGGCTATTGTAGTTCAGGCCATCAACAAGGGGACCTGGTCTCGCCTGAAAGCCTGTCACGAGTCCCACTGCCAGTGGGTGTTCTATGACTCTTCGAAGAATCACTCCGGTCGCTGGTGCTCGATGACTGTCTGCGGCAGCCGCGACAAGGCCCGAGCCTTTCGCAAGCGTAGATCCCTGGGGTAGTGAAATTGCTAATCAGTGGGAAGGTTGCTGAACGACTAGCTGAGGGGTCGGCTCAACGACGTCTATTATCCAGGCCAGAGCTACCTTCTCCCAGTTCTCCGTAATTCTGGCGTCAATGATACGATCATTGGTGGGGTACTGGGCCTTCGCGCAGGCTTGAATGACCATACCTTTGGCTACAGGCGACTCAACTATGATGGCGCCTCTTTCACATCCCATTTTCCAAACGGCATCGTAAAGTTGGTCGAATACTTTGAGCACTTCAGGCGTCGGCAGGGTCAGCCTTCTCGAGTCAATCAAGAGTGAAAATGGTCCGGCGTGCTCGGCGAACGCAGCCATAACATCGGATTTGTACCGTTGCACTTCGTCGATTTTGAAAGTGCCCAACTGCACAATCTTGAATCCGTATGATGTCTTCTCGATCGAATACATTGAGCCGATAATCCGGTTTTTAGAGAAACTTATCTCTATTATCGGCCAATCCTGGGGGGTACTTGACTAACAGAGCTACGCCAGCTTCTTCATCTCACCACCGAACGCAATGCCCATATCCCTGAGCATTTCAAACGGCGGGACGCCGCCTATCTGGACGATTACATAGTCGTTGAGAATCTCGCGCACGCCCTCATTGGTTTGCAGGACCACGCTCTTGTCTTTGATTTCGACCACCTGTGAATCGAAAATCGCGTTTACTTTGTGACCCGCGATCAGCCGCGTCATGGCGTCTTCGTTCTTCTTCTTCACCCGAAAGAAGCTGCTCTTGCGATAGGATATAGTCACCGTATTTCCGGGTTGTCTCGCCAGACCGACCGCCGCTTCGACCGCACTGTCTCCTCCACCCACCACCAACACATGCTGGTTGGTGTAAGACTGGGCGTCGACCAGTTGATACATGACTTTGGCCTGTTCCTCGCCGGGCACTTCCAGCCGACGCGGCGTCCCGCGGCGACCGATCGCCAGCACCACAAAACGGGCCGAATACTCCGCCACCGGGGTCTTGATATCAAAATGGCTGTCAACGTGGCGAACTGACTCGACTTTCTGCCCCGGGCTCATCTTCAGATGAAAGCGATCATCGATTTCGTGCCAGATGCTCATCAAGACTTCTTTCGAATACTCATCTTTCGTCAACCAACCGTAGAGCGGAATCTCGATCGGCTGCGTCATGACCAGTTTGCGGCGTGGATACTGGAGAATCGTGCCGCCCAACTCGCGTTCATCCAGCATGACATAATTCAGACCGTATTGTACTGCTGTTAACGCCGCTGAAATGCCGGCCGGTCCGGCCCCCACGATCACGAAATCGTAATCAGTGCCATTCCCCGGCTTAACAATCCGTCGGGCGATTTCATCGACCACCATCCGCCCCTGGGCTACGGCGTTTCTAATTAGCGATAACCCCCCCAGTTCGCCGGCTATAAACAGCCCCGGGACCGTGGTCTCGTTGACCGGCGTAAGAACCGGTATATCCGGGCGCGTTTTGATATCCCCCAGGCCGACCTTAAGAGCTCCCACCGGACAGGCGGTTTCACAGAAACCGTGACCCACGCACCGCTCGCCGTTGATAACTTCGGCCACGCCCCATACCACTCCCAGGACATCACCTTCCGGACAGGACGCAACACAGGCTCCACAACCGATACACTGAGACCGATTGACCATGGGATACTGGGCTCGTGGGCGGTCGATGCCCATGGCATGCGCTTCCTGATGGCGTTCCGCCACGACCCGTCGGTTGTTCCGAAACTGGATCAGATACGGAAAGAAAATCACGGCTGCCAGAACCGCAACACCGGTCCAAATCAGTAGATGTTCCATAGTTGTTCTAACGTTCAAGAAGTTGTCTGGTTCGCTTAGAACCTGTAACCAAGTTCCGACTGAATCCGGAAACCCTTGATATCGTCGCCCGAATCGGTCTGCAATAACAGCCCCAGCCAGTATCGACGGCTGAGATCAGCCTGTCCGGACAGCTCGACCCAGTCGTTGTGTCGATAAGTCGTCACTTGCTCGGTCCGGTAGGCGTAGCTTCCGTAAGCAGCGTTGGCCGAGTACCTGCCACCAAAATAGGTGGTGGCTCGGACCGAGTAATTGTAGCCTCGGTTGGAAGGTCCGCTAAAGCCCGCGTACTGACCCATCAAGCTGAGCCCTTGAAACAGCAGGCTCCCCTTGCGAAGCTGTACTGAATAGGACTTGGTCGCGCTCGGGTCACCGGAGCGATTGCGATACCCCGCCGACAGAGACGAATACAGGTTACCGGGAAGTGTCAGATCGCTCTGCAGCCTGACTCCCTGGCGAAGATGGTCATCGAATAGGCTGTCGACTGTAGAGCGGCTCCCGTATGTCCAGTAGTTGGTGCGGTTGTCATAGCTGAGAGAAAACCGTACCCGGGAAGTCGGACGGATCCAGCCACTCAGGTAGAGATTCGACAGCTCGAACGTCGTCCCGGCCCGGACCTTTCGCCAGCTCCGATTGATATCAATCTCTCCGGTATGGTTTATTCCCCATACGCTTCCCCGGCTCAGACGTCCCTGAATAACCAGGTACTCCCGGTTGACTTCCTGCCCATGATATTCACCAACTGCACCCAGGCTCTGCTCGAAATAGGTGTTCCGATAGTCACCTGAAGAGTAGCTGAAGTATCCGCCACCTTTCATTAGAGTCAGGCCTTGCTCATCGTACAGCCAATTCGGATAGGATCCACCGAACAGACCCGCGCGGAAGCGGTTGGACATCAGCCATTCCACCAACGCGCCGTCGATGAAGCCGATCGAGCCTGTCCGATGCGGCAGAATCCGACCGATCTGAAAATTGACCGGCGCCGACGGCTCCTCGTAGCTCAGCGAAAACTCCCATAGTCGATTCTGCCAGTCGTTGCGGGTGACAGCGGACGTGTAATCTCGCCGGCGTTTGTCAAACCGACCCCTTCCTCGTACGGCCAGCGTCAGTTCGTTGCCCCAGAGATGACGAGCCGTGAGTGATACTCGCGCGGTGGTTTGACTGAAATCGAGATTCGACACGGTTTCATCGTTCCAGTAATAATACAAGAACGACATGCTGCCACTTACCGCCGCCTGACCTGGCTTGATTCGCACCGGCGTCGGTGCGGAAACGGGCGCGGGACTTACGGCCACCGGCTTTAGCGAATCTATCGTTACCGTACTGTCGAAGTTCAGAGGCGTCTTTGGTTCGACTGCGTCGCCGGCCTGAATATCACTCGTAGAGCTGATGATCTTGCACGAGGCCGAGTGGACCGAAATGTAAACCACTTCGATCTCCGCCTTGCTACCCTGTTTGCCCAAAACCAGAAGGCGCGTTCCCACGCTGAGACCGTCCGCCTGACCACCGTCAAGATAGACATTCTCGACCGAAACATATTTGACCGCAAAACGATCCTTGGCGCTTGCAGTAGCCACCAACAAGGTTAAGCAGACTGCGAATATCAGCAATTTCTTGATCATGCCCGCCCCCTTGGGTGACACGAGTAGCATGATGTGCTCTGGTACTGGTAGTTCTGAACACCGGAGTGCTTTGAATCGGTATCGGTCTTGTTGTGCTCGTGACAATTGATACACTCAAAGACGGCAAACGAACCCGCACTCACGTGACAATCTGCGCAAACACTCCAACGACCGTTGTGTATTCCTGAGTAGATCGGGAAATACTGACTGTCGTGATCCCAGGTCGACGGAGTCCAGCCGGTGGTCGTATGACAGTTCTGGCAGGCTGTCGGGAAGCCCGCCGCGGCGTGGCTCGGATTCGTGGTGGTCTGGTAAGCCGTCTGATGACACGCATAGCAAGCCGTCGAAGTGCCGGTATAGCCGCTGCTATGACACGCCACGCACGTCAAAGTTGTGTGCGCTCCCGTAAGCGGGAACGCCGTGGTGGCGTGGTTGAAGGACGATGGCGTCCAAGCCGTAGTGGTGTGACAGGTCGTACAAATGTGATCGAAATTGTTGGTCACATGGTTCGGGTCTACCACTCCCTGGTAGGCCGCCTGGTGGCAGGAATAGCATGCTGTCGAAGTTCCGGCATAACCACTAGCGTGACACGATACACAGGTCACCGTAGCATGGGCTCCCGTAAGTGGGAAAGCCGTGGTGGCGTGGTTGAAGGTCGATGGCGTCCAGGCCGTAGGTGGTATGGCAGGTCGTACAAATGTGATCGAAATTGTTGGTCACATGGTTCGGGTCTACCACCCCCTGGTAGGCTGCCTGGTGGCAGGAATAACAATCGGTCGGTGTCCCGGCATAGGCCGTGGCGTGACAGGATATACACGTCACCGTAGTGTGAGCACCGGTCAAAGTGTAGCCGGTCGACGAATGGCTGAACGACGATGGCGTCCAGGCCGTGGTCGTGTGGCAGCCGGTACAGTCTTGGCTGAAACCAGCCAAGACATGGTTGGGATTAGTGGACGACGTAAAATTACTCTGATGACAGGAATAACATGCCGTCGAAGTTCCCGTATAACCACTGGCGTGGCACGATACACAGGTCACTGTGGTGTGCGCGCCGGTCAGCGGAAATGCCGTAGTGGCATGGTTGAAAGTCGAGGGCGTCCAAGCCGTGTTGTTATGACAGGTCAAACAATTGTGGTCGAAATTGTTGGTCACATGGTTCGGATCTACCACCCCCTGGTAGGCCGCCTGATGGCAGGAATAACAGTCTGTCGGCGTTCCGGCATAGACCGTGGCGTGGCACGAAACGCAGGTCACCGTAGTGTGAGCCCCGGTCAAAGCGTAACCCGTCACCGTATGGTTAAACGACGATGGCGTCCAGGCCGTAGTCGTATGGCAGCCGGTACAGTCTTGGCTGAAACTCGCCAGCACGTGGTTCGGATTGGTAGACGACTCGAAATTGCTCTGATGGCAGGAATAACAGTCGGTCGGCGTGCTGACGTAACCCCCGGCGTGACACGAAATGCACGTCACCGTAGTATGCGCCCCTGTCAGCGGGAAGGCGGTAGTGGCGTGGTTGAAGCTCGAAGGAGTCCAGCCGCTAGAAGTATGGCAGGTCTGACAGTCGGTTGGGAATCCGGCCGTTACGTGGTTAGGATTCGTAGCCGTCGCAAAGGAGCTCTGATGACACGCATAGCAGGTCGTCGGCGTCCCGGTGTATCCGGCCGCATGACACGAATTACAACCTATCGTCAGATGCTGTCCCGTGAGGGCGAACGACGTCAGGGCATGACTAAAGCTCGACTCCGCCCACGAGGTAGTATTGTGGCAGGTCAGGCAATTGTGATCGAAATTGCCCGTCACGTGATTCGGATCCGCCACACCCTGGTAGGCCGCCTGATGGCAGGAATAACAATCGGTCGGCGTACCGGCATAAGCTGTCGCATGACACAGATTACAGGCGGTGGTAATATGGGTACCCGTCAACGTGTAGCCTGTTACCGAGTGATTATATGACGACGGCGTCCAGCCACTGGTCGTATGGCACGTTGTGCAGTCGTGGCCAAAATTGGCGAGCGCGTGATTCGGGTTGGTGCCGGACGCATAAACGCCCTGATGACACGAATAGCAATCGGTCGGTGTGCCGGCGTACCCGCTCGCATGACACAAATTACACGCGACGTTGACGTGCAAGCCGGTCAGCGGAAAAGCTGTAGTAGCATGGTTGAAAGTCGAGGGCGTCCACCCTGCCGTCGTATGACACACCGTGCAGTCGTGACCAAACCCCTGCTGCACATGGTTCGGCGACGTAACACCTTCGAATGCGGCCTGGTGGCAACTGTAGCAGTCAGTTGGAGTCCCGGCAAAGGTAGTGCTATGGCATCCTGAGCATGTCGCGCTGACGTGCTTTCCGGTCAGCACAAATCCGGTCGTCGAGTGATTAAACGACGACGGCTTCCACGCGGAAGTAGTATGGCACTTAGTACAGTCGTGATCGAATTGCGCCAGAACGTGATTGGGATCCGTCGATTGATCGAAAACGGCCTGGTGACAGGCATAACAAGCGGTCGGCGTTCCCTTGTACTGTGTCGCATGGCAGGAGATGCAAGTCGCCTGAAGATGCGCACCAGTCAGCGGAAACACTGTCAGGGAATGGTCAAAAGTGGCCGGCTTCCAGCCGTAGATCGTGTGGCACTGCGTACAGTCATGCGGGTAGGCGCCCGTCACATGGTTCGGATCGGTCGTGGCAGCAAAGACAGCCTCGTGGCATGAATAGCAATCGGTCGCTAAACCGACATACTGAGTAGCGTGGCACGCCTTGCAGGCCACTCCCTGATGCCCACCGACAAGCGGAAAAGCCGCCGGGTGATGATATTCCACATTCCGCCAGGTGGATGCAGTCGGCTGATGACAAACCTTACAGTCGGTCGAAAAACCGGCCCGCGCATGATTCGGATCCTGGGTCGCCGAGTACGCCTCCGTATGGCAATCGTAGCAAACCATCGGCGTGCCGGCGTACTCCTGTCGCGCGTGGCCGACATGGCAAGCTTCGCAGTCCGCGACCGCGTGCGCACCGGTCAGAGCAAATCCCCTTGAGGCGTGCATTTCGAGCGTACTTCGACGGTTCTGCCAATCGCGCGGCGTGTGGCAATTGTCGCAGTCCTGACCAAGCTGGCCGTTGTGGCGATCAGCGTGGCAGTCAGCACAGGCAACTCCGACGTTACTAAACAGGGGACTCTTGTGGCAGCCGATACACTGCGCCGTTGCGTGCGAACCTACCAGGACAAAGCCGGTCGCATCGTGCTTGAACTGCAGCGAATCGCGCATCTTCGACCAGGATTCGGTGGTATGGCAGTCCTGACAGTCCCACTTCAAGTTACCGTGGGGGTTCTTCACGGTCGATTGACTTAGAAGCGCACTTCCGATAAGCAATGACGCGCCAATCAGAAACAAGAAGAATCGTCTCATGATTAACTGCTCCTTTCCGGAGTGATCGTGCCGTGGCAGGAGACGCAAGTGATGTCAATCGGCTTGTATTTGGCAAATAGTCCGTTCTCGTCTTTTACACTCAAATGACACTTTTCACAGAGCACCGTCCGGTGGGCGCCGTCCAGTTTGAACCGACTATTCTTATGGTCGAACTTCGTAGTCTTCCAGCTTGATGCCAAATGGCACCCCGAACAATCGGTGGCATTATCCTTCGCGAATTGACCGCGATGAGTATCCGGATGACACGATTGGCAATCGGTCCGGATACCGGTAAAGCGCACCGCTTTGATGTCTTTCGCCTGGGCGATATCGGTATGACACTTCATACAGGCAACTTGGACGTGACGCCCTTCGAGAGGAAACTTGCTCTTCGAATGGTCATAATTGACCCGGTTCCACCCCTCGACTGCGTGACAGAGTTCACACCCTGAGGCCGCCACCATCTTGTCCACTTGTCCCTTGTGCGGGTCCTTATGGCATCCCAGGCATTTCACAGAAGCGAAGACAAACCGCAGCTTTGAAGAACCATCGGCCGCTTTCAGCTTGTGGCAAGTCAGACACGGTACGGCTTGATGGGCGCCACGAAGCGGATAATCCGATTGATCGTGCTGGGCCATCGTGTAGCGCGCCGGAGAGTAACCGCCGACCGTATGGCACTCTTCGCAAGCGCCCTTCGACGCCCGCTTGGCGAAATCTCCATTATGGTAATCCGAATGGCAGTCACGACAGGCGGCGAATTTCAATCCCGGCTTGGCCTGGCCTCCGCTGTGACATTTCTCGCACTTCAGGGCAAGATGCTTCCCTTCCAACGGGTAGCGCGTCTTCTTGTGATCGAAATTCACCGTATTGACCAAACGCCACCCTTCACTGCTATGACAGGAGCTACAGTTCGCCCCGAGCTTACCCTTATGCGGATCGGTATGGCAGTCAGTGCATTGGGCAAACGGCAAGCCGACGTACTTCTGGTAGTTGGGATCTTCCGGGAGCGGACGGTCGGTCAGAAGTGGGTGACATTTTACACAGAGAACGGTCATGTGCTTGCCTGTCAGAACATATTTGGCCGTGGCGTGGTCGAAGGCCGCCGCCGGTTTCCACGCGGTCATAACGTGGCACTTGGCGCAGACTTCACTCAATTGGCCGCGATGCTCATCCCGATGGCACGCTGTGCAGGCGGTCTGAAGTCCCAGGAAAGTCCTCTTTGGGTTAGTCTTCTCCTTCGATCCAACCGCCAGCGCGCCCATATACTTGGCGTCATGACACTTGCGGCAAGTCAGCGAGCCATGTTTCCCCTCAAGACGAAACGCGGTGGCAGAATGGTCAAACGCGGTGTCGCCGTCTTTCCAATAGATCAGAGCAACGTCACGCCCCTGGTGCTCCACATGGCACTTCTGGCAGGAACGATAATCCTGGCGGCTGTGCAGTCCTTTGCCGGCGTCCTGCTGGTTCTTGATCCGGACATGGCAGTCAAGACATTTGTCCGGCACCAGTTCCTGATCACCACCGTGGCATTTGGTGCAGTTCTCAACTCCTTCGAGAGACGTATGCCCCTCACTTAGATCACCGGGCGAGAGCTGCGCCCGAACTGTCCCCGCCCCGAGGAAGAAAAGAAATATGAGCAGTAGGCCCCTTACCATACCCACCCGTATCCGGTCCAGACAACCACACTGATATGAACCATCATTATGATATACATGAGAATCGCAAACGGCTTGTGGATCACATGCCAGTAATGAAACGTTTGCTGCACCTGTGCCAGCAGCGCCACCCGTCGCTGAAGCAGCGCCCTTGTGAACGCCGGTTTTGCAAATTCTCGCAGTTGTCGCTTGGGCATAGGCATGGCAACCATTATCTCATGTACAAAGCGGCGCCGCACAAACGGACGAAACAAATCGTCCACAAGCAAGAGGCCGATGGCTCGCATGGCGCCGCCCCCGAAACCGGTAACGTACCGGGCGGTCACGCCCTCGAGCTTGATGATGCCGGCGTCATCTAGTTCAAAACGATTTCGCAGTTGCTTGGTTAAATCGCCCATTAGCCCATTTAGTTCCTGAATGGTCAGTTCTGTGCCCTGGATATTTCGAGGAATCTGCAGATAAAGATAGCGGCCGAAAAATCCGCTTGCAGCCACCGCCACCATAGACCAGAAAGCTACCGCCACCAGACCTTGTACCTTGAAAGCCGTATGTAGTACAATGAAGAGCGGTCCCATAACGCCCAGGTAAATATGAAAATCCAGCAATGACCGAAGCGAAATCTTCCGTCCCAACAACTTGGTACGCTTGCGCACCGAATAGATCAGCATCAGAACCAACATCCCTGCTCCGGCATAACCGTACATCAGCCCTCGGGTTCCGGCGGGGCGGAATTCGCGATAGCCTAGGTCGTGAGGCCGGTCGGCATAGGGGGTCGTGTAGTACGAAAAACCGTCTATCAGAAACCAGACAAGCAGAGCTATAGAAACGAGCCAAACCAGCCAGAAGAACAGACTCCTGCCGGACTCATTATTGTGGGGTTTCTCAAGGACGGGACTGACCGCCTCAACGAGTGGTAATTGCATCCAGAAAACGTCCTATTTGAATGCTTATGTCATTACCAGCTATCTGGTCTACAGGTTCGACCGGGGCTCGAACCGGGTCCAATGCGTATCAGTCTTTATATCGGCAGTTTAGTAAAGCGAATCAAAGAAAAAGAAGTATTGTCAGTTTGCAGGCAAAAGGCACTGGCCCTGAAGAGCTTGTGAGGTTGCCTAACTTCAATCAATATCGCCTTCTCGAGCTCACGGGCCTGGTCAAGGGTCTGCGATCCCCCTCCGATATACGGGAAAATGGAGAGCAATATCGCTCGGCTTTCCCAAACCCAATACGGTTATGCGGACACGGCAGTGGACGCTGAAAGGGTGACTCTCTCATGAGTAATCTACGGGAACACTTAAAGCCAAATCAACTCAAGGGCAGCAAGCCTCGCTGTCACACACTAACGCATGGCCTACCAGAACAAGTTGCCAGGCAGCTAAACAAGCTCGTTGATCCTTGCGGCTCGATCGCGGCATCCGACTTCTGGATGCCACGGGGTTTTGACGACATCGAGGAAGCCCAGTTGCACAACGCGCCGCACTTGCTTGATACAAAACGGAACGGGGAAGCGCTCAAATCGTGGTGGCTCGCCTGCGCCGGCTCCACTACGCGTACACCGAACTGGGATATCGCAAGCACTTGCACGATTGAAGGCAGACCTGGCTTGCTTCTGGTTGAGGCCAAAGCGCACTGTAGAGAACTGAAGACGAAAGATCGCTGTGGCTCCGGCAATGAAATGAATTACGAGCGTATCGGACAGGCAATACGCGAGGCCAACGACGCTTTCAACCTGATTAGGCCCGGCTGGAAATTGTCACACGAGCATCACTATCAGTTGAGCAATCGCTTTGCATGGAGCTGGAAGCTGGCGAGTCTTGGCATACCGGTTGTGCTCGTGTATCTGGGGTTTCTGAATGCAAATGAAATGAACGACCCCTTCCATGATGAGCAATCCTGGGTTCGTACAGTACAGAGCTATGCTCGAGATGTTGTGCCCGAGAGTGTTTGGGACAGCAAATTGATAATTGGCAATACTCCCCTCTACGCGCTCATCCGTTCAATAGAGATTCCGTTGGCGTCGATTACCGCTACAACTGATGAGTTGAAGGCAAGAAGCGCAACAAGAGTCCATTAGAAGCGACCGAAACACTACCTTCCACGCCGCTCAGCCGCTAACGGCGACGTCGGCCCTTGGTCGATTTCGGTTTCGAAGTCCGGCCAAACGGCCTGGGCGGTCTCGCGGCCTGCGCCCGCTCCAGCGCCATCGGCGCGGGACGACGCGGCACCTTATCGAACGGCAGTCTCGGAACCTGCTTGATTGACAGTCCGGTCTTTATGAGTCGCTCGATGTCCCTGATGTCGTTGCGCTGATCGAACGTGGCAAACGAAATCGCGCGGCCGGCCATACCGGCGCGAGCTGTGCGACCGATCCGATGCACATAGTCCTGTGAATTGCCGGGCAAATCGTAATTAATCACGACTTCGATACCGACCACGTCGATACCCCGCGCAGCGACATCGGTGGCCACCAGTACCCGATACTTCCCCGACTTAAACCCCTCGAGCGCATCGCGCCGCTGCCCCAGGCTGCGGTCGGAATGTATCTCCGCCGCCGAGTGCCCCATACCGCGCACATAGCGGGTTAGTTTGCGAGCCCCGTGCTTGGTGCGGGTAAAGACCAGCACCGGGCCGTGGTATTCAGCCAGCAGAATTTCGAGAAGCTGGCTCTTCGCTTCCCGCTCGATGAAGAACACTTCCTGCACGACTTTTTCGGCGGCCGTTCCCGACGGCGCGATCTCGATATTGATCGGCAGCTTCATGTGCTGGCGGGCAAGCCCCATAATCTCCGACGGTATCGTGGCGGAAAACAACATGGTCTGCCGCTCTTTGGGAATAGCCCTCAGTATCTTGTTGAGTTGAGGAGCAAACCCCATGTCGAGCATGCGGTCAGCCTCGTCCAGAACAAGTATCTGAACGTTGCACAGATTAATCGCCCGTTGCTCAAGGAAATCAACCAGGCGGCCGGGTGTAGCTACGATTATGCGCGGATTCTTCTCCAACGCCTTCTTTTGGGGGCCTTCAGGCGCTCCGCCTATCAGCACCGCGGTACGCAGACCAAGGTTCGCTCCCACCGACTGAAGCGATTCACTTACCTGAATCGCCAGTTCGCGTGTCGGCAAGAGCACCAGCCCGCGGCCCTTGAGCTGTGCCAGGCGTTGAATCATGGGAATACCGAACGCGAGCGTCTTGCCGGTGCCGGTTTGGGCGACCGCAATCAGGTCCTTGCCTTCGAACCCGACCGGAATCGAGCGTCGTTGTATGGGTGTCGGCTCAGTAAACTTGAGACGATTGATAGCCGCCAGCAGTCCCGGGGCTATGCCCAGGCCGCCGAATCCTTTAGAGTACGTATCACTTACCATACCACAAGGGTAAGGCTAACCGGTCGCAAAAGATATTCAAAAATTGCGATTGATTCCGACTGAAGAAGGCTGATTGACCACACTTACGTCGCAATTGGCCGAACAACTGGCCGCCCAAAAACCGGCTGGCGAGTGCCTGCCGGTCGTCAATATGTCCTTCAGATGAAGAGCGCAGTGGTCCTTACTGACCCGGCCTGATATTCTGATTCATACGAAACAGGTTTTCCGGATCATATTTCTTCTTGATCGAGGCCAGTCGGTCGTAACCCGGTCCATAGGCGGCCTTGATACGTTCCGATTCGTCATCGGTCAGGAAATTGACATACACACCACCCGTCGCGTACGGCGTGGCTTCGCGGAAGAATCCTCGCGCCCAGTCGATACAATTCTTGTCCTCTGACGGCTTCTCCCAGCGCCCATGGACATTGCACACGTAGATCGTGTTGCGATGCGAATAGGCGGTCGCGTCAGGCGATGGACGAGTGGTCGCGCCGCCGAGCAGACCGAAAAATATCTCACAGTGAGGCGAGGGTAGGTTCTCTGAGTAACGCACCGCTACATCGATTGCGCCGTCGCTCAGATCGACAAAGTTGTGTGATTTCCAGTAGTTCCGCGCCCCCGGAGTAAGCAGCGGATCAAACGCCTGCTGCCAGGCGGTGTACGGTTGCACTCCGACATGCTCTCCCAGCACCGTCCCGAACTTGCGCACCGGCTGAAGGATCTTCTCACCTTCAGTCGGATCGCCGGCGTGGAACAAGCAGAACGCGATGATTTCGGTGCCATGTACTTTAGCTGGAAGGAACGGCAGAGGCGGCGCTTTGCGCATAACTGTCCACACAGTTGTCTCGTCGCCGAGCTTCCTGACATACTCTCGGAACGCCTTCAAAGCCGACCTGGCTTCTTTCAGCGGATAGACCACCAGCCCGCTGTATACCTCCGGCCCGACCTGGTGCAGCTTGAACTCGAAGCGACTCACAACCCCAAAATTGCCGCTGCCGCCGCGAAGCGCCCAGAACAGATCCGCATTCTCCTTGTCGCTCGCGTGGAGCAGTTGCCCGTCAGCCGTGATTACGTCGGCACCAATCAGGTTGTCGACCGTCATCCCGTACTTGCGCGACAGCCAGCCAAAACCGCCTCCGAGCGTGAGCCCGGCCAGACCGGTAGTCGAGTTGATGCCAACCGGAGTAGCCAGTCCAAACGCCTGACATTCACGATCGAAATCAGCCAGGGTCGCCCCCGGTTCTACCTGGGCTACCCGGGCGGCGGGATCGACTGTCACACTGCGCATGTTCGACAGGTCAACGAGCAGACCGCCGTCGCACACCGCATTCCCCGCAATGTTATGCCCGCCGCCTTTGATTGCGGTCAAAAGATTTTGTTCTCGCGCAAACGAGATTGCCTTGCGGATATCCGCCACCACGGAACACCGCACCACCATTCCCGGTCTGCGGTCTATCATGGCATTCCAGACGGTCCGCGACTTGTCGTAACCATCATCGCCGGGGAATAACAGCGCCCCGCGCAATGACGATCTTAGCTTTTCGAGAGCGGTGGAGTCCACCATGAGGGCTTCACCGTTCCCTGTGGCCACTCTTGCTGCTTTCATGACTTGCACTCCAATCTGGCTATTCGCAGGCAACACGCTTTGCCTGCGTCGTATTTCACGACGTGGATCAACATTATCCATAATACGCCGCATCGTCCCGGACGTTTGAGATTTAGTTTGACGCTAATGTGACAGATTGGCTACGGACAAAGTCGTTGCAGGTCAAGGGACTATGCCCCTGCTATTTCCGGCCGGTCTTGGGAATTTGCGCCAGGAGGCGAAGCAGACCGTCAAGTATCGTAACGGGATGGGGCGGGCAGCCGGGTATAAAAAGGTCCACCGGCAGCAGGTTCTCGGCGCCGTTGTGTACCTGGGGATGGTCGACATACGGTCCGCCGGAAATTGCGCAGGCTCCGACCGCGATCACAATCTTCGGATCGGGCACCGCCTCGTAGGTCTTGAGTAGAGCGAGTTTCATGTTTTCCGTGACCGGGCCCGTAATCAACAACCCGTCGGCGTGTCTCGGCGAAGCTACAAACTGGATACCAAAACGCCCCAGATCGTACACAATGGTGCCCAGCACATTTATGTCTACCTCACACCCGTTACACCCACCGGCGCTTACCTGCCTCAGACGAAGCGAGCGCTTGAACAAGCGAAGAGATTCATCCTGGAGCTTTTGAACCAGCACTTTCTCCGAATCGTGTCGAATCAGAAGATCGGAGCGATTATTGGCGGCCAGGCTGTGGTCACCAGAGTACCTAATCAATTTTCCCGAACAAGCTTTCACACACTCCCCACAGAAGAGACAGCGGCCCATATCAATCACCGGATGGCGGTCAACCACTTTGACCGCGACTGTTGGACAGACTCTTACGCACTCAGAGCATTCGTTCGCACAGTTATCCGAACTGACCACAGGCCGACCGGCAAACCGCTCCGGAAGGATCGGGGGTTCGTCAGGGAAACCGACCGTCCGGTTTCCGAATTTCATGCGCGCGAGTAACGCTTTCAGCATAAGTCTGCTCTACAGGTCATGGCCACAGTACGAAAGGTTGAAACTCTTATTGCACAGCGGGAAGTCCGATATCTGCTGGTTTCGCATCGCGGCCGCGAGGCCGGCCCAGTTATGAAATGACGGATCGAACACTTTGTACCATTCGAATCGCCCGTCGCCGCCAGTGCACGCTATATGACAGATTTCGCCGCGCCATCCTTCGACCAGCGAAATAACGAGTGAGTCCGGCTCAATCGAGTCAGACGTAGCCGGGGCCAGAGCCGGCTCGTTTGGCATGGTTGTCAACCGGGCGCGAATAAACTCAACCGAGCGGGCAATCTCCTGCCAACGAATATGCGCACGCCCAAACACATCCCCCGTCTGCCACAGCGACACCGGAATCTGAGCAAAACTGAAGACATCAGAAGGATAATCCAAACGCGCATCCTGTTCCAATCCTGCCGCCCGCGCGGGGGGACCAACGATTCCCAATTCCCGACACTGCGCCATTCCGAGCAATCCCGCCCCTTCGAAACGACTGACCACCGACGGCGTGTCCCACAACAGAGCCGCGGTCGTACTGATGTCCGCAAAAGCCTGATCCAGTCTCTTCAGGAACACCTCTATCTGACTCTCATCGAGATCATACGCCACACCGCCGGGCCGCGCGATGCCGCGCCCAAGCCGATTGCCACAGAGAAATGCCGTCAGGTTCAGGAAGTCTCCCCGAATTCGTCCACAGTGTGACGCCACCGGAAGATAGCCAACATCGCCGGCCAGCGCCCCGAGATCGCCCGTGTGATTGGCCAGACGTTCCAACTCCAGCGCCACGCTTCGCAAGATCATCCCGCGCAAAGACACTCGACGGTGCGACAAGGTCTCTAAATTCTGGCAGTACGCGGTGGCATGCCCGACCGACGTATCCCCCGCCAGCGTTTCCATATAATGTATGGTGCGCGGGGTCGGTCCGTCCTTCAAAGCCTGTTCCACGCCCCGGTGTTGATACCCGAGTGAGATTTCCAAGTGTAGGACATTTTCCCCTGCGCACGAAAATCTAAAATGCCCCGGCTCGATTATTCCCGCGTGCACCGGGCCAACTGCCACTTGATGAATGTCGCTTCCGGAAATACTGTAGAAATCGGTTATTCCCACCGGCGATCCGCTGAATCGAATAGGCTTCAGCCAGGGATGCCCTTCGGGAGTCACACCGCACGATTCTGCGATCTCTCTTTCGAACCAGTGGGCCTGCGTGCACTGCGGCGTCAAAGCAGGATACCTATCCTTCACGAGCGTCGAGCAAGTCTTGAGCGCCCCTTCATCCCGGACGGAAATCACCCCGTAGAGCCGGTGTCCATTGACATGCGGTTGCGCGAACAAGGCAATCAACCGGTCGCCGATGGCAACGCTCCCAATGATCGTCTCAGCGAAAGAATCGAACTTGAGCATCGGGATGTCCCGAAGCCGCACCAGTTCGCAATGGCGACACATGAGCGCCCGATCTCCACTCATCACCGGCCTCCCAGCAAGCGTGCCGCTTCGTTAAGAAGACCGCTCAACGGCGACGGCAGGTAGACACCCAACATCAGGACCGCAAGGCACAAGACGGCCGGAGGTAGAATCGAGGTCAAAGATTCTCTATCAGTCGAGGTGCCTGCCGATTCACGGGTCGGTCCGTACACCATCTTCATTACTATACTCGTCATGGCGACAAAGATAACCCCCAGCGCCGCCAGAAGCACAATTGCTACCATTATGTGCCCCGAGTCGAGGGCGGCGCGAATAATTGTCAACTCACTTTGAAAAAGACCAAACGGCGGCATTCCGGTAATGGCGAACAGACCGGCCATCCAGAGCACCCCCGATGCCGGCAGTTCGCCCAGCATGCCGGTAATCATGCTGACCGACTTCGTTCGGTAACGCGCCAGAATATTGCCCGCTACGAGAAACAGCATCCCTTTGGTCAGCGAGTGATTCACGGCGTGAAGCAGGGCTCCGAAGGAACCCAGCCCGCCGAGTCCGACACCCACGGCCAGAATTCCCATGTGTTCGATGCTTGAATAGGCCAGCATTCGCTTGTAATCAAGCTGTGCGACTATGAAGACCGTCGCAATCACGACCGAGAGCAGCCCGAACACGAGCAATAGTCCATGAGCAAAGTCACCAGACCCGGTCGCATCGAGCACCTGCGTCATTCGCAAAATGCCGAGGAAAGCGCAATTAAGCAGCGCTCCCGAAAGCAGCGCCGATACTACCGACGGCGCCTCGCTGTGGGCGTCGGGCAGCCAACTGTGAAGAGGCGCCAGTCCCATTTTTGTTCCATATCCTACCAGCATGAACAGGAAAGCTATCTTTATCCAGGGCACCCGGAGGGACGAAGCATTGGCAACCAGGTCGCCCACCACCAGCGGCACATCAGTGGTCTCCATGTCCTGACGCGGCAAAGGCGAGAAAGAACGTGCCCAGCAGGGCCAGCGCGATACCCACCGAACAGATCAGCAGATATTTCCAGGTCGCTTCAAGGGAACGATGGTGTCGGTGGAAATAGATGAGCGGAGCACTCGTCAGCGTGGTCGCCTCGACCGCCACCCAGAGCAAGCCGAAGTTGTGACTCATAGTGACGAGAGACATCGTCGCCAGGAAAAGCAGCAGGCAACCGACAAAGACAGCTTCGGGCTCATTGACGAACAAGACCGATTCTTGAAAATCAGGTCGTTCCCCGGCTTGCTCCCGGGCAAGGTATGACACAGCGTACACGGCCGCGGCCAGGAACAGGCAACTTACGGCCGACAGGAATACCAACCCAAGAGCATCGATCTGCAGCCAGCCGTCCATGATCGGCTCAGGGCGCAAATACCAGGCTAACGCCGTCAGTGCGGCGTGACCAATCGCCACCGCCACCAGCAGCCCCCGCCGCAGGTCATTCCTCCGCGTGACGAAAGATGTCAGTCCGGCCAGAGCCGGTATGAGTACGAGCGCCAGGATTATCATGCTTCGGAATCCTTGCTCGTCAATTCCTTGCGACCCTTGAACCAGTCTTTGAGCGTACTCAACTGACCCGTCTCGATGTTGTCAAACTCGCGACTGATCTGGAACACCATGATGCCCATGATGAACACACCCACAAAGACGTCCAGGAGAATACCTATTTCGATCAACATCGATTCCGACTGGGCGAAGAAGACACCGAAAGCATAAATGCCGTTTTCCAAAGCGAGATACCCGATGATTTGCATCAGAGCTTGTCGACGGCTGACGATCAGAAAGAGTCCTGTGACTATAGTAAAGAAGACCATCGGTATCGCCAGGCGGTAACCGGTCTGGTCAGGGAGTGGCAGGACGTATCCCCACCAGAGTGAACTGCCCATCACAAAGATGCCGATTAGCAGCGAAGGCATCGGCCCGACATAGTAGGTGATGGTGCGCACCGTGCTTAGTTCGCGAAGACTGCGCATCAACAGGCGGGGAAACACGATACCCTTGAGCGTGATCACCAGAACCGCGATTATCGCCAATCGAACCGAGAGTCCGTCCTGATGGACAAACAGCGGCAGAAGGCCTAGCGCTAGTCCTTGAACGGCGATGATTCGTACCGACGCTCTCAGCCACCCTGCACCCAGAAGCAGGAAGTTGGTGATGATAATCAGCACGACTAAAGCACTTACCATATCGTACATAATCATCACCCTAGAACCAGTATAGCCGCCAGCATGGAGAGCGCTCCGGCGCCCACCAGCAGTTGAGGAACCTTGAGCAGACGAAAACGAGCCATCGACGATTCCACGATGCCCACGGCGATTGTCAGGAAGAGCATGCCCACGAGAGCGTATCCCTCCCTGAACCAAATCGGCGCCTCGGTCAGGTTCGGTGAAAATACGCCGACAAACAACGCCCCGAGCAGCCATAGTTTCAGCGCGCTGCCGTAGAGCACGAGGCCTAAATCCGGACCGCCGTGATCGAGAACCATCACTTCGTGAATCATGGTTAGTTCGAGATGGGTCGTGGGATCATCGATCGGAATACGGGAGTTTTCCGCCAGGTACAGAACGAATAAAGCTCCGGCCACCAGCGCCGGCGCACCGATACTCCAACCGGTCACACCCGACGTGTACAATATTCCACTGAGCGACAGACTGTGACTGAGACGAGAGAGCGCAAACAGACCGACAAACAAGGCCGGCTCGACCAGCATCGAGAAAGTCACTTCGCGGCTGGCCCCCATCCCTTCGAACGCAGAACCGGTATCAAGCGCGGCTATCACGATGAAGAATCTCGCCAGTCCAAGGACGTAGGCTAATAGAACCAGGTCTCCGTTGAATGCCAGAGGAGCCACACTACCGGCGAATGGAACCAACAACAATCCGGCGACAACCATGGCCAGACCGACTATCGGCCCGGCTCGGAACACCCAGGTCGTCGTACGACTATATACGGCGCTCTTGTGCAGCAACTTGTAGATGTCGGAGTATGCCTGCAAGAGCGGCTGACCGCGCCTACCGGCCATGATAGCTTTTGTGCGATTGATAATGCCCAATAAGAGCGGCGCCACGACCAGCGCCAGAATAATATGCCCCACTGAAAGCAGATTGATCTTCATCGCAGCTTCCAGAACATCAGGGTGAGCAGGGTTATCAGGATATATAGCACGTAGAGTTGCACATTGCCATGTTGTACCCAACGAAAGGCTTCCAACACTTTTCGAACACCTATGAAAACCGGACGATAGAGAAGCTCCTGGAACAAATCCGGAGTGACTGTCTGCAACGACGCCGCTTTCGGAAATACCCCTTCGGGTTTCAGTAGAATCTTACGAGTTCGTAGAATCCCGCGGAATCTCTCAGTGATCGGTCGCGTGAAGGATGAAGCCGTGTACTGCATACGGGCGGTAGGACGGGCGTAGCCACAATCCCAGGTCACCGTTTCCTTTACTACTTTCCTTCTCAGCAATCCCAGTCGCAAGAAGGCTATGAGCGCCACCAGCCCCAGACAGATCAAGAATGCCGCCATGACGTAGTAGAGCGGTTTCGTCCCCTGAGCAAACAGATCGTTTATTGCGGCTGGAGGCATCTGACTTATCTTGGCCAATTACCGGACCAAGGGCGGTGAAGACATACGGCGCCAGAAGACCTACGGCCAGACACGCCACGGCCATGACTACCATGGGTATGACCATGCCAGGGCCGACTTCATGGATGTCTCTCGCGGATTCAGTCCTGGGCTCACCGAGAAACACCACCCCGGACGCTTTAGTAAAGCAGGCCACTACCAGTCCGCCGATCAGCGCCAGGCTGCCGAGCGTCACCACTCCCACTACCGCCAGACGGCCGTCGGATGCGGTCCCCCCGTGCAGTGCCCCTAGATATATGAGAAATTCACTAACGAACCCGTTGAGCGGCGGGAGACCACAGATGGCGATTGACCCGACCAGAAATGTGACACCAGTCCACGGCATACGTTTCAAGAGGCCACCCAGTTGATCCATTTCGCGCGTTCCGGTAGAGTGCGCCACCGATCCGGCTCCGAGAAAAAGCAATCCCTTGAAGAGAGAATGATTTACAACGTGAAGCAGCCCCCCGCCAAATCCCAGTATCGCTATCATAGGGGCATTGAAGCTTATCCCGAGCAACCCGATTCCCAGCCCCGCAGCTATTATCCCAATGTTCTCCACACTGCTATAGGCCAGGAGCCGTTTCAGATCGTGCTGCGCCAGTGCAAACAGAACTCCCAGGACTCCCGAAGTCAACCCGACCGCGAGAAGTAGATATCCCCACCATTGCGGCGGCGGACCCAGAAACGTGAGCGTACGCAATATGCCGTAGATGCCCATCTTGATCATCACGCCCGACATGAGCGCGGAAATATGGCTTGGCGCCGCCGGATGTGCCTCGGGCAGCCAAACATGCAGCGGTACAAACCCTGCCTTGGTACCGAAACCGATAAGGCAAAGAATAAAGAGAAGCCCAGCGTGAGCTGCCGGTGAGAATTGGTCAAAGTCAAGCGAGCCGTTGTGTCCCATAAGAATGAAAAGGGCTATCAGAAACGCCGTCCCAAAATGCGCCGCCACCAGATATATCCATCCCGCCGTCTGAACGCCGTCCTTCTTGTCTTCCAACATTACCAGGAAGAACGACGAGAGCGACATCGCCTCCCAGGCGACCAGAAAGAGCACCGCGTTTCGCGCGACTACGACCACCACCATCGAAACGATGAGCACACCAGTGAAGAACCAAACTACTCCGAGATTGTGCTCGTGCCGGCTGTGCCAGAGATACGAGGCTCCGTAAACGCTCACCGGTATCGATATGCCGAAAATAATCAACAGGAAGAGCGCGGAAAGTGGATCCAGACCGACCGAGAAAGTCCCTCCCGGAACATTCCACAACCATCGAATGGAGTCAACCCCGCCGCTTATAAGAGTTTTCACGACCGGTACCAGGCCTACCAGACAGCCAACAACAATCCCGATCACACTTGCAGCGGATGCCGCGGCCGGGGATCGCTGCAGTATCAGCGATACGATGCCGGAGAAGAGAATTACGGCTACGGCAATGAGTACCGTCTCCATTAGTCTACCCCACCTGCGGCTTTGCAGAAGCGCCTTGCACCAGCGCCGCTTCTACGTTTTTCGCTGCGTCAAGAATCTCATCTCGCAAGCCCCGATGCTGCACCGCGGCGAGAAAAGCGGGGTCACGAAGCGAGTAGGCCAGACGTGAGATAATATGAAGGTGAGCCCGCACAGTTGGGCTGATCAACATGAAAAGCGCATATACCGGCTGGCCGTCGATAGCCCCGAAATCAACCGGATTTTCGAGAAAGAACAGCGTGACCATCGGTTTCGAAATGTGCAGCACTACCGGATTCCGGACGTGAGGAATCGCGATACCGTCGCCAATGCCCGTCGACGACAACTCCTCGCGCGCCACCAGCACTTGATAGAGAAACTCCCGATCCACTTCCTCAGGCAACTGCAGCAACTGGACCACGTTCTTCAGCACCGCCCATTTGTCCGCGCCGACTACCCTGTAATTGACCCCACCGTTTTGAAGGGCTTCGTATAATGATGGCATCGGAACGCCGCTGGTTTCCGGCTCGGCAAAGATCTCAGGCGAGATGGCCATTTTCCGGGAAGTGGCCCATTCCAGGATTTCGGCCCGGTTGAACCGGTATTGTTCGTGCACCTGGTAGGCCGGTATCTGACCCTGGCTAATCCAGCGGTAAACTGTTTTCTCAGAAACGTTTAGGAGTCGGGCGATATCTTTGACCGTCAGTGTCATGAAGTCACATCTTTCTCACGCATGCCCTATTAGTGGCCACGTATACCTAACATCGGACATGTAGTGCCCTCCCCCGTAGTCTGTCAAGGACAAAACTGATCATCTAAAGGCCATTGGACTGCCTGTAGTAGCAATATAAACCCTGCACCTATTGTTGAAAGACCAAAGGTGCCTTGGTCCCCCTTGCGACAGACCCGAAGACATACCCGATCCCAATCCGACTGCGCTATCAATAATTGACGAAACTCGATGGAGCACAATAAGGTACGAGAATTGAAACCTGTCGGTTTGATGCTGTGTGGAGCTATCGTCCTGTGGCGAATTGTACCATACTTCCAGGCCAGCCCCGACCTAATCGCAAGAAACTTGACTCTCGCAATCGACAATCATAGCTTGGAGCAAGCGCACTTTGTTCAGTCAGACGCGCGAAAATCATGAACGTAACGCTGTTCACTTATTCTGTCGAGGAGACCGTGTGAAACATCTCATTACACTACCGGCTGCTCTCGTGCTTGGCGTAATTCTGATTGCACTTCCTGCCGGCACGAACGCCCAATTTGGCAAGCTCAAGAACAAGCTCAAAGACAAGGTGAGTGAGAAGATCACCGAAACGAAGTCACCCAAAGATTCCACCTCGAACGACACGTCCGAAACGAGCTCGTCTCCTCAGACAGATTCGACCGGCCTGACAAGCTCGACCGACACAGCCACAGCCAAGGACAATTTCTCTCTGTACACCAAGTTCGATTTCGTGCCCGGCAATAACGTCCTCTACTATGATGACCTGGCGGGTGAAGAGGTCGGCGAATTCCCGTCCCGGTGGAACCTGGTCGAAGGTGTCTTTGAGATTGCCAAGGTTGGTCCCGAGCCGTGGATCATGGTGTCAACTCAAGGCACGATCTCCCCCAAACTGAACGGACCGCTGCCCGACAAATATACGGTCGAGTTCGAGTTCTTGAATCGAACCAAGTCCTACCAGGGAAGTCATTTCATTGAATTCGAGTGGGTAGACGCCGAGGAAAACATACCGGCCCGCCTTCAAATCTGGAACAATCATCGAGCCACTTTCTACATGAATGATGGCAACAGTGGCGATAAAGTAATTTCTGAGATCGCCGTGCAGGAGGCCTGGGCAAGCGGCATACACTCTCTCCGAATGATGGTGACCAAGAGCTCGATCAAATGCTACATCGACGAGCAACGCGTAGTAAATGTGCCCAAGACGGAAGGTTTCGCGCCAACCGGTTTTAGGATCGCCTTCATGGCGAACGACGATGATTTTGCGGTGGAGAAGATGTTCGTTCGCAATTTCCGCCTTGCCCAGGGAGGCAAGACGCTCAAAGAGCAGCTCGACGAAACCGGTAAGATAGTCACCCATGGCATATATTTCGATTCCGGCTCGGATCAGATAAAGGGGGAATCGTACAAGACCCTGGCCGATATCGGCCAACTCCTGACAGAGAATCCCGCTCTGAAGATCTCGATCGAGGGGCACACCGACAGCGATGGCGCGGACAACGCCAACCTCGACCTCTCCCAGCGTCGGGCCGAGGCGGTACGGACTTACCTCATCGCCACGTTCAAGATTGATGCCGCCCGACTGGAAGCGAAAGGCTGGGGCGAAACCAAACCGATTGACGTTAACACATCGGCCGAGGGGAAAGCGAACAACCGGCGGGTCGAATTGGTCAAGCTTGGGTAGCCGGGCCACGCAAACATAGTCGTAGATTATCCCTAATTGGAATTGGTCTTGAAACAGTGGTCATCCCGGCTTCAGAAAAGAGCTGGCTCGGGCCGCGGCCAATTCGCAGGACCATCACCGGCAAACTCAAAAATAAGGCTGCCGGGAAGTCGTGTTCAGTGAACTTCCACGGCAGCCAATAACTGCAGGTTAGTAGCGGCGCAACTGAGGTCTTCAACCTCGAATTGCTACCGTGACGGCCTTATTTCAGGAGCAGCATCTTACGTGTCTCCAGAAATTCGCCTGCCTTGATCCGGTAGAAGTAGACACCGCTGGCGTATTGGCTCGCGTTCCAGTCGACCCGGTGATATCCGGCCGGCATCTCACGATCTACGAGGACATCTACCGTCTGGCCAAGAATATTGAAGATCGTCAGTTTCACCGCATTCGCTTTCGGAAGTGCGAACTCAATCGTGGTTACAGGATTGAACGGGTTGGGGTAGTTCTGCGAAAGCTCGAATCGGGTCGGGAGGTTCGGGTTGCCGTCCTTGACTGCCAGGCTCACATCCCGGTGAACCATGTCCGCGGCCTGAGCTTTTACCACCTCGTACTCTCCCGGCACGGAGATCAACACCCATTCTCCCTTTTCAATCACAGCCGAGCTGTCGAGATCGACCAGACCCACCTTGAGCGTATCCCCATGACGCCCCTGAACGAGATCAAGTCCCAGTTCCGTGAGCTTGCGAGCAGGCGCAGTTCCCTTCCCGACCAGGCTCAACTGGACGCCTCGCAGTACCATATCGGTCGACAGGAAGAGGCTGGTAGTGTCGTTGCTGACGGATCGCCACAGGGTGGGCTCGACCGCCGCCATTTTCGCCTGCGGAACGGGTACAGTCTGCGTACAGGAGATCAAATCACGCTGCGAAATGAAGAGGTGGTCGACACCGTAGGTTATGTCGCTAATCGTAATGGCGCGCTCCGGATCGGCGTTTAGATTACTCTCGTCGATACACGCCAGTGGGGGGCAACTGATGAACAGGTGGTCGATAAGAGCTGAGATATCACCGATGGTGCATTCGACCCCGTCCTGGTTGACATCACCACGCACGCCCTGACAGCAGGACGCAATGGTGAAGCAGTACGGTCCACCCCAGACCGGGTAGGTGTGGCCGGTCCAGTCTCTCCCCGGAAAGTCTCCGTAATACCAGCCCCACGTGTTGCTACCGTTGGGTAGGTAATCGAAATTGTCAATACAGATCTCCTTGCCGATGTCATCGCATGATACCTGAGTCTCTATATACCAGGCGATTCCCCCGGCCCCGGGCGGTAGCTTGTAGCCAGCCAAAGGCATAATGGAACCGACAAACGTCACCGAGTCGACCGTTTCGTTATGGTGGATCGAAGTAAAGGTCATGCCGCCCTCCAGATACGCCGAGTCCCATACCGGCCCCTCCAAAGCCCATTTCACCACGATTGGATCAAAAGTGGCGCCATCAGGCGACGAAATTGTGAAACCGTTAACTACTGCCGTGATCGGCTTAGTCTGATCGTTCTGAATGCTCAGTACAAAGCGGACAGTCTGGCCACAGGTAAACTCCGGCCCTGTCGGAGCCAACAATTCCACCGTCCCGCCGAGCCCGCACGTAGTGTGGGTTGTCTGCACCCAGGGTGTAGTGATATAACCATCCGTCGCCCGTGCCCGCCAGTGATAGACGGTTGCCAGTTCGCCATCGAAGTTAAGTTTCAGGCTCGGCGACGGGCTATGTTCCACCTGGGTGATGATGTTCTCCATCGCAGAATCACGCGCGAATTGGATATCGTAGTAGACCGAATCCTTTTCAGGATCAGTACAACCAGAGAAAGACAAGCCCTCAATGTGTCGATTCCCAGGGTAGTGGGCAGGCGTAAACTGCGGCGTCGACGGTCCGGCGTTGATGTGTATGAAAAGGTACTTCCAGCTTCCCCAATTAGTGCCGTTGCTTACGTGTACCCGTGCTATATAGTTCGTCCCCCGGGTCAGAGCCGGCCCGCTGTAGGCAGCCAAGGTATCTACAGACGTTACTTCACCGGTCGTCCAGATACCGCCGCCCTCCCAGGTAGTCGGGAAAGCAGCCAGTTGCAGTTCGTAGAACTGCTGGGTGCCCACCGTGTCTTTGAAACTCCAGTAGAACGTGGGTGATAATGACATCACGTGATCCTGGACTTCGTCACCAACGTTGATATTCTCAGCCACCGGCAGGATCTGTGGCGACTGGTAAGGAAAAGCACCTATGTCGCCACGCGTTCCATCGGCATCCACAAACTCCGCAGCGGGATCGCCAGTGTCAATGCAGGGCGAGCCCGCCGTCAAATGGAAATCACTGTGTGCTGAGTCCGCAAACATTGGATCAGCCGATATACTCCTAGTACCGGGAGTAACCCCGAAGTAGTTGCCGTCGGCGTTCATATAAGCATCGTTGTAATTGCACGCGACGTTAACATTGGAGAGCACTGCCCAACCTGGGCCGTTGTTGGCAAAAATGTTGTTTCTTACGTCAACATCGTTCCCGTTCGATTGGGTGAAAGCCAGACATGACCCGCCATAACGGCCGGGAGTGTAGACGGCCTGGACGGTGGTCTGATTGCCGACGAACGTATTGCCGTGGATCTTCAATTTCAAAGAGTTGCTTGCCCTGATCGCCCCACCCAGATTTGCCTTGTTGTTAGTAAAGAGATTATTTTTGATAGTGCAATTCTTGGTGTCACTGAGACAGATCCCACCGCCGTATCCACTGAGTCCCAGGTTATTGAACCAGTTGGATTCCACGAGAGCTGAACCGTTTGCGATGCGTATACCGCCGCCGCTCGTGCCGTTGTTGCAACTGTTCAGGAATTGATTGTTCCGCACGACTACCTGATCGGTGGTACTGTCGACATACAAAGGCGTTCTGCCGCAATTAGTGAAGATGCATCCTTCTACTAAGGCCGCCGCGCCATTCAATAGGATTCCCTGGCCGCCGGGGTTTTGAAAGGTAAGATTGCTTATTGTGGAAACTCCTCGGCTGCCGTTCAATGTAATCAGGGCAGACTGCCAATAAGTAGTACTGGTGATAATCGTAACATCGGGCCCGTCACTGGACGTGAGGACAACTACCTTTCCGTCGAAATCAATATTCTCCCGGTAGGTTCCCGGCCCAACAATGACCGAATCGCCGTCAAACGCCGCCGCTACAGCCGCAGATATAGTCGCATGATCATCCGGCACCCTTCTTCGACCGGTGAGGCTCACCCGCACAACGGCCGAACTCCAATCACCCCATTCTGTCCCGTCATGCACCCGCAGACGCAGGAAATATGTCGTGAGATCGACAAGAGCTGGTCCACCATACACCAGATTCCCATCTCCGGATGCAACCGGACCGGAAGTCCAGATCGGGGTGGCCAGCCACAGAGGATCTGTTCCCAATTGTGCCTCGTGCTGATTCTGAGTTGTCGATAACGGATCGAGATAGGTCCAGGTGATGGTCGGGGTACCGCTCTTCAGCACACCGTAGGCGTTGACCGGTTCGAGAGCAATATTTGCGGCAATCGGATAATCGACCGGTGAGCCGCTGACGGCCCCGATATCACTGCGACTGCCGTCCGGATCGTTGTGGGATGGATCCGGGTCCCCGGCATTCATACACGGCGAATCAAATCGAAGAGCGAAAGTATTGCCAGCCGTGTCAACTATCAGCGGATTGACCGACATACCGCCGGGAATTTCCGTAAACCCGACTCGATTGGACAACTGGTTTCCGTAGGCATTGTTATATCGCACATTGGCGGAATAGGTGGATATAATCCCCGCTCCTTTGTTGAATATGACCAGATTATTGTAATAGTTTCCAGCACAACCAATGCTAAGTCCGTCACCTTCGGTACCGTATATTGTGTTGTTAACAACTTCCACATTACCGGACTGCGTCTGCAGACCCTGCACGTTGCGGGCAAAGATGTTGTTTCGGGCGGAGCCTGTTCCGGCCCGTAGTCTGGCCGCCAGAGTGCTTCCCGTGACGTAGTTGCTGTCCAGGCGGTATTGCCCCAGGAGAACAACTGCCCGGTTGTTGTCGACGAATTCGCAGTGCACAGAACTCACGGATTTCGCAAAACCGCTGTTCAGGGCGGTTCCCGTTAGACCTACGAATCGGCAATCACGAATATCGCAACTTGCGCTGTCTCGTAATAGGATTCCGCAACTGCCATCAGTGAAGGTCAGTCCAACAATGGTCAATTGGGAGCTCCCTGGCAGAACTGTGATTGTCGCCTCTGCCCCTGGCATCGATTGGAGGATAGTTGAAGCGGCCTCCCCCGTGGACATCAGGACCAGTCCTTCACACTCCGCTATCACGCTCTCACGATATGTTCCCGGCTCGATGAATATCGTATCACCTTCCACGGCATAATCAAACGCATCATGAATCGAAGTCATGTCACTGGGGACATGGATCGACCCGGCCCCCTTGAACCGACCGCTTATTTCGTACCAGTCGCCCCATTGGCTACCATTGTACAGGCGAATGCGAAAATAGTAGATTACGAAGCTACTCAAAGGCGGACCACTGTAGAAGATATCCGTTTCTGACCCGCTTATCGGCCCCTGGTCCCACACCTCGGCTACGTCCCAATATGAATCAGTGCCGACCTGAATCTGGTACATTTGCTGGGTCGTGGGTTGATCATCGACATATTCCCAGCGCAGCTCCGGAACCAGAGTATAGAATGATACTATCTCGAAGTTGTGAACAAACGGCATCGGCAGTGCTTCGAACCATAAAGCGCCAACATCATTGCGACTGCCGTCCGGATCGTTGTAAGACGAATCGGGATCGCCGACGTCGACGGCCGCCGATCCTGGCAGAAGACGTGCATCCCCCAGAGCCGGGTTGGCCAGCATGGGATCGCCGAAGATCTGCACGCTGCTGTCATAACCCAGGTGGTCTTCCCAGGGAGCCCCGTTTTCCCAGAACAGGTTATGTGAAACATGAGCCAATTCCAGGTCAATCCGGTAGTCTGACTCGCAGTCAGCGATTGCCTCATAGCGACAGTGTGCAAAGATGTTGTTGTAGACATTGATATCGAAATATTCCGAACTGGCGGAATAGTATTCGTCGTTGGTAATGGCCCGGTCATTTCCCCAGAATGTGTTATTGGTTATGTATGCCGAACTGCCCGGTGCTAGAACAGGGATGCGAATAGCGCTCTCGCCTCCATTGTTAATAAAGAGATTACGCTTGATGTCGATGCGCCGGTTATCGTTGCCCAGAATTACGATAGTTGACGGAGAGACCTGCTGCCAAGTGAAATCGGGATCGATGTGGATCTGGTTGTCACGGAGGATATTATCTCTGATCGTAGCTGCGCTGTATTGTATGAGGACGGCTGGCGGTCCGGATGCTCCGGTAATGGTTAGTCCGGCGATTTCGGGCACACCGTAGCTATTGTATCCATATTGGATGCTGATAATCGGCAAATCCAGGGATGCCGGGAGGAGAATAGTATTTTCCGCTCCCGTTTCGCCCAGGACCAACACCTGACGGTTGATGGCGATTTCGAGGTTCTCTTTGTATTCGCCCGGCGCGATCAGCACAGTATCGCCGGGGAGTGACGCATTGATAGCAGCTTGTATCGTGGGGTACTCTGAGGGCACTCGTAGCGCCAGCGAGCCGCCACGGATCATGATGATCGATTGCAGCGGGTTGATCAGGCCGGAGCCCAACTGACCCGCCAGATCCGGATTGAGATGATCGAGGCTCGTAGCCGTCGAAATAATGGCGTCAATCACTTCCTGGCGCGTGGCCGAAGGTTTATAGGTCCAGAGCAGGGCCGCCTGGGCCGCCACGAACGGTGCGGCGAAACTGGTTCCTCCCCACCAGGCGTAACTGTCGCCGAGATACGGACCATAGATACCGGTGCCGGGGGCGCAAACATCAATGTTGGAACCGTAGCAGGAGAAATCGGCCAGAAGATCGAGCGTATCGACCGCGGCCACACCCAAAACGTTGGGATCCGAAGCTGGGAAATGAGCGCCCGGCGTATGGCCATTGCCTGCCGCGGCCACGATCAGAACCTGATGTTCGGCCGCATAGGCCGCCGCCGCCGCGATCGCGTCATGGCGTTCGATCGTAACCAGGCTGAGATTGATTACCTTGCATCCGTCATTCACCGCCTGGATGATCGCCTCTGCCAGAACATATGCATTGCCCAGACCATCAAGACCGGTGACGCGATAGACATAGATGTCCGCTTCGGGGGCGACCAATCTGGTGACACCCGCCACGAAAGTACCGTGACCACTGTTAGCTCCGCCTTCTTCGTCGAAGGGATCGTTGTCGGAATCGACGTAGTCACGGCGTTTGACTACATTATCCTTGAGAAGGGGATGATTGTAATTCACACCGCCGTCGAGCACCGCCACGCGTACCCCGGCACCGGTGGCCTGAACATGCACCTGATCGAGACCGAGGTGGGTTGCCGCTTCCTGGTTGCGGAAATCTCCTGTGCGCTGATTATCCGATACCGGCAGGCTTCCCTGTACACCCTTGAGAGGATCGACCAGGAAATTCGGCTGGCAAAACGCCACCCCAGGCATCGCGGCCACAACCGCCGCCAGAGAGTCCAGATCGGGACCGGTCGGCAGCGAAAGCAGGTATATCTCCAATTGGCTCAACTGCTGCTCGACCGTCGCACCGACCGATGAGACAACTTCATCTACGGAATGGCCTGGCTGCATCTTGAGAACCAGCGAACCATCCTCATAGCGCGTTGAGCCGTTGACCATACCGCTGAGTGAGATACCCAGGATCAACACGCCTATT
Source organism: uncultured candidate division Zixibacteria bacterium (assembly GCA_963735035.1). GTDB lineage: Bacteria > Zixibacteria > MSB-5A5 > GN15 > FEB-12 > JAGGTI01. The sequence goes on from CAVTJJ010000003.1 coordinate 776,011, forward strand.
GTGATTCTCAAGACTGTAGTTCGGGGACTGCCCATATCTTCCTCCTTATCCTGCTCCGTAAACGGAGAAGGATGCCCAATCATAGACCGATGGATATTTCTGTCTGACGGTAAGCGATGCTTCACGCACAGCGTCGCATACACTCTGACCGCTCAAAATCGATTTGTAATAATGACCGATCCACACCGCGGCCGAATTGTCGGATACCGCCCAATGGCTGCCTACCACGTTGCGGCTGCCCATCTCCAGAAGACAACGCACAAGCCCGGTGGCTTCCTCACCCGGCGCCACCGACTGGTGGGCTGTCCGACAGGCAGCCAACGTCACCAGGCCAACCCGGCAGTTCTTCAACCTGAAATCGGCCCCGAACAACGGACCGTCCTGAAGTTGAAGTGAAGAATAGAACGGATTGTCGGTTCGGTAGCGGGCATGTCCTGTGAAATGCCACATGGCCCACTCGCCCTCAGAGGGCCAGTCCTCGCGTTGACACGGATCGTGCAGCTCCAATTCGACCGAGGCACGAAGCAGCCCGGCAAGTTCTTCGTGGGTGGGGACTAGATTTGTCTTGTCGCCCACGAAGACACCGACCCGTCCCTGCGGCGAAACGTCAAGAGTCCGCGCGTACAGGTGATGTTGCACACTCGGCGAAATGATCAAGCTGTGATCAAGAATCACAGCACGCTTCCCGTGTATGAATGCCGACCAGGGCAGAGTGGATAAGAGTCCGTCCGGCACAATAAGTACCTTGCGGTGTTCGTGTCCAATTTCGAGCGGGCTCCAGAAGAAATCGCCCATTTGGGTAAAGAGACGGCGCTCGTCATCCAGATCAGCCGACGTGCACCCGGAAGCTGACAGCAATGACCGATTGAGCTGCACCTGCCATGCGCCGGACCATTCAGGAAGCAGTCGTCGCGCACCACGATATCGACACACCCGCGATGAACCGCGCTCATGGACAATTGCCACTATGTCTTCCTTCTGAAGACAGAACTGCACCACCGGGTACTCGGCCGACACAGCCTGCAGGCCGGAACGAAATCGCCTTAACCATGGTTCGAGACGTCGCGGCTGTTGCTCCATCATGGCGAGGTTGTCGCGCACTTCGCGCTGGAGACGGCGCAACGAAGGATGTGACGCGAAACCATCGCCTGATCGCGTGCCGGGAACCGGACCGATCTGCTCGGCCAGAGCCGATACTTGACGCGCCAGTCGGGAAAGCGATTCCTCAGCCTGAGTACGCTTGGCCGCCGCAGCGAACGACGCGCCGGAGGCCGCCCAAATTCCAACCGTCTTGAAACGGTCGATCCAGGTGGTTGCGCACACCGGATTGTCGTCTATCGTGTGGGCTATTAATCGCTCATAGGGATCGGTCCGACCATGCGTGAAGGTGGAGCGGAGTTCCACCGGTGGCAGTTTGGCCCGCACCAAATCAAGCACTTCCGCCGCTCGTGTCCAGTGACCCATGGCGCTGGCGAAAGCACCGCGCTTGTATTCACGGTCTCCCTGTATTGTCTGATAATGCGCCAGAAGATACGGCACACTCTTTACGGCGGGATTGCGGCTAAGCCGGCGCCGGGCCGTGTCATCATCCGGCATATCCGTGAGCAGTTGCAGATCGCTTATAGCGGCCCAGAGAGGGAGTTGACGGTCGGCTAACTTGCTGCGAATCTGTCTCAACCTTGACGGCTTCGCCGCCTGGCCGGGGGCAACCTGGACTTCGAAAAGTCGGACAGCCGTCCGGAACTCCTTGTTCTTTTCCAGAGAGAATTCGCGTCGCGCCCGCCTCAAGGCGCGGCTAACCTCGGCCCCGCGGCCGAGCACATGGGCAGATCGAGCCCGAAAGAAAGCCGCTTTGCCCGCTTCATAATGCAGGCCCAGGCTATGCGAACGGCGCTCCGCCTCTCGTGCTGCACTCAGGGCATCCGCAAAGAGATTCAGTCCAAGGTACACTTCGGCGCGATCTAGTACACACAGCAGCACACCCTTGTTCTGCCGCACCTGCCGATACTTCTCTTCACACTCGTACAGCAGACGCAGCGCGACATGATAGTCGTTGCTCAACACTGCCAGCCAGGCCAGACCGTAGTTGCTCTCGTTGACAAACAGATCGTGAAGCTGGCGGCCGAAATTCTCCCGCGCCTTCTCGTAGTATTTCCGGGCTTCATCGAACTCGAAGAGCTGGACCAGGGTGTTGGCCAGATTGTAGTAGCACAATCCCAGCACCAGTTCGTTCCCGCTCCCCCGCTCGAGATGCCGACGGGCCGTCTCGTAGTTGCGGCGTGCTTCACGGTGACGGTCCTGCCGATGCAAGAGATTGCCGTAATTGATACGGGTCTTGGCTACCTGGTCCAGGTCCCCGAGTTTTTGAAAAGTAACCATGGCCATACGGGCCCGACGTCGCGCCACCACCGGGCGTCCCAGATACATATAAACATCTATCAAAATCTTGTCGATTTGGGCGCGATTGAAGGGGCTTCGGACAACCAGCGCGCGAGCTTCCTGATAAGCCGCCTCTGCTTCCGGATATTTCCCGGAACAAAGACTGGTCCAGCCGAGGCACCTTAGCGCGATCTGTAACGGCATTTCGGACTGGGCGCGGGTGAGCTTGACGAACTTCTTCGCCATCGCGTGTGCCCGGGGGATCGATCGTTGGGTTTCCGCCCGAACCAGGCGATCACACGCCGTGGTCAATTCATGAGGGTCTATTCCGTCAGCGTGACCGGATTTGAGAAATCTCCTGGCCGCCGCCTCAGAACTGCGCCGCTCTACTACCACGGAAGTTTCTCCAGGCTGATCCGGAGATCCGGCGAAAGCAATTCAAGTTTGCGAGGTGGCCGCAACGAAGACCAGACGAAACACTCGCCACAACCAACCGGCAGTTTGCGGCGTCCCGCCTGAAGAACGAACCGGCTGGTGATGGCGCCGTTTTCATAAACTCGGATCGCCAGGTCCCAGCCCTCCAGTTGCCGGTTGGCCACGAATTCTATTTCAAATGGTGCCACCGCAAAACGAACTCGTCGTTCCACCCCGAAGGCAGCCTGACGGACAGCCAGCGCCGGACGACTGATCCAGGTATCGAAGACTCGTGAGGCCGTCACTGAACGGGCGGGCCGACGAGAGCCCACCAGCAACGGGATGGCTTTGTGGCGCCGCAATAACTCACTCGGCAGTTTCGATTCGAGTTGCCCTGATTCAGCCCCAAGCCATTTCAGAACGTCAAAAAGTGAGCGACATGAATTGCAGCTTTGGAGGTGTTCGGCGAACGGCACTTGACCCGTACGTGCTGCCATAATCAAATCTTCTCTTTCCGGATGGTCATTGTTTGGCTTCATGTGGTTCCGTCATCCAGGACAATCGGAGAACAAACGTTCCTACGTAACGACTGCGTCACCGACTTGCCCGTCTTGTGTGTATAGTTCCAACCGTCATGAATCTTCGTACCAGTTTTCTCCCATTTCTTTCAGAATCTTCCGCAATTTGGATAGACATCGCTGTCGCATCGGACCGATGCTATTAGTGGGGATGTTGAAACGCCGGGCGATTTCTCCATAAGATTGTTCACCAGGCGAGAAGAACAGCGCCGTCAGTAGATCGCGGCAACCGGCATCCATCTGTGCCAGCGCCTTATCCAGCAAGGCGCGTCGCTGCAGGAGGATCACCTGCTGATCGGGTGGTAGTGGGTGGGGAGTATGTGGGGCTTTGCTCTCCACGCGCTGAGTGCTCGCCTGCTTGCGAAGGATTCGCATGGCCCGGCGATAAGCGGTCCCGGACAACCAGCCGGGCAACTTCTGCCAATCATGAATTCGGTGACGCGAAACATAGAGGGCTACCCAGGTTTGCTGGGCGCAGTCTTCGGCATCGTGGTCATCCAATCCGTAGCGACGTGCTACCGAGTAGACCAGAGTCGCATAGAGATCGACTAATTCCTCCCACGCGGCATGATCACCGGCCAGTACGCGTAACCATATGTCTCTTAGCTCGGTAGGCATAGACGGAGTAAATGGCCCGACCGCCAATTTCGGTGGCTTTCCGAAAATCGTGGTTCGCCCGTGGCCTGATGGGTTCCTGTCTAAATTCAGCGCTTCTTACCAAAAATACGGTCCCCTAATTTTTATCCAACACATTTATCCAACAATATGTCGCGCTACGATGTACGAGAATGCCGCTGAGGTGGAACTGGGCGCGTCGAGGGGGGAGCAGCCGGTATCTCCTACGGTACCATTCAACAATTACCGCAGGTGGTTCTGCCCCGCTCTGTGGGTGAGATTCAACATGGATACCAAGTCACAAGATGTGTGCACACGTCGTCAAATGTGATTGCCCTTCGATCCCAGATTCGTCCAACTTGAGGGAAGCAACATATCATGTCAGGAGGTTGGAACCGATGGGTCAACGCAAGAATCAAGTTCCGGGGTTGCACCCGGTGACGGTGTTTCCTTACTACAAGATTCAGGTTTGGAACGTTCGAGTGGGAGCCTGGCAGGACATTCAGAAGAAGTTCGATTCGTTGGACTCCTTAGGTGCATATGCCATGGCTAAGCTGTCTTGGAGTGAAACCACAAGAATCGTGACTGTCAAGAGCGAAGGGCAACGAATGATCGACAAACTATTTGATGCTTTCGGTGAGCCGCGTTAGACGGGCGAGCGGAAGACTGTGGGGAAGGCGCAACCTGGACTCTGACAATCAAATCTGGGTCTGAAAGACGAATTTCACAACCGTGACTTGGCAACATGCGCCTTGTTGCGAATGCAAAGAGCGTGAAGCTTTGTATCATAACAGGGCATGAGACTTTCCGATCTCCTTTGTCTGCTTCTCACCAACTCCGGCCTTCTTGGCGTAGCTTGACCAATTGCCGACAATGTCAACGATGCTATCTATAATCGAATTGGGGCTGTTGATACTTGCTTTCTTTGCCACTTCACTAAGGTCTGATCTCGATACTTGATCGTAATTACTGTTTATAGTCATCTGGTGAGATTTCGTCCATACCGCTTCCGGATTATAAGCATAGGTGACATCGTAGGCGGGTGATAGCCTCCAATGTCCATCCCTGTCCATCAGGAACGATATGTTCTTGGTGTGGTCGTCCTGATTTCTTGCGATGACATTGAAACACATTCTCCTGAACAGTTCTTCCGAGGTCGGATAATGAAGACCGAGTGTTCTCATAACCTGAAAGGCCTGCTCATAGGAATAGGCGTGAGGCTTATTGTAGTCGTAATGCGCCATCCCACACAATGATAGCATGTGGAGTTTTTCATTGTCTTGCCGATCAAATCTCCTTGTCATGAAGTGAGCGCGACCTCCTTCAAGCTTCAACTCACAATCGGTCATTTCAATGCCACAGTCTCGGGCCATCAGATAGTAGGCGTATTCTATCCTGCCATACCCCTTAGGATCTCCAAGTAGCCGATTTGTTACGCCATCGAGCTTTATTATCCAATACTCATACCCATCTAGATCATCGATCTGACCCGATCGTATGTCCCCAGTCTGCTGGTTGTAGGCAACGATCGCTTTGGCTCGTGCCCCTCCCGCGGAGGTACCCACTCTGATTATCTCACGCATGCCTTGCTCATCAAGGTGATCAAGATCCGCACGAAGATCTGCTCGTTCTAACAAGACGTTAGCTGCCAGTCTTACAAGTTTCTCGATTTCAAGTACCGTTCCCGTGCCACCAATATCCCCTTGGGGCGGATGATACTCTAGAGCTCCCATTCCTCTTGTCCCGGTGTAACATAACCGCTCTACAGGATTAACCGATTCTAATGTTCGATTCTGCTCAGAAAGCCATCGATCCAACAACGCTGTACCGAATCTATCTGGAAGGCTATCTGATAGTAGGCCTGGCAGCCCCATAAAGGTCTTGGGATCCAATTCAGGGAAACTGTAAATTCGTCTTCCAGATCGAGCCTCACTTAGCGACATTCTGATTGGTGATATATCCAGATCCTTTTGAAGAAAGGCCTTGTCATATTCAAAAGTGGCCAGTTTTCTTGATTCATTCCATGAGACTGCACCAACCATAGTTCCCCAGATCTTCACCTCTGCAACAACAGTCACTTGGCGCCCCCATTACTCTTTTTGCGTGAAAGCCGCGATCCCGATGCTCGTTGTCGTCGGTTCCTTTTGAGTTTCAGCAATTGAATCGGGCTAATTTCAGCCTCTTCGGAGAACGTGTTCAGAATGTCAAGCTTGTCCAAGGCCCTCAAAATCTGTACCAGGGTCAATAGGGTGTAAGCCTGCCCCCTCTCCAATCGACTGACCGTAACTCTGTTCACACCTGACATTTGGGCCAACTGCTCCTGGGTCATATTGCGATTTAGTCGCATTCGTTGTATGAACTGGCCGATTTCGATGACAACCGCTGGGTCCGACATGGACCGCCAGTCTGTTTTGTCGCGAGTTAGCGTCATTATGTCCTCAAGACTGAGTTTATGTAACATTTGAGCTACTGTAAGTCTATATACGTTGTCGGAAAATGTCAACAGCTAATTAATAATATGAGCTTCAAAAGATCCAATTTATGATAATATTGTAGCTTATATACTACATTACAACGGCACCATTCTCAATATATCCACATGAAACAACTCGAGACTGGGCCAGACAGAAGTGCAACTGAAACAAGTGCAGTACTGCCCTCCCCGAAGAACATCCCCACTTGTTACAAACAATAATCAGAGTCGTGCTCGGAAAAGAGACTCTGAAGATTTCAATTTATTCACTCGGAGACTCGAGAGAGTCATAGGAATATCTTCTGAAGCACCCGGAGCCTGCTGAGGCGCTAATAAGCGGGGTCTACGAGACGCATTCCGCAACTGGATAGTCGATCATGCGGCATGAGAATGTCCCCTTGACTGGCGACGCCGGGGATTTTGAAGTGCTAATCTGGCACCTACCTGGATGTCCGAAAGATCACCGCCTTCCAGAAATAGGCCTTCACGACATTTGGCGATTGATGTTTGTCTGACGGAAATGGCCTACGGGACCAGGGCATAAAGAAAAGGCCGGGCACCTGCCCGGCCTCCGCTGTGTAGCACCCACAGCCGGGGAACCTGATACATTCGTGCCAGCCGTTGACACAGCCGCGCAGGTTTCCCTATTCGTACCCACTTCTTGACCATCAGAGATGGCGGATCCCGAAAACCGTTCACCCCGGTGCAAAAAAATTGTGTGTGAGACCTCTCTTCAAAGGTGCGCTAAATCAGGCCGCACGCCTCCCGCAGGATCATCCAACGGAAAAGCCCGCCTCCAGAGAAGCGGGCTTTCTTCATGCAGTTGGCGGATGAGGGAATCAGATATCTAAGTCACCGGTGTACATATCAGTATGTTTCGGATCCACCTTCAGCTTGGACGCTGCCGCCCAGAGCTTCATGTTTACCTCAGCGTACGTGGATATTTCTTCGTTATAGATCAGTCCCTGGTTCTGGGCGGCGTACAGGAAATAGTAGGTCCAGGCGCCGTTCTGCAGGTCGGGAGCGTCATAAGAGTACTTTGATGTCGACGCCGTGGAGAGCACAGTGCCGGTCATGCAGTCAGCGTGGAAATCGCCGATCACACAGGCGTCGAGATTGATGGTCTTCTTGGTGCAGTTGGCGGAATTGAGATACCCCATTACATACGAATGAGTCAGGTAAAACAGGTCGCGTGAAATGATGCTCGATCCGCCAGACGGACGGACTTTAGTGCCGTGCCCAGAGTAGAAGAAGGCAATCTCGTCACCCGGAGCCGCCGCATCCCGCAACCAGATCAGGCCGGCCTGAATGTTGGCCGCCGAGGCGCTATAATCTACGTCGCTGCGAATCGTGAATCCCTCAGCAGTCAGGTATTCAATGACATCGCGGGCGTCGTCGTCGCAGTAACTCAGGTCGTTGGCCGTGCCGTCGTAGTCGGAAATCCCGATGATATAGGCATACTTGTGAGCCGGGCTCGGATTGGGATCGATGGCCAGGCCGCCCGGATCAGTCAGCCGGTCATTCGTCTCTACGGCAGTGCCAAACTTGGTGTAGGCGAGTTGCACCGCTTCGGGGCGGGTGTCGATGAACTCAGGCCGCTGAACCAGGGTACCTGAGTTGGTCTGGTTTCCACCGGGGCCGGTCACCGTCGGCTCTTGTGAGCACCCAAAGAGAGCCGTGAGGACACAGCACAGGCTAAGCAATATTAATAGCCTTTTCATGTAAGACATCTCCTATCGGTTTATGTTAGTAAACGATCAAAGAGGGAGTTCACCCCGATACCGAACGCTGACGACCTCCTGTCCCAGAGGACGTACCGGCTTGGTTATTTTCATCTTCCGGCACTCCTCAAAGGCGGTCGAGAACCGGAACATGATGCTGTGGGTGCACTGTAAGTATAAGCTATATCAAACAAGACTGTCCACTCTTTTTTATCGTCACAGATTAGGGCTTCCGGACCAAAGGGGAAGCTTACGTGCGTACTACTGCTATTGCAGGCACGATGACAAGTCGGAAGAGAAGACCGACGGCATGGCAGGAAGACTTGGTTGAGATATGCCCGATGCTGACCACCGTGGGCAATTCGACGACCAACTTCTACCAGCTGGCGCCTTGGAGTTGCTGCCCACTCGAAGGCTGAGATCATCTTACAACCGATTGTAGGTCATGCGGATTGCCTCCCCGATTGCTCCTGCGAACAGCTGCAGCGAATCACCTGACTTCAATTGTCCTTCCAAGAAGTCGAAAAGGACATTATAATCCAGATTAGACGGGTCAGGCCCATCCGGCCAGGATCCGTGGGCTTAGGCAAATGGATTGCAATGACTTCTAAAGAGATGAGTCGCACCGATACCGAGTTGTGGCACGCCATCCTGGCCGGCGAACCAGCAGCGTGGAAGGAGCTGGTCGTCCGTTATCGGTCTCTCGTCTATGCCACGTGCACCTACCTTGGCCTCTCTCAATCTGAGGCCGGGGATGCCTTCCAACAGACCTGGCTTCTTCTCTTTCAGAAACGGGGGCAGATTCGTGACCCCCAACGGCTATCGGCCTGGCTCGTAACCACCGCCAGGCGTGAGGCCCTTAGGTTGAAGAACCGCTCCGATGCCGTATCACTTGACTCAGCGGCGGCAGAAATCCCCAACCTGGAACCAGGCCCGGAGCAGGAGCTTCTGTTGATCGAACGGCAGGCTGTGATAGAAACTGCTATCGAGCAACTCGACAACCCCTGCCGGGAACTAGTGCGTGCCTTCTTTTTCGCACCCGCCGACCTTTCCTACGAGGACATCGCCCGTCAACTCGGGTATTCCCCCAACACCCTTGGAGCCAAACGACAACGATGTCTGGCCCGGCTCAGAAGAATCCTCGAGAAACTTGGCTTTCTGGATGAACGAAAATCGGAAAAGGAACCTCTGCTATGACGAAGCAAAGGAGGTCTGGTACGGAAAGACATTTGACACGCAAGGAACTGCTCTCGGCTGCCAGGGACGAACAGGTGCCGACCGATCATCTCAGCCAGTGCGCCGAGTGTCGGGAGTCGGTGTCGCTCCTCAGATCGTTCCAGATGGCTGGCCGAACGCCTTTACCCGAGCCGCCGCTGGCATGGATCGAGCGAGCGGCGAAGATCCCGGAAAGTTCATGGCGCTCCCGGATTCTGGCTCAAGTAAAGGGTGTCATCACATTCGATTCCTGGCTTCAACCGTACCCGGTTGGAGTGCGCGGCCAGGCCAGCTCCAATGAACGGCGAGTCTGCTGTGAAGCTGGTCCCTATCTTGTTGATCTTCGAGCCGAGAAACACGTCGACGGCTGGAGAATGGTGGCTCAACTCTCCGGCGAAAACGCCGAGACGGCCAGATTGATTGACGGCGCTCAAATTGTCCCGGCCGACCCCGACGCAATATTTCAATGGTCAGCGACACACCCCCCGTCGGCCCTGTCAATCCAGGTCGGCGAGAAATGCATCCTGTTCCCTAAATTGTCATGGAAACGTCCTCGCAAAACATAGCCCGGAGATTTCTCTCTACGGGTCGAACGACGACCGTCCCAGAGGCGGAGCTTACGACCGCCTGTGTCAGTTTGATCCTTGCTGTGTCCCGGAAATCTTTCGTGCGCTCACTGGAACTGAGCGAGAAGTTTGTTGGGTTCGCTAAGAGTCATGATCAGGGGATGCGTCTGATGGCCTATCGTGTCCTCGGGCAAATGAATCACATGGCCGGAAAACACACCGAGGCTCTCGCGGCCTACAGTCACGCGCGACGTCTCGCCGCCCATGATGTCAGGGCACGAGCCGGTATGGACAGGATGCTGATCGACGTCTACATGTACCTTGGCCGTTATTCGGACGCCCGGCGTGCGGCCACCCGAGCAATGAAAGCCTACAAGCAGGCTGGCCTGGAAGGCGACTGGCACAAAACTCGTGTCAATTATGCCAACCTGTTGCATCGTCTGGATCGCCATGTCGATGCTGGTCGGATATACCGTGAGGCGGCTGACTATTTCGAGCGGGCGGCTGATCCGTTGGCTACGGCCCGTTGCCTGTACAACCTTGCCAATTGTCTGGTGCAACAGTTTGAAATAGCGGAAGCCGAAAGAGACTATGCCCAAGCCCGGGAAATATACGAGCGCGAGTCTTACATGCTGGACGCCTGCGACGTGCGCTACGGTCAGGCCTGGCTCAAGATGCTCAGAGGGGAACTACATCTGGCCCTCCTCGAGTTAAACGAATGTTCGCGGATCTATCAAAGTGCCGGAAATCGTCGCGGCGTGGCGCTCTGCCAGCTTGATCTTGCCGAAGTGTCTTTGGGACTCGGTCTCTATTCGGATGCTCTCGACTACGCTCGCAAATCGTTCCGACAATTTGCACATCTGAATCTTCGCTACGAACAAGCCAAATCGGCTCTCTTTCGGGGCCAAGCCGCTCTGGCCGTGGGCAAGAACAAGGAAGCTGCCCGGGCGGCTGAATGGGCCAAAGCAGGTTTCGACGCTGAACAAAACCGTGGTTTTGCCGGCGTAGTCCAGCTTTTGTTTGCCGCTTTGGAGGAAGGATCTGATCATGCGGCTTCACTTCGGCTGCAACGTGCCGGCCGACTCTTTCAACGGAGCCAACTACCTCTTTGGGAAGCTGTATGCGACATGCGCTCAGCCCATGATGAGTCGCGCTCGGACCGGGCACTGCAGCGCCTGGCGCGGAACAAGGCTGCCCATGTGGTACCACATATATATGCAGGTTGGCAGACCATCCAGGGCGACCGACACCAGGCCGCCGGCCACGGCGCGCAAGCACGAAAATGCTGGACGCGAGCGGCAGACCGACTCGACGCGGTCCGGAGCCAACTCCCCCCTATAGAGCTACGGAGCGCCTACGGACGCTCCCTACCTTCACCACACTCCAGACTGGTGGCTGCGGAGGCGGTTCGTGCTCCCCTCCGCGCTGCCGTCTGGTCTGAACGCCTGAAGACCGCAGGTGTATGGGCTCCGGTTTCGTCGGAGGCGCTTAACTCCCACAGTCGCCGGAGAATTAACGCCAGCCTCGAAGCATTGTCGTCACAGGTTGCCGGCCTGATGCACCACTTGCCGGGACAGCAGGGCGAACGCGGAATGACTACCGTCGGATCCAGTCGATCGCTTCATCGCCTCCAGCGTCAACTTCGACTTCAGTTCTCAGAAATGGAAACGACACCGGCTGCCCAAACCGATGACCATGGCGATCTGGATCGATTGATAGCATCGACTTCGAAACGTCTGCCGATCGTGCAGTTCCATGTAGCCGACAATGACATTTACGTCTTTGTACATCAGCACGGGCGAACGACCCTGTGTACCATTCGGGACGGTCGTCGCCGAATTGCGTACGCGATGGAGCGATGGCGCTTCTTCATGGAGCGACAGCTATTTGCATCTTTCCCGGGAAGGCAGATCCTGGGGCAAAAGGAAGATACTTTCTGGGCTGAGCTGGGGAGTTGGCTCTGGCATCCGCTAATGGTGGATTCGGCGGCTGACAATGTCTTGATTGTGGCCGAAGGCGAGCTGGCCAACCTGCCCTGGCAGGCGCTGTCGTTTCACGGAAAACTCCTGGCCGAGCAACATCATATCACTCTCGCGCCCAGCATCCGTCATTTTGTGGCGGCTGAAAGAGTTAGGGTATCCGATCCGTCGGTTCAATTCTTTCGGAGTGACGTTGGCAGCTTGCCTAATACAGAGGCAGAAGCTTCAATCCTGCGGAGACTGGCCGGTGATGCGTTGACCGAACATTTTCCCTCGCGCCGGACCGACTGGCCCACCGAAGGGGAAAGTCGCTTATGGCATTTTGCCGGTCACGCGGTGCTCCGCCACGAAAACCCTTTCTATTCCTACTTGCTTCAATCGGATGGTCCACTTTTTGCGGCTGATTTTCGCATGCGCCGCTGTCAAGTCAGCCTTGCCACGCTGGCCGCTTGCAGGACTGGCGAACAGGTGGCCTTGCCAGGTGATGAATCAACTGGCCTGGTGCGCTCCCTTCTTGAGATGGGGGCCCGCAATGTTGTGGCAGGACGCTGGCCGGTATCGGATGAAAGCGCCTCACATTGGATGACTGATTTCTATGGCAGATACTTTCGAGATGATGATCTTTTCACCGCGGCCCGTGAAGCAACCCTCGGGGTGAGAGAGAAGTACCCCTCGGCCTTTCATTGGGCTGCTTTCGCGGTTTTTGGCGCCGCCAGAACGGGAGGCCCATATGTGGCCCATTAGGCAACTGTTAACATCGCTCACCTTCATCCTGGTATTGCTGCTCCCGCCCGCGGCGACAGCACAGGGGGGGCAGGGGCCAGGCAAGGGTGGCTATAAGCCCGCTGAGATCGTATGCCGCCTCGACTCAACTACTACAATAGATGAAATCAACACTCTTTTCGGTACGACCGTTCGCGGACACCAAACCCAGACCGACTGCTTCTTGTTGTTCGTCAGTGGCGGGCGTAATGCTGACAGCTTAGCTGAGATTATCGCCCAGACTCCCGGAGTCGTCTACTGCAGCCCCAATTATTATCTAATGGCTCCTGAGGGCCTTCAGGGTAGTTCTCCATTTCCTGATCTGGAAGTGATTGGCGACATGGATGGCCAGCTCGCTGCCGAGCAGCTTCAACTCACGCAGGTGCATCAGGTCGCAACGGGAACCGGCATGAAAGTGGCCGTGATTGACGGCGGCGTGAACTTAAAGCATCCCTATTTTGCTCTTCATTCGGGAACTCTTGTTTCTGTCTATGATTACATCGACAACGACGAAGTGGCCTTCGACGAGCCCGGAGGGTCGAATTCCGGCCACGGCACGTTTGTCGCCGGAATTGTTCGTCTGGTTGCCCCTGACGCCGATTTGTACATATATCGAGTGCTAGATACAGCCGGCATGGGTGACGGCTTCTCTATCGCGCAGGCCGTCCTGCAGGCCATATCCGACGGTTGCCAGGTTATAAATCTGAGTCTGGGTATGTCCGGCTTGCACGACGGGCTCGACGATGCTCTCAAACTGGCACACCAAAACGAAATAATGGTGGTCGCAGCCGCCGGCAATGATTCGACCAGCGCCTTGAACACGTTCCCCTTCCCGGCAATTCGGGAATACTGCATAGCCGTAGCGGCTCTCGACTCCGTTCTGCTCAAAGCCGATTTCTCCAACTACGGCACACCAATTGACATCTGTGCTCCCGGAACACGCGTGTACTCTCCTTACCTTGACGAACTCTATGCCTGGTGGGACGGCACGAGCTTCTCGACGGCGTTCGTCACCGGGCTGGCTACGCTGTTAAGACAGCAGCATCCGGTGGCCTCGTGGGATGATCTATATGGCTCGATCCTCAACTCGGCTAAGAACGTCGATACTCTCAATCCGACCTACGCCGGACTGCTGGGTTCCGGCCAGATCGACCTGCTCAAATCGCTTGGGGCGTCGGGTGAAATCAAACGCGGGGATTTGAACTCAGATGGCACTGTGAGTATCGGTGACATATGTGTACTAATAACCTACCTATACATCGATCCCTCAATTTCCAATCCGGGAATTGCAGGCGATGTCAATTGTGATAATTCACTGAGCATAGGTGACATATCGATGCTTGTGGCTCACCTTTTCATAGACGATCAACCGCTCTGTTCGGGCGATTTGCCTTAGTAGGCTGACTACCGCTTCTCACCTCAGAGATCGCCGGGGTGGTGCTCAGACACCATCCCGGCTTTTTCGTGAATACTCACCGGAAATTCCGATTCCTGTCATATTTCCTGAACGAAAATCAGGTCGCCCCCGCTCTGTATTTCAAAAGACGTCCAGACATGGACATTAACCGGCACCGTCGTTCCGGTGACCGCTTTTGCGAAGGAGGAATGTATGAAGTATGCAAGATCAGCCGTGGTTACCGGAATGGTACTTATGGCTGCCGTCATGTTCGCCGGGTGTTCGCGTAACAACCCGATCCAGCCTACATCCGACCACTCGGCGTTTGACGTCCTTGCCAGCTCGCCGACCGGGGCCCAGCTCAACGTTCGCGTTCAAACCTGTGATCAGCTTCGTCAGATGCTGACCGTCTGTGACCGTCCGGACACGATCATGGCCAACCAGAACTGCGAAGTTGTCCGCGTACAAAACGGACAGGCAACTGCAGCATCGTTTGGAGACATTCACCCCGGCGATAGCCTTCAGGTGTTCGGCTCACGTCAGCAAAACAACTATATCTATGCTTACCGCCTTCAGATCAAGTACCAGGAGGCACAGGGTTATCAGGTGGCCGCCCGGGTCGCAACCACTGACCGAAACCGATTGATGCTCACCTTCCAGGACAGGCCTGACACGTGCGTCGCAACGCAGCAATGTGAATGCACCCGCCAGTGCCAGAGAACCCAGTTCGGGCTTGATTTCGCCGATATCCAACCCGGCGATTCCGTCCAGGTGTTCGGATCACGGCAACAGGATGGTTTTATCCATGCGCAGCGTATCAAAGTATGTGCCACCGACGCCGGCGGGCGGTGGGATATTTCTTTCAAAGATACAATTGCTGCCATCGACTACGAACTCGGTACGTTCACGGTCAAGAACCGTACTGAGTTGATCACAACCGACGAAAACACCGTGGTGAAAGCTGTATTAGTAGTGGTCAACCCGCCGACTGACAACGGCAAGAACAGAGGCGGCGTCTCACTCGGAACGCCGCCGCAGTGGGGTCAGACTTTCATCGATACTTTGCTTTCATTCACGGATCTGGAAGTTGGCGACTTGGTCACGGTACACGCACTATATGTGGATGATCAGACCCTGTTGGCGGCCTGCATTACTCTGTCCGACTGCACCAATCTGAATCAGAAGTGCGTGCAATTTACGGCTCCCATCGCTACGATAGAAGTCGGGACCAGGACCGTCACATTTGATGGTCAGGCCTGGATCGGTCAGGTATGTAATGGCGCTAAGTTGATTGGATTGGACGGAGAAGAGCTTACTCTGGCTGATTTTGTAATCGGCGACCTGGTGGCGGTGAAGGGGTTTCCTCTTAGTGAGTCAGAATTGCGCATTTCGCAGATGGAGAAAGTAACCGCTCTCTAGGACGACTACTTCTGGCACCGTGTGGGGCAGGCCTCAGCGCAACTCTCGTCCTCACACAGTACTATCACCTGCGAGCGGGTCGGTGCCGACCCGCTCGTATCTATTCATAGTAGATAAATTGGATCGATATCAATGGCGGGGTTGACGAGACTCGAACTCGCGGCCTTCTGCGTGACAGGCAGACGTTCTAACCAACTGAACTACAACCCCGTCTCAAATACCATCGACATGCTCAACATCGCCCTGAAGCCATCCATCCTGCAGGTCCGCTGTCACCACCGACCCGCTACCCACGACCCGGAGTCATCGGCGCAAACCCATCACCCAAAAAAATGGGCGATACTGGATTCGAACCAGTGACCCCCTGCGTGTAAGGCAGGTGCTCTAACCAGCTGAGCTAACCGCCCAATGGCTCCAAACGCTGCCAAGGGCCCCAAATATAAACAACCCGCCCAAAAGTGCAAGAGATAATGAAGAACCAAAATTGTCCCTGAACCATATCGTCAAACCAATCCCGCCACCAGGTCAGTCGGCAAGTCGATCTGCGAGCCCGCGGCCCGCCGTGCTTCCGCCCCCTCAAGCCCACAACCCCCAGGTGCCGACCCTAGAAGTGCCAGAAACCTACCGGAACCCCTCCTCCAAACTGACAATACAGGAAAACTCGCTCCAGACTCGATTGGGCCCTTATAGCCCCAAACTGCCCTGCGGCGAAAAACAGGCTGCGAGGCTACTCTGCTTCGGCGCTGCCCGGCTCCGGGGTCGCCTCGTCCGGCTTCCCTTTGGCCATGATCGCAAACGGAATCAGCAGGTAACCGATCACCAGGATAATCGGCGCCACCGTCAACGTGATCGGATTGTTCGGATCGTCGCCATAACCGAGACAGATATACCCGATCGCGATAATCGCCAGGGCGACTCCGAAAAGGATGTAGTTCTTCCTGCCGAACGGCCAATCGAACGCCGGAGAATCAGCAGCTTTTGCTTTGGTGGTTTTGACTGCCATAAGTATCCCAATAAACAATCAATTGTACTCAAGTGTCAAGAGACAGAAACGTCCCGCGACGGCTCCGTCTCCGAAAAATTATACACTGCCGAAAGCCCAATGGCCCAAACCAGCAGCAAAACCGTCCGAACCTCTTCATCCGAAAAGGTCGCTTCGGTCATCGAAGCTATCAGAAACGCGATTGAGCCGACTATCGCAATCGCCAGCCGGCCCCGTACTTCTGGGTCCCCGACCGTCTGACGCCACCCCTTCGCCAGAGTGTAAAGGAGCGCCGCCCAGAGCAGGACGAATGTTACCAGTCCTGGAATCCCCGACCGGGCCGCCGCCTCAAGAAAATCGTTGTGGGCGTGCGAATACCAAAATTTGGATTCGACCGAAGGATCGAGTCTTTTCATATAGTCAGGTCCGAAATTCCCCGGCCCAACGCCCAGAATCGGATGGTCGGAAATCATCTCCAGCGACCGCTCCCAAATAAACAGCCGCCCGCCCGGCCAATCGGCGTTTAAGTGATATCGCAGCTCGGTCGTAAACCGACTCCTGACACTGGGCGTCAAGACCCCGATTAACAACACGGCCATCAGGATTGCGAATCCCCATTTGCGAGACGTACGAGCGGTCATCAGCAGCAAGGTGATGAGACCAACCAGCCCCGCCAGTGCCGGCCCGCGACCACCGCAGAACAGGATCGATACCAGTCCCAGCCCCCCCGCGGTCAGCACCGCCCAGTGCTTCCACGACCATCGCTCAACTTTGGTCAGCACCCAGGTCAGAACAGCCAGCGAGGCCACCGCTACCAGATTTCCATAGGTCAGAGCTTGCACAAAAGTTCCGCTCGCCCTGGGATTGGCCTCCGGAAGTGGCGCGAACCCGTCCCCAAGATGATATTGCACCCGAAACACATACATTAGAATTGTGGCTACCGAGAAAAGAGTCAGTCCAATCGAGAGAACCCCCACGGTTTGATCCAACATTCTCCGCTCCCGGCCTAGATACAACCCAACCGGAATGATTATGAACAGCCATTCCTCGCGCATGTTGTCGAGCGAATGCAGCGGTCGTTCTTGCAGCAAACAGACGAAGACCAACCAGCCGACATATAACCCTACCGCTGTCCAAAAAACCCCCAGCCCATGACCAAACGGATTGAATCGTTCCCGCACTGCCACTATGACGAACAAAACCGCGCAGACACCGAGTGAGAGCTGTGTGATGGAGATCGAGAAAGTCGAACCGAAGACAAAGAGGAGGAAGAAGAACGCCATCAGCCGCCGAAGCATATCAGCCTCTGTCGGTCTCAGACGAATAGGTCGCGTTCGACCATTTCGACTAACTGGTGTATGATGAACAAGTGCTCTTCCTGAATCCGCTGGGTTGACCGATGCGGAACTATCAGCGGTTTGTCAACCTGCTTGCCCAACAGTCCCCCGTCGCCGCCCAGCAACCCGGCCGTGATCACCTGCTTGTGGCGAGCGGTCGAAACCGCTTTCAGCAGATTCTCGGAGTTGCCCGACGTGGACATCACTATCAGCATGTCTCCCCGGTGCCCGAGCGCCTCTACTTGACGAGCAAAGATATTTTCGAAACCATAGTCATTACCGACCGCAGTTATAACAGCCAGGTCGGCAGACAACGCTATCGCCGGAAGCGCTTCCCGGTTACGATCCGATGTCAACCGGACCACCATCTCGGCGGCAAAGTGACAGGCCATCGACGCCGACCCGCCGTTACCGCAGATCAGGATCTTGCCGTGGGAGCCGATCACACCCGACATGATACCGGACAAGTCGAGCATCTTCTGGCCCAGATAATCAACGGTCGCCTTGCGCACCAGGACCGCTTCTTCGGACTGGCGGACCAGTTCTATCAACGCTTCTTGCTGATTCATACTCTTACAGATTCCTTTGGATGGGTGGCCGCGGTAAGTTCGCGAAGATAATCGATGCCACCCTTTGATTCCAGGCGAGTGCCCATGACGATAAACGACGCCCCGGCTGCTACTCGTGAGGCACAGTCTTCGGGCGAGTGCAACCCGCCGCCCACCAGCACCGGAATGTCTATGATCCCCGCAACCGCCTGCACCATGTCGACCGGCACCGGCTGCCCGGCCCCGGACCCGGCTTCAAGATAGACTAATTGCATTCCGAGATACTGCGCGGCCAGCGCATGAGCGCAGGCTATATCCGGCTTGCTTCGCGGAATAGGCAAAGTCCCGGAAATAAACTGCACCGACGTGAGCGGGCCGGATTCAATTAGCATGTACCCGGTCGGGATAGCTTCCAGACCGGCTGCCCGGATAAACGGCGCGCCCTTGACCTGCTCGTCGATCAGATACTGCGGATTGCGCCCAGATATCAGCGAGGTGTAGAGAATGGCGTCGGCGTCGGAAGTTATCTGAGTGAACGAGCCGGGGAAAATTATCACCGGCAGGTGGGCGCGCGCCTTGATCTGTCGCACCGCCGTGGGGAAATGGCCGGCCATCATGAACGATGTCCCCACGAGGATGGCATCGACACCGCAATCCGAGGCCGCTTCGGCGAGCGCGAGATAATCTGAATCGTGACTTCGATCAGGGTCAATCAGCAACAGAAATCCGCCGCCGCGCGCGGCGCGGGCATCAAGAAGGCTGTTGAATACCTGTCCCATGTGCAAAGCCTCTATTTCTTGAGGAGTTCCATGAGCTTCGTAATCAGTAATTGAGGTTCGACCGGCGACGGGGTGCCGCCCTGGGCGAAATTCGGTTTGCCGCCGCCGCGACCGCCGTGCTCGGCCAGTAAGTCACGGAGTAGCTTGCCGGCGTCGATTTTCGAGCCATCGATTGCTGCCGCACTGGCCGCCAACATCACCGCCATCTTGCCCTGAGTGATTCCGGTCCCGAGAGCCACTACCGCGTGGTTCATCTCCTTGCGCGAGTCAATCCAGGCCGACATCGTCTCGCGATCGGTTTCGCCGAAATCGTGTGTCCAGAGTGAGAGAGCGCCGATTTTTGTCTCGGTGCCTATCGATGCCCCCGCGCCGAAGACTAATTCGGTCTTGAGCTTCTTGATTTCTTTCTGCAGCGCAGAGTTGTCGCTGCGAAGTTGCTCCACTCCTGCCAACAAGTCTGATTCGGGGCGATTCACTGCGCCGGACAAACTGAGAACGAGCCGCTTCCGATCAAGCATCTGCTTTTGAGCCTCGCGGCCGGTGATAGCTTCAAGACGCCGGACCCCCGACGCGATTCCGGTTTCGACCGTAATGAAGAACGGCCCGATCTGGCCGGTGTTGGTCACATGGGTGCCGCCGCAAAGTTCCTTGGAGAAACCAGGGACAGAGACAACTCGCACCGTGTCGCCATATTTCTCGCCGAACAACGCCATGGCGCCCGATTTCTTGGCTTCGGCAACCGGCATGATATCGGTGTTGACATCGACCGCCTTCAGAATCTGTTCGTTGACGAGCCGCTCTACCTCGGCGACTTCATCGGGTGTCAACGGTTGATGATGCGAGAAATCGAATCGCAGTCTATCCGGACCGACATACGAGCCGGACTGCTTGACATGCTCCCCGAGGACTTTGCGCAGCGCGGCGTGAGCGAGATGGGTCGCGGTATGATTGCGCATGATGTCCCACCGGCGCTCGGCATCGACTTCGGCGGTGACCGAAATACCTGTGGGAATCTTCTCAGCGCTTCCTTTGATGACGATCCCCTCGTGGATATACCAGTCGCGATGCTGATACATCGCCTTTACCTGTATTTCCAGATTCTGGCCGACAATTCGACCCTGGTCGCCAATCTGGCCACCCGACTCGACATAGAAGGGTGTCTTGTCAAGAATGAGACACACGTCCGCCGTATCCACGGTGTCGTTAGACTTTCTACGATAGAGAATCTTCGCGTCTGTGGACAACGCTTCACGAATGAAATTCGTAGGTCCTACATCGGGCGGTTCTTTTTCGAGAATCTGTTGCATCGTTCCGGCATGAGATTGAAACACCCCGGCCGACCGCGAACGCTCCTGCTGCGCGCGTCATCGCCTTGTCAAAACCTTCACGATCGAGCGTCAGCTTATGCTCCGCGGCGATAGTCTCTGTCAGATCGTACGGAAAACCATAGGTGTCGTAGAGCTTGAAGACATCACCACCGGGGATGACATTGCTCCCGGTTGACCTTACTTCTTTCGCCAATGTTCCAAGAAGCTCAAGGCCCGTATCCAGCGTGCGCGCGAATGATTCTTCTTCCGCCTTGATCACGCTGATAACATAATCCTGCTTCTGCTTGATCTCCGGAAAGACACCGCCCATCTCGCCCACCAGCGCCGGCACCAGTTTGTGCAGGAACGGCTCTTTGGCGCCTAACTCACGTCCATGACGGGCGGCGCGGCGAAGAATCCGCCGCAGAACATACCCTCTCCCCTCGTTGGAGATGCCGGCCCCGTCGGCCAGAGCAAACGTCAGCGCCCGGATATGATCCGCCACTACATGATGCGACGGCACATGGTCCTGATATTTCGAGCCGGTTATTTCGGAGATCGCCTTGATCAGCGTCTGGAATATGTCTATGCCGTAGTTGCTGTCTGCTCCCTGCATAATCGCGGCGATTCGTTCGAGCCCGGCACCCGTGTCCACCGACGGTTTCGGCAGCTTCACCAGCTTGCCGTCGGGCGTCTGCTCGTACTGCATGAACACGAGATTCCAGATTTCGACAAACCGGTCGGACTCGCCGTTGACTTTGTCTTCGGGCCCGTCGCCGAATTTCACGCCCCGATCAAAATGAATCTCAGAACAGGGTCCGCACGGACCGATATCGCCCATCGACCAGTAGTTGTCCTTCTTGCCGAACCGAAGCACCCGGCCGTTTTTCAACTCCGGCGCGATCTTGCCCCAGAGACGGTAGGCTTCATCATCGTCGAGATAGACGGTCGCGTACAGCCGGTCCTTGGGAAGTTGCAGGACTTTGGTGACCCATTCCCAGGCGTACTCGATAGCCTCGGCCTTGAAATAGTCACCGAACGAGAAATTCCCGAGCATCTCGAAGAACGTATGGTGCCGGGCGGTGAAGCCGACATTGTCGAGATCGTTGTGTTTGCCGCCGGCGCGGATGCATTTCTGCGACGAGGTCGCGCGCGGAAAATCCGGTTTGCGTTTGCCGGTGAAAATATCCTTGAACTGGTTCATCCCCGCGTTGGTGAACAGAATCGTAGGGTCGTCGAACGGGACAACCGGCGAGGATTCTACCAGGCGATGGTCATGTTTCTGAAAATAGTCCAGAAACGACTGTCTGACATCTGCGGTCCTAATCGTCGTCTGCCTTTCCTGAGGTGCCAAAAACTTCTTCAAAGGCGGCGCGGGCCGTCTCATAGCCGAAACCGCGCCGGGAGAGGTAACTATACGCCTTGCTGCGTACGGATTCAACCTCTATCTGGTCGGGAACCGGCCACCTCAGACGAAGCGCCCGCACGGCGTTCTCGACCGTCTCGGTTCCTTCGAGCAGCATATCCACCGCCTGCTCGGCGGTTATCCGCTCGATCATCTTCTTCCGTAGCAGAGCAATCAGGAATGACCGTCCCGACGGCTTCCGTTCGAGCGCCCGACGCGCCAGCGCCAGCGCCAGGCGGGCGTCATCGACCAATCCCTTTGAGGCGTATTTCGTGATAGTCGCCGCCGTCAACTTCTCGGTGAACCCTTTGCGTCGCAATTTCAGCCGCAATTCACCTGCCGAGTGTTCGCGCAACGCCAGCAGGCGAGCGATCTCGCGGTCGCACAGGAATCGTTCTGATTCGTCCACCAGCGAGTTCACCTGGGCCAGTGTAATTACAACGCCCGCTTTGAGATTGTATTGGTAGACCAGTTCGATTGGCAGAAACAGGGGGTCGGGAAGGTCAGAAAGGGTGACACGGAATCCGCCCGGTTTTTCTTCGACGGCGGTTATTCTCGATTGATTGACCATCCTCTGTGTGCTCTCCGAAACGGCACGATAATAGTCCGGCATGGCCGGAGAAACAAAAATTGCCGGTTGCTGACTGACGACCTACGGTCACTATCAGCTAGTGCCCGGCAGATGTCCACATCTGCCGGCTTCAGACCCCGTCACCCTGAGCCTGTCGAAGGGTGAAGTCATCGTAGGGCAGAACCCCTTGTCGTTCTGCCAGTAGGTCAGGAGGCCTTAGCCTCCTGACAAATTCCCTCGGATCGGAGAGGCGTCAGGAGCCTAAGGGCTCCTGACCTACCAGGACCGTGCGCGGCACACGTCCCGTGTGCCCGTATCCCTGCAGACGAGGACGTCTGCCGGGCACATAATGGGTCGCCCTGAGTCCCATCCGTCCCCCCCGGCAACATCCTACTTCATCGTACGCCATGATCTCAAAACCCGCGTCTGGCTCCGGAAATCAGGTTTCTGCGTCAAGTTGGTGGTTGACAGACCGGCAGCGTTTTCCTATCATGCTCCCAGACAAGTGGGGTGCTAACCTCGCTTCGGATATTAGGTTCATGTTTCGTTGAATTTCGAATTGTGGCATCGTACACAGATGCAGCAAGTTATCGAACAACTGCGACCTGATGGCCCAAAATGAAGGACTAGACGCTTTGGATTTGCAGGGAAATATCGAGAAATTCGCCCTCGTGGAAATACTCCAGTTGCTGGCCGGCGGACGCAAATCGGGCACGCTCGGAATCCAGCACGACGACTCCATCATCATGATCTATTTCGAGGCGGGCGATGTTGTCTACGCCTACGGCCCTCGCGAGACGTTCCATCTCGGCCAGCTCCTCAACGAACGGGGCAAGATCACCGAGACTCAGCTCGAAGAAGCTGTAGCGATCCAGGCCAAGAACGAGAATACTCGTCGCCTCGGCGAAATCCTGATGAGCATGGGGCATATCGACCGCGCCGATCTTGAGTTGGTGGTGCGCGAACAAATTCAGGAATTACTCTACTCGATGCTTAGCTGGCGGAGCGGCTCGTTCAAATTCTACGAGAACCAATTCCCCACCAAAGAAGAAATCACCGTGTCGATCTCGGTCGAGAACGTTATTCTCGAAGGGTTACGTCGTCTCGACGAAGAAACCATGATCCGCGAAACGCTACCGAACCTCGACCAGGTCTTTCAAATTTCGACTTCGCAGGCGGGACGTACCCGCGCGGTAACCATGAAGGCGTCCGAGTGGAACGTCATGGCCATAGTTGACGGACATCGGTCGATCAATCAGATCTGCGAGACCAGCCCGGTCGGCCGTCACGAGACTCTCAACCGGATCGCGCAACTGAAACTGGCCGGACTGATCGAGCCGGCTGAGCGACGCATGTTGCCCGCCGATGACACCAATCTCGAAAAGATGATCGCCGGGCTGAGCCGTCAGCTCGAAGAATACCTGACACAGAAAACGAAGACGGTCCCGACCGGACGCGCCGTCACACGCACTTTGATCGAAGAGGCGGTGAGTGAGTCGAACTGACACGCTCAAATCATTCGAGGTCGTTCTCGAATCGTTTCTCGAACGGGCGGTCTCGCTGAAGACCGACCGTATTCAGGTGCTTGACGGCATCAACCGGCTGGACGATATCGCCGGGATGTTGCAGGGACCGGAAGGGATCGGCCGGGTCGAGCTCAGTGA
Source organism: uncultured candidate division Zixibacteria bacterium (assembly GCA_963735035.1). Classification (GTDB taxonomy): domain Bacteria; phylum Zixibacteria; class MSB-5A5; order GN15; family FEB-12; genus JAGGTI01. Next base: position 800,121 of record CAVTJJ010000003.1, read on the forward strand.
CCGGGTCGGCGACTGGTTTGCCCGTCACCAGAGATGGATCGAAGACGGCTCTTTGAGGACTTCCGACCGGACCCGAATCGCCCAGATTCTGGGCAATATTCGCAAAGAAGTCGAGCGCCCCGAAGACCGTACCCCGGCGTCCGAGAAGATTCTGTCAGAAATCAAGCGGTGGCAGACCGGGATTCTTTCGGGCGCGCCGCTGGAGACGATTTGTCGACTTCGAGTCGCAAAATCACCTACCGGAAAGGGCCGGAAGCCCTTGGTATGACAGGAGTTCACCCGTCGAGCGCGGATTCGATCGCCCTGTTCGCCGAGTCGCTCAAGATGATGGGAATCGTGTTCGAAGAGGCTTCCCGTGACCGGGGCCACCTGATGTCGGTTTTGGGCGACGCCCTGAATTCGGCGACCCTACAGAAGAACAGAGAGGCCTTGCTTTTGTCGGCCTTGATTGTATATTACCTCAAGCAAAACGGCTATATGGTTGAGCCGTTTGTGAAGCGGCTTAAGGAAGCCGAGCGTACGCAGAGAGAGGTGGGCGTCGATGCTTGATCCCCACGAAAAGGCCTATTTGCAGGCTCTGCAGGCGCTTCGCGACAAACAGTATCAGCAGGCTGTCGGTTTTTTCGACCAGGCAGCGGAATTCTTCGTAAATAATCAGGAATTCAACCTGCTGAGGGAAACCACCCGCCTCCTTTTGGAGGTTAAAGGTGAGTTGGCCGCGACCGAAGTAAAGAGAAGTGAATTATTGATTCCTGAGGAGATATCGATCAATGGCAAAGAAACAATCATTCCTTGACAAGGCTGCGAAGAAGAAATTCGCGTCGTTCTGCCCGATCTGTGAAGGTGAAATTGCACGGATCAAGCAGGTGAAGGCTGAGAAGGGTCCGAACGGGGCCTGGAAGTTCCGCACGCAGAACGTCGGTGTCTGCAAGTGCAACGAGAAAGAAGTCTACGCGTAGTTTATTCGACGCGTGACATCGTCACAAACTGAAAAACTCCCGCCCTCGCGGGAGTTTTTTTGTATGTGGGGGATTTTCGACTATCTATTTTCTCCATCCCCGCTCTTATCTGTCATGCCCCGGCTTGACCGGGGCTGGATTCACATTTGAAGTGCAACAGTTCGAGCCAAAAGAACTCTGCTGGAGTGAGGAAGTCCAGGCATTTTCGAGGCGTGTTATTGTAGATTTGAAAGAAGTCTGCGAACCGTCTCGGCGAGAGTTTGGTCAAGTCGGTTGACCGAGGGAGTCGGCGTCGGAGGCGACCGATTCCATTTTCGACGCCGCCTTTCTGCCAGGGTGAGTAGGTGTTACAGAAGTAGGTCTCGATGTCGTGGTCATGGAGTCGGTAGTGCTGGCCGAACTCGGGACCGTTATCGAAGGTGATGGTCTGTCGCCAGGCGGGCGGCAAGGGTGCCAGGAGAGTGCACATGGCCTTAGCAACCGAGGCGGCATCTTTGGCGGGTAGCTTAACCCCCATCATCAGGCGTGAGTGTCGCTCATGAAGGACGAGGACGCTCTGATCGGGTTTTCGGAAGTTCATGAGATCACCTTCCCAGTGTCCTGGTGTTTTCCGGCTCTTGGCGCTCTTCGGCCGCGCGGAGATAGGGCACCGCAGGGCTATAGACGACGTCGACCGACCTCTCTTGCACCCTCGCCAGCTACGTCTGGCTCGGCCACGGATCAGTAAGTACCGCCAAGTGTAATCCTTAGTACGGGCGATCTGCGCGTAGATAAACCGGTAGATCGTTTCGTAGGAAATCACCTTCCGGCCCATCTCCACGGCCAGCCTTCCCGCGACCAACTCCGGAGACAAACCATTAGCTAGTCCCATCACTACCATGTCGCGCAGTTCTGGACGGCGATCCAATTTGGAGCCGGTCCAACGCCGGGCACGGCTCTGGTCGTTGGCATAGGCGGGCAGGTAACCGCTTTGTCGGCTGCGATTTCGCCTTATCTCCCGAGCAATGGTCGATGGCGCGCGATCCAGAGCTGCCGCGATTTGCCGGAGCGACCGCCCGTTGGTGTGTAAGCGGGCAATCTCACACCGCTCTTCAAGATTGATCTGTGCATATCTTCGTTCCATGACAACACCTTTAACAGGTGTTGCACTTCGTTTGTGAACAGGGGGCACCCAAGAATTTGGTCGGGTTCACGAGTCGTGCGCACAGCGAACGACGAGAAACCCGACGGGCGGTTATGCACAGCGGATCACTTCTTCGATAGCCGGCCTTACGGAGTTCGCTCAAATATGATTCGTTTCCTTCCCGTAGTTCTTCAGTTAGCTTGGGAGAGGATTGAGATAGTTTGAAACAAGCGACAGCTTCCCGCCTCCGTCCCTTGTAGTAGTTTGCCCTGCCTGCCATGGCAAAGATCTCAGCTTTGTACCACCAATCCGGAATCTCGCACGATCGTGCGGCTCTGTAGTGCACCAGTGTTCCTTTGTAGTCTCCCTTACGAAGGAGAACACGCATCTTATTGATGGTACTCTACGACCAGAGTTCGGCAACAAAGTCATCAACATTGATAGTATTGAGGAGGTTCTCGGCACTATTGTGATCGCCCACGTAGTCCAGGACGCGACCACCAAAGCGGAAAGAGCTCTGTCTCTAGTCGTAATTCCTTGGGAGAATGCAAGAAGTATCCGACGCACGCGACCGTTCCAACGAACCTGAATCTACCGAAGCAATAGCACGAGACTTGAGAAGTCGTTATGCCAACTACGAGCCTTCGTCTTCTGACCAGGTGAAGCTGCTCTAAACTAATGAAAGCGAAAAGACGAGATGCACGACGGTAAAATAGAAGAATATCCGTGTGGTGAAGCCTGAAGAATACTCAGACCTTCTTCTGCTCTGTTCACATCTGTCACCGATACGACCAGGTGAACTAGGCTTCTTCACAATTGCCACTCCACAGATGGCAAACGCGGATGAATCGATGTCGGTCGATCAACCTCGTCGGGGTATTCGGTCAAGAGGCGCACAAATACTTCGACGGCACCCCTGTATTCGTTCTGAGAGACCAGACGCAGTCTCCGCAAACAAGAGATCTCCGGTGTCCCGTTTGGGAGTGTGCTGGAATGTTCATCCCTACCTGTTGACAGGTACATTCACCAGCCGCTGCGAATAACGGATCAATATTACACTGCCCCGCGCTTCGTACTCGCATGCTGGAATAATAACTCACCTTCGAACCCCCGTCAACCATTCTTGAATCCCACCATAATTGGTGGGCCACCCAGGACTATCCCGGAACCGGCAGGTTCCGTCACCCCGGTGAAAACCGGGGCCCAGTTATGGTCGATAGATCACCGTAGTAATGACGAGAATTCCCATCGCAGGGTCAGTCAAAGCATAAGCGTCAGTCTTCTTCCCAACACAACTGGGTTCTGGCTTCCGCCAGAATGACGGCCTGTCGGCCGTTAGCATACTTCCGGCGGGTTTGCGGCAAACCCGCCCTACCAACCGGGCATAGTAGGTCAGGAGCCCTTAGGCTCCTGACATTTGGTGCTCGACCCGTATCCTGTCAGGAGCCTAAGGGCTCCTGACCTACAAGAATGGGCCACCCCACACGTTTCCCCACCCTTGAACCCTGGCCCACCGGAGCGTATATTCCGCCGATACGATGTCGGCACGTTCCGGAGGGCGCTCCAGACCGGGCCGACGTCGAACCAACATCGAACCAGCGCAAACGAATAGCAAAGACCGATGGCCGCAGACCGATTCACAGAGCCAAATTCGAAAACAGAGCGGCCCAATCCGTCACGGAAGCAGGTCTACAAGATGTTCGACCGGATCGCCGGACGGTACGACCTGCTCAATCGGCTCCTGTCCAGCGGTATCGACCGTCGCTGGCGCGCCCGCATGGCCCGAATGTTGCCTCAGCGTGACAATCTCGAAGTGCTCGATCTGGCGTCCGGCACGGCCGACCAGTTGATTGCGCTGGCCGATACCGGCCGGGTGGCACGCGGAGTCGGCCTCGACCTCGCCGAACAGATGCTTGCAATTGGCCGTGACAAAATCAAAAGGCGTGGGCTCGATGACAAACTGACGCTGAGTGTCGGCGACGCCGAGAATCTACAGTTACAGTCGGCTACGTTCGACACGGTCACGATTACATTCGGCATACGCAACATGACCGACACCGCACGAACACTCGCAGAGATGCACCGCGTGCTCAAACCGGGCGGACGGGCACTGATACTCGAGTTCTCATTGCCCTCAAATGGATTCGTGCGCCGCTGCTATCTGATCTACCTGCGACATATTCTTCCCCGGCTCGGAGCGTTGATTTCGGGCGATGCCTCGGCGTATCGCTATCTTAACGAGACGATTGAGACTTTCCCCTACGGTGATGCTTTCTGCCAACTTATGACACGGGCCGGATTCACGAGTGTCACCTGCACGCCGCTGACTTTCGGGATAGCATCGATCTACCAGGGGGACAAGCAGTGAACCAGGACGTCGCCGCCAGACTCTCTGCCGCACTTGACACGTTCACCCACGATCGGACGTCATCGTCGGATAGTCATCCGCGCATACATCGTATCGTAATCGATATCGATCCAATTGATCCGCTCGACTGGCTGAGGGCGAATTCGCAAAACGACGGCATCTACTGGCAGGACCGCGATGACAGCGCGCGAATAGCCGCAATCGGCGAGGCTGACAGCGTAACGATTACGAATCATGGGGACCTGCAAGAAGCGCTGCGGCGAATCACGAGGACGCTCAAGCGCGCGGATCCGGGGATAAGGTATTTCGGCGGCCTTCGCTTCGATCCTGAGCGGCCGGAGTCTAGGCGAGATAATCGCTGGGATCGGTTCGCGATCGCCCGGTTCGTTCTCCCTCGTTTCGAGATCATTGCCGCAGACGGTAAGTGTTATCTGGCCTGCAATTTCCTGGCGGAAGAAACCGGGACGACGGCTACTGCGAAAATAATCGAGGCGGCGCGACAACTCCGATTCGACCCGCTGTCCGCTCCGTCAGAAACTCCGCCCCTGCTCGCGCGCGCTGACTCTCCTGACCGGGCTCAATGGAACGACTTGATTGCTGACATGCTCAAAGCATTCACGCGGGGTGAGTGCGACAAATTGGTGTTGGCGCGCCGCACCACGTTGGAATTCGGCAACGCGGTCGATCCCTGGCATCTGCTCAAGCGCCTTCGCGACCTGAACAAGCACTGCTTCGTATTCGGTTTCCAGCCCGACCGTTCGGCTACGTTCATAGGTGCGTCGCCGGAACGACTATACAGCCGCACCGCCGACCGTATTCTGACCGAGGCTCTCGCCGGGACCCGCCCAGCCGTCGCCGACAAGTCCGCTGACAGCGCTTTCGCCGCCGAACTGCTCGAGTCGGCCAAGGATCGGCGCGAACATGAGTTGGTTGTCGATGGGGTTGCGGCGGCACTTGACCGTGTATGCGAGCGATATTCGATCACCGAATCGCGCGGGTTGCTCCGGCTGCAATCGCTTCAGCATCTGATAACGCGCTTCGAGGGACAGCTTCGGAACCATGTTGACGACTGTCAATTGTTGTCAGCACTCCACCCCACTCCGGCGGTGGGGGGAACACCCGGAGATCGACGCCGTCGAGCACCTGCGAGCACTTGAGCCGATTGACCGGGGCTGGTACGCCGGACCGGTCGGCTGGATCGGCGCCGACCGCGCCGAGTTTGCTGTGGCGATCCGTTCGGCATTGATCCACGACCGCCAGATTGATATCTTTGCGGGGGCCGGGATCGTGGCCGGTTCCGACGCCGATATCGAATGGATCGAAGTTGAAAACAAGATCATTCCGTTTCTGATACTACTTTACAGCGGACGACCATGACCATTGACGAACAAAACCTGTTTCAAGCCCAATTGCTGATCGAAGAACTTCGTCGGCACGGTGTGACACGGTTTGTCGTCTGCCCCGGTTCGCGCTCGACCCCGCTGGTGCTGGCACTGTCAATGGAAGAGCGGGTCGAGTGCGTGGTGCATCACGACGAACGTGGCGCCGGATATTACGCGGTCGGATACGCCCGTGCTACCGGACAGGCCGCAGCGGTGGTGACTACGTCCGGAACGGCGGCGGTGAATCTTCATCCGGCCATCGTTGAAGCCTCACAGGACAATCTTCCGTTGGTCGCTCTGACAGCAGATCGTCCGCCGGAACTGCATGTGCGCGGCGTGAATCAGACTATCGAGCAGAAGAATCTGTTCGGCACTCATGTCCGTTTTGCGGCGGACCTGCCATGTCCCGATGATATTGAACCAACCGATTCGCTCACCCTGATCGATCAGGCTTGCAGTTATTTGACCGGCCGCACTGGTCCGATCGGGCCCGTGCACATCAATTGCATGTACCGCGAGCCGCTGGTGCCTACTGCCGAATAAGTTGAGACCGTATCGTCAGGTAATTGAGAACAACTATCCGGATCTTAAGCAATGGCTGATTCGAACAAGAGTTACGATTCAGACTCGACGACCCACAGTTGCGCAGGACATAACGGACCTGAACACAATAGCCTGCATAGTACAAAGCTCCAAACGTGGCTTGATGCTGGTCGGACATCTTCGCTCCGAAGCCGAGCAGGAAGCAGTACGTAATTGATCGGCAGACTTGGTTGGCCGACACTCGCCGACATCACATCAGGTCTGGCCGGTACACAGCAACCACTTCATCGTCTATCACCACGACTTGATTCTGCGTCGGAGCGATTCACCAGGAGCCATGCACCTGACACAATCCTGCACGTTGGCGGACGGTTGACATCGAAACGATTGCTGCAATTCATGGAGATGTCGCGTCCGACAAATTACGTCTTCAACGCCGGCGGCGGGATCGTCTACGACCCGGTCGGTGTGGTGACTCGACGATCCAACTATGACACCGGCACGTTCTGCCGGCAACTCACAAGACAACTTGCTAACAGTAATCATGACCCGGTGTGGTGCGGAATCTGGCGCGCCGCTTCCGAGAAATGCCGACAGGTTGTCGCCAAGTCGTGCGGCGCGATTGACACGTTGACCGAACCGGTATTGGCCCACCTTATTGCTCGCGATGTCCCTGATAACGCAGGTCTCTTCTTAGCCAGCTCAATGCCGATTCGCGACATGGATATGTTCGCCACTTCGAAACGTGCTTTGCCTGTAGCTGCCAACCGGGGTGCCTCGGGGATCGACGGCACCATCGCCTCAGCCTGCGGGTACGCCGACGGGCTGAACCGTCCCGTCACATTGTTGATCGGCGATCAAGCGTTCCTGCACGACTCTGAGTTCACTGCCGTTGATAGCCGCCAGTCATCAACCGGTCACTATCGTGATCGTAAACAACCGTGGTGGCCGTATCTTCGAACAACTGCCGGTGGCGGCACATCATAAAGCGTTCGATCGGTTCTTTGTCGCCCCGCACAATCTGACTGTCGATAAGATCGCAAGCACGTTCGGAATCGATTATACCCACGTCTCAGACCGGGGTTCATTCGAGAGAGCTTACAACAAATCCTCTGCCTCAAGACTCTCTTCGATAGTCGAAGTTGAGATGAACCCGGTTTCAAGCCGGGAACACCGCCACCGAATAATCAGCGAAATCAAATCCGTAACAGACTCTCTGACAATTCAATCGGTATGACTCTTCCGTCGTACAGTCTGACTTACTCTGCCGACGCGCAGAAGACCGTGCTGTTCCTGCACGGCTTCATGGGCTGCCGGTATGATTGGAATGAAGTGGTGGAGCATATCGGTCTGCGGTATCGCTCTCTGCGAATCGATCTTCCCGGACATCATTGGTCGTGTTCGGATCTCTCTCCCGAATCTTACTCTATGCCGGAATGTGCGCAACTCGTGATCGATCTGCTGAATCACAATCGCGTGGAGCAAGTGTCACCTGGTCGGTTATTCGATGGGTGGACGGCTCGGGCTGTATCTTCTCACCCATTTCCCTGAGCGATTCACGGCCGCGGTAATCGAATCCGCTTCACCGGGTCTTCGCACCGACACGGAACGAGAGGCACGACTAAAGGACGATCTGAGACTGGCGCGCCGTCTGCGCGAGGAACCGTTTGATAAGTTCGTGCGCGCCTGGTATCGCCTGCCGCTCTTCAACACGATTGATCAGAGTACTCCCCGTTTCGAAGCTCTTATTCAGCGCCGAATGGAAGCAGATCCCCTCAGTCTCGCCTTGTCACTGGAGCAGATGGGTACCGGATCGATGCCTTCGCTCTGGGACGAATTGCCGCGCCTTGAGATACCGACGCTGTTTGTCGCCGGCGAGAAAGACGAAAAGTACCGCTCTCTGGCACACGAAATGGCGACCTTGTGTCCGAGGGGGCAAGTCGCTATAATTCCGGGCGCCGGGCACAATACTCATTTCGAACGCCCGGAGGAGTTCAGCCGCATACTCACAGGATTCTTTGACGCGGACAGATGAGGCAGTTATGACGAAATACAATTGGATCGAATCCGGCAAGTATCAGGATATCAAGTACCACAAATTCGAGGGGATCGCTCGAATAACGATCAACCGTCCCGAAGTGCGCAACGCGTTCAGACCCAAAACGGTCTTCGAGATGTCCGAGGCACTCAACGACGCTCGCATGGACCCGAATATTGGCGTGGTCATTCTCACCGGCGAAGGCGATCAGGCTTTCTGTTCCGGCGGCGACCAGAAGATCCGAGGTGATTCCGGCTACAGTGATGAAAATGGGACGAACCATCTTAACGTACTCGATTTCCAGCGTCAGATGCGTACCTGCCCCAAACCGATCATCGCCATGGTGGCCGGATATGCAATCGGCGGCGGCCACGTGTTGCACCTGATGTGCGACCTGACCATCGCCGCCGACAACGCCGTGTTCGGCCAGACGGGACCGAAAGTCGGTTCGTTCGACGGCGGCTACGGCGCCTCGTACATGGCCCGGATTGTCGGACAGAAGAAAGCCCGTGAAATCTGGTTCCTGTGTCGTCAATACGACGCCCGTCAGGCGCTCGAAATGGGTCTCGTGAACGTGGTGGTGCCGTTGACGCAACTCGAAGACGAGACCGTGCAATGGTGTCGTGAGATTCTGACCAACTCCCCCATGGCAATTCGTTGCCTCAAGGCTGCGCTCAACGCCGATTGCGACGGCCAGGCCGGGCTTCAGGAGTTGGCCGGCAACGCCACCATGCTTTACTACATGAGCGAAGAAGCTCAGGAAGGGCGCGACGCTTTCAAAGAGAAGCGCAAACCGAATTTCTCCAAATTCCGCCGCCAACCGTAGGTGCCACGCATGGCGCAGAATCAATTTCAGGTCTGGTTACTCGCGGCGCGTCTGAAAACCCTTCCAGCCGCTTCCGCACCCGTCATAATAGGCACGGCCATGGCGCACACCGGCGGAGGCATCCACTGGCCGTCGGCCCTGGCTGCGTTAGTCGGCGCGCTGCTCATTCAGGTAGGCACTAATTTCGCCAATGACTATTTCGATTTTCACAAAGGAGCCGATACCCCCGACCGCCTCGGACCGCTCCGAGTTACTCAGGCCGGACTGGTTAGTCCGGACGCAATGAAGCGTGCGACTATTCTCGTTTTCGCGCTGGCCATCCTGATCGGCGTCTATCTCGTCTGGCGGGGTGGCTGGCCGATTGTGATTATCGGCCTGCTGTCGGTCCTGTTCGGCGTACTCTATACCGGCGGGCCGTATCCGCTCGGCTACAACGGTCTGGCTGATGCGTTCGTGTTGATATTTTTCGGTCCGGTAGCAGTCAGTGGAACTTACTACGTACAGACCCTCGACATCAACTCGGCGGTGGTTTTCGCAGGTCTCGCACCCGGACTCTTCTCAGTGGCTATACTTACAGTTAATAATCTACGCGATATCGAAAGTGATCGGAGCGCCGGGAAGAAGACCCTGGCCGTTCGATTCGGGCGCACGTTCGCTTTGAGCGAATACAACTGGTCGATGTTCTTCGCATGTACTATCCCGTTCGCCCTGGTGCTGTTCTTTCGTGCGCCAATGTCAGCCATGCTGGCTTCTTTGACAGTCGTCCCGGCGATCATGGCGATGCGCAAAGTTGCGCGGGTCACGGGCCGCGATTTGAATGACTGTCTGGCCGGAACCGGACGTCTATTGATAGTTTACAGCATTCTCTTTTCACTCGGCTGGATCTTATGAAATTCGTCGATGCCGAACTCTTTACTTATCAACTGCCGTTGCTTCGACCACTTATACTTAAGAACGCTACTATCACAGAGCGAAGCGGTTGTCTAATCAAGCTCACGTCCGAGTCCGGTGCGGTCGGCTGGGGCGAAGCGGCTCCGCTGCCCGGCTTTTCCTCCGAGTCGCTTGATGAAGCTATTCAGCAACTACGTAATCTGGCGCCACGACTGATCGGCTCGAATGCCCCGATGGCGCTGGTTGAGCTTACCGACGGTTTCCATCCGGGGCTCTGCACACATCCACATGCTCCGTCGGTTCAATGCGCGCTGGAGATGGCAGTACTCAACGTGATAGCCGCTCACGGATCAACTTCCCTGGCGCAGTTACTTCACAAACGACCCGCTTCGTCGATCCCGCTCAATAGACTGATTACGGACGATGCGACGGATTGTGAGAGCACCCGCGCACTATTGCAGCGTGGATTCAGCACGATAAAGATGAAGGTTGGTCGGAACCCCTTAGCGATCGACATCGCACGAGTACACAAAGTAAGCGATGAACTTGCCGACCGAGCTGCCCTCCGTTTGGACGCCAACCGCGCCTGGAATTTTGAAGACGCCATAGACTTTGCCAGATCAATCTCCGACCGCAGGATCGAATATATCGAAGAGCCGTTGTCGGATCTGTCAATGCTGTCAGGAATTCTGTGCCAGAACCGGTCTGCCCGTGGCACTCGACGAGAGCCTGATCGGAATGTCATCCGACGATTTGCGCGAGCATCACTATGCGTCAGCAATTGTTCTCAAACCTACACTGATAGGAGGATTCGAGAAATCGGCCTCATTGGCGCGGATCGCACGTGAACTGGGTATGAAGGTCGTGATTAGTTCATCTTTCGAGAGCGGTGTCGGCATAGCGGCTCTGGCACAATTTGCCGCGGCCTACGCCCTTCCCGACACAGCGGCAGGTCTTGATACGATGACTTGGTTTACGCATGATCTATTGACCAGGCCGATTGACTGCTCACGCGGTCGCATCGATATCGCAAAGGCCAACCAGGTCGCCCGCGACGTTGACGAATCGCGACTGCACAGGATTGGCCATGGATAGGATCACCGAATCCCTCGAACTTGCTGCTGAACAGTATGGAGAACAACCCGCCCTGGTTGACCACGTCCGCGTTGTTTCGTGGCGCGAAGTACAATCCGCCGTCACACAACTGGAAACGAACCTGCTCACTCTTGGCGTGCGACCGGGCGATCGTATAGCCGTGGTCGAGAACAATAGCATTCAACTCCCCCTTCTGATTCTGGCCAATATCCGACTGGGCACCGTAACAGTGCTGATAAGCCCTCGATTTCCCGAGACCACACGAAATGCTATGATCAAATCAGTCGGTGGCCGAATCCTGGACGGATGGGACAAAGGCCTGATAAGCATCAACGTTCCGAAGGCTGATGGTGCCCGGCAGATGTCCACATCTGCCGACTCGAACGGCGCTCTTTGTACCCCACCCAACGGGTGGGATTTGTCGCCCTGGATGCCCCGCCTGAAGCGGGGCAAGACAGAGTGTTGGCCCGCTCGTGAAGAATGCCCGGTCCGCCGCGACGAACCCACCTCTGCCGACTCGTTTACGCCTCTACTTGAGAGTGCCCGGCAGATGCCCACATCTGCCGACTCGGACGACACGCCGGCCACAATCGTCTTCACCTCCGGCAGCACCGGCACACCCAAAGCGGTGTCTGCACTCCATCGGCAATCATTACTACAGCGCACTGGGCTCTAACCAGTTGATGCCGGTCGCTCCTGATGATCGCTGGCTGCTCGCCCTGCCGCTATATCATGTCGGTGGCCTGGGGATACTCTTCCGTTGCCTGCTAGGTGGCGGAGCAGTCGTGTTTGAGAGGCGTGGAATCGATCTGGTAGACCAGATCATTCAGGATCAAATCACGCATCTTGTCGCTCGTGCCGACTCAGCTTCGTCGGCTGCTGCAACATCCCGACTATCGGTCAACTGTGCTCCTCTCTGAAAGTGATCTTGTTGGGTGGCGGGCCGATTCCACCCGATCTGCTGCAACAATCGTTAGACGCCGGACTACCGGTTTTCCCGTCCTACGGCTTGACCGAAATGACCTCGCAGGTCGCTACCGCCACACCTCATGACCCCAATGTCCCCCGCGTGCTGCCATATCGGGAAGTCATGATCGCCGACTGACGGAGCCATATGCGTACGCGGTGAGACGCTCTTCCTCGGATATGTCACTGCAGACGGAGTCGATCGCCCCCTTGATGCCGACGGCTGGTTTCACACCGGCGATATTGGAAGTATCGACTCAAGGGGATGCCTGCACGTTCTTGGCCGCAGAGATAACATGTTCATCTCCGGCGGAGAGAATATTCATCCGGAGCAGATCGAAGCAGCACTGGTAGGAATTGAAGGTATTGACGAAGCTGTCATAGTTCCAATCGACGATCCAGAGTATGGCCAACGTCCGGTAGCGTTTCTTCGATATCTTCCCGACTTGAACCTGTCGGAAACCGAGTCGGATCTCCCCGAAGAGACACGGTTCGGTTTCGACCATCAGTCCTTGTCAACACAACTTGAGAAGACACTCCCCCGGTTTATGCTTCCAGTTGTGTATTATCCCTGGCCGCAGGCGTACAAGCCGGCGGGAATCAAGCACGATCGACCGTTCTTCAGAGAACTGGCCGCGCGTCTCCACCGTAACAAACGTTGAATTAGACCGCCTGGTAAATCTGTTCCAGCGCTTGCTTGAGTGGGGCAGGCAATTCGATCTTCTGGTTGCCGGCCAGTTCGATCATGACATGAACAGTCGAAACCGTCGCCAGATCAGCCCCGTCCGGACCCTTCACCAGATACCGAAGTACAAATGAATGTTCGGAGATCTTCGAACAGGTCATCTGTATTGTCAACCGATCACCCACCACTGCGGGTTGCAGATAATCGGCTTCAGCATGGACGATCGGGATCAGAATCTTTCTTTCGCGCAACGCCTGGGCGAAACTGATGCCGTTCTTCTCGAGATAGGTCTGATAGGCGTCGTGGGCGATGCGAAAGTAGTTTCCGAAAAAGACTATTCCGGCTGCATCGGTGTCGTACAGCTTGACGGTCGTTTCGTACTTGAAAGCCATGACCTGTCATCTCCTGTGTCGTCGCACCTGCCGTTGCGACCGTTGGAAGAAACGGCCGGAAGCCTTTAGCTCCCGGCCGTAGTAATCTACAAAATCAAACCGACTGTTACTTTAGCTGAGCCAGTTCTTTCTCAAGCAAAGTGACGTATTGATCGAGTCGGTCGACAATCGCCTGGAAAGTCTCCGGCTTGCTGAGATCGACACCGGCCTTCTTGAGCAGTTCCATCGGATAGTCGCTGCTACCTGATTTCAGCAGGGTCATGTAACGATCCAACCCGGCCTTCTGGACTTTCTTGTCCTTCGACGTTATCTCCGCCGCCAGCTTCGCCGAGGTGGCGTAGCAGGTAGCGTACTTATAGACGTAGAACGGCGTATTGTAGAAGTGCGGTATGCGTGTCCAGACGTAGCGGTACTGGTCGTCCACGGTCACGGCATCACCGTAATACTCCTTCTGAAGCGTTCCATACAGAGCGGCGATTGACTCAGCCGTCATCGGTTGACCCTGCTCGACAGCTTCATGCATCCGCATTTCGAAATCGGCCCACATCGACTGCGTATAGAACGTCTGATCGATGCTGTTGATGGCGCGCGTGAGAAGGGCGATGCGTTCCACCGGGTCCTTCGTCTTGGTCAGCATGTAATCCAGCAGCAGCGCTTCGTTCATGGTCGAGGCAACTTCGGCGACAAAGATGGTCGGCTGCGAAGTGCTGAACGGCTGCGTCTCGCTCGACAGCATGCTGTGCATGCAGTGACCGAGTTCGTGCGCCATCGTGTACATGTTATCCACGGATTCATTGTAGTTCATCAACAGGAACGGGTGGACACCATAAGTGGATGCTGAGAAGGCGCCGGTCCGCTTGCCGTCGTTCTCGTATACGTCGATCCAGCGACTATCGAAGGCGGTGCGAAGGCGAGCCTGATAGTCCTTGCCTAACGGCGCCATCGCCTGAATTATCGGTGCCTGGATGCTATCGTAGGGGTATTTCTTGTCAAAGTCGACGATGGGAATCATACCGTCATACAGGTGATATTCAGTCAATCCGAGTCTCGCTTTGACGAGCTTATAGTAGCGTTGAAGCGGTCCGACGCCACCCTTGACGGTGTTGACCAGATTCTTATAGACGTCGGGCGGCACGTTGTCGCCGTTCAGGTAAGATTCGAGGCAAGTGGGGTAGTTGCGCGCCTGGGCCGATGCCCAGTCACTCTGAAGAACGCCGTTGTAGATGGCGGCGTAGGTGTTACGATTGTCCACGTACACGCCGTAGAAACCCTCGAACGCCTTAGCGCGATCCGCCTGGTTTCGGTTGGAGGAGAGTATACTGTAATAGGAGCCTGGCGTAAGTTTGACCGATTTCCCGTCCGACAGAGTAGTCGTGGGATATTTAATGTCGGCCGTGGACAGTTTCCCGAAAATAGTCCCCGGAGCGCCATTTACCTGCGAGAAATACGAGAGTAATTGCTCTTTGTCTTCGCTGAGAACGTGGGCCTGTTGACGATACAGGTCTTCGATACCCAACCGATACGGTTTCAATTCGGGTGTGGTATCGAGCCAGCCCTTCATGGTCTCCCACGGAATAGCGAGCAATTCCGGATTATACCAGGCGGTAGCGATCCCGAACTTGGCGAAGGCAATCTGGACCTGCTGAATCCGGCCGGACGCGGAATTATCCCTCGTATCCTGGGCGCTGTTAAGGCTGGCGTACTGGTAGACCTTATAGGCCAGCATACCCAATTCATCACTCACTTTGCTGGCTTTCAGAATCGCCTGCGGTCCACCGGCGAGCGATCCTTTTAGCGCCGCATACTCATCCATCAACTGTTGCAGCCGGGTTAGTCCCTGCTCCCAGGCGGTCCAGTCGGTGTAGATCTGGCTCAGGTCCCACTTGTATTTGTCGGGGATCGAGTCCCGGTTCAGTGTGTTCGGTCCGGCCTGGGCCATACCTGCCGCGAGCGCCAGGACCAGTGTCAGCGTCATACCCAGCGCTGACAATCTGCGCGTTAACTGTGTCACGTTAAGAGCTCCTTTCATCAGTGCAACCCTGTTGTTTCTTCAAGGCCCTAAAGGTAGCAGCCGCAGCAACCGATGTCAACTGGCTTGGAGAGAGAAGCTTCGGACGCAGGTGCTCGGCCCTATTCGAGCCTGCAGCAGCGGCTGCCTTGCTAGTCATTGCGAGCTAAGATGGCCCGCCGTCAAGCGGGACTTCGTAGCGCGGCAATCTCAATTCGGCGACATCGATACGAGCCGGCAGATGTGGGCATCTGCCGGGCACTTAGTAACATTTGAGATCGCCACGGCCGCCGGGGGCGGCCTCGCGATGACAGCTTCGGGCGTCTTTCAACACTCCCAATCGCGCTAAAAGTCCCCTGCCTTGTGAAAGTAGATTAGTTCTTAGGAGGCGTTTCGACTGTGGGGGTGAGCGGAACCATCAGAAAATCAACATTTTCCACCGGCTGACCACCCGCCATAGGCTTGATATCGAATTCAATCGATTCCGGCTGTGACTTGTACCCGCCGCGCGCCAACTGATCCGGATCGAGATAGGCCCGATAAGAACCAGGCAGCAGTCCCAAGTAATAGTAGGCGCCGTCGTTGAACGTAGTGATCTCGGTCAAAACGTCCTTGGAGATATTGAGCACCATGACTTTGATGGCCCCAACTCCGGCCTGACCCTGGCCGACCAGGCGCTTGACCGATCCACTGATTTCACTGGCCGCCACAATCGGCACTTCGATTTCAGTCACAACACTCGGATTCAGCGTCACTTTGTAGTTTTCGTTACTGGGTTTGAGGGTCGGATCATCCAGACTGTACGGATCAATCTGCACCAGGTACTCATCGTACGGCCGCATGCGGTCATAATAGTAAGTCCGGTCGTCGCCGTGCGGCTCGCCCGACACGCCGGAAATCTTGGCTTTCAGCCCAGGGATGGTTTCCTCGTTCTTATCCTTTTGTCCGTTGAAATTCTCATCGAGGAACGGCCTGACTACCGCCGAACCGTATCCCACCGCTCGCCGGCGATCGAACAGGAAACGTGTCTTGTGCTGGTCAAATCGGATCGACCCCTGTTGGAGTTGCGACATGGCTACGCGACCTCCGGACACCTGCGTGCGCGACGAACAGTCCAGAAAACTGGTGAAGAAATGAAGGGTCACTAGAAAAGTGCTGTTTCTGGCTACCGGGTTATTCTCGTACGAAATCGACATTTGCGAAGAGCGCCAGAGCCTCTTTGCGAGCGAAACGCCGTACCTCGTGATCTCGCCGGTGCTGTGATCGTAATCGAATCGAAATTGGGGCCGGAAGAGACGATGAAACTCAACCGATCCCATGATCTTGCTGGACAATGTGCTCGAAAGCTGCTCGCCGACCGAGCCCTTCTTCTGCTGCCACTGACCCACGTAGTTGAAGTGGAGCAGGCTTATATCGGAATTGAAGCCGAAAGTCATACTGGTCAGTGAGAAGAGTTTGTACTCGTCGTGGGCGACGTTATAGCGCAGACCCAGATACCGTCCGAATAATCTTAGAGGACTGGAAAGTGACAACTGCCAGCGGAGTTTCTGCCCGATGGCGTTCGTGAAGACATTGTCCTCGTATGCTGAGATGTGAGCGCTGGCCGATATCACCGACGGCCACGCATAGTTGGCGTCAAATGACATATTGTTCGACGGCGAGACGTTGGCGGCGAAAGTCAGGTTGGTTGCCGGTTGAATCGTGGTCTCAATAGAGTAGATCGGCTTTTCGTTCTTTAACGGTGATAGCGGAACGTCCGCTTCCATGCCGGCCGTCAGCCGCGACAAGAGCCCGTAGTACACGCTAGTCTGGGAGAATGATCTTCCTTCATCCTCTCCCCGTCCAGCGCCGCCGGTTATTGCATACTCTACTTCACCTTTGGGAATCAGGTTGAACGGAATGCGATAGTGCTGTTCCTCGACCTGTATTTCGCCGTTGGGACCGTACAATTTGACTTCTACGTTAGACGCGCCGTAGTAGACATCGACATTGAAATCATACTTGCCGGATGCGTCTACTTCCTGATAATCTACGAGGCGGTTGTCGACATAGAGTTCCGCTTCCCATCCGGGACCCGGCTGTCCGGTCAGACGAACGGTTTGGAAATATTTGCGTCGAACCTGCGGTCGATTCGTGACCGTCGCCCCGGTAACGCTTCGCGCCACCGGGCCGGTCATGCTTATTCGTCCCAGTGATCCCTGGGAAATATATTTGTTATTGTCGAAGCAATAGTGCCAGAGGTAATTCAGGCGGCTTTGGTCGAAACCGGTCCGGCTGCTACCTCCCGCCGTGACGGCTAGATCGCCACCAAGCACCATACTGCCCAGATCGAAATCGAAATACTGTGCGCCGCCTCCGACCGGAGCCGTGGACAATCGCCAGTCGAGCGCCCCGCCCGCGATATAATCCTTGGAACGCGACATCATGAGAACGTCACGAAGGGCTGCCTGCTTCTCAACCAGTTGCGTACGCTCTTTGTGGCGCTTGAGCTTTTGGTAAGCCGGGAAAGCCTCGTCCAACGGCAAGAGCACCCGCAGCATCGAGAAGTCGAACTTCATGTACAGTCCGAACAACTCACCGTACAGATTGACTTTCAAGTAGAGATCGCGACCGTCATAGTAGTAGTCCGAGTGCAATAGATCCCGTTCCACCCCGGGGGCTTTGACATGGAACCGGGTCAGGTCGATCAGGAATTTTTCATCTGTACTGGCCAAGTTACCGGAAATCCGCTCGTTGGGCAGATCCGGCTTAACATTCATATTCAGGAGCGCGAAAACTTCCAGCAACGGCACGTACACGGTTTCACCGTCGTACTGCACGAAAATATCCTGCTTGAGCAATTGGGGGATTTCGAAGCCTACGACGATTTCCTCGCGCATCGGTTCCTGAGCGAATCCCGACCCACACAGAATGAACCCCGTCAGCCCGGCGATCAAGAGCCGCCGACCACCGGAAGCCTTTATCTGTGTGACGTGACGATCCATCGTCTGGTTCCTGTGCTCCGTCCGTTGTCCCGGCTATTCGACTGTCGCCGTGAAAGTCAGATCATTGCCATAAAGCATATCTGCCGAGGCGATATCAGTTCGCCCTTTTCCGGTGATTTCCATGTTCACTTTGAAGGGTTTGGCGAAATTTCCTTCAGGTATGGGTATGAGGACCCGGCGACGGAGCTCCCGATAGACGGCCAATTGCACTCCGCGTGCGGCCACTTCCTTGCCTTGAGCGTCTACCACATGACAATTCAGCATGCCGACATAGGAGGCATTGCCAACATTCTTGGTATCCACGACCACTTCCACCTGGCCATCGACAATCCGCGCCTGGGTCGGGCCCACTTCGAGGGAGCAGAAGACTTCCCCGCGTCGGTACTTGAGCATGATAGCGGTTTGCATGACCATGTTGAGCCGGGTGCTTATCTGGCCTTCACCACCTGCCTTGGGAACGTTGGGATCGGCCTCTTGCGATTTGATTACCACCCGCGCCCAATACTCACCATCGGCCAATTCCCTGGGCGGGTTGGCCACAAATCTTATGACCTGAGAGGCGTTGGGCGGAAGGATCAATCGGCGCGGAAACGCCTTTACCCAATCCAGACAGGCGTTCGGGTCCGTGACGGCGGAATCCTGGAGTCGCACCGAGACATCGCCGAGGCTGTCATTGACAGGAATTCCGAAACTGAAGTAGACCGTTACTTCCTCGGGTTTGTCACCGATGTTCTGGATGGTTATGCGGCTGGTGCGGGCGGCGTCGGAGAGAAAGACCACCGTCGGTGCAACCAGCACGCCACCGAAGAGATTGGCGGCTAGAGAGCGCCAGGGCCACAAACAAGAAACCGCCGACACGTTTCCACGCGCCTGCGAAGTTCACCGCCGCATTGATTCTGACTGACTGCATCATGTTCACTATCCTATGTCCTGAAACTGAATCGTTTCTGTCCAGAACCGGCCGTCCTGGCCGGTTCCAAACAGAACGTTATTTCATGACAGCCCTCGCTGTCAACAAAACGGTGCGACGACTATACCCCGGTGTAGGCCACCGTCAATATAATGTCGGCCTCGTAGTTTCCGGCCTTCTGATCTACCGACGGAGTCACTCCGCCGCCCAGATAGATGTTGGTGCCGCCGCTACCGACCGTCGTTGCGGTCGAGATGTTGTGCGGATCCTGGTCGGCCCAGCCATCGGTGGCTACAAACCCGGTCGGGTCAGCGCCGGCGGTGGTGTCGATGTTGCAGTCGGTCGTGCTGAATCCGATCACCATCCGGTCGTCGCCGTTACCTGACGCCGCATCGGTCGCGAGGTAGTCGGGCAACTGCATGTAGATGGCGATGTTGGCGTCCGGTTCTCCCACGATGAGGAACTCTCCAGCGGCAGCATCGGTCTTAGCGACCGATTTGGCCACACCCTGGTAGACGTTACCGAAGGCCAACGCGTTCGTCGCTGTTACGGTCAGCGCGATCACCAGCGTAGCCGTCGCCGAGCCGGTGGCCACGTCCTGTGCAGCCACGTTCGCGCTCGTGAAGGCGACTAGAGCAGCCACAGTGATCAGCACACTCCGTAGCGTCGTCCTTGATTGTCTGCGCATTACTCTCTCCTTACTGTGCGGGAGAAACCGAGTTCTCCCTTCCTGTATGTTGGTATGCTCTGTGTATTTCTGTTGCATATTTGTCGATTATCAACTGCCCGTATAGGCGACGGTCAGAATTATGTCCGCCTCGTAGGTTCCGGCCTTCTGATCCACCGAAGGCTGTACCGTACCGCCCAGATAGATGTTTGTCCCGCCACTGCCCACGGTCGTGGCGTTGGTAATAGTGTGCGGGTCCTGGTCGCCCCAACCGTCGGTCGCCACAAACCCGGTCGGGTCTCCGGCTCCGGTGGTGTCCACGTTCGCATCGGTGGTGCTGAACGAAATCACCATCCGGTCGTCGCCGCTTCCTGAGGCGGCGTCGGTCGCCAGATAGTCGGGCAACTGCAGGTAGACTGCGATGATGGCGTCCGGCTCACCGGTAATTGTAAATTCACCGGCAGTCGCGGCTGTCTTGGCGATCGTCTTGGGAACCCCCTGGTAGACGCTACCAAAGGCCAGCGGCGCCGTCGCGGTAACCGAGAGGACCGTCAACACCGTCGCGGTGGCCTGACCAACCGCCACGTCCTGCGAAGAGGCCGTTGTCGGGAGCAGCATCGCCGCCGCTATCAGACCGACTCCGATTAGCCTCAGTCCCCTAAACATTCCCTGTTTAGTTTTCATACGCATTGACCTCAATGTTCAGTCCGTAAACAGAATCCTTAACTGATTCGTGTTCTGCATTTCGTATCTGTTTAATCGGTCACCAGTTCAGATTCTTTACAGGCCCGAACTAGTTTTTTTCGCAATCTGCAACGCTTACACACACCTTTTTGGCCTTCCTGGGGTAGGCGCACCCTATAGAATCGTTTCATCGGGGTATTAGACTGGAATGGGCAAAAATTGGCGCCGTGCCGCCATTACATAGAGAATAGAGAGGGGTTGATCGGGTGGATAAGGCAAAAAAATAGGAGGGTATAACCCTCCTAACTTATTGCGGGACAATTTCGTGACTAGGTGCCGGTGTAGGCGACATTACAGATAATGTCACCGGAATAGGCCCCTGAGGTCTGATCGACCGATGGAACCACACGACCACCCAGGTAGATATTAGTTTGACCGCCCTGACCAACCACCAGGACGTTCGGCAGGTTGTTCGGGTCGACATCGACCCAGCCGTCGGCGAGTGTGACTGTAGACGGAGACAGACTCATAGTATCAATTGTGCAGTCGGTAGTGCGAAAAGCGATGGTCATACGATCCGACCCATCGGCCAAAGCAATGTACTGCGGTAAAGTCATATAAATAGAAATTCCGGCCGAGCCCGCTCCGCCTATGGCAAAAATGCCTGATAGGGCATCGTCAGTCTGATCCTGGATCTTCGCGATTCCCTGGTAGACATTCTGAAAATCAAGAGGTTGGACTGCAATCACGCTCAGGGCCGCCAGTACGTTCGCCAGGGCTTGCCCGGTCGCGACGTCTTGTCCCTGGACAGTACCTGACATGACTGCGATCAGAATGGTCGCCAACACGGCGATCCAGCGAACCGGCCTGGCATTTTGTCTCAATTCCATAGACTATTCCCTGACAATCTCTATTGTCCAGCTCACGATTGTTTAAGGCGAATACACTCGCGCCTGCTTGTATCATCGCCATACAGGCAGTCAAATAGCGTCTTCCGGCCTCAATTCGCCCCCTCGGACACGAACAATGATTGCGGCCTGCACAGGTGATTTCAGGCTGAAACGGTCTTCAATTCCCAGTATAGGTGACAGTCAACACGATAAGCTGAGTATAGGCGCCGTTAACCTGGTTTAGTCGAGGCACCACCGTGCCGCCGAGCCAGACGGTCATACCGTTCAATCCAAATCGGTAGGTGATAGTATGCCAGGGATTGAGGTCGTCATATCCCGGATTGCTCTGATCAGGCGTGGCCGAAGAGTCTAAGGCGCAGTCGGTCTGCTTGAAGATGAGCGGCATATTGAAGCCGGACTGGTTCATGTAAGTAGGCAGGGTAAAATCCAGCGTAACCTCGAACCCGGCTGTCCCCGTCACTTGAAATTCTGCGGCCGCGCCGGCATTGGCCTTATCGATGGTCTTGGGGATTCCCGGGAATACTTCGCCGAACACCAGATTATTGTTCACCGTGATGCTTTGGGCTGAGACACCCGGCACTGACACTAATAGCAGGAGCAGCGTCGATGCGACGCCCCACAATAATCTTCCTGCTTGATGTGATCTGAGCGACATCATCAGCTAACCTAGACCGCCCCGAGCGGCAGGTCAATACTTAACTACGATCCGAGCTTGATCGGGGATTAGTTAGTCAATTATTGGTGAAGATCAACGTCAGGGTCAGGGCGGTGGAATCCCCTTCGCAGGCGCGGGTAGTCTCACACAAATCCACCAGCGAGACCTGCGGATATATCTGCAATACATCCGGCTCGACCCGGACAATTTCAGATACCGAAGACGGGTTGTTGTCCTTGTCTGCTAGTGTCGGGTGCGACATCTGAATCAGAACGCCCTCCGCCCGAGGATAGTAAAGCCAATAGAGGTGACTTCCCGGGGTGATGTCGTCGTTGCGCGTTCCCCGTTCCACTACCGCATCAACCATTCCCAAGGATGCTTCGACATGGGCCACAGCCTGAATTGAAGCCGACTTCTCGGCAGAGACCGAACCGGCCAAGCACAGGTTCGCGACGGCGATAACCAGTAATAGAAGAGAACGCTGTTTTCGATTCGACATCTTCGTTCGGGTCAGAGTAATATCTACCTGAACAAGATAACAGCAATCCTCAGGATGTCAAGGCCGTAATCGCGTAACTATTTATAACACAGATGATTAGACTATCAGCCGGCTTGAATTCCCAGATAGAAATAGAAAGCCGATCCACCCGAAAAATTCGAGGGACCTGCCTGATGAGATCGTCGTCAGTCGGTGGACGTCAGTTGCCCGTATATGCGACGCTCAAGACCACGTCTTCAGCGTAGTCACCGCCTGTCTGCGAGATTCGGGGCTGAACCATGCCACCGATCCAGACCGACATTTGGCCGCCCGCTCCCAGACGTTCGGTGCCGAGACCGTTGGGATTGAGCACCCCGCTCGGCGCGAGCTGGCCACCGCCGGAGCCGTCGTCGAATGACGCATCGATGTTGGAAAAATTGATCGGCAGGCCGTTGGTGCTGTCGCTAACTAGCAGCAATGAATCCGGCAGATCAAAATCGAGCGTAATCTCAGCGCCGACCGCACCCGTGATTTCCCATTCACCGGCAAAACCAGGTTCGGACTTGTCCACCAACTTGCTGATGCCGGGCGTTACGGTCCCGAACTGTAAGTTGTTGTTACCGGTGATCGAGAGACTCGACACCACTGTCGCAAGCGCCTGAATGGTAGCGCTTTCCTGAGCCTGGATCGCGGCTGGTCCGGTCAGCCCAAGCAGGCCGCCCATAACCAGAATCAATACCCTTTTGCGAAACATATATATCCCTCTGAATTAGGGTCCTTCCTTCAACTGAAACAGTCCCAATGCAACTGGTCTGCCGGGCGAAAGACGCTGGTTAATTCATTGTGGGAGTTCAGATTAGGCTGATATGCCGAGAAGGGAAACTCTCCTCCAATGGGGGCGAAAGGCCATAGGTCGGGTGAGAGTCCGAAACACCTGGATTCTCTGGCGAGAACCGGGGGAATCGAGGTGCGATGGGTTTGGGGAGGTTAAGAACCGTAAATCGGGTGCCGACAATTATGGAAAGAAGGGATGTGCAACAATTGCACACCCGGCGCCAAATTGGACTTTAGGCGATGAATAGATCAAGACTTGTCGGTCTTTCAATTCCGGCGTCACTGACGGCGGTTATTCTGATGCTGGGCCATCCGGCCACAGCACAGGATGTCGTCTGGTCAGAATACTACGGCGGAGAATATGCCGAGGAAGGGAACGCGGGGGTCCGTACTTACGACGGCGGCTACGCCGTGCTCGGATCGACTTACTCCTACGGCGCCGGCGATCACGACATCTACCTGCTTCGACTCGACTCTCTGGGCGATACCCTCTGGAGCCGGACTTACGGTGGTCCGGCCACCGAATACGGCTATGATATCAGACAGTTAAGCGACGCCGGGTTTATCGTGGTTGGATCTACCCGATCATGGGGCGCGGGTGACGCTGATGTTTATCTGCTTCGATTGAATTTCATGGGCGGCGTGGTCTGGTCACGCACTTACGGCGGCGCCGGCAAAGATGTCGGCCGCTCGGTTCAGGCGGTAACAGGCGGATTCATCATAGGCGGCGGAACCAGTTCCTTCGGCGCCGGATATGAAGATTTCTACCTGATCAAGACCAACGAAAACGGCGATACCGTTTGGACCAGAGCCTACGGCGGTGCGGGTGGTGAATCAGCTTTCGGAGTGCATGAAACTCCCGACGGCGGTTATGTTCTCTGTGGCGCGACGGGGAGTTTCGGGGTCGGATACAGCAGCATGTATGTGGTCAAGACCAATTTCTATGGCGACACCCTCTGGACTAATACTTACGGTGGCAGTCGCGCCGACATGGGTTACGGTATTGATGTCGCCCTCGACGGCGGCCTCATCATGGTGGGGGCCACGGCTTCGTTCGGGGCCGGAGAATACGACGTTTACCTGGTGAAGACCGATCCCTACGGCGGTTTCGAATGGGATAAGACTTACGGCGGTCCACGAGCTGACCAGGGCTTTTCTGTACGACCGGTCGCCGACGGCGGTTATCTGATTGCCGGCACAACGGCCTCGTATGGCAAGGGACAATTCGACGGTTGGGCGCTTCGGACCGATCCAATCGGCACGGTTGTGTGGCAACGAACTTACGGCGGCGCGGCGTCGGACTACTTCTATTCTTCAGCCACCGACAACGGCGCCTGGGTACTGATTGGCCACACTTACTCGTACGGGTCGGGGGCTTCGGACGTATTTATCAACAAGATCACCGCCGATGGGGCCACGTCGGTTGAAGACGATCCGACCTCAGTTCTCCCAGAAGAATTCACTCTGGAACAGAACTACCCCAATCCGTTCAATTCGAGTACGACAATCGCGTTCACTTTGCCGCAACGCGCCGATATCACCCTGACCGTTTACAACATTCTCGGACAATCCGTTCGGTCATGGGCTCTCGGAATCCGGTCAGCCGGGCGAACATTATGTCGACTGGAACGGAATCGATGAGACCGGCCACGAAGTCGCATCCGGCATCTACCTCTACTCGCTGCGCGCCGGTACACAACGCCTGACGAAGAAGATGGTGCTGCTGAAGTAGACAGTTCCCCCAAGAAGAATCCGTGTGCTCCTTCCAATAAGTCAGACTGAGCTGATCAAAGTGTGACTTCTACAAACAATCCTTCAACATCAAGTTTTGCGGGCCGGTGATGAAGAGGTAATCGATCAGGGACGAGATGTCTCCGATAGTGATATCATCACAGGTTGGGTTGGCGCCGCCGGATTGGTTGATGTCCGCTTCGGCCGCACAGGGGATCAAATTGTCACATGAATATGAGATGAACTTTGCGTCGATCATCACGCTGATGTCTCCTATTGTCGGCTCGTCACCGTCAACCCCATTAGCATCACCCACGCGTCCGACACAGCACTTCTTCGTCCACCGGGCCATGAGGGCTGCGACTTTGCTGCCGGATCTCGTGAATGTACCTCCAACGATTAGGCCGTCGTCAGACGGATAGAAAGTGTACACATTTCCATTTACTCCGGAGCCGAGTGATGACCAACTGAAGCCGTCCCAGGCGGCTAGGCAGTTTTCCGACGGGTCTCGACTGATTGTGAACGCACCGCCGGCTATTAGTTTCCCTTCGTATTCTGTCAACGCCCAAATCGTACCTCCCATCTCATCTTCCAGTGGTACCCAGGAGTTGCCGTTCCATTCAGCGGCCCGAGTCTCCGCGGGCTGGTCTTTGAGCCAAAGGTTCCCCCCCACCACTAGTTTGTCGCCGTAAGAAGTCACGGCGGTCGGCGCTGCCGTGTAATCAAGGCCGGACCCGAAGGCTGACCACGTAGAACCGTCCCAGGCCGCCACTATGCAAGCATCTGTGTTTCCTGCAACCGCCCTGAAGGTGCCTGCGGCGACGAGTCGGCCGTCGAAGACGGTCAGAGCCCGGACGCTCCCGTTGGGCCCGGGATCCAAAGGAATCCATCTCTCGCCACTCCATTGCGCCAGGAAGCTTCCGAACCCTCCCGCGCCGTACAATGTGTTATCATAGACCGCCAACGCTGAGACGCTGCCTGTGGTCCCTGAGTCCATGTTATGTGTCCCTGTCCTTACCGCCGCTTCCCAGAGGAAAAGCGCTCCGGCCAACAAACTACTTGCTTCTCCGACATATCGAGCATTACTAAGCGGTCATGGCAAAATCAGCCCTTGGTTTCGACATCGGTGGGTCATCCATCAAGTTCGCATGCACGGACACCGACACCGGCAAGCTTGTGGGAGAAACCTCGTCCGTCCTTCTGCCCAACCCTGCTACACCCGCGGTTCTACTTGATACAATCAAGACCGCTCTCCATACCCTTCCTTGGACCGGCCCGTTCGGTGTCGGCTACCCCGGCGTGATCCGCCACGGCCGGACGCTTTCGGCGGCCCATCTGGACAAAAGCTTTATTGGTCAAGATTGGTTGAGGGATCTTAGAACGCTGTCATCGGCACCGGTTACGCTCATAAACGACGCCGATGCTGCCGGGCTGGCCGAAGTCCGGTTTGGGGCCGCGCGGAAGTATACCAAACCCGATTCCGGGACGGTCGTCGTGGCCACACTGGGAACCGGTATCGGCACTGCGCTTTTCCACGGCGGGCGGTTGTTTCCGAACACCGAGTTCGGCCACATGCAGATGGGCGAACGCGAAGCCGAACAGTGGGCGGCCGGGGCGGTGCGGGTCCGTGAACAACTCGACTGGCCGGAGTACGGACGACGGGTCGATCTCTTCCTGCAAGAAATGGAGCGCCTGCTCTCCCCTGATTTGATCGTCCTGGGCGGGGGCGTCAGCGAAAATTTCGCCTCATTCAGGCCATATCTGACGGTCGCATGTGATGTTCTTCCGGCAACCCTGGGCAACAACGCGGGCCTGATTGGGGCGGCCCTGGCGACCACACTGCACTTGTAGGGCAGAACCCCCGAAAACCGACCACAACTCTCACCAAAGGTTGCGGCAGGTCCCTGCGCCCCGCCCGGCGGGGCGTGTGACCTGCCGCGTTGAATCCGTTTGGCGAATCCCAAGACTTGCGTAGGGCAGAACCCTCGCCCGCCCTGCGGACGAGTGGTTCTGCCAAACTTGCGTCCGAGTCTAAAGAGACGTGGCAGAACCGCTCCGACCGAAGCGGTCGGAGGGTTCTGCCCTACGGGAAACAGGGTCTGACACTTCATCCAGTTGCCTTGATCCATTGCTTGTTGTACCTTTCTCCAGCGATGAAACCAAGGCGCAAAGGAGGCCTGAATTGTTCAGAAAACCTGTTCTCTTGATAGCCGCGGTACTGCTTTTCCTAGCAGGGTCGGCCATGGCGGAATTCCGGGTTGACGTTAAGGAATTCAAGCTGGATAACGGCCTGACCATTCTGATGATGGAGAATCATACCGCACCGGTCATCACGTACTACACCTATTACAGAGTCGGCGCGCGCAACGAACGGCGCGACAACTCGGGCATCAGCCATTTCTTCGAACACATGATGTTCAACGGGGCAAAGAAATACGGCCCGGCGATGTTCGATCAGGCGCTGGAGTCCAAGGGCGGAAACAACAACGCCTGGACCAGCAAGAACATCACCGCGTACTACGAGGATTTCCCCACTGAGGCGCTCGACCTGGTGCTCGACCTCGAGTCCGACCGTATGGCCAATCTCGCCCTGGTGGAAGAAAAAGTGAAGTCCGAGGCGGGTGTGGTCAGCGAAGAACGACTGGTCGGTATCGACAACGACAACGAAGGGATCATGTGGGAAGAGCTCGAAGCGACCGCCTACATGGCCCACGCCTACGAAGGTCCGGTGCTCGGCTGGATGGAATCGATCAAGCATTTCAACCGCGCCGACTGTGTGGAATATTTCAAGACTTTCTACGCCCCCAACAACGCCGTAGTGGCGATCGTGGGTGATATCAATCCCGAGCAGACCTTGGCTAAGATGAAGCAGTATCTAGGCGGCCTGCCGAGCGGCCCCCCACCGCCCGTGGTTCCCCGTTACGAACCGGAACAGCGCGGCGCCAAGCGGGTTTTCCTGGAGCGCGAGGCCGAACATGATCACCTCATGCGCGGCTATCATATCGGCGACAAAGACAGCCCGGATTTGTTCACGCTGGAAGTGATCCAGTTCATACTCACGTCCGGCGAATCCTCACGCATGCATCAGACGCTGGTGAACGATCTCCAACTGGCCCTCTACCAGTACGGCGGTTTCGAATGGGGTTTCGATCCGGATCTATTCTATTTCTATGTCGCCGTGGCCCCCGGCAAGAACTATGACGCAGCCGAAAAGGCGTTTGATTCGGTGCTGACCGATTTGACCGTCAACGGCCCCACCCCGGCCGAATTGCAGAAAGCCCAGAACAGCCTGACTGCCGGCTTCTACCAGAACTACAAGACCAACAACGGCACGGCCGGACAACTGGCCCGGTACAAAACGCTCTATGGTGACGTCAACGCGATGTACCAGTATGTGCCTGGTGTGAAGGCAGTCACCGCGCAGCAAGTGAAGGATGTAATGGCGAAATATTTCAAGCCCAAGAATTCCACCACCGTGGTGCTGGTTCCGGAAGGAGGTAAGTCATGAAGAAACTACTCCTGACCCTCGCTCTGTGTGCTCTGACCGCAACGGATGTCACAGCCAAGATTACACTGCCGAAAGCGGCCGAGTTCAAGCTATCGAACGGCCTGACTGTAAACGTGATCGAGCGCCATCAATTGCCTCTCTTCTCGGTGTCGCTGACCTGCCGCGCCGGATCGATCTATGATCCAGTCGGCCAGGAAGGTCTGGCGTCACTCTCCAGCGACATGCTCATGCGGGGCACGAAGACCCGTACGGCGAAGCAGATCGCCGATGAAATCGCGTTCGGCGGCGGCACGCTGGGCAACTCATGCGGTTTCAGTTCCGCCGGATTCAATGGCGAGTTTCTGACCGAGAACGGCGAAAAGGGTTTCCAGATTCTCGCCGATCTGCTCCTCAATTCGACCTTCACTCCCGAAGAATTCGAGAAGACCAAGACCCTCGACCTGGGCGGCCTTCAGGGACGCCGTGAGGACCCACGCAACGTCGCCGGTGACGCGATCTGGGAAGCCGTTCTGGGCAGCAGCCGGTACGCTCATTTCAGCGGCGGTATTCCCGCGCAGGTTCAGGGATTGACGCGGGACAATGTCGTTCAGTTCGTCAAGGAACATTACACGCCGGACAATTGTGTTCTCGTGGTTTGTGGCGATATCACAACCAAAGCTGTCCGCGGCTGGGTGGACAAGTATTTCGGTCCGTGGAAGGGGAAAGCTGTTCAGGCTCAGGCCGAACAAACTTTCGCCCCGATAACAGGACGCGAAGTCATCATCTTCGACAAACCGGATGCCTCTCAGACTCAAATTCGAATCGGCGGTAACGGCATTCCGCTCAATCATACCGACTATCCCGCCCTCGAAGTGGCTCGCACAGTCTACGGCGGCTCGTTTGCGTCGCGTCTGGGCGACGAGATCCGGGTCAAGCGTGGCCTCACCTACGGCGTGAGTTATCGCAGTTCCAGTTTCAAGCCGGGCGGAGTGGCGTTTGTAACGACGTTCACCAAGAATGCGACGGTCGGCCAGGTGGTGGACTTAATTCTATCCGAGGCCTATCGGATGCAGACCGAACCACTGCCCGATTCGGAGTTGGCCGACGGCGCCGCGTTCCGGTGTGGCACTTACCCGCTCAACTATGAAACGAACGATGACCTCGCCGACGTGTTCGCCAATATGTGGCTGAACGGTCTGGACCGGTCGTATTTCGAGGATTATCAGGAACGACTGAAAGCGGTCACATCGGCGCAGGCGATGGACGCTGCCAAGAAGTATTTCTCGAAGGACAATTATCGATCTGGTGCTGGTAGGCAAAGCGGACGAGGTCAAACCGCAGGTCGAGAAATTCGGCCCGGTGACGGTGAAGCCGTTCTCACAGGAGTGACGTGTGTGATCTCGGGTGGCCCATCCGCTTGCGGGTGGGATTACACGTGCCCGGCAGATGTCCACATCTGCCGGCTTTCATCAGGAGAAATGTAGGTCGGGTTCACGAGTCGTTTGCAGAGCGAACGACGAGCAACCCGACATCGTTCGCTGAAATCTGAACCCAGCGCAGCGCTCGGGCGGCAGGCAAGGGGATGTTGAAACGTGACCTCAAATAGTACTCATTTGGACTGCATTAAGGTTATGGAGAGCACGGAGAATGAAACGATGGCTGTATTTTGCTGCTGCAACCGGTGTGTGTGGCTTATTGTCAACCGCCGTAGTGGTCATCTACCTCTACTGTGACTTTGGACTCGATACGCGTTCCGTAGCACCTGCACAACGCTTAATCTGTCCTGGTCAACATATCGTTGAACTTCCTGATACGGGGTTACATTACGTCTATTTCGAGAACGTAGTCAGTTACGACTCGGTTACATACGCTATGGATAGCTTGCCGTGCAGTACTTCGGTGACGGTGAAGAACGGGGCCGTAGGACGGGTTGGGCCAATCAGACCAGCAGAGTCGACGGTTAGATACAGTTGGCCAGAACGCGCAGGGCTTTCCCTAGTTGAGTTTGATGTACTTAATCCTGGTGACTTGTTGATAGACGTTTCGTTCGACACGCAGATGAGCCATGGCCCCCTTGTCTTTGCGGTTGGATCTGCATCATCGATGGTTTCGATGATAAAGCGTGGAGTGACACTATTCTGGGTAAGCTTTCTTTTGCTCTATTCGGCTGCAATAGTCTTATGGAAACGGAGAGTTCGCCGAAATCTGACCCCACCGCAAGCGGTGGGGCACCCGGCATGAGGAGCCTTCAACATGAAAATGACCGACTGCCCCTTCACACCGATCGACTGGAGCAAGGTCGAACCTGAGTTGCACAAGGGCGAACAAGGGAACGCCACCTGGCGAACCGAGCATTGCGGACCTCTGCGCGTACGCGTGGTCGACTACTCCCCCGGATATATCGCCGACCATTGGTGCCACAAGGGTCATGTCTTGTTCGTGATGGAAGGCGAGCTGGTGACGACGCTCTCCGATGGGAGGGAATTCGTTCTGCACAAGGGCGAAGGCTATCTGGTCGCCGACGATATCGCTCCGCACAAATCGGCCACGCCAACCGGCGCCAAATTGTTCATTGTGGATTGAACATAGTGATCGGCAGGCCTCCGGGCCTGCCGTGGAAAGTGCCCGGCAGATGTCCACATCTGCCGGTAATGAGACTCCTGTAAGTCGGCGTTTCAGAGTCACGAGCCAAGCAAGTGATGACGAAACCCGACAGGCCTCTCGTTATGTCTTATTGCCCGACTTGAACCATCTTCCGATTATTGATAAGAATTTCAGTGAAAATAAATCTCCGAGGACCTTTCGTGCGAAAGGTGGACGGTAATTGCGGAATGCTTCTTCTATAGCGCTGATTTCCACACGCTCTTGCGATTCCTCCTTAGGACCTATCCAAAAGCGACTGCTGTCTGCGTAAGGTTCCCACACAATAAATTCCCGACCCTTGTAGACAAATGCGACTTGAACATCGTTTGGCGATTCGAATACTTTCTTGGCACGCACACTCCGTACACCGTCAACCGAGAGCAGAATTGACGCCGCAGTCGTTCTGCCAAGATAGGCATTGTCTATTTCAAACGCGAAGGTTTGTCCTGCTTTGTCACTTATGGGGTACGTATTCATAGTGGCGTCTCACAAGAAAGAACCTGCAATCGAATTCATTGTCGGGTTGCGCACTCAACAAATCCATGCGCACAATCTGTCCTACTTGTACTTGCGGCAGGGATGGAACCCTGCCGATCATGGTTAACCCAGCGCAAGCGCTGGGGCACCGGACATTGAACACCCTTCGACAGGCTCAGGGTGACTTAGGGCAAACCACTATCGTCGTACACAGAAGTAATGCTGAGCTTCTCGAAGCATGAGCTTGTCGAAGCATGAACTACTCCCCGATCACTTTCACCAGCGCCCGCTTGCGGCGGCGGCCATCGAACTCACCGTAGAAAATCTGCTCCCACGGCCCGACATCGAGCTGCCCTTTCGTAATCGCCACCACCACCTCGCGCCCCATTATCTGTCGCTTCATATGGGCATCGGCGTTGTCTTCGCCGGTGTCGTTGTGGCGATACTGCGAGGTCGGCGCGTGCGGCGCGAGCCGTTCAAGCCACTTGTCGTAGTCCTCGTGCAGGCCATGCTCGTCGTCGTTGATAAACACCGACGCCGTTATGTGCATGGCGTTGACCAGCACGAAACCTTCCTGCACCCCCGACGCCTGCACACACTCTTCGACCTGCGACGTGATATTCACGAAAGCGCGGCGCGTTGGCACCTCGAACCAGAGTTCCTTACGATACGATTTCATACCTGCGGTTCCTTCGCACCCTCCAGAGGATAGACCGCCTCGACCTGATGAATCGCCATTTCCGACGACAGAAAACTCGAGAACAGACAGAACTCACGAACATCGAAAGGCGGCAGCCGAAACAGGGCGTTCTCGCCGAGATAAGTTACCAGCCGTCCGGGCGGCGTTTCCCGGATCTTGGCCAGGCCGACGTGCGGCGCGAACTTGCGTTTCTCGCTTTCCATCCCGGCCCGCACCAGGGTCGACTCTACTTTGTTGCGAAGTTGTTTCAGTCGTTCGCCGTCTTCGATTCCCGCCCATAGTAGTTGCGGATCGCCCCTCGGTGGGAAATACCCCATGCCCTTCAGGGTGATTTCGAAAGGCTCCATACGAATTGTCGCCAGGGCTTCGAGCGCGTCGCGAAACACAGCACCGTCGACCTCGCCGATGAACTTGAGCACGATATGCATCTGGGTCGGATCGAGCCATTTGGCCCCGGGGAGGCCGTAACTGACTTCGGTCAGAGCCAGCTTGACCGGTTCGGGAAGATCGATGGCTACAAAGAGTCGGTACATAGTGACCTTTATACGGCGGCGGTGGGCGCCCGGTGTTAGCCTTTGAAGCAAGAAAGGGTCTGACGACCTGCGTGTCATCAAATATCCTTGTGCGGTTCGGGATCGACTCTTATCGTTGGCTCTGGCACGAGCCCGACCTTACGAGGACTCGGGCACGTGCCCGGCAGATGTCCACATCTGCCGACTCGTAAAGCCTCGGCGGGTTTGAAGTCTTGTAGGGCAGATCCGCTTCGAACCTGCCGTTGTAGGCAGGACCGCAGGAGCCCTGCCATACGAGATAAGAAGTCAACGCGTCAGTTCACACGCCCCGCTGAAGCGGGTCGCAGGAACTGACGCAACCATCGATCTGCAGTTTTTGCATGTGCCCGGCAGATGCCCACATCTGCCGACTCGTAAAGCCTCGGCGGGTTTGAAGCAGACCCGCCCTACATTAGGAGAAGCCTGTTGATCAATCTCGTCGTAGTCGGTTCGGTGGCGCTGGATACAATCGAAACGCCTTTCGGTAAAGTGAGCCGGGTGCTCGGCGGCACCGCTACGTACGGCTCGATTGCTGCGTCTTATTTCGCGCGCCCGGGCGTGGTCGGTGTGGTCGGAGGCGATTTCGAACGCCGCCATATCAATTTGCTGAAGAAGCGTGGCGTGGATCTCGAAGGACTCCAGATTGTGCCGGACGGTCAAACCTTCCACTGGTCCGGCTACTACGAAGGTGACATGAACCGGGCCATCACCCGCGCTACCGATCTCAACGTATTTCAATCGTTCAAACCGGTGATTCCGGAGCACTATCGCCGTGCCCCGTTTCTGTTTCTGGGCAACATCCAGCCCGATTTACAATTGCAGGTCCTCGACCAGATGAAAGAACCGAAACTGGTCCTGTGCGATACCATGAACTACTGGATCGAATCACAGCCGGAACGCCTGATTAAAGTCTTCCGCCGCTCTCATGTGGTCTGTGTGAATGATGGCGAAGCGCGCATGTTCACAGGGAAGACATCGCTGCTCGCGGCTGCCCAGGACCTGCTCAAGCTTGGTCCAAAGCGTGTGATTATCAAACTGGGTGGCTACGGCGTTCATATCTACGGCAAGGATTCATTCTTCGCCCTGCCAGCTCTGCCGTTGACCAAAGTGAAAGACCCAACCGGCGCGGGCGATACGTTTGCCGGCGGATTCGTGGGCAGTCTGGCGAAATCGAAGCGACATGATGATCACGCTTTCAGACAGGCATCGGCGGTCGGAACCGTGATGGCATCGTTCTGCGTTCAGGATTTCAGTTGTCGCGCCACGGCGCGGTTGAAGCATGAGGACATTCGTCATCGGTTGGCTACATTGAAAGCGGCAACACAGTTGTAGGTCAGGCGGACTTGACGCCTGACGCGGCGAATCGAAGATGTCAGGCCTCGAGTCGGCCTGACCTACTTGGCTGCCACTACTAACAAGGACGGCCCACATGACCGAAGCGACAGAAAAGACTTTCACCTGTCCCATCTGTGAACTCCAAAAACCGATGGTCGAGGGTCGCCTGGCGGAATTAGTGCCGGGCCCCGCCGGCGAACTGATCCGCCAGCAACATCCTGACTGGGACCCCAGTCATGTTATCTGCATGTCATGCTTGAATCGATTCCGAACGCGGTATGTGGCGAAAGCGCTCGAAGAACAACGAGGTGAATTGTCGGCAGTGGAAAACGCGGTCATCGCCAGCCTTCAGGAACAGATGGTTCTGTCTCGCAACACGGCCTCAGAATTCGAGACCAAACTGACTTTCGGTGAACGCCTGGCTGACCGGGTGGCATCGTTCGGCGGGAGCTGGCATTTTATCATCCTGTTCGGAGCGATAATAACAGTCTGGATCGGAATTAATACTGTAATGCTGCTCCGGCAGCCGTTTGATCCCTACCCATACATATTGCTCAATCTTGTCCTTTCATGTTTGGCCGCGTTGCAGGCGCCGGTCATCATGATGAGCCAGAATCGACAGGAAGCGAAAGACCGCCTTCGCTCCGAGCATGATTATCAGGTCAATCTCAAGGCTGAAATTGAAATCCGTCAGCTCCACATCAAGCTCGACCAGTTGATCAACCACTCCTGGCAACGGCTACTGGAGATACAGCAGGTTCAAACCGAGCTGATGGAAGAGTTGGTGGAGCGCCGCAACAAAGAGCAATAGGCATTTGAGAGTGTTGTATACACTTCGTAGGTCAGGCGGACTTGACTCCTGACGCGGTGAATCGATGATGTCAGGCCCCCGAGTCGGCCTGACCTACAAAGTCTGCGCCCGTTTGAGGGCCGCCTCCAAATCGGTCGCCTGGCGCGAACCGACCAAGATCCTGTGGCCGTTCTGTAGCTCTAGTTGCACTCCCTTGTTGCCGGTCATCGAGAACGCCATCCCTCGTCCCCACCCCCACCGTATGCCCCAGCCGCCGTAGTCACGAATAGGGTGATACTCACAAGCGGCGAACGACTTGATTTCGCTTATCACTATTGTCCGTGTGATCAACGGCCAGTAGCGCACTTTCAGACGCTCGCGGCTGACCGTGGTGGTCATCTTGAGCGCGTACATGAACAACGGCATCCCTATACCCACAAACACGAGAATAGCCCAGTAGACACCAGTCGGCGGCGGGTTATCTCCCACTGGTTGGTTTAGCACGACGCCCTGGATAAATGTCCACCATGCGAAAATAGCGCCCGCCAACACCAGCGCCCAGACCCACCAAAAAGTCATTCGCTGGGTTTCTTTGAAATAGACGTTGAGTTCGGGTGTCTGAGTCATAGTCCACCTCTTGCTTTCAATACCACCACAACTGTACACTATTCAAGGCTATCTAGAACCGCCGGGCAAGGATTATAAGGGAGCACTTGACGGACCGCCTGCCCCGCTTCATCTTACAGGTTCGCCGGAAAGGTGGGTATGAAAGACTACGAGTTCAAAGAACATACCGCCGACATTATCGCTCGCGCCCACGGCCACACGCTCGACCAGGCGTTCGCAGGGGCGGCCCGGGCGATGTTCGATATCATAACGGGTGGGGCGATGATTCGTCCGCTGCAGGAATATGAACTAACCGTCAAGTCGATTGACCTTGAGGGACTCCTGGTCACATTCCTTTCCGAACTGATTGTGCTTCACGAGACCGAGAATGTCGTGCTCGATCAGTTTCAGGTAACCCTCGACGGTGACACCGGCCTGACTGCTATCTGCCGTGGCGAGAACTTCGATCGCGCACGTCACGGCGACGGCACCCAGGTGAAGGGGGTTTCGTACCACTTGATGGAAGTAGTGCGCGGCGAGCACGGGAAACCGTGCCATGTTCAGGTGTTGTTTGATATATAGCGGCTGATAAATGCCGTCTGAATTTGTAGGTCGGGTTCACGAACGCTGCGCGAAGCGGAGCGCGAGCAACCCGACAGCGGCGTCAGGTCACACGATCCGCAAAGCGGATCGCAGGACCTGACGCAACCTAGATGTATGCGGCTAGGAGATAGATGCCATGTGGCGAGGACCCATAAAGAAACTTGACGGCTGCCGCTTCCGGATCGACCCCGACTACCAGTCGGACACAATGAAGCGGGCGAATATCCGTATGCGCGTACCGGGCGTGATTTACGCCGATCAGGCGATGTTCGACCAGATCGTGCAGGACGATTCCCCGGACCAGGTTGCCCGTGTCGCGACCCT
Source organism: uncultured candidate division Zixibacteria bacterium (assembly GCA_963735035.1). Lineage (GTDB taxonomy): Bacteria > Zixibacteria > MSB-5A5 > GN15 > FEB-12 > JAGGTI01. The sequence goes on from CAVTJJ010000003.1 coordinate 836,767, forward strand.
TCCCGGCATCGTAGGGAGCTCGTTCGCTATGCCGGATATTCATCACGGCTATGGATTCGCGATCGGCGGCGTAGCGGCGTTCGACGCCGAGGAAGGGATTATCTCACCCGGTGGAGTCGGCTACGATATCAATTGCGGCGTCCGCCTGATACGCTCGTCGCTGAATTTCGGCGACATCAAGACGCAGATCAAACCGCTTATCGACGCCATGTTCAGCAGTGTTCCGTCCGGAGTCGGCGCCGGCGGCCAGCGAAAATTATCGCGGGCCGAGATCGATCAGGTGCTCGCACGCGGCTCGGAGTGGGCGGTCAGTGAAGGATACGGTTGGAAAGGCGACCTTGAAGTTACCGAGGAGAATGGCTCTATCCGTGGGGCCGACCCGGCCGCTGTCTCAGAGAACGCCAAGAAACGGGGCGCGCCGCAGCTTGGGTCGCTCGGAGCCGGGAATCATTTCCTCGAAATTCAACGGGTCGATGAAATTTTCGATACCGAAGCGGCCGCCGCGTATGGGATCACTAATGTCGGGCAGGTTACTATCATGATTCACACCGGATCGCGCGGTTGTGGTCATCAGATCTGCACCGACTATCTCGACTCGATGCGCCGCGCCAACCAGAAATACAACATTCCGCTGGTCGACCGCGAACTCTCCTGCGCGCCGGCATCGTCGCCCGAAGCTCAGGCCTATTTCACAGCCATGAAATGCGGCGCCAACTATGCCTGGGCGAACCGTCAGATGATCACGCACTGGGTGCGTGAGTCGTTCGAGAAAGTGCTGGGACAGGAAGCCCACCGGATGGGTCTGAGCCTCGTTTATGATATCGCCCACAACATGGCTAAGCTGGAAGACCACGAGTTCGAAGGGCGGAAGCGACATTTGTATGTCCATCGCAAGGGGGCCACGCGAGCGTTCGGGCCGGGGCTGACAGCAGTGCCGATGGCGTATCGCAAAGTCGGTCAGCCGGTACTAATACCCGGCGACATGGGGTCGGCGTCGTTTCTGTTGATGGGGACCGACAAGGCGATGCAGGAGACGTTCGGCTCGACCTGCCACGGGGCGGGACGCAAAATGTCGCGGACGGCGGCTATGAAAATTTTCCGGGCGGATGAGGTGAGGGCGAAACTGGAGAAGCAGGGGATATATCTTCGCGCGGCGAGTAAGAGTGGTGTGGCGGAAGAAGCTCCGGGGGTCTACAAAGATGTCGAAAATGTGGTCGATATCGCGCACAATTCGGGGATAGCGCTCAAGGTGGCGCGTCTGCGCCCGTTGGGCGTGGTGAAGGGGTAGGGTTGAACCGTGCCCGGCAGATGTAACTATGGTGCCCCGTCGCTTGCGCTGGGATGGAACATACTGGCCCCCACGGTATCGCCAGTCCCTTCCGACCCTACTCTAGGCGTGCCCGGTCCGCCGCGGCGGATCCACATCTGCCGGTTAGTGAAAGTCTTGTAGGGTAGCACACGTAGGGCAGAACCCAAGCCTGGCCCGCCGGAGGCGGAGCGGGCTTGTGGTTCTGCCACGGGGCCAAATGGCAGAATCACTCCACCGAAGCGGCGGAGGATTCTGCCCTACGAAGACCGAATACGAGGGGCAGACGAGGACCCCCAATCAAATCGGGGGCAGGCTATGCCGCTCACGAACTTCTGCTTTCGAATCCGGCAGATGTGGGCATCTGCCGGGCACGGCTCATATCGGATAGTTCTGTATTAGCTGTGACCGCGCCCCCCCTAAACGTCAAGCGGCAGGTCGGACTGAGTCCGGCCTGCCGCTCTTGGGTCGCGCGTGACCTTCACGCACTATATTGAATCGTTCGTCTTGAACCGGGCCACCATTTCGCTCAGCGATTCGGACTGCCGATTCAACTCTTCAGCAGCGGTCGCCATCTCACCCGCGCCCTTCGCGGTCTCCGACGTCACCACGGCGATATCCTCGATGCTATGACTGATCTCGTCCGCCGACGCTGACTGTTCCTGCGCCGCGGTTGCGATTTGTTCGATCATCGCCATGACAGTGGTCGACGCCGCCACGATTTCCTGAAGCGCGCTGCCGGCGTGGTCGGCCAGTTCGCGTCCTTTATCGACACTGCGAATGCCGGTCTCCATGGCGTCAACGGCATCGGCCGTCTTCCCCTGCACGGCGGCGATAACGCCCTTGATTTCACCGGTAGCGCGGCCGGTTCGTTCGGCCAGCTTGCGGACTTCATCGGCTACCACAGCAAAGCCCCGTCCCTGTTCTCCGGCGCGGGCAGCTTCGATAGCGGCGTTCAACGCGAGCAGGTTGGTCTGACCGGCGATATCCTCGATCACGTTGACGATCTTGTCGATCTGTTCAGCCGATTCGGCCAGGCGACCGATTGAGTCGGACGATTCACTGACCAGGTTGGCGATTTCACCCATCCCGTCGATGGTTCTTCCTACTATCTGTCCACCGCTGCCGGCCGTCTCTGAGGCCTGGCGTGACGCCTGGGTGGCGTCCTCGGCGTGGTGGGTGGCGTCGCCTATCGCGGCCGCCATCTCCTGTACCGCGGCCGTGACCTGTTTCACCTGGTCGGCCTGATTGCGGGCGCCGGAAGACATCTCTTCCGCCGCCGCCGAAATCTGGGTCGCCGCACTTACAACCTGGGCAGAAAGAACTCGAAGTTGCGAGACCATATCCGAGAGATTCGAGATCATATTGGCAAACGACTCGCTGAGCACGTCTTTGCCTGAACGCGGTGTTATCCGAACGGTGAGATCGTTGGCGGCAATACGATGAGCCGCATCGGAGAGGTCACGCATGTAGTCGCGAATGTCGACCATCGCCTTGGCCAGACGCCCGATCTCGTCGCGGGAGCGATAAGCTACTTTTAGTTCGAGGTCGCCCACCGCCAGACGACCGGCCGCTAACTCCAGTTCCTTTACCGGCCGGGAAATCACCCGCTGGAACACATTTGCAATTATGAACGCCACCAGAGCCGTAAATACCGAAATAATCAGACTCATCTTGATGAACCAGGTCGTTCTTTCGGCCGCCCGGTCCAGATCGGAACCCAGAAAGAGGCTGGCAACGGTCTTGTCACCTGACTTGACGGTTCGACAAACCACAAGCTGATCGCTTTCGAACAGCGATTCCTCGTCTTTCAGTTGTGGCAACGTGGCCGGAACCGTCCCGTTCTTGCGAGTATGTTGGGCGAACACGCGACCGTCGGGAAGCGCCACCGCCGCCCACACGAGATGAGCATCGTTGTCGATCGCCCGAAGCGCCTCTACGGCCGACGGGGCGTCGTCGAACGCCACAGCGCTGGCACAATTGGCGGCAACCACGGCCGCCAGAAGCGAGCAGTTGGCGGTTAGCTCTTGGCGAAAGCTCTTGCGGTCGTTAAGTATGTACGCCAGCGACGACAGAGTAAGCGTCACCAACGTCACGAAAAGAACCACGAGGGTCAGTTTGGTCCTGATGGTACAGTCGCGGAAACTGAACATGTATATCCTCCGGATTACCCGTGAGACGTCCTGGTTTCAGGGGGCAACGTCGTTTTCGGGCACCTCTTTCAAAGCATCGTCATTCTGCCCATCTTCTTAAGAGCTTCTCCCCTATTCGGTGCCCTACGCTGGGGAGAGTAAACCGCTCTGATCAGTTCTTGCACAAAGCTTCGGGATCGCAGAGGAGCCTGGCGCTGGGGGACACAGATGACTACGTCAAAGATTGGGAAATAGTCTTCAGGGGATAATCTTACTAGCCGATAATCCGATTAATGGCCCGACCGTAGGCCAGGAATTAGAAAAGGGGCTGGAACCGATATTTTAGTAGTACGGTTAAAAAGATGGTATTACTCTACTTTTGGAACCTGGTTTGTGAGGTGCAAAGTTGACGTTACGGGTGACAATCATCGGTGCCAGTTTGGTGCTTGCGACGATGTTGCAGGCCAAGACTCTTACAGCCGAGGAAATCGAATACAAAGCCGATTTTATCGTCAAGATAGTCGACTATATCACCTGGCCGGCCGGCGCCGGAGTTAATGGCCAGGGTGAGATTTCCATCGGCGTTCTGGGCGACTCACCACTGATCCCCAAGCTGAAGGAACTGGCCGCGGCCAGAACTCAGGCGGGCACGAAAATGTCGGTATCTTCAGTGACCCTGGAATCCGACCTGGCAGCCTACCAGATACTTTTCATTTCGACCGAAGACAAGACTGAATTGGCGACCATTCTCAAGAAGGTAGACAAGGCCCCCGTGCTGACGGTCAGCGACGCCTACTATTTCGCCCGCTACGGCGTCATGGTCAATTTCTTCTCTGAAGAAGTCGACGGCAAGCCGAAGATCAAATTCGAGGTCAATCAGATGACTCTCGGGATGGTCGGCCTGAAGATGAGCTCCAAACTGCTCAAACTGGCCACGCTCATTTAGCAAACTAGCTCACTCGAAAAAGAAAATCGCCTCTGCGGCTAGTCGCTGCAGAGGCGTTGTTTTGTTTGGCCCGAAAGAAAAGTCAATTCTCCGAGAGCACTACCTCGTCGTATTCGATTTCAAAACGAAGCTTGTGTTTGGCTTCTTCCTGGGCCAGCATCATGAACAATTCTTTGAGTTCAGGCCTGTCAGCGGCGCCCGCGAGTTTATAGTAGAGCAAGTAGGCCGCTTTCTCTGCCTTCATAGCGACAATAAGCGCTTCCTGATAGGAGAGACTTGATCTGCCCGGCTCCGGCTCTACGAAGGAATCGGCGAGCTTGAGATCAAGGACACCCTTGGGCGAAAGGGTCAGCTTGTGACCGTCCTTGACCGCTTGAAGTTTGGCCTTGTGACCCATCTCTTCTTTTGCGAAGCCGGCAAAAACTTCCTGCATCGGTTTGCGGGCCATCTTGGCGGCCAAACCGCGATAGAACTCCGCGGCTTCTTCCTCTTTCTGAATAGCAAAATCCAGAATCTTATCCGTCGAATCCAATTTCACAGGCTACTCCTTCCGTACGAATGAGCGAATCGCTAATACGAACCGAATATAGGGTTTGCCCGAGGATTATCAACTTCTATGTTGTGCCCAACCGGTCCGGGTGCGTGTCGCCTCTGATTCAATTTATTGCACTGTCCGATTGACAAGTGTTGTTAGTCGCAGCGACGCTTTCAGGCTCTTGTTCATGCGGCGCGCCTCATCGTACTGTTCAGGTGGGATTTCACCGCCGAAATATATCGTTCGCGAAATCAAGTGCAATCCGTTGTCGTGGGTCACGTCGCAGCTCAGCGAAGCCAATTTGCAGGAATCAGAAATGTGCCGCGGATCTCCGACTGGAGTCCAAGATGGAGGAAGACGCCATTCGATGTCAGTCGTGATGTCGGCGGGGGTACCGAAAGTAATCGGGTACACCCGCTCTGGGCTCGACAGATCGTCTACGTGGCCGTAATGAAAGAAATCCGTGGTGAGAAGACAGGATGTCCCCGACAGAGTCGCCGCATGCGAGGCCGAAAGCACGAATGAGAGCCACGAAGAATCACTATCTGCGCCGAATGAACAGTCGGTCAGTATCGGGTTTTCCACTACCTGAGCGAAACGCTTTTGCCAAGCACCTGCCATCTCTCGGCCTGATAACAATTCCTGAATGTGCCCGTCCTGTGCCCCCCAGATTCCGTATGTGACTATACTTACTTCGGCGCACATGCTGAGATCAGTGGATAATTCGGCGACGGCGCGAAAACGGCATTTACGATCTGCCGGTGTGAGAGCCGGCAACTGCGTCAGGGCAGTGTCACCAGGCGACAACTTCAAAACGTACGAGCCACGTAGCGTGGCACTCAGGCTACCCAGAGGTATGGCGTCGTTGGTCGGATCGAAGTAGAGCCAGCCGCCGACAGTGGCATTCGGAAATTGTGGCAGATCTGGCAAGTGTTTAACGGGAATAGCGACGATAATATGATCGAATTGAAACGGACACGGAAAGTCTGGCTCAACTCCACCGCTGATTCTCGCGGCGACCGCCTCGGAGGGAATACCCACCAAAGCCAGCATAGCCCTCATGAGAGTTGCTTTATCTTTGCAATCTCCGAACTTGTTCTTCAGAGTGAGGCCAGCCTTCCGGGGTTGGAAGCGATGGTCCCCGGCCCAAACAGCAATGTATTTGATCTCTTCCTGGACCCACTTGGCGATAGCGTTCAGTTTCTCGGTAGGAGAGTTCACCCCGCCGCACAGTCGTTCAACCGTCTTTACCAAGGGGACGGTGTCAGCACATGCGGCATCATACAAAGCGCGCTGCCAGGTCACTGCTGTGTTCCAATCGGCGAAGCCACGCACCTTCCGGCTGCGGTCATCAAAGCATCCTAGCGACACCCGCCGAACCAATTGCGACCAAGGTGGCATGTACGGCTCGGTCGGGCGATAGTCTAAATTCTCGGCTGTCCAAATGTGTTTATCTCCCTCGCTGGTGTAAGTGACCGGTTCAGCCTGCTGCTCGAATGTCAGAAGTTTCCAATCAGGCGGTATCTCTACCTCAAATCGCGCGCTAACTACTGGCTGGTTTAGCTGAAATTGAAAATCGGTATAGTAACTGGTAAACGGGTCGTCGTCCTTCACGGTGTATTCGTACGCGATAATGTCCCCCGGGGAAACATCCTTGAACGACGCCACGAGCGACAGAACATCATCGTAGATGTCAGTCCTTTGATTGAGGTCGCGCTTCATGACGCACTCCCTGGGGAGCTCCATCGCGCTTCCGTCCGGCCTCAGCTTCCAGCCCTTAAGATTCTTTACCTTGCGAGTGGTGGTCAACGGTTCAACCAGAATAGCCAGACCTGCGCCCAGTGTGTCTAGAACCCGAGCAGCCCGGCGAACCTCAAGAACCAGATCTCCTTTCTTACCGATCTTTCCCACCACGGAGTCAAGCAATATGAGCAATGAAGCATCCTTGTGAGGGGTCACCGATGCACCACGCTTGGCCGCCTCTAGCACCCAACTGGGTTGGGCTAGACCGGACCCGTACAAAGCCGGCACAATAATCAGCAGGGTAACCCAGAATGCCATGCGACGGCGGCATTTCATATCAACCCTCCGAGAGCAGGCTTACGGGCACAGGTCGCCGGGTGTGACCCCGACAAATTCACCCAAAGCGATGGATAGACAACAACTTCCGGGCGACTTTTCATATGACCCCTTGCCTGCAGGTCCATAATGCCAAGTATATGAGTCCCTTACCCTCATGTCAATAAACTACTCGCACCCATCATTACCCGATCGGATGCTTTCTCTCTGGCTTATATTATTCGGCCTGAATATGTTAACCTACATGACGGGCATCGCATGGCTTAGCCGACGGAGATGATCTGAAGGTTGTCAGGATGGATGTGTATGACCGACCAATACTATTCCCAAAAGCTCGCCGCCGACCGCTTGAAGCGCGTCTACGATCTCGCGCCGCCGCGCATCCAACAGTACCTCCAATCGGAAATAGCGTATGTGCTCGAACTGATGCCCGCGAATGCCACGGTGCTCGAGTTGGGCTGCGGCTACGGTCGGGTGCTGAAAGTTCTGGCCGAGAGAGCAGGACAGTTGATCGGAATCGACACGTCAATGGCCAGCGTGGAACTGGCGAAGAGCTACTGCGGCGACCAACCCAACTTACACCTCGCGCGCATGGACGCCTCCCGGCTGGCCTTTCGCGATGACACCTTTGATGTGGTGGTATGCATCCAAAATGGCATTTCCGCTTTTCATGTGGATCAGAGGAAATTGATCCACGAAGCTTTGCGGGTCGTACGACCGGGTGGGCTGGCTCTATTCACCAGCTATGCAGAGAAGTTTTGGGATGTTCGGCTGAATTGGTTTGAAAGACAGTCTCAACTCGGCTTGGTCGGTGAAATCGACTATGCGAAGACCGGCGACGGTGTCATCGTGTGCAAAGACGGCTTCACCGCAATGACTGTCAACGCTGAAGCCTTTCGCACTTTAACTGCGGACTTGATCGCCGACGTAGAAATTGTCGAAATCGATGAGTCCAGCCTGTTCTGCGTGATCCGATTGTAGAAGTGACTGCTGAGAACACGAAAGTGGAGTTGCGGTAGGTCTTGCGCCCCGCCTAAGCGGGGCGTGTGACCTACCGAGTATCGTCTTTTTAGTGTGCGCTTACACACACCCAGTCGGTTTGGCGAGACCGGCAACCTTACAGGCTCCCTTGGCCGGACCGGACGGAAACAATTCGTATATTCGACCCAGTGAAATGCCCGTGTCCTTGCAGAGTTTCCGCACCATCGGGGCGGTACCGAACTTGACGTAATAGTCACGAAGGTAGTTCACCAGCTTCCAGTGTTCCTCGCTCATCTCAGTAACGCCTTCAGTGGTGGCCAACGCGCGGGCAATGGCATCGTTCCACTGCGACGGATCATTCATGAAGCCGTCGTCGTCAATCTCAATCTTGATATCATCATGTTCGAAAGTAGGCATCTGTTCTCCTGAACCGGTTTATGCAGTCGTCTGATTCTCGTAGGAACCGACTGACCTGGCGAAGATGCACTAAAAGAGCGGACGACTCAACGGAAAAATGATAATCGGCAGACACGCGAGTAACTGCACATATCCACTTACTACACAAGGAATTGTATTTATACACGAAGGCCCCCCCGAATCCAGAGGAGCCTTCAAATGTGTCAGCAACCCGGGCTAAACTGCCGGGTGCTGCGTCTGCAAAGATGGACCCGCTTACTTCAATAGAATCATCTTCTTGGAATCAGTGAACTGGTCGGTCTGCAGACGATAGAAATAGACGCCGCTCGCCAGGTCTTCCCCATTCCAGGTCTCACGATAGAAACCGGCTTCACGCCAGCCGTTCACGAGAGTAGCCACCTTTTGGCCGGTGATGTTGTAAATGGTGATTTCAACATTGCTCCCTTCGGGTAGCGCATACCAGAACTCGGTGGTGGGGTTGAACGGGTTTGGATAGTTCTGCACCAGAGCATAATCGGTCGGCAGACCGTCCGTACCTGCGACCAGGTCGTTCTGCGGAAGGCCTGATACCCACCAGCTCGAGACTACGTTGCCACCGATGGCAACCTTATGCTGATTGACCAGATTCGGGTCTTTCATGAAGTAGTATCCGGCGCTGTCGCACACGAAGCTGACACTTGATGCTCTGGTCTCCCAGTGGCCGCCCGGTCCCGGCTGCGAAAGGCTCATCTGGGTCTGACCCCAGTAACAGTAAGTGATGGTAGCGAATTTGACCCGGGTGTTGCCGGCCGGCTGGGTGTTCCATCCGACGCCGGACTTCAGGACGACCCACTTATGGCTGGCTCCATCAAAGCTGTCAATTTCCACCCCCGCCTCCGGCACCACGTTGTAGATGTTGTGAGCGCCGGTGACTACGATCTTCACCTTGAAATCATCAAGATCGAAACTGCTCCGGGTGAAATATTCCTGCGAAATCAGCCCGGAACCGGACGAAACCGACGGGCAGAAGTATTCGCCCATGAGATATTCGACTTGAGGACTGTCCCAAGTATAGTTGCCGGCGGCGTGGGTCAGCACGGCCGCCCCGGTCGTATCCGTCACAAGCGCATTGTAAGTCGGGTCGGAATCAAACGGGGTCTGATAGGTGATAGGGTAGAACCGATTATCGAAATTTGTGGGCGGTACGAAACCAGCCACAGTTTGGATGTTGAAAGAAACCATGTTCTCAGGAGTTCCCAGCCCCGGCAGGAAGCCGGAGTTGGGCTCAGCCCATATCGATACTTCCTGACCATTCGCTCCGTCGTATGTCCAGGCGCCGAAGTTTATGGCTTCATAAGTCAGCTGACCCGTCTTCTCCAGGCTTGGACCCAGGCACACATTCGTGATGATCGACTTCCAGCCTCTGCCGGCCGGGAAGTTGTTGTTCATCTTGATCATCATCGAGACCTGATTGTCGGTCAACCCGATCTTGCCGCCATCGGTGAACTCGGTAGTCACAGCAGCCAAGTACGCGGGAATGCTGATAGTGCAGGGGTACTTTGCCCAATAACCGAAGGGAATGCCGCAAGTCCCGGCATCCTGGGCTATCACGAATCCCATGGGATTTACCGACTCAACGTCCGTACTTCCACCCTGCCAATTCCCGATGACCCGGAACCTCAGGTTCGCCATTACGTCGCCGTGAAATTCGTGTCTTGGGACAATCGATTCATTGGTATTGAGCTGTATGCCTACTCGGCCCGATACAGAGGAGTCAACGATCGATGAGGTAATGCTCCCTTCCAGAGCGCTCAGGCCGACAAAACGAAGCTTCGTGTTGTCATAGGTGAACGTCAGGTTGGCCTGTGCCATCCTGAATTCCCCACCCATGTAGATCGGCACCTCAATCACGGTACCAAGCGCTCCGGGCACTTCCATGTGCATGAAAGTGTCGCCCAGCCAGACGGTCCAGGTTGGCTGCCACGGACGGAAGTGGCCGTCAAAGATTCGATTGGTCCGGGTATTCACGATATGCCTGTCGATGCCGTCATCGACCCAGGTCCCATTGGCGCCATAAAGTACAGAAATCGGACTATTGATTGGCGAGGTCTGACACTCTGCCCGGAAATCAAACTCGGCCAGAACGGTCGGTGTCGCGGAGTTCGGTATGCCAGATGTACCCGGATCCGGGTCAATGTCAAATATCACAGTGGTGGGATTGCCGGGTATGACCGTGAGATACGGCTGTACCGTACCCCATTCCGGTACGGCGCGTGCGGCGGTCAATGTAACACGGGTGGGATCGTAAGTGAACTTGATCGACGCCCCCTGCAAATAGCCGCTCCGTACTTGATCGAACGCAAACTTGAAATAGACTGTCCCCGTCTCTCTGACAGGCTGATCCGTAGTGTGATAGGTGTAGGCTGCAGTGTCCGTCATGTAGAATTTGACACTATCGGTCTTTATGGCTTCCACGCCGGCGATCGCTGTGCTTGCCATCCAAAGCAAGCCCAGACACACCGCAACCAGACCGACAACACGTGGTAGTGAACGATGCATGTTTGCCTCCATTATGCAGTTGGTTTGTTCCCACAGGAATACAATTCAAGATTTCGCTGAGGCGTTCACGGCGGCGGACGCGCCGGCCCACCCGAAGGGGGAAATTTGTATAGCGCCCGGCCATAGGCCGGATACCAATGCATAACTTCCTTCCTCTCAGTCTACGAGTTATCACCCGGTAAGACAGAATAGAAAGTATTCAGCCCTTGGCGCGAACGGATTCAGCGAAACTGAGCCCGGAAGTCATTCTGACGCCGTGCGGCGTCACATCCCGATGAGGCTATCAAACAAATATCATACCCGCATAAAGTATACGATGCCGCCATTCTCCATCCAAGCAAAAAATAACGGCATTTGTCAATTCTTGTCAGATCATGCGAAATGTCCAAGTCCCTGCTCACAATTCCTTCTGGCTCCCAAACTCAAGTCACACAGTACTTTTCTCGATATTGACAAGACAACACTCTGATCGCTTCATTGCTGTCATGATAATCAGACGCGCCCGACCGGATGATCTCGGGTTCTTCGTAGACTGTGTGACGCATGAAGGCTGGCTCAGTGAAACGCGGACTGTCTTCGATGCCTTCTTCGCACACTCGCCGGAGGGATGTTTCGTCGGTGAGATCAATAACCGCCCGGTCGGCATGTGTGTGGCGAGTTCATACGGCAATTGCGGCTTCATTGGAGAACTAATCGTCGTTCGCAATCAGCGTGGATGTGGACTGGGCACACAGTTCATGAAGCACGCCATCGCATGGCTGCAAGCCGAAGGATGCCAGAGCATCTATCTCGATGGCGATATCCCAGCGGTGCCAATCTATGAAAGATTGGGATTCCGCGCGATCACACAGTCACTGCGGTTTCTCGGACATGTCGAATATTTCAAGAGCGATAGCATCACACCGATTTGCGACAATGTCCTTCCGACCCTTCTGACTGCTGACCGACTTGCTTTCGCGGCCAATCGCAGCTTCTTCTTGAAGCGCCGCCTCGAAACATTCCCTCAACTATGCCTGGTGGAGATGAAGAACGAATTGTTGGTCGGCTATATCATGGGTCAGCCCGGGCACGGCGTTGTGTCCGTTGGCCCCTGGCTGGTCACAGATTCATCTCCCGATCCGCTTGGTTTACTTCGCGCTCTCGCCGAGGCGTGTGGCAATCAGAGACTGCGTATAGGCGTGCTCGAATCCAATCGGGCTGCGACCGCTCTTTTGCGGTCTCAGTCAGCCCTCACTGAAACTGAACCAAGTATTAGGATGGTTCTCGGTCCCGATTGCGGTCTAGGGGCATCAGCCCAGCTATACGCGATCGGAGCACCGTCAAAAGGCTGACCGCCTCGGTTACTGCTCGCCTGAAAAGAGGGCCAACCGATAGCGGTGCAATTCAGCTTTGAACACTCCCGCTTTGACCGCGGGGTCTTCACGGACAATTTTCTCTGCCGCAACGATATCCGCCGCCCGAAATACCGCCAACCCCATGCTGCCTTCTTCGGTGCGTCCAGCCAGGAGCAGGATTCTCTCGGACAGAAGCCGTTTGAGATACTCGAGGTGCTCGCCTACCGCCGCCGATTCCTGTTCGGTAGCATCGTCGACAAAGTTTGAGCGTGGGGAGCGATAGATTATAAGATAGTGGTCCATAGACAATTATACGAATCCACTGCCAATTAGGAAAACGAATCCGGTCGCTCCCCCGGAAACCTCTTGGGTCACCGCTTGTTATAGGGTGTGCCTGGAAGGAGTTAGTATATGATTACATTACGGCGCGCCGAAGAACGTGGCCACGCCCAGCACGGCTGGCTGGACACTTACCATACCTTTTCTTTCAACACTTACTATGACAAGAAGTACATGGGTTTCCGCGCCCTTCGAGTCATCAACGACGATCGCGTACAGCCCGGACGCGGCTTCGGTTTCCATCCCCATCGCGACATGGAAATTATTACCTACGTCTTGAGCGGTGAACTCGAACACAAAGACAGTATGGGTAACGGTTCAATAATCAAGACTGGCGACTTTCAGTACATGAGCGCCGGTAACGGGGTCATGCACAGTGAATTTAATCCCTCAAAGACTGAGCCGGTGCATCTGCTCCAGATTTGGATCGTTCCGAAGGTCAACGGCGGCGCCCCCCAGTATGCTCAGCGGTCATATCCAGAGAAAGATCGATTGGGCAAGTTCGTCCTGATAGCGTCACCGGACGGGCAGGCCGATTCCTTCATCATTAAGCAAGATGCCCGCCTTTACTCTGCGATTATTGACACGGCAGGTAAGATCACCACGCCGATCGTGCCAGATCGGTACGCCTGGCTGCACGTCGCCACGGGCAGCATCGTATTTGATAAGGAGATTCTGCGCGCGGGCGACGGCGCCGCGATAAGTCGCGAAGCCACGCCGAACATTACCGGGATTGAGCGAAGTGAACTGCTGCTGTTCGATCTGGCGTAGTACGCGAAGCAATTGGCATTAAGAATGGATTCACTACCGGGCCGCCTCCCAGCAGGTAATCACCTCATGTTTTGGCCAAGTAGCTATAGCCGGCCGACATCATTGGTATACTAGCGATCCCCAATCACAATTATGAGCACATGGCCCCCCTTTGATTACGGACGTGCAACCGTCTAGAGTATCTGCCAACCGAAAATGTAAATGGCACTGAGATACAAGCCGACCAGAATAAACAGTGCACCAGTTGCAAGGCGCGCCAAACGCTCGATAGCCGAAAGCCGATTGAACAACGCCGCAACGTACCTGGCTCCGAAAGCAATGAGTACGGCAAAAGCAACCACTGGCAATGCCGTACCGACGCCAAATATCGTCGGTATCATGATCGGCGACTGCCTCTGTACGGCGAGCGGAATGAGGCTGCCGAAGAAGAGCGCTGCTGACACTGGACATAGTGAGAGTGCGAACAGCACCCCCAAGAGTCCCCCGCCCCACATGCCGGACGCCGCCACCCGTTCCTGGGTCTTCTGCCCGAGAGTCAACCCCGATGATTTCCATTTGAACAGGCCGAGCAGGACCAGGCCGGTCAATACGAGAAGCGGTCCGAGAAACTTGTTGAAGTTGTCCTGGAGAAAGAAGGAGAGGCTGGGGATCGCCATTACACCACCCACCGCAAGCGCCGCAAGAGCCACATACACCAGACTGCGACCCAGGGTATAAAGCAGCCCCGTTGCCATTGCCCGGCTCGGTCGCCCCACCTGGCGGCCGATATATGTTATCGCGGCAATGTTGGTAGCAAGCGGGCAGGGCGAGATCGAAGTCAGGATGCCCAGCCAGAGAGCCGAACCTGCAGCAACAAACCCGGTATCCATTACCGGACCGGAGCGGCTATGAATATCCGGGTCTGGTCCTGGACGTATTTCACGAACCGGCCTTTGTCACCGACCAACGTCCAGATGCTATCCAGATTAGTCCAGGCGATTTCTTTCCCGCTGCGCAGCCGCGATATAATCACCGCTTTGGTGAACAGCTTGTAGTCGGCGAGAAAATGCTTGTTCTCTTCCTTGTCCCAGTTCACCGTGCGCCAGACCAGAGAGCTGTCCTTCAATTCCTTCTCGAAACCGGTCTGCATAGCCTCGGCGGAGTAAGTCTCCAGCTTGTAGCAGGTCGCGCAACGGACGTTCCCGTGGAAATAGGAAGCTATGAAAACATCGGCCGATGCCGCGCTGTCAGACTTGGACGCTTCTGGAGCGGGCGCCTGTTGCGCCCTGACCAGCAACGCGACCGGATTTACAAGAATCATTATGACCGCCAACCAGATCGAACGTGACATCATGTACCTCATTGCCAAAGGCCCAATCATCTACATCAGCAACTTCTTCAAGTCGTCGAGCGATGGTACCTTGCCGGACACCTTCACCTGACCATCAACCAAAAGCGCCGGAGTCATCATGACCCCGTATTTCGTTATTTCCCGAATATCGGTCACTTTCTGAACCGTGCAATCCAATCCGAGTTCACGAGCTGCCCGCTGCGTCTGGCTCAGCAGTTCCTGACACTTGGCGCAGCCGGGGCCGAGTACTTTCACATCTTTCATTCCGCGTTCTCCTAGAAAAGTGCGCCGTAGGTTATACCGGTGATAGTCGCCATAATCACCACCAAAGATACATAGACAATCGTCTTCTTCATCCCCACAAGCGAGCGAAGTACCAGCATGCTTGGCAGCGACAGTGCCGGGCCCGCAAGCAAAAGTGCAAGCGCCGGACCCTTGCCCATACCGCTTCCTAACAAACCCTGTAGAATAGGCACTTCGGTCAGCGTGGCAAAATACATGAAGGCCGCAACCACGGCGGAGAATAGATTGGCCCAGAGCGAATTGCCGCCCACGGACCTACTGATCCATTCTGATGGAATCAGACCTTCATTTCCGGGGCGACCCAGTAGAAGTCCAGAGATCAGCACCCCGGCCAGCAACAGCGGGAGAATCTGCTTAGCGAACATCCAGGTCTGCGAAAACCACTCGCCCGCCTCCCCTTTGCTCCTGCTTGCCACGATCGCCAATCCTACCGAGCCTGCGGCAAACGCCAGCATGGGACTTACGAAGATGATTCCGACCGCCGCGGTGGCCGAAGCCACAGCCAACAACGGTGCGAGGCTGAACTCGAACCAGAGCACCAGGAAAATTCCAAGAAGAATCGCCGCCGCTCCGGTGATCCACCATTTCACCGTATAGATCTGCATCCAGAGTCCGACCTCCATCTCCGGCCTCGCCCAGTTGGCAAATACGAGGATGGATATCATGGAGCTGAAGTAGAGTACCGTCTGCCACAGCGGACGGGATGCTTCCGGTTCCGGCAGGTTCATCTGCGCTTCAACCCGATCAGCCTCTTCCTTTCGGAATATGAAGTGCATCAGCAGACCGATCACCACACTGAATAGGATCGCCCCTATCGCGCGCGCCACGCCCAGCTCGAGGCCGAGGATACGCGCCGTCAGAATGATCGCCAAGACGTTGATCGCCGGTCCAGCATAGAGAAAAGCGGACGCCGGTCCGAGCCCCGCCCCCATTCGATATATCCCGGCAAAAAGCGGCAGCACGGTGCAGGAACAGACCGCGAGAACCGTTCCTGACACCGAGGCCACACCGTAGGCCATGAACCGGTTAGCGCGCACCCCCAGGTACTTCATAACTGAGGCCTGCTTGACAAAGACACCGATGGCACCTGCAATGAAGAAGGCGGGAATCAGGCAAAGAATGACATGCTCACGGGCGTACCAGCGCGACAACTCAAGCGCTTCGTTGACCGCTCCGCGGAACCGTGGCGCCTCTGTCGGCAGGAAGAAGATTATCAGAAAGGCAGCCGTCAGAGCTACCAGTCCTTTCCATTCCTGTTTCCAGTCTATCATTCGCGGCTCCTCAACGACTCACCTGGCTCTTTGTTGCGGCCACCGCCACTCGCGCGTTGGCTTTCAGCACCCTCTCCACACAGCCAAAGAAATTCAGAATGCATGGCACTTTGAGCCGATACCACACCTGAAGTCCCCGCTTCTCGTCCTGGACTAATCCGGCCTGCTTTAGGATCGACAAATGCTTGGAAACGGTGGATATGTCGTCGCCGATCATGTCGCGCAGCTCGCAGACGCATCGCTCCGCACGCGATAGTTCATCGACTATCAGCAGCCGGGTTGGGTGGGCCAACGCCTTGATCACTACGGCGCGGGCTTCGAAGGTTCTCTTTGTGTTTTCGTTCATACTAAGATATCTACCACTTGCCTGTTTGGCAAAATAACCAAATAGCTGAACCAGTCAAGGTTTTTTTCTGATTTCTATATCTAGTTGGCGCCCAATGCAAAACCGGCGAGGGTGTAACGCCCCCGCCGGTCATCAAAGACTAAGCGAAATAGTTCTAGGCCCGGTTACCCTGCAGTACCTTGAACTTCGAAACCATCTGGCGCATAGCCTCGGCCTGACGGTTCAGCTCTTCCGCCGCCGCCGCCGACTGCTGCGCACCGGTCGCAGATTCGCGAGCGATGGCCGTAACGTTTTCCACGTTCTTGGAAATCTGCTCGGCCGCCGAAGACTGCTCTTCGGAAGCTGTCGCTATCTGCTGAATCATGTCCTGCACCTGCTGGGCCATGCTAACGATCGAGGTCAGGCTGTTTCCCGCCTGATCAGCCAGTTCACGACCCTTGTCGACTTCCTGGATACCGGTTTCCATCGACTTGACCGCTTCTTCGGTCTCCTGCTGGATACCTTTGATCATGCCGGTGATTTCGCCGGTCGCTTTGCCGGTACGCTCGGCCAGTTTGCGGACTTCATCGGCTACGACTGCGAAACCGCGACCCTGCTCGCCGGCGCGAGCCGCTTCGATAGCAGCGTTCAGAGCCAGCAAGTTGGTCTGGTCGGCGATGTCATCGATTACGCCGATGATCTCACCGATCTGGTCGGCCGACTTGGCCAGCTTGGCAATCGATTCCGCCGATTCACGAACCACGGCGGCAATGCGCTGCATACCCTGAATCGTTCCGTTAACGATCTGGCCACCGGAGGTAGCCGTCTCGGCAGCCTTGTGAGCACCAGTGGTGGCGTCTCCGGCATTCTTGGAGGACTCGACAATGGTAGCCGTCATCTCTTCGACCGCGGTCGAGACCTGACCCATCTGGTCGGTCTGATCCTTGGCGCCGCGTGACATCTGCTCCGAAGACGACGCCACTTCGTTGGCGGCCGATACCAGTTGTCCGGCACCGTCGGTCAACTGACGGATCATGTCGGACAGATTGATCGTCATGCTCTTGAATGATTTGCCCAGCACGTCGGCATCTGATTTCGGCTCGACTTTGACGGTCAGGTCGTTGTCGGCGATACGTTGGGCCGCGTTGGCTAATCCCTTCATGTACTCAATAAGGCCGCGGAAGGCCTGAGCGAGGACACCGATCTCGTCCTTGGACCGTACTTCGATGTCATGATCCACATCACCCAGCGCAATCTGCTGCGCCACGTTCGCCATTTGCGAAACCGGCCGTGAAATCAAGCGCGATACGTAGAAGGCGATAAAGGCCCCGAGTACTAGCGCTATCATTGAAATTAGGATAGGCAACATGGCACTGGACTCGGCAGCGTCGATAGTGGATTTCGTCTGCGTTGCGCCGGCTTCCGCTGCCTTGGCATACCCGTCTTCAATAAGGGGTTCAAGTTGATGCACAGCTTCGCGCATGATGTCAGTCTGTTTTGTTATTTCCTGGTCTTTTCCTACCAATGCCAGAAACGAGGCCTCGTATTTTGAGGCACCGCTGTTGAGGGCCTCTTTCTGAGAAGCGCTCAACCTGCTGCTACGGCCATTAAGCTGCATAACCGCCAGTTGCTCCTGGACTGACTTGACGTACTTCTGATCAAGCCGGAGCAAATAGTCCTTCTCATTCTTTCTGACCGTCAGGAGGTCGGCCTTCAGTTGAAGGTCCTTGCTATCGGTCGCTACGGCTTCAAGTGCGTGCGCAGCCTCTCTAAACTGACCCTGCAGACCGGAATTCTCATCCAGTCCCTTTTCCTGACAGGCAGTAGTCACTGTATGAAAACCTGATAAGTAGATATCAGCATTCTTGCCTATAGTTGCCGCCTTCTCAGCCCCTTCTTTGTCGCCGTGTGATTGCTCGATTTCTTCCAAATTCTGAGCTTCAGCTTTCAATTTTGCTACCGCCTCATCCACCATTGCGACGTATTTTACATCCAGGCGGAGCAAGAAGTCTTTCTCTGACCGGCGGGCCTGCAGCATATAGCGATCGATGTTGGCATTGGCGATCTGCGCACCTAAGTCCTGACTGATGGTGCCCTCGAAACCACCCAATGTGCCCTTGAGATTGTTGTAAGACATGAATGTCACTATTGCCAGCAAAACCAGCACAGCGCCGAAACCGGTATACAGTTTCGCTCCCACGTTGAAATCTCTAAAGTTCTTCATAATTCCTTCGTCCTTCCCCTTACGTTTATTTGAGCAGGAATGATTGCAGTCCCGCTAATTCCCTCTAAGTCTCTGATAGGGGCGGGTCCGAAGATGAACTCGCCCCACAGTATTCGCTACCTCTGCCTCAGAACGCCATCTGCAGGTTGATCGAGGTGGTAGTCTTCTGACCCAGGTGGTCGCCGGTGTCATCAAGATCAACGTTGAACTGCAATTTGGTGTACTTGTCATCCACGAACAGGTTGGTGCCAAACGTCAACCGCGAGGTCGTATTCTTGGTAACGGCCCGGTTCGGATCCGTCTGCTCATAGCGAGTCAGGAACTCCACCATCGGCAGGAACTGCCAGCCGGTGCTCAGGCCCTGTGACGCATAGGTGTACCAGCCCGCTTTGTCGGTAGTGCCGGTCTGGTTGTAGATCATCTCAGCCATCACCTGGGTCTTGGACCATTTCCAGCCCAGTGAGGCTCCGTATACGGTCATGTCCTTGGCGACACTGTCAACACCGTTGTCTTTGCCGTCCAGGACGTTCGAGGCAAAGGTGAACATGTTGAAGAACTGGAATTCGCCGCGGAAGACGAAATTCTTACGACCGTTGGCGTCGGTGGTATTCACACCGGAACCGTTGAAGACACCCGACGTGAGTTTGAAATTGAACTGCTTGCTGACCTTCTGACGGTACGACAGACTCGCACCGATGTCCCGGTTCGGGCCGTAGGCCGAAGCCAGGGAACTGTTGATAAACGGCATGGACGTGGATGAAACCAGAAAGTCGGTGCCGAACGGAGTCTTGTACTGACCCAGGCTCATCGACCAGTTCGGATGAGGCGACACGGTCAGTTCGGCGTCGTTCAGGGCCGGAGTGGAACCGGCAAATTGGCTGACTACCTTGATGCGGGCGTACTTGTTCAGTTCACCGCTGACACCAAGTTCGGCGCGACGCGTCCGGAAAGTCGACTTTTCATGCGACGGATCGACGAAGTGCGAATGCACGAATCCGGTAACAGCGATCTTGCCGTGACCGATTCGGGCAGCGTTGATATCGGAACCGTTCTTCAGAGCCGCTCCCTCGAGCTGCTTGTTGATTGTTCCCAGACGTTCGTAGATCTTGTCCAGCACGGTATCCTGCTGCTCAGGAACGTAGAATCCCTCGTTGTCGAGCGAAGCCAGCAGCTTCTGGTTCGAGGCGTTGTTGGCCTGAAGCGTCGACATTTCGGCTTTAATCGAGGCGATGTCGCTGACCAAATTGGACAGATCAGCCTCGGAAAGTGACGGCTGGGTCTTCTGAGCCGCCAGCTTGGCCACTTCCGCCTTCAGAGTCTGCAGTTCCTGCTGCATCTGCGCGAGAACTGAATTGTCTACCGCGCCGCCGGTCGCGGGCGTCTGTTTCATTTCGGTGCGAAGTTTCTGCACCTCTTGTTGACGCGCAGTGGATTCCTGCTCCACGAGAGCCTTCAAATTGGCTTCCACTTTGTCAACCGCCTGCAGCAGGGCATTGAAGTCCTGCGCCATCAAACTCGTCTGGCTGACCAGCAGCAGTACGAGCACGACTAGAGCATTAAGTAGCCCCCTCATGCTGTCCCTTCCTTTCCGTGTTGTTTATGTCTCATCAGTTTTCTTGGTATTCGAATTCAAACAGGTCATTCGGCCTGCTGTCTCGATTACATCCGGGTTGTTCCATCAACCCGTTCTCTGAATCTGGAGCACTGACGATGAAGTATCCTATTCGCATGTACTGTGCCCCCTCCCGTTAATGTCGGATTGTATCGGTCGCACTTTATGCCTAAACGGCGACCATAGAATGACTATGGTTTGTAGTCAATAACATACCGTGTTCGCAACTTCTGGTGTCTGTTCTATCCGCTCATTCCAGAGGCGCGCAGGCCGGTTTGGCCCGCGCGCCTTATCGTTACTACGTCAAGAAAACCGGAGAGGATACGTCTCCCACCCGGATCACTTATTTGACAGCCCCAGCCGTCATATGCTGGGACAACTCACCCAACCGGGCTATAACCTCGCGTGACGCTTCATGAGCCTGCTCGCTGAGCTGAGCTGCCTGTTCCTTGTGGCCTGCTTTGATCGCTGCCACGGCCTTATTGGCCAGGTCATGAACCCGCGCATGCGGCGGCTCCACCTGACGATAGGCGCCGTCCTGTCTCAGATCGGAGGTAGCATCCGAATAGTACCATTTCCCAAAACGGCAATTGTGATGGTCTACGGTCTTCCACTGTTGGGCCGACTCGGGGTATCTAATAGTCTCATCGAGTTTCTTCACATAGATAGCGTGGTCCTGTTTGGCCAGATCAACTATACCCGTATTGTTGCCCAGGATTCGGAAGATCGACACGATCTGGCGCATCGATTCGGCCTGACGGTTCAGTTCTTCCGCCGCCGCGGCCGACTGCTGCGCACCGGCAGCAGATTCCCTTGCTATCGACGAAACGTTTTCCACGTTCTTCGAAATCTGCTCCGCCGCTGAGGACTGCTCACCGGCCGCCGCCGCAATTTGCTGGATCATATCCTGCACCTGCTGGGCCATGGTCACGATCGAAGTCAGGCTGTTGCCGGCCTTGTCCGCCAGATCGCGACCCTTGTCAACTTCGTGAATACCGGTTTCCATCGACTTGACCGCCTCGACAGTCTGTTGCTGAATGCCTTTAATCATGCCGGTGATCTCTCCGGTCGCCTTGCCGGTACGTTCGGCCAGCTTGCGGACTTCAT
This sequence comes from uncultured candidate division Zixibacteria bacterium, assembly GCA_963735035.1. Taxonomy (GTDB): domain Bacteria; phylum Zixibacteria; class MSB-5A5; order GN15; family FEB-12; genus JAGGTI01. The sequence continues at coordinate 858,317 of CAVTJJ010000003.1, forward strand.
CGGCCACCACCGCGAATCCACGCCCCTGCTCACCGGCCCGGGCCGCTTCAATGGCGGCGTTGAGAGCCAACAGATTGGTCTGGTCGGCGATGTCATCGATTACGCCTATGATCTCGCCAATTTGATCGGCCGATTTAGCCAGCTTGCCGATCGAATCCGCCGATTCACGGACCACGGCGGCGATCCGCTGCATTCCCTGAATCGTGTCGTTCACAATCTGGCCACCCGTACCCGCGGTATCGGCCGCGCTGCGGGCGCCGGTGGTGGCGTCGGAGGCGTTCTTCGATGATTCTACTATCGTCGCCGTCATCTCTTCCACCGCCGCCGAGACCTGGGCCATTTGATCGGTTTGATCCTTGGCGCCACGCGACATCTCCTCCGAAGACGAAGCAACTTCGGTGGCCGCCGACACCAACTGCCCGGCGCCATCGGTCAATTGACGAATCATATTGGACAGATTGACCGTCATAGTCTTGAACGAGTTGCCGAGTACATCGCCGTTGGAGCGCGGCTCGACTATAGTCGTAAGATCATTGTTAGCTATACGCTCGGCCGCCAGCGCCATGGACTTCATGTAACTGATGAGCTCCTGGAACGACGTGGCCAGCTTGCCGATTTCGTCCTGAGAGCGTACCTCGATGGTGTGATCGATATTTCCCTGGGAGATTTCCGCCGCCACTCGGGCCATTTCCGACACCGGGCGCGAAATGCCGCGCGCGATGAAGAAGGCCGCCACGATGCCTATCAGGACCGCCGCTATCACGAAGATCTCTGACAGAGTCATGGCAGACTGCTGGGCGGACAGTTCTTGTTCCTGCATGACGGCGCCCAGGGCCGCGCTTTTGGCCACCAACTGGTCGGCTATACCAGCCAGTTCTTTTCCGACCGCCTGCTGTTCTTCACGGACTTTGAAGTATTCCTGAAAGGCGGCGTAGTACCCCTGGAAACCGGCCGTGACTTCGTCAACCTGAGCCCGATTGGCGTTGCCGACGCGAATGGTCAGGAGATGAGCCAGCATCTTTTCCTGAGTCTTGCCGACCTCATCCACGTACTTTTGTTCGTCGCGAAGGATATAATTCTTCTCTGCCTGACGGCACTGGCGTATTCCGGCTTCCAGCTTGAATCCGTCGAGCCCGCCCATAGCCTGGGCCGCCGCCAGGGCCTTACGTCCGGTGGCAACCATCTGTTCATCTAATTTAACCTGGGTGTAAGATTCCTCGGTGAATTTGCCAAATTGATTCAAGTAAGAATCAAATTGGGATTTGATTTGATCGAGCGTTGCCCGATCCTCTTCCCGGACCACCATGGCAGCGGTGGAATCTATCTGCTGAAGACACACGTTGACGTAACTACGAAGAGCATCATCGAACTTCTTGTCACTGGTAGCAAAGAAGTCCCGACGTGCCACTTCGCAGTCTTTGGCGGTCTTGATAATGTTGTCAACACCGCTGGCGCATTGCACCATGTTTTCCACCTTGTTGAAGCCGTTTAGGGCGGTCAATCCGACCGCCACGACCAGCACCAACAGGATCCCGAAACCAACATACAGTTTCTGAGCGACCTTAAGGTTATTCCAGCTCATTTCAAACACCTCCAAACATCTTCACTTCACCGTATTGCATATCCCTGGTTTACAAACCCGTCACGTCGGACCAAGAGCGCAGATCTAGTCGGTACGAATTTCATGTTGGGCTCTTGTCCTGGAATCATCATTTTCGCCGACCGTCACTGCGGTCGACCGTAGTCTCTGTTAAATTAGACTGGTTAGTACTAGTTTACATTTAGGATTATCGGTCCTATGGACTGGCGGCTCTATGCCCAAAGAGTGACTCAAGATTGACTATGGTACATAGTCAATCGGAGACACCCTTCGCGACGCTCCGGGGAAGAGATATTAGGCGGTCGGCCTTCTTAGAGGCTTTTCAGAAGCGATTCGAGATTGGTGACGCCGTCGGCGATCTCTAGTTTCTTGCGGATGCTTCGCCTCTGGTTGTGGACCGTGCAGACAGAGGTATGCAGCACCGAGGCGATCTGCTTCGACGAAAATCCGTTTCGAATCATGTTACAGACTTCCGATTCCCGTCGCGTCAGACTGGCGGACAAGTGGTCGAGCTTCCCGACAAAAGGATCGAGCAGGTCTCTGAGCGTGCTGTCGAGCAGACCGATCAGGTGCTGGTCGGAAGTGGGCAGTTTGTCCGCCAGTATCTGCAGCATCGGGCGAATTACCCGATTGACATTGGCCTGCAGTTGCTGGTTGGTGTTGGTCTTGTACTGTTCTATCTGCTCCATGATTTCTTTGAGCGCGATATTCTTGTTCTCAAGCATGGAGCGCTCCACCCGAAGCGTATTGTTGGTCGTTTCCAGCTCCTGAAGTATCTTCTGACGCTCGGAAGTATCCTCAACTACAGTCACGAAGTGCACTTGTTTTCCGTCGCTGTCCTCGACCGGAGTTACTGTCTGGCTTACATGAACCAGCGACCCATCTTTCAGCCTGATCCCGATCGTGCTGACTTCGGCCACATCCTTCAACATTCGAACCAAAGTATCTGTGAGTTCAGACAAATCGGTTGAGTTAACCATCGCCGCCATCGCTTGAGGGAGTATCCCCGGCTTCGCGGGAATGGACTCAACATCAGAAGCACTGGAATTGAGAGCAGCAAAGTCACCTACGGTCTTCTTTGCTCCGGTCGTTTCGCCTGGATTTACAGGATTCAGCCGATTTGCCGGCCTATCAGAAGTCTGATGGGGAATCGATTCGACGGCGTCCTGTGTGATTTCGAGCGAATTATTGTGAGCTAACGTATCGATGATTTGCCTCATGCCCTGATCCTTCTCCTGACTATTCTCATAGTCAATATATCGGTAGTTTTGAGCAAATCCTGAGCAGGGGAGAGAGGTAGGTCGGGTTCACGAGAGTCTCGCGAAGCGAGACGCGAGCAACCCGACACTGCCCGGCAACTGAGGCGAAAGACTATCTCAGATCGAGCGCCCTAGCCGTCTCCTGGCACTCAGCCGCCGACCCGACAATATAGAGCAAATCGCCGGATTCGAAGCGCTCTCCGGCGGGAGGATTACTCACAAGCCGGGTGCCACGCATAACCGCCAGAAGCGTCACGCCAAACCGGTTACGCATCTGGGCTTCGGCCAGTGTCTGACCAATCAGTGGACCCTGGTCGCCTACCCGAAGGGCGCTGATCTCGATAGCCGGCAGATTGAGCTGCAGGTCGGAAAGGCTCGGCGACTGGTGAGTAAGGCTGCGAAACATCTCATAGCTATGGGACCGCAAATCGGTCGTAAACTTCTCGATCTCTTCGCGGGGCACCAGATACTTGGACAGCACCCTCGTAAAAATCTCCACCGATGTCTCGAACTCTTCCGGGATGACTTCGTTGGCGCCGATGTCATACAGGGCCGCCATCTCATTGACGAAACGGGTCCTCACGATGATATAGACTCTGGAGCTGAGTTCCCGTATCGAAAAAGTAATGCGACGCGAGGCGATTGGATCGGATATCGCAATGACGACAATTCGCGCCCGATCGACCGCGATGTCTCTGAGCAGTTCCCGGCTGGTAGCGTCGCCGTACCGGATCGGTTCGCCTTCGCGACGCACCGCCCGCACGGTGTCAGGGTTCATTTCCACGATCAGATAGCGAATCCCGGCGGCTCGGGCCGCTCCGGCAATGTTGCGACCATTCAGCCCGAAGCCAATAATCACCAGATGGTCCTGCAGATCTTTTTCGCCCGGACGATTATCCGCCATTTGCAGATACGACCCGGATTCAAATCGTCTCAGCCCCGGCCAAGCCGAGACCACCCCCGCCAGCGAGGGAGCGATGTTAATCAGGAACGGCGTTACACCCATTGTCAGGATAGCTATCGCCAGAAAGGTCTGGTAATCGTTCCCCTCAAAGAGGCCGTACGACAATCCCACTTTGGACAGAATGAAGCTGAACTCTCCGACTTGACCTAGCGCCAGTCCGACCATGACGGCTGCCCGGGATGACATCCCCAGTGCCAGAGCCACCCCGCCGGCCAGAATCGACTTCAGCAGGATGACCAGCAGGCCGCCGCCGATCACTTTGACCGGTTCGGCCAGCACCACCGACGTATCCAGAAGCATCCCGATAGACACAAAGAAGAAACCGGTAAACACCGCCTTGAACGGCAGAATTCCCTCGAGCGCCTGATAACTATACTCCGAGTCGGAGATGACCAACCCGGCGAGAAACGCCCCTAAACCCAGCGACAGTCCAAGCTCGTACGTTGCCCAGGCGACACCGCTACAGATCAACACTACACTGAGCAGGAACAGCTCGCGGCTCTTGGTTCTAGCTACCTGATACATGACAATCGGCACGATATATCGCGCCAACAGGATAACCAGCCCCACCACAGCCAACCCTTTGACAACAATGCCCAACATCGATTGAGTTAGGCCGTCGGCGCCGCCACTGAGCACCGGCGTGATGATCATCATAGGTGCGATGATGATATCCTGGAAGATCAGAATGGCCAGGGTCGCCCGGCCATGGGCGCTGTCCAGTTCGCCCTTGTCCTGAAGCGCTTTCAAGACGATCGCCGTGCTGCTCAAGGCCACCAGGAACCCGGCAAACACGGCTTCTTTGGCGGCGAAACCGAACCCGATCATCAGCAGGAGGGTCACGCTGGCGGTCAATATTACCTGCAGACTCCCCCCCAGCAATGCCGCCCGCTGGGACTGCATCAGGTTCTTGATCGAGAACTCAATACCAATGGCAAATAGCAGCAGCACGACGCCTATCTCGGCGAGCACGTCGACTTCGTCCTGAGACTGCACCAGGCTAAGACCGTAGGGGCCAATGACCATCCCCGCAATCAGGAACCCCACCACCGGTGGCAGCTTGAGGCGATGGCATATGAACAGCCCGCCCACTGAGGCGGCGAGAATGAGTACCAGATCCTGAAGAACATACATGGGCGGTTCCTGCCTGAAAAGGGTCGAGGTGAGACGGGAAAGGGCCGAGCCTGTATCATCTCCCTCGTCTATCGAAAAATAGACCCGATCCGACCGTCAGATCAACCTCAAAGAATGGCCCTTTGAGCTCAATTCATGACGGGAACAAGCTCCACAGCAGCGGGTTTAGCTCTCAGTACGCGCGAACCGGCCATTTCGAGACCGGACTCATTTCCTCTTGATCCTGGGCGGCCGCTGTCGTACCGTAGTAACCTATTTTCGAGGTGAATCTCAATGGCTGAAGCAGGACAGACAGACTCTACAATCAAATCCGGGACCGGCCTCGACGTCGAGGCGATCATGGACCGAGCCGTGACGGCGGCGCGCGCCTTCCACGACCTGGATCAGAAACAGACCGACCGCATTGTCGAAGCGGTTTTCAGGGCCGGTTTCGACAACCGCATCCGTCTCGCCCGGGCCGCCTGCGACGAGACCCGCATGGGCGTCTGGAAAGACAAGGTCATCAAGAATGTCATCGCCACGCTGTTTGTCTACGAAGATATCAGCAACATGAAGACGGTCGGTGTGATCTCCGAGGACGAAGTCCGCGGTATTGTGGAGATTGCCCAGCCGGTCGGACCGATCTTCGCCATCACGCCGGTGACCAATCCTACGTCGACGGTTCTCTTCAAGATTCTGATCTCGCTCAAATCGCGCAATCCGATAATCATCCGCCCCCACGGCGCGGCGCGGAAGTGTTCGATTGAAGCCGCCCGTATCTGCTACGAAGCCGCTCTGGCGGCTGGCGCTCCGGAACACTGTATCCAATGGGTATCCCGATCAACCGATCAGGAGACTATTGCCCTGATGAGCCACAAGAAGACGGCCATGGTGCTCGCCACCGGCTCCACCGCGCTGGTTAGGGCCGCGTATAGTTCCGGCAACCCGGCCATAGGCATAGGCCCCGGGAACGTGCCGGTGTTTATCGGCAAAACTGCCGATATTCCCTTTGCCATTGAGCAGATCTTCCTTTCCAAGACTTTCGACAACGGCACGATTTGCGCCAGTGAACAGGCGCTGGTGATAAGAGGCTGTCACGTTGACGAAGCCAAACGCCTTCTGAAAGAGCGGAAAGCCTATTTCCTCTCGAAGGATGAAATTGCGCGCCTCGAAAAGATCGCCTTCAACGTCGAGCACCGCACGATGCGGCCCGAGGTGATCGGTCAGCCCGCAGCGGTGATAGCGCGCATGGCCGACATCCAGGTGCCTGATGACACCACTCTGCTGATAGCCGAGCTGGAAGATGTCGGCTTGCAGTCGCCTCTGTCGCTTGAGATTCTGGCGCCGATTCTGGCACTCTACGTAGCACCAAACCTCGAAACGGCCATCGATCTGTGCCGCAAGATCAACGTTCACGGCGGCCTGGGGCACACGATCAGCATGTTCTCCAACAACGAAGAACGTATCCGGTATTTTGCGTCGACTATGAATGCCGGCCGGATTCTGGTGAACACTCCCGCCTCTCAGGGCGCTCTTGGCGGAACTTACAACGCCCTGTCCCCTTCGATGACTCTGGCCTGCGGTTCCGGCGGTAAGAATCATTCGACGGACAACATCAGCGCCATGCACTTGCTTAATATCCAGCGCATCGCCCGCAGGCGTGTCAGCCCGCATATTTCTGACGAGGCGATGGCGATGTATCTGGATGAATCGGTGACTGCGGTCGATTTCGAAAAGCACACTCGCGATGCCCACGCGTTCGACGAATCCGCGCCTTCGGAGTGAACAAGTTCCTTTGGCCCCCACAAACAAAAAGCCCCTGCCGAACTTAACGTGCCCGGCAGATGCCCACATCTGCCGACGAATGTGATTCGTGGGAGTCACAAAACTCCCCTTCTGCCATAATCGGCGACTGCCATCTACGTGCCCGGCAGATGCCCACATCTGCCGACGAATGTGATTGCCACGGTTTGTGCATTTCAGGCATCTTAGCACATGCCGACTCGTACGCGCCTCCAAATGACTGGGCCGTGCTTGACGTTTGTCACCACCACGGTCACCGATTGGGTTCCCGTGTTCGGAGATAAGCGGCTGGCTGAATGTGTACTCACTACTTTTGGAGAGGGTTTGACGCGTCAGAAAGTCTCGTGCATTGCATACGTTCTGATGCCGTCGCATCTTCATGCTGTCATTGGTGTCACAGACTACTCGCTGATCTCAAGATTCATGCAAAGCTTCAAGATTATTTCGTCGAAGAATCTGAAAGAGCAACTTGGGCACAATTTCCTTGAACGAATTACCAATAGTGGAAAGTACCATTTCTGGCAGCCTCGGTACGATGAACTTGTCATCACCAGCGAAAAGCAGTTCAGGACGAAGATTCAGTACATCCATACCAATCCGGTCAGGGCGGGTTTAGTCAGGGAGGCTGTGGATTGGGTGTATTCGAGTGCGCGAAGCTGGAACGGGAAGGGACGAGGGATAGTCCCAATTGATACTACTTTTTCATTTGAGCGGTGAAGAGTCTTTCTTGCTTGCCGGCAGATGTGGGCATCTGCCGGGCACTCTAAGGAAGAACCGACTCTTGTTCACCTAGGTCTATACGTTCAACGAGTCTTTCAAACCTACGAACTAAGAAACACAGGCCCCCCCACAAACAAAAAGCCCCTGCCGATAGGCAGGGGCTTTTTCACTCGATCGAGTAATCTCAATTAGTGAGCGGAATAAGTGCGCGGCTCTGATTTCACAGCAGCGGTAACGCCACTCGCGTTTCCCGTTCTGATGAAGTTCAGAGATGACTGGAGCAGGCCGAGAGCATATTCGGTATTGTGAATGCCCTCGGACCGGTCTTCCTTGACGAACATGTAGTTGTAAACCGCACCCGTGGAGTCTTTGCTCTTGACAATCCTATTACCCATTGGTGCGTAGGTGGTGTCAGCGGTCCCATCTTCGAACTCTTCGATGGAATAATCGGCCAGGCCGACGTCGTAAAGGGCGGCGCCGAGGGAATCAAGGTACTCTACGATAGACGTCTGCACGCCGGTAGAATCAAAACCCTTCATCTCAGCGTTGTGGCAAGTGGACCTGTTGCATCCAACAAGATTCTGTTCTTCGCCCTCGACCGTCACGGCTGCCATGGTCCAGGTATGTCCGCCCAATTCAACACCGACTGACGGCGACATGTGACAGTCAATGCAACCATCAACGGCAACATTGGAGTGGGGGGAGTTCGTATAGGTGTAACCGTCATACTCGTAACCACCGCTGCCATTCAGCATATCGCCCTGCGGGCCGTGGTGCGGACCGAAACGCGACGAAAGCTTCACGCTGTCAGCAACAGTGGTTCGTACATCCTTCCGGCTGTGATGACAATTCACGCAGAGATTGGCTTCACCATGATCGAAGACGTCGCCGTTAAGCAGCGTATACGGTTCAGTCACGCGAAGCGCCAGGGTTCCGGTGGTATGCGGGGCGTGGCAAGTGAAGCATCCGATAGACGAATAATGTGACGAGTCAAAGGGTACGTCGGTAATAGCAGAGATGAATCCCTCCGCCGTATGGCATTCCCCGCACGAACCCTCGCCGACATTGGCGTTGAGGATAGTCGTCGCACCTTCGCCGTGTTTCGAGTTAGCCCACTGTGTCTGGGCGGCTACCAGCTTTAGATCACCGTCGCCATGGCATTCCATGCAGGCGTCCGCGCCGGCGAAGGTATTGTCTTGTACGATGGTGTTGGTCACTTTCCGCTCGCAACCAAGCGCCAATATCAGCGAGGCGCAAAGCAGAATCGTGAATATGACTGTACGTTTCATGTGTCCGTCTCCTTAGAATTGGACGTCTTTTATCAAACTAACTTCTACTATATTCGCGGTGTAATACTTGTCCCCCAGCAGGAAATCGTCGTAGTTGAATACATCGTAGCGCGCCTCCAGCCGATGCCCCTTCGGGAACCGGTACGACACGCCAAGATCAACGCTGAACTTCTCGATATCCTGATCGCGTCTGCTGCGGTAGTACGTTCCCCCTCCATCGACCGTGAAATTCTTCCAGGCCACCGGATAAACGTGTCCGGTGAGAAGGTGATCGATGAAGTTGTAACTCGTGACGTCACTCCGGTTGTTATAGGACCCGTCGTAGTAGGAATACGTAAAGGTCAAGCGTCCCAGCTTCGAACGAGTCAGGTTCACCTCGCTGGAGAGCACGTTGTAGTCAACCTTGCTGGTCAGATCGTCATTCTTGCGGGTACGACCGTCCCAACGGGCGGATACATCGCCCCACTCCGGCTGAATGAACTTTGCCATGAGCGAATGGTGGGTCCGGTTTTCGTCGCCCAACAGCGTTACGCCGTCGGTGACATCGGTCTTGCGGGTTGAAAAACCGCCGCTGAAATACCACTTATCGGCCGGTTTCAGCCAGGCGTTGGCCAGCATACCGTTCAGTTTGGTGCGATTTTCAAAATCGTCACCGGTCCGGCTTTCATATCCGACCCTGACACCACCCCAGTGGCTCCATGATTTTCCGAGCATAAGCGTATGGGAATAGTTGTCGACCGTGCGTTGCGGTTCATTTCGCTCGGTGATAGCATAGATAAGCTTGTATTCGGCGAACAGGGTCGATGTAAAGTTGAATCTGGCATCGCCCCAGTACTGACTCGTCTTCAATTCAGTGGCGGACAGATCAGCCTTGTCCTTACGATAGTTCAATCCGCCCGAAACCTGGAGCTGTTCGCAGCGCGGCAGCTTGGAGGTGGCCTGAAGATTCAATAGATCGGCCGTGCGGTTCGCAGCCAGCGGCGTGTTGTCAGTGAAGTCAAAGCGACGATAATCCACCCGGAACTGGTGGCTGGCATCTCCCACCTGGGCGCCAACATTATAAGTGTTCTGGGACCAATCGTTGCCGCGAGAAACGGTATCGCTGACCGCCGGCAGGACAAAGAAGTCCCGGCCGAACTTGTCCATACGACCGTACCCGGCGTTGAACTTCACGAATTGATTAGGCTGATAATTGGCCTGAACGTTGGTCGCGCGACGGCGCGTATAGTCGCTGCCACTGTCGCTGTAGATCCGACGATACTGCGTGTTGGTCACGCTCAAGCCGAAACTGCCGGGCTTGCCCAGCGAAAATCTGACATTACGGTTGTTGAGCGTAATATTATTGAGGTCGGCCTTGAATCTCATGCCGCTGTCCCAGTTGTAGCGCCACTGGTTGAGCGAAACGCCGAATCCCTCGTAAGTATTGTAGGTCTCTTGATTGACCGCCCGGGATCCTTCCTCGTCGAGATAGGTATATCCCAGTTTGACCGAACCACCACCGTTACCGGCGGCATGGATCGCCGGGGTCACCAGGATGGCGATCAAAGCGAACAAAGCCGTTGCGTAGTATTTCTGTTTCATCGCGCCGCCTCCTCAGTTCACACCGTGACACCAGCAACTCTGACCGTAGGTCGTAGAGATGTCGCTGGACAGCAGTTTGCGGGTGGTCGACGAGCCATGGATGTCGCTATGGCACGCCAGGCAGTCGATTCCGGCGTAGACGCCGCCGTGCGCCGTGTTATGTGTCGGAACCATGTGACAGTAGTTACAGATCTGAGACTTGGGCTGTCTCAGGAGCTGATCGTTTTCACTGCCGTGAGGATAGTGGCATTCCATGCACCAGCCGCTCTCCGAGCTAAACGTGCTCGAACTCTGATGGCCGTACAGGAACGGGCCACTCTGCTCCATATGGCAAGAGTAGCAGTTAGCCGACGCTCCAAGCCCTATTTCCGGCTCCGAAACGCCCAGGAAGCGATGGCAACTCGTGCAAGTAAAGGTGCCTTCGATCAAAGGGTGGTTGGAGCGCTTGTGGAACTGGAGAGCGACCGATTCGTGGCATTTTTTGCACGGTTGATCACCGGTCCAGGCCGCCGCCTGGTGAACCGAATGGCAACTCGTGCACGACATCCCCAGCCCGGCATGAGGATCATGCCCGGCCATCCCCAACCCCGGATGAGGCTGGTGGCAGGTGGTGCAGGTTGAGCCGGTCTTCGAGGGATCCTGAGTCGCCGGATTCGTGATATTATCCTTTGAAGGATTCTCGATGTGGACCGGACCACCCTCGTGGCAAGATACGCAGGCAACGGTGTGGTTGCCCTTCAAGCCCAGAGCGTGGGTGGTTTTGGCCAGTCCGGCGTCGTAGCCTTCGTGACACGACAGACAGGTCGCATTGTCGACCCCTGCCGGCGCGGCCGGTGTTTCGCCCGCTGAAAGAGCGGCCGAAGTTAGCAATCCCAGTCCCGCGATCAATAGACCAAGCAGGAACCGGTGTGAATTTGGGTTTTTCTCCGTCATGGCTTGTCCTGAAGAACCTTGTCCTTAGTCGACGTTTACATCCATGTACACGACACCTGCATTGGTGCGGGTTTGTGACATTTTTAACAAGATAAAAAAACTTTCCATGGTCATCTTTGTCGGCAATGATCCACCGAACCTTTAGCTTTCCCAGTGACATACATGTCGTAACTGATTTGGACGGGGAATCCGATCATCCGGATCATCCAGCCGTAACCGCCTGAAAGCTAATCATCTACGCCGACATCACGTATCTTGAGCGGCACCCCAATCATCTGGATGATTGACGCTTAATCCCACACATAAAGTGCGAAGCATGCCTTACTGTGCGGAGCTTCCTATGTGATCCCAAGGCAAAAAAAGAGGAGGAGAGCTAAGCTCTCCTCCTCGGAAATACCCACGTATCGTGTCTTACGGCAGGTTCAGAGCAACGGTACCCTGAGAATGGCACTGCTGACAGACAACTTTCGGAGCCGTTCCATCGCCTTCTTCGTCAATCGCGGCAGCGCCGGTAGCGAAGATCAAGCCAAAGGCATTCTGGTTGCCGTGGCCCTTGTGGCAGCTAAAGCAGCTCGGCGTCAGATCGGCCGGAGCGGTCGCAAAGTTGGTACCCTGCGTACCCCAGTCACCGGTGGAGCTCATGACCTTGACGCGGTAGGGGCGGTTGCTGAAGCGACGAGTCGCACCAACGCTGATGTTGGCACCAGCGGTTGGGTGACGCACCCAGGCGCTGTCGGTCATGTTGTACATGTTGGCGTTCGACGAGTTGCCGTGGAAATTCGTGTGGCAGTCGCGGCAGAAAGCAGCATAGGCCGACGAATCCTGGTACGGCTCGTTGAAATCGATATTGTCGACACTGTAATGGTCAGCAATCGCGGCACTGCGCTGGAAGACAGCCGTGGCCAGATTGTTGGTGCCGGTTGAATAGGTAATGTAATGACGGGCTGAGGATCCCACACCGCTAGAACGGGTATTGCGATAGTAAGCGTTGCCGTGCACGGTATGGCAGTTGGTGCAGCTCAAACCGTCGGCATTGCTCCAGGTACCGCCCGGGGCGACGTCAGTCGAGCCAATGGTATGGCCGGTAACGTCGAAGTACGGGGCGGTATTATCCATGTTCAAACCACCACCCATACGACCGTTGGTGTACTGGGTCCCACCGTTGGCGCCCATGACATCAGGGGCAAACGTCTGGTTGTTGTGACAGCCGAGGCAGAGGTTCGTGACCTCATCGCGCAACAGAGCGTCATTCGGGCCGTTCGGGGTTACAAAGTATCCCGATCCGGCTGAGTCGGCATTGTAACCGTGCTGTTGGCTGGAGTGCATTACGTGGCACTCATTGCAATTCAGAGTCGCCTGGTAATGATAGTCTCCGGCCATGGCTCCCGCTGCAAACAACGCAACGAGTCCAGCCGCTACCATGAAAGTGTTTCTCATGAAGAACTCCTTAATAAACACACAGTACTGAGGTTGAAGTGTTATTGGACATCACTAAATTGGCTCTGCAAGCGGCCGGAATTGAAAAGTGCCGACCGAATCCAAACAGGAGAATCAGGTAGGAAATTTCTTCCTCAAAGAAGCGAGCGATGACACATCGGTGACAATATTGTGAAACTTTTAGCAAGCCGTCGTAAAGCTTAAGCATTGTGGTCGTTTGTTTCGTCACAAATGTTACTCAGTAATCACTAGGTAAGTACTAGTTCAATCTGGCGTAAAGATATCAATATTACCCGATAAGTCAATACCAAATTATTCGAGAACTTGAATCTTTTTTGTCGTAAATCTATACCAGCTAGTAAGTTAAACTACTACTGGGAAGGTGGGATTACCTGATCTGGTACTTTTGGATTCGTCGACCTGACCGCTCGACGACGTAAAACGTTGAACTGCCGTCACTTGCAATTCCGATCGGATACTGGAAGAACCCCGGCTGTCGGCCGTATGCCCCGATCATCGTAAAGAAATCTCCGGTCCCTAAATAGACCTTTACAGTCTGCCGTAATTCGTCCAGAATCAAAATGAACCGCCCCCCCTGACCATCGGACAAAAACCCGAATCCGGCAGGAAACGTCAAATCCTGTCTTTCGACATCGTGGCCGCCAAAACCGAACAGATATTGTCCGAGCGTATCGAAGACTTTTACGGCCGGAGTTCCGTAGATATCGCCAACATAGACTTTTCCGTCGTACATCCCCAGGCCAACCGGCGTATTGAGCTGATTGGCGGAATCTCCCTTCGATCCGATTGTACGAACCAAGAGAAGGTCCTGATCCAGAAGCAGCACGGTGGTGCGATCACCGTTGACGGCCAGACAGAACCGGTCGGTCGCGTCGACGGTCACGCACGAGACTTTCAAGTGAAGGGCAGTGTCGCCCAGCAATTGGCTGGGCCAAACGTTGTCAATAACGCGCCCCCGAAAGTCCAGGAGATCAAGTCGATCACTGATAGCATCAAGAAGCAGTATCTCCCCCCGACTATTAACTGCCATCGCCTTCGGCTGTCCGGCGAGAGTTCTTCCCGAGGCGTCTCTCACGAAATGCCGGAAAGAGAACTTACAGGTCAACTGGCGATCGTAGATCAGCACCCGGCTATTTCCAGCGTCGGCGACAAACACTTCTCCCGCCGTAGTGTCAAACCAGATGCCGGCCGGATCTTTGAGCATGGAGCCGAAACCGTCATCGTAGGCGACCGCCGTTACGGAAATGGCCGCCTGCAACGAATCCGCATCAAGAGCCGACGCAGTCGTGGCGCCCAGACCCGACAGAACGATAAGACCAAGAGCACAGACTCGAATCGGGCTCATTCACCGACCAGCTTAACAAGTTTCGCAACTGCTTTATCAACCACTTTGCGGGCCAGTTCTTCGCGCGATCTTACCGCCCGAATCCCGAACAATAATTCCGACTGATCACCTCGGGCGTTGGAAGCCCCGGTCCAGACGGTTTCGCGGGTTTTACAGCTAATTAGTCGAAGGTTCATCGAGACTTGCGGGATCTTCCCGAGGTAGGTGTTATCTGTCTCGGTGTATTCCAGAACCGTCCCGGTTATGATGTAATCAACCTTGAGACCGCCCGCGAGACTGTCGATCTGATCACCGGTCAGAAAGGTGCTCGACCGTACCCGATGTTTTCGCATTTGCTCGTAGGTTTGACCCAGTTCGGTCATTTCGAAAGCATTCGTGCTTCGCAGCGACAGAGCCAGCAGTTCGGTCATTTTCTCCGAGGCATTTTCCCGCGCACTCAGGTTTTCGAAGGGCATAATCGCGACTTTCGCACCCCGATGAATGGTTTCACCGCTGTATTTTCCGGCGGTAAAACTCGGCCCGCAGCCGGGTGCGACAAACAGGACAGCCATGATAGCCCACAACAGGCGTGGCATAAGCATATCTCCTACTTCAGCACCAGCGCAAAGCGCGCCGCTACTTCCCGGCAGACCTTGGTCGTGAGTTCGCCGAGCGTATGGGTTTCGCCGATCGATACAATCGGGAATTTCGGACCGCCACGACGGGTGGTTTCATAGCTCCACACCACCTTTCCCGAGTTACAGTCCAATAACCGGACTATCAGACCGACCGTCGGGAATTCGTCCGAACCGACCCGGACCATTCCGAAATCCCTGACCGCGCCCACGAAGACTCCCTGCACTCCGGTCGCCTTAGCGAGAGCGGTAAGCTCCTCCGCGGTGATTTCTTCAGGCAAATTGACCTTGTCGCCCTTGAGCGACTCGCGTACCGCCTTGTAGAAATCGCCGGCCGGAGCTATTTCCACCGCATTCTTCATCAGAAGCTCGGTAATGAAACTCGAGGTGACTTTGTCCGACGCGGCACGGTCGCCGGTCAGACTGGCGAACGGGATAACTCCCACACGCTGGTAAAATCCAAAGTCGGCCTCGTTGTTCACATATTCCGGCGGTGGTGCACACGACACAATTGCGAGCGCCGCCAGGGTAACAGCGATCAACCTGTAAACATGTTCTTTAAGCATACTTTCTTGCCGCTATATCTGAAAGTTGAAGGTTCCATTCCAGGTTTTTGAAATGATTTCCGTTTTGTCGAGTTTTGAGCCGCTCCGCCCCTGAAGATAGCCGAGGGTAAGCGTCGAACGACGACTGGTGTATATCATTAACTGAACGTTGGCGGTCCGAGGGCGCGTAATCTTGACCGATCCCTTGTCGTATATCGACTCGGCCTGCACCCGCTCCTGGTTCTGTCCGTTGAGCGATAAGTAGAAAGTGAAGGCTCGACGAAACGAGTAGTTGACGTACAGCCCGATATTCTCGTTGCGATTGAACGCACTCGATGCCCCCACGCGACTGAAGATATAAGACGCCGACAGGTTGAGATTCTGTCGAGGCAACCAGGCCAGCCCGGTGTTGACTGATTCCATAAAGACACGGCCGGGCCGCAGCTTCCGTCCCAGCGACGTGCTCGAATAGCCTACCCGGCCTTCCAGGTTGGAAGCCATGTAGAACCGGCCTTCCGCCGAATTGCTCATCTGGTAGCGGCGCTCCGCCTGCGGCGATTTGATATCTCTAATGAGCGATGAATTCATTCTCAGGTCGAAATAGGGAAACGGCGAAAAGTCGACCGAGCCGTAGTACGTGTCCACCGCATAGTGATCGAGACGCTGAGTGGAAACTAAGTTGCCCAGCGAATCGGTCTGCTCGATCACCCGGTTCGACCGCTGGTAGATTGTGCGGGACGCGCTGAGCCTCGTGTCCACACCCTGCCTCAAGTACCGGGAAAGAGAGCCCGTCATCGACACAAACTCCAGAATGCCGTCGCTGCCCCAGCCTTCAACCTGATATGATTTCACTACGCTGGCGTCAAAATACGGCGCCGGGGAAAAGTCCAGCCCGGCGGACATCGACTCGGAGCGTGTGCGGGAAGTCGCAACGCCCTGGGTTGCCGATGTAGCCCTGCCGGAGTAGCTCGCCGATAATCCCAGCGGCCGCCAAGGTGAAGCGGAAACCATCGCCGAGAGAGTGTGTGTCCG
Organism: uncultured candidate division Zixibacteria bacterium; assembly: GCA_963735035.1. Classification (GTDB taxonomy): domain Bacteria; phylum Zixibacteria; class MSB-5A5; order GN15; family FEB-12; genus JAGGTI01. The sequence goes on from CAVTJJ010000003.1 coordinate 874,573, forward strand.
GCTGCGCGAGTCAATCGTAACCAGGGCATCGTCCTTCGTGTCGTAGATATTATAAGACGCGCCGGCGTTGCCGAACCGCCACGACGGCGTGGTCGTGGATAGAGTCCCGCTCATGGCCCGGATAACATCACTCGCCAGTGGATTGAGCCGATCATCTCGTCTGATGCGTGTATAATTGCCCCTCAGAGCAAATCGTTCGCGAGCGTAACCGGTCTCGCCCACAAAGTTGTGCTGAATGACATCGTCATGGCGCACAGGCGCGCGATCAAAGAAACGAAGGCGGTTGTAGGCCAGATTCAGAGTCGGATATCGAGGCACATTCACGGCCAGCGCGCCGCGCCAATCCCTATAGAAAACGTCGACAAGTGAAGTACCCGCCGTGTCCGAAATCGTCCTGTCCCTGCGACTATAAGGTGAGTAGCTCGTGTTGATGCTGTAGCCGTAGCTGCTCAGATCAAAGTAATAAGTGGGGCGGTAGCTCCGATAATCGGTGTGAAGATCGTCACGCCAATCAAACCTCCCGGCCAGGCGCATCCGGTTCTTGTAGAAGAGAACGTCCTCTACATTGATAAACGTATTGGCCATCATCTGACCACTTCGCGATGTGGTCGCACCCGTAGTCCGAACATCAGACATCGACAACTGCCCGTTACCGTACCAGCGCTGTCCGCATGCCGAACCGGGCACGAAGACAACAGTCATCATTATCAGCGCAGCCGCACCCCATAAGGCGTTACTGAGTGTCAATTGAGTATGGCCGCAAGAGCCTCGTCTCCAGAGAGAACCGTCCACCTAGTCTCCTGGATCCGGATTGTGAACGTTGTGCCCGGTCGGCGAGCTATAATTGCTACCGTGTTTATCATAACAGTGCTTATCAGACGAGAACAGATGTGCCTCTTCGTTCGGAATCGGCGGCAGCGTCCTGCCTTCAACCGTACCACCGCCAACACCATCCGACGATTGGTGACAGCCAAAGCAGAACCGACGCACTTGAGCGGCATCATTCTTGATGTCAGTCAGACCGTACCATCCCGGCCGTTGATCACTCAGCAGATAGGCGTTTCCACCGGCTCCGTTGTTGCCGACCGAACCGTGAGGATTATGGCACTCGTAACATGGGAGACGTGACATCGACGGAACATACCCCACGCCGTTGCTGGAGCCGTGTCCGGCGTTCGAAGCGGGATTGATGGAGCGGTCATAGTAGTAGGCTATAGTCTTCGATGTATCATCCATCGCCGCAGGGCCAAACTGGCTATGACAATTCAAACAGAGCATGTAATTGGTCGGCTGCGATCCGGTCTGAGAACCCACGATGCCGCGATAGGTCGTATCGAGCAAATCGTGCTCACCCGACCCGCCGTGAACATTGTGACAATTGTTGCAGGAACCGTTCCCGTCCGCGTCTTTCAAAGGCATGTACTGGCTGGTGTAGTGCGGCGAAAATTGCGGATCTTCCCACACGAGTTGCCCCGGCCACCGAACACGGTGCTGCACTCCCGCCACCCGGGTACCGCCGGAATTGTATTCGAAGTAACCCGGATCGGACGATCCCGTGGGTAACCGATCCGATTCCTGGGCCGGATAACCCGACGTACCCCCGGAGGGGCGATCGGCGTGACAACCACCCAGAGATGCCGCGAAGCAGAGTCGATCCGAATTGGCCTGGAATAATCCATAGGGAGAAGACGACGCCGGGTCGTGGCTGACGTGACACTGAGCGCAGCTCCCGCGCGGGCATTCCTGAACTCGCAGAACACCGGTCGTCGTTGAACCGTGAGGTGACGCCTGATACCGGCCGTTGTCGGCGTTGGATACACTGATCAACAACATCGTCAGGCCGGTCATTACGAAAACAAAGATACGTTTACGAGTTATCATCGTGGCCTCACTTGTAATGGCATTGCTGACAACCGGAAAGATAGTTGATGCCGCCATCGACATACGGCCAGCGTAGATTCTTGGTATTGGCCGTACCATGAGAAGCATGACAACTGCCGCAGAATACCATATTGCTGCTCTGGGCTATTTGCGACGAGGCGAAATCGGTTGCTTGCGGCTGAAGGAAAGGAAGTCGCGGGACACCTTCGCCGGTGATCGGGCTTGACCCAACGAACCCCTCGCCGCCGCCCGACACCCAATGATTCACGTTGGTATGTCCGGAGCTTCCGACGGAAACATCCGACGGGTGGGCGTTGAAATGAGCCGGCAACACTGCGGCGGAATTTACCGCTACCTGATCATGGCAGGAACCGCACCAGCGCGACCAACCAGTCTTATACCCAATGTTACCCCGGTTGTAAGCGATAGCGGAACCGCTGGCGTTGGGTGGATTGGCCGGAGCGACATTCCAGAACAGATCACGACCGGCCTCGATAGTGATCGAATCTCCTACCCCGGCCGGATCAAAACGGAGATTGCGATAATTCGTATTTCCGTGATAATCATGGCAACTGGCGCAGGTCAGGGTCATCGATTTTCCAAAACCGTTGAGCGGAATCGGGGACGCGATACCGAGATCATGACCCGAAACCTGGCCGACGCCAACAACCGTAAAATGCCCGGCGGCGCTTTCGGCAATGGTCCCCTGAGAATACATCGATATCGGCGCCAGAACGTCCGGTGCGCTCGGGTCGGAGCCGTCGTGACATGACAGGCACAACTCGTTGACTGAACTCTTTATCAGGAGCACCGAATACGGTCCGCCCGGAATCGGCTGGCCGTCGGCGCTGCTGTGCTGGATGTGACACTGCCCGCAGGCGAGTGATTCGCCCAGGTGCCAGTCGCCGGCCGACACGCCCGGTGCCGCCAGAAGCGAAGCTGTCGTCAGAGCTGTAAGTATCTGCCCGAGTTTCATATTACTGCTCCTGACTTAGATCGTAAATGTCAAGGCGGCCGGTATCGTTGACAACGATCAATTTGTAGTCGGAAGTCGTTGTCATGTCGACCGGCCTTACGCCCGGTGTTCCGAAAAGCCGCGTGTCCAAAAGCGTGCCTGTCTGATCGTAGCGCCGAAACTGCGAATTGGTGGCGTCGGCCACCCAGATCATCTCGCGCGCATCCACAGTCGCCGCCGTAGCATCCCAGACGCTTTGCGGCGACGGTCGGTTCCAGTCCCCGGCCAACAACGGTTTACCGTCGACGTCGAAAATCTGCACCGGGAAAGATCGATCACCAACTATCACCAGACGCCCCGAGGCCAGTTGGGCGCAGACCGTCGCCCGTCCGAGCTTGCCCCGTCCGGATCCGCCCGGTATTAACACGCCGACTTGTTTCCACTCGATATCAAAGTGTCTCAAGCCATCCGGGTTTTCCGTGATCGCAAGAAAAGTACGATCGCGACGTTGATATAAACGCAGGATTCGTCCCTTGCCGCCAAGAGTCGATGACAGATCGGCCACGGTATCGATCTTTCGGGGTTCTTCTTCGGAGACCCGAAACAGAAGTCGGCTATCCCACTGAGAGAATATCAATTCCCGATCGCTCGTCCAGACGAGGGCGGTCGGTTGAGCGAGCATGACCCCGTCACCGACCGACCAGAGCACTTCGCCTCTGGAATCGAATACGTAAATGCGATTGTTGAATCGATCGGCGACCGCCACCCGCTCGCCACTGGGCGCTGTCGCCAGTTGCCCGGGTTTGGACACCGAAAAAGAAACCAGCCTGGAAATAAGCGGAGGCAACTCAGTGGCCGACTCGGCAATAACGGCGCATGTCGACAGCAACAATGCGCTTACGAAAACTATTCTTGCCGATGCAGCCGACATAAGCGATGCTCATTGCCTCATTCGTGCTCTGTGCCGTGGCACAGATTGCAGAGTTTGCGGGTCTTGTCTGCTATCAGCAGATTCTTTTCCGTCGTAGAGTGCGGCGAATGACACCCGGTACATATTAATTCGGTACGAGTTCGTGGATCCAACACTCCCGCTCCCATCGGATGGAAATGCGTCTTCTGGGCGTCCTCATGACAGCCCGTGCACAATTTCATGATATCCGGTGAAGCGAGCAGGTTCTTGTAATCGCTCGAATGCGGGTCGTGACAGGTGCCGCAATCCTCAAAGGCGGGCGGATGCTTCACCGGCCCGGTGAATTCTCTGGTATTGTGGCAGCTCAGGCACTGCTGGACGCCGTCCTTCTTCTGCAATCCGGCGCCGAATCCGACGTGCGGCGAGTGACAGGCAGTGCAGGAACCCGGGGTTTCGAGCGCCGGGTGCACGACCGCCTTCGAAGTCAGTTTGGTAGCATCGGCATGGCACTTGGCGCAGAGTTGAACGCCGGTGGCAACGAACTGCGTGGGCGATGAACCCTGATGGCAGTCGGGGCACCGGCCCTGAGTAAACGGCTTGTGGCTCTTCGGCAACAGCAGGCCGGTGGCGCCTTTCGCTCCCACGTGCGACGCATGGCAGCTCTGGCAATCGGTTCCGGAAATGTCGAAGCCCTTGTGAGCGACACCCATCGCCGGTGACGTCAAATTATGACACTTGCCACAGAGCGCTTTCTTGTCGGTCACGAGCAGGGCTTTGTGGGTCCCGGCGTGGACTTCGTGACAGGCAACACACTTGCCGTTCTTCGCCGGCGGATGCACCTGGCCTTTATCAAATGATTCCTTGAGCGCCGAATGGCAATCAAGGCAGATTACTTCGGAAGGTTCCTTCAATAGCCCGGCATTGGCCGAGGCGTGCGGCTTGTGACATTCGGTGCATTTCTTCTCGGCGAACGGTCGATGTACCGATGGCAGCGTGTCCAGCTTGCGCAGGTCGTCGTGACACTGGAAACACAACAGACTCGCTTCAGCTTTCAAGAGCTTGGGCTCGTCGGCGGCGTGCACCCGGTGACAGCCGACACATTCGCCGCCCGCGAACGGCGGATGTTGCGTCGATAGTTTCATTTCGGCGGCCAGGCCGTCGTGACAGGTGGTACAGACCTCAGTGAGATTGGTCGCCAAAACAACCGAGCCGTCCGGGCCTTTGGTATGGCAGTCTTCGCAAGCCCCTTCGGCGAACGGCGGGTGCTCGATCGAGCGCACCAGCTTGGCAGCGGTCGATATATGCGGATTGTGACAATCCAGACAGTCGGCCTTGGCGACGTTGAATCCCTTGTGAGCGGCATCAAGAGTGGAGTCGACCGTATGACACTGCACACACAATTCCGGCGCGGGAGCTTTGACAAATCCGGGCTGGTCGGATCCATGCGAGACGTGACAGGCGTCGCAATTGCCGTCCTTTACCGGCTTGTGCGCGATATTCTTCTGAATCCTGTCGCCCATCTCCTGATGGCAGACATAGCAGAGGGAGGCCCGCTGATCGGTGAGCGACGGCTGAACCATCACCATCTGCCCGCTCACCAGCATGTTCGTAGACCGCCCGGCAATTAACCCGGCCCGTTCGGCGCCATGCGGATTATGACAGCCGGTGCAGTCGCCGTCTTTAGCCGCCGTATGCACATGGGCTTTCTGCAATCCCAGTTCACTGCTGTCGTGACAACCCACGCACAGCTTGGCGGGCGCCTCGGTCAGAAGATTCTGCTCGTTGCCGTAATGGGGCACGTGACAGGTCAGACAGTCTTCGCCGGCCGGGGCATGCTTGTGCTGCAAATTGAGCATGCTGCCGATCTGCTCGTGGCAACCTAGACAAAGAACGGGGCCCTCCGCCCGAAGCAACGCCTTCTTCGTACTGAAGTGCGGCTGATGACAGCCGGCACAATTGCCGGTCATGTAAGGCGAATGTGCCGAGGCCGCCGTCTGAGCTTTCGCATCCGGTTCGTGACAATCGGCACAGAGCTGCTCCACCGGTTTGCGCAACATTGCCTTGCCGATACCCTCGTGCGGCGAATGACACGACAGACAATCTTCTAGCGCGGCGTGGACCGACATCGATGAATCCCGTGTCGCCGCCATCGCGGTATGACACTGCAAGCAGAGCTCAGCTCCGTTCTTGCGCAACAGATGCGTCCGCTCGGAACCGTGCGGTTCGTGACAGGAACTGCACTGGCCCAACAAAGCCGGCTGATGCTTTACTAGATCCGATTGAGTAGTAATTTCGGAGTGGCAATCCCGGCACAGCTCTCCCTCACCCTTGACTAATAGTTTATCCTGGCGGGAACTATGCGGCTTGTGACAGTCGGAACAATTGTCCGCACTTACTGCCGGGTGAGGCACCGGCTTCGAGGCGCCTGCCGCCTGTTGGTCGTGACAGGTCGCACAGACCGAATTCGCAGTAGTGCCGGCTGCGAAAGTAACCTTGCCGCTAGCATCGGGCAACGAATGGCAGGTCTCGCATTCACCGTCCGCAAACGGAGCATGCGCCCGGCGTGACAATAGACCCGGCTTGGCGGTCGCATGACCCGAGTGGCAATCAGTACAGCCCAGAGCCTCGGTGTTCTTGCCGGCATGAGCCTTGGCCATCGCCGCCGCATCATCTTTGTGACAGCTCATGCACAGAGCGCTTCCCTCCTGCTTCAACAGGGAGGGATGGGCGGAGTTATGAGCTTCGTGGCAAACCAGACAGTTCAGTTCGTTGAACGGCTTGTGCGGATGAGCCGCTTTCAGCGACTCAGACACTTCGGCATCATGACACAACAGACACGACGCCGGGTCATCGGTCCCCTCCACCACCGGATACAGCATCGCCTTCTTGTCCGAAGCGTGAGGACTGTGGCAATCCCAGCAGACCCCCTGTCCGACCGGCGTGTGAACTGTACCCGCGGCAAATTTTTCCTGCAGGTCTTTGTGGCAAGAGAAGCAAAGCTGATTGTCGTAGAATTTTAGAACCAGATTCTGAGCAAATCCGTGCCGCCCATGACAGGACTCGCACTGTTCCTTCTTGACCGGATCATGAACGAATTTTCGGGAACTGAATTCCGACTTCTGCTTCTTGTGGCAATCTAAGCAGGTCTTGGCGGCAAACAGGTCGGCGGCCGAGAACAGCAGCGTTATGGCGAAGAGAATACTAGAAAGACGAAAGAACCTCGATGAAGCGCGAGACATAAAACCCCCGCTAGTGCGGCTTGGCCGTGGAGTCGGCCGGTAACGGCTTCGATACCGGTTTTGGTCTCTCGACCTTCACGAACCGGTCACTTACTTTGAAGTCAACTAAACGGAAGCCGAACATGTCGTTCCGGCGAAAGTGCGGAGCATCGGTGAAAAAGAAACCCCAGCTCTCCTGTACCAACGAATCCCCGACCATCACGCGTACGCGCACCGCGGGGTTGTACAGAGTGTCCGACAACTGCATGACCTTACCGCTGTCAGTGATCGTGAAATGAGGATTGAACAGGATCACCTCACCCACATCGTCACCTTCACCAAGCGGGAACTTCTGGTTCATCTTGACCGTGTCAATTTGTGAAAAACCGGTGAAAACCCGGTGCTTGGTCTCAATGACGTAATAGTCATCAGGCGAAGCGACCGCCGCCGCCGGGGCAGCGTCATGACTGGGCAACAAAACCGGCGTCTGACCGGCAGGAACTTTGACTGAATCAGTCTCGGCCAACGCGACCGCTACCGCTGCAACTGCAAATGTCACAACAAGTAGGGGTCGAACGGACCATTTCTCAAACCACATCTTTCGCATCAAAATAAGAGTAACAGGATCGGACCGGTATGTCAATACGTATTTGGGAATAGGATACCAGGTAGTAATGATTGATAACCGCTCTTGATAAGCATTGAGCGTGGCCTACCGAAGCGATTCTTGTAAAATTCGCTATTCGAATTCGTGGCAGGCCAGACAAAGCGCCCGGGGTGAACCAAGATCGATCAGCCGATTCTTCGTCACGCTGGTCAACTGGTGACAGGTCTGACACTCCATCCGACCACCGTACAACTGCAGGCGCGGATCCAAATCGCGACGTACCCGAACACCGCTCCGGAAATCGGCGTGACGCTCGATCTGTCCGACCGGGTGCATCCGGTGACTGCTGAACCGTGGGACGTTGGCCTGATCGATTCCCTCAACCGACAGGTTTTGTTCTTCGCCATGACAGAGGAGGCAGCTTTCCGACGAAGTCAGACCGGCCATGGCGGGATAATTCGTATGGTACAACCCGGCCGCCTGTCGATGACCCTCGGAGAGCATGTCCATCCGGACAGTGCCGTCGTGGCAGGCCGAGCATACATCGGGTCCGGCCGAAAGACTCGGAGCAAATACATTCCCGCTCGCGCTGATCATACCCGGCTCGTGATACACATGACAATCGCCGCAGGGGCGGTTTGGATTTTGGTGGAAGGCGGCCGCAAGACCGTTCTGAGGGCCATCGGATTTGCCGTGGCACGACCGGCATCGTTGTGTCGGTGACGGCGCTACAGACGTTTCGTCCAACGAAGCCACCAGGCTATGGCAGACGGAGCAATCGATTTTCGCATGGCTGTTACTTGCAGTGGCGGGGGCTCCGATATTGTCGGTCCGGCCGAATACGCCCACTCCACAGACGAAAACGATGACAATGCCATGACTCCAGAAGCGTGATCTTCTCATACGCCCCATATCGGCTCGGAAAGGGGCCGATGACATTTCCTCCCGCTATTTTGGCGCGGTTGCGCCTCAGGTTGTTTAACCGCTGAATACGCTGTTCAGACGGTGAACAGAAAATGACTCGGGAGTTGTCCTAAATTCACGCCGATGACCGCGTTACCACGATTTCCCACTCCAGCTTGCCCCGCGGATACAATCGAAATAGACCAAAAGACTCCAAGTTCGGGAACCGCTACGATATGGCCAGTGTATTAGCTATTAGTTGTCACTTTGAAAATAAGGAACTCGCCGCTTGACCGCAGCCAAACCCCTTTTCACACCCGTTCGAACCGCTTCGCAGAAACACTTGTTCGAACGACTACTGGTAGGCGTCATTATCATGCTTATCGTGATGGCGTTCACCCCATCGAACGTCCACGCCGAGGACCCGTCGGCAACAGTCGCGACTATCGACTCCGTTCTCGCGCATTCTCTCGTCCTGAAAGATAAAGTTGTGTACGTCGACTTCTGGGCGTCCTGGTGTACGCCGTGCCGCCACTCCTTTCCCAAGATGAAAGAACTCGCTGAGAAATATGCCGGCAAGGGCTTTCAGATAGTCACGGTCAATCTTGATAAGAAGCACGCCGATGCCGAGAAGTTTCTCCGTGAGACACAGACTGCTTTTCAGGTGGTATATGACTCCACCGGCTCCGTCGCCAAACTGTTCAAAGTCGACGCCATGCCGACCTCGTTCTTATACGGTCGTGATGGCCGTCTGCAAACGCGCTTTCGGGGATTCAAGGACGACGAGTCCGAGACTCTCACTACAACAATTAGTAATCTTCTCATTAGGGAGAATTCTAAATGAACCGCAAGTCTCTGGCTGGAATGTTACTGATAGCCATCCTGGCCGCCGGCGCTTTCTCGGGTTGTGCCGGAGTGGGTGTGCAGGTATGGGAGCGCGACGTTCTCGCCAAGCGTGAGATGCAGCTCGACAACGGCGCTCTGGATAAAGCCCTGGATGATCATATCTACTTCAGCAAGGAAGCATCATCCGGTGGCAGCGGCTTTGGCGGTGGAGGCTGTGGGTGCAACTGAACCGAGCCAGATCAATCAGGCCCGCTCTCGCGACCATTACGGCCGCCCTTCTCGGTACTGGTGTCAGCGCCCAGACGGAGCTATCCAAGGTTGAATCGTCGCTGCTAGTCTATTCCGAAACGAGTCGCGTTAAGGCGCTGGAAAGCGTTACCGGTCTCACCTGGAAACTCAAAAACGATCGCACGGCCAGTGTCAAGTTTACCTACGACGGCCTCACCGGTGCCTCGCCCAACGGCGCGGCCCCCTCGCGTAACATCCAGACCTTTACCCGCCCTTCGGGTCAGGCAGGCTACTCTGTAGCCCCGGGGACAATTCCTCTGGACAACACGTTCCACGACACCCGTCTGTCCCTGGATGGCAGCTTATCTCTGCCGCTGACACGTCTCGTGGTCAGTTCGTTCGGCGGGCATTATTCGACCGAACATGACTATTCCTCTTTCGGCCTCAACTCCAGTCTGACTCTGGATCTCTTCCGAAAGAATACGACTCTGGGTGTCTCGGGGTCGCTATCTCACGATCTGGTCTCGCCTAAGAGCGGAGCCCCGACACCTATGGCGACCCTTGTGGCACCAGTGGTAGTAGTCGGTGATGGCGAGGGCGAAGGGGAAGGCGGTGCTGTTGGTCCTGCCAAAACCAAGAACGTCTTCGACGCCGTCTTCAGTCTGACTCAGATTCTGGATCGGAAGACCCTGGCTCGCTTCAATTATTCGTATAGCCGTTCGTCCGGCTATCTCAACGACCCGTACAAGATTCTGAGCGTAGTGCAGAATCCCAGCGATTCGGCGCCCGGTGAACCGGTCGGCTACATCTATGAGGCCCGCCCCGATCTGCGCACGAAATACGCCTGGTTCGGACAGATACGACGATACATCGCTGGAAACACAATCGATCTATCATACCGCTACTTCTGGGATAACTGGGGAATCAAGTCTCGCACGACCGAGGTATTCTATCTCCAGCAACTGGGCCGGGGATATGCCATCAAACCGCACGTTCGCTGGTACCAGCAGACCCAGGCCGACTTCTACCGCCAGTTTCTCGCGAGCGGCAGCCCGCTCCCTAAATACGCTTCGGCTGACTACCGGCTTGGGGCTTTCGACGCTAACACGTACGGACTGCAGTTCATCATGCCGGTCGGCGAGCGAACCCATTTCAACATCGCCGCCGAGTACTACCGACAGATCGGCAAACGGGGACCGCCAAACGAATTGGGTGTACTGCGCGAATTCAAGCTGTTCCCGGACATGAGCTCGGTCATGGTCAGAACGGGGATCACGGTTGATTTCTAAAACGGCGACAGAATTCGCGTTGACGCGCACGGACGACGGCTGGCTCGTGAGCTACTCCGCCATGGCCAGTCCCTGTGAGATACATTTGAATTCAATATCAAAGAGCGAGGCCGAGGAATCGGCCTCGCTTGCCTTTTCCGAGACCCGGCGAATCGAACAGAAATACAGCCGGTATCGCACCGACAACATCATCCACGCCATAAATCATTCGAATGGAAGTCCGGTTGAGGTCGACAATGAAACCGCACGTATATTCAACTACTCCGATCAGTGCTACCAGCTCAGCGAGCATATGTTCGATATTACATCGGGCGTGCTTCGCAAAGCGTGGAAATTCGACGGGCGAGAGGTCAACGTCGACGAGACGCTGATTTCGTCGCTGCTCGATCTGGTCGGTTGGGACAAAGTAGTCTGGAGCGATGACAAGATTACGCTTCGGCCGGGGATGGAACTCGATCTGGGAGGCGTGGGCAAAGAGTACGCGGTCGATCGGGTAGCTGAGATGCTTTTCAGGGCCTGCAACTCACCTGTCATGGTGAATTTCGGCGGCGATATTAGAACCGTCTGCCCGACTGATCGGCCACATATCTGGACGATTGGAATAGAGAAGCCGGAGACTGAGAGCACGGCGGTTGGACAGATCGAACTAACCAGTGGTGGGGTCGCCACCAGTGGCGACGCACGTCGTTTCTGCCTCCATAGGGGCAAGAGACTTGGACATATACTTAACCCGCTCACCGGCTGGCCCGTGATAGGCGCGCCACGAAGTGTCACGGTCATATCGGATCTCTGCACCGAAGCCGGATTGTTTTCGACCCTGGCCATGCTTCAAGGCGAATCCGCCGAAGAATTCCTCGACGCTCAGCAGGTGAAATTTCACTGCATACGCTGACTTGATGCCACTATTCGCGTGAATCCGGGGTGAGGATGTATCCTTCGCTGCGGACTGATTTGATTAGCTGGCGCGACTCCCCACTGTCGCCGAGTTTTCGCCTCAGGCGGGATACCCTCAGGTCGATAGTCCGGTCAAGCCCGTCGTACTCCATACCGAGGACCTGCCGAAACAATTCGTCGCGCGAGACCACCTTCCCGGGGTGAGCCGCCAGATAATCCAGCACCTCAAACTCGGCCGAAGTCAGGGAAATATCACGATTGTCGACCGAAGCGATACGGGACATGCGATTGAGACTGAGCCGTCCTACCCCCAGGGGCTCGATACTTACGTGGGCTGACTCGGAGCTTTCGTTCATTATCATAATATGACCGTCCAGCAGAAGTCGGTTCGGGCGATGGTTCTGGTCCGACGCCGGACCGATACAAATCATCGCGATACAATCCTGACAGCTCAGGTCCTGAAAAGGATTAATGCTCTCAGAAGGAATAATTGGAGCGGTACTTTCGAATCAATGAAGTCAGGTGACGGAGCAGATCGTTCGGCTGGTTAAGAATCAATGGCACAATATGTTACGGCGGCCTGCAAGTGCTCTGGAAAACTGGCCGTTCGACTTTGTCTACAGACCCAAAAAAAACGAAAAAAACTTCAGTTCGATCTTGACACTGCCGACGTATAATAGCATATTGACATGCGATTAGGAATTTAACTTATGATTTCCAGAACCGGAACCCACGCCACTCTTGCACTCGCCTTCCTGGCCCGACTTAAGCCGGGCGAGTATGCCGGCGCCTCCCAGATTGCAACCCAGGTCGGTGCGCCCCGCAACTACCTGGGTAAGCTCTTGAAGATTCTCGCGGCCGAGGGTCTAGTCGAGTCTCAAAAAGGCTTTGGAGGCGGCTTTCGACTGGCGCGAGCCGGCGGCAAAATCACACTTTACGACATCCTCGAGCCGGTAGAGAAAGTCAGCAAATGGAACGGCTGCTTCATGGGGCACGCCCGCTGCAACGAAAAAGATCCCTGTGCCGTCCATGACCGCTGGAGCAAAGTTCGCAGCGACTACCTGAATTTTTTGAAAGCGACCACGATCAACGACGTCGCCGACGGAAACGTCCCGCTGTCGGAGAACTAAAATGCTTGGGCGTGTATATAATCGTATAATAACATGTGATTCTACTGTAAATGCAAAGGAGTATATTATGAACCCCACCGAAATTCTCTCAAGCGAGCACCGGATCATCGAAATCGTGCTCTCCTGCCTCGAACGCATCACCGAAGAGGCCCTTTCCAAAGGTCGCCTCGAACGTGAGTCCGCCGAACAGGCCCTAGATTTTATTCGCAACTTCGCGGACGGATGCCATCATTACAAAGAAGAGAAACTGCTGTTTGTCGCCCTGACCGAAAAGGGCATGCCTCAACACGGCGGTCCCGTCGGCCAGATGCTGCACGAACACGAGGAAGGTCGGCAGTTTGTGGCAGGTATGGCCAGAAACATCGAAGCCGCTTCCACCGGTGACTCAATCTCGGTACGCGAGTTCGCCCAGAACGCCGGCGGATACATTCAGCTATTGCGAGCCCACATCCTCAAAGAGGATGGAATCCTCTTCCGTATGGCTGAACGTATCTTCGACGACGACGACTGCGCCAGACTGCTCCAGTCATTCAGTGAGACTGAAATCCACCACATGGGTGAAGGTACCCACGCCCGATATATGGGCCTGGCCGCGAACCTGGCGAAGAAATACGGCGTGCCTCATGAGCTGTTGCACAGCGCATCGTGCGGATGTGGCCATTAGGGAAGGACCAGACTCCATGAACGTTGACCGGTGCAAGTACGATTGAGTTAGATAGGAGGACGTAGGGATATGAAACGTTTATGGACCGCGTTCATACTGGTCGTGCTGGTTTCATTCGGGGTGCTAGGATGGGCCGGCATGAGAATCTATCAGGAAAAACCGCCGCTTCCGGAGAGCATCGCCACTCCGGACGGCACAAAGATTATACCGGATGGGTACGTAGTCACCGGGCAGAGTGTCTGGCAGGCCATGGGTGGCATGGAACTCGGATCAATCTGGGGACACGGGAGCTATGTCGCCCCGGACTGGACCGCCGACTGGCTGCACCGTGAGTGTGTGTTCATCCTCAACGATTGGGCCAACGCCGACTTCACCGCGAACTATGACAACCTTAGCGGCGAGCAGCAGGCTGCTCTGCGCGAACGACTCAAAGAACTCATGCGCAAGAACACCTACGATCCGGCTACCGGGTGGATCACTCTCGAACCGATCCGCGCGCGAGCTTTCGCCGCCAACGTACAATATTATCAGCAACTGTTCACGCAGGGCAAACCGGAATACGCCATACCTGTCAATACGCTTACGGATACGGAGAAGATCACGCAACTGGCGTCGTTCTTCTTCTGGACCTCATGGGCCGCTTCGACCAATCGTCCCGGCCAGAGCATGTCATACACCAGCAACTGGCCGCATGAGCCGTTGATCGACAATAATCCTACCGCCGATTCAATCATTTGGACGGGGTTCAGCATCATCATGCTGCTGGCGGGAATCGGCCTGATGGTCTGGTACCATGCTCGCGCAGAAGCGCGAGCTCGTGGCCGAGCAGATTCCGCAAACCGATCCGCTCTTCGATTTCAAACCGACGCCGTCGCAGAAGGCGATCGTCAAATACTTCTGGACCGTGGCCGGTCTGTTTCTCCTCCAGATGCTTATGGGGGTGATATCTGCACATTACGGTGTAGAGGGAAACGGCTTCTACGGCATACCGATCGACAAATGGATTCCGTATCACGGTCGTGCGCACCTGGCACACCCAGCTCGGCATCTTCTGGATCGCTACCGCCTGGCTTGCGGCGGGGCTGTTTATCGGGCCAGCCGTCAGTGGCGTCGAACTCAAGGGCCAGAGACTGGGTGTGAACGTCTTATTTGTCGCCCTCGTAACGGTCGTACTGGGATCGTTTGCCGGGGAATGGCTGAGCGTAAAAGGGTACCTCAGTGGCGACAGCTGGTTCTGGTTCGGACACCAGGGTCTCGAGTACGTCGATCTGGGCCGCGTCTGGCAGGTCAGCGCTTGTGGTAGGCCTCTTCCTGTGGTTGTATCTGGTTGGACGAAATGTCCTGATCGCCATCCGCAAGGGCGGGGAGCAGAAACCGCTCTTGACCATGTTTCTCATCTCGGCCGTGGCCATCGCCGGTTTCTACGCGGCCGGTCTAATGTGGGGCAAACACACGCATCTGTCCATCGTCGAGTACTGGCGCTGGTGGGTGGTGCATCTCTGGGTAGAAGGATTCTTCGAAGTCTTCGCCACTGCCGTGATCGCTTTTCTGTTTGCCAAACTGGGCCTGGTGCGCCTCAAGACCGCCAACTCGGCCGTCATCTTCTCTACCACGATCTTTCTCACCGGCGGCATCATCGGCACGCTTCACCATTTGTATTTCGCGGGCACACCGATCGCAGTCATGGCTCTCGGGGCGGTGTTCAGTGCTCTCGAAGTAGTCCCCCTTACTATCATTGGTTTCGAGGCCTGGGACAATATCCGGCTGTCACGCTCGGTGGAATGGGTCAAAAAATACCGCTGGCCGATCTATTTTTTTGTCGCGGTGGCCTTCTGGAACATGGTCGGCGCCGGACTGTTCGGCTTTATGATCAATCCCCCGATCGCCCTCTACTACATGCAGGGTCTCAACACCACCCCGGTTCACGGACATACTGCTTTGTTCGGCGTCTACGGCATGCTCGGCATCGGTCTGATGCTCTTTTGCCTGCGGGTACTCTATGTGAAACGTGACTGGAAGGACGGCATCATCAAGTTCTCCTTCTGGACCATCAATGTCGGACTTGCGCTGATGGTCTTGCTGAGCCTGCTTCCGGTCGGTTTCATGCAAACGTGGGCTTCGGTCGAACACGGCTATTGGTTCGCCCGGTCGAGCGAGTTCCTCTATTCTCCCACGGTGACAGTGTTCAAATGGCTGCGCGCTCCCGGTGACATAATATTCGCCACCGGCATTTTGATCTTCGTGTTGTTCATCTTCGGCCTGGCGAGCGGCCATTCACTCTTGAAAGAACGCCCGATCACCCGTCAGCCAAGCGAGAAGAAACCCGAGAGAGTAGCGTAGAGTACATACCCCGGCGGACGTTTACCTAGCCCGGCCGATGTTGGCATCGGCCGGGCTACTATGTGCGTGGTGGACGTCCTCGTTCGACTAGAGGTAAGAGACTTGCCACAACTTGCCGATCTGTCTAGTTGACGTGTAACTCTGACTGGGATCGTCCAACCAAGTTTCACCGGACGCGGCTTTGGAGCCGTCAACTGACGACAATATGAGATACAGGATGGTTGCATCATGCTTGTTATCGTAAAGGAAGACTACGATTCCATGGGCCGTGAGGCGGCCCGAATTGTCGCCGACCGTCTGCACGCCAAACCAAATCTGGTTCTCGGCCTCGCCACCGGCAGCAGTCCGCTTGGGCTCTACACTGAATTAATTCGCATGCACCGCCAGGAGGGACTCGATTTCTCCAAGGTCACTACCTTCAATCTCGATGAATATGTCGGGCTTCCTCCCGAGCACGATCAGAGCTACCACTACTTCATGCGCGAACATCTGTTCAACCATATTAATGTCGATCCCCGTTACGTACATATTCCTTTGGGAACCGCCAAAGATATCAACGCCTTCTGTCAATGGTACGAACAACGGATAACCGAGGCGGGTGGCATCGATCTGCAGGTGCTCGGTATCGGCGCCAACGGACATATCGCGTTCAACGAGCCCGGCTCCTCTCTTGGATCGCGCACTAGAATCAAAACTTTGACTGGAACGACCCGACTAGACAACGGCCGCTTCTTCAAGAACGCCGATGAGGTCCCCAAGTACGCCATTACCATGGGCGTTGGAACAATCATGGAAGCTCGAGAAATCGTTCTCTTGGCCTCCGGTTCCGCCAAAGCTGACGCCATAAAGGCCGCGGTCGAAGGGCCGATTACGGCCACCTGTCCGGCCTCGATAATTCAGATGCATCCCAAAGCGTATGTAGTGATAGACAAAGACGCGGCCGTAAAGTTATCCTGTCTGTACAACGACACCTGGGACTCCGAGACGCTTTAGTTGGCTGTCATCCAATAAGTTAGGCTTTGCAGGGAGCCAGATTCTGAGCCGGCTACTGCCGACGATGTTCCAGACCTGGTTGAAACCAACGTTTGGCGGACTCTGTTCGCAAATATCTATGCCAATCAATTGAATAACAAGATGTTATAAGATTAGTCGCAGATTCTTGAAACTTACAGTGATTAAATGCCGTTTAATTACTTGACAGCGTTCAGCTACTTGCCGATATTGGCGGGTGTAGACTGAACCAACGAATAGAAAGTGATGAGAGTCATGGGTACTGCTGAAAGACGAGAGCGCGAACGAGGCGAGATGCGCGACGCTATAGTCGACGCAGCAGTCGAGCTGTTTCTGGCCGAAGGATATGAAAATACCTCGATCCGTCGGATCGCCGAGAAGATCGAGTACACTCCGGGCGCCATCTACTCTTATTTCAAAGACAAAGATGAGATCCTCTTCGAGATTCACAAGAAGGGGTTCGACAAGCTCTTCGAATATCTTCTGCCGGCTCTCGAAGGTGCCGATCCGCTCGATCGGCTCTATAGAACCGGACGTCTATATATCAAGTTCGCCCTGGAGAATCCCAAGTACTACGACGTGATGTTCATCGATAATAGTGCGGCCAGAACTATCCAGGAAGAATGCAATTGGGAATGCGGCCACCGAGCGTACGATGTACTCCGGAAGATTATTGCAGAGTGCATCGAAGGCCGACTTCTCCCTCAGGGAGACATCGATCTCGCCGCCTATTCATTCTGGTCACTGACTCACGGTATGGTATCGCTGGTACTTCGCGGCCGGAGTATGGTGCGAGCAGAGGAACAGGACGCCATGCTCAATGGCGCCTTCGAATACATGTGGTCAGCAATCGTTGGTAAGAGATAGTATATTTTTTTGACCTTCAATTGAACGGTGTTTAAGAATTATGCAACGTTTAGCAAGACATAGGAATACGACGACCAGATGGCAGATTGTGGCGGCTTCAATAGCCACGACCGTGCTATATGCCTCGACATTCGCGCAGACTCCCACCCACTTGGATCAGTATGTGCAACTGGGTCTTCATCAGAACCTCTCGCTGCAGCAGCAGGAACTGACCGTTCGCAAGGCGTCTGAAGCCACGAAAGAAGCGCGTGGTTTGCTGCTTCCGTCGCTGTCAGTCGACACCCGGTACAGTGACATAAGCGGCAATTCGCTCGATTTCGGCGATCTGATCAACCCGGCCTACGCGACCTTGAATCAGCTCACCGGTCAGAATCGGTTTCCGACCAACCTGAGTTTGAAGATCCCGTACAAGCAGGAAACGAAATTCCGCCTGACTCAGCCGGTCTTCCAGCCGAAAGCCATCTACAATCTGCGGCTTCGGCGCGACTTGAAGCAGGCCGAGCAGGCGCATCTGGACGCCTCCGCCCGTGACCTGGTCGCGCAGATAAAGACTACTTATCTGGACTATGCCAAGTCGGTGCGCGTGGTCGAGCTGTACACTCAGACTTTGCAGTTGCTCGAAGAGAATCTCCGAGTCAGCCAGAAGCTGGTAGACAACCAGAAGGCGACGCTTGACGTCCTCTATCGTGCCAGGGCGGAGTTGAGCGACGTGCAGCAGAAGCGGGACGAAGCTGAACTCCGTCGTTCGGATGTTGCCCGATTCTTCAATTTCCTGCTCGACCGACCCACGGATGCGGCTATCGAACTCGATCCTGATTCGGTCATCAGTGACATCACAATCCCGACCCTTGATCAAGTTGTTCGTTCGGGGCTGGAGCAGCGCGACGAACTTAGGCAGCTCGACTACGGCGTACGGGCGTCATCGAACAACGTCAAGCTCAATACATCAGCATACCTGCCCAACGTGGCGGTGGTTGCAGACTATGGATTTCAGGGTCAGGACTACCGCTTCTCTTCCAAGAACGACGTGACCACGATCTCGCTGGTCGCACAATGGAACATATTCAACGGCGGTCAGGATGCCTCCCGTCGCGCTCAGGCGGTATTGGACGTGAAGCGTCTTTCCACCCAGAAGGATGAACTTCAGAAGCAAATTGAGCTTCAGGTTCGGCAGACCTACGATGCCGTCAGGGTCGCCAAGCAGGCTCAGGCTACTTCCCGCGACCGCCTGCAGAGCGCGCAGAAGTCATTCGAGCTGGTATCCCGCAGGTTCTCCGAAGGGATGGCGTCACAGGTTGAATTTCTCGATGCCCGGACCAATTTCACTTCGGCCGGCATCAACGATATTCTCACCACGTACAGTTTCGTTCAAACGTTTGTTCAACTGGAGCGTGCCGGCGCGCTTTTCTCAGTACAACTCGACAATCTCAGTCAGGACAAGTAAGGAGTCTACTCACATGCGAAACACAATTTTAATCATCTCAGCCCTGGTGTTGACAATCGCTTTGTCGATGCTTGCCGGATGCGGCGCCAGTTCGAACGCCGCCGCCACCAACGGGACAGTGACTTCGGCTCCGATACCTGTGCGCCTGGCCACGGTTGAACACACCAACGCCGGTCTTCCGGTGCGCGCGGTCGGCAAGCTCGAAGCTAAAGAAGAGTTGCGGCTGTCATTCAAGATCGGTGGCATTGTCGAGAAGGTGTATGTGGATGAAGGCCAGAAGGTGTCCAAAGGTCAACTGCTCGCCACTCTCAGCCTGACCGAAATTGATGCTCAACTGAAGCAGGCGCAGAACGGTTTCGACAAGGCCGACCGTGATCTTCAGAGAGTAAAGAATCTCTTTGCCGACACCGTCGCCACACTGGAACAACTTCAGAACGCTACCACCGCGTGGGAAATGGCCAAGGCCGGTCTCGACGCGGCCGCATTCAATCGCAAGTACTCGCAGATCTATGCGCCTTCGGACGGCCGCATACTCCGGCGGATGGCGGATGACCATGAGCAGATAGCCTCAGGTACCACCGTAATCGTCATGGCCGGCTACGAAAAAGGCTGGATCGTGCGGGCCGGGCTGGCTGATCGTGACATAATGCGGATACAGACGGGCGATTCTGCGAAAATTGAATTTGATGCCCTTCCCGGAAATCCCGTAACCGGGAACGTCGCGGAAATTGGCGCCGCCCCGAACCCGATGAATGGAACTTACGAAGTAGAAATCCGGGTCGACCATCCGTCGGAACGGCTGGTTACCGGACTTATTGGAAAGATCACGATCACACCGGCTACGACTAAGCAGATGTCATTGGTCCCAATCGAAGCGCTCGTTGAAGCCAACGGCACCAGCGGCTTCGTGTTCGCCCCGGCGTTCGATGAGAAGACGGCCATGAAAGTGCCCGTCACGGTCGCGTATATCCAGGAAGGCAAAGTCAGCATCCAGGGCGACCTGCCGGGAATCAGTGAAGTTATTACTGCGGGTGCGACGAAGCTGACCGACGGCGCGTTCGTCAGCGTTGTAAAGTAACGCCTCCGACCATTATTGAGATCGATCAGGAGCCCAAACATGAAACTTGCAGAGTTCTCTGTCAAAAACTTCCAGTTCACGATTGTCGTGTTCGTCATGCTGATCGGACTGGGGTTGACATCGTTCATGAACATACCGCGGTCGGAGGACCCGGTGTTTCCGATACCCTCTTTCGCGGTGGTGGCGGTCCTGCCCGGTGGGACTCCGCACGACGTCGAACAGCTCCTGATCAATCCGATTGAGAAGAGCCTTAAGGAGCTTGAGGACATAGACGCGATCAAGTCAACGGCCGAGGACCAGTTGGCAATCGTGAATATCGAGTTCCACGCCGACGCCGATACCGAGCAGAAACATGATGCGGTGCTGCGACAGATCAACAGCATTCGCGGAACGTTGCCGGCCGAGCTTCTCAGCCTTGAAGTCATCAAGTACAGCACCAGCAATGTCAATATCGTGCAGTGTGCGCTCGTGTCCGACTCGGTCGATTTCAAGATTCTCGAGAAGCAGGCCACCAATCTCAAGGACCGCATTGACGCCATCAGCGGAATCAAAGATTCCAAGGTACTCGCTTGCCCCGAAACTCAGGTGCGCATTGCCCTCGACCTGGAGCGCATTGCCGCCCTGCACATTCCTTTGAATCAGATCATCGGCGCCGTGCAAAGCGACAATGCCAACATACCAGGCGGCTCAGTGGAATCCGGAACCCGCCGTTTCAATCTCGAAATGTCCGGCCGCTATGAGTCGCTCGACCAGATCGGCTCGACGGTGATTGGCACGTCGGATGGGGCCGTGGTTCGGGTACGTGACGTGGCCGAAGTCTCCTGGAATCACGAAGACGAATCGTATACGGCCCGTTTCAATGGTCGTCGCGCCGTCTTTGTGGTCGCTTCCCTGCAGGGAGGCAAGAATATCTTCGAGGTGCGCGATCGGGTATACGCCGAATTAGGTGATTTCTCGAAGAACCTGCCGTCGGGTGTGAAGCTGGAAACCGGCTTCGATCAGTCGAAAAACGTCGCACGACGCTTGGATCATTTGTTCATCGATTTTCTTATCGCTATCACCCTGGTCTTGATTACACTATTGCCGCTGGGACCCCGCGCCTCACTCATTGTCATGATATCCATCCCGCTGTCAATCGCGATCGGTACAACCCTGTTGTACTGGTCCGGATTCAGCCTCAACCAGCTTAGTATCGTGGGATTCGTGATTGCGCTGGGCTTGTTGGTCGATGACTCCATCGTGGTGGTCGAGAACATCTCCCGATTCATCCGAAAAGGACACAACCGCAAAGAGGCGGCTATTCTGGCAACCCGCCAGATCGGTGTGGCCGTGCTGGGTTGTACTGCCACACTTCTCTTCGCCTTCCTCCCGTTGCTCTTTCTGCCCGGAACGCCCGGCAATTATATCCGCAGCTTGCCGGCCTCGGTGCTTTACACAATCGGAGCCTCCCTCTTCATTTCGCTTACGATCATACCGTTCCTGGCCAGTTTTCTCCTTAAGAAAGAGGAGCGCGAGGAAGGCAACCGGGTGCTGCGCGGACTGAACTGGGTGCTGGAACGCTCCTACCGCCGTCTGCTCCACTGGTCGATTGCACATCCGAAGTACACGGTGTCCATCGCCGCGGTCTTGTTTCTCGCGAGTCTGTCGCTGATTCCGGTGGTTGGATTCAGTCTGTTTCCCAAAGCGGGCATTCCTCAGTTCCTGGTCACTATAGAAGCTCCAGAGGGAAGCTCGGTGCTGGAAGTTGATCGCGCGGCTCGTTTCGTAGAAGGTACTCTGATCGGCCAACCCGGTATTCGCGATGTTTACACCAATGTCGGCCGGGGAAATCCGCAGGTCTATTACAACCGGTTGAGTCTGGGCGAAAAGGCCAATGTCGGCGAACTGTTCGTACTCATCGATGAATACGACGCCAAGAAGACCCCGCGCTATCTGGATAGTCTCCGTCAGGTGTTCAGCGGCTATCCCGAGGCCAAGATACAGGTCATAGAGTTTGCCAACGGTGACGCCATCGACACCCCTATCGCACTGAGGATTGTCGGCGACAATCTCGACACCCTCGCGATGCTGGCTTCGCAGGTCGAACAGGTTATGACCACCGCAGAAGGAACGAGATCGGTCAAGAACCCGACTCTATCTCCTCGGACGGATATTCGTGTCCTCATCGATCGTGACAAGGTCGGACTGCTTGGTATGCCGCTGATCGACATCCAGCGCCAGGTACGACTGGCTGTGGCCGGCCTGGCAGTTGGGCAATATCGGGATAAGGACGGCGACGACTATGACATCGTCCTTGGCCTCCCCCGCGACAAGAGACCGTCGCTCGAAGTTCTTGACAAGATCTACGTCGGTTCGTCCCTGAGCGGCTATGTGCCCCTGCGTCAGATTGCCTCAACTGAATTTCAGACTTCACCGACCAAGATCGATCACTACAAACTGAAACGGTCGGTCACGGTGAGCGCCGATGTGAAAACCGGCTACAACACCGACCGCTTGACCAAACAGATACTGGCAACCTTACAGCAGATGCGTGTTCCAGCGGGATATCAACTTATCCCCGCGGGCGAAATTGAAATGCGCGAAAAGAGTTTCGGCGGCTTCGGTTCGGCGATCTTGATTGCCGCCTTCGGAATGCTAGTCGTCTTGGTTCTCGAATTCAAGACGTTCAAGGGCACCCTGATTGTCGCCTCGGTCATACCGCTGGGGATAGTAGGCGGTATCGTCGCGCTGCTCTTGAGTGGCGAAACCCTGTCATTTGTTTCCATGATCGGATTCATCGCCCTGATGGGCATTGAAGTCAAGAACTCGATCCTGCTAGTTGACTTTACCAATCAACTTCGTGAAAAGGGCATGAGTGTCGACGATGCGATTCAGCAGGCCGGCGAAATTAGATTCGTGCCGATTCTTCTGACCACCCTGACGGCTATCGGCGGTCTCTTGCCGCTGGTAATCGAAGGCGCTCCGCTCTATGCGCCACTGGCACTGGTCATCATCGGTGGTCTTATCAGCTCGACCT
This sequence comes from uncultured candidate division Zixibacteria bacterium, assembly GCA_963735035.1. Taxonomy (GTDB): domain Bacteria; phylum Zixibacteria; class MSB-5A5; order GN15; family FEB-12; genus JAGGTI01. The sequence goes on from CAVTJJ010000003.1 coordinate 897,854, forward strand.
TCCTGGCCCGGTTGGTGACACCGGTTATGTACAAGCTGCTGGCACCGGAGATCGTCGTCGCGGAGGTGTCGGCATCATGATAGCAGGCAATCGTAACAGGCCGTATCGTTTACGGCAGGAGAACTAATATGGCTACCGCACTCGTAACCGGAGCTTCCAGCGGGATTGGATATGAACTGGCCCAGCTTTTCGCCGCCGATCAGCACGGTCTGATTCTGGTGGCCAGGCGTGGTGAGCAGTTGAATAAGTTGGCCGATACTCTTCGCGAATGGTATCAGGTCAAAGTAGATGTGATCGAAATGGATCTCTCCCGACAGTACGCCGCACAGTTTCTCTTTGACGAAGTGACCAAACGTGGGCTTGAGGTCGATTTTCTCGTCAACAACGCCGGTTTCGGCGACTATGGTTTGTTCCACAAGCGCGAGTGGTCACGGACAGAACAGATGATTATGCTCAACGCCATGACCCTGACTCATCTGACCCATCTGTTTGTCAAGCCGATGGTATTGCGGCGGCGCGGGCGGATCATGAATGTCGCCTCAATCGCCGGTTTTCAGCCCTGCCCGACCGGCGCCGTGTATGCCGCCACCAAGGCGTACGTTCTCTCGTTCACCGAGGCACTGCATCATGAGCTCCATGGAACGAACGTTTCCGCTACGGCTCTCTGCCCCGGTCCCACGAACACCGGTTTTCAGAATGCTGCCGATATGGAGGGAGTGGCACTTTTCAAGGGCAAGGGTGTGATGTCGAGTGCAGACGTGGCGGCCGCGGGATATCGCGCCATGATGCGAGGCAAGATGACCGTGGTTCCCGGCCTGATGAACAAACTGCTGGTACAGGGGCCGCGTTTCTCGCCCCGAACCATGACTCCGAGAGTGTCCCGATTTGTCATGCGCCGGGCCACGGACTGAGCGTCAAGTTTGGCTTTGATGCCGGACTCTCAGCTCATGGTGCGATGTTTGAATTAATCCCCCTGGTCAGGAGGTGTTGAAGAAGCCCGTCTAATTGTCATTGCGAGCGGAGATGGCCCGCCGTGAGGCGGGTCAGCGTAGCGTGGCAATCTCAAGCTCGTTATAACCGTGTTATTTGAGATCGCGAGTCTCGCTCGCGAAACGCGGTCGAGACTCGCGATGACGGGGATGGTACTTGTTCAACACTCCCGTCGGTCTGGGGATTGGTTTCAGGAACACGAAGGCACTTCGACCTTCCGGTCCAGTTCTTTTCTTACCGCGAGCGCGAGGGTCCGTCGGCTAAGAGGTTTCTTGACGAAAGCCCCGGCGCCTAATTTCTGAGCTTCGGTCACCCTCCCCGACTCCGAGAACCCCGACACGATGATCGCCTTCTGATCAGGCCTGATCTGGAGCGCGCGGCGGTAAGTCTCCGTGCCGCAGATATCGCTTGGCATGATCATATCGAGTAGTAGCAGGTCGAACGTTGAGTGCGCGAGCAATTCCACGGCCTTCTTGCCACTGTCGCAGACCGTGACCTCATATCCCAGCGTGGAAAGCAGCCTTGACGAAACTTCGCACTGTATCTCGTCATCGTCCACCACCAGGATCGATTCCGTCCCGCGAGGGATTTCATCGGACGGTCTTTCGCTCACGGCCGCGCGAGTGACGGGGAAGTACAGATAGAACGACGTGCCCACGCCTACGGTCGTCGTGAGATCGATGAACCCGTTGTGGTCCTTCACGACGGCATCGACCACGCTCAAACCCAGACCCGATCCGCGTTTCTTATCGGTCGATTTGGTAGTAAAGAACGGGTCAAATATCTTCTGCATGATCTCGTCCGGTATGCCGCAACCGGAATCGATTACGGTCAGTTTGATATATTCCCCTCGCGGGATGCGGCCATACATCACGGTGGTATCATCGATAAATGAGTTTTCCGTCCTGACAGATACCCGGCCGATGTCGCGAACGGCATCGCGGGCATTCATCACAAGGTTCATTACGACTCGATGCAACTGGGCAATGCCCCCCTCGATATTCATCAGTTTGGGGCAGAGATCGGATTCGATAACCAGGGTGCTCGGCGGCGACGCCATATCACGAAGCACCTGCTGAATGATGTCATTGAGGTTCAGCACTTCCTGATTGTAGTGTCCCCTCCGACTGAGAGTCAGGAGTTGTTGATTGAGGTCGGCTATTCTCTTGGCTGATTCCTCGATCGCCTCCAGATACTTCCGGCTTGGGTCGCCCACAGGAAGTTGTTCCCTGATCAATTCCGGATAAGCCATCATAGGCGCCAACATGTTGTTAAAGTCGTGGGCTACCTGGCCGGCAATCTGACCGGCGGTCTCAAGTCGAAGGGCGCGCGACTCGAGTTCCTGCAGGCGTTTCGTCTCAGAAATGTCGATTATCGCGCCCGATGCGCCACAATAGTTGCCCTGTTCATCGAATCTCGGTGAAATCGACGCCAGAACAGTCTTGCGGTTGTTTCTCGCTGTAACGATATCGATTTCGTATTGGCTGTTCAGTCCTTGCTTACGTAATTCTGTTTGAGCGAGAACCTTGTTCTGCAACTGTTGTGGAACAAAGTCCAGGAGCGACCTGCCTATCAGGTCTTCCTGTGTGCCTGCCTCAAAAATATCGGCGTAAGCCTGGTTGCAGTATTCTATGACTTCGTTCTTGTCGACAACCCCCAGCCCTTCCAGAGTCGAGTTGAACAATTTGTGATACCGATTCTCCGACTCTCGCAGCGCCTCTTCGGCGTGCTTCCGCTCCGTTATATCAAGGACCGTACCCAGCGAGAACATAGGGTTGCCGGCCTCATCGTATTGAGTTTCGCAACGCTCGTGGACGAATTTCACGGTGCCGTCCTTCATCAGCAGGCGATGGACAATGTCGTAAGGTTCTCTACTCTTGAGTGAATCGGTGTACGCCTGATTTACCAACGTCCGGTCTTCGGGATGAATAGTATTCAGAAACGCCTCGTACGACGCGGCAAATTCCTGAGGGTCAATATCGAAGATACGGAACACCTCTGCAGACCAGTCCAGCCAGTTAGCCGTCAGGTCGAGTCTCCAGTGACCGAGATGGGCGATGCGTTGCGCCTCGGCATGAGTTGCCTCACTCTCGCGGAGCGCCTCGGCCGACCGTTTGCGCTCGGTGATGTCGAAGACAATCCCGTTAAAGATGACTTCACTCTCGCGACGCAAATGTCGGGACTGAGCCGAAAACCAGATGGTTTCCCCGGTGGGTTTTTGCAGAATTCCTTCAAAGTTCCAATCGGTACATTCGGATATCGCCTTCCCTATTGAAGTCAGGAAACTCTCACGGTATGCGGGATGAACGAGGGCCGTGAATCGTTCGAAGAACCCATCCAATTCTGGTTTCAGGCCGACGATCTGTTCTGATTTGTCGCTTATGTAGTAGAACCCGTGTTCGCCGTTGGGTCGCGCATAGAACTGATAGACCGCGCCTGGCACCTGGGAGGCCAATTCGAAGAGTCGGGCCTCGCTTTCGCGGAGCGCCTCCTCGGCTCGCTTGCGTTCGGTGATGTCGCGAGAGTAACCAGTGGTGCCGATGACATTTCCTTGTTCGTTTACCACGGGTGTCTTAAACGTCTCAAACCACTTTGGCCGACCCTGATCCTGAACTATCTCTTCAACTATCTTGCTCGCTCTTGCTTCCATGACTTCGGAATCATCGCGTCGGTATTTGTAGGCGAGTTCCCTGGGCCAGATATCAAGGTCTGTCAGGCCAACCAACTTCTTGGGGTGCTCTAGTCCGCAAGCAAGGGCAAACGCTTTATTGACGGCCTGGAAGCGGCCGTCCGCGTCTTTGAGCCACATCAATCCGGGTTGATTTTCGATAATAGAGGTCAAGTAGGATTCCCTTAATTTGACCTTTTGTTCCGCCCGTATGCGGTCGGTGATGTCCAGATATGATCCCAGCACACCAACGATCGCACCGCCGGCATCCCGAAGCGGGAGCTTGCTCGTCAGAAGGTGTAGCTGCTCACCCGAGGGCGTTGTCTGCGGCTCCTCGAATAGAAGCCTGGCCTCCCCGCTTTCAATCACGGCGCGATCGTCAGCCTGGTAAAGGTCGGCCTGTTCCCGCCAGCCCATGTCACTGTCATCGCGTCCGATTATATCCTCGGGCTTCTCAAATCCTGCATCTCGCGCAAAGGACGTGTTGCAACCCAGAAATACCGAATTCTTGTCCTTCCAGAACACTCGCACCGGCAAGGAATTGAAAACCGAATGAAGAACCTCGCGCGATTCCCATAATTCTTCCTCTGCCAGTTTGCGACGGGTGATATCTACCAGTGTGCTCTGCATGCCGACAACCACGCCGTTCGAATCGGTGAGCGGTCGCGAGTTATTCAACACCGTAACGACTTTGCCGTCTTTGCGTACCAGACGGTGTTCGTAATTGACGATGCGATCTCCGGACAGTAATTGCTGATGCGCGGGCAGAACAACTCCGGCGTCGGCATCTACGTCGGGAATGCTCATGCTCAGTAGCTGTTCTCTTGAATAACCCAGGAGTTCCAACCCCGCCTGATTGGAATCTATGAACTTCTTCTCTTTGTTGAAGATGTAGATGGCGGCGATGGACTCATCGAATATGCCACGATATTTGTCTCCCTGCTCTCTGAGCCGTGACTCCATCTCTTTGCGCTCTGTGATGTCCTTATCTACTCCGCGGTACCCTTTGAGATTTCCCTCGTCGTCCAATATTGGTACGCCGCTTGTTAGAAGACAAATTCTCCTGCCGTCCATGGCAATATTCCAGTTTTCCAGATCCCGTATGGGCGCCTTCCTTGCGACTATTTCGGCGAAAATCTGTGCGACTCTCTGAGCTTCGTCTTGAGGCATGAAGTCGAATGGTGTCTTTCCGATAATTTCTTCGCGGGATCGTCCGAGAATGTCAATGGACTGTTGAGAGCTATAAGTGTAGACGCCATTCTCGTCTACTTCCCACACCCAGTCGGCCATACTGAACGTGATGTCTCTCAAGCGTTCTTCACTCTTCCGCAGCGCCTCTTCCGACTGTTTGCGCTCGGTTATGTCCCAGAGGACCCCGTTCATTCTCCTGGGTGAACCATCTTCGCTGTACAGAGTCATTCCTCTGCCGTTCATATAATGAATCGTGCCGTCGGGCCAGACACAGCGGTATTCAACATCGTACAGGGTTTTCCGCTCAATGGAGCTATAGAGCGCCGTCGTGATTCTTTCCCGATCATCCGGATGCACTACCCGGTAGAATTCTTCACTCGTACCCTTGAACTCGTGAGGATCGAGCCCCAGCAGAAGGCAAGTTTGGTCGTCAAAGCCGCGCTTGTTTCCTTCGAGATCAATATACCATACACCCATATTGGCAGACTTCAAGGCCAGGTCCAGGCGGGCCTGATTCTCCCGAAGCGCTTCCTCAACTCTCTTGCGCTTGGTGATATCCTTGAAGACGCAATGGGTCTGCTTGAACGAGCCGTCGTCGTCGTAACTGATTCGGCCGTCGAAAGCTACGATGATTTCCGTGCCGTCCTTCTTGATCATCTCGAATTCGATACCAAGAATCTGTCCCAGGCTCTTGAATTTCGGAAAGTTCTCTTTGAAGACCTTCCGGAAATCCGGGTGGAGGAACTCGCCGAAGTTTCGGCCCAGCACTTCTTCCTTGGTATATCCAAGCGCCTTGCACCAAGCTTCGTTGACGGCTATGAAATTGCCGTTCTCATCGAGTGATTGATAACCCAGGGGGGCATTTTCGAAGAGCTGTCGGAAACGATCCTCGCTCGCGATGAGCGCATCCTCGGCTAGTCGCCGCTTTTGTTCGCGGCCCCGAACGCTACGGGCGCCGATAACCAGGAAGGCAAGCCCTAACAGCCACAACACCCCATGGCCGAGGCCGATCGCAGCCATATCTTCCTGCGCAATTGCCTCGAAACGGGACATCGGCATCGAAACACTGATTCCGCCGCGCACGTCCCCTTCTTTGTAGCCTTGCTTGGCATGGCATTTAAGACATTCTTGTTCCGTTACCAACGGTCGCATGAGCCGCAAGTACTCCTGGCCATCCAGTTTCTCGACCGTGGCGAATTCCGTCTCACCCCGCTCGAACGACTCCAATGCTCTCTTCTCCCACGTGTCCGCTGCATTCTCAGGCCGAAGCGGCTTGAGGCTCGTGATGTGACCTCGCACTCCGTCGACTAACAAGCCAAGCTCGTGTACTTGGCGCGTCATGTAGGACGGATTGACGAGCGTCAGGTGTAGCCCGGACGGTGTCTCGATGTCGCGCCCTGCTACATCAACCAGATATGGATTGGGTTGACAAGAATCGGATACGGGAACATAGACGCCCCCAAGACTGGCGTTCCAGCGGCGATAGAGAACATCCATTGCAATCTGGTCACGGGCCGCTTCACTGGCCGAAGAGATCTGAGTATCTTTTTCGCTGATGCAATTCCACGCCATGGAAGCGGCGACCATCAGCGTCCAACCTACTGCCAGTATCACCGCATATCTTGCCACAGCCGAAGGCTGATTGCGGTCTTTGGAGATTTTGTTCATATCAACAGATTGGCCTTCTCAGGGCTCCTCAGATTTGGAGCCATTAAGCGTACTAGTTCAGCATTGTCACTGGTTCGCAATCGAACATATTCGATCTTCGTTGTTTTCTTCGATCGCAAACGAAGACAGCCATGCACCAGGCAAGGAACTACCGTTCCAGTTCTAGTCGGCAGATTGTGCAAAAATGTTACAGGTGGAGGCTGTGACCTGAGGGGCAGAAAGGCCCAACATAAAGGTATGCAAAGAGTTAACGCCAGCCCCCGATCATGCCCGGATGATAGCAAAACCTGACAGCTCTGATCCGATGAAGACCTATATAATGTAGGGCTATTTGAAAGACCGCGGGACGGGTGAACCTAAGGGTCCAAACAATACTATGTAGAGAGCCTTCTTACTGCAAATCACCACTATTTGAAGTGAAGTGAGATAGTCGTGTTGAGGCCGTTCTTGGAGGGCTCCAGGGACATGGTTACTCGCTCAGTCTGATTACGCCGGCTTACTACCTCATAGGCAATAAGATTACCCAGAGCCGCCCCGGCGACTACATCGCTGATATAGTGCTTGTTCTCCTGTAGTCGCGAGAGACCGACATAGGCCGCCCCGCTCTCGGCTATGATCCCCGGAATGACTCCGTATCGGTCGGCGATCACTCCGGCAGTCGTGAAGGCCATGGTAGCGTGGCCGGACGGGAACGAATAGGGGGCGCCGTCCGGGCGGGTTCTCTGAGTTGCCAATTTAAGGCCGGTCGAGATGGTTCCGGCGATTACCAATCCGCTGGTGAGGTCCGACCCCAGCGCAGCCAGACCCCGTCTATGAAACACCTTCCCCGCCATGTACAGCGACAGAGCACCCGCAAGGTGGACACCTCCATTTCCAAGGAAATTGCCGTATTCGAAGATCCGGTCGGCACCGGCATTGCCGACCCAGCTGCGATAAGGCCGATTCGTTTCATTGAAACTCCACGCATGTGTCATCGCCAATAGCATAACGGCGTCGATCGTAAAAGTATGAGTACCGACATACGAACAGTTCTTAAGGAGATCGGCCAGCAGGTGCGGGTTTGCATGCTCGTCAGGTCCTGTCGACGCCTGCGCGTTTCCTCCCGTAAACATTATCAAGATTACCGCAACAAGGCAGCAAGTGACCAGTATGACGATTATGTCTGATCGATTGGTTCTTCTGTTATTCAAAATGGCCTTTCAATTGGTCGTATTCTCCGGCCTCGATCTACCGGCGACTCCCCCGATGACAGCGTTGTGACAGTCCCCTCGCTGTGCCGTGGCCTTCACGACGGCTGTCGAAATCATATGAGGTACGAATGCGCTGCACAACATTACGCCCTTAACTCCTATCTGAAACACTATGATCATGTCGGATTGTTCCGTGGCGTTTGCTGACAAGATGCCGACAAAATCGACCCTCCGGCCCTATCTCGCTGCCGCCACAGAAACTATTTGCTACCCTGGCGATACAACTACTGTATAATGCTGTAATCATGGCAAGGACTGCCCGCTGATGTCACGATCTTGGAGTCATTCGTACCTAATTGCTACGACCGCCGGTCTGGCGTTGCTTCTATTCCTGCCGGCACGAGCCGTGGAACCACCGGTGGTTCGCTATGATATTCAGGTCACTTTGGATGTACCTGGCAACACCTTGAACGGCCGCGAGACCATTCGCTATGTCAGCGGCGCCGACAGCAATCTAAGCGAGCTATACCTGCACGCCTACCCCAACGCTTTCTCCGGCCGGGGAAGTACGCTCGCTCAGGAGATGGAGAGTATCTACCATGACTATTCCATCGCTCAGGCCCGGGCGGAGGAACTCGGTCGTATGGACATCGATTCAATCACGATCGATGGAGCTAATGCTTCTTACGAGATAGATGATACGTCAGTCAAGGTCAGACTTCCGCGACCGCTGGCTTCGCATGATTCCCTGCTACTGGAGATCAACTTTGTCACGAAGATTCCTCTCATGTCTGGTCGGTTTCGCGCCCAGGATGGCAACTTCTCCATTGCTCAATGGTACCCCAAGATTGCGGTGTACGACAGTACGGGCTGGCATCACGACTCGTATCACTTGACCGGTGAGTTCTACGGCGAGTTCGCGACCTACGATGTCGCCATCACTCTTCCGGCCCAGTACTACATCGGCGCGACGGGTGAATATGTCGCGGGAGAAGGCGGCGACAACAACATGCCGACGCTTTCGGCCAATCGTGTCGGCGGTGAGGTTATACAGAAGGACTCCAGGCAGATCGCAAGTAGCAATCTGCCGTCAATGAAAACGCTTCACTTTCATGCTGAAGAAGTCCATGACTTCGCCTGGGTGGCATCCCCCGATTATCTCATAGACGAAACCGAATGGCGCGGGATAAGAGTCAAGGCGCTGGTACTTGCCCGCCACGCCCAGTCTCAATGGCGCAATCTGCTCTCGTACGAAATTGCAGCCCTCAAGTTCTTTACCGGCAAAGTTGGAGAGTATCCCTATCCGACCCTGACAGTCGCCGAAGCCTATAATTATCCTACCGGCGCCATGGAATATCCTTCGCTCGTCATGATGGATCCGGCGGCAGGTGTGCCGTTGACCCACGCCCTTGAATATGTCACCGTGCATGAGGTCGGCCACAACTGGTTCTACGGGGCCTTAGCCAATAACGAACTGGACCAACCCTGGCTGGACGAAGGTTTCGAAGAGTATTTCACGCTCTGCTATGCGGAGCAAACCTACAAAAACGGCACCATCTTCGATATTCCCCGATCGGCTTCCCTGTTCCTGAATCTCCCCTATCGATGGACTCATGAGATCGATTACCGCTTGTTGCCGCCCACAATCCGGTCGAAACCGGTGAGCCTGCCGGCGTATCAGTTTGCCGATGAGCAGGAATACCGCGCTATCGCATACTCGAAGGGGGCGCTTTTTCTGGAACGGTTACACAATTTCGTGGGTGACTCGACATTCAACCAGATCATGAGGTCTTACTACTCTGAGTACAAGTTCAAGCATGTAACTATTGCGGATTTCTGCAGTGTCGCCGACAGTGTCAGCGACCTGGACCTTAGTGTCTTGTCGGAGCCCTCGCTGTGTAGTTCTAATTCCCCCAGAAGTACCATTCAATCGGACACGACTCAAGACTTCGATGCTAAGTCTATAAAGTTCGTGCGACCTCTCCAGCCGTTCGCATTCGCCGACCCCAATCATTATGTGGTTGGCCTCAATCCCAGCCTCTGGTACAACAAGGTCGATAAGATGCGAGTCGGCGTGCATCTGCAGAGTGGTTACCTGATGACCCGTGACTTGTTCTCGGCGAAAGTTATTTATGGAACCGCCTCCGGAAAGACCGGCTACCATGTCAGCTACTCAACTTACCTGCGAGATGCGCCGGATGTCAGAGTCACACTCAAAGACAGCTATGACGAAGGGGCGCGCAATTATTCTGTCGATATCGGTAACTCGCGGCCACGCAATCTCTTTTTGTCGGTACGGCCGTCGGTAGCGCCCGAGTTTCCGTCAGTTCATAACACATTGTCTTTGGCTTATAGTGATCAATTCGACCCCGCCTATTTCGATCCCAAGTACTATACGTTCGGCAAGACCATGATCCTGAGCCTTCATGGGAGCTACACGCAACGTGGCTACGAAGGTATTACCAGCGTCCACTACTTGTTCGCTCAGGGATTAGAGGCGCACGGGGCTGGGCCTGCTTTCAAGAAAGGCTATTTGAGTCTCGGACAGGATCTTCGGTTGTTGCGAACCGGGGAATTGGTGATGACAATTCGCGGTGCGGCCGGTGTCATGTCGGAAGGTGCTCCGAAACAGGAGCAGTTCGCGGTCGGATATGGGGTACCGAGGTCAACCGTAGATCCGATCGGCCAGTATGTTGCGAGTGGCGGCGGTGGAGTGCGAGGTTACCAGAATGATGCGGTTCTGGGACACCGGTTGTTTGCCGCCAATCTGGAATTAAGCTCCGAACGACTGTACCTGGGGCTGCCGCTATTGGATCCGAGGCTGTTTTTCGATATCGGCCGGGTCAATAACCCTGAAACGTCGCGGCTGGCGAACAGGACTCTGTGCGACGCTGGGATCGAATTCCGAGCTCTCGACGTGCTGAGATTGAGTTTTCCCCTATGGCTGAGCGATCCCTCTGACGACCACAGGCAATTTGATTTTCGAGTGGTGGCACGCATTGTGCCTCCCGGACATTGACAGGCTCCAGGCACATCAGTGATCTGACTTGGCCGCCACCGCCTGGATATCTAGAGTCGACCTGAATCCCTGCGCCAACTTGGTGGCCGGACCTACTCCCCAATAGTGCAGAAATATCAGGCGCGGAGTCTCTTCGTCCATGTGGTTATGAATGGCCACCACGTTGATCCCTGCCTGACGCAGGTCCTTGAGCACGGGCTGCAATTCACTCTCAGAAGTCGCAAAGTCACCGTCGATGATAGCATGCGAATCGTTGCCCATAAACGCCACCCAAGTGTTGATTCCCATCTCTTTCCCGAGCAGTGCAGCCACATGCCATCTTGACCGACCGCCCAAAGACAAACTTGGCCATGCCGTTCTTGACGCTTCCCTTGGCTCCCAGAATCTGTTCGAGCGGGGCAACCGTGATACTGCTCGTACCAATATCCCCCGATGAGCCAAATCCCGTCGCCGGAGTGGAATGTTCGGAGCGGATTGTCTTGATCTTGTCCAAAGTAGCCCGTACCGTCTTGACAAATCCGTCCAGCTTTCCGTCACCACCGATATGCATGAAGAAGACCGGCGGATCGCTGTAGAAGAAGTGATTGTGCAACGCGGTGACCGCCACGCCGCCGTCAAGCAGGACACTCATAACAGGATTGACTTCGTCCTGGAACAGCACCAGGTCACCCATGACCATGGCTGAATCGTCGCTTTGCTGAAAACCGACCCAGGTCGTCAGGCCCATGAACGGGGGAAGCGTGACACCGTCGACCTTGACCGGCACGTCTGTCCGGGGCCAACTAACTTTGTAGACACCCTCGTCGGCCGTCCAGACACCTAACGTCCCCAACCCTTTAGCAATCAGGGCAGTGTCAAGAGTCCCGGTGTGATCAGGGTTACCCCCCTGCGCCTGCAGATGGGTGACAGACATTATTGTCATCAGAAGGAAGGCCGCTGCAATCCTTTCGAGCGGCCTGCATTATCGGTTGCATAACGACTCCTTTCATTTGCCTCATACTGCAACAAAACACAACCCGCGGAGTGCCTCGAAAATGGACTTCTGATGGCATCGGGCAGTCGTCCCGACAATCACACTTCAGCCCACCATAAATTGCCTTGAAACCGGAGTCTTCTCACCACATACTGTGTATAACGGTTGAATTGTGGGAGCAAATTTGGACGCTGTGGATATGGAGCGGGCCGGCCGGCTCACGGCCGACCGCTTGTTTGCCGCAACACGTCAACCTCGAAACATTATTGGGAGAGAATCATGACTGAGGCGAATCGTCAGTGGCTGGTTCGTTTTGTGACCGGCCGGAGTCGGGTCGGAATGGTCGCGGTGGCGACCGTCGGTGTGGCTCTTGTTCTTCTGGTATCAAACATTACTAGTCTGCCCGACAACGAAATACGAGTCGTTTCCTTTGAGCCAACCGGCTGGGTGGAACTGAAAACCAACTTTACCGTCAAGTTCTCCAAGGCGATGGTCGCCAAGGACAGCCTCAACCTCCCGATGACCGATCCGCCCGTGCTCTTCTCCCCGCCGATTCCAGGTCTGGCGCGCTGGATCGACACCGATGTGCTTCGTTTCTTCCCCGACGCCAGCCTTCGACCCTGCCACCCAGTACACCGCAAAGGCCGAGTCAAACAAGACCTGGGCGTGTGGGTTCAAGATTGTCGACAAGACTGAGTTCTCGTTTCGCACACCTAATCTCAAGGTTGATATTCGACGCACCGGTACCGAACGAGACGAAACCGCGCCAGGCATGGTCCGCTTAACCGTAGACCTAGCCTTCAACTACCCGGTGGGGGTGGAAGAACTCCGTCGGCGGCTGAAAATAAAGGGGGATGACGGTGCCGTCGCGTCCGAGCTCGAGTACACTCTGAAGGCGCGTAGCGAAGAAGGGCGAACGCCGGGCGACCAGTCGGGGCTGGCTGCACCGGTCAGGGAAGTCTATGCTAATCGGATCACCGTAGTCAGCGAGCCCTTCGAGCAGACAACTTCCAAACAGGAATATGAATTGTCAATTGACGGGGATCTGATTTGTAGAGACTGCGGCGACGCCATGAAAGATGACTTCAAGCAGATCGTGTATGTCGATCCGAGGCGTCCGCTGGAAGTCAACAACGTAGGGCCGAACACTGAACCGACCGGCAGTTCTATCCGATTTTATTTTTCCGAAAGCGTGGCGCTCGACCAGGCGAAACCGTTCATATCAATCGACCCGGCCATTGCTTTCACAATTGAGGAGGAATACGGCTCGCTAACTCTTCGTGGTGCATTCATGCCTGGGATGGCAGTCACGGTCAACGTCGGCCACGGCCTCAAAGCCATTTCCGGCGCAGTCCTTGATCGCGATTTCTCGACCCGGGTCGTCTTCCCGGACATGCCGCCCACCATCGCGTTTTCTTCGAAGGCCGTTTTCTTGCCGCGACTGGGGAACGGTCTCCTAGAATTCAAGACTATCAACATCAAGAAGCTCGCGGTGGAAGTAGAGCAGATATTCCCCAACAACCTGGTCTATTTTCTAACATCGGGGTACGGCGACTATGACGAATACTACCGGTCTCCGTCGGTCGTGCTCGGACGGACCTTCTTTGTGAAAGATGTGGACGTTGAAGCACCGACGAATGAGCCGCTCCTGACCACGGTGGATTTGAAGAGTATCATCGGGGATTCCGCGCAGGGCATCTTCAAGATTTCAGTCCGTAACCGTGACCAGCGCTGGACTTCTGATAGCCGCTTTGCGATGCTGACCGACATCGGCATTACCGCCCGACTGGCGGATGACTACCTGATGGTCTGGGCGAATTCTCTCGCCACCTCCACCCCGATCTCCGGCGCTTCGGTTGCCCTGATTAGCCGCAACAATCAGACCCTGGTCGAGGGGAAGACCGACTCACGCGGCATAGCGACTTTCGAGAATATTAAAGACAAGTTGACCGGCTTCGAACCGTTTGTGATCAGGGTATCGCGCACCGACGAAATGGCTTTTGTTCGTTTGGACGAAAGTCTGCTACCCCTAAGCGATTTCGACGTCGCCGGGCGACCATATCTTGCCTCGGGCTACGAAGCTTTTGTGTACGCCGACCGCGGTGTTTACCGCCCAGGCGACACCGCGCATCTAGTGTCCATCGTTCGAGGCGTGAAATCGGCCCTACCGCCCGCGTTCCCGTATTCGCTCACGATCTATGACAATCGGGGACGCAAGTTCACCAGTTTTCGGCTCTCTACCGGCGGCTCGTCAATGGCGGCGATTGATCTAGTCGTGCCGGATTTCGCCGGCTCGGGCAAATACACGGCGGTGGCGGAGATCGGCGAAGAAGTACAGATCGGGCGCACCGAGTTCCAGGTCGAAGAATTCATGCCGGATCGAATCAAGGTGGTGCTGACAACTCCTTCGCATGACTACAATTCGGGCGACACGATCCAAGCCGAGGTCGGAGCTAAATATCTTTTCGGACCACCAGCGGCCAACCACAAAGTGGCCGGTCACTTGACAATCGAACCGCAGGCTTTCACCCCCAAGGGCTGGACAAAGTTCTGCTTCAGCGACAACAACCGCACCTTCACTCGCATGGAAGTTGATCTTCGTGACACGATCCTGAATGACACCGGCGGACATACTTACACCTACGTTGTTCCGGACAAGCTGACGGCCCCGTCGGCGCTCAAGGGTCTGCTGTCAGCCACGGTGTCTGAGGAGGGCGGTCGCGGCATAAGCGCGTATGCCGAAGTCACTATCCACCCCTACCAGAGATATGTCGGCGTACGTTTAGATATGGAAGGCTATGCCCGGCTCGGTGAACCGGTGACGGCGCAGATCGTCTGTGTTGGCCGCGACGGCACCGCCGTGGCAGGTGATTCTGTCGACATCAAGTTCTACCAGGTCGTCTACAACACGACTTACAAGCGGGACAAGGGCGGATTCGGCCGCTATGTTTCGGAGAGGCGGCTGCAGGTGCGGGATTCATCGGTGCAGTCCGTTACGATTGACGGCGTCACGATCTCTTTCACACCCAATGACTATGGCCAATATGAAGTCGTTGCCTCTGATCGAGCCACGGGCCATTCGGCTTCAGTTGATTTCTACGCCTCCGGATGGGGGTACGCGCCGTGGGCCCTGACAAATCCCGACAAGATCAAGCTGCAACTCGACAAGGAGTTCTACCCCACCGGAAGTAAAGCGCTGTTGCAGGTGCAGGCCCCGTTCGGCGGGAAGCTCCTTCTGACAATCGAGAAAGACAAGGTTCTCGAGACTATCACACGCGATATACCTGAAAACACTGCCGAGATCGAACTGCCAGTCAAGTCTGACTACTTCCCTAATGTATATATCACAGCGGCGGTAGTACGAGGCGCGAACGACCTTGAGCCGAATATGCCCGTCCGCGCGTTCGGGGTGATGCCACTTCGAATGCAGACCGACAGCAAGCGCCTTAACATCACTATGACCGCTCCGCAGGTGGTCAAGCCGAAGAGCGGCATCACGGTCAATCTGCAGATCAACCGGCCGAAGGTTACCCAGTTGACTCTGGCCGCAGTCGACGCCGGTATTCTCCAACTGACCGATTTTGTCACACCAGATCCAATGGAGTTCTTCTACGGCAAGAAGCAACCCCGCCTCAATCCGTACGATATGTATGCGCTCATCTATCCGCACGTCGATCAGGCTACGAACCAGATCAGACCGGGCGGTGACAAGATGTTCGCCGCCGGACGTAAGCGGCATTTGAACCCGATCACGGCTCGACGGGTGAAGCCGGTTGCTCTTTGGTCGGGCCTGATTCAAACCGACCCGAACGGCCAGGCGACCGCTTCGTTTACGCTGCCTGAATTCAACGGCAAACTCGTCCTGATGGCGGTGGCGGCGCAGGACGATCTCTTTGGTTCCGCAACCGGCGAAATCACCGTGCGTGACAAGATCGTTTTGCAGGAGAGTTTCCCGCGTTTCGTCAGTCCGAACGATGTGTTCGTCGGCCTGGTCACGGTATTCAACAACACCGGCCAGAAGGCGGACATCACGGTCACTGCCACTCCGTCCGGGCCGGTCACACTCATCTCCCCTGCGACTGAAAGCATCACACTCGAAAACAATCGCGAAGGTAATATTGAGTTCCGATGCAAAGCCGGCGAGAGTACCGGGCAAGATACAATTCACAATTGCAGGGGAAGCAACCGGCGAACAGGCCTCTCTTTCTATCGAGCTGGCGAATCGTCCGGCCCAGCCGCTGTCATTAACTTATGGAGCAGGTGTCGCTACCCGCACCAAGGCTGCTGAATTCACGTTCCCCGGCAACTGGCTCAAGGGCACCGACCAGTACGTGCTGAAGACTTCGTCCATCCCGGCGGTATCGTTTGCCCGTAATGTGCAGTACCTGCTGTCGTATCCGTACGGCTGCCTGGAACAGACCACCTCAAGAATATTTCCGCTGCTCTATTTCAATGATCTCGTCAAGGTAGTCGAGCCCTCGATGTTCGGTGGTCACGGGCCTCAATATTTCATCCAGGAGGGTATCCAGCGCCTGAACAGCATGTTCCTTCCAGACAAGTCCTTCTCGTTCTGGCCGAGCGGGAATTACAGCAACAACTGGTCGACCATCTATGCATCACACTGCATCTCCGAAGCTTCTCGCGCCGGCTACTATGTTGACAAGAAATTCCTTTCGGATATCTATGACCATCTGGAGGACATGGCCCAGGGCAAGAGTGCCCAGGATCTTACCGATGTCCATCGTGTCTACGCTGCGTATGTCCTCGCGCAAGCCGACAAACTGCCGCAGCGCGTGGTGTCCTATCTGAAGAATCTCGATCCCTCGACCCTTCAGCCGTATACCCGCTACCAGTTGGCGGCCGCGCTCGCGCTGAGCGGAAATATGAGCGAAGCGATGAAACTCATCCCTGCTTCAATCCAACCGAACCTGTTCGAACCGGAGACCGGCGGAAACTTCAATTCGGGAACGCGCACCGATGCGATCTTGCTGGAGCTGCTCCTGGCGATCTCGCCGGAGGATCCGTCGATTGAAGTGTTGGCCAGGTCATTGATGCAGCGGTCGTCGTTAAATCAATGGTACACGACCCAGGACAATGCCTTCGCCCTCATGGCGCTCGGCAAGTATTTCAAACAAAAGTCCAGTTTCGCGTTCAAAGGTCAAATCATCATCGACGGCGACAAGAGCTACCGGATCGACTCAGTCCGGGTTTAGTCTTACCCGCGACGACCTGGCAGGACGCAAAGTGTCGCTGTCGGTCAACGAAGGCGACGGATCCTGTTTCTACTACTGGCAGGCCAGCGGCATTCCGACGTCGTCCACTATCGAGGAATTCGATCACGGCATGGTTGTGCGAAGACAGTATCTTGATGAAAACGGCCAGCCAATCAATCTGGACAGCGTGCCTCTGGGCACTCAGATCGTGGCGGTAATTTCTGCCAAAGCAATCGACAAGCGACTGGATTACGTCGTCATCAATGATCTGCTTCCTGCCGGCTTCGAAGTTGAGAATCCGCGCCTGAAGACCACCCCCCGCTTGTCATGGGTGCCTTCCCAGGCGCAGTCGGCCGAGTACATGGACATTCGCGATGATCGTTTGCTGATCTTCACGTCGCTCAATCCCGGCTACGAAGCGAAGTTCTATTACAGCTTGCGGGCCACTTGCGCCGGCGAATTCAAAGTGCCGCCGGTGGCGGCTGAGTGTATGTACAACCCGCTCATGGCCAGCTCATCGTCCTCCGGTGCGGTGACTATTGTGCGCTAGTCAGAGATGTGACCATGAAACTCGTCGACATAAGACAATGGTGGCAAAACAGGGGGCGTCGGACGCGACGCCTTCTGTTGTCGGGCGCGACTGTCGTCTTCGTTCTGGCCGCACTCAACTGGGTTGTCTTCCCTCTGCCCAAGCATCTACTGAAACGCTCCGGCTCGGCATTTGTCTACAGTCGCGACGGTCAACTGTTGAATTGCTTTACTTCTTCAGATCGATTCTGGCGCAAGCCGGTGAAGCTTGACGCAACTGTCACCCCTGCTGGTGAAGAGCGTTCTGGTCTGTGAGGATCGCTGGTACTACTGGCATCCGGGGTTCAATCCGGTGTCACTGGTAGAAGCGACGATTGACAACGTTCAGGCGGGGCGGTTTGTTCGCGGCGGATCGACGCTCACTATGCAGATCGCGCGCATGATCGAGCCGAAAGAACGTACGCTGCCTAACAAGCTTCTCGAGATATGCCGCGCCGTGCAGTTGGAATTGAGTTATTCCAAGGATGATCTTCTCGAGATGTATTTCAATCTCGCGCCGTACGGCGGCAATATCGAAGGGATCGGCGCCGCGGCTTATCTCTATTTCGGCAAGAGCCCCGATCGATTGTCGATGTCGGAAGTTGCCGTGCTGACCGCCCTCCCGGCCTCGCCTACGAAACTTCGCCCGGACCGCGACCTGAACGCTTGCCTCGCCCGGCGTAATATGGTGCTCGTCCGACTGCGCGACGAGAAGCTAATTACGAAGAGCGAGTACGAGCAGGCGCTGCGTGAAGAAGTGCCGGTCTTACGGGTCAGTCCGGTCGTATCGGCGCCTCACTTCTGCCAGAGCGTGTTGGCCGCCCATCCGGACGAATCAGAGATTCACTCCACTCTCGACTACAGCATTGCAGGTGACCTGCGAGCGACTGGCGCGCAACTACCAGATTGGCTTGGCTTCGAAAGGAATCCAGAATCTGGCCCTGGTTGTTCTAGACAATCGCTACCGGCGAACTGCGCGCGATGGTCGGTTCAGCCGATTTCGCCGACGTCGATAATCATGGGCAGGTAAACGGGGCACTGGCTCCACGCTCACCCGGCTCGGCGCTCAAGCCGTTTGTCTATGCTCTGGGATTCGACAAGGGTCTGATTTCGCCGGCACTGAAAGTCGAAGATCTGCCGATCAGTTACGCTGGTTATATTCCAGTCAATTACGACGAGCAGTATCATGGGGTAGTTTCTGTATCCGAGGCGCTCATACAATCCCTCAATGTCCCGGCCGTGAATCTCACGGCTAAAGTCGGTCTTGGAGAAATGTGCAATTTACTCCGCACAGGTGGCATCACAACGCTCACGCGCAAACCGAATGAATACGGTCTGCCGCTGATTCTCGGCTCATGCGAAGTAAATCTTCTTGAGTTGAGCAACCTCTATGCATCTCTCGCCCGCGGCGGTCTTAGCCTGCCGGTGAAATTCACGTTAGATGCTCCGTCGGGCCAGCCGGTCAGACTGTTCTCAGAAGAAGCCAGCTTTCTTGTGGCGGAGATTCTGGCGGAATTGAAACGACCGGATTTGCCGAGCAGTTGGGAATTTACAGTCGACCTGCCGAAACTCGCCTGGAAGACCGGCACATCCTACGGCCGCAAAGACGCCTGGGCGATCGGCTACGATCCGGATTTCACGGTCGGGGTCTGGGCGGGGAATTTCTCGGCCGAAGGCTCGATTGCGATTGTCGGCGCTGAAGCCGCCGCGCCGCTCATGTTCGATGTCTTCGCCACCCTCAAACCTGATGGCACCGACTCCTGGTTCAAGATGCCGTCAGGAATCGACGAACGCTCGGTCTGTGCGGTCAGCGGCCAGGTCAACTCGGAGGCTTGCCCGGATGCCATCGGCGAACACTACATCGTGGGAGTCTCGTCGAACACAAAGTGCACGGTTCATCAAACGATTCTTGTCGATACGAACTCCGGCTACACGGTCTGTCGCGGTTGTGCGATAGCGGGTCACAGCACAGAAACAACGGTGGAGAACTGGCCGCCCCGGCTGGCAGCATGGTTGGCCGGAAAGGGCATCGTCAATTTCCAACCGCCCCACAACCCGGAATGTCGCGGTGAGCTGGCGGGCGACGGACCGGTGATCGTCTCGCCCGAGCGCGACGCGATTTATTCCCTTCGGGCGAGTGCCCCGAAAGAGTATCAGCACATTCTCTTTCAAGCCTCGTTGCCTTTGGACAGCCGCCAGGCGCATTGGTTTGTCGACGGTCAATTGTTCGCGACGGCGCCTTCGGACAGCTGCGTATTCTATCTGCCGGAAAAGGGACGTCATCACGTGATGTGTATTGATTCGTATGGTCGTTCGGCGAGCGTGAATATACAGGTGCAGTGAGAGGGGCGACCTTTGGAGCGAGGTTTACTCGGTGTTCTCGCTCGTCTGAGCCGTGATGTGTTCTCCTAGTTTGCTGAACTACGACAGGCAAGGAATAGATGAGAAGAACGGCCGTAAGGCCGTCACCCCGGTGCAAACCGGGGCCCAGTTGTGATTGCATGAAAGCAAGAGTCAAGGTTCGCAGTGATGCTTGCAGAAGGGATTTGCACACTCACCGTTCTCAATTCCAACTTGGCTATCTGAAGAGATCCTCATACAGATCACGCCAGCCCGGATTGACACGTTCGATCATATTGATCTTAATCATACGCTTTCGTTCTTTTCACCGCTTTGCCGCCATTATGGCTTCTCGAATGTCCGCATGATACTCATAATAGACCAACAACTTAACCCCATATCGTGCTGTGAATCCGGGAATGAGGCCTTGGCGGTGTGCCTCCACGCGCTGAGTCAAGTTTGTGGTAACGCCTACATAGAGAGTACCATTTCGTCGACTGGCCATTATGTACACATATGCTGGCTTCATAATGTTTGCGGCTGTGCTCAATACAGCACATTGCCGCATAACCTCTGGTCTGGTGACACTTGGGTCAACTTTGTCCGAGAGATTGACGCATAGTGGACTGACAGGGTGTGTCAGTGATAATCGAAAGATGTCAGGAAATTGACCGATAGCAGATTAAGAGAAGAATCCCTTCGCAGGATCCGTAAGAACATCCGCGCCATAACCCTTGCCAACACAACTGGGTCCCGACTTTCGTCGGGATGACGGGTCTGCGACCCGTCAATCTATTCAGGTGTCATACTTGTTTCTTTGTCATGTCGGCGGTTCAGGCGCTGTAGCTCACAACCCCAGCTTCTTCATCTTCTTGTACAAGTGCGAACGTTCCAAACCAAGCTGGCGCGCGGCCTCAGCGATGTTGCCGGAATTGCGATCGATTGTCGCTCTGATATGCGCACGCTCCGATCGTTCCATTGCGTCCTTCAGAGAAGTCGCTTCGTCGACCGGCAACTGCGGAAGAAACGGTGCCAGGTCGCGTGCCGAGAGTGTCAGACTATCGCAGTAGATGTTCACCCGTTCGATCAGATTCTTCAACTCACGCACGTTGCCACGAAATGGCAAACGCTGTAAGGCCGCGATCGCGTCCGGCTCGAGCCGCTTCCCCCCCACACCGGATTCGACTGCAAAGCGGCGAAGAAAGTGCTCGGCCAGAATCTGAATATCGGTCGGTCGCTCTCTCAGCGGCGGCAGCGACAATGTCACGACATTGAGGCGATAGTACAAATCCTGGCGAAACTTACCGGCAGCCACCATTTGCTCCAGGTCGCGATTCGAGGCAGCTATGATCACACAGTCAATCGTAATCACTTTGTCCGACCCGACCGGTGTTACCTGGCGCGTTTCGATCACGCGCAGAATCTTCGCCTGAGCCTCGGCCGGCATCTCGCTGATTTCATCGAGAAAGATCGTCCCATGATCGGCTTCGACAAACCGTCCAGCCCGATCATTCGCCGCACCGGTGAACGCTCCCTTGACATGCCCGAACAATTCCGACTCGACCAATTCCGACGGCAGCGCGGCGCAGTTAACCGCGATAAACGGCCCGTCGACATTGCGACTGTGGCGATGAATCATGTGCGCGGCCAATTCCTTGCCGGTGCCGTTCTCTCCCAGGATCAGAAATCGCTTGGCGCGTGGCGCCGAGCGAACGATTTCATCGCGCAGTTTCTTGATAGGCTCCGACTCGCCGATCAGGTCGCCATAGACAATGTCGGCCAGTCGCACTTTTTCCGAGCGCAGACGGGTGGTGCGGGTGGCATTATCGAGTGTGATCAGGATCCGGTCGAGTGAAAGCGGCTTTTCGATAAAATCGTACGCCCCCAGATGAATCGCCTGGACCGCCGTATCGATATCGGCATTGCCGGAAATCATGACCACATTGGTCTCGGGACTGCGCGTTTGAATCTCTTTCAGCAGATCAATTCCCGAACCGTCGCCAAGGAACACGTCGAGGAATACCAGGTCGAAGATCGCTCGTGCGTATTGCTGACCCTGGGCAAAACTATCGACGGTGACACAATCATGCCCGCGCTTGCTCAGGGCGTCCTTCAGCGAACTTCGGATGCTCGCCTCGTCATCTATTATCAACACGCGCGCCATCAGTCTTGCGGAAGCCGGACGGTCACTTCCGCGCCTCCTTCCCTGCGGTTGTTCAGTTCGATGTGACCACCGTGATCGTGGACGATCCTCTGGCAGATAGCCAGGCCGAGTCCTGAGCCGCTCTTCTTAGTCGACAAGTAAGGTTCAAACTGCCGGGCGAGAACATTCTCGGAGAAACCGGGGCCGTTATCGGCGACGTTTATGAGCAGCGCTTTCTCATCGTCCGCGAGAGTCACTCTTACCTTCGAAGACTCGCCGGCTTCGAGACTATTCTTGATAAGATTGACCAATAGCTGTGTGATCATATCGGGATCTATTTGAACAGAGGTGCGCGCCATGTGCCGGTCAATGGACAAGCGCCCACCCACAATCTCTGACTGGTAAAGCGTCTGCAGTTTCTCTACCAATGTCCCTGGTGGCACACTAAGGAGTTCCGGCGGTTTCATACGGGCGAAGGCTACAAATTCATCGAGCAGGCGTGTCAGGCGATTGACTTCGCTCTTGATCAGGCGCGTGCTGGTGTCAAGCGTCTGATCGAATCCGGGCAGCCGCTCCTGATACGACCGCCTCAAGTCATCGGCGCTCAGACCAATCGGCGTGAGTGGATTCTTGATTTCATGGGCGATCTTCCGCGCCATCGACTGCCACGCCGCGATCTTCTCGGTGGTTGCTAGCCGTTCCTGTGACAGCCGGAGCTTGCGAGTCATCTCGCTGAACGAATCGGCTAAGTGCGAAAACTCGCCTTCCGAATACGCCATCACCGTCGTGTCCAGATCGCCCGAGGCCACTCGCCCGAAAGCACCCATTAGGTTTTCGAACTCCCGGCGCATTCTGACCGAGATGAATATCCCCAGCGCCACGGCGGCGAGGACCGATGCAAGCGCCACGAGACTGATTGCGTTGGTAAACGAAGCCATTGCTGCACTCTTGTCGGGCGGCTCAAATTTGGCCAGCACCGAATAGCCGGCTTGACTGTCGGCGAGTAACACCGCCTGCAGGGTATCCCTCTCCCGGTACATCGTGCCGCTCGTGGCATCTGATTGCCGGGAAGAACCCATCGTATCTTGAACGATCGCGATCTCTATGCGCCCGCGCAAAAGTTTCTCTGCGGTGGGGATGAAACGCCGTTCGAGATAATATCCGCCATAGAGATAATAGCTGTTGATTCCTTTTCGAGTGCCTGTAACGGCCGCATGGGCTCCTTCAATATCATACTCCACAGTTTGCCACTGTCGGGTACTGTCCCCTGCCAAAGACTTGTAGGTCTGCTCTAGTATTTCTCCGATAAGTCCAGGGCGTTCCGCCGAGGCGACAATCCGGCCGGTCGAATCTGCGATTTCGTAGAAGTCGAGCCCGAACCCACGCGCATCGGCAAACGTCACCTGCGCTGCTTTGTTGCGCTCAATGAGCTTGACCGAGCGTTCGAACCAATTACTCTGTACCGCATTCTCCAGCGCCGTGCCTAGTTGATCTTGAAGTTGCAGCCGATATTCCAGCAGCTTGCTAAGATCGGCGGCCGCTGCTTCCCGATAACGCGTCTCTTCCTGTCTGGACGAATAGGTATACACCACCATCATCATCAAGACAGGCGGCAGGAGCGCTACCGCGATCAAGATCAATCGTATTCGGGACGTGAAACTCATCGAACGACTCCCGTTCGCGCTTCGGGAAGCCGTACGATTATGGCCCGGCTGCAATCAACGCGCCCCTCAGGAGTGATAGTAGCATTCCTCAGGCACTTGTGCGTGTGGACATGCAGCATTGGACGAAATAGCGGAAAGAGACCGATATCCTCGGACATGATCCGGCTGACCGTTTCGAGATGGCGGCTGCTGTCCTCAGCGTTGAGAGATCCTACCAGTCCGGACAATTCCAGCCGGATCCGTCGAAGATACTCCGCCGGTGACGTTCCGCCGACACTGTCGCGCACCATCAGGCCCAACAGCGTATCCATGACCAGCCTCGGTGAGGCCTCACTGTATGGGACGAACTCAATGCTGAGGTCGGCGAGACCGCGGTCATGGGTGACTTCAACTGCGCACCGATCGCGGGACAGCATATCGGCAAAATATCGCGTGATGCCGTCCAGCGCCGGGTGACCGGAATACAACCTAATCCGCGACGGCCGCTTCGACAGTCGCTCAAACAGTCTCTTCCCGCGCGACGGGTCAAAATCGTACCAACGAGGGAGTGTCGTCGAACTGGACGATGATGCGTAGAGACGATTTACCGGGGAAATCTCACCACCCTTGAAACAGAGCGCCAATCGACTATCGTCGAAACGGTAGTAGAGCGAGGTCGTCAGCTCCCCATGATAATTGAACGCTTTCCCGATCTGGGGGACTATGACTGCAACGAAGGGACTGGGCGCCTCCAGTGTATTCGTGTCCCCGGCAGGAGGATCTACATCGTACAGTGTGACGATGGCATCAAGTTGCCCAGCGGCAAAGTCGTCGCGCATGGCGTCGACATCTTCGTATTCCGTCCAACGGACACGATCATTGAGAGGGATATCCCCTCTCAGAGGAAGACTGTAGAAATCGGAGCCGATTGTGATCGTCTGCAGGCTGTCCACTTCGGCCTGCGCAATGACCGCTTCGAGACCGGTCAGTGAAACAGTGTCGAGAAATCCCTTAGTCGGTGCGCTGACCGAGATGCCCTTCCAACTATGTTCGATAAGACCGGAGTAGACGATGATACCGTTTCTTACAATTCTAAACGGCGTGTTTTCGAAGATGAGTGCTTCTTCGCCGGCCGGGAAATAGAGTCGGTCCTGCCTCAGTTCAAATGCGGGTGTGCGCCACTCGGCCGCATGGAGCGTGACTGAAACCAGTATCCCCACACAGAGCACTAACCCAATTTTTGATCCCACGCGCATTCTTGATCTCCTGGGCAGAACTTAAGTCAACAAACCGCCTGTGTCAATCCAGACACATGTAATTTCTTATTATACAACGGAATAGCCGCCCGCACTTCAGATTGTGTCTGAATGGACACGGTTCGGCACGTCATTCGAACCCTTCCAAATGCTTATGTCGCTGTGTCGCAAGTGCTTACGTTAGTGGCACAAGGTTTGTATTGACCCGAATCAGCAATTTAACCAAAGGAGAATAGGATATGAAAAAGTCAGCTTTCTTGATCGCCCTCCTGGCCTCACTGGTCGGGATATCACTCGTATTCGTCGGCTGTGCCGACAAGAACAGCCGCAAAGGCGCGTCCGAACCCATGGCTCAGGCGCTCGATTCAACCGCGCGTGACCAGGTCGGTGAGGAACCGGCAAGGTCTGCTATGACCACCGCGATTCGCGCGTCGGATTTTCAGATCGGAGATTCCGAGCTGCCGACTATCAACGATCTGTATGCTTCGAATGACAACATCTACGCCGCCCACGAAAAGGGACTGATGATCTACAACCTGAAAACTGCGGACTATACCGTTGCCCCGGTGGATGACGATCTCTGGAGCATCGTCGCCAATAACGACAGCGTCTATGTTGGCGGCGACTATCTCTATCAACTAGTAGGAAGCGAACTGCAGAAGATCGAGGAAGGTTTTCCGGGACAGATCAATGACCTCTGCTGGTTTGGTCCGTCGCTTATGATCGGCACCGACTCGGGTCTCTACGCCCGTACGCTCTCGGAGTGTGTGCCGCTCCTTAACGAAGTGAACGTCACGTCTATGGTGGCGGACGGCTCCGTGCTCTGGATAGGCACTGGCGGAGACGGTCTGTACCGGTGGGATGGCAACGTCTTTCAGAAGCGGTATCTGACACGGGATTCGTCGCTTTTTGACAACGTCAGCGCGCTGGCATACAGCCACGGCCATCTCTATGTCGGTACCGATAACGGTATGTTTGTCTACGACGGCGGTCGGTGGGAGACGGTTTCGATTGACCAGGGAATGCCCAGCAATGAAATCGTGAGTCTTGACGCCGACGGATGGATTGTGTACGTCGGGACGTCAGGCGGTACCGTTACCTGGTATCAGGACAAAGTGGCTCCGGTTAAGCATCTCGACGAGACCATCGTGACCGCTTTCTGCCGCTCCGGCAATCGAATCATCGCTGGCACTCTCTACAACGGTCTGGCGATCAAGAACGGCCCGACGGTCGCGTATGTGACTGCTCCCTGGCTGCCGGATACGAAGAGCCTGGCGACAACTTTGCAGTAGTGAATGAGTAGTTCGGTCCGAAACCCGAAAAGGGTCGGGCCGGACACTCAGGGGGTGAAGGGGAGGGAAGCCTCCTCCGGTCTCGAACCGGGGGAGGTTCTAATTTGGGACATGACAACGATATACTACGACCTGATTACGATTGTTAATCCGCCGGTCACTTTAGCAGCAACATCTTCTTAGAGTCGCTGAATCTCTCCGTCGTGATCGTATAAAGATATACGCCGCTAGCCACGGAAACGCCCATGCTGTTTCGTCCGTCCCAAACCGCTTCATACCGTCCGGCCGGACGGGTCTCGTCGACTAGCACCCTGACCTGTTCACCCAGGATGTTGTAGATTGCCAGCTTGATATGCGCCCGTTCCGGAAGGGCAAAGCTGATGGTCGTGGACGGATTGAACGGATTGGGGTAATTCTGTCCCAACTCGAATTGCTCGGGAAGCAGAGATCCACTGCCGTGGTCGTCAATACCGGTAGGAGCGTTGGTCGTGAAAGCGGCATAAACACCGGCGGCTGAAATTTCCGTACTTACCTCATTCCTCGAAGAGTCAACGGCACCGCCGACCAGAGCCCAGTCGGCAAACCCGTCATCCCAGCGATAAATGCGCAAGTAATTCTCCAGCGGATCTCCGGTCGACGAGTATAGATCTTGATCCGAATACCTGATGATGAGGTGATTACCGCCACTCAGTGGGAGGGCAGGATCAACGGCCAGGGAAATCGCATCGCCACCCTGCATCGCGCCCGCATCGAGCCCGGTTCGAATTACCGGATACGCCGAGCTCATCAGCATAAACCTCTTGATGCTTCCGCCAGGTCCGGCAATCCTTAGTTCTGAACTCCCATTCGGCCCCGAAATTCTTGCCGCCGGAGCTGTCGAATCAACAGTACTTGTAATATATGGATTCAGGAAGAAGAAGGAATGGGCCGAATCATCGGTTGCATTCACCGTGAAAATACCATCAACGCCAAGGCTGTCCGGTAACGTGGCGCTATATCCGCCGGCAGTCAATCCCAATGAAGAAATCTGGGTTGACCCCGACGAAGAAGAAAGCTCAAATGAAGGAGGAGTACCAAAAGTCCGGGTAGCGCTGACTGCGTAAGTTACATGCAGCGAATCGAGCTGAACGGAGCAGACTAATGGGTAGTACCCGGCAAGCGGCGATACATCCAGCGCATACGAAGAAACATTTCCCGGCGCGATGATACCGGAAAACCAGGTATCACTATTTGATGCAGCCAGGGCGGCCCCCGGAATTACACTGATCCGTCCGCTGCACATCACGGTATCGGTCGGCAGGTATCCGAGCAAACGCACGCGCCCGAAGTCGTCGGTCTGACCTTCGTCAATAAAGGTCTTACGGGCGTTGCGACGAATCATTACCCCGCTCTTTTTCAAACCGACTCCGGTCGTCTTGTCAGAAATCGTAATGGGAACCGTGCTCGCCCCCGAAGTTGTATGCGGAATCGGGAACTGTACCAACAGCCCGACATTGTAGTCGAGCGCGAACGGAGTCTCCGGGTCATCATTTGGTCCGGGAATATAGTCCAATCCCGTGGCCAGGGTTCGGTCGCTTGGCCGGAGAATCGGCACCTGCACACCTCGATCGGTATCGTAATATTCCGCCCAGGATTTGAGGAAATCCCAACAAGACATATTACGGTACTTGTACTGGGCGCTGTTGCGGCAGGAAACATCGGTGTAACGAGCGGCCGAAGACATCTCCGAATTGTAGGGCCACCCGGCATTGTCGTACGCGTAATCCATATAGCCATAGTTGGCGGCGGCGGGATCGACACAGCGACCGGTATCGGTCCGCTCCACGCCGGCCGAATCTACGAACCGGTACTCATCATAGAAGCCGAGTGCATAATGCCCAAATTCGTGGCAGCGCGTTCGGTAGTCAGAGGGAGCGGCAAGGTTCAAAGGGTACTCGGAATATGTGCCGTTGCGGGTGAGATCGTCACTACCAAACCATCGCGGCGGAAGACTCAAATACCCGCCCGGTTGGTTGATTCCGAAAACCTTGGCATTGGGCCAGACCATGTTACTGGCGCAAATCCGCATATCGGCTTCGCTCCACAGTCCGGCGTTGGTGAATATATCCACGGTATCGAGGCGAATCTGACCGTCGCTGACATCATACAGGTAATTCGAAAACTTCCTGAATCCGGTCTCCGTAGCACTGACATATCCCGGATCCGCATCCCACTGAATAGACACGACCAAATTATAGGCCATAGTGGAATGACCAAGTTTTACCGGCTGAATCGTGTCCCCGGAGATCGTATCCCAGGTCATGTATCCCAAACTATCAAACTGGGCGTTATCGAGAAAGTGGCGATCCATGGTTTGTAGCACCGCCACGTGCTTATTGTAATCGGTCTTGGCCAGCATCAATTCAACCTTGAACATGGTCCCAATGTCGATTGAATCTTCCGGGAGTGTGATAATGCCCTTATCATCCGACACGAATGTACCCATCGGTGTTGAAGGATAGATAGGGGGATTCTTCTCTAACTTATAGACCTTCACCGTGTCCAGCGCTACGGGCATATTCCGCACGTCCACGAGCTTGAGCCGGATCTTCACGGGATCCAGCAAGATCCCTGACATTTGTCCGCCCAGGATGCCTCCGCCGATTATCTGCCCAGAATCATTGATCCCGTTGAATTCAAACAACTGCCAGCCGGAATCCTTGACTGTGACCGTGCCCGTACCGCCGTTCAAAAGATAGAATGGATAGTATCTTGCCCCGCCGGTCGGATAGGCGCCGCCAACGATATCCCCCCTGTTGTTCACTTTGTAACAGTAGCTATTGGCCACCCCACCCGTCTGGTAGAGATCTTTTATGACTTCGTCTCGCCACTCGCATGGATGCTGATACCCAAGTACTTTCCCAACTCCCACGATCAGGCCGGAATCGTTGATATCGCGCGCCCAGGCGTCATTCCCGGGATACAGCAGCCCCAGGTCGGTCACCTGGCCGTTCTTATACAAGAAGCCATGTCCGACGGTATAAGGGGGCACGGTCAGGGCCACGTTCATCTGGCCCACGAACCAGCCGCTGTCGTTGATTCCATAGCCGCCCCCGGAGATTGGCACTACGGTCAGATTGCCCCCGGATAGAATCGCCGGATTGAGACCATCGGCGGTAGTCCCCGCAATGTCCCCATTATTGTTGATCGAACCTGCATAGCTGAGCTGGTCCAACGGAGTCAAACCACCCGCTGTGGTTGTAAAGAAGGCATGTTCCTTTCCGCTGTTGTCGGTGGCGTTTCCGACAATCATCCCCAGGTCATTAATGTCCCAGGCAACACCGGCATCCCCGCCGAGAGTCCCAAGGTCGGTCGTAACTCCACTTTGCCATACAAACGTATGAGTGACTGCGCCGTTGTTGATGACGATATCCCCGACTATCTCCCCTTTGACATTAATTCCTTCGGGAATGCAATAGTCGCCGCTGAGAGGATCGAGCGGAACTATGTGGTAGATTCTGGCCGTGACCGATTGGCTGCACAAACAGAAGATTATCCCTAGCGGGACGCTAACCCGTGCGATAGAATTAGACATGTCTGAGTTCCCTTAACTAGACTTGCATATCTAAACCGCAATGTTTACAGTCGAACATTACCCTGTCAGTCAATTAACCACTGAGGACTACAAAAAGTTTCATTGTGGACATTGAGGACCCAACGTGACAGATGGGTTACGAGCTCCAACCTGGGAAGAGGGGTAAAGATGATCTGGGAGCGCCGATGCGCCGGACCGTGGAGAGTTGTCGGCAATCAAAATGTGCGGCCGACATTGGCAGTGACGCCACAATATGTTCATCTTGTTGTACTAAGTTATTAGAGGACAAGGCATAGGCGGGGCTGGAGGAAATAGATGACAATGCCCCTAACCGGATGGCGGCATACCAATCTATGAAGAGACGAAAATGATCGAAGTGGGCCGAAACGCTACCCTATTCGCGTTGCGGGACAAGGACTTGCGGATCATCGTGACCAAATTTTGGCCGTTCTTGGAGTCTTGTGTCACTTGAGCATGGACTTGCGTAGTCCATGCCATTCTGGAAATATCAGAAGAATGATTATCGTCGCAGTTCAAGGCAGAGATTTTAGACGATAGATCTCGCCATTCTTTGTAGCGAGAAACTCCTGCACACCGTCTTCATGAAAGAGCAGCGAACTCAGTTGCCACGACACCCGGCATTACGACCGTGATCTTGACTCCCAGATGACTTCGTGCCAAGCAGGCGGGTAGTAGAATCAAGAGTTCTGTGGGAGCAAAGCTCGCCTTTCAGCTGCATATTTAGTTTCGTTCTGGCCGCCTCGGGACCCTCAGCATAAATGTCGTCCCCTGGCCGGGAACGCTTTCGAGCGACACCTGGATTTGAAGCAAATTACTCAGGCGCCGAACCAGGGCCAGGCCCAAGCCGAATCCTTTGGCTTGCTTATCGCCGACCGTCTCAACCCGATAGAACCGATTGAACACTTTGTCGATCTGCTCCGGCGTCATTCCGGAACCATGATCGGTGATTGATATATCAATTCCTTCGCCGGATTCCTTTATGGCCACCGCGACCACCGACTCTTCCGATGAATATTTTATCGCGTTGGAGATTAGATTCTCAAGTATCGCCGTGAGCAGTGTAGGATCGGAGCTGACAGTTGCAGAGTCGATAAACTCAAGTTGGAACGATATCCGCTTGGACCGGGCAAACGGATCCAGCCGCTCAAGCGTCTTCGCCATACTCTGGGCGACATCGACATTGGCAAGCTGCAATGGCTCCCCGCCGCTTTCGTATTTCGACACCAGCAACAACTGGTCTACCAGTCCGTTCATGCGGTCGATCTCAGCTATACAGTACTCTGAGCTTCTCTTCGTAATGCTTTGGTTCGCGGGGTTGGCGTATCAGTACTTCCAGAGTGCCTTTGATGACCGCCAGCGGCGTCCGAAGTTCATGCGCCGCATCGGCCGCGAAGGTTTGTTCTCGCACAATCAGTTCTTGGAGTCGGTCGAGCAGATTATTGACTGTCGAAGAAAGTTGGCGCAGTTCACCGTGATCATTAGGAAGCGGAACTCGCTCTTCGAGATTCTCTCGGGAAATACGATCGGCGGTAGACATGAGTGAAACGATAGGCCGCACAATGCTGGCCCCAAACGCTCGACTAATGACGAGGATCACCCCTACCATCACGGGAAACGACAACAGCATGATCCACATCAGATCGTCCAGCAGATGTTTCGCTTCCGCGATCCCCATGCCCACAAGCAAGTATCCTTCGAGAACACCATCCCGGTTGACAAGCGGACCCTGTATCTGGCGAATCCACGTATTTCCCAGATTCTGCGACACCACAAAGGTGTCCGCGCGACCGGCATGGAACTGAAGCCGAGTGTCCCGAAGGTTGGGTGACGTTCGCAGCACCGCGCCGTGAGCGTCGTTCGCCTGCAGGAGAACCGGCGCCACCGTGGCTTCTCCGTGTTCCCGCTCGGTCCAGTCGGGTTCAGCCAGAACGAACACGCGCCCGTCCTGGATAGACATGCTGCCGCCGACCTCGCCGAATTCGGCTTTCAGATCTTCGTCATAATGGGAATAGAGAATCTTCGAGGCGCTCACGTATATAATGACATACACCAGGCCCACCAGAATACCGGTGGTGGCCAGATACACGAGCGCTATACGATTCTTGAGACTGGGCACGGCTAAGGTTCCCTGATGACGTATCCGACGCCGCGAACCGTCTCAATGATGTCCGGCTCACCTGCGGCGCACAACTTCTTCCTCAGGAAGTTGATGTACACGTCTATCACCGACGTATCGGTATCGAAATGGATGTCCCAGACGCTTTCGATAATGCGGGTTCGGGAACAGACTTTGCCGCGATTGTGCAGCAGGTATTGCAGCAGAGCGAATTCCTTCGCCGTCAGTTCAATTACCCGGTCGCCGCGAAAGACCTGACGCGCGGTGAAATCCATCCGCAGATCGCCCAGACGTGATCAAGTTGCTCTGAGGATCCTTCTGCCTGAGCTGGGCACGGATGCGCGCCAGCAGTTCCTCGAAACTGAACGGTTTGCGGACATAGTCATTGACGCCCGAGTCCAGGCCGAATACCACATCGTCGGTGGAATCGCGGGCGCTGAGTAATATGATGGGAGTGTGAGTGTTGCTCTTGCGAAAGTGACGGCACAGTTCAACACCGCTGATCCCGGGCAACATCCAATCTACCAGGAGTAGATCGTATTCGCTGATGCCTACTGCCTTCAAACCGTCGTTGCCGTTGGAAGCCACGTCCACGGCGTACCCCTCTTCCTTGAGGCCGTCCTGCAGGAAGGCGGCGATGCCCTGTTCATCTTCGACAATCAGTATTCTCATAGCAGGTCGGTCAAATATAGCACCGAGTGGATTGCCGGCGAAAGTTTTTCTCCAGAAACGCGAAAATCGGCCAGCCAGGCGTAGCGGAAAAAATGACGCCCTGGCCGACCGATCTCGCAAGCAAATGCGATATGGCAGGGGTCTAAGCTATCACGATAAAGCGATCTTTGCTGGTCATGCATATCCCACAGCGATTGGGAGCGCTGGCGTCATAAGTATTGCCACAGGTGGCACAGACAGCAAACTGGCCAGACAACGAACCCTCGGCGCCTGATTTCAGGGCCTCAAGCGCTTTGGTGTACAGCATCTTGTGCGTCTTTTCCGTCTCGTAAGCATAATTGAAGGAAATTCCGGCAATGCTGATTTTCGAAGCGGTCACATTCTTCAGAAAGTCGGGATACATGGTAGCCACTTCGTATGACTCACCCTTGATGGCATCTTCCAGGTTCTTTTCGGTTGTTGCTACCTCAAACTTCGGTGTGACTTGCGGTGCGACAACACTAAGCTGCTCCAGAACGGCCTTGTGATTGGCAGCGTGAATAGATTCGGATTTCGACGCCGCTTCGAACAGCTTGCTCACTTTTGTATAGCCCTCTTCGGCGGCTTTCTTCGAGAAGGCGGCATACTTGGCGCTCGCAGTCGATTCACCGGTAAAGGCCGCTTTGAGATCTTCGATGGTCTGGTTCCGGGCGGGATTCTCCTGGCCGAACGCGACTACTGACGCGATCAGCATCAGGGCCATGGCAAACAGTAAAGTCTTCTTCATCTTGTAACTCCTTCTAATTCCTTCAAATGGTTCAATATATTTTCGTGATAAGTTCTTCATTCTAGTCTTTGTCCTCAATCTCGGGCGAGGCCGATTCCTGCGTGTCCGGAATTCCAAAGCTCATCTCTACACCTGCGGCATGCTTGAAAACCAATTCGCCGCCGTAGTATCCGGTTCGGGCGATAGTTCCCACCCCAACTGCCAGCAAGACCACCATGACCCATTGCATCCAACCGTTCATCCGTTTGGTCACACCCAGGACAATCCGCAGTCCGGCCAAAACGATCATGGTCCACATAGCCAGTACCGCCGCGGATTCATGGGTCTCGAGGGCCGTGCCCAGGGCGCCCGCCTCGGTAACTCCGTCACCGGCGATATCGCCCGAGAAGTAAGCCGCGATGGTTCCCAGGGTGCCCAGCGTGATTAGATACAGGCCGGCCAGAGTGA
Source organism: uncultured candidate division Zixibacteria bacterium (assembly GCA_963735035.1). Lineage (GTDB taxonomy): Bacteria > Zixibacteria > MSB-5A5 > GN15 > FEB-12 > JAGGTI01. The sequence goes on from CAVTJJ010000003.1 coordinate 931,603, forward strand.
AGAACGGTCGTTTGGTAACGGCGCCGACGAGATCGGACAGAAAGCCTATTATGATAAGAGCGATCGGAAAGTGGACGATCATCGGATGCAAGTGGTCTAACATGACAATTTCCTTTTAGGGTTTCACCTGTCTCTGACAGCGTACAACAACGTGGATCTAAAAGCCCCCTAAATAGATTCCTAAAATTGGCTTAAAATTGTGATTCTTCGGCACAGAAGACGATACTGAAAGGCGCAGAACTGCTATGACCGGGGTCTGTCCGGCCAATGGTTCTTTCAGACTCTTGATCAGAGAGGCCCAGGACACCCCCCCCTCAGTTTATCGCGGAATCATATCCCTTATCGAGTCATTGCAGAACGAACTCACTCGGTAGAGACCAGGAAGGTCACAGGAACGGGATGGAGTGAAACCATAATGCGATAACCCGCAGCTAGCTGCGGGTTATCGGAAAACTATATCTTGGCCCTTAAGCAGGGAATCGATGAATCGTTAGCAGAGCCAAAGATTGTGTCGAAGCCGGATATCCGACTAGAGTTTGACGCCCACCATGAAGGAAATATTCGTGTTCTTGACCGTGGGATCGCCTTCGAGATAGTAGGGATCACTCGGCTCCGCCCCGGTGACCGCGTTAATCTTGTCAGCGGCATCGACTATGCCGGACAGTCCCAGAGTATATCTGAGGTCGAACGTGACCCGCCTATAGTCGATCCCGCCACCGAAAACGAGACTAACGTCCATGCTCTTCGTGTAGTCCTTGATGTCGTACGTTTCGTTAATGATGTGGAATTTGGAAGCCAGCAAGACGCCCAGCGCCGGTCCGACAAACAGGTTCGGACGCATATTACCGTCGGGCGTGAAGTCGAATTTCAGCAACACCGGGATTTCCAGGTAGTCAAGGTTCAAGTGGGCGTTGAAGAAGAAGAGATCCTTTGCAGCGCCCTTGGTAACATAGAGAATCTCAGGTTGTACAGCGAATTGGCGGTTGAGCTTGTAGGTCAGGAAAGCGCCGGCGGAAAATCCGGTTCGGCTGTCAAGAAAATCGTTCAACTCGGCATAGTCGGTACTGATATCGGCAATATCAAAACCGAGTTTGAGTCCTTTACCCGTCACACCGACAGTCGTCTGTTGCGCACTCGCCGCGACACCAAGCATCAGGATCATTCCCGCCAGCAGGATCAGTTTCTTCATATACACTCCTCGCGTACCTAATGATTACCGATCGGTTCTTTCTTGCGGCTGCAATATCATGGATGAGTAAGCGCTTGACCAAGCAAAAAGAGACTGAGTGGTATCAATTCCGTCGCCATTCACACTTGATATCGTTCACCGGGAGGGAGACGGAAAATCTTCACATTGATTTGCGCCCTGCCCCTGTGTAACCATCAATAACTTCTAATGTGGGATGCAACAACGCCTTATGTCTTTGTCTGTTTGCGCATGGTCATGTCTGTCACGACGAATGATGCTCTCTAGACGGATGCAAGAACCTCCCTGTGTGGCCTAATTGTGACAGTTTTGGTTAGCATTTGTGCAGAGTTATGTCTGTGTCACCCTCCCAGCCGCCATTTCCCTTGTTTGACTTCCTGGGTTGGCAACCTTGATCAGTCCCGATCAAAATGCTGAAGATGATCCGGAATCGGAACGGAAATCTCCACGTATCCTTGAAACACTCCCTCTTTCGAAAGCGGAATTTGGTGGATGATCTTCTTCTGCCCATTCTTCCGGATCGTGTAATGATTGGGTTGGTGCGCTTTGTACATCGCGGCCAGTTGGGTCCGCGAAGGTTCAGGGTGGCACGCCAGGACATCACTCCCAATCAGCTTGGCCCCGCCATCAGATGCAAAGGTGGCAATCGAAGTGGGGTTCATTTCGGTGATTATTCCATCGGCATCCGTGACCGTGATTGCAATTGCAATCTGGTTCGTCCAGTTATCGGTGGGCATTGCGTTTCTCCTGTCTGATTTCTTGCACCGGGGGAATATACAAGAACCCGCGTCCACAGACTACGACTACACGAGCTTGACCTCGCTCGAATTGGGTTCGAACCTGCAAGCAACTGGCAGTAGGGGATCGCCCCGACGCGCATTGTGGCACAATGGCTTACGGCTCATCGTGATCAAGTCATGACCGCTCGCAAACTGAGAAACTGGTGTATTCGGACCTGGCAGAAAAGAGCAGAGGGCCGGTAGACAATGCCACCTGCCCTCTGTTTGTACTCTCTCGCTTATCGTACTACTTCAGCAGCAACATCTTCTTCATCTGAACTACTTCGCCCGCGCTGAGACGGTATAGGTATACGCCAGTCGAAACTGAGCTACCTTTATCGTCAGTGCCGTTCCACTCTGTCTGATACGAGCCTGCCGACATAGTCTCGTTTACCAACGTCCTCACCTTCTGGCCAATCACATTGAAGACTTCGATCGTAACCTTCGTCTGTGATGGCAGACTATATTCGATCGTGGTCGTCGGATTGAACGGATTCGGGTAATTCTGTCCCAGTACGTAGAGGGAAGGAAGGACCTGATTCGGCTCACTGACATCAAGTGTGTTCGCCAGAGCCCGGACAGCATTGATTCTGCCGCCACTTACCACCTTGCCCTGCAATTGTGTCAGGCCGTCGACTGAGTTGAATATACTCCTTCGCAAATCTGCAAACGTCGTGTTCAGGTTCTGCGAAAGAATCAGACCCGCCAGCCCGGCCACGTGAGGCGACGCCATCGAGGTACCATCTATGTATTCGTAGCTCCATTCACTCCCGCTGCCCCCACCGTTCGCGGTGATTATTACATCATCAATGTACGCTCCATCGAAACAAGTTGACGCGTCAGTGCTCAACCTGAAGCGCAGATAGACCTGCGCATAACCTTCCAGGACGGAAAGGGGGACCCGCACTGATACGAATTGTCCGCTTGTCGTGCCTGTGCGCCCATCGATGATGCTCCACGAATACCCATCGACACAGGCGTCGACAAAAAGCCAGTCATACTGGGATTCCGTATCGAGCCTGAGCTGAAAATCAAGGACGGGTTGACTACCAGGTGCGAAGCTGAGAGGCTTTACCAGCATCAAGCATGATTCCTGATTGTTCTGGTACGTCCCTCCCGGGCTGTCTGTTGCGCTGTGGGTGGGGCTCACGCAGGCCTCTTGAGTGAGTTGCCAGTATCCATTTGTCCACCAATTAGACCCGTCCTCCATATTGTCCTGGAACAGGACGTTTCCGGTACTCGACGCCGGAACGGTACTGAATATTTTCACCCCCGGTGCAGCAACGTCAACGCCGATCGCCCCGTAGTTTGAAAACGAAGCCAGTCGATCATTCTTATCCGTCGCTGCCACGGTTATGACATTTTCAAGGTCAAAACTCCCCGGTGTATATGGTGTCACGTCAATGTTGACCCCATCATTTCCGGCGGCACACACGAACAGAACCCCCTTGTCACGAGCATACTTCACAGCGTCGTAGACCATCTGATCGTATCCCGGCCCGCCCCAACTGGCATTAATGATTCTGGCGCCATTGTCTACAGCGTATTTGACGGCCTTTATCAGATCGGCAGTCAAGCCGCCGTTTTCCCCCAACGCTCGAACCGCCATGATCTTCGCTTTCCAGCAAACACCCGCTACACCTATTCCGTTGTTGCCCACCGCGGCTATGGTGCCCGCGACATGTGTGCCATGTTTGCCGGCCGCCGGGTCGTTGTCGTTTTGAACGAAATCCCAGCCATAATAGTCGTCAACGAAGCCGTTATTGTCGTCATCGACACCATTGATCGGATCATCGGCATTGACCCACATATTCGCGGCCAGGTCTTCATGACCCCGGTAAACACCGTCATCCACAACCGCAATGACCACTTCCTCGGAACCGATAGTTACATCCCACGCCGACAGCGCTCTGATATCGGCGTTCTGCGTCCCTCGGTCGCCGCCGACCGACTGCCCTGAATTGCTCATTCCCCAAAGACTGTCAAAGTGAGCGTCGTTGGGGCGGCTGAAGTTGTGATAGATGAAGTTGTACTGTACGTACTCTACTCCGCTCTTCTGTTCCAGAGAGTTCTTCGCCTCGTCGAGTGATGAGCCATCCGGGATCCGGAGTATGACCGCATTCATATCCGGAATTTCCTCTTTGATCGACGCGTTCAGGTCCGCCGCCATGGCGCCGCCCTGAACCATGGCGCCTCTACCCGTAAACTTGACAATTAGCTCATTCGGGACATACTGCAACTGAGTGATCGGTCGCAATTCACCCTTCGCAGTGTCAGGACGAACTGATGCGCTCCACAGGAGGGTGAAGCTTACGGTAACTGCAATAACATCCCTCAACATGGGTCTTATCCTTTCGGTTTATGTTCTTCTGGACATAAGTACCGCAGGACCCTCTGTTGTTACAGAGATGCCGGAAGATACTGACCACCCCGAGAACGACGGTCAATCGTCATTGAAGACGGCCTTCTCAGACCCCGGCAGGCCGACGGGGGGACAGTTTGCTTGGCTGCGCGTGGCTGTGCCCGGCTCATCTGCCAGATACCGCTTTGGAAAACGAGAAAGTAATAATGAAGCCTGAATGACCGATCGGACTCCCTCTGCGTGTCAATTGAAAGAAGATCTGGAATCCGTTTATCAGACTTGAGATTTGGACAAATAGTAAGCTCGCCGCCGCTGGATTTCAGTGCTACGACAACTGCTATCTATCTGTTACAAGCCTAAACGAGAATGAACTCTCATTTACATTGAGCGAATCGGCGAAGCTCTTTTCTGCCACCACAAATTGGTACGATCCATCAATGATGTTCTTTGTATCCAGGATTAGCTGAATTTTGCCCGGTACACTGTAATTGGCGAAGAGTGTGATCGGTGCTCTTTCGCGTTTCCCGGAATCAAAAAGTGAGTACTCATAACGATTCTCACTCGATAGATGATAAAATGGCAGGTCCATGCGAACCAGAGCATCACGTTCTGTTCGCGTGACCGTAGGCACGTCGGATGATGAGCGATTCGCCTCAAGAAGTTGGAATACCTGAACGGGCACTGACTTATTATCACCGCTCGGTGCATGACCATTCGAATCGGTGAACCATCTGACGGTGGGATATGCAGCAAGCAGGAGAAGAAAGTACGCTACTGCCGGTTTGCGTAGAGGAATCACAATGTAATTCAGAACGGTCTGCCATATCGGAGCGCGATTAAGTTCCGACCTAACCGAGGCAGAGAGTTCCGTTTCAAGATCGTTCAAGAAAGCCAGATCGTAAGCGCACTTCTCGCAACTCTTCAGATGAGCTTCAATACGGCTTCGAACTTCGGGTGACAGACCGTGTCGGTTCTCATGATAGGAGGATACATCCTCTTGAGAAAGGTGACCCGCATGACCTGAAGAATTGGCTTCTGTGGCCGGCTTCTTGAGCATCCGCATGACCTTCAAGCTGTCCCGACACTCCACGCAGGCATCCAGGTGCCGCTTGACTTCCTGCGTCTCGGCCGGATCAAGATGGCCCGTGGCAAAGTCATTCAGCTTGAGCCGGATATTTTCATCTAAGCATTTCATGTGTCACCAACACAGAGGTGCCATCAGGCACCCGCCTGTTACAGCAATTCTTTGACAAAATCCAGGTTTCTTGCCCGATCCAGACACCTAGAGATGGCGGTGCTGGTGGCGTTTTTGGTCTTCTTGAGGTGATCGGCTATTTCCCGATCCGACCATCCCTGCCGAAACTTCATGTCCAACAATTGGTTACACTTAGGGTCCAGGGCCATAAGAATATCCGTTGCCAGTTGACCATCGACCACTTGATCGTCGGTCGCAACGCCTTTCGATTCGACATAGTCCAGCGGATCGTCAGTATAACTCACTCTAGCGCTTAATCTTAACCGCCTATTGATGCGGAATCTGATGGTCTGGTAGATATAGACGTTGAATGCCGACAGCGTGTCGCCCCTGAATCGGCTTGCCCGCAAGCTGTCGAAGAGGATTTCGATCACTTCGGAGACGATCTCTTCAGGATCTGTGTCCGAAGGTACCCCCTGGTGATACACGTACTGAGTGATCTTCTTCTTTATGATCGTGAACTGGCGACTGTCGCCCTTCAGAAAACCGTCTACAACTAGTGTGAGTAATTGCTTGTCGTGATCGGTCTGCATCTACGCCTCGACAAGGTACAATGCCTTCCGCCTGCCTGTTGTCTACTCTTTTGGAAGAGCGGTCCTGTCCCCAGAGTATAGTGGGCATCATACTCAACCACAATAACTTTCTCTGATTCGCGCCCGGCATACCTGCCATCGAGTTGAGACCATGTAACAAAAAACTTCGAGCATGCACTTATGATCGGTAGGAAGATTGAAACCACAGGACGAGAAGAAGCCCGGCTGATAACTATGGGAACTTAGACCGAAAATTGACCACAAACCGTGCGACCCGCCGAATTCTGCTCTCCGACTGAGCGGGGGGATGCCCGCTCCCACCTTAGAGGTGGTCATGGTGCGCCCGGCCTCTCTTGAATGAGACGGCCGGGCGCCTCCATTTTGGTTGGGTAAGATTCGCTGCGGGGTTCAAAACCGTGTAACAAAAGACCGGACCCTGGCACTGATAGTCAGATACAAGATAACCGGTCGATGCCCCCGGAGTGTGTACTCCCGCGGATGTTGACAAAGAAAGAAGTTTGCATATATTTGTAAGAGGTACTACTCAACTGGAAATCATTGCCAACCATTGATAATGCAGCCCGCGTAAGGTGACAGCAGCAAATTGGCTGTGCGTCTGAGACCCCTCGGGCAATTTGGCAATACGCGTTCCGCCACAACGAAAACGAGTTGAACAAAATACAGAGGAGAAAGCGAAATATGCGCCCTACGCAGCTATTGCTTACGGCAATCATGGCGGCAACATTTCTGGTCCTTACGGGCTCGTTGTTTGCCGATCCGGTTCCTGAATACCAGAGAATACCGGAAAGTTTCACTGTCCAGGGATTCGCACTCGATAGCGCGGGATTCCCGATTCCCGATGGCGTCTATCCTGTCACGTTCACTACCTACCATGACTCTTTATGTTCGGTTCCGGTATACACAGAGACACAATCGCTCGAGATCCAGGGCGGAAGGTTTGGTTCAATTGTCTTTGGACTGAATGGCATCGGCCCCTGGCCTCGTCCATTCCATCCGACAATTGACATTTATCCGTCTCGGTACCTAAAGATATCTATTGATGGTCAGGACATCCTGCCAATTATAGAGTTGCAGTCAGCTCCGACAGCTGTGATGGCTAGGCAGTGTTCGAGGCGATATCTTCACTTACGAAGGGGGGACGATATTCGCCAACCAGAATCTGGATTCGTCCGGGTATGTTAAGATCGACGGTGGCGCAGATAGTTCGTCGATCGGGCTGTTCAGTCCGGGTGCAGCTGATCCAAGCGTGCTACTTTCAAACCCGAGCTCGGGGGCACCGTCTCTGACAATGGGGGAGTCCTCCGGGGGTGCAATGCATACTATGACCATGGGACCCTCGGGCATAACGTTCGCATATTCACCAAGTTGGCCGGCAGGCTGGGATACTACACTCATCTTTTCCGGTGACAAGTTGACGTGCGCCGATACAATTAGTTCAACCTCGGGGGGATTTCAGTTCCCGGATGGCACCGTTCAGACAACAGCCGCTGGTTCAGGAGGCGGCCCGTGGGAGACTTCCGGCTTGAATGTTTACGTCGATACCTCAGGTATTGACGATTACAGTGTTGGAGTAAATACGGCCACGCCCAATAGCCCGCTTCAGGTGGCAATGGTGCCGTTGCAACGGCTTTACGAACCTTGTTGGAGCACAATTGTGACGCCTGACATCTGATCACTCCGTCGTACTTGTTTCTCCAAACGCCGGTCCAATAACGATCAGTCTGCCGACTGCGGCCGGCATAAGCGGCCGACAATACACTATCAAGAGGTCTGCCCTCGGCCCCGCTAACAGCGTCACCATTGACGCCTTGGCTCTGAATACATCGACGGCAGCCTATCATACTCCCTATCGGCGCAGTGGTAAGTACGTGGTGTTGGTTAGCAACGGTTCTTACTGGTGGGTCATTGGCAACAACTAAGACAAGGCGAAGTAGTAAGATGAAACAGTTAGACTTATTAGTCGTGAGCGTCGCCGCAGTCTTGTTGCTTCTTCTTGCCTGGAGCCTGGCCACAGGTGAGAGTCAGATTGAACGCGACAGACAGCCGAGCGAAATAGCCGAAGCTCGCTTACTGCCGGCACATGATACGTCCACAAGTTCAGATCGGAACGGAGCCGTAAGCTCCAGTGTGAATTCAGAGATCAGCCACCCACCTGCTTCCCTTCTCACCGTCGGGCCAAAACCTCGCGGAGTCGCGAGTGCGTCCGACATCTCCATTGATTGGTGGGTGGTGGCCGCGGGAGCGGTCGACGGCAGAGGACAATCCCTTCATCTACTCGCAACAATCGGTCAGGGTGTGATTGGAGAAGGTGCGTCAAGCAAGTATCTGTTGCGTTACGGATACTGGGCTGCGTCGAACGGCGCTGGTGGTTGTTGCCAGGGTCGGGTGGGCGATGTCAACCAGTCAGGTAACGACGAGCCTACTATCGGCGACATTTCTACTTTGATCGACGCCAAGTTCATAACCGGGTCGTGCGACGGGGTGATTTCGTGTTTTGCCGAAGCTGATATCAATCAGTCCGGCGGTCCTAACCCGACCTGTAATGACATCACGATTGGCGACATTTCTATCCTGATCGACTACTCTGTTCATTACGGGGCCTTCGCTTGGGCTTCATAACTGCCTGTAGATATTGCGGCTGATTCAAAGGCTAGTCCCAGAATTCTGATTGTTGTTGCACGACAGCTCGGCTTGCTTAAATTACCTGCTATATCAGGATGATTGGCTGCGTAATCGCATCGAAATCGAGCTCCGCCGTGCTAAGACGCATCTCACAAATCTCATGCCTCATAATCTGCACTCTTGTCGCGTCAATTAGCGCGGCTCCGGAAACGGAGAAGTTGCTGACAACTGCTGACTCTCTCTTCGCGATCCAGATGTTGGACTCAGCTATTTCAGTCGGAAAAACGGCCCTGATTGCTGCCGAGCGCGACCCGCGGTCGCCCGATTCCGTAATCGCCTCCATACACTACCTGCTCGGACTGAGTCATCTCTACAAGTCCGACTTGAATGAGGCCGTTAGTCATCTCGATTCCAGCAGAATTACCCGAGTAACCGTGTACGGTGAAGATCATCCTCTCGTGGCGGATTGCGACTATTATCTCGGCGCCGCTCTAATGCAATTCGGCCAGTTTGATCTAGCCGAACAACACTATGCCAAAGCGCTGTCTGTCCGAGAGGCTGCCTACGGACCCGACCATGAGCAGGTGGCCGCCACCCTCGTAGGATACTCGTCGCTTTATGCCTACATGGGTCGCTATGACCGAACGGAAATGCTAGTCCAGCGTTTGCTCGGGATCCAGGAGAGAAATCCGAATATTCCCACGGCACAGGTCGTGAAAGCGCTGATCCTCCTGGCCGGAGTTAAGCTGGACTCCGGCCGATTTAGGGACGCAGAACAATATTACCGTCGCGCCCTGACCCTCTTGGAGAATACTTCAACGACCGACGCGTTTACCGAAGGTTCAGTACATTGGGGGCTGGGAAAAGCACTTCTGTTGCAGGGTGATCTGCCACAGGCGGAGAGTCATTACTTGAAAGCCATTGATCTGACCCGCGCCACTCAGGGCGAAGGCAGCTACCAGATCGGGGCTCTGAAATCGGAATTGGGGCGTCTCTACACCATGCGCCTTCAGTACTCCGAGGCTGAAACTCTCCTGACTGAGGCGCTCTCCCAGCTGCGCGCATCCATTGGTGAAGACAATGAATTCGTGGCCTATTGCCATCAATGGCTTTCCCGGATCTACGCGTATCAGGGAAGATACGCGATGGCGCAGCGGACCGCCGAAGAAGCTGTCAAGTCAGCCGGAGCTACCTTCGGAAGAGACCATCACGAAACTGCTCAGGTGATGAACTGGCTGGCGGAAGTTCACTTAATGGCAGGCAATTACCAAATTGCCGATTCGATCGCTACCGCGGCCACGGCCATCATAGTCAGTGAGCTCGGCGAGACCCACCCATATCTCGTCGATGGTTTCAACATTATCGGGTATGCCAGGATGCAACTCGGCGACATGATAAGCGCCGCCAAGTACTTTGAAAGGTCTCTCGCAATCGGTCTGGCGGCAGGCGGCCAAAATCATCCCTCGGTCGCGGCCACTTATGAGGTCCTTAGCGAACTGCGCCGCCGTACAGGTGAACGGGAACTGGCGCTTGACATGTCGCGCCGGGCGGTACTGGGTCGTCGAAATAATCTGCGTCTGGGGTGTGCCGTCATGTCCGAGCAGGAGGCTTTAGACTATGCCTTTCTGGTCAAGCGTGCCCTGAACCTTTACTTGTCCTCTCTGCGCGACTTGCCCAACCCGAATCCTGAAATTGCAAAGGCCGCTGCCGAGTTGATCGCCAATACCAAGGGACTGGTGACCGACGAAATGTTGCTGCGATCATCTTCGCTTCGCACTGACACAAGTTCAGCAGAGAAAGTCTTGAAGGACACCGTTGATGCGGCCCGGTTCGAATTGGCTTCGCTGTTCGGCAACTTTTCCAGTGAAGTTGACCAGTCCACCTACCGAAGCAGGCTTGATTCCTTGTCGAGCCATGTGCAGGCCCTGGAGGCACGACTCGCCCGCCAGGTAACTTCGGATGTTGGCCTCCGTACTAGCGATTCAATCAGTATTGACCGATTGCAAAAAGAACTGAAACCTGATCAGGTGGCCGTCGAATACCTCCGATACACCTATAAAGATCCGCGAAACCAGAATGCGGAAGATCGATACCTGGTGCTGTTATTGAATCCCGCTTCCGAGACCCGTGTAATTGACTTGGGAACCGCGGAACTGATTGATAAAGCTGTGGGTCGTTACCGGAAGCACATATCTGACCTCGCCGCCGCCGGGCAACCTCCCGACCAAGAAGCCCTTGACGATTATCGCCGGCTTGCCGGAGATCTCTATACTACTGTATGGCGTCCCCTGGAACCATACCTGGGTGCGAGCCGGATGATCTTCATCTCGACTGATGGATCTCTGAATCTGTTGTCATTTGCGGGCCTTCCTTGCTCCGATAATGAATACCTGATTGAAAAATACCGCCTTCACTACTTGTCCACTTCGCGCGATCTTTGTCGCTCCCCCCATCAGAGTGCCACCGGGCGCAGTCTGGTACTAATCGGGGACCCGGATTTTGGCCTCGCAGTTCAGCCAAGCCAGGTGGACCCGGAATCGGGTTCATCGGTCGACCCAGCTCTCGGGTGTGGCAGCATTGATCGCAGTCGTCTATCGCCGTTGCCGGGAACTCGCCGCGAGGTAGAACGAATCGCTCGTCTGTGGCGACAGCAGGTTTCGGACAGCGTTACCGAGTTGACAGGCGCAGGAGCCACAGAAGGTGCTTTCAGAAAATTAGCTCCGTCAGCCACCACCGTTCACATCGCTACTCATGGGTACCTGGCCGCCGATAGCTGCTTCAGGATCGAAGCTTCCGCACCGAGTCTGGCCAATGAAGATTTCTTTACCCGCAACCCGCTTTTGCTTTCCGGCTTGTTCCTGGCAGGAGCGGCCGCGCCGGGAAAGTCCCGGGTTCGTTTTGATAGCCGCGATGGGATGCTCTCTGCCGAGGAAGTGGCCACCTTGGACCTTCACAAAGTTGGACGGGTGGTACTATCGGCCTGTGAATCGGGGCTTGGAACGGTGGAATCCGGCGAGGGTGTCTATGGCCTGAGAAGGGCTTTTCAAATGGCCGGTGCCGGCACGGTCATCAGTTCACTCTGGAAGGTCCCGGACAACACTACGGCTCAGTTCATGGCGCGGTTGTATTCGACTGACAACGAGCCTGTCCCGGCAGCCATGCAATCGTCTTGCCTCGACATGCTGTCCCAACTACGCCGTCGTGGCCAGCCGGACCATCCATTTCTATGGGCTCCGTTCATAAGTATCGGTGACTGGCGGGAGTAGGAGCGTCTGATGTGATTTATCATTGTGCCGCCGCCACGGCTTCCAACAGTTGAGTGATTACCGGCGTCTCGAACGGCTCAAGGCCCTGTTCCTTTTCTATCAGGTAGGTACACAGCGGCTTTACATCGCCATTGGCATGATACCGATGAGGAGCCATAGGCACACCGCTTCGGCATAGTAGCAGATACCGACATTCACGGCACCATCGATTCACTGAATCACGATGCATCTTGCGGTTATACGCAAAGGCATCAGGGTTATTCCAGATATCGGCGATGGGGGTAACGCGGATATTCCCTTCGATGAATTCATCAGTCATCTCTGCGGCACCTTTCACTTCACCGGATGGTCCAACCGCCAGGTAGTGTACTCCGGATCCATCGCCCAAAAACGGGCGGCCCCCGCGCAGTTTCATTCCCTTAGTTCCATAGTGGCCTATCTCATCGGTCGCGCTAATTGTGATGCGAGTATCGCTCTGCATTTCAATGATCTTATCAATCATCGTGGTGTATTCTTCCCTGGTCAGGACCATGTCTGCATGGGAGGCCATGCGGCCGGTTGGCTGAATCATTTGAATGCGCCAGTCTGCACACCCGGCATCGATTAGCGCACTTTTGATAGCCTCAAGCCGATCGAGGTTCATTCTGGAAACAGCCGTAACTGCCGCAACCTTCAGACCGGGCACAGAACTGGCGAGCTTGATTGCCGCCATCGCCCGATCATACGCATCTGGACAACAGCGGATCATATTGTGTGTCTCGCGGTCTCCATCGACACTGATGCCTAGTGAGTTAACTCCAGCGTCGACAAGTGACTGGAGTCGAGACGGTGACAGCAAGAGACCATTGGTTATCAAACCTATACGCGCCTCTTTGCTTGATATATACTTGATAACCTCAATAAGGTCCGGACGTATCAATGGTTCACCGCCGGTCAAACAGAACTGGCGACAACCGAGGTCAAGAAGATCGTCGATCATCATCTTGGCCTCCGCCGTGGTCAGTTCATCTGATCTGGGCTTGGCGGACGCATTGCCGCAATGCTTGCATCGTAAGTTGCAGCCGCGTGTAACTTCCCACACTGCAACAGTTAGCTTGAAATCTGAGTTCATTGTCTTCCTTTCGAGTGAGAATAGGGGGCAGAGGATCTGCCCCCTCGGCAGACTAGAGTATGATCCAAGGTCTCGGTATGAGGATGTGCAGAATATTGAGACCCGCATTGATGATAGTGGTTGAGGTAATGATCGGGATCATGGCGTTGCTCCTTGTTTGAGTTGTTGGTTATGTTGGTTTTCGTTTTCATTTGTCCATTAGTGCCACCTACCCTCCGGTTGTTACAGACTTCCTGCTCACCTTCTAATTATGCGTAACTTATTGTGTATCAACAGAAACCGCCCACGAGAGGGATAAGCGCCTTCGGGTGCTCTGGCTTACCGCCAGTATCAAGGTTATCGATGGCCAGCCCGACCAGCCGCGTTTGTTACAGCCTTTCACATAGGATTCCCCCGGAAACGAAGAGAGGTCGCCCCCGAATGGGGGCGACCCGTTGATGAAGTCTATCGATTCTTTATGTAGAACCGCACTATTGCACGGTAATCTCGACTGTGTTACTGACCGGTGACTCCCCGGCAGCGTTCAATGCGACCACCCGGTACCGATACTTTCCACCTAGAACCACACTGCGATCCGTGGCTACGACGGCATCTATTGCAGCTTCATGCGTCAGAGCGGTCCATCCCCCAAATCTGGACGATAACGAGTTCCAAACGGCGCGATCGATACGAAAACCGGACTCACACTCCGAGTTGTCGTTCCATTTGAGGATAACACCGTAGCCGATAGCTGGGAATCTGTCCGGCCTCAGAATCGCAGCAGTCAAACCGTCGGGCGCAACCGGGACGGCCCAATTGCATATACTTGCTTCGTTCGAGAACTCAGAGGCGCCCACATCATTGATCGCGCGTACCCGGAAATCGTAGCCAAAGAATGAAGGCGCATTAACGGTGCATTCAGTAGAGTCGGGATCGACTGTGGTAATTCGTTCCCAGCTTAACGGATGCTCGGGGATAGCGAGACCACCAAGGCGCTGAATCTCGAAACCGGTCTCATTGTAGGAATTATCGCTCCAGGTGATGTGAGCGGTCGTCTCAGAAACACGGGTGGCGACCAGGGTCGATGGCGCAGCCGGCACTATGACAGGCGGGTTGGGTTCGGGGCGGGGATCCGGTTCAGGCGCGACTGAATTGTCGGAGCAGGACATCATCGCAACTCCTAGCGTCAGCACAACACAAGCAGTGATAAACATTCTCTGGAACATAATAGCCTCCTTTGTTTGGTTGATTCCAGTTTCATTTTCTGATCATCAGTGCCCCGAGCGCCTTGTTTGTTACAGTTCTCCCTGAAGTTGTGCGCGTATCCGATACAAGATCACTGCTGACCGAGATCAGGACCAAGAGACAGCAGCAGAAATACATCGGAACGCTGGTTACTGACAGGGAAAGCATCTAATCCCCTGCGCGCGCTTGATTGGATTGATTCGTGACAGACCAGAAATACTAAAGCACCAGCGGCAGGTCACTTCATGGTTTGAACTAAGTTCACCATGAAGGCCTGCCGCTTGGCGTGACGAGATATTTAGTATTTTGTGAAGGACCCCATCAACGAGCTGATTTGTCGATCCGAAGACGACAACTCGGCCATCGAGTAAAATCCGTTCGAACAGAAGAAGGCGATCGCGCGTTTACCGTTACCGGGACCAATGAAAGTACCATAGTAACCATAGACTTGCTCGGATTCTGTCGTATAAGCACCGATACCTCCGCCGTTCCAAAGCAGGGCGGCGTCAGGTTCTTTGTAATAAGTAAAATTGCCGTTGGCATCGAAGGTGAGTTGTCTTAGACCTGATTCCACGCTGTTGCCAATCTTGCCGTCGCCGGTATAACTCTTGTCGCCCCCGGTCACGTATTGTCCACTCAAACCACCAATAGTAACCACATAGCTCACCCCGGTGCCGTCGTGTGAAACGGTGAAGCTGTTGGGTCCACTCTGCGTGACAGTTACTTGAGCTCCGGTGAAGTCCCAAATGAGTTTCGCGCCGCCACTTTGTGCTCCGGACGCTCCACCGCTCCCGGTACCGCCGCTTCCGTAGGGACTTTGAGCTTGTGAGTGCCCTGCAACAAACAGAGATGATCCTAGAAAAACTGCGAACACCGCGAGAAGTGCCCCTGAGTTAACAATTGACGTATTCATTCTTGTTTCTCCTTTGACTCATGTTCTTTGCTCTGCCCAGGAGTGCCGAGTCGACCGGTTCTGTTACAATCCGGCTGCAGGTTCCGGCTGACAGAGGAGATTGTAGTAGTGCCGGGGGACGGTGGACTTGTAACTCAAGCGGGAGAAGAAGTAAGAAATTCAACGCACCCCTCGTGCCACAGCATCTTGTTGCGAGACAATAGCGTGAAAGCGAGAAGGACGGAGTTGCTGGCTCGCGGGGTGGGCACAATAGCTTGAGAGTCTTTGCCACCAAGTCTTGACCGTTTGTTTCAGTCAATTGGGGACCTGCGAAGTAGTGCAAACAGCCCCTCTTGTATCCTTTATACATTCTTTATATCCGCGCCCTTCTTCCTTATTCACCCAGATTGTGAAACTCGCCGTTCTTATTCGACAGGTGGCGGTGTCATCCCGGCTACCCCAACCCTGATGCTGCAGTTCGCCCCTCGATTTGAAATAGAAAGGAATGCCATGTCGTTTGCGTTTGCGGGCATCATAGCTCTGGCGCTATTGGCCTATCTCGTATACGCCGTGTTCAATCCGGAGAGATTCAAGTGAGGTCGCCTAATGTCCACTAATGATCTTCTCCAGGTTCTGGTCTACATCATAGCGCTGGTCACCGTGGCTCCCCTGTTAGGCGCTTTCCTGGCACGGGTCTTTACAGACCGGCCACACCCGCTCAAGCTTGCCCTCGGGTGGTTAGAGAAGGGTATCTACAAGTTTGGTCGCATAGATAGTAACAGCGAGATGAATTGGAAAGATTACGCCAGGTCACTGCTATGGCTCAACGGTCTTGGATTTGTCTTTCTTTTTGTTCTGCAGATTTGTCAGCAGTGGCTTCCACTTAATCCACAGCACTTGCCAAATGTCGGATGGCCGCTGGCATTCAACACCGCTGTCAGTTTCGTTACCAACACGAATTGGCAATCCTATGCCGGAGAGACTACGCTCAGTTATCTGACCCAAATGATCGGTCTGACCGTGCAGAATTTTGTCAGTGCCGCCACGGGAATTGCTGTGTTTCTCGCCCTGACACGTGGAATTATTCGGAAGACAACTGACAAGATCGGAAACTTCTGGGTCGATGTAACGCGCTCGATTGTCTATGTCCTGCTGCCGCTTTCTTTGCTTCTTGGGATCGTGTTAGTCGGCGAGGGCGTGGTGCAGACTTTCTCGCCTGCTGCCACCGTGACCACCGTAGAAGGTCCGGCGCAGACTATTCCGCTTGGTCCGGCCGCATCCCAGATTGCCATAAAGCAGTTAGGTACCAATGGCGGCGGCTTCTTCAATGCCAACAGCGCTCATCCACTGGAGAATCCCACGCCAATATCAAATTTCCTTCAGATGCTGGCCATTTTGCTCATCCCGGCAGCTCTAACTTTCACTTATGGCAGGCTAGTGGGCAATCGCAAGCACGGGTGGGTCATTTTCGCCACCATGTTTGTGCTTTGGTTTGCCGGATTGTCACTCTCACTCTACGGTGAGTATTCTGCCAACCCGGCCCTGGGATTGCAGACTAATATGGAAGGAAAAGAAGTTCGGTTTGGCATCACGAACAGCATCATTTGGTCTTCTGCCACCACTGCCGCCTCGAACGGCTCCGTCAACGCTATGCACTCGAGTCTCACACCTTTGGCGGGCGGCGTAGCTCTTTTCAATATCATGTTGGGTGAGATCATATTCGGCGGAGTCGGCGCCGGCATGTACGGCTTCTTGCTGTACGTTCTTATGACCGTCTTTCTTGCCGGATTGATGGTAGGTCGCACGCCGGAGTATCTGGGCAAGAAAGTCGAGGCACATGAGATTCAGATGACCATTGTGGGGATTCTGGCTCCTAACACCGTCATCCTCATTGGCGCTGGGCTTGCCTGCGTCCTGCCGATCGCGCTGGCAGGTCTGGCCAACCAGGGACCGCACGGTCTAAGCGAGATACTGTACGCCTTCTCCTCAGCGGCCGGCAACAATGGCAGTGCCTTTGCCGGACTGAACGCTAATACCAATTTCTATAACATCACCCTGGGCGTGGCGATGCTCATAGGCCGTTTTGCAATCATCCTGCCCTGCCTGGCAATCGCAGGTCACTTGGCCGGCAAGAAACGGTCACCTCTGTCGGCCGGCACGTTTGCGACCGATAACACAACCTTCGCCGTGCTCCTAATTGGCGTGATTCTAATCGTCGGCGCGCTTACTTTTCTTCCTGCGCTGGGATTGGGTCCGATAGTCGAACACTTGTTAATGCTGTCCGGACGAACCTTCTGAGGGAACCTATGGCTGAATCGGTTTCAGGACTCTTCAACAGAGCTTTGCTGGGGTTTGCGATCCGGGCGTCCCTCAAGAAGCTAAATCCGCGTGACCAGGTTCGAAATCCGGTCATGTTTGTGGCCTACGTTGGTGCCATCCTCACCTCCATATCGTTCGCTGCCGGCTGGATTCAGGGATCATGGTCCGGATTTGAATTCCAGATTAGTCTCTGGCTTTGGTTCACCGTCCTATTTGCCAATTTCGCGGAATCGATGGCTGAGGGACGTGGCAAAGCCCAGGCCGACAGCCTGAAACGAGCGCGCAGCGAGACGTTCGCTCGTCTTCTCAAGTCAGGTCGGGAAGAACGCACCGCGGCCACTCTGCTGCAAAGAGGAGACGAGGTCGTCTGCGAGGCAGGAGATATCATACCGTCAGATGGCGAAGTGATCGAGGGAATCGCCAGCGTCGATGAATCGGCCATCACCGGCGAATCAGCCCCGGTCATACGTGAAAGCGGTGGCGACCGGAGCGCTGTAACCGGCGGAACGCGAGTAATCAGCGATCGGATCGTCATTCTAATCACTTCCGAGCCCGGCAATACCTTTGTCGATCGTATGATCGAACTGATCGAAGGAGCAAAACGCCACAAGACCCCGAACGAAATCGCACTCGGCATTGTCCTGGCCGGACTGACTATTGTCTTCTTGCTGGCCGTCGCGACGCTGAAATTCTTTGCCGATTACAGCGGCACGTCCGCGGGACAGGATCTAAGCAAGATAGTAACCGTTACCGTGCTAGTGTCTCTGCTTGTTTGCCTCATTCCTACCACAATTGGCGCACTTCTGAGTGCTATTGGGATAGCCGGCATTGACCGGCTTGTCCAGCGAAACGTAATCGCCAAGAGCGGTCGCGCGGTTGAGGCCGCGGGTGATATCGACGTACTCTTGCTCGATAAGACCGGGACGATCACTTTGGGCAATCGAATGGCTACCGATTTCGCACCAGCAGAAATGATACCGGTGCAGAACCTGGCGGAAACGGCTCAATTGGCGTCGTTGGCTGATGAGACTCCGGAAGGTCGTTCTATCGTCATTCTGGCTAAGGATCGCTACGGGTTTCGTGCGCAGACTCTCACGCCGAGCCAGGCGCGGTTCGTGCCCTTTACCGCACAGACTCGTATTAGTGGTGTCGACATACTCGAACCCGACGGTTCGATCGCAATGAGCATCCGCAAAGGAGCGGTTGATTCCATGCGCGAGCATCTGCTGCGGCATGGTGGCAGTTTTCCCGATGAATTAGAATCGATTCAAAGCGAGATCGCGCGTTCCGGCGGAACACCACTGGCCGTCAGCATCGACAATCAGGCGATTGGAATTGTGCAACTCAAGGATGTGGTCAAGGGCGGTATCAAGGAACGGTTCGCCCAACTGCGCAGGATGGGCATTCGCACGGTTATGGTGACAGGGGATAATCCGCTCACCGCGGCGGCCATAGCGGCCGAGGCGGGGGTCGATGATTTTATCGCGCAGGCGACACCAGAAGCCAAATTGGAGCGAATTCGAGAGGAACAGCGCGCCGGTCATCTGGTTGCCATGACGGGCGACGGCACCAATGACGCTCCAGCCCTTGCCCAGGCCGACGTCGGCGTTGCAATGAATACAGGTACTCAGGCGGCACGCGAAGCAGGCAACATGGTGGATCTCGACAGTAATCCGACGAAACTGATTCAGATTGTGGAAATCGGGAAACAGCTGCTAATGACCCGCGGCTCACTGACTACCTTTAGTATCGCCAACGATGTGGCCAAGTATTTTGCGATCCTTCCGGCAATGTTCGGAACGCTCTATGCGATGTCCGGCTCAAGTACCGGTCCGTTGGCCGCCATGAATATCATGCATCTTCACTCGCCGGAGAGCGCCATACTCAGCGCAGTAATCTTCAACGCGCTGATAATTGTCGCCTTGATTCCCCTGTCACTGCGTGGCGTGACCTATCGACCGGAAAGCGCCGAGAGACTCTTGCGTCGCAATCTGCTGCTCTACGGCCTCGGAGGTATTGTTTCGCCGTTCATAGGTATTAAGCTAATTGACCTTCTGCTGGTGGCCGGCCGACTCGCAAACTAAGGTAGACTCTGTGCGAACAATAATGACAGCCCTGAAGACACTAATCGTGTTGACGCTCTTGACCGGAGTTGTCTATCCGCTCCTGGTAACGGTGGTCGGTTATCTCTGCTTTCCGCATCAGGCCTCGGGCAGCCTGCTGGTAGTGAACGGGAGACCTGTTGGCTCAAACCTTGTCGGGCAGAAGTTCACCGATTCAAGTTACTTCTGGCCGCGTCCTTCCACCATCGACTATGATCCACTACCCTCCGGCGGAAGTAATTTGGGACCGACCAGCGACGCGCTTAAAGACAGCATTTCGTCGCGACGAAACAGACTCGCGCAAACCGGAAATGGGGCAGTCCCGATTGATCTGCTCTGCGCCTCGGCCAGCGGCCTGGACCCGGATATATCACCCGAAGCGGCTCTTTTTCAGGCTGACCGCGTGGCGCGGGCAAGACGACTTGACCAGGCACAAAAAACCGCGCTTCTTTCACTTGTAGAGAGACATACCGAATACCCCAACATAGGGATATTCGGTCAGCCGAGAATAAATGTACTCAGGTTGAATCTCGCTTTGGACTCACTGATAAAGGCGTCGTCGTGATGGTTGAATCATTTCGGCCCGATCCGGACGCTATCCTGGCGGCCATCCAGAAACGGGAAGCTCATGCCCACGCGGGGAAACTTCGCGTGTTTTTTGGCATGTCGGCCGGTGTCGGAAAGACTTTCGCCATGCTCCGCGCCGCTCAGGACCGCTTGCGAGAGGGTATAGATGTAGTCGTAGGGACTGTCGACACTCACGGACGAACCGAGACCGAAGCGTTGCTCCAGGGTCTATCGATCATTCCCCGCAAGATTATCACTTACCGCGACGTGGCTCTCAGCGAAATGGACCTCGATGCCGTGATCGCCCGGCGACCGAAACTTGTTCTCGTCGACGAACTGGCTCATACCAACGTGCCCGGATCACGCCACACCAGACGATGGCAGGATGTACTGGAACTCTTGGATGGCGGAATCGATGTCTATACTACTCTCAACGTCCAACATGTTGAAAGTCGCAAGGAATATGTGGAGCAGATTACCGGCATCACGGTGCGCGAGACAGTGCCTGATACAATCCTCCAGCGCGCCGCCCAGATTATTCTGGTGGATCTTACTCCTGCCGAGCTCTTGCAGCGACTGAAAGACGGCAAGGTATACCTCGGCGACAAGGCTGAAGCCGCCTCCAGGAATTTCTTCCAAGAGGATAGGCTGACCGCACTTCGCGAAATCGCCCTTCGGTTCACGGCCGAAGCTGTGGACAACGAACTGCAAGATCTCACGGCGGCCCACGAAGGTACGGGCTCATGGAAAGCATCGGAACGTCTGATGGTCGCAGTAAGTCACAGCCCGCACTCCGAAGATTTGATTCGAACCACGCGCCGTCTGGCTTTCAGTCTCGACGCGCCATGGTTGGCGATTCATGTCGATACCGGTAATAATCTGGGCGACAGTGACCGTCAGCAGCTGGCCCGGAATCTCAACCTGGTACGTGAACTCGGTGGCGAAGTTGTCAGTCTGACCGATGTCGATATTGTGGAGGCCCTCATTCAAACCGCGCGACAACGCAGCGTGACACAGCTTGTTATCGGCCACCCGGTAAAGCGCCGATTGCGGGATATTCTCGGCGGTGGGTCGCTCCTCGACCGACTGGCGCTGCATGCCACAACATTTGATATCCACATCCTCAAGCCCGTGCGGGACACGAGTTCTTCTACCCACCGACGATCCTTCGTGCATTTCGAGGCCTCGCCTGTCCAATACTGGTTCATGCTTTGGGTCATTATTGCCGCCGCTGGACTTAGTGCCCTGCTTCTCACGGCAATTGGGTACCGAGCCGTAGGCTTTGTATTTCTTCTGGGTGTGTTGGTGGTGAGTCTGTTTGTATCCGTTGGGCCGACCATCTTTGCGGCGCTCCTGGCCGCTCTTACCTGGGATTACTTCTTCATACCGCCTCGGGGGACTTTTCATATTTCCGAGCCGGAAGATATGGCCATGTGTTTGGCGCTGCTGGTTGGCGCGGCTGTAACCGGTACTCTCACCAGCCGCATTCGTCGGCGCGAGCGATTGCTGCGCTCACGCGAACAGAGAACCAATGCGCTGTATCAGATTGCCAGCGCCATATCTGCCGCCAGTGATCGAAAGGAATTTGCCTCGGCCGTCAGAGACAATCTTGCCCACCAGGTGCCGGGCGAATTCGGCATCGCGCTCAAGAACGTTGTCGGAACCCTGGAGCACATACCGTCGGGAGGCCGAGATGTCTGGATGACTGCCGAAAAGGAATGGACCGTGGCTACATGGGCGTTCCAACACGGCAAGGCCGCCGGCTGGTCAACCGATACCCTGGCGTCGGCGGTAGCCCGTTATGTGCCTCTGATTGGTCCCGGGGAAATCACGGGTGTGCTGGCCTATAAACCGCGAGAGAATGCGTATCTCAGTCAGGATGAAGAGAATCTCCTCATGACGGCTTCCCGCCTGCTTGCGGTGGCCGCCGAGCGAGAACTGTTACAGGAACGTTCACGAAAGTTGCACCAGGTCGCCGAATCGGAACGGTTGTATCAGACAATTCTCAACACCGTGTCACACGAGTTGAGAACCCCTTTGACCGCGATCATCGGCAATGCGTCGGCGCTTGGCAATGATCAGATTGCGACCGATCCGGCCAGTCGACGGCAATTATCCACTGAGATCATCGCCAATGCCGAACGACTCAACCGCGTAGTTTCTAATCTTCTCGATATGTCGCGCCTCAGTTCCGGCAAATTGGTTCTCAAGCAGGATTGGCATGACTTGAGCGATCTGATTTCAGTCACGCTCGACGCGCACAAGACCGCCTTGGCCGACCACCAGGTCCTGGTTCGGATCGCCGATCCGTTGCCGCTTGTCCGTATTGACTTTCAGCTGCTCCAACAGGCACTCGCCAACCTTCTGCTCAATGCCGGCATCTACACCCCACCCGGGGCCCAGATTGTTGTTAGCGCATGCGTCGTTGGGCGAGAAATCGAGCTGACTGTTTCCGACAACGGTCCCGGCCTGCCGCCAGAAGCTATTCCACATCTGTTCGATATGTTCTATCGAGTTCCGGGATCAAAGGCCGGTGGTGCTGGAATTGGGTTGGCGATCACCAAAGGAATTGTGGAAGTTCACGGCGGCACTGTGACAGTCAGAAACATCTCCACCGGCGGGGCATGCTTTGCCATCAAATTGCCCCTCGAAGTGCAGCCCCAAATACCGAGTGGCAGGAGTGAATTATGACCGGTGCCCGCATCCTTGTCATAGATGATGAGTTGGCCATTCGCCGCTTCCTGAAAATCAGCCTGGAAGCCGAAGGCCATACATTCATTGAAGCCGACACCGGGGAGACCGGGCTTGTGGCCGCGGCCACTCAGCGCCCCGACTTGATCATACTTGACCTTGGCCTTCCCGATTTGGATGGTGCCTCAGTGTTGAAGCGCTTGCGGGAATGGTCTTCGGTGCCCGTCATCATTTTGACTGTCAGAGATTCCGAAATTGAGAAAGTCGCGTTACTCGATGCCGGTGCGGATGACTATCTGACCAAGCCGTTTGGGGTGCCCGAACTCCTGGCTCGAGTTCGGGTAGCCTTGCGACATAAGCAGTCCGGGGAATCCGAACCGTCGATTCGCATTGGCGATCTGGAGATAGATTTCACAGTCCGAGCAGTCATTCTGCGTGGTGAAGCAGTTCGTTTGACGGCCACGGAGTATGAACTGCTGAGGGTACTGGCACAGCATGCCGGCAAAGTCGTCACTCAGCGGCAGCTGCTGAAGGATATCTGGGGACCACAATCAGTGGATCAATCCCAATACCTGCGGGTCTATATCGCTCAGCTTCGCAAGAAATTGGAACGCGATGCAGGTCGGCCCGAACTCATCGTCACCGAGCCGGGCGTGGGGTATCGGCTGCGATCGATAGATGAACGGTAGAACTGGCGCGCCCGACCAAAGCGCGGCAGAGTATATCGTAGTCATTAATAGCCCAGGTTGGGTGACGATGCGTTGTGACCAACTCGTGACCGTTCTTCGGACGCGCTCCTAGGCTCCGAGCACAGGCCCCCTAGTAGAGCGCCTCGAGTCTCACTCACTACCATACTCTCTTACCGGTAGCCCTGTCCAGCGCATTCAAGCTGACTGTGTAGTCATAGAAAGCGCGCAGCCGGATCAGTTTAGTCTGCGACAGCGCCGTCTCCGCATCGAGCAGATCCAGATTGGTAATCACTCCGGCGGTATAACGTACCCGGGCCATTGTCACAGCCTCTTCGGCCTGACGTACCTGGGTTTCGGTGCTGGCGATCTTTTCCAGACTTGAGTTGACGCCCGCTGCAGCCTGACGAACTTCGGATTGAATCTGCCGCTCGATATCCGCCGTACGGGCGTGAGCTGAATTGAGATTGGCATCGGATTCGGCTACCTGGTACTTCGTCTTGTAGCCGTTAAAGACGGGTATCTTCAACTCGAGCCCGGCCGCGTAATTACCTCGCCAGGTACTCAGGTTTGGCTCGTACCCGTTCTTGAAGCCGGTGGCGAGATTCAGTGACAGATGCGGCTTATCGTCCAGAGACACCAAGTGTGATTGAGTCGCGGCATTGGTTTCGGCATCACGGGAGAGAATCAACTCCGGTCGCAGTTTGGTAGCAGCGGTCATAAGTGAATCAGGATTGAACGTCACTTTGCCAGATGCAAAATTGCCCTGTGGATTGATCGGCGTCTCCGGTGACAGGCCGATCAACTGTCGAAGCGTAATTTCCTGATCCTCCAGAGCGTGCAAGGCATCGATGCGATCACTACGAACCACCGCGATTCTTACCTGGATGGTCAACGTATCAAAATCGGTCGCCGTGCCCGCACCTATCTTCTTGACGCTCATGTCCAGATGCTGAGCTAGTGTCTGAAGCTGTTCATCAAGCACGTCGATCCGTTGACGCAATATCAACAGGTTGTTGAACACACCGATCGTCTGGTACGCGAGGTTGAACTTGATCAGGTCGATGTTGTCGGTGGCAGTCTGGTGCGATGTCTCCGCCAGGCGGATAGCCGCATCCCTCTTCCCAAAATCGTAAAGCGTTTGACTGAGACCGACATGAAGATCATAGTTGTTGCGTGGAGCCAAATCGAGCGGCCCCCCGCCAGCGAGCTCAAATTGCGGTACCGGCCCGATCCGCACATATTCGCCTTCGAACGAAATGTCCGGATAGAAGTCGCTCCGGTTCACATCTACCCGCGCGCCCGACGCCGCCGCGCCGTATTCCGCCTGACGGATGGCCGGGTGGTTCTGAAGCGTCAATGCGACTGCCTGTTCGACGGTAATCGAGTCGGAAGGCTTGGTCTGGGCCGAAATCAAACCGGCGCACCAACCTGCCATGATCATTACTGTTACTGAAACCATTTTCATATCTGGTACCCTATTCAGCCTGCGCATGGACTGGTCCCTTTGCGGAACGAAGATGCGCACCGGCTCGGTGGGTGCGGATCAGGAAAAGCGGTATGACTCCAATAACGATAACCACTCCGGCCAGGAGAAATACATCGTCCACCGCCTGAATGAACGCCTGGTTGGCCACGAACGTGCCGATTTGCATTTTGGCCTGTGCCGCTGCAACACCGGTAGTGCTACCGGCCGCATGAACAGCCTGTGACTGTAGTTTTGTAACCGTATCCTTGAACGTATCTGAGTATGCGTTGACCTGTCCGCCATACGTGGCGACATGGTATATGGTGCGGCGAGTCAGAATTGTCCCGAATATCGCTACTCCAAAACTACCGCCGATCTGCCGGATAACATTGAGCAGTCCGGAGGCCTGGGCCATTTTCTGGTGAGATATTTCCGAAAGGGCCATGGCCATAAGAGGCGCAAACAACACGCCCATGGCGATGCCGCGAAGTATGAGCGGATACGTTATCTCGTTTGGTTCCGAATACAACGACAGAGAGGAAAATTGATAGAACGTATAGGCCATCAAGAGAACGCCGAGAATCGACGGGACCTTGTGCGAAAACCTATCACCGTACCATCCGGCCAGAGGCGCCACCAACCCCTGCATGATTCCCACGGGCAGGAAGACCAGACCGGCCTGAAGCGGTGTGTAATCGAGAGAATTCTGGAGATATATTGGCAAGAGAAACGTGCTGCCAAACATACCCAGCCCGAATAAGAACAGCACGATGTTGCAAAGTGTGAAATTGTAATCCTTGAACAGACTAAGCTCAATGAGCGGATGTACGACACTGAACTCAGTGGTCAGAAAGACAATCAGCGAAACGATCGATATGGCGAAGCAGGTCAGGATGTAATCAGAGGTCCAGCCACCCGTGTTCCAGGCCGAGTTGCCGTTGGACAGAGCCAGCAGAAGCGAGGTCAGAAAGGCCGTAAGCGAGAGAAAGCCTATCAGATCGAAGGAGCGTGAATCGGCGGCTTTGTGCTCTCGGAGAATTATCACGGCTGCCGCCATTCCAAAGATGCCGATAGGAACATTGACGTCGAAAATAGTGTGCCAGGAAAAATGATCGATCAAGTAGCCGCCGATAGCCGGGCCAAGAGAGACGGAGGCCGAGGCAGACATCGACCAAAACGCCAACGCGAGTCCACGTTTTTCGGGAGGAAACTCTCTGGTAATGATCGCCATACCGACCGGCATCAAGATGCCTGAACCGGCCCCCTGAAGCACCCGGAAGAATATCAAGGCGTTGAAATCCCACGCCAGGCTGCACAAGAACGAACTTACAGTGAAGAGCAGCAATCCCAGAGTGAAGATCAGCTTGTAGCCCAGGTGGTCGGCAAGCCAGCCGGAAGTCGGCAACATCACACCGAAAATCAGGAGATAGGCCGTTAGAACCCATTCAACACTATCGACCGACACTCCGAACGACGACATGAGCTTCGGCAGCGCCACATTGACAATCGTGGCATCCAACACCGCCATGAAGGTCGCAACCATGACCCCAGAGAGAACCAGCCATCGATACGCCGGGCTCTCTGGTCGAAGCTGCGGGTAGTCGCTGGTTAGTTTCGAGCGAATAGCCCGCCATCGGTGAGTCGCGTTCACCTATTTGTCCTTCACCTGTATCTTCACTTCTACCGACATACCCGGGAGAAGTGTATGCTGCCGATCGGGAGCGTCTTTGTCAGGGTTTACGAACACAATCTTGACCGGAACCCGCTGCGTCACCTTGGTAAAATTGCCAGACGCGTTGTTGGGCGGTATGAGAGAAAATTGCGATGCGGCTGCAGCACCTATCAATTCGACTCGGCCTGCAAAGATGCGATCGGGAAATGCGTCGACCGTGATTTCCACGGAGTCTCCCGGATGAATTGACCCCAACTTGGTCTCCTCGAAATTGGCCGTCACCCATACATCGCTCAAGTTGAAGAGCGTAAAGATCGGCTGGCCGGCCTGCACAATGTCGCCGGGGACAACCCATTTTCGGGCTACCACACCGGACGCGGTGGCGAAAACTCTCGTGTTCGTGAGTTGAGTTTCGACAACCGCCAGTTGCGCCTGCGACGCTTTCACCTGACTGAGAGCAACGTTCTGCTGGGCCAGCGCCATCTCGGAAGCTTTACGGGCATGGTCGAACTGCTCCCGAGTAATCACATGATCGTTATATTGAATTGAGGCCCGATCGAAATCATCCTTAGCCCGGTCCAGAGCAATTGTGGCAAGTTGGACGTTCTGCTGCACATAGTCGAGAGCCGCTTGAGCCTGCGCCTCCTGAGCTTTCAGATCGGAATCATCAATCTGAACCAGCAATTGCCCCGCCTTCACCGAGTCACCTTCGTCTGCGTTTAGTGCCACGATGCGGCCGAGTATCTTCGAGCTGATAGTCACGGCGTCGCTGGCAACTACCGCATCATCGGTGGCAACATAACCAAGCAGATAATTGTACCAGTAGTAAACCGCCCCCGCGCTGACCACCAGCATCAGAAAAAGCGGTATCAGAACTCTCTTCTTGCGGTGCAGCGCGGTTCCAGCGCTCTGCGGCCGCTCCGTTTCGTTGTTGTCGTCTGCCATTATGCCTGTCTTCCTTCGTTATTGTGCGGCTCACTTCCGACGGTCACGCCTGCCGTCGATCTTCATGACGGTCAGGAGCAGGTTCAGTCCCTTCTGAATATCGCGCAGCTGGTCCGGTGACAAACAATCGATCGTATGGAAGAGAAGCCCCATACCGGCCAGCGGCGTCTTCTTTATCACCCCCCGGCCTTCGGAAGTAACTTCCAGATGCACTACCCGACGATCCTCATCGCCTCGCTTCCGCGTTACATACCCTCGCTTCTCGAGACGGTCCACGATTCCCGAGACGGTGCTGAGGTGCAAATACATTCGTTCGCTGAGTTCACCGAGCGAGATACGTGGCGAAAGTTGCACGATGCGCAAGGCACCCAACTGCTGCCCTGTAATGTGATACTTTCGTACAAACTCACTCGACTGCCGCTGTCCTACGCGCTGCAGTAAGCGTATGGAATTGACTATCGCACTGATTTCGTGACGACGCGACTCGGTCTTTACGGATATATGTGTCATGCAATACTATTTCGTATCCAAATATTATGTATACAAAGTATTATACCGAAGAGATCCCACCCGAGGCAAACACTTTGTCGGTAACCGGGTGAGGGATTTGTCCTTCCGAACGATGGCGATTTGGACTGAAAATCGGTTGTACGGTAATATGCCGTCTTGGTGGAGGTGGGGGAATCGAACCCCAAGCTCGCGTTGTGGCGCAATAACTTAGGGATCATTGTGACGAGACTTTGACGTTTTCTTGTGAGCCTCTCGACGGCGCCAGCTCCGGGGCTGGTTCATCCCTGGTTAGACGTCTTCAATGATCACGGCAAAATCTGTCTGCTCCCATTTCGCGACATCCCGCCAATAGAAGGTGAAATCGACTCGCTCTCCCGACTGTAGACCCTCTGTAGCCAGATCAACCAAGTAGACGCCCAACCCGGTGTCACGTGTCGAGGAGTCGTTCGTGGTCCGCCAACCGTTGACACTCCAATGGACAGTTGCGGGGCTCAGAGTTTCAATCCGCAGTTGCCGACCGCGCCGCATGGTGCGGCACTTGTGATTGAAGCGCCAAATGGTTCGTTTCGACTCCACTTTCTCCACTTGGTATCGCTGAACCGTCTGCGCCGGCATATCGAAAACGCGTTTGTCCGCTATGGATCTTCGAAGCTTGAGATACTCCGCATGCGCCCAAACCAGAGGCATCGCCGAACCTGAGGGACGTCCAAATTTCAGCTCCTTCTCACTGACATCATCGGCGTCCCAGATCTGCTCCGGAATCAGGCCCGTCTCATTCGCAAACCCCTCCATTGCCTTCAGCAGTGCCGATGCTCTTTGAATTCTGTCCTGCCGCCAGTTCGTAGTGCCCGCGCTCTCCGCTGAGCAGCGGCCACGCCCGTGCCGATACCGGTGCCATCAAACGGGCTTCCATCCTCATGTTCGCCGTAGCCATCTGCATTGTAACGATGCCAAACCGGGCCGCAGGGCGTGTCTACCTTCAAGAGGGCATCAATAATTCTTACGGTCTTGAGCATTCGCGGATCGGTGGCGGCCCTCAGACCAAAGCGCACCAGTGCCAGAGCATCCTGACTTATGATATGATCAGCTTCTTGAAGACTGCTGCCGATCGGTCGGTTCTTGATAGGTACAAAGCCATGCACAGGCGAAGCACCGTCAGCTGTTTCCGGCGGCGCAATGCGAACATAGTAGCCATCAACGGAATATCGTTTGGCTAATTCGGTGCCGGAAACGTAGGTCCAGCGTTCGATGTGCGAATTCCACGTATCGGCGGTCTCCCGAAGATAGGTGGCCACAATCGGTTCATTGTTCATGTCGGCAATGTCAGCCGCCGCCAAAAGAGATGCAATTTCGACGGCAAGCGTAAAGGGCGAGTACCCCGGATCCTCTTCCCAGCGATCCTGCTGTGTGACCGGACCATTGCACACAATGTATTGCGATGCTCGTCGAATCATTGGCCAGAAGTGCGGGACATCGCCAGACTCCAACGCTTTCTCGCGAAGAGCCAAATCTACCAGGAGAATTGGAAACGCGGTCTCATCCATTTGCGAACCGGACCAATACGGCGTGCCGTCCAGCCACATGTTTTGGGGCCAGTGACCATCAGCCTCTTGCGTTGCCAGGAGATAATTGAGTACACGACGAGTATCCGCGTGTGCTCCCACAGAAAGCAGCCCGACTGCCGATTCTACGAGGTCGCGAGGCCAGACAAGATGATATCCCCCAAGGTCCTCATCTCCTTTATTGAAACCCCAGGGAATCGAAAGGCTTGCGATCATGCCTCCAGGAAACCGCTTCGCCTCATGAATGCGCAATACGATAGCGCTGATCGCTTCCAGATTTCGGACGCTCTCCACTTGCAGTCCGGTCTTGCGCAGAGTGCTGTGGAATGCGCTCCAGCCCTGGATGTAGCGTGCCTTCAGTTCATCGAATTCATCGAGAAGACTTGCGGTCACACGATGACCGGCCTCGGCGGCATTGGTGCCAAATCCAATCGCTATCACAAAAGAATGGCTCTTAACTGCCTGCCAATCCAGCTCACCGAGCAGCGCCACATTTCCGTTCTCGGCACGATCAAAATGCCACAACATTCTCTTGTGCTGTGACAGGTCCTGCCAGCCGTCGGAAGCCCCGATAAACCCAACCGAGCGGCTTTTCCAATCGACAGAGGCGGCGAGCGCCAGAGCCACCCCGTTGCGCTCGGCAAAGAGCATCGGCCGACCCTTGTAGTCTCCCAGCCAAGCCGTGTTGCCGTAGCCGCAATTGCCGAGGTGCGGAGCCAACAACACATGCAGCATAAGAGATTCCGTAACTCCTGTTAACGGCACAAAGGTCGTGCGCTGCAGCACCGTGTCTCGGGTGGGGTCGGTAATGATTTCTTTCTCTATCCGATATCTTCCCTGGAGACAGGTATTGACCAGGCGGAAAGCAGGTATGGCCGGTTCTATATAGTCGATTGCGCTCGCAGTGTGACGCTTTTCCTCGGAAAAGAAATCATGACCGTCAGTGACGATCATGCCCATGTCGCGGATACAGGCCTGATCGATCCGGGGGTAATAGATCTCATTGAAGATGCCATGGCTAAGAGTAAACCAGACCCGACTGGCTGAACTAGTCGCCGTCCCAATTCCACTCTTGGCGCTTGATGTCCATCGTGGTGCAGTTCCCGGCCACCCGAAGGCATGCATGCTCGATTCACCCATCATGTAACACTCTCAGTCATACTTAATACCTTGATAATTGTGGGGCACACTACTTGCTCCACTCCAGAACGACCTTGATTTCATCCTGACCATGATGTTGTAGGCCGGCGGCGAAATCGGCAAATGGGTGACGGTGCGTAATTAGAGAAGCAACATGATCGCCCCATCGTAACTGCGCTTTGACCAGATCTTCGACCGCCATACGATAATGCTCCGGAGAAGCGTTAACACTCCCTATCATCACTTGGTTCTCAAGTACCAGTTGGCGTATCAACTCCGCACCCGGGATACTCAGCGGGCGAACTCCGGCAGGTATTCCGGTAAGAACATAGATTCCGTTTATCGCCAGGGCATCCAGCAAATTGAATTCCAACTCGGCTACCCCGGTGGCATCAAATATTAGATCCATTGGCCCAACTTGTGTATCAATCTGGTCAGCCGGAACCTGGCGACCATCGATATACGTGCCACCGATCTTGGCTAGCCATTGTGGGCGTACGTTGTTCCCATCGACGATGTCCACTCCGTATACTTCGGCGTCGCGAAGACGCAAAGCCAACGCCGCGAGAAGGCCGATAGGTCCCAGTCCTGCCACCAGACAACGTCGGCTGCGAAGCCAATCGCCGGGATTGGAGATATCAGGGAGTCGGGATGCTTGCACGCGCAACGATTCATCAATGGCTTTCTCCGCCACCGAGAGCGGCTCAGTCAGTACTCCTATGTCCGCGACTTCCTGCGGAACCCGTGTTACGTACTGTTCTCGGTCGACGACAAATTCCGTCTGGTATCCGTCGAGTTTCCGTATGCCTCTTTCACGGTAATCACCCGAATAGCACATGTCGGAGCGGTTCATCCGACATGCGGGACACTTGCCGCAAGAACGACGAACGGAGAAGACCGCATAATCACCAACTTTCACTTTGGTAACAGCGGCGCCCGTTTCAATTACTTTACCGATCATTTCATGACCGATGATCAGCTCATCGAGGCCGTCCGGAGCAGCACAACGCCCGCCCGCCGCTTCTTCCCTGTCAGTTCCGCAGATGCCTACTCGGAGTACTCGCAGCTTGATTTCGTCGGCCATTTTGACGGCGGGTTCTTCACAATCCACCAAATGAATCGCCGCTGTTCCGACTTTGACTGATACCGCCTTCATATGAACTGAATCCTCCGGACGTTACCCTTATTGCTGCTACGTCCTTGAACAACTCACCATAAGGAAGGTTCTAGAGCTTTGGGTGAAAGATGCCGTGCGGATCGTGCCCGAAATGGTATATTTTCGCTACCTGGATTTCGAGCCGCTTCAATATGCTGCGCCTTTGAACGATTGTTGCGATATACGTACCCGCGATCGGTCCTACCAGATAAACCCACCAGCCATTCCAGTGGTCTGAAATGACCGCCGGTCCAAGACTCCTGGCCGGATTTGTACTCGTTCCAGATATGGGGGCCTCAAGGTATACCATTATAGCGTATAGAAACGGAAAGAGGAGCGGCGTCCAGGCCGACAGCCGTTTATGACCAAGGAAGACGAAAAGCCCGATAATCAGGGCAAAGGTAGTGATGATTTCGCCGGCCAATGCAATCCAGACTCCGTATTGCGGCCCTGGCAGAGTGGCACCATACGCAATACTCTTCCCTGCCTCGCCCCACATGAGCAATGGGATAGCACCAAGGACAGCTCCCACGCATTGTGCAACGACATAGATGGTCGCGTGTGCACCATCCATCTTCCCGATGATCCAGAAGGCCAGTGTCACTACCGGATTGATATGGGCGCCGCTGATTTTCCCAATGTGCGATACTGCAATAAGTGCCCCTGTAGTGCCGAACAGAAAGCCTGCGATCAATCGCCTGGCCCCCGGATCGGGGAGCAGGGCAATAAGAGCAGAGTTCGTCCCGAACAAAGCAATGACTACTGACAACCCGACAGCGACTAGAAGTCCTGTCCCTACAAGCTCCGAAAAGAACGCCTGGCGAAGCCCTTTCATGATATCACCAAAAGATTAGTCAAGACTTCTCACTTTCAGGCATACGGTCAGATGATCAAAGTAATGTGGAACAGTTGCAAAATCGCAATACGTTCCTCACAATAGGGCCCGACGCACTCATCTACAACAGTAACTGGCAAGTGATTTCAGGAATGCAACTGTACCGCAGGTATCCGTGTCTAATCTGCCGACGCCACGGACAATCGCCCCCTCGTTGTGTAGCACAACAACCTACAGGTCATTGTGACCGAGTTGGAACGTTCTTCGTTGCCAGTAATTCGGGTTTATTGCCAGATATACGCGAAGAAATGCCAGGGGCCGGGGATTCGCGACCCCGGTCCATAGTAATCAATAGCATGACAACGAGTTAAATAAATGGAGGTGGGGGGAATCGAACCCCCGTCCGAGAATAGCGTCGAGCCGCCGTCTACGTGCGTAGTCTCTCTATATTTTCTCGCGCCGACCGCTGCCGAAAGACAGGCCACGGTCACCGCCAGCCTTTGTATTTGGGTCCGACTTAAAGGCGTCGCCGGACCGAGTCTCCTTTATCGGCGCCGTATCCCCACCCTGGAGACGAAGGGTTGGGTACGACGGGCTGCAGCCCTAATCAGGTAAACCTAATTAGGCAGCCATGGCGTAGTTAAAGTCGCCATTTAAGGGTTTGCCCGGTTTGGTAACGAGGTCCCGAGCGACCCCGGCACGCTGACAACCCCCCACTAAACCCGTCGAAACCAGATCACCCCCAGTTTCGAGACGGTTAGTGTAAGAGGCTCAGCCTCTTAACTTGTCAAAGAGCAAATTGGCCACTGTGGGCGGCAGACGTCCTCGTCTGCCCCGGTCAACTCCCTGTCATCCCCCGACTTGATCGGGGGACGCAAGAATTGTAGCCACCGCAAAGTCACGCTGAGCCTGTCGAAGCGTAACCTGCCACTATTAATATACCCTATCGGCCACAATATTCAAACGCCAAAGCGGGAAAGAAGTTGCAGCATTGAAAACCGTTTGATCTTAAGCTAAGTCAGCTATATCTTAGCGAAGGAGTCTATTCCAACAGCCAAAAGAGGAATGCCATGAGGAATATTGGATTCAAGTGGTTCACAGCACCATTGTTTGTAGCTGCACTTTACTTTTCGGGATTGGCGCAAATCAGCGATTCAACGAGCAGTAATCCTTGGCACGAAAAGGGCAGGAAAAGTGCGTTCCGGACAACTGGCGGTATCACACAAGCCCAACTGACCAGTATTGCCTCCAATCTACAACAGGTAGTCGGGAAGAATAGCACGCCGTCTCTAGCGCCTCGTCTAAGAGTGGTCTTGCTGGATTGCTCGGAAGCAACCGCCCGCATGCAAAGCCGCTCGTGAACAGGGTTCCGACAGCGTTGTCACTTGGGTCCTGTACTATCAAATGGGATACAGCAAACGGCACCCCCACTTTTATTGCAGGGGCAGGACTACAAAGGACCGCTTCGATGGCGACGGCAGCCCAAACGGACCAACAGACAGCCTTGTCCTACTTTGAAACCAACAAGCTCCTATTTCGACTTGACAGTCCAACAGATGAACTAGCCGTCGCGCGGGAACATGTCGACAAGCTCGGCAAGACACACATCGTGTACCAGCAGGCCTACATGGGAATCCCTGTTTGGGGCCGTGAAATAGCAGTGCATCTGGACGCAAACCACGAATTGTACGCTATCAATGCGCGCTACTCCCCTTCACCAAGGACCTTGGACCTATCGGCCAACAGAATCACTGCACAACAGGCCATCGATGACGCCATAAGCGACCTATCTGCACGAGGACCTATTAAGGTCTTTGGTACTGACCTTAAACGTCTACTGGAATATGACGGCCCAACAGCTAAGCTTTATATCTGGATCAACCGAGAGACGCAAGAGCCCCACCTTGTATGGCACATAGCCATCCGACCCAACATACGCGACTTGTGGTACTACTTTGTTGACGCCAACAACGGACAAATCCTCGAATCATACAACGCCACATGCTTTGATGGCCCAGCCGTTGCTACAGCAACCGATCTGAATGGCGTTACGCAAAGCCTGAATGTGTACTATGTGGCCCCTACATATTACATGATTGACGCCACCCGCCCAATCTGGCAGGGCGTTCAACCTGACATCATAAAGGACCCAAGGGGTGCATTGTGGACGCAAGATATGCAAGACGTCTATCAGGGTCCATTGTCCAATGTTACCTCAGTTGACAACAATTGGAACGACCCTGTCTCTGTATCGGCGCATTACAATGCGGGTCAGACTTTCGATTATTTCTATAACACATTTGGGCGTCTCGCCATTGACAACTATGGTAGCACTGTGAAATTAATCATTCATGTCCCTGATAGTGGCAACACATTATTGGACAACGCTTATTGGAATGGCAAATTCATACACTATGGTGACGGTAATACATCTTTCAAGCCACTTTCGGGAGCCTTAGATGTAGCCGCGCACGAAATAACTCATGGCGTTGTGCAATACACGGTGAATCTTGAGCCAGGCTTTCAGCCAGGCGCCCTTAACGAGACGTTTGCCGACGTTTTCGGGGCGATGGTGGACAGGACTGATTGGTTGATAGGCGAGGATGTCGTGAAACTGACAGCGTTTCCTTCCGGTGCAATGCGCGATATGGCTGATCCCCACAACGGAGGCAGTGGCCCAAGTGACCTCGGCTCGGGTTGGCAACCTTCCAATATGTCTGAATATCTGACACTTGAATTCACTGAAGATGGTGACTGGGGTGGTGTTCATGTCAACAGCGGGATTACCAACCGCGCGGCGTATCTGATCGGCACAACGATTGGCAAAGATAAACTGGAGCAGATATACTACAGGGTCCTAGACGCAGGATACCTAAATAGGCTGGCTGAGTTTATTGATATGCGCTTGGCTGCTATTCTTGCGGCCGGAGAGTTGTACGGCAACCCTTCCGCTGAAGTAACTGCGGTCGAGGCAGCCTTCAGTACTGTGGGCATTGCGGATGGAGCGGGCACAGTGCAACCACCCGATATCGCGCCAATTGAAGGAGAGCAATGGATTGCCGTAGTCAATGCCGATGTTTCTGACAGTAGCTTGTATCTTGTTAGTCCCGATATACCGGCTACCCAAATCAATCAGCTTACTACTACGCAAGTATTTACGGGCACCGGATGCCCTATTACTACACCGCGTGACGGTTCTTTTGTAGTATTCGTGGATAGTGCACACTTCTTACGCGCTATAGGATCCGATGGTGTCGGTGAATCAGTGTTTAGCGCGGCCGGTGAATGGTGGTCGGTGGCGCTCTCTCCTGACGGCACCAAGTTGGCCGCAACCACCATATACGAAGACTCGAGCATATACGTTCTTGACCTCGTGAATGCTGACTCCAGCAAAGTATTTCACCTGTATAGTCCTGGGGCTGATGGTGGTTCAGTTTACACAACTCGCTTTGCAGACGCTCTTGATTGGGATCTCACTGGTCAGTACGTTCTTTATGATGCATTCAACAGTGTTCCCCAAAGTGGCGGCGGGGCCATCGAGTATTGGGACATCAACGGGCTCAATGTTGATTATGGCATTGTGTTCCCGGTGTTTCCTCCCCTGCCGGCAGGAATCCAAATAGGGAATCCCTCTTTTGCCAACACAAACGACGTGTTCTTTGCTTTCGATCTGATTGATGCCAATACAGGGCAAGTTCAAGTACAGGCAGTGAATCTCTTCACCGGCGACATTGGCTTGATAGAAGATAACGGTTCCTCGGTCGGATACCCTGACTACTCACCGGACGATAGTCGCATTGTCTTCCGTCGTCCGGAAGCAGGTCACTTGACGCTAAGACAGATTGCGGTCGATTCGACAAAGATCACTCCCGTCGGCGCGTCCGTTGCTTGGATACAAGACGGCACGTTGCCTACCTGGTTCACTATTAAGAGCCTCGTTGATGTTGAAGGAGATGAAGAGGCCGCGTCACTGCCAAAATCGTATAGCCTTTCACAGAATTACCCCAACCCATTTAATCCAGTGACGGAGATCAAGTTCGCCCTTCCTCGATCCGTTGATATTCGTTTGGAAGTGTTCAACGTGCTTGGGCAGAAGGTAGCTACGCTGGCGGATGGGCGGTGCGATGCCGGTGAGCACACTGTGATTTGGAACGCGAGTCGCCAAGCCAGCGGAGTCTACTTGTACCGTCTGACCGCCGGTGAGTTTGTCGAGACAAAGAAGATGCTCTTGCTGAAGTAGTCAATCCGCCAGGGCCACAGGGGTCCCACCCTTCTACCCTTGGATGCCCCGGTCAAGCCGGGGCATAACAGACAAGGCGGGTTTGAGGCAGACCCGCCCTACAAGACCCCCTACTCAAACACCAGCTCGCCGAAGGTCGTCGGGGTGTAGTCCCACGGTGACTGGAACGCCGCCGCTGAGTTCGTCCGCACCTGTTTGCGACGGAACTGCACCCGCCACAGATCACCGGGCTTCGGCGTCACATCCAAAGACGCACTGGCGGGGGTCTTCTTCGCGAACTGCATCAGCGGGATGCGCATCTCGATTGCGTAATAATCCGACCCGCGCACCGCTTTCACCTCGACCTCGCCGTTCCAGTCCGTCCGGCCCGACCAGAACCCGTCGCTCGCCCGCTCAATAAGCTGATCGCACACCGTCCCGAGCGGATTGACATAGATCTGCGGCACGTCGCCGTTCGGCCCACCCGGCTGGAACATCCAACCAACCGCATCCTCGGTGTACACTGCGGCGTCGCGCTCGGTCATGGTCGCCCGAAGCGCCGTCATCACCGAATCGCGGCAATACGCAGCCGACATACAGATTGTCTTTGTCATAGGCAAAATAGAATCGTGGTCGAATCGATCTGTCGACCGCGTCCCGTCGTTGTTGAACAGCGCCGTCACCGGTTTCGACCAGCAGGACTCGTTCAGTTGGCCGTCGATCACAACCTTCCCCTTCGCCTTTGCACAATACGCCGTGCGGGCGACTTCGAGCTCCCGGCTCACTTTGGTGGAGCGTCCTTCGCCGTACGGCAGCCGGGTCGAAATGCTCCGGCAGCGGATAGAGCTTGGCCGCAGGTGTGACATTGAACTGTGCGGTCACGGTCGCACCACCCGCCAGCGTGAACGGATAGACCGACGGCGTAATGGTCCAACCCTCAGGCACATTCCAGCGCAACGTGTCGCTCCAATCTGTATTCACGATCGGGTTATGTATCGTCACCGTCACAGGCCCTGCCGCAAGTGTGAGCGCATCGCTCAGCGGAAGCGGTTCAACAAAGCTGATCGACGAGCTCTTGACCAGATTCGACGCCCGCGCCTCAGCGAGCGACTGCACGTTCCACGGCAGCACCGCATCCTTCTTGATCGGCGCAATGTGCACACCGTTGACCCGTCGACCGTCACCCAGCCGAATTGATACAGCAGACCGTCGGGACTTTCCTCGGTCTCGCCGCCGGAGCTGCCCAACGCCGTGTACAGGATGCCGTCGATCTCAGCCGAGAAGTAGGTATGAAAATGTCCGTTGAAGACCGCGTCCACCCCGTTCGCCTTGAAAATTTCGTGCAGGGCATCCGGTTTCCCGTCACCGAGCGTCTTATACCAAAACGGCTTGTGGAAGAATACGAATGTGTAGCAGGCGTTGCGATTCTTCGCGAGATCATCCTTGAGCCAGTTGATCTGCGCCTCGGCAAGTTCGCTGGTGTTCTCGGTGCGGCTGTTGTCGAGCACCACGAAATGCATGCCGCGAACATCGAATGAGTAGTACGGCTCGCCGATCCGCGCGCGGAATGTCGGCTCCATGGCGTCGGAGGTGATATCATGATTGCCCGGCGTGAAATGAATCGGCATGGTGAGCGATTTCACGAGGACGAAATATTCATCCCACTGTTTGCGAAGTTCGGTCGTGTCGGAAACGTAACCTTCGATTTGGTCACCTACAGTCATAACAAAGTCCGGCCGCAACCGTTCGACCTCGGCAACAATCTCCTCGTATACCCCTTCCTGGTGTGAGCCGGTCCGGTCACCGATGATGGCGAAATGGGCCGGATACTTCGACAGATCATCGCACGGTGTCTGCGACATTGCTGGCGATCCGATGCCGATTACAACTATGCTGATGATTGAAAGAGTTTTCATAATGTGTTGACACCCTTTTCTGGCTTGACTGTCCGTACCCAAGGATACATCGGATGAGGCTTTCGGAAAAGCGGATTTTCGTGAATCTTGGACAAACCCCGATCTACTAGTCCCCTCGAGATTCAAGTGCCCGGCAGATGCCCACATCTGCCGGCTCGTATTAATGCACTCGAATTGAGATTGCCGCGCTACGATGTCCCGCCTAGCGGCGGGACATCTCCGCTCGCAATGACAGTGAGGTGGAATTCTTCAGCAAGCACGGGATAGCCAGCGCGGAGCTGGGCATTCCCCACCCCGCGATATTGTGTTGCGTGCGGCATTTACTTTGTCTAGATTTTGTCCGACAGCAGGGTTTTCTCTCAATAACGATGACGTCATTTGCAATTATGGAGAACTAACCTATGAAAACGATACTCTCACTGGCCGTTGGGATGGTCATACTGGTCGGCATGGCTTCGAGTGCCGCCGCACAGGACAAAGCCGACCTGACGTCGGTGCAGAAGCTCTTGGATTCGGCCAAGTCGGTCCAGGCGCAGATATTCTCGCCCCGAGCTTATGTCAAGGCGCGCGATCAGTTCGACGAAGCTAAGAAGACTATACGAATCAAGGGGTCTGAGTCGGCCGCCGCGAATTACCTGGTAAAGACGCGCGAACTTACCGAGAATGCACTGAAGAACACTGAAGTCTGTAAGCTGGCTCTCAAGGAATACCTTTCGCCGCGTGACAAAGCCTTAGCCGCCAAGGCGGATATATGGGTACCAGTGTTGTTTTCCGAGGCCGAAGCGGTGTTCACTCTGGCCGCCGACAAAGTCGAATCTGGTGATGTCAAAGGGGCGCTCAAAGAAGCCGCCAAGTCTTCGCCGTTGTACGATGTAGCCGAACTTGAGGCCATACGCACCGAGATTCTCGGCCAGGCCGACAAACTGATCGCCAACGCGGTGCTGGATGAAGCCCCCAAATATTCGTTGACCTGTCTGGACAAAGCAAATACCTCGCGCGAGCGCGCCAATGCGATTCTCACGACCGATCGTTACAATCGCAAGGATGCGGCCGCCGAGGCGGCGCGGGCCGAATACGAAGCCCGTCACGCGACAACTATCGCCCAATCGGTGCGCTCACTGAATCGAAACGACCAGGCCTGGGAGAAGCTGATGCTTCTCTATGAAATCCAAATGGACCGGGTCGCGAACGCTCTTCAGATCGGCTATCTCCCGTTCGACAAAGGGCCGGGCGACGCCGCCGATACGTTGATCGCCGGAATCAAGCGAGTAACCGGGACCATGTCGGCCGACGCCAGCAAGAGCCAGGGATCGATCGCATCTCTTCAGAAGACGATTGATGAATTGAATCAAAATCAGGAACGACTCACCGCCAGTCTGTCAACCGTAGTCGAGAAGGTGGGCGGCGATTCGTCCCTTCAGGATCCGACCGCCATGGTGCGTGTGATAGACAGCAGCGTGGGTGTGTTGATCGCCGAGCGAAGTCAACTCGCTGATCAGGTCGCGGCAGGACAGGATCGGCTGAGTAAGCTCTCGGAAGCGCATCAGGAAGTCTCGGCTGAGCTTCAGTCTAAACAGGACAAGGAGCAGCGTCTCGCGCAGGCGAAAGCGATGATCGACCCGACCCAGGGCGAGATTCTGGTCAGCGGCACCAACGACATTATCCTTCGTCTCTCCGGCCTTTCGTTCGACGCCGGCAAGAGTGAGATTACCGAAGCTCAATTGCCATTGCTCGAAAAGGTAAAGCAGATCATTGCGTTGTTTCCGCAGTCACCGCTGGTGGTGGAAGGTCATACCGATGATCGCGGCGACCCGTCTAACAATACGACTCTTTCAGAGAAGCGCGCTTTCGCGGTCATGCAGTATCTGCGGCAGGCGATGTCGATACCGTCGGATCGGATTCGCGCTATCGGCTACGGTTCGGACAAGCCGATAGCCTCGCAGGCGACCCCCGAGGGCCGGGCAAGAAATCGGCGTATCGATATAATCATTATGCAGTAGAGCGTAAATTGCGCAGGTAAGCGGTCACATCTATGAAGATAGCTTTGAAGCGCATCCTATGGTCGATCGTGACTGTGGCAATCCTATTGGTCGCGGCGACCATAGTTGCCGTTGCCAACTACGGCTATGACGGACCTGTCTCCGACCATTGGGACGGCTCCCGCTTTACCAGCACCGAGCCGGGCGACCACACCTTCGCCGACATGGTCAAATGGATGTGGGAGATGGAGAATATCCCCTGGCCGGAGTGGATCGATGATCCCAGGCAGCCGGTTCCTGTTGCGCGAGTGAGTGACGACGGACTTCGGGTGACATACATAAACCACGCCACCGTTCTCATTCAGACGGACGGGCTGAATATACTCACCGATCCAATTTGGTCTGAGCACACGGGGCCCTTTGGTCGGATCGGGCCCGCGCGCTTGCGGGCGCCGGGTGTTCTGATAAACGATCTTCCTCCGATAGACTACATTCTCATATCACATGATCATTGGGATCATTTGGATATGCCTACACTAAATAGAATTGTCGCCCGAGATCATCCGACAATTCTGGTTGGGTTGGGTGTGAAGTCTCTACTGCCGGACGAGGTCGCAAAGAATGCAGTGGAGCTCGATTGGTGGCAATCAACCTCGTCGCAAGTCACGAGCACGTCGTTCACATTCGTGCCGTCGAGACATCAATCCGGGCGGTGGCCTTTCGTTCAGAACAAGACCTTATGGGGCGGCTTCGTAATCGAGAGCGCGACCGGCGATCAGGTCTATTTCGCCGGAGACACCGGTCACGGCAACTTTCTGAAACAGATTCATGAACGTTTCGGTCAGATTCGATTGGCCATCCTGCCTATCGGCAATTACGAGAAGCGCTGGATGATGAAAAGTCAGCACATGAACCCGGACGACGCCGTCAGGGCACACCTCCTGCTTGGCTCGGGTCAGAGCATGGGAATACACTACGCCACTTTCGCCGAACACCAGGAGCAGGCCATAGACGCCCACGAAATTGACCTTTCGTCGGCGTTGAAGAACTATTCTGTCCCCGAGTCGGCGTTCTGGATTCTGAAATTTGGCGAAGGGCGA
The DNA here is from genome assembly GCA_963735035.1 of uncultured candidate division Zixibacteria bacterium. Lineage (GTDB taxonomy): Bacteria > Zixibacteria > MSB-5A5 > GN15 > FEB-12 > JAGGTI01. The sequence continues at coordinate 973,742 of CAVTJJ010000003.1, forward strand.
GACGTGCCACCGCTTGACGTGAACCCGATAACCGGGCCTTGAACGGGCGATGGTCGGCCTAAGGCGCCCCTCTCGAAATTCTTGACAATCGAACCTCTCGCCAAGTCGGGCGTTTAAGGGTTGAACCGTTTTTCTGAAAGGCGATACGATGACCCGACCGCTCATCTGGCTGCTAGGCCGAAACGAAAGTAACGACGAATCCAGGCCTATTTCTCTTGGCTTGACTATCCTACGAGTGAGCCTCGGCCTTATGATGCTGTTCGGGCACGGTCTTGACAAACTGGCCGGTTTCTCTGAAAACGCCGCACAATTCCCAGACCCGTTCGGGCTGGGGAGTCAGGTCTCTTACGCCCTCGTTGTCTTCGCCGAGTTCTTTTGCTCGCTGGCGCTGATATTCGGGCTGTTCACCAGACCGGCCGTGATTTCTCTGATCGTTACGATGCTGACTGCAATACTCATCGTTCACGCCAGTGACCCCTGGGGCAAGAAGGAGCTAGCGGTGGCGTATCTTGTGCCGCTGGTGACAATTCTAATATGCGGTCCGGGGCGGCATTCACTCGATCGTATTCTCTGGTGGCGTATCACCGCCCGTCGCAAACGCTAACTGATCTCCGACGCGACCAAATACCGTGCCCGGCAGATGCCCACATCTGCCGATTCCTTAAGCGTCATGTCTTGTAGGTCAGGCCGACTCGGGGCCTGACATCCTCTCCGAGCAGACAGTTGGGGTTCCCCCGAAGCGCGCGTCTCAGTTGTAGGTCAGGCCTACTCGGGGCCTGACAGTTTTGACTATCCGGCAGATGTGGGCATCTGCCGGGCACGGTTGCGCGCGTGTCAGGCGTCAAGTCCGCCTGACCTACAAGCGCTACTTCGTGATCGTAGCAAGAAAGCGATTGCCACCGCATGAAGACACTCGTAAGTTGCCTCATCGTGTGTCTAAAAGGAGTTCAGTTATGAGTCTAGGTAAATTGATTGTCAGAAGTTGTTTGGTGTCGATGATCACCCTATTGATCATTGTCGGTCTGTCAACTATCGTGTCAGCGCAGACCGAACCGAAAAGCGACGCATGGAGTTCGTGGCGGTTTCTCGTGGGCGAGTGGGTAAGCAGCCCGGACCCGTCGGGTTCTACCGGCGGGGTCACTTTTTCAATGGATCTTAACGAAAAGATTATGCTGTGCCGAAACCATGCCGAATATCCGGCTACCGAGAAATCTCCCGCGATAAACTACCAGAACCTGGGCGTAATCTTCCACGAAGGCGACAAGCCGGTACAGGCATCATTCTTCGATAACGAAGGTCATGTCATTCGTTATGTAGCCCAGTTCAGCAAGGCCGAGGATACTCTCGCGCTCACCAGCGATGCATTAGCTAGTGCACCTCGTTTCCGGCTGAGCTATATCAAGCTTGGCGGGGACAGCTTGAAGGTCAATTTCGATATCGCGCCGCCCGGCCAGCCGGACACGTTTATGCCCTATCGCACCGGCGTGATCCGCAAGAAGTAGTCAAGTAGGTCAGGCATACTCAGGCACACACCGTGCCCGGCAGATGCCCACATCTGCCGATTCCCTGCGACGTCAATTTCGTAGGTCGAAAGACGTGCCGTCAGGCGTCTCTGCCTGACGGCGCTTTCATTGTACACCGTGCCCGTCCCGTTGCTGTGTAATCGTCATTGCGAACGGAGATGAACCGACGCAAGGCGGTTCATCGTAGCGCGGCAATCTCAAGGCTGCTGCAGCGGTGTCATTAGAGATCGCCACGTCTCGTCCGCGAAGCGCGGTCGAGACTCGCGATGACGAAGAAAGGTCTTCTTAACGCTCCTCAAGTGGTGGGTTCATTTGATCATGAACCAGCCGTCAGAACACCAACCTCACCCCGAACTGGTTGACTGACTCCGGCTCGAAACTCGAAATCACCCGCTGCACATTGAGACTTATCAGCGGCGTGATCGGTTTGACCAGCGACAGCTCGACATAATGGTCGCGATTCAGACCGGGGGTAAACTTGAAATTGTAGTCGGCGGTGTATTCGAAACTGAAATCGGTCCAGAGCTTGAAACCGTTGATGACGATCAACTGCAGGGTGCGACCCCGGTTGTCGCCGGAATCATCGTAGTTCTGATAGAGGGAGACCTGGTTGGAGATCGGATAGAAGCCGATCTTTTTGGATTTTGATTCCCAGGTCGGGATGACGCCGGCCGACAGATCGACCGTTGCGACCAGTGTCGCGATGACCACGCTTACGAGCGAAACAAGCTTGCGCATGGTATTTCTCCTTGGTTGTTAGGTTATATGTATGTCGAATTACGATCTTGAACTTGGTACCCCACAGCTTGGGGATAATTGAAATAATCCTTCTCGTTGTCATTGCGAGCGGAGATGGCCCGCCGTGAGGCGGGGCAACGTAGCGCGGCAATCTCAAGGTCGTTGCGGTGAGGCACTTTGAGATCGCCACGCCCGCCGCGGGCTCGCGATGACGGACACTTGGCTTTCTTCGACAATCTCACATTCAATCGTGTAACGACGTCTTCGCCTTGCTCACCCAATTCGGCGCGGAATCAATCGTCTGCCGAAGAATCAAATTCAACTGCGCCGCATGATGCTGCACGTGACGCATCGTGTACAGGAGCAACTCTGCTTCGGTGAGCGTACCGCGTCTGAACGCGGACGGCTTATGCGCCGTCTCTTCAGTCAGCGCAGAAATCTTCGCGCGGCACTTGTTACGGCCGTGATCGAGATAGGCGAGCAACTCCGCCTGCGTATAGACTCTACCCGGCATAAGTCCTGACGGGTCCAATTCGCTCAGCGAGTATCCCGGCGGCGGCGCAAATTTGTCTTCCGACTCGGATAGATAGTAATCGAGAAAGAACACGGTGTGATAGACGACGTACCAGTATTCCGGTTTGCGCGTGCGGTCGCTCCAGATATTCTCTGGGCAGGCGCGAATGGCGTTCTCGAGCGTATCGATCGCCGCCCCGAACTGCTGCCAGATCATCTCTTGCCAGTGTGTGATCATATTGGTTCTTCTCTTGTAGGTCGGGTTACGCGCGTTTATGGATTGAGTGCGCAACCCGACATTGTGCTGGTGATTGAGCTATCTACCTAAGGTTCACAGTTCCCAAATCAAGTAACTCTCAAAGTCGTAGGCGTCTATGGCACACTTCTCGGCGTTCACAATGAGGCTGTTGACAACGTCCTTATCCAAGTCCCCACCTTCTGACAGGATGCACGGGTCTGGCAACGAAGAGAACAATACCCAATTGGTCCAGGACGTGGAGTTGTTTACGTGTTGAGCAACAGTCTCCCACTCGTTGTGTTGACCGAGCAGGTAATGAAAGACATCGTTCCCTATATAGAGTTTGTGGGTTCTGGTCCGCGATGAAAGGGGGTCGTCCCTGCCCGGACCTCGAACTTCAAACACCACAACCCTGTTGTCTTGGCCGTGTAGGAAGTCGCAAACGTAGTCGACAAACCAATTCTCTGTATGAGAAGGTGAAAATACTCGAGGTGGTGAGAATACTGCGCCAGTAAACCCGTATATTCGGTCGCGACTGGATTGCCTAGGCCAAACAGATAGTACGCGCCCGCGTCGCAAATCAACTGTTTCGAGGAAAGCTTTGGAGAGTGGGTACGGAGGATTTAACTTATCGATAATGTAGCGGCGGGCCCTCTCGTCAAGTTCAATGAGTTCAAACTCCATGATCAACTCCAGTAAGCGTGATCCATTGTCAGGAGCCTAAGGGCTCCTGACCTACAGGAATCAAGAAGCGCACCTACTTCCCAAACCGCGCCAACACCTCTATCAGCTTATCAATATCCGACTCGTCGTTGTACAAATGCGCCGACACCCGAATCGATCCCTCCCGCTGCACCAGAATGATCTTGTTCTTCAAGAGCTCCCGATGCAACTCCGGCACCCGGTCACACGCAAACGTGAATATCGATGAACGGTGTTTCGCCTCCATCGAACAGGTGATCCGATAGTACGGATTCGACCGGATATATTCCGCCAGTCGGTCGACCAGCGCATGATTGTGTTTCTGGATATTGGCTATACCGAGACCCTGGAAGACCTGCGCGGCCGCTTTCATCCCCAGGAGATTCAGCACCGCATAGTAGCCCAACTCAAACTTCTGCGCCGAGTCAAACCACGGCAGGTCGTAATGAAACAGATCGGTGAACTTCACTTTCCAATCGACCCCGAGCCAGCTCATTACCGGCGGCGTCATGGTATCGCGCACCCGATCTGACAGATAGAAGAACCCGCACCCCTGCGGTGCGAGCATCCATTTCTGGCAGCCCGACGTGAATATATCTATCCCGCTCTTGACCACGTTGATCGGCTCGACCCCCATCCCCTGGATGCCGTCGACCACAAAATACAGATCATGCTTGCGACAGATTTCCGCAATCTCAGAGACATCAGTCTTGTACCCGTTGAAGAACTGCACGAACGACAGCGACAACACCCTAGTCCGCTTACCAATAGACTTCTTGAACAGCTCGACATCGAAACACAAGTCACGCGACTTGACGAACTTGATCTTCAACCCGCGCGCCTCAGCCGCCGCCTTCCAGGTGTACGCGATCGCCGGAAACTCGATATCCGAAACGAGTATCTCATCCCCGCGTTTCAGCGGCAAACCAAACGCGGCCATGTTGAGACCATAGCTGGTGTTCAAGCCGATACCGACTGTACGAGCGGGCGCGCCGATCATCTTGGCATAGGCGCCGCGAAGCCAGTCGCGAGTAGCAAAAGCGTCGTGCGAGTCGTCGGTCTCAGCCGCCAGGCGTTGCTCGACATTGGCGGTGATAGCATCGCGCACAGGTGTGCAGAACGGGCCATACGACGCGGCGTTGAAATAGGCAACTTTGGAAGTATGCGGAAACAGCGCGCGGGTCGCGCTGAACTTGGCAGCGATATCCTGCTTCATATATTAGACCTTACAGTGTGTTCAAGTAACCAATAATCGCCAGGCAGCCGAGCAGCTTGACAAGTATCACCAGCAGCGTCCAGAACAAATACGGCGTCGGCAATTTCACTCGTAGTGATAAACCAATTAGTGCGGGCGCAGCGCCGAGTGCGAATGCGAACAAGGCCGCAGCCATCCCCCCGCGCGCCCCGTAGAACGGCAGCAGATAGAAAAAGAAGCTGTACACCACGGACGGCAGCGCAACGTAGAATATCAATTCGAGCACGAAATTAGCCACGGTCGCACTGAAACTCGACGGCTCCACCAGTTCTTTGGGCAACGCGGCTGTCAATTGGAGTTTGTGCTCCACCCAATCGAGCACCAGCGAGATCAAGAACAGGTAGCCGCCACCGGCCACCAAACAGTAAAGCATCTGGTTCATCGAAATCATTTGAGCCACCCATGCTTGATATACCAATCATACGTCTGCCGTGCGCCGTCGGCAAAACTCATTTGTGATACGAACCCAAGTTCATCCCGCGCCCGACTTATGTCCATCTCCCACGACGAATTCAACTCGCGCGATTTCTCCCGGGTGAGAAGCGGCGTCACACCAATCGCTCTGAAGCTGTACTCAGAGATTGTCGCGACCGCGCGAAACAACGACGACGGCAAATACAACGGCGCGGTCCACCGCCCCGACGCTGCCACAAGAATGTCTATCAACTCGCGATAGGCATAAGCGTCCTTCTCGGCCACAAAATAGATCCCGCCCGGCTTGACATTCGCTTTCAGGCCTTTTGCGATCCCGTCACACAGATCGTCGACATGGACCAACTGCAACATTCGATTACTGTCGCCGATCAGCGGCTTCAGATGCATCCAGACCGCCTGGAACATCGAGAATATTCCCCGGTCCCCCGGTCCGTAGACGGCCGGTGGGCGCACTACCACAAGAGGCAGACGATCAGCAAATGACAGGGCCACTTGTTCGCCGGCCAGTTTCGATTCGCCGTAGGTTGTGATCGGGTGTGGTTGGTCGGATTCTTTCACCGGACAGCCTGGCTGTGATGGCCCCGCGGCCGCCACGGATGATATATGCACGATCTGCCGCACCGTCGGATTGTGTTTCTCGACCGCTTCGAGCAGAGAGCGAGTCCCCTTCTCGTTGACATCAAAAAAGACCTGACGGCGTTTCGCTTTTATCAGTCCCGCGTTGTGTACGATGTAATCGACACCGGTCACCATCTCCGGAAGTGTCCGAAGCTCGGTAATGTCGCCATATCGATATTCGACTTTGAGGTCCCGTAGCAGGGTCAGGTCGGAAGTGCGTCGTACCTGGGCGATGACATGAAAGCCCAGGTCGATCATATGCGCGCATAGACGGGAGCCGACAAATCCGTTGGCGCCGGTAATCAGGACCGTTTCTTTTGGTTCGGACATGGCCCCCAAGTTAGGCAATTGGACCTTGCCCGACAAGTGATTAACACGCTCGGTACCGGGTTCTCGGTGCCTCAGTTCTTGGTGCCCCAGCGCTTGCGCTGGGATTATAGACTGTCGAGCATTACCGTGCCCGGCAGATGTCCACATCTGCCGGTTCCCTGCAGCGTCAGGATTTGTGGTTATAGTGCCCCAAATTCTGGTGCCCCAGCGCTTGCGCTGGGATTTTTCGCTACGTTGCGTCAGGTCCTGCCGAGGCCGCCTGCGGCGACCGAGGTGTGACCTGACGCGTTGCACCAGCACCGTGAGAACGGCCGCAAGACCGTCACCCCGGTGTCCGCCGCGGCGGAGGGCCCAGTTGTGACCGCAGAATCACTAGTGGCATGTTCAGACAATCCCTTCGTATGGTTAGCTTGATCATCAGCCTCTCCGCTCTGTCCACCACAACTGGGTTCTGGCTTTCGCCAGAATGACGGGTCTTCGACACGTTCTGTACTCGGAAAACTGCGCCCCTGCCCCCCACCGTTATTGTTGACCCGGATTGTGATTGTGACATATTTCAGGTGCGTAAATTACAGTCCTTTAGAAACAGAGGTTGAATATGAAGAAGATTCTAATCACCACCCTGATCGGCGTCCTGGCGCTTAGCCTGGTTATCGGCTGCGCCTCGATGAAGAAACGTGACAAGGGCGCTCTGATCGGCGCCGGGACCGGTGCCGCAATCGGCGCTATTATCGGCAAGCAGGCCGGCAACACGGCGGTAGGCGCGATTATCGGCGCGGCGGTCGGCGGCGCGGCCGGAGCCTACATCGGCAACTACATGGACAAACAGGCCGAGGAGATGAAACGTGACCTGGCAGGCGCGAAGATCGAACGCGTCGGCGAAGGCATCAAGATCACTTTCGATTCCGGCATCCTGTTCGATGTCGACAAATCGAACCTCCGCCCCGAAGCCACTGCCAATCTGGAAAAGCTGGCGGTAATCTTGAACAAGTACGAGGACACCAAGGTATTGATCGAAGGTCACACCGACAACACCGGTACGGAAGAACACAACCGCGATCTCTCTATCAGCCGCGCTCAGTCGGTGGCGACCACGCTTTCGGGCGACCAGGTCAACGCCACCCGGTTCACGATCATGGGTTACGGCGAGGCTCAGCCGATAGCCGACAACGCCACGGCCGATGGCCGTCAGTCGAACCGTCGGGTAGAAATCGCGATCTACGCCAACGACAAGTTGAAGTCGGTCGCCAAAGCCCAGGGTTGATGGATCGTAGGTCAGGCCAACTCGGGGCCTGACACGCTAAATGTACCCGGTCCGCCGCGGCGGACCCACATCTGCCGGTTCAATGCGATGATTTCGTGCGTGGTGGACGCCCTCGTCCACCACGCTTCATTTTGTGTGTGCCCAGTCTTGTAGGGTGGGTTTGCTTCAAACCCGCCATTGCCCTGTAGTCTTGTGGGTCGAAACCAGTCCGCATCGGGCGGTTTCGAAATCGTTGAGAACGGCCGCCAGGCCGTCACCCCGGTGAAAACCGGGGCCCAGTTGTGAGTGCAGCATCGTTGCCGGTATGTTTGGGAATTCCCTTCAGAGGACAGATCGAACATAAACGTCATATCACTGTCCACCACAACTGGTTCCCGACTTCCGTCGGGATGACGGGTCTTCGACCCATTATGTCTTTGCTGGGTACCCCACAGCTTGCTGTGGGTAGGGTGGAGTGAAGCTGTCGAAACTGGAGATGGGCCAACTTATGTTGACTTCAGCACTCTCTCCCGCTCAGTGAGCACTTTGCCATCAAGATTCCCTGGCGGAACTGTACTCATAAACCGTTGATATGCTTGTTTCAGAATTATGTTAGCTTGTAGCAGTGTCTCTCGCCAAGCTTTCTCATCGGGCTTAACACCGAGACGGTAGTACGTAAGATGTACTACCTCTTTGTTCACTCGGTTTTCGATAGCGTCGATGATAACGTCAACGCTGCCAATTTCCGCTTTCTGCTTACTCCATGCTTCCCATGCAGACGGATCATCGTAGAAATCACCTGCTACCACATCATCGTCGCGAGGATAAGCGTCGAAGAAGAACTTCAGTAGAATTCGTGTATGTACAGCAACCGACTCAATGACTGCATACCTGAGTGGGATACAGCTTTGCACAACTTGATCACCTAATAGCGCTGCCGAAGCATGAAACATATCAAACTCGTATGTTACGTGTTCCGCTGCCATTCGGCGGAGGATATCGCTATCCCTCCTTGCCCTCTTCGTTTTCTTTGCCATAATCTCACCCTCGCATGATACCAAATAGATAATGCATGCCCGGCGGGTTTGAGACAGACCCGCCCTACAAGAACCCGCCAGCCCCTAGAACACCTCCGCGCCGAACCGATAGATCTCCGCGAACTTGTCCTTGTAGCTGTCTTTCGGTAGCCCCGCCTTCAAACAGGTCTGCTCCAGAAATTCCTGAGTCGTCCAGCCATACTCCGTCGCCACCTGCGGCAAGAGCAGTCCCGAATGCATATCCAGTCGAATCATCAATCCGTCGCGGCCGACTTTGATCTCGCCGAAATCCTTCACTCGCTCCAGAGGCGTCAGCACCGAGATTTCATACTCCAGACGCGCATATTCTTCTTTCGTCAACGTCGGGAATCTCGGATCCTCGAACGCCGCCGCCACCGCCATGTCGGCGATGACTTTGTGAAGCGGGTCGCGCGCCCTGACCTGACCGATACACCCGCGCAAGTCCCCGTCGATCTTGAGCGTCACGAATGCGCCGCGCTTATAGTCAAGTTCCGTGTCCGGCTCCATCAAGTATTCGCGCCCATCGAGCTGCGACGCAATCGCCTCGCGCGCGATGCGGTGAAGTTTCTGCTTGGTTTCGTCGCTCAGCAAAGCGTCCGACTGCTTAGCCGCCATCGCGCCCATGACCGAGGCCACCCGCTGCTTGTCGGCAATGGCATCCTGGGCCTTCTCCCCCATCACCATGACCGCGGAGAGATACCCGACCACTTCGGTGAAATCAGCCGTGGCATCGCCGGAAGTCGCATAAGCGAGCATTTTGATTTCGCGGCTGCCGAGCCGTTTGGCCGCAGTCATCACCGCCGCCACCGGTCCGCCGCCGCACGCTTCGCCGTCGCCGCACGAAAGAACATCCATCAACTGCGACGGATCATAAGTCTCCATCGCCTTGCGCACCGCCCCGTCGAGCTTGTTCGCTTCCTTCTGCTCGTGAAAATGCGACAGATCGGTCGACGCCACCATCAGGATGTTGCGCCCCTTGAGCGCGGTGGCCAGAACTTCGCCCAACGCCCGGACCGATTCCTCTTCCTGGTCGCCCATGACAATGCCAACCATCTTGAAATTACCGAGCGCTACCTGCATGAACGGCAAATGCACCTCGAGCGCATGTTCGCCGCGCGTGGAGCCGGTAGCATGCCCCTGTGCGGAGGGATATACGAGGGGATGAATGGAAGATATGCGCTGCGCCAGTTCGCGGTCGGTTTCCACCAGGCCAAGGGGCGTCTCGTACCCGTCGCCGACATAGACCGAACTGCCCCGGAAGAAGACCGTGTGCGACGGTGACACGACCACTACCGCGTCGTACGCTTCCCCGGCGAGAAGTTTGTAGGCTGAGGCGGCCACTTTACCGGAATAGGGATACCCGGCGTGGGGGGCAATCAGGGCAAGCGGACGACCCGAGAGCGACGCCTTCTTGACTTTGGCGAACAGGGTGGCGATCATCTTGGCCAGTTTACCCGCTTCGCTGGGATAGAACTGTCCGGCGACGGCCGGTTTTCTGACATCGTTCAACTTATTTTCCATCTGACGCCACCTCGGTTCAAGTTTCAAAGAGCGCTTACTCTGTCAGGCTGAGCCTGTCGAAGCCCGACATCCAATCATCGTCATGCCCCGGCTCCCTTTAGTCATGCCCCGGCTTGACCGGGGCACCCAAGGGTTGTGGGCGACTCACGTAGGGCAGAACCCCTGGGCCTGCACGCCGCGGCGAGGTTCTGCCATCTATTCAACATGCGTAGGTCAGGCGGACTTGACGCCTGACACGGCCATCAAGATGTCAGGCCCCAAGTAGGCCTGACCTACAAGGCTTTCGACTGATCTGTGGGCGGCAGACGTCCTCGTCTGCCCCATTCACCTTCGGCCAAAAAGTCCCTACGCATCTCAAACTACCACTCCCGCGAGCTCTTGTCAAATGCCGGATAGACTACCCCTAACCCCATGCCCCACGGGGGTAACCGGAAATCTGCTTGACCAAAAGTGATGAAACAGGTATTCTTTGACACGACAGAGACATTTCCAACTTTGGAATTTTACTACTTACCGTAGTCGTTTGCGACGCGCGGGGTCGGCGTCACACACTAGCGTTGCTTCAGGCTGTTCTCGCTTATGGAGCCGGTCTTGTCAAACGTAGAAATCTATTTTGTGGCATAATTAGAACCAAGGAGAAACGTATGAAACTGTTCACCGTAATTCTATCGGCGTTGTTAGTTCTGACAGCCGCACTCGTATCGGCATCAGACGTGCCCCGACTGCTCAGCTATCAGGGTACTCTGACTAACGGCTCCGGCACGCCGTTGTCAAACGCGACGGTCACGGTTCAGTTCACCATCTACGATGACATGAACGGCGGGAATGTCAAATGGACCGAAGCCCAGAGCGTCACGACCGACGCCAGTGGTCTGTTCGCCGTGCTTCTCGGCAGCAGCACCCCGGTTCCGGATACGGCCTTCAGCGGCGTTAGTCGCTGGCTGAGTGTAAGAGTCGGAGCCGACCCCGAAATGAATCCCCGCATGAGAATCGTTTCGACCGCCTATGCCTATCAAGCGTTGCGCGCCGATACAGCGCAGTTCGCTCTCGGCGTGGCAGGCTCTCATTGGCTGGTGGTGGATTCCATACTGTACACGGATCATCTTCTGGGTCTGGCGCGCGGCAATGCCGGTAACGCCATCTATGGAAATGACAAATATGCTTCGGTGAATTTCGGTGTGGCCTGCACCACCGGTACGTCCGGTCAGTACTGGAGCGCGGCCACGGTCGGCGGTGGTAACGCCAATACCGCCGGGGGGTATGGAAGTGTGATCCCGGGCGGAAGCAACAACCAGGCGACAGCCGAGCACAGCACGGTCGGCGGTGGCGCCAACAACAGTTCGACAGGGCAGTGGGGCACTGTGTCAGGCGGCTGGCAGAACATAGCCGGAAGTTACGGCACTACGGTCAGTGGCGGCACCAACAGCGCGGCCTGGGCCACATTCGGCGGGGTGGCCGCCGGATATTATAATCAGGCCGGTGATGACTATTCCGACACGGCTGCTTTCGTAGGTGGCGGTAACAACAACCGGGTGACCGCCAAATACAGCACGATCGGCGGCGGCAAGGACAATTCGGTCAGCAACTTCTGGTCAACTATCGGCGGCGGAAATCAGAACAACGCCAGCGGTTGGACTACTACTATCGGCGGCGGTGTCTGGAACACAGCCACAGCCGACAATGCTTCTGTCGGCGGCGGTTTCCAGAATGCGGCCGGCGGCCCTATTTCAACCATAGGCGGCGGATATCAAAACCGCACCTCCGGCGCCAACTGTGTCGTGGCGGGAGGCGCCAATAACCTCGCCTCGGGTTGGAACGCCACGGTCGGCGGCGGATATCTCGATTCCGCCACTGGTGATATCAGTGTTGTCGCGGGCGGTCTCGACAACACCGCCTCAGGATACGGCGCCGTGGTAGGTGGCGGCGAAGCTCATGTCAACGCGGGCGAATATTCGGTAATCCCGGTGGCAGCGAGATCGCCGACAAGGCTCTGGGCACGGGGGCTTACTATTCCTTCCTCTTCGGCTACCAGTCGTACCTGAATACCAACTACCAGGCCGTCTTCTTCAACGGCCGCAATCCAGGTCGGCTCGGCATCAATCGTGACGATCGCGACGGCGGTATCTGGTATCCGATTCATGTCGGCACCAACACCAGCAACGGCAACGGCGCTTATCTGACCCCGGGCGGAGTCTGGACCAGCACCAGTTCGAAGGAAACCAAAGAAGGGTTCGAGCCGGTCGACAGTCGCGAACTGCTCGAGAAACTGGCCGACCTTCCGGTGGAATCGTGGCAGTACAAGAACAGTTCCGAACGTCACATCGGCCCGGTCGCCGAAGATTTCACTTCGGCATTTGATGTCGGCACCACGAACGAAGACGGCACCCGCGACAGTCTGCATATCTCTTCCAACGATGTCGCCGGCGTGGCGTTGGTAGCCATCAAGGAACTGTATCAGCAGAATCGCGATCTGGTAAAGCAGAATGCCGAGTTGAGTAATCAACTCAAGGAGCTGGATAAGAAAGTAAGAGAACTGCAGTCACACAAGTAAACCACGCTGCGAAAGGTTCAGGTGATTAGAATGCGATTCAAATCGATACTACCGTACGCGGCCGTGGTTATAATGCTGGCGGCACCACTGGCGCGCGCCGAAGATGATACGTCGCTGCCGACTGCAGCCCCGGACTCGGGTGAGCGTATCAGCCGTCAGGTGATGGCGTCAGGTGGCGCCGTGAACCTGAGTTCGGCGAACTATCACATGAGCGCTACGGCCGGACAGACCTCGGTCGGGCGGGCGGCGTCGGCGAATTACCGGGGCAACTTCGGCTTCTGGCAAACCCTGCATGCCCCCGGCTGTTGTAGCGGACGCGTCGGTGACGCCAACGGCATCGGCGGCGATGAACCGACTATCGGCGATGTCTCGAGCATGATTGATGCGAAGTTCATCTCGGGATCGTGCACGGGTGTGATTGCATGTCTGTCCGAGGCCGACATCAATCAAACTGGCGGTACCAACCCGACGTGTGATGACATCACGATCGGCGACATCTCTATACTGATTGATTACTTGTTCATCACGGGACCGACGCTCGGCCTGCACAATTGCCTGTGATGTGTTTATAGCGTGTGGGCGGTGATGCCTCTTCTCTGTCTTGCCCCGCTTCAGGCGGGGCTGGATTCACATTTGAAGTGCAACAGTTCGAGCCAAAAGAACTCTGCTGGAGTGAGGAAGTCCAGGCGTTTTCGAGGCGTGTTATTGTAGATTTGAAAGAAGTCTGCGAACCGTCTCGGCGAGAGTTTGGTCAAGTCGGTTGACCGAGGAGTCGGCGTCGGAGGCGACCGATTCCATTTTCGACGCCGCCTTTCTGCCAGGGTGAGTAGGTGTTACAGAAGTAGGTCTCGATGTCGTGGTCATGGAGTCGGTAGTGCTGGCCGAACTCGGGACCGTTATCGAAGGTGATGGTCTGTGGCCAGGCGGGCGGCAAGGGTGCCAGGAGAGTGCACATGGCCTTAGCAACCGAGGCGGCATCTTTGGCGGGTAGCTTAACCCCCATCATCAGGCGTGAGTGTCGCTCATGAAGGACGAGGACGCTCTGATCGGGTTTTCGGAAGTTCATGAGATCACCTTCCCAGTGTCCTGGTGTTTTCCGGCTCTTGGCGCTCTTCGGCCGCGCGGAGATAGGGCACCGCAGGGCTATAGACGACGTCGACCGACCTCTCTTGCACCCTCGCCAGCTACGTCTGGCTCGGCCACGGATCAGTAAGTACCGCCAAGTGTAATCCTTAGTACGGGCGATCTGCGCGTAGATAAACCGGTAGATCGTTTCGTAGGAAATCACCTTCCGGCCCATCTCCACGGCCAGCCTTCCCGCGACCAACTCCGGAGACAAACCATTCACTAGTCCCATCACTACCATGTCGCGCAGTTCTGGACGGCGATCCAATTTGGAGCCGGTCCAACGCCGGGCACGGCTCTGGTCGTTGGCATAGGCGGGCAGGTAACCGCTTTGTCGGCTGCGATTTCGCCTTATCTCCCGAGCAATGGTCGATGGCGCGCGATCCAGAGCCGCCGATTTGCCGGAGCGACCGCCCGTTGGTGTGTAAGCGGGCAATCTCACACCGCTCTTCAAGATTGATCTGTGCATATCTTCGTTCCATGACAACACCTTTAACAGGTGTTGCACTTCGTTTGTGAACTTAGGGGGGCACCCAAGGGTTGAGTGAACCGTGCCCGGCAGATGTCCACATCTGCCGACTTATGTGCATATACCGCATGTACTGTCATGCCCCGGCGTCTCTTCTCTGTCTTTGCCCCGGCTTGACCGGGGCACACAAACTTGATCGGCAGGCCTCTGTGCCTGCCGTCCGGGTGGCCCACCATTTATGGTGGGATGGAACATTACGGAGCGCAAGCTCTACCACCCCGGTGTAAACCGGGGCCCAGTTGTGTTGGAAAGAACGCCGACGCCAATGTTCGAGCTCTCACAGCGAAGGGAGAAGTCGGTCATGGCCGCATTAACTTAGCCATCCACAACTGGGTCCTGGCCTCGCGACAGAATTACGGGACTGGCGTCACATTTCAAGACCCCACGCGCGAGTAACTATGATACTGTTGCGTGATTTTGAGCCTCTGTTCGGACAAGGTATCGTATCGTGGTCTGAAGACAACGATAGATCCTTAGAACAGGAGGCTCAGATGAGAAGGTACGAAGTTGGAGCGGAAGTGGGAAGTGCTGTTTTTGTTGGCGTGGATGTTCACAAGCGTCAGTGGTTTGTCACGGTGAGGACGCGAAAGTGGAACTGTTCTGTGGGCAGCATTAACGGGGATTGGGCGTCTTTGCGGTGTTTGCTGGATCGGTATGATCCTGGGTGTGTGTCCGTGGTTTACGAGGCGGGTTTTTCTGGTTTTTGGCTGCACGACTGTGTGGTAGCGTGGGGTGGTCAGTGCGTAGTAACGCCGCCGAGCTTGGTGCCGATGGCCTACGGTAATCGGGTGAAGACGGACAAGCGGGATAGCCGGAAGCTGGCCTGGTTGCTGTCGTTAGGGTTGTTGAAGAAGGTCTGGGTTCCGGATGAGAGTCAGCGGGGTCACCGAGAGGTCTTACGTCGTCGTCGTCAATTGGTTCAAGATCGGGTACGTCTTCAGAGTCGGATCAAATCGGAGTTGGCCTTATATGGTATTTCAGTGTGCAGTGGGACGGGTCGGTGGACCGGTCCGTTATTAGAGCGTCTGAGACAGGTGTGTTTGGCAGATGTCTGGGCTCAGGCGAATCCC